>NZ_JAMGBG010000099.1 GCF_023516595.1 Streptomyces neyagawaensis | reverse complement strand
CCGGGTCGACCTGGCCGTTCTCGGCGGCCTTGAGCAGACCGGCCACGGACGCGGCGGAGGCGGGCTCCACGAAGACACCCTCCTGCGCGGCCAACAGCCGGTAGGCGCGCAGGATCTCACGGTCCGTCACCTCGTCGATGGCACCGCCGGACTCGTCCTTCGCGGCGAGGGCGTACTGCCAGGACGCGGGGTTGCCGATGCGGATCGCGGTGGCGATGGTCGAGGGGTCCTTGACGACCTCGCCGCGCACGATCGGCGCGGATCCGGAGGCCTGGAAGCCCCACATGCGGGGCGTCCGCGCGGCGATGCCGTCGGCGGCGTACTCCTTGTAGCCCTTCCAGTAGGCCGTGATGTTGCCCGCGTTGCCCACCGGCAGGACGTGGATGTCCGGGGCGTCGCCGAGCATGTCCACGATCTCGAAGGCGGCGGTCTTCTGGCCCTCGATACGCACCGGGTTGACGGAATTCACCAGCGCCACGGGGTAGTTGTCGCTCAGTTCACGCGCGAGGGTGAGGCAGTCGTCGAAGTTGCCGTCGACCTGGAGGATCTTCGCGCCGTGCACCAGGGCCTGGCCCATCTTGCCGAGCGCGATCTTGCCCTGGGGCACCAGCACGGCGGAGACCATGCCCGCGCGGACGGCGTAGGCGGCCGCGGAGGCGGACGTGTTGCCCGTGGAGGCACAGATGACGGCCTTCGCGCCCTCCTCCTTCGCCCGGGTGATGGCCATCGTCATACCGCGGTCCTTGAAGGACCCGGTGGGGTTGGCTCCCTCCACCTTGAGGTGGACCTCGCAGCCCGTGCGCTCGGAGAGCACCTGCGCGGGGACGAGGGGCGTGCCGCCCTCGCGGAGCGTCACGACCGGCGTGCTGTCGGAGACGGGCAGCCGGTCCCGATACTCCTCGATGATTCCGCGCCACTGGTGGGTCATTGCTGGTTACTCTCCTTCAACCCGCATGATGCTGGCGACACCCCGCACGGTGTCGAGGTTGCGCAGCGCCTCGACGGTCCCGTTCAGGGAGGCGTCGGAGGCGCGGTGGGTGACGACGACGAGGGAGGCCTCGCCGTTGTTGCCCTGCTGGCGAACGGTATCGATCGACACCCCGTGCTCGGCGAACACGGTCGCCACCTGGGCGAGAACACCCGGTTTGTCCGCCACATCAAGGCTGATGTGGTAGCGCGTGACGACCTCGCCCATGGGCGAGACCCGCAGGGCGGCGTACGCGGACTCGCCGGGCCCGGTGGCGCCCGCGAGCCGGTTGCGACAGACCGCCACGAGGTCGCCGAGGACGGCGGAGGCCGTGGGCGAGCCGCCCGCTCCGGGGCCGTAGAACATCAGCTGGCCCGCGGCGTCCGACTCCACGAACACGGCGTTGTACGCGCCGCGTACCGAGGCCAGCGGGTGGGTCAGCGGGATCATCGCGGGGTGCACGCGCGCCGTGACGGAGCCACCGTCCGCGGCCCGCTCGCAGATGGCGAGCAGTTTGATGGTGCAGCCCATGTTCTTGGCGGAGGCGAAGTCGGCGGCGGTGACCTCGGTCATGCCCTCGCGGTAGACGTCGTCGAGCCGTACCCGCGAGTGGAAGGCGATCCCGGCGAGGATCGCGGCCTTGGCGGCGGCGTCGAAGCCCTCGACGTCGGCGGTCGGGTCGGCCTCGGCGTAGCCGAGCGCGGTGGCCTCGTCCAGGGCCTCCTGATAACCGGCGCCCGTGGAATCCATCTTGTCGAGGATGAAATTGGTGGTGCCGTTGACGATGCCCATCACTCGGTTGATCTTGTCCCCGGCGAGCGACTCACGCAGGGGGCGGATCAGCGGAATGGCGCCGGCGACGGCAGCCTCGTAGTAGAGGTCCTTGCCCGCCTCCTCGGCGACCGCGTGCAGAGCGGCGCCGTCCTGGGCGAGGAGCGCCTTGTTGGCGGAGACCACGGAGGCGCCGTGCTCGATCGCGGTGGTGATGAGGGAGCGGGCGGGCTCGATACCGCCGATGACCTCGACGACGACGTCGATGTCCCCGCGTTTGACGAGGGCGGTGGCGTCGGTGGTGACGAGTGCCGGGTCGATGCCCTCACGGACCTTGGAGGGCCGGCGGACGGCCACACCCGCGAGTTCGACGGGGGCCCCGATCCGGGCGGCGAGATCGTCGGCGTGCGTCGTCATGATGCGCGCCACCTCTGAGCCGACAACCCCACAGCCCAGCAGCGCCACCTTCAGTGGACGCGTACGCATCATCCGACCTCGTTTCCTCATACCGAATACGGTGGAACCAGTCTCACTCACCGGACGGGAGTTTCTATCCCTCGTCCGGATCGTGAGACATCTATTTCATTTTCGCGGGGCGGTGGGACGGAGATCTTTCGGCCCCGCAATTCCCGGCATCCCGGCATTCATTATCCGCCCCGCCGCGAACACGGCCGGACCGCCCGCGAACACGGCCGGACTCGCGTCACGCGACGTCGAGACGGAGCAGCTCCGCCTGCGTCACGCGACGTCGAGGCGCAGCAGACCCTCCTCCGTCACCGGACGTCGAGACGGAGCAGGGCCCAGCAGAGCCCCTCCCCCGTCACCCGACGTCGAGACGGAGCAGGGCCCAGCAGAGCCCCTCCCCCGTCACCCGACGTCGAGACGGAGCAGATCCTCCTCCGTCTCCCGCCGGACGATCACCCGGGCCTCCCCGTCCTTGACCGCGACGACGGGCGGGCGCAGCACGTGGTTGTAGTTGCTCGCCATGGAACGGCAGTACGCGCCGGTCGCCGGCACGGCGATCAGGTCACCCGGTGCCAGGTCGGCCGGCAGGAACGCGTCCTTCACCACGATGTCACCGCTCTCGCAGTGCTTGCCCACCACCCGCGCGAGCATCGGCTCGGCGTCGGACGTGCGGGACACCAGCGCGACGCTGTACTCGGCGTCGTACAGGGCGGTCCGGATGTTGTCCGACATGCCCCCGTCGACCGAGACGTAGGTCCGCAGTCCGTCCAGCGGCTTGATGGTGCCGACCTCGTAGAGCGTGAAGGCGGTCGGCCCGACGATGGCCCGCCCCGGCTCGACGGAGATCCGCGGCGTACGCAGCCGGGCGCCCTCGCACTCCCGCGTGACGATCTCGGTGAGCGCCTTGGCGATCTCGTGCGGCTCACGGGGGTCGTCGGCGCTGGTGTAGGCGATACCGAGACCGCCGCCGAGGTCGATCTCGGGCAGCTCGACGCCGTGCTCGTCGCGGATGTCCTTGAGCAGCCCGACGACGCGGTGGGCGGCGACCTCGAAGCCGGAGGTGTCGAAGATCTGGGACCCGATGTGCGAGTGGATCCCGATGAGCTCCAGCCCGTCGAGCTTCAGCGCCCGCCGTACGGCCTCGGCGGCCTGCCCCCCGGCGAGCGGGATGCCGAACTTCTGGTCCTCGTGCGCGGTGGCGATGAACTCATGGGTGTGCGCCTCGACGCCGACGGTCACCCGGATCTGCACGCGCTGCCGCTTGCCGAGCTCCTGGGCGATGTGCGCGACCCGCACGATCTCCTGGAAGGAGTCGAGGACGATACGGCCGACGCCGGCCTCGACCGCCCGGTGGATCTCCTCCGTGGACTTGTTGTTGCCGTGGAAGGCGATGCGGTCTGCGGGCATGCCGGCGGACAGGGCGGTGGCGAGCTCGCCGCCGGAGCAGACGTCGAGGTTGAGCCCCTCCTCGTGCAGCCAGCGCACGACCGCGCGCGACAGGAACGCCTTGCCGGCGTAGAACACGTCGGCGTCCTGCCCGAACGCGGTGCGCCAGGCGCGGGCGCGGGCGCGGAAGTCGGTCTCGTCGAGGAAGTAGGCGGGCGTGCCGAACTCTTCGGCGAGCGCCTTCACGTCGACCCCGCCGACGCGGACGACTCCGTCGACCCCGCGGTCGACGGTCTGGGCCCACACCTTCGGATCGAGCGTGTTCAGATCGGCGGGCGGGGCGCTGTAATGCCCCTCCGGCAGCACATCGGCGTGACGGGGCCCGGCGGGGTGTGCGGAACGGCTCATGACTGGTCTGACTCTCTCTACCTATCGGGACTCTGTGCTCGCGGGGCCTGGGGGCTCGGGCTTCGGGCTTGGGCTTGGGGCTCGGGCTTGGGCTTCGGGCTCGGGCTTCGGGCTTGGGCCGGGGGCTTGGGCTTCGGGCTCGGGCTTCGGCTTGGGCCGGTGGGCCGGGGCTTGGGCCGGTGGGCCGGGGCTTGGGCCGGTGGACCGGGGCTTGGGCCGGTGGACCAGGCGTGGGCTTCGGCTTGGGCTTTCGGCTTCAGCTTTCGGCTTGGGCCTCGGGCTCGGGCCTGTGGGCCTTGGGCTTTCGGCTGACCTCAGGGCTCGGGGCCGGTGGGCTGGGGCCGGGGGCTTGGGCTTTTGACCTGGGCCTTCGCCCTGGGCTTTTGACCTGGACTTTTGACCTGGGCCGGAGGCTTGGGGCGGGTGGGCCCGGAGGCTTGGGACCGAGGGCTCGGGGCCGGTTGGCTCGCTCAGAGGTATTCGGGTGCGTCGATGCCGAGCAGGGACAGGCCGCCGGCCAGCACCGTCCCGGCGGCTTCGGCAAGCGCCAGCCGGGCCCGGTGGGCGGCCGAGGGTTTCTCTTCGCCGCGTGGCAGCACCGTGTGCTGGAAGGCCAGCAGGGCGTCGGCGGTGACGACCAGGTGCCGGGCGAGACGATCGGGCGTTCGATGGGTCGCGGCGCGGAGAAGGACGTGAGGGTACTCGGAGATCGCGGTGAGGAGGGGGGTGGTGGGGTCGGAGACGGAAACGGCGTCCGCGGTGGTGAAGGCCGGGGCGTCCGGGGCCGTGAAGGGTGCGGCGAGGACGCTGTGGTCGCTGCGGGCCGCGACCGCGCTGGTGGCGAGGCCGAGGCCGGCCGACGCGGTGGCGTCGAGGTGGCCGGGGACACCGGTGAAGCCGAGGGTGGCGGCGTTACGGGTGAGTGCGCGGGCGCGGGCGTGGGCGTAACGGACGCGAAAGAGGGGGTTGCTGGCCCGCTGCACGAGAAGGTCGGCGGTGATCCGGGGCCGGTCGTGGGCGGCGGGATGCAGCAGGGCCCAGCGGAGGGCGTCGGGGCCGAGGGGCGCGGGGTCCTCGGGCGCGGGGACGGGCCGGAGGTCGATGGGCTCGGGGTCGTTGCCTTGCCGATCCTGGCGAGTCGTGTCCGACCTGGGGTCCGGCTGGCTGGCGTCGGCGGTCCGAGGCCCCGCGTTCCCGTCGGCGACGCGGGCTTCTTCCAGGGCGCGCCCCTGGGGCGAGGGGAGGTCGTCACTCCTCCGAGGCTCGGCGAGGGCGACGTGTACCTCTGATACGCCGGATGCGTCGGACTCGGGGGACGGAGATTCGCCGGACGCCTCCAACGCACCCGCCGCCCCTGGCGCACCTGCTGCGCCCACCGCGCCCACCGCGCCCACCGCGCCCACCGCATGAGACTCCAACCCCGGAGTCGTGACATGCGGCCTGACGTGATGGACCTCGACGCGGCCCCCCTGGCTGGCGACGATCCGCCCCACCGCGTCGGCGACGACCTCCGCGCGGATGTCGTACGGGATGCGCAGCCGGAGAACCTGCCCGGCGAGGACGTCACTGTGGCCGTAGGGCAGGCCGTGATCCCGACGATCGAGGACGTCCCGCACGAGGGAGGCGACGGCGTTCCGATCGAGGTGGATGTTGAGGAACCCGGGCCCGGTGATCTCGACGGCGGCGACACCCTCGGTTCGGCTGAGGTGGGGCCGCAGGATCTCGGCGACCTGCAGTGGCGGCCGCCCGGCGGGCCGGGCCAGCTGCAGGGCGATGTTGGTGGCGTAGTCCCCACTGCCGCCGGGCCCGGGCGGGGTGACAACCGCCCGTGCGGGCACGGCCACGCTCAGCTCCCCTCGATCCACAGCACGACGCACCGCGTGCAACACGGTGCGGGAGAGCTCGACGGGGGTCACGGGGACAAGCGTATGGGAGGAGGGGGGTGGGTATGCGAGCAGGTTTCCGGTGTGGTCCGGGATGTGGACAACCCTGGATGGCTGGGCGGGCGACGCGGCTGCGCGGAGGGACTGGACCGGAATCGTGCCGCACAGGTCCGTCGGGCCGGAGGACCAGGCGTGAGTCGACTCGAGAGCCATACCGGGAACCAAGGCCGAGCGCCGACGAAGAAACGGTCAAGCCGACCGAGACGCAGAAAGTGAGACCAGGCCTGCCGAACCGACGGTCAGCTACCGGACCGTCCGGCACACTCCGCGCCCTCGCCCCCGCCACTCCCCCCACCCCCACCACTCGTGCCGCCGGCGGGAGCGCTGGCGTTGACCCCCGCACCGGTGTCAATGCCGAACTGAACGGAGGGATCAGACTCCCCCCGCTCGACCAACTGCCTGACAAGGGCGACGAGTTCGTTGGGCTCGAAGGGCTTGGCGAGGAAGGCGTCGACGCCGACGTCGAGCCCGGCTTCAACCTCGTACCGGGTACAGGCGCTGACGATGGCGAGGGGCAACCGCTGGGTACGAGAGTCACTGCGGAGCCGGGCGGCGGTACGGAGACCGTCGAGCCGGGGCATCACGACGTCGAGAGTGATCACGTCGGGTCGAACTTGATGAACGACGTCCAGACACTCGGCACCGTCGGCCGCGGTCACCACCTCGAAGCCCTCCAGCTCGAGGTTGACCCTGATCAGCTGCCGGATGACCTTGTTGTCGTCCACAACAAGCACCCGACCGGACATGCCTGGCACAACTCGAGAGTAGGTCCGCACGCACCGCCGCGTCCGGGTTTTCCCCACTTCCGCCCCCTGCGGGCGACCTCCCCCAGCTCACCCCCTCCCCACACCCCAATAACCGTTCATGACCTGCCCCAGAGAGCTGGTAGGGTTCTACCCGTCGCCGCCAAACACGGCGCCCGACACGCCCCCGTAGCTCAGGGGATAGAGCAACGGCCTCCGGAGCCGTGTGCGCAGGTTCGAATCCTGCCGGGGGCACCTTGCATGAGGTGCCCAAAGACCCCGTCACCAGCGGAAACGCTGAGGCCGGGGTCTTCGTGTTTGTGCAGCCGTATGCCGCTCGGAGCGGCTGTATGTCGGACGCTGTGGACTATGTGTGGACTGGCCGCAGGCCAGGAATCCGCAGGTCAGCCCCGGAAAACGCCGAGGCCCCCGGACCGGAGTCCAGGGGCCATCATGCCGCAGGTGTGCGTGAGGAGTGCGTGGATCAGAGCCCGGCGCCGGGCCGGTCCTCCTGGTCGTCATCCTCGCCGAGGAGTTCGGCGATCCGCCGATTGGCGACGTCCTGCCGACCGTCGAGGCACTTGGCGTACCGGCTCAGGAGCACTTCGACGCTGTTGCCCGCGCGTTCCGCGACCTCGGTGGGGTCCACGCCGGCGTTGAGCCAGGAGGAGAGCGCAGCGTGCCGCAGGTCGTACGGCCGAGCGGCCAACGGCGAGGCCACCTGCTCCGGCGTGAGCGCCAGGTGTCGAGCCTCGTCCCAGACGCGCCAATAGGTGGTGGAGGCGACCACTCCCCCGCGCTCGTTGGCGAACATCCGCCCGTCCTTGGCAGTGCCGAACTCCTCGATGTGAGCGAGGAGCATACGGACGAGGCGAGGCGGGATTGGGACGATGCGGGTTTCGTTCGCGGGGCGGTTCTTGAGGCCACGGTTGTCGTGAACTTCCCCGGTTCCGGTCCAGCGCTTTCCAACGGTGGGGCGGGTCTTCTCCAGGATCAGAGAACCCCACCCCCTTTCCGGCAACGTGCAGTCCGGGCGGCGCAGGGCCACGGCTTCCGCCGGCCGAAGCCCACCGAAGTACATGCAGGCGAAGAGCGCGACGAGGCGGCGCCCACGGGCCCGGCGATAGCCACCCACGTACGAAACAGCGGCGAGGAGGTCTCGGGCTTGCTGAGGGTTCACCACCACCCGGCGGTCTACTTCCTTGGTGACCTTGGGCAGCTTCCACTTCACGAGCGTGACGGGGTTCTCGGGCAGCTCCCCCAGTTCGACCGCGTAGGCGAGGGCGTTGAAGAGGACTGCCCGCTTGCGCCGCACCGTCTCGGCAGCCGCGGGTTCCCCGGAAAGCCTGAGCTTGAGCGAGTCGAGGACGCGACGGATGTCCGCCGGATTCTTGAGCGTGGCCAGCGGCAGCGAGGCTTTGGTCACCCACCGAAGAGCGTTCGCGATGTCCACCGGAGCCTCGTCCTCGTCCCCGGCCTGGACTACGAAGGCCCAGCCGCGCAGAGCACGCCGCAAGATGTCGTCGGCCGGGCGCCCAGGCCGATCACCCAGAAGTTCCGTCGTGACGAGGGTCATGGTCTCGTTGAGACTGTCGCGGGAGTTCGGAGCGGCGTGCGGCCACTTCATGGCGACGTACGCCCGCGCGAAGTCGTACCAGGTCCGCGACTCCTTGGCAGGCACCATGGAGTCCGGCAGACCGGTTTCCGTGTCGAACGCCTCGCCCTTCTGAGCAGCCCGGAGGAGCTTCGCGCGGAAGTTGTCGGCGAGTGCCTTCGTTCGGAAGGTCTCCGAGAACGGCGGAGCATCAGCGACCTTCCACCGGACGTCGTAGGACGGCGTTTTGTACGGCCGCTTACGGATGCCCCACACCTTCACGTCATGCGACTTCACGCCGCCTCCCCGAGTCCGTGAAGCCACGCGGTGAAGTCGCTCCGCCACACGCGGAGTTCGCCGTTCGGAAGCTTGATCGCTTCCGGAGCCTGCCCCAGCTCACGCCAGCGGTAGAAGGTGCGGCGGGAGACTCCACCCAGCTCGGAGAGGATCTGTGGGACGGTCATCAGTTCGTCTCGTCGGCGATCCATGCCGAGTCTCCTTCCGTGTCGGGGGTGGCGTCGGGCCGACGCGATGTCGCGAACCAGGTCTCAGCAGCAGTCAGGCCAGTGCCGGCGAAGCGCCAGTGCGAGAGAACGAGGACGGTGTCCGGGTCGGGCAGGGGGTGGCCTGCTTCGGCGGCGCGGGCGCGGGTGAGGGCTTCGTTGTGGTCGGCGCGTTCCTGGCGGAGGGCGCCGAGGGTGACGGAGTAGGCGCGGGACTTGGTGGAGAAGTGGCCGCGGAAGCCGAGCATGTGGGCCCACTTGCGCAGGCGCAGGGCTTCGAGTTCGGGTCGGGCGCCGAGGTGCCAGCAGGTGAGGATCAGTTGTCGGGCGTGGTCGGTGACCTGGGCGCCGATGAGGTCGGTGATCGGGTTGCGGATGGGGCGGTCGAGGGTGCCAGCGGTCTCGGCGCCCTTGGTGGCGTACTTCGCGATGTAGGCGGCGACGGCGCGGCTCGATAGCTCCGAGGTGCCCACGAAGTCCGCCGAGCGGATGGGGCGGATGTCGAGCTGCTTGCCGAAGCGGAAGGTGTAGGCGCGTCCGTCGAGGTCTGGGCCGAGGGTCTCGGCGAGGTGAGCCGCCGTGTGGATGGCGTCGGTGAGGAGTTCGGTGGTGGCCCAGGGCGGTGGGTTGTCCTCGGCGCCTTCCGGGCCGTCGAGGCGGATGACGGCGTGGAAGTGGACGGCGCCGCGCCGCTGGTATTCGGCGACCTTGGCATAGGAGACCTTGACGCTGTTGCGGAGCTCCGTGCGGGTGAGGCCCGCGCGGGAGGCGAGTTGTTGGCGCAGGTAGGTGGTGAAGCGGGCCCAGAGCGCGCCCGCGTGGGCGTTCCAGAGAACGGCGGCGCGGTAGTCGTACCGGTCAGGGTCCAGGGGTGTGCCGAGTGCAGGGTCGTCGTCGGGGTGGAGTCGACCGCAGCGGCAGCAGCCGCCGGTGGGACGGTTGTGAACCGGGCCGAAGGATGGGGCGGTGAAGGTGGCGAAGACGCGAGGGTGTTGGGCGACGGCCGGGCCGATGCCCTTGCCTCCGCTCAGTCCGGCGGTGACGAGGTGGAAGGTGTCTTTGCGGTACACCTCGGCGCAGGCGGCGCATCTGGTGGCCCGGCGGTTGTTGCAGCGGATGAGGAGCTGTCCGGCCGGAAGGTCGATGTCGGTGATCTCCCGGACGATCTCTCCCGTTGCGGCGTGGACGTCGAGCCGGTGGCCCTCCATCCGTACGGGCCGCTCACAGCCGCCCAGGCGCTGGATCTGCCGGGCGTAGGCGCCGAGGTCGCCGTAGCGGGCGAGGGCGGCCAGGTGGCGGATGGCTCCGAGGGGAGCCGGGGGACGCATCTGTGGGTTCCTCCTTGCAGGGGTCGCAGGTCTGGCGCGCCCGATCCGCCTGTCGAGGGGGCTAGACAGTGTGGGTAGGGCCGGGCGCTTGGAGTTGTCGTGTCAGCGGTCGCGGCGGGTGAGGAGAGCGCGGATGACGACGGCGCACACGGCGGTCGAGGTGGCCGTGACGGCGACGGCGAGGAGCATGGAGACGAGGACGGCGCCGACGACCAGGACCACGGCGGTGCCGCCGCCGACGAGGGCGAGCGCGGTGCCGGGGGTGAGCTGGACGGCCGGACGGGACGGCGCGGGGGCCGGTTGCGGGGTCAGGGCGGCCGGGGTGACGGGGGTCGTCTCGATGACTGCGGGCGGTGTCACCAAGCCGGTGGGCTGAGGCATGGTCGGGATCTTGGGCCGGAGCATGAGCGACTCTCCTTCTCGGTTACTTGACAAGGGAGTTGATGACGGGGGCCAGCAGGCTGTCGGCGATGAGGTAGCCGCCGAGGAGCAGCACGGTGATGAGCCACCAGGGCGGGCGGATGAGCTTGACGCCCAAGACCCCGATGCAGAGGAGGGCGAGCCAGAGCGGTACGTCCATGGGGTTGGTCTCCTGTCAGGCCGAGCAGCGGTGGGTGCGGGCGGCGAGTTCGGCGGCGGCGCGGGAGTCGTACTCGGCGGAGAAGTCGCACCGGGGCGCGGTACAGGCGGCCAGGTGGCGGTGCTTGCCGCGTTCGAGGAAGGAGGCGACGTTCACGGGGCCGATACGGCGGATGTTGCGGAAGCGGCGATGCATGGCGGTCTCTTCTCAGAGGTGAGCGGCGACGGACCCGGTCATGGACGGAGGCAGGCCGAGCCGGGCACGGACGGCGTCGGGGTCGGCAGGGTGGCCGGTGGCCGAGCGGTGTTCGTCGGCGAGGGCACGGACGCGGTCGACGAGAGCAGGAGGGAGGGCGACGGCGGGCACGGGCGCCGGGGCCCGAGCGGGAGGGGAGTCGGTCACCGGGTCGGCGACGGGGGTTGGTTCGCTGTTGGGGGGTTCAGGAGCAGGGTCGGGGGCGGGGAGCGCAACCGGGTCGGGCATGTCGACGGCGGTCGGGGTGGAGCGGGATTCGTCGTGCGGGTCGGTCGTCGACAGGGCCGGGTTCTCTGCCGCTTCCTGGGGGTGGTGTGGTGTGTGGGCGAGGAGCGTGCCGCCGAAGAAGGCGACGGCCGGCCAGCCCGCGACCATGACGCGGAGCCAGGCGGGGACGTGGTCGAGGTCGAGGAGCCCGGCGGTGGCGACGTTGGCGCCGAGGGAGGCGGTCAGGGCCACCAGGAACCACAGCCGCGGACCTCCCGCCCCCAGCCCCGCTCGCTGTGCCTGCCGCATCCGGCGCCAGGCGGCGACCAGCAGCAGGTCGACGCTGACGGGGTAGGCCCACGCCTTCCAGCCGCCCTGCCCGGCCGCTTCGGCGAGGTCGTGCAGGTGGGAGAAGGACAGGGCACCCGCGATGACGGCCTGGACGATCACGGCGTCGACCCGCAGGCGCTTGACCATGGTGGTCACCGGGTCAGGGTGCGGCCGTTGGCAGTGGCGACGGCCTGAAGGACGAGGTCGAGGTTGGCCGCATCCAGGCCACTGACAGCGTCACCGAGCCGGAGAGGGGCCGCGGTGTCGGCGAGCGACGCTGCCAGGGCCAGGATGCTCAGTTCCCCGCCGGAAGCGGGCAGTTGCTTGGATTCCATGGCTTGGGCGACCTTGCGCCAGTCGATCCCGTACGGCTGCGGAACCGGGCCCGAGTAGTCGATGAGCAGCAGACGGGGCCGCTCAGCCAGCCGCTTGATCCACAGGCCGTGACGGGCCAGGAGGCCGATCGCTGCCCGCAGGGCGGGCGAGCCGTCAGCGTTGGCGGCCAAGATGTCGGCCAGCTCGGCGGCATCGACGATTACCGGGTTGTCGTCGATGCCGTACCAGGGGCAGTCGCGTTCGTCGTGGTCGACGCCGGTTTCATCACCGTCGACGTCACCGCAGTGCTCGCAGAACATCGAGTTTCCTTCCGGTTTTGGCATGGGAGGGGTAGGGACGTGGCGCGAGACGGTCGCGCCGGCCGGGGTGCAGAAGAGGGGGCTACTCGGTCACCGGCTGAGCGGTGGAAATGGCAGCGGTGGCATTGGACGGTCCGGCGGACTCCACGGCGACGGCGGGCCGGAAGGAGTCGAGCCGGGGCAGGTCCGGCATCAGGGCGGCGGTGTCACGGCAGACGGCCGCCGCTTCGGCGAGGGTGAAGTGTGGTGCACGGACACGGGACCAGCCGCCGGAGGAGTCACCGACGACGGCGACGCCGGGGCGTTCGGCCGGGATGGCGGTAGCGGCGAGGGCCGCCTCCGGGGAGATGTCGGCGAGTGCCATGTTCGCCGAGGCTTCGTCGTTGACGCGGTGGCAGGCGCGGCCGGTCAGCTGGGCCCGGAGCATGGTGGCGCCCTTGCCGAGTTCGGAGCCGAAACGCTGCCCGCACACCTCCAGGTAGATGCCGGCCGCACGCCCGAGCTGGGCGAGACGAATGAGCTTGGTGACCATGGCGTCTCGTCGTTTCTCGTCGTCCCGGTTCGCGGCGAGGAACAGTTCAGCCACTTCGTCGACGACGACCACGACCGGCACCGGCCGTACGGCTTCCGGCAGCCCCCACACGTCCGAGGTGAGCACGGCGTCCGAACCGGCCCCGCTACCCGTACCACTACGCAGCCCGATGAGCCGGAACCGTGCCTCCATCTCGTCCACCAGCACGTCCAGAAGTTCGTCAGCCCGGTCGGGAGTATCGGCGAGCGCGGACAACCGGGGCGCGAACGGGGCGAGTTCCACGCCCCACTTGCAGTCGATGCCGACGAGCACGACCGACTGCCGGGCCAGACCGCACAGCAGGTTGCGCAGGTAGACGGACTTGCCGGACTGCGTGGCGCCGAGGATCAGTTCGTGCGGCACGGTGCGGAAGTCCCGCACGTGCCACTCACCGTCTTCCCGCAGCGCCAGCGGCAGGCACAGCGGATCGGACCCCGGCCGACGCCGGGCCGCCCTGACCTCGGCGAGCACGTCCCAGCCGACCAGCCGCAGTTCGAGCCGCCCCGGCTTGGTGGTGCGGACGTACACAGCATGGACGCCCCAGGCGTGCCGCAGCCGGTCGGCGGAGGCCATGAAGTCCTCGGGCGCCTGACCCGCCGCCATCCGCAGCCGCATCACGAGACCGGACCCGGTCGGCAGCGGGAACGACCGCCGAGGCGGTACCGGCGCGGCCTGACGTCCGATCATCCGGGCGGTGGCCCGACGGACGGCCGAGGCAGGAACCGTCAGACCACAGGCATCCATGGTGTCCCGGTACGACACGAGCACCCGCAGCGCGGCGACCGGATAGCCGATGATCCACCAGAACACGACCGGCATACGACGGCGCACGACCAGCAGCACGCCCAAGACCAGCAGGACCGGCAGCAGAATCGACAGCGGAACCCGGAATCCCTCGGTCACGGCGATCAACCCTGAACCGGAGCCGGGGCGTTGACCATGACGGCGTCGGCACGGTAGGCGATGCCGTGCCGGGCCCGCCCCCCGAACTCGCTCTCCCAGGGCCGGGCGACCAGACCGGACAGGATGACCGGGGCACCCATGACCAGACCGTCACCGATGCCCTGCTCAGGAACGGTCACCTTGATCATGTCCGAACCACCGGCCGCGATGAACACCAACTCCACCGTCATGAGCCGCTGGTTGGTCACCGGGTCAACGGCAACCTCACCGGTCTGCCTGTCCCTCACCTTGACCTCCGGCAGCTTGGTGATGAGCAGCGTCGCGGCCGAGGTGTCCACGGGGATGACACGCATTTTCTGTACCTCACAGGGTCGTTGGCGCCCCTTGATGACGAGCACCATTCCAACTGGATACCCCCCTAGACAGCACAAAGGAGGGTCGCCCCCGCTTGAACTGTCCAGGGGGGTGTACACCTAAGGTAAGCGACCGACCCGCGAACTGTCTAGGGGGGTATACGAGTTGGCGCCGGCCTCACCGCTCGCGTGAGTTGAGTGCGTCAGCCCAGGGCCCAGTGGAGGGCGGTCGCATCGTCACGAGCCTTGCCCCGCGGCCAGCGTCGCCCCTCAGGGTCGCTGGCCTCAGCTTCACGTACTCGGCGGATCAGCTCATCCGGCCCCGACGAGTCGAGGACGGACAACACCGCGCGCCAGTCTGCGAGTTCGAACCGGTCGACGAGGCGCGTGGCGCCGTCGCTCAGCAGGGTCACGGATGCCAGCGAGTCCAGCGGCACCGTCCCGGTCAGGGCATGCTCGGCCGCCCGCGGATTGGGGCCGGCGATCCAGAAGCCGCCCGGCCGGTTACGGAGCCCGGTCAGGGCATCCCTGTACTCGGCGAGCGCGGCAGTGTGTTCCGGCGATCCGGTGGGCAGTTGGTCGACAGCCCCGCGCAGCCGCTTGCCGACTTCGTCCAGGCGCCGGTCGGTGACGACGGTCGTAGGGCCTTCCCTGTCTGCCAGCACCAGGGAGGAGTCACCGAGAACGAGGTACTCAAGAACTCCCCTGCCGAGCCGCGCGGCGACGACCGTACTGGTGGGACTGGCCCGGTAGGCGAGGTCGCAACTGTCCTCATGCAAGGACCGGACGAGACTGATCGAGTCGGCGAGGCAGTCGGCGAGCGGCCTGGCGGGGCACGCGGTCATGCTGCGCAGCAGCAGAGCGCCCAGGGTTGCGGAGAACCAGGCGACGCCGTGCGTGCACCCGGTCTCGGCCCCGCCCACACCGGCACCGTCGAGGACAACGGCCGCGCAGGGGGCGGCAGCGGCGAAGTCCTCGTTCTCGCGGTCGGGTTCGGCGGGCAGTGTGGCGAGGGCGAACCTCACCCCGCTTCCTCCGTCGCCTCTTCGTCGTGCCTGTAGAGGGGGCAGAGCAGTTCGGCGGACTGCGGTTCGCTGGTCTCCGGGTCGTACTCGACGCCGACGAGCGTGGAGAACCGGCGGTCACCGACCTGGCCCCACAGGGTGTTCAGGTCGTTGGCGAGCAGCTGCACGACGCCGAGAGAGCCCTGAGTGTGGATGCCGGCGATGGCGAGCAGCGAACCGTTGCCGTCCGGGCGCGGCAGCCGGCCGAGGTATCCGACGTCGTACGGCCTGGCCGGGTCGCTGTCCTGGCCCGACCGGTACACGGTGCCGGTGCGCCGGTCCACCACCGTCCAGGGCCCGTCTTCCGCGCGTTCCCAGCTCAGAACGGGGTCTTGCGCGTAGGTGTCCCACATCTCCTGGGACATGCGCGGGCCGCAGACGACGACCAGGCCGTCTCGATTGAGGTCGATCTCTCCACCGACCGACACATGCTCGGAGGTGACTTCGAGCCCGTATGTGCGCGCGAGGTCTTCCAGCCGCTTGCCGGAGCTGACGTCGTCCATGGCAACGACCGTCCGCCCGTGCTCGTCATCACGCCGCAGCGGCGTAGCGACGACGACGGAGCCCCGGCCGAGGAAGGCCCCTTCCGGCGCCGGACCGGTGTGCCGGATCTGGTGAATGCGCCCGCGGCTCAGGCCAGCCTTCTCGGCGATCTGCGCGTATGACAGCCCTTGCGCGTGCAGGTCCTGGACCACGCGTCGACGAAGGCGAGCCAGCTCGGTCACCTCCTGCTGTGCATCAGCCAACCGGGTCGTGACCTCGCGCAACAGCCGGTACGGATCGTCAATCGCCATGATCCGCTGCAACTCGTCCGACATGACTTCACCTCCTAGCACTAACCAGGAGTCTAGGGCCCTAGACGGAATGGGCGGGAGACGGCGTCCCGTACTTACGCCGACCACGTAGAACCGTGACCGTCTGCCGGGCACACCCCTAGGGCTCACCCGTCACCGCCCGCGAGGCGACCAGAGACGACCGTCGAGGCGGGCGCGATCACACGCCCTCCCGCACGAGGTCCGCCCACACCGTCCGCCCGTCGGGCCAGCTCTTGATGCCCCAGTCCTTGGCGCATGCGGCCACCAGCGCCAGGCCGCGACCACCCTCATCCCGATCCGTCACGTCGCGCAGGTGAGGCTCGCGTTCACCTCCCACATCGACTACCTCGATGCGCACGAGGTCACTGTCGTCGCCGAAGCTGACGACCACAACGAACCAGCCGCCGGCCGCGCCACTCAACGAATGCCGCACAGCATTGGTCGCGAGCTCACTGACGACCAAGACCGCCTCGTCGACCGGTCCTCGCTCCTCCAGCAGAGCAGCGACGAAGCGTCGAGCATGACCCACCTCCTCGGCCAGGCCGGGAAAGGCGCGGCACCACTTGGTACGCATGGGAGATCCCTCACTCTACGTCTAGGGGGCTAGACAGCGCAACGGCAGAGTATTCCCACAACGGAGCGGCGGGCTAGGCATCTAGAGGAATTATTCCTCTAACGAGTGAGGGTGTCTCCCAAGCTGCGGAAGTCCGTCATCGACCGCAACAGCAGCTCCCGCACCTCGTCGCCGAAGATGGCCGCTTCCTCGAAGCGGGCGAACGCCTCCTCGTATGCGGCCAGTTCGGCGGAATCGGCCGACACGCGCTCACGGTCGAAGGTCTCGACGACAACAGCCCTCTGGTCGCACAGGGTGAACCCGTGGCGAGGCAGCATCGGCACACACTGACGCCAGGGGATGACCCCGAGCCGCACCGTGTCCAGGCTCTCGACGGCCAGCAGCCGGTCGAGCTGGGCGAGCATGAGCGCCGGAGTCCCCGGCCAGGTACGCAACACGGCCTCGGTCAGCACGAACACCGACTCCCGACCCGGCTCGTACAACACACTCTGCCGCTCGACGCGGGCAGCCACCGCCCGACCGATGGCATCAGGCGACGAGTTCGGCACACTCGCGAAGACGTGCCGGGCGTACTCCGCGGTTTGAAGCAGGGCCGGCAGTACAACGCACTGGAACGACCTCACCAGCTGCGCGGACCGCACCTCTTCATCAACGGTGCTACCGGCGACCGCAGTTGTGCCCTCTGACTGTTGGTCGGCACCAGGAGCCGCCATCACAGCGTGCAGCAGCTCACGGACCTCGCGAGCGGTCGACTCGTCGAGGCCGAGAGCGCCTGAGAGGCGGTCGAGCACATCAACGCTCGGAACCATGCGGCCGGTCTCGACCTTGGACACGGTCGGCTGTCCTACCCCGGCACGCTGCGCTAGCGCAGCACCCGTCAACCCGGCTTCTGCCCGAAGTTCCCGAAGACGCGCACCAAGCCCCCGCATCCGCTCCCGCCGCTCACTCCCCATGCTCAGGGTTCTACACCACGGGGCAGCCCGGCACAGAAAAGCCGATCACGGCCACCGTCAACCATCAGCTGGGATCGAACTGTCAAGCATCACCCGGGATCGGACACGGCCCCAGCCCCCTCCGTGATTCAAACTTTCTCTACTGGTTCAAGGCGGCTCGCTACGCTCACCGCGCGCGGCCCGGCCCCCGGCCGGGCCTGCGCTCCTGCCTCCGTCCCGCTCCAGCCCGGCCGGCGCCCGTGCCGCGCTCATGGCAACCAGCCGCCTGATGCCAGAGATGGGGTACGTCGTGGCTGGGGCGGTCGGCTCCGCGGCTTTACGGAGCCACTTTGGCGCGAGCCTCGAAGATCATGGCCCCAACGTCGTGCTTTACCGGGCAGGTCCACAGACTGCCCGACGCGCCGGAAGCTTACGGGGCCATGATCACTCGCGCCAAAGCAGCGCCACCCCAAAGCCGCTCCACCGACCGCACTTTCCGCGCCCCGTGGACCTGACAAGCTCAGTAATCTGTCGCAGCCGCGGACAGATAAAGCTGTTCCACGTCGCTCGCACCCTTAATAGCTTCTCGCACCGAAGAACTCTTTAGGTCGAGCACTCGAAGCCTCTTGTCCTTCGTCTCAGCCACAGCCTCGATGCGGTGGAATTCAGTGCCGTACTCCTCAGTGAAATCCACCAGACCCACCAACTTAGGAAGAGCGTCCCGGAGATGGAAGCCATGCGGATCGACAATGGAGACCTTCACATCAGAGAGATCACCATGGAAGAAGATGAAGTCAGGACACATGCGTCGCCAATCACCCTTGCCGTCCTTATAAGCGATTGCGAGCGAATCCTCAGAGGCGCGTCCCGGGTTCCTATACCAAGCCAGGAAGCCTGGCTGCCCCATTTCCGACTCTAGAACCTTCGTTTCCCACTGGTTGAGCGATGAAATGGGGAAGTCACCGTTCTCGTCAGCCATGAGGTGTCCAGGCTTAGTCACAACCTTGTTACCGTCCGAATACTCTGTTTCCTCGGACCGAACTTTTGGTCGTGCAACTCCGGTGCGCTGCGGCTCCACAGACATCGCGACGATGTCGTCATAGACGGCCTTGCGTTCGTCCGTCAGCCCCTTGATGGCTACCCGGAACTGAGAGAGCCATTTGGTCGCCAGGGCGTCGGCCTCACGATCGACAGCCTCCTGAACACCGTTGACTTGCGCCAAGGCAGCGACTTTTACGTGAGCATCAAAAAGACCATCATCGTCATCATCCTCCACTGCGATATGGTCAGCATACTTGCGTGCCAGATCCGGGGAAAGGAGACGTTGCGCAACTTTGAAGTCCGAATCCACCGAGCGCTCGTCCGCGATCTCAGTGAATTTTTCCGCTACAACAACATTTTTGTTGTGAACGGAGGCGATGAGCGTCTCTCCCTTAACATCCAATATGCCAGTCGTTGCGACTTGCACCTGCTCTTTGTATCGAGCCATCAAGCCATCGAGAACTGCGAATAGTTCCGCGTAAGCAACCTTCCGGGCGTCAGCCAAGAGGTGGTCACGTGAGAGAGCCTGGGCAAGTGCTGTTAGTCGCTTGGTAGGCTTTGCTGCTTTACGCGGAAGGGTCTGGGACGGAATAGCATCAAATGCATCCCAAACTTCCGCGGGGACCGCCTGATTAACGACCATGTCGACCGGCTTATAGAGGACGCGGCGTCCCTCGCCTCCGCCGGAACCTCCAGACCCGTCTTCACTGTCGTCACCAGAGCTCTTTCCGAGGAGGATCTCGGCGACCCCAGTGGCGGTCGCGCGATTGAAGAACGGAAGGACACATTCGACGGAATTGAGGCGATCATTTCCGGTAATGCGGCGCGCTAGTGGAGTCCGAACCATGCGGCCAAGGAGCTGTGTGATATGCGTCTTGTCAGTAGCCGGGCGAAAAGATACGAGTACCTCAGCCCGAGGGCAATCCCAGCCCGTGGAGATAGCATCTTTTGCAAGAATGACTCTGATATGCGACCTATCCTGGACCTTTTCCGGCGCCACGTATGGAATCACGTAGTCGCCCAACTGGATGTTTGCGTGTTCTCCGAATACATGCGCGATGCTGCCGGCCGGCAGTTCTGGCCACTCTTCGCGGATAGTATCGATGGCTGATACGAGCAGGCTGTCTGACGGAGTGTTGGGGACCTGTACCACCAGGAGCGGTACCACTGGGTCCGATGTCGTACCTTGCTCTTCGGCGTATTGCTTCCACTGCGCGGCTGACTCGCGTACTTTTCGCGTGCCTCGCTTTAGAAGGACGGTGTCGAACACGCCTGATTCTGAGGGGAAGTCAAGACGAATGTCGTCCTTCAGGAGGCCAGACTCCTGGATCAGGGCGGGGTCAACCTCATAGTCCGGGTAGGTGAAGCGGCCTTGCGCCTGCGACATCGCTTCCGAGAACCGTTCAATTGTCGCAGAAATGCCCCACACCACGGGGACCGGAGGCACGCCACTACCTCCGTTGACCAGGCGCTTGACGATAGTGGTCCTATCCTCACGGTCGCTTTTAGTGAGCTTCCGCATCCCTTTATGTGCCTCGTCAAGAATCAGATAAAGGGTCAGGCGGTCATCCTCGATGGTGTTCTTGATTGTCTCCCAGATAGTAAAGGCGCGTAGGTCCGGCGACACTGAGCGCTCTACTAGAGGTGTCTGTTCGTCCTCTGCCGCTCCCCGGACAAGCAGCGACTTCTTCGAGAGCTTCTGCGAATTGAGGAAGTATACCTTCCCTGATTCGAACTTCTCTCGATTGAAGGTGTTCTCGATCACGTGCAATTGAGAGTGAGCGATGCGGTCACCTGCCGCCTCGACTAGCCGCAAACGTGTCTGCTCGTTGAGAGACGGATCGTCTGTGAACCACAAAACTACCGCGCCTGGGTCGGCTTCAAAATTCCAGTCATCGTTGCCGAGGAAAAGAGACTCGATCACTGCGGCGGCCATAACCGTTTTACCGGCACCGGTAGTGGCTGCGAGAGAGAAGGAGACGTTACGACCCTTCCGATGGAAGTCCTCACGGGCGTCACTGAAGTAGGTCAGCATTTGACCCACGGCGTCGTTCTGGTACTCCTTCAGCGTGAATCGCATCGTGCAGTCACTCCCTGCCCGTGTTGATTGTGAAATTCGTCAGATAAGACTCGTACAAGCGCACTGGTTCTACGTGGCCTGGAAGCTCTGAGCAGACCATCTGGAAGCTACGGTCGTCGTCAGTCACGATGAACGCCATTCGTACTCTATCGACCTCTGCAAGGGCGGTCAGAAAGTCGTACGAGTAATCCATGTCAAAAAGAACGCCGTATGAGTCAGCGATATCAAAGCCATCGCGCGCCTTCTCTATACGACGCCCTCGTGCTCCGGCCTTAAGCCAAAGCAGGGGAGCCACAGCCTCGAACGAACGGTGATGTGCAACTGCTCGCGGAGCTTCATAAGTCATCGTAAAAAATTCGATGTTCTCATCGAAGCCATCCGACATAGGAAATGGGTCGGCGAACCTGTACTTTCCTTTAACGGGCTCGCCCTCGGGTGTCAAACCTGTGACTGCCGCTTGCAGTCGCGGCTTAGTAATGAAGTCGCAGATGCCGAGTCGCTCCCATTCGGCATCACCAGGCCGCAATCCTTGTGTCCGCAGCCGAGCCTGCTCGTTCGCCGACACCTCGTTATTTGTGACGATGATGCTGGATCGGGATCCGTCGTCTTGGCGATTCAGACGCATAACGGCATGAGCAGTAGTGCCAGAGCCGCCAAAGAAATCGACGACAAGAGCATCCTTTTTGGGGCCAACAACGAAGCGCAGGATGTCCTCGACCGCGAACAGAGACTTAGGGTACGGGAAGTGGCGCTTTGGAATAAGCGCTGAGAGAATACTTGTACCGCCGATCTCGGCATTGTGTGACGCCATATTCCACACCCGCTTCGGCGGAGTGACAATTGAGCTGTCAGGCGTGACGTGCCCTTCTACGGCGCCATCAGCAGCTCGCCCAGTGACGGTGATTTCTCCCTTGCGGATGCGCTCAATAGTGCCACTGGGCAGGTAATAAATCGTGCCCTTTGCGGTGGCTGGCTTCCAGTTTTTAACCCGCGCGTAGCCGTTAGCCCAATTCTTCCTCAGAACCTCAGGGGTCAGCCCCCACAGCATTTCTGTCCCGTCAGGCTTTAGTGGCCAAAGCGCGACTGTACCCGCAGGGGTCGGAACGGCAGATCGATCGACGTCGTCATCGATCGGATCACCAATAGAGTGCAATGTCCCATCCTCACGGGACACGAAGATGGGATAGAACTGATTCGGTCGCGAACCACGGACGCTGGACGGCTCTCTACGTCGCAAGCCAAGCCATTCGATTGGCTTGGGAGCAGCTTCTACCTCTTCGGCGGCTTCGTCTTCCTGTGTTTCCTTGTACGACGGGAGCATGTTACTTTCCCACGGGTGAATTTTCGCCCCCCCGAAGGTCAAGAAAAAGATATGCTCCTCGACTCGTGAGAATTTCCCGCGCCGCACTGCCCCCTTTGCGCTAATGACGGACGTGACCATCTGAATAGCGGCCTCTGGGAAGGTTTGCTCAAGCAGCAGGCCGAGACGGAGGACCTCTTTCTCGTCGATTGTGACGATAAGGGCAGAGGACTCGGGGTTAAGAAGGCGCTTCGCGAGCTTCAGACGCCGTTCCATGAAGGCCAGCCACTTAGAGTGGGCGTAATCGTCTTCAGGGTCGACGTAATCGTTATTGTACTTCCAATCATTGTCGCGAGTGTTGTATGGGGGGTCGATGAAGATGGCGTCGACTTTCCCCTCATGGGTGAAGAGCAAGGTCTGCAGTGCGTGGTAGTTCTCCGCATTGATAACAGAATGGAACGGCTTTTCGCCCCCTCGCTCGACTTTGCCAGTAGAAATGAGGCCCGGGAAAATGGCGTCACGGAACTCCGCTACGACGACGAGATCATCTACGGAGCGGGTTGCGGTCTCGACCTCCGCATCGGAAGTGTCTTGACGAGTGAGGGTGGCAACGCGGCCACTCTCAGTACGCGTGAGACCAACGACTCTCCAGATGCGCTGATCGACTGACTTGGGACGGGCCCCACGCTCGGCTAGGAAGCGCACCTTGTCACCCTTGCGAACCGGCCGCCCTGGCAGATCGACCGTCTCAGGCACGTGGCGTTCAAAGTTGAGTCCGAAGCGGCGACGCCGGCTTAGCGCTTCCACCTCCCTAGCTAGGTCGGCAGCCAGCTGCGGATCCTTCTGTCCGACCTGCCGCAGGAGGTTGCTCAACGTCGACACTCGGTCCTGTCCTTCCGCCGTCCACTATGTGCTTCCCTGGCTTCACCAGCGCATGGAAGGCTATCGGGTGCACCAGCATGCAGGGGGCCAGTTGGAGCAGACGCAGGTCCCCAGCCCTGGCGTCAGCACTCACGCTCTGCGTGGACTATGCGTGGACGAGGCCGAGGTTCTGGTCCGTCGGCTCCCTCGTGACCTGCACCATCGTGGTCCTCGCTAACGGCCTCCGGAGCCGTGTGCGCAGGTTCGAATCCTGCCGGGGGCACCTTGCATGAGGTGCCCAAAGACCCCGTCACCAGCGGAAACGCTGAGGCCGGGGTCTTCGTGTTTGTGCAGCCGTGTGCCGCCTGGAGCGGCTGTATGTCAGTGCAGGGGCTGTGCGAAGTTGATCGGGGCAGGACTGGCCGAATAGGCAGGACCTGGTCGAGCAGGACGGCTGACGTTTCCCCCCGGTGACCACCCCACCGGCCAGGTGAGCATCCCAGGCGCCGTCCGGCTCACAGACCGTGGTCGTTCATCAGGCGCATCAGGTTCCGCTTGCGTTTCTGGGTGGCGCGCAGAGTCGCGACGTACACGCCGAACTCGTCCTCCGTGCCCAGGCTGCGGTGGCAGTCGCGGACGCTCAGCAGTAGGCCGACGAGCTGCTCGTAGACAGCGTTGCCGGTCTGCTTCAGTAGTGGTTCGGTCAGGCGCAGGTAGACACCGAGCGCATCGGCGGGGCGGTAGGCGCGGGCCTGGTCGGCGAGGGCGAGCCATTGCCGGTCGTCGGCGCCCGCGTCGGTGGCGGCCTGCCAGGCGGCGTCGGTGTCCTTGTCGTCGAGCAGGACGTCGACCAGGACGGGGCCGCCGTACCAGCCCCCTCGCCGGGGTCCCGCGGCGTCGGCGCGGAGCAGGGCCAGGGCCGCCTCCCGTTCGGCCGACCAGCACTCGGCGGCGCGGGCGGCGGCCCGCAACTGCTGGTAGGTGAGCAGGGAGAGGCGGGCGCCGAAGTGGTCGCGGCGCAGGGCGACCGCGTCGGCATGCCGGGCCATCTGCGCGTAGCGCTCGCAGAGGTGGTCGACGAGGGCGGTATCGACGGTGGCGAGGTCCTCGGTCTCCCGGATACCGCGTTCCGCCCAGCTCAGCGCCTCGTCGGGGCGTCCCGCGGTGTCCAGCTCGCGGGCGATGACCAGGTGCGTGTGTCCGTTTGGCGCCAGGTCGGCCGCGTGTACAGCGATCACCGTGTCGACGTCGTCTCCCGCCTTGGCCAGACGCTCCATCAGGTATTTCTCGGCCCAGCCGCGACGGTTGCCCCGCCATGCCTCGACCGCCAGCTTCCGCAGGACGCTCATTCCCTCTTGGCCAAGGATGTCCTCGTAGTCGAGCGGGTCGATGTCGGTGAGTCCGTCGTCCAGGTCTCCGAGCGCATGGCCGACCAGCCAGTGCGCGAGTTCCTCGGGGTCGGGGCGAGCCGCACGGCAGGCGTCGAGGTGGGCGTCGGCGAGGTCGGCACCGATCTGTCCGAGCCAGCCGTCGGAGTCGTCGACGCTCTCCACAGCCTCGGCCAGCAGCCGCATCGCCTCCCGCGCCAGGGTGATCGCGTCGGCGGCGCGGCCCGAGCCGGTGAGCGCGCCGATCGCGGACACCGCCTGCCGGGCCTGGTCGGCGTAGGCGCGGGCATCGGCGTACTCGACGTGTCCGTACTGCGCGAAGGGACCGATGTCGAACAGGTCGCGGATACGGGCCCGGACTGCGGCGAGGTCTCCGCGGGCGCTCGCGGCTCGTAGTTCCAGACGGCGGCGCAGCTGCCTGTTCTCGTCGATCTCTTCCCGTAGCAGAGCGAGCAACTCCGCCTGGGAGAGGGAGGTCAGCCACGCCTGGAGGCCCTGTGCCCGGTCCCGGGCCGCCTTCCGCTGCCGCGGCAGGCTCTCTCGTCGGGCGAGCACGGTCAGGCCGAGGGCGACCAGGTGCTTGCAGAAGTTGCCCTCCATGCCGTACGGGCAGTCGCACTCGCCGGACAGCCCACCGGGCGCGTCGAGGGCCAGCTCCACCTCGTACCGTTCCGTGCCGTGGACGCTCGCGGTGACCCGGCCGTCACCGACCTCGACCCCGGACACCGCGTTGAGATAGCCGCGCCCACGGTCGAAGGAACGGGAGCCGGCCAGCTTCTTTAGGTTCGCCTCGGTGAGGCCGTGCATGACTCTCTTCCGCCCTGCTGTGGCTGCGCACTTGATGCGTCGCCAGCCTAGGGGCTGCCAGGGGAGCGGGCCCACGACTTCGGAGGGTTGGCCTCCAGCGCGTGGAGTGCCAGGGCTGGTCGGCCGGTCACGAACCACGTTCAGGCGCGTGGTGGGCCGGGCCGGGCTTGGCTGACGAAACATTGGTTTGCGGAGTCCCACGGGTCGGCGCCGGACCGGGCCCCTTCGGTCGAAGCAGCCACGGCGCAGTGGCGAGTGGCTGACTCAAGGCAACGGCATCAGGGTTCCCCGGCGCTGCAGTTCCCGGATGTGTTCGGCGGCTCTCTGCGGAGCGGTGCCGCCGGTGACGAGCACCCCGGCTTCCAGGTTCCTGCGTACTCCAGCCGGTGCGCTCGTCGAGGTCGTCGTGGCGGTAGCCGTGGCGCGGGCACCATTCGGTGACGGGGCCGAACAACAGCCCTGCGCAGCCGTTCCACGGGAGCTGGGCGAACTTGTCGACGGTGGCGATGACCATGGCGGGTGCGAGGCGGTAGATCTCCTCGTCGACGCTGAACACGGGGATGCACTCGCCGGGAGAGCCGAGCCGGGAGAAGGGGCAGCGGTCCTCGCCCTCGCCACGCGGGCAGTACAGCAGTACGCGGCGCCGATCGGGGTCGTAGTCCATGTTGGAGTGCGCGGCAGGCCCTGCCCGCACCAGGGACAGCTGAGGACCTGGATGACTCGTGCGTGCTTGTCGCTGGCGCTCTCCCCGGGCGCCGGCGATCTGCTCCTGCGCCTCGCCGAACCAGTTCGGACACCGAGGTCCCCACCCACAGTCCGATACGGAACGGGGTCGTGCCCCAGCGTCGTTCGCGCGCGTACTCCTCGCGGCGCAGTACCTCGCAGGCGCTGACCAGGGCTGCGGCCCGCTGGAACTGCTGGGCCGTCAGCAGCCTCAGGGTGTAGCACACGAGGACCGCGACGCCCGCACGGCCGGCGCGGGCCTCGGTGCCGCTGCCCACGATGCCTGGAGCCTGCGCAGGGCGAAGGTGTAGGCGGCCAGCCCCAGGTAGGCCCTCGGTCTTGCCGCCGCCGGTGGGGAAGAACAGCAGGTCGACGAGAGCCTCGCGCCCGGTGCCGCGGTGCGGGTGGCCCGGGGGCGCTCAGCGAGGCGAGGTTGAGCAGGACGAAGGCGAGCTGGAAGGGCCGCCAGCCGGCCGCCTCCTTGCCCTGCGCGTACACCGCCTGGCGGGCCTTGCGGTAGGAGGCGGGATCGTCCTCGTGCCCGGCGCGCCGGGCGGCGATGGCGGTGTTGCGTCGCTGGAGGGCCACGGCCCGGTTGACGAACCGGAACGCTTCGAGGGCGTCGTCGTCCGTGGACAGGACGTCGATGCCGAAAGCCATGCGGTGGCACACGTCCTCGGCCTGGTCGATGGCCGCTTCGGCAGCTGTGCGCAGGTCGTCGGGGAGGGTCCGCGCCTTCCCCCGCTGAGTCTGGAGCCAGGAGCTGTGGCCGTCGGCGAGCGGGGCCAGGGCGGCGCTCAGTTCCGCGCGGCGTGCGGGTACGGCGAGGGCCGTGAGCTCGTCCATGCCGAGTTCCAGCCCGGCCAGCAGCGGCTGTTCGTCGATCTTGGGGGCGGTGGTGGCGCGTACGTCATACTCGGGCAGCCATGTGGTGGCCAGCCGGTGAGCCCGCCGCTCGCCGTGGCGGACGTCGGCCGTCACGGCGACGTTGCGGCCGACGCCGTAGCGGAGGCTGTCGCGGTAGAGGAGGCGCAGCCGCCGCTCCTCCGGTTCCTCGGAGGCCCCGACGGACCGGGGGTCCAGCGGGTCGTCGATGGGCAGGAAGACGGCCGCCCGGTCGTCGGGGAACGCGGCCACCTCCAGGCCGGTCTGGAACTGCCACTGGGTCCCTGCGGTCGGACGTGCTCTCGGGAAGCCTGTTGACAAGGGCGACCTCCACGACACGCAGGTCCTCGCCCGCCGCTCCGGCCGGGCGCGCGGACCTGTACGTCGAGGTGGATGCAGTGGGCGTCGTCCCCCTCCAACACGCGGCGCTGGTCGCCGGTCCGGGTGACCTGGATGTCGATGGGGTGGTGCTCAACGGCCTCGCGTCCTCACACACGCACCGGGTTCGGGCTGGTGTCGACGATCCTGTCGGCCAGCAAGTGCCGCCCCCAGCGGGCCGTGACGCTGAGGGTGCCGATCGACGCCGGGACCACGAAGGACAGCCCCATGGAGGAGGCCCAGATACGGCCAGCGGCCTGCGGGGTGAGGCGTTCGGGCAGTTCACCGCCCTCGGCGGCCTGCCCGTCGTCGCTGCCGGGTTCGTCGTCGCCGCTCTGCGCGGCGGTGTGAGCCATCGTGCGGGCGTCGTCACCACCGTCCGGGCGGGGCCCGAGCATGCCCACGAGGTACCGGTCGCGCGGCTCCGCGGACCGGTGCGGCAGCGCCGCAGGGGCCACCGCATCGGTCGGGGGCGGGTGCGGTGTGGATGTGCCGCGTGGCTCGCCGGGGGAGAGCATCCCCGCTCGGCATTGGGGGAACGTACATGCCATGCCCTTGGGGGTCTTTCCTTGCTTGTGCGATGGCACTGTGTCTGATGAGCTTGCATGTGCGAGACAATGGGGCAGTCATGGTCGGCTGGGGCTGTGCGTTCCGAGGATCGAGGATCTTCGAGGGCCCCTGCGTCAGTGCGGGAGGAGTGGGGGCTTGGTGGCTCGGTCTTCGGGGTCTGGGTGGTTCCGTCGGTGGGGGGCCCTGGTCGGTGCGGTTGTGTTGTTGGGGGTTGCCGGATGTTCCTCTCATTCCGCTGAGTCCTCTGAGTCCTCTGAGGGCGGTGACGTTTCCGGGGAGGTCACCGTTTTCGCCGCCGCTTCGTTGAAGGAGAGCTTCACGGAGTTGGGGAAGCGGTTCGAGAAGGCGCATCCGGGGGTCGAGGTGACCTTCAACTTCGGGGGGAGCGACTCCCTGGCCGCGAGCATCATCGGTGGGGCGCCTGCGGATGTGTTCGCGTCGGCCAGTCCCAAGACCATGAAGATCGTGACGGATGCCGGGGATGCCGTCGGGGCGCCCGTGACGTTCGTGCGGAATCAGTTGGAGATCGCCGCCCTGCCAGGCAATCCCGAGGGGATCTCCTCCCTGAAGGACCTCACCAAGAGCGGGCTCAAGGTGGTGCTGTGCGACAAGGAGGTGCCCTGCGGTGCCGCCGCCCAGAAGGCCCTCGACGCGAGCGGGCTCCGGCTCACTCCCGTCTCCTATGAGCAGGACGTCAAGGCCGCCCTCACCAAGGTCGAGCTGAAAGAGGCCGACGCCGCGGTCGTCTACAAGACCGATGTGCTCGCCGCGGGTGACAAGGTGGAGGGCGTGGAGTTCCCCGAAGCCGCAGACACCGTCAACGACTATCCGATCGCCCTCCTCAAGGACGCCCCCAACACCAAGGCCGCGAAGGCGTTCGTCGCGCTCGTACGGTCCGGTGAGGGGCAGGAGGTCCTGAGCGACGCCGGGTTCCTGAAGCCGTGACCGTGGGCTCGGTCGACGGCTCGGGTGCCGGGTCCGGCCGCGACGCGGAGGGGCCAGGGCGGGGGCGTGGCCTGATCTCGCCGCGGCGCGGTCCCGTGCCCGTGCCCTTGCTCGTGCCCGCGCTCGTCGGGCTGGCCTTTCTGGTTCTGCCGCTCGTCGCGCTGCTCGTACGGGCTCCCTGGTCGGACCTTCCCGATCAGCTGACCAGTCCTGAGGTGTGGCAGGCGCTGCGCTTGTCGCTGCTCTGCGCCACGGCGGCCACCGTGGTGAGTCTCGTGCTCGGGGTGCCGTTGGCGTGGCTGCTCGCCCGGGTCGATTTTCCGGGGCGGGGGTTCGTACGGGCCCTCGTCACGCTTCCGCTGGTGCTGCCGCCGGTGGTGGGCGGTGTGGCGCTGCTGATGGCGCTCGGGCGCAACGGGGTCGTGGGGCAGTGGCTGGAGTCGTGGTTCGGGGTCAGTCTGCCCTTCACCACCGCCGGGGTCGTGGTCGCCGAGGCGTTCGTCGCCATGCCGTTCCTCGTCATCAGCGTCGAGGGGACCCTGCGGGCCGCCGACCCGCGGTACGAGGAGGCCGCGACCACGTTGGGGGCCTCCCGGTTCACCGCGTTCCGGCGGGTCACGCTGCCGTTGATCGCGCCCGGGATCGCGGCCGGGGCGGTTCTCGCGTGGGCGCGGGCGCTGGGTGAGTTCGGGGCGACGATCACGTTCGCCGGTAACTTTCCGGGGCGTACCCAGACCATGCCGCTCGCCGTCTACCTCGCCCTCCAGAGCGACCCGGAGGCCGCCATCGCCCTCAGCCTCGTCCTGCTGACCGTGTCCATCGCGGTCCTCGCGGGGCTGCGCGACCGTTGGATGAGTGCCTCATGAGGGGGGCCGAGGGCAGGAAAAGGGCGAAGAAGGCGGTGGGCTCCGGTGCCGGTTCGACGGCCGGGGCCGGTTCGACGGCCGGGGCCGGGCGCTCCGGGGCCGGGCTGGATGCCCGGCTCGTGGTGCGGCGGGGGGCGTTTCGGCTTGATGTCGGGCTTCGGGTAGTGCCGGGGGAGGTCGTGGCCCTGCTCGGGCCCAACGGGGCCGGGAAGACCACGGCCCTGCGGGCGTTGGCGGGACTCGAGCCGCTCGCGGACGGGTATCTGCGGCTCGACGGGGCCGCTCTGGAGCGTACGCCGCCCGAGTCGCGTCCCGTCGGGGTCGTCTTCCAGGACTATCTGCTCTTTCCGCATCTGACCGCGCTCGACAATGTCGCCTTCGGGCCGCGTTGCCAGGGCGCCTCCAAGGCGGAGGCGCGTGCGCTCGCCGCCGAGTGGCTGGGGCGGATGGGGCTCGCCGAGCACGCGGGGGCCAAGCCCCGCCGGCTCTCCGGCGGCCAGGCCCAGCGCGTCGCCCTCGCCCGTGCCCTCGCCACCTCCCCCCGGCTGCTGCTCCTCGACGAACCCCTCGCCGCGCTCGACGCCCGTACCCGCCTCGACGTACGCGCCCAGCTCCGGCGGCACCTGGCGGACTTCGAGGCCGTCGCCGTACTCGTCACCCACGATCCGCTCGACGCGATGGTCCTCGCCGACCGGCTCGTCGTCATCGAGGACGGGCAGGTGGTGCAGGAGGGGACGCCGGGTGACATCGCCCGGCATCCGCGGACGGACTACATCGCCCATCTCGTCGGGCTGAACCTCTACAAGGGCGTCGCCGACCGGCACACCGTACGGCTCGACGCCGGGCCGGCGATCACCACCACCGAGGACCTCACCGGGCCGGTCTTCGTCACGTTCCCGCCGAGCGCGGTGACGCTCTACGGCGAGCGGCCCACCGGGGTCAGCGCACGCAACCTGTGGCGCTGCGCGGTCGCCGGGATGGAGACCCACGGCGACCAGATCCGCGCCGACCTCACCGGTGAACTCCCCCTCGCCGCCGACCTCACCACGGTCGCCGCCGCCGAACTCGGCCTCCACACCGGCGCCGAGGTCTGGGCCGCGGTCAAGGCGACGCAGACGCACGCCTATCCGGCCTGAGCCACGACGACTACAGCGACGGCGACTGCGGCGGCGGCCGCGGGACCGCGGGGCGGTGACAGCTGTGGGGCCGCGGGGCGGTGACAGCCGCGGACCCCGGGGCGGTGACAGCTGTGGGCCGCGGGGCCTACGGCCGGGTGTGCGGCCGGTGTTACGCTCGCCATGCCTCTCGTGGGGGAAGCCGGTGGGAATCCGGCGCTGACCCGCAACGGTGTGCGTGAGGACCCGACGGTCCGTGCGCGAGCCCGATTGCCCGTGAGCGGTGCGACCCGTTGACTGCTCGCCGTGGACTGCGAGAGGGGACCGCGCGGCCGTCCGGTCGTACGGGCTGTCTCCTTGCGTGAGGTTCCGCAGGCGGCCCGGAGGACCGAGGAGCGCCTCGATAGTGCGTCAGGCCCGTAGTCATGGCCGTGTTCCCCTGCCTCCTCTGGTGCTCGGGCTGAGTCTCGTGCTGGCCGGGTCGGTCGTGTGTGGGGTGGGGCTCGGGGCGGCGGGGGTCGCGTGGGCGGACGTGGTGCGATTTCTGTGGGCCGGGGGGACCGGGGGGAGTGTCCGGGCCGCGGACGGCGCCGCGTACACGATCGTCTGGGAGATACGGCTGCCGCGCGTGGTGCTGGGGGCCGTCGTCGGGGCGGGGCTCGCGGCGGTCGGGGTCGCCGTGCAGGCCATGGTGCGGAACGCGTTGGCCGATCCGTTCGTGCTGGGCATCTCCTCCGGGGCCGCCGTGGGCGCCAACGCGGTGATCCTGCTGGGGGCGTTCGCGGGGCTCGGGGTGTGGGCGCTGTCGGTGTCGGCGTTCGGGTCGGCGCTGGTGGCGATGGCACTGGTGTACGGGGTGGCCCGGTCCGGGGTCGGGCTCACGCCCTTGCGGCTGGTGCTCACGGGGACGGCGCTGGCGTACGGATTCGAGGCCCTCACCACGGTCATGGTGTTCGGGGCCGCCCGGGGTGAGGCCGCTCGCGCGGCGATGATGTGGCTGCTGGGGAGCCTCGGCGGGGCGACCTGGGCGCAGGTGCCGATCGCCGCGGCCACGGTCGTCGCCGGGTGGGTGTGGTTGCGTGCGCGGGCCGAGGCGCTGAACGCGCTCGCCATGGGTGACGAGACCTCCGCCGCGCTCGGGGTGCGGCCGGAGCGGCTGCGGCGGGAGCTGTTCGTGGTCACCGCCGCCGTGACGGGGACCGTGGTCGCGGTGAGCGGGGCCGTCGGGTTCGTGGGGCTGATGGTGCCGCATGTGGTGCGGATGGTGGTCGGTGCGGATCACCGGCGGGTACTGGCCGTCGCGCCGCTCGTCGGGGCCGTGCTGCTCGTCTGGGCCGATGTGCTGTCCCGGCTGTTGCTGGCACCCGCCGAGCTGCCCGTGGGAGTGATCACCGCCGTGGTCGGGGTGCCGGTGTTCCTGCTGCTCATGCGGCGGGGCGGCTACGCGTTCGGGGGGCGGTGACCGTGCGGCGCGAGGGTGTGCGGGGCGACGGTGGGCGGGGCGACGGTGGGCGGCGCGACGGTGTGCCGGGGGACGGCGTACGGAGCGGGGTGCCTGGTGGTCCCGAGGCGGGCGCCGGTGGGCTCGGGGGTGGGGCGGGGGTGTCGCTCGGGGTCGAGGGGGTGACCGTCGAGGTCGCCGGGCGGCGGATCGTCGAGGACATAGGGCTTGCGGTGGCCGGCGGTGCCTTCGTGGGGCTCGTCGGGCCGAACGGCAGCGGCAAGTCGACGCTGCTGCGGTGCGTCTACCGGGCGTTGCGGCCCACCTCGGGGGTGGTGCGGATCGGCGGGGACGACGCGCACGCCCTGCCCGCCCGGGAGGCGGCGCGGCTGCTGGCCGCGCTGCCGCAGGAGTCGGCGTCGGAGTTCGACTTCACCGTGGCCGAGGTCGTCGGCATGGGGCGGCTGCCGCACCGGGAGCGGACGGCCGCCGGGGACCGGGAGATCTGCGCGCAGGCGATGGCGCGCACGGGGGTCGCGCACCTCGCCGACCGGGGGTTCCTCGGGCTGTCCGGTGGCGAGAAACAGCGGGTGCTGATCGCTCGGGCGCTCGCCCAGCGCCCCCGGGTGCTCGTCCTCGACGAACCGACCAACCACCTCGACATCGCCCATCAGTTGGACGTCCTGTCCCTGGTGAGGGGCAGCGGGCTGACCGTGCTCGCGGCCCTGCACGACCTCAATCTGGCCGCCGCGCACTGCGATGTGCTGTACGTCCTCGACGGCGGCCGCATGGTCGCCTCCGGCGCCCCGCACGACGTCCTCCGGCAGGAACTGCTCGCCGAGGTGTTCGGGGTCCGGGCCCACCCCGTACGGCATCCCGAGACCGGCGCGGTGCAACTCCTCTTCGACCGGCTCCCCCGGTCCACCGACACGCGTCCCCTCGGCCGCCACCCCGCCCCGGTTCCCCATCCCCACCCCCACCCCCACCCCGATCCCCATCCCCACTCGCACTCGCACCCGCACCCGCACCCGCACCCCTAAGGATCTTCATGCGCTCGTCGTTCGTCACCGCGCTCTGTCTCGCCACTACCGTCACCGTCGCCGCCACCGGGTGCGGGGCGACCGTCGAGGCGGGCGGGAGCGCACGGGCCTCCTCCGTCACACTCACCAACTGCGGGAAGAAGGTGACGTACGACAAGGTCCCGGAGCGGGTGGTCACCAATGACGTGGGGATCACCGAGCTGATGTTCGCGCTGGGGCTGGAGGACCGGATGGCCGGGTTCGCCATGCCCGACGACAAGGGCGACCTGAGCGGAGTGCCCTGGAAGGGCGGCTACGACAAGGTCCCGTGGCTGTCGAAGGACCAGCTCACCAAGGAGAACGTCCTCGACGCGCGCGGCGACTTCGTCTTCGCCGGCTGGAACTACGGCTTCCGCGAGGAGGCCGGCTTCACCCCGCAGGCCCTGAAGAAGCTCGGCATACCCTCGTACGTCCTCACGGAGTCCTGCCGCAACGGCCGTACGGACACCTCACGGGGCATCATGCCGCCGCTGGAGGCGCTGTACACCGACCTCACCAACCTGGGGAAGCTCTTCGGGGTGGAGAAGCGGGCTGCCTCGCTCGTCGCCGAGTTCAAGGAGGAGGTCGCCGCCGTCCGGGCCGAGGCGCCCCGGGGGGCTGAGCGGCCGAAGGTGTTCCTGTACGACAGCGGGGAGGAACAGCCCTTCACCTCCGGCCGGTACGCCGCGCCCGAGCAGATCATCAGCGAGGCGGGCGGCGTCAACGTCATGCACGACGTGGCGGACTCCTGGACCACCGTGGGGTGGGAGAGCGTTGTCGAGCGGGACCCCGACGTCATCGTCATCTGCGACTACGGGGACGTGAGCGCCGAACGGAAGAGGAAGTTCCTGCTGTCGTACGGGCCGTTGCGGAACGTCTCGGCGGTCAAGAACCGGCGGATCTTCGTCCTCGACTACGTCGACCTGGTCGAGAGCCCTCGCAACCCTTCGGCCATCGCCCGGCTCGGGACGTATCTGCGGCAGGTGTGAGCGGGGGCGGACAGCGGTGAACGCCGGCCCGACGCCTCGGACGGCCTCCCGTCACACGGCTCCGCGCCGGTGGGGCGGGGTGAAGACGTACAGGTCGAGGATGGGCGGCATCGGGGCCACGCCCGGGCCGCCGGCGCGTACCCAGGCGACGATGTCCTCGGTCGAGTCGGGGTCGTTGACGAGGCCGAGCCAGACCGGGCGGGCGCCGGCGGCGCGGCCCGCGGCGGAGGGCTGGACGACGACCACGTTGGCCTGGTCGCAGACGTCCAGGCAGGTGGAGACGCGAGTGGGGACCGTCTGCCGGAGCCGGGCGGTCTGGGCCTCGTGGTCGACACCGGGGAGTTTCGAGGTGCCGCAGCAGCAGTCGCGGCAGACGACGACCCGGCTGGGTGCGGGAGGCGGCGGAGTGGTCACGGACCGACCCGGATGATCTTCACTTCGGCGAGTCTAGGCGAGTCTGGTGGCCGGGCACGAGGGGCCCCCGCGCCGCGGTCGGACTACGAGGCTGCGGGTCGGACTACGAGGCTGCGGTCGGTTGACGAGGCCTCGGTCGACTTACGAGGCCACGGTCAGTTGACGAGGCCTCGGTCGACTTACGAGGCCACGGTCAGTTGACGAGGCCTCGGTCGACTTACGAGGCCACGGTCAGTTGACGAGGCCTCGGTCGACTTACGAGGCCACGGTCAGTTGACGAGGCCTCGGTCGACTTACGAGGCCACGGTCAGTTGACGAGGCCTCGGTCGACTTACGAGGCCACGGTCAGTTGACGAGGCCTCGGTCGACTTACGAGGCCACGGTCAGTTGACGAGGCCTCGGTCGACTTACGAGGCCACGGTCAGTTGACGAGGCCTCGGTCGACTTACGAGGCCACGGTCAGTTGACGAGGCCTCGGTCGACTTACGAGGCCACGGTCAGTTGACGAGGCCTCGGTCGACTTACGAGGCCACGGTCAGTTGACGAGGCCTCGGTCGACTTACGAGGCCACGGTCAGTTGACGAGGCCTCGGTCGACTTACGAGGCCACGGTCAGTTGACGAGGCCTCGGTCGACTTACGAGGCCACGGTCAGTTGACGAGGCCTCGGTCGACTTACGAGGCCACGGTCAGTTGACGAGGCCTCGGTCGACTTACGAGGCCACGGTCAGTTTTCGACAGCAGGCCTCGGCAAGAGCGGCCACCCCGTCGGCCGCCACCACCCCGACCCGATCGCCGCCAACCCGACCCGGTCGCCGCCACCCCGACCCGATCGCCGCCAACCCCAGCTGGGCGCCACCAACCCCACCCTGGCGGCGCCTTCACGGCAGCGGCTGCTCCGCCCAGATGATCTTGCCTTCGGGGGTGTAGCGGGTTCCCCAGCGTTCGGTGAGCTGGGCTACGAGGAAGAGGCCGCGGCCGCCCTCGTCCTCGGTGCGGGCGCGGCGCAGCTGGGGTGAGGTGCCGCTGCCGTCGAAGACCTCGCAGATCAGGGCGCGGTCGCGCAGCAGACGGAGCTGGACGGGGCCGGTGGCGTGGCGGATGGCGTTGGTGACCAGTTCGCTGACGATGAGTTCGGTGGTGAAGGCCAGGTCGTCCAGGCCCCAGGTGGCCAACTGCTCGGTGGCGGCCACGCGGGCCCGGGAGACGATCGCCGGGTCGCCGGGCAGCTCCCACTGGGCGACCCGTTCCGCGCCGAGCGCGTGCGTGCGGGCGACGAGCAGCGCCACGTCGTCGCACGGCCGGGTCGGGAGCAGCGCGTCGAGGACCGCGTCGCAGGTGTCCTCCGGGGTCCGGTCGGCGCCGGACAGGACGGCACGGAGCCGTTCCAGGCCGGTGTCGATGTCCCGGTGCCGGTCCTCAACCAGGCCGTCGGTGTAGAGGACCAGCCGGCTGCCCTCGGCCAGTTCCAGCTCGACCGTCTCGAAGGGCATGCCGCCGAGGCCGAGGGGCGGCCCGGACGGCAGGTCGACGAGGTCCACATGGCCGTCGGGGCCGACGATCGCCGGCAGGGGGTGCCCGGCGCGGGCGAGGGTGCAGTGCCGGGAGACCGGGTCGTAGACCGCGTAGAGGCAGGTCGCGCCGATGATGCCGGAGTCCTCGTGGGTGTTCTCCACCGCCCAGCCCTCGCCCCGGTCGAGGCGGGCGACCAGATCGTCGAGGTGGGTGAGGAGATCGTCGGGGGGCAGGTCCAGGGAGGAGAAGTTGTGGACGGCGGTGCGCAGCCGGCCCATGGTCGCGGCGGCGTGCAGACCGTGGCCGACGACGTCCCCGACGACCAGCGCGACGCGGGCGCCGGAGAGCGGGATGACGTCGAACCAGTCGCCGCCGACGCCCGCCTGCGCGGGCAGATAGCGGAACGCGACCTCGACCGCGCTCTGCTCGGGGCGGCCCCGGGGCAGCAGGCTGCGCTGGAGGGCGAAGGCGGTGTTGTGCTCGCGGGTGTAGCGGCGGGCGTTGTCCACGCAGATCGCCGCGCGGCCGGCCAGTTCCTGGGCCAGCGACAGATCGTCGTCCTCGAACGGGGCGGGCTGCCGCGAGCGGTAGAAGCTGACGACGCCGAGGGTCGTGCCGCGGGCCCGCAGCGGCACGGTGATCAGGGAGTGGATGCCGGCCGCGAGCGCACGTTCGAGACGGGCGGGGTCCTGGGCGAGCCAGCCGCCCGCCTCGGCGAGGACGGGTTCGAGCACCGAGCGGCCGGTCTCCCAACTGCGGGCCTGCGGGGTGGAGGCGACGTACTGGACACGGTCGCCGGCCTCGTACAGATGCGAGTCGTGGTGGACGGCGCCCAGCGCGACCCGGCGCAGCGCCATCCCCTCCCCCAGCGGTTCGGGCTCGTCGCCCAGCAGGACGGAGTCGGGCAGGTCCACGGCGGCGAAGTCGGCGAACCTCGGCACCGCCACCTCCGTCAGCTCCTCGGCGGTACGGGTCACATCCAGCGTCGTGCCGATGCGGATGCCGGCGTCGTGCAGCAGCTCCAGGCGGCGGCGCGCGAGCACCGCCAGCCGGCCGACGCCGGGTTCGCCCACGAGCAGCAGCCAGGCGTCGGCGACGGGGTCGCCGCCGGGACCGGCGGACGCGTCGTCGCCGATCAAGGGCGACGGGACGGGGCCGGTGTCGGGGGCCGGCCGCGCAGCCGCCGACGGGGGCTGCGGGGAGGGCGGGGCGACCGCGCGCAGGGCGACGGTGGGGCGCGTCGGCGCCGCCGGGTGGGACGACTGGGCGGTGGAAGGCCGGGGGGTCGTTCGTCCGGGGCGTATGGGTGGGGCGGCGGGCGGTGCGGTGGGGCTGGCGGCCGCTTCCGTGGGTGCCATCCGTTCCATGTGCCGCAGTTGGGGTCCGCCCAGGACCCGGGCCTCGACGACGACGCCGGTCTCGCCCGACGCGCCCATCATCGGGCGGCGCAGAAGGGTGGCGACACGGCCGCCGGAGAGAGTCACCTGGTCGAGGGTCAGGTGGGGGGAGGCGATGAGTTCCTCGGCCTTCTCGCGGAGGACGGCCAGGTCGACGCGGCCGAGGGTCTCGGCGCCGTGGCCGTACGGCCCCCGCGTCCGGGCGGGGCCTTCGGGCTGGCGGGGCCACGGCTCGGAGAGCGGCGCGGCCCGGCGGTACGCGGCGAGCAGGGCCCGCTCCCGGTCGCTGGCCTGTTCCAGCAGGCGGGCCTCGATGTCGTGGGCGGTCTCCCGGACGAGGCGCAGCATGGCGGGATGGCCGTCGTCGCGGAGGCAGGTGAGGTCGAGGATGGCCTCGATACGGCCGCTGAGCGGATCGCGGACGGGAGCGCCGGCGCAGGCGAACGGGGAGAGGCAGTCGGCGAAGTGCTCGCGGCCGATGACGTACACCGGCCCGCGTTCGGCGAGGGCGGTGCCGACGCCGTTGGTGCCGGCGGCGGCCTCCGAGGCGCAGAAGCCGGGGGCGAAGTTCACCTCGTCGAGACGGCTGAGGAGCCGGGTGTCGCCGCCGTGCCGCTGGACCACCCGGGCCTGGCCGTCGCACAGCACGACGGTCATGCTCACGTCGGAGAGGGAGGCGGTGAGCCGGGACAGCACCGGGTCGGCCGCGTGGAGGAAGGGGTCTCCCAGGGTGAGATCGGGTGCGTAGGGGATCAGCAGGCGGTCCGGTTCGAGTCCCGCGGAACGGCAGCGTTTCCAGGAGTCGAGCACCGGGTCGCGCACATCCGCGTCGACCCGCGCACCGGCGAGGAAACGCTCGTGCGCGTCCACGAGCCCGCCGATGTCGTCCCAGGCGACGGACAACGGGATCACTTCCCTCGTCCGGAGGTCTCCCCGCCGCTCGCCGCCACTCGGCGCGCGCCCCGAGGACCCGCCAAGGGATACAACCCTAGACCTCGCGTGACACGAATCACAACATCGTTCGCACAAGGGCACGGGAGAATACAAAACGCCTGTACGGACGCCTGACGGTGGCTCCGGCGGCAGTGGGAATTCGGTTCCCCCACATGTGAGCGTCACATCCGAAGGGAACGCTCCTGTCATCCCCCTCGTTCTTGTCACGCCCTGCCTCCGCCGGTCCGGTCCCCGTCCGCACGGCGGCGACACGGAAGGACGACGTGCCCTTTGTATCCGCTTCCGCTCGACGCGCCGCTCCCCGCGCGGCCCGCCGCCACTGACCCCGAGCCCGAGCCCCCCTGCTCCACGCTCGCCCTCCCCACGAACCTCCCCCCAACCCTCCCCACGAACCTCCGGAGCCGCCTCCCCAGCGGGCTCCGCCGACTCGTCCCCGCCCGATCCGCCGCCACCGCCCGCCGGTTGCGGCTCACGCTCACCCTGCTGCCGCTGCTGCTGCTCGGGGTGTGGGCCGCGGTCGACTGGCGCACCGTGTACGGCGGCGCCACCCGGCTGGTCTCGGCCGACCCGCGGTGGCTGCTGGCCGGGGCCCTCTTCACCGCCCTGTGCTCCGTGGCCGCCGCGTTCGTCCGGCAGGGCGCGGTGCCCGAACGGCTGCCGCCGGGGCAGCTGATCGCGACCCAGTTCGCGGCCGGCGCCGCGGGCCACGCGCTGCCGGGCAACATCGGCGCCCACGCGGTCGTCCTGCGCTTCCTGCGCGGCCAGGGCATACCCCTGCCCCGGGCCACGGCCTCCCTCGCCCTGTACTCGGCGGTGAAGCCGGTCGCCAAGACGCTGGTGATCCTCGCGTTCCTGGTTGCCTTCCCCGGCACCCTCAAGGTGACCGAGCTGCTCCCGAAGGGCGAGACGCTGGCTCTGGCCGGCGCGATCACCGGGGTCAGCGTGGCCGCCGTGGTCACCCTGGTCACGACCGTACGGCCGCTGCGGCAGCCGCTCATCGGGGGACTGCGGACCGCGCTGACCGACACGCGGGTCGTGCACAGCCGCCCCGTCCGAGCCCTCGCGCTGTGGGGCGGGGCCGCCGCGTTCCCGTTGTGCCAGGGCGCTGTCGTCGCCTCCGTCGGGACCTCCGTGGGGTTGCCGCTGTCCTGGATCCAGATGGTCTTCGCCTACCTCGTCGCCAGCACCGCCGCCGGTGCGGTGCCCGCGCCGGGCGGCCTCGGCCCCATGGACGCGGCCCTCGTCTTCACCCTGGTCGCCTTCGGCGCGCCCGCGACGGTCGCCACGACCACCGTCATCGGCTACCGGGTCCTGACGGTGTGGCTGCCCCTGCTCCCCGGCACGCTGGTGCTCTCGGCGCTGGTAAGGGCGAAGGTGCTGTGAGAGAACCAGCGGGAGGGCCGGGCCGGATGCGGGTGGGCGGGGGCTGGTCGCCCGGTTCCCCGCGCCCCTGAAAGGCGCGGGCTGCCGCAAGGCAGGGGCTGCTGAAAGGCACGGGCTACGGAAAGGCAGGGGCCGCGCCCCGCGCTTCGCGCCTCAGGCCGGGCGCTTGCGCGGCGTCGTCTTCTTGGCCGGGGTCTTCTTCGCGGTGCTCTTCGTCGTCGCGGACTTCTTCGCCGTGGACTTCTTCTCCGTCGCCTTCTTGGCGCCCTGGGCGCTCCGTGCCCCCTGGGACGACTTCGACGTGGACTTCCTGGCGGAGGCGGAGGCGGAGGCGGCCGACGGCGCCGACTTCTTCGCGGTGGCCGTGGACTTCTTGCCTGCGGGTTCCTTCGGGGTGCGCATGGGGGTCACGCCGGCGACGTCCTCGCCGCGGGACTCCTTGGCGGCGCGGACGCTGTTCTCCAGGGCCGCCATCAGGTCGAGCACCTTGCCGCCCGTCTCCGGGGCGGGCGCGGTCGGCGGCTCCTCGCCGGAGGCCTTCGCGGCGATGAGTTCCTCGACGGCCTCGCGGTAGTCGTCGTGCAGCTCGTTGAGGTCGACCTCGCCGAGCGTCTCCATGAGGGCGTCGGCGAGATCGAGTTCCTTGTCGCGGACGGTGACGTTCGCGTCGGGCGCGACCCCCTCCGTCGTACGGATCTCGTCGGGCCAGAGCAGCCCGTGCATGGCGAGCACGTCGTCCACCACCCGGAGCATCCCGAGCCGCTCGCGCCCGCGCAGGGCGAACTTGCAGATGGCGACCTTCCCGCTGCGTTTGAGCGCCTCCCGCAGCAGGGTGTACGGCTTGGCGGCCGGCACGCCGTTGGGTGCCAGGTAGTACGCGGCGTCCACCTGGAGCGGGTCGACCTTCTCGGCCGGGACGAAGCCCTCGATCTCGATGGTCTTGGCGGTCGGGATCGGCAGCGACGCGAGGTCGTCGTCCGTGATCGGGATCATCGTCCCGTCGGCGTCCTCGTACGCCTTGCCGATCTCCCCCTGCGCCACCTCGCGCTCCTCCAGCTCGCACACCTTGCGGTAGCGGATGCGACCGCCGTCCTCCGTGTGGATCTGCCGGAAGGAGACGGAGTGGCTCTCGGTGGCGTTCACGAGCTTGATCGGGATGCTGACCAGGCCGAAGGAGATGGCGCCGTTCCAGATGGATCGCACGAGCAGCACACCCCTTTCGGACGTTTTCCACCGAATCATCCACACCGTATCCCCGGCCGGTCACCCCTGCCTGCCGACAGTGACCCACCCCCAACCAAGGCACTTTGCCCTACTTTCACTACTTTCATGCGATTCTCGTTGCATGACGCCGATCACCGAGGTGGAGGGCCACCGGGTCGCCCTGTCGAATCTGGAGAAGGTCCTCCATCCGGCGACCGGCTTCACCAAGGGCGAGCTGCTGCACTACTACGCCACCACCGCGGACGCCCTCCTCCCCCATCTGCGGGGCCGGCCGGTGTCGTTCCTGCGTTACCCGGACGGCCCCGGCGGCCAGCGGTTCTTCGCCAAGAACGTGCCGCCGGGCACCCCCGAGTGGGTCACGACCGCCGAGGTGCGCCGTATGGAGGGGCCGTCCCGGATGGTGCTGGTGCAGGACCTGGCCAGCCTGATGTGGGCGTCGAACCTCGTCACCGAGTTCCACACGCCCCAGTGGACCGTGGACTCGCCCGACGAGGCCGACCGGATCGTGTTCGACCTGGATCCGGGGCCGCCCGCGAGCGTCGTGGAGTGCTGCGAGGTCGCCTGCTGGCTGCGGGAGCGGCTGGCGGCCGACGGGATCGAGGTCCTCGCGAAGACGTCCGGGTCGAAGGGGCTGCATCTGCTGGGCGCGGTGCGCGGGGCGTCGTCCGAGCGGGTGACGGAGTACGCCAAGGAGCTGGCCGTGGAGGCGGAGCAGGCGATGCCGCGCAGGGTCGTCCACCGGATGACGCGCAGTCTGCGCCCAGGGAAGGTGTTCGTGGACTGGAGCCAGAACGCCGCCCGCAAGACCACGGCCGCCCCCTACACCCTGCGGGCCCGCACCGAGCCCACGGTGTCGGCGCCGGTCACCTGGACCGAGGTCGAGGAGTGCTCCTCCCCCGGCCGACTGGTCTTCCGGGCGCCCGACATCGCGCCCCGCCTCCAGGACTACGGCGACCTCCTGGCCCCCCTGCTCGACCCGGCCGCCGCCCGTCCCCTGCCCTGAGGACCGCCTTCCCGGCGAGACCCGGACCTGTCCGCCGTCGCGGCGGTCAGACCCTCGTCCAGGTGCCGCGGTCCCGCGCCGTCGCGTGCAGGGCCTCGATGTCGGCCGGTTTGAGCATGCCGCCGGTGCGGGCGAGGCCGGGGAGGTCGGCGTCGGTCAGGACGCGGGCCTCGCGCGGGGGCGCGCCGACGCGCAGGCCGGCGGGTTCGACGAGGGCGAGGACGGGGTGGACCTCGGCGGTGAGGGCGTAGGAGGCCCGGTCTGCGTCGGCGCGGAGCCGGCGCAGCAGGGGACGCGGCTCATGGCGGCCGAGGGCGACGAGGGGGTCGGAGACGGTGACGCGCTGCCTGCGGGCGTAGAGGGAGCGGACGCAGTACAGGCCGCCGGGGCCGATCACCAGGTGGTGGATGCGGTCCCCGCCGGGCAGCGGCACCGAGTGCAGGGTGCGCCAGCCCGCGCCCTCCAGCCCGTCCAGCAGCGCCCCGATCGTCTGTTCCGCCGTGAGGGCCCGACGGCGCGGGTCGGGGCGCAGCCGGTGCGGCGGTCCGGGGTCGCGGTCGAGGGCGACGAGCAGGGCCTCGCCGGGGCGGTTGGGGGCGAGGTCGTCGTCGGGGTGCAGGGTCAGCCGGGCCAGCTCGGCGGCGGTCGGCACGGGCGGCGGGCCCACGGTGACCGGTCCGGTGACGAAGGGGTGGAGGGCGGCGAGCACCTCCGCTCTCGACTCCTCGCTCAGGAGGTTCACCCGGCCCGTCTCACGGTCGTACCAGGCGACGTTGCTCCCGTCGGTCCGGCACACGTACAGGCGTTCCTGTCCGTGCCGCCGGGTCGGTATGACGCGCAGTCCGTTCATGCACCATCACCCCAGACCATGGGAACAGGCGGGGTGCTCCATCGGCAAGAACCCGGATACCTTTGGGGGGGACGACCCGTCGTCAGGGGCTTGGGGAGGCCGCCGTTGCCGCCGCGCAGAAAGCAACCCGACGTTCCGGCTCCGCACGAACCGTGGAGCGAGATCGTGCCCGGCCTGTGGATGGGCGGGCACGAGTTCGCGGGGCGGGCCGGCACCGGAGAAGTCGAATTCGCCGTCGTGGGCGATGAGTTCGATCTCGTGCTGTCCCTGCTGCGGCTCCCCGGGTACGGGCCGGGGGACGGCGTCGAGCACCATGTGTGGCCGATCCCGGACGGACCGCTCGACGGGACGCAGCTGGCGGGCGTGATGCGGCTGGCGCAGGCCGCGTGCGACGCGCTGGAGGACGGCCGGAAGGTCCTCGTCCGCTGCTTCCACGGCTACAACCGGTCCGGTCTGGTCGTCGCGCACGCGCTGATCCGCGACGGGCACTCCGCCGAGGAGGCGATCCGGCTGATCCGCACCCGCCGCTCGCCGTGGGCGCTGCACAACGAGCTGTTCGTGGAGTATCTGCACACCGGCCTGCCCACCGTCCGGTTCCTGGAGGAGCTGGAGGAACTCGCCGAATAGCGTCTGTCGTCCGGATCACACCGACCGCGCGCCCTGAGGGCGGATCGAGCCACGCATAAGGTGTACGGGACCGAAAGTCGCTCTTTCGCATCCAGGAGTCCCGTGTTCCACAGCCGGTTCGCGCGCGCGGCCGTCGGCGCCGCGTTCGCCGCGGCCGTCGTCGTGCCGTTGACGGGCTGCGGCGACTCCGGGGGTCTGGTGAGCGCGGGCGCGACGCCCATCGCGCAAGGCCCGACCCGGCTGTGGCCGGGGCAGCCGCCCGCCTCCTCCCCCGCCTACGACTTCGGCGAGGCCGACACCGAGGTGGTCAAGGGGGTCACCGCCCCCGGCGACGACATCCGGAAGGTGGACCCGGTGGCGGTCGTGCGCGCGGAGATCGCCGCGCACCCGGACGTGTACGCGGGCTCCACCGGGCCGTACCGCGGGACGGTCCGGCGCATGGCCGACTGCGGGCCGGGCGGCGACCGGAAGGAGTGCCCCGTCCTGGAGGCCTACTACCGGGACCTCACCGGCGACGGGCACGACGACATGGTCCTGGGTTTCCGGCTGCTGCCGGGCAATCAGACAGCCGTACGGATGTACACCTTCCGCAAGGGCCGACTGGTGCAGGTGCTGGCCAACGACGACGCGGTGATCGCGGTCGAACTGGCCGGCCGTACGGTGATCATCCGGTCGCCCGCGGCGATCGAGGGCTACGAGTACCGCACCCAGTGGAACTGGGACGACGAGCAGCGGGCGATGCTGCTCACCCGGGACGAGATCCTCCGGGTCGGGGGGTCGACGGGGCCGTCCGACGGGCCCACCCCTACGCGTTCGCCGTCCGCGTCGCCGCCCCGGTCGTCGTCAGCGTCGTCAGCCACCTCGTCTTCGTCGTTCTCGTCGTTCTCGTCGTTCTCGTCGTCCATCTTGTCCTCGGCGTTCTCGTCGTTCTCGTCGTCCGTCCGGCCGTCGGAGAGCCGATGAAGTCCGGCGGAGGGCTCGTGACGCGCGCGCCGGGGAGGCGGCCGGGGCTGCGTCGGCGGGCCGCCTCGCTCACCTGGAAGGCGCTGGCCTTCATCACCGTCATGTGCTGCGGTCTGGCCGCGCTGCTCGGTGCCCTCGTGCATGTCTCCGTGACCGACCAGACGGTCAGCGACGCCCGCTCGCGGGCCCTCGGCCGGCTGGAGAGCGCGGCGCGGGCGTACGAGGCGGGGAACCGGCTCCCGCCGGACGCCGGGGTCGATCCGCCGGGGCTGCCGGAGTCACTGCGCGCGCTGGCCGAGAGCGGGCGGCGCGGCACGATGGTGGGCGTCGTCGACGGCTACCCCACGATGTGGGCGGCGACCCCCGCCGACGGCCGCGCGCTCGCCGTACGGCTCGACTACGCGCAGAGCGCGGCCACGATCGAGGCGCTCGACCGGGCCATCCTGGGCTCGTCGGCGCTGGCGATCGGGGTGACGCTGACGCTGGGCGCGCTCGGTGTCACCCGGGTCACCCGGCGGCTGCGCACGACCTCCCAGGTGGCGCGGCGGATCAGCGCGGGCGACCTGGACGCCCGGGTCGGTGATCCCCGGACGACGGATCCGGCGCGGTACCGGGACGAGGTGGCCGCGGTGGCCGCGGCGCTGGACACGATGGCGTCGACGCTCCAGCGGAAGCTGCTCAGCGAGCAGCGGTTCACGGCGGACGTGGCGCACGAGCTGCGGACGCCGCTGACGGGGCTGCACGCGGCGGCCGAACTGCTGCCGCCGGGGCGGCCGACGGAGCTGGTGCGGGACCGGGTCGCCGCGTTGCGGACGCTGACCGAGGACCTGCTGGAGATCTCCCGCCTGGAGACGGGCAGCGAGCGGCTGGACCTGGAGGACGTCCGGTTGGGTGTGCTGGCGGAGCGGGTGGCCGCGCACGCCGGTGCCGGCACGCAGGTGCGCGTCGTCGAGGACAGCTGTGTGGAGACCGACCGGCGTCGGCTGGAGCGGGTGTTGGGGAACCTGGTGGCCAACGCGCACCGGCACGGGGCGCCTCCCGTCGTGCTCACCGTGGACGGGCCGGTGGTGACCGTGCGGGACCACGGGGGCGGGTTCCCGGAGTACCTCGTCGCCGACGGACCGCAGCGGTTCCGCACGGAGGGCTCCGCCAAGGGGCACGGGCTGGGGCTGACGATCGCCGTGGGGCAGGCGGAGGTGCTGGGGGCGGAGCTGGAGTTCTCGAACGCCTGCGACGGGGGCGCGAGGGCCGCGTTGCGGCTGCCCTGGGGCTGACAGCTCCTCAGGGTGCGGCGCTGCTCCGATGGCCCAACGCGGAAGGCGTCCCGTTCCGCCTCCTCCTAACGTGGCGATTAGTCAGCTTCGCCCCCTTTCTGGAGGAGCATCACATGTCCCTGCGGATTCTGCTCATGCGATTCGGCATAGCCGCCGCCGGTGGCGCTCTCGTGGCGCTCGCGGCCACCACACCCGCCGCCGCCGGCGACGAACGGGGCTCCGCCGGCCCCCCCAACAAGACCGTCAAGGGGCAGGTCACGGCCCGCTCCGGGCTGATCCTGCGCAGCGCGCCGACCCGCGGCAGCGCGATCATCCGCGTCGCGCCCTACGGCGAGATCGTCAAGATCTTCTGCCGGACCACGGGCCAGACCGTCGACGGCAACCGCTACTGGTATCTGCTCACCGACGGCACCTGGGCCTGGGGTTCGGCCCGCTACATCGACACCTGGAAGACGCCACGCTGGTGCTGAGTTGAGCGACACAGCGCACAAGACATTCCATTTGGGTAAGTTCCGGACATGACCACCAAGGCCGGAACGACCCTGGCGGCGGGTCCGGCGGACCCGTCCCCGCCCGCCGTTCGCCTCCCCCGGCGCAGAGGCGTCGAGTTCAGCCTCGTCGTCGTGGCCGTCCTGCTCTCCGTGTACGGCTACTGCGCCGTCGGCCTCGCGAAGAACGGCACCGTCCCGCCCGGCGCCGCCGATTACGGCGCCGGGCTCGGCGTGCTCGCGCTGCTGGCCCATCTGGCGGTGCGGCTGTGGGCGCCGTACGCCGATCCGCTGCCGTTGCCGATCGCGGTGCTGCTGAACGGGCTGGGGCTGGTGCTGATCCACCGGCTGGACCTGGAGACCCCGGCCGATCAGGCGGCACCCGCCCAGCTGAACTGGTCGGCCCTGGGCATCGGGCTGTTCATCGTGGTCATGGTCCTGCTGCGGGACCACCGGGTGCTCCAGCGGTACGCGTACGTCTCCGTGGTGGGCGCGCTGGTGCTGCTGGCGCTGCCGATCCTCTTCCCGCCCGTGAACGGCGCCCGGATCTGGGTGCGGATCGCCGGATTCTCCCTCCAGCCCGGCGAGTTCGCGAAGGTGCTGCTGGCGCTGTTCTTCGCAAGCTATCTCGCGGCCAACCGCAACGCGCTGGCGTACGCCGGGCGCCAGATCTGGCGGTTCAAACGCCTCCAGCTGCCGACGGGGCGGGTGCTCGGGCCGATCGTCACCATCTGGCTGCTGAGCGTCGGAGTGCTGGTCCTGGAGCGGGACCTGGGCACCTCGCTGCTGTTCTTCGGCCTGTTCGTCATCCTGCTGTACGTCGCCACGGGCCGTACCGGCTGGATCGCGGTGGGGCTGCTGCTCGCGGGGGTGGGCGCGGTGGCCGTCGGCTGGCTGGAACCGCATGTCCATGTCCGGGTGGAGGACTGGCTGCACCCGTTCGCGTCCATCGAGGCGGGCCAGGGCCCCAACCAACTCGCGCAGTCGCTCTTCGCGTTCGCGGCCGGGGGGCTGCTCGGCACCGGGCTCGGCCTCGGCGAGTCGATCCTGATCGGCTTCGCCGCCAAGTCGGACTTCATCCTGGCCACGGCGGGCGAGGAGCTGGGCCTGGTCGGGCTGTCGGCGATCTTCCTGCTCTACGCCCTGCTGGTGGAGCGCGGCTACCGCGCCGGGCTCGCCCTGCGTGACCCCTTCGGGCGGCTGCTCGCCATCGGCCTGGCCTCGATCATCGCCCTCCAGGTCTTCGTGATCGCGGGCGGCGTGACCGGGCTGATCCCCCTGACCGGCATGGCGATGCCTTTCCTGGCCCAGGGCGGCTCCTCGGTCGTCACCAACTGGATCATCGTGGCCCTGCTGATGCGGCTGAGCGACTCGGCCCGCCGGCAGTACGACGGCCCGGAGGGGAGGGACGCGTGACCAAGTACATCCGCCGTGCCGCCGCGCTGTGCGCCCTGCTGCTCGTCGCCCTCCTCGTCAACGCCACCCGCGTCCAGGTCGTCCAGGCCCGCGCCTACGACGCCAATCCCGCCAACCGCCGCCCCGAGATCGCCCGTTGGAGCCAGCCGCGCGGGAACATCCTGGTCGGCGGCCGGCCCGTCACCGGTTCGAAGGACACGGGAGAGCAGCTCCGCTACGAACGGACCTACCGGGACGGCCCGTTGTACGCGCCGGTCACGGGCTTCGCCTCGCAGGTGTACGGGACGACGCTGCTGGAGCACGCCGAGAACCCCCTCCTCGACGGCAGCGACCCGATGCTGTCCTTCCTGCCCCTGTGGAACGACATCACCCGCGACCAGAACGCCGGCGGCGAGGTCGTCACCACCGTCGACGCGGCGGCGCAGCGGGCGGCCTACCGGGGGCTGGGCGCCCGCCGGGGCGCGGTCGTGGCCCTCGAACCGGCCACCGGACGCGTCCTGACGCTGGTGTCCCGCCCCTCGTACGACCCCGAACTGCTGTCCGGGAACGGCCCCTCGGTGGCGCGGGCCTGGGCGCGGCTCAACGGGGACGAGGGCAAGCCCATGCTCAACCGGGCGGTGCGGCAGACCTATCCGCCGGGCTCCACCTTCAAGGTGGTGACGGCCGCCGCGGCGCTGGACGCCGGGGTCGTCGAGGATGTCGACGCCCCGACCCGCTCCCCCGCCCCCTACACCCTGCCGGGCACCACCACCTCCCTCGCGAACGAGGTCGAGGGCTGCGAGAACGCCTCGCTGCGCTACGCCTTCGAGTGGTCCTGCAACACGGTGTTCGCGAAGCTCGGCGTGGACGTCGGCCTCGGCGCCATGAGGGACAAGGCTCGCGCCTTCGGGTTCAACGACTCGGGGGTGCGCATCCCCTTCTCCGTGGCGCCGAGCAGCTTCGACACCCACATGGACCGGGCCCAGCTCGCCCTGTCCTCCATCGGCCAGTTCGACACCCGGGCCACGCCCCTGCAGATGGCGATGGTCACGGCGGCCGTCGCCAACGGGGGCACCGTCAGATCGCCGTACCTCGTCGAGCGCACCACCACGGCCGACGGCCGCACCGTCTCCACCGCCGGCACCCGCACCTTCCGCCAGGCGATGACCTCGACGACCGCGAGACGGCTCCGCGAGCTGATGCTGGGCGTCGTCACCGACGGCACCGGCGGCAAGGCCCGCATCCGGGGCGCCGCCGTCGGCGGCAAGACCGGCACCGCCCAGCACGGCATCGGCAACTCCGGCACCCCGTACGCCTGGTTCATCGGCTGGGCCCAGTCCCATGACGCGCTGGAGCCCGAGGTGGCCGTGGCGGTGGTGGTCGAGGACGCTGACGCGGTACGGGGCGAGATCAGCGGCGGCGGGGACGCGGCCCCGATCGCACGGGACGTGATGAGGGCGGTGCTGAAGAGGGCGGGATGAGTACGACCGCGGGCCCGGTGGGAGGCTCGCTGGGGGACCGACTGTCCGCCTGCCGGGTGGGCACCGGCTGTCCGCCCGCTGAGATAACGGGTGTCTCCCCCGAGACGCCCGACCTATCGTTCGGTCCATGACCGCCGTCACGTACGAACTCGCCCAGGTGAACATCGCCCGTCTGAAAGCCCCCCTCGATTCGCCCCAGTTGAAGGACTTCGTCGACGCGCTGGACCCCGTGAACGCGGCGGCGGACGCCGCCCCCGGATTCGTCTGGCGCCTCCAGAGCGACTCGGGCAACGCCACGGACGTCCCGGTCCTCGGAGACGAGTGGCTGATCATCAACCTGACCATGTGGCAGGACATCGACGCCCTGACCACGTTCATGTACCAGGGGCAGCACCGGGAGATGCTGTCCCGCCGCAGGGAGTGGTTCGAGCGGCTGGCGGAGGCCGTGACCGCCCTGTGGTGGGTGCCGGCCGGTCACCGCCCCTCCGTCTCGGAGGCGGAGGAACGGCTCCTGCACCTCAGGGCGCACGGCCCGACGCCGTACGCCTTCACCCTGCGGACGACGTTCCCGGCGGGCCCGGCGGAGCCGCTCGGGGGGCCGGCCGCCGCACCGGAGCCCGGGGTCACCGTCGGCTGACGACGCCGCGACCGGAGGTGGGGGTCAGCGGATCGGCCGACGCATCTCGTCCCGCACCCGCAGGGTCAGCTCGGCGCTCGCCTCCAGGTCCACGTCGTCCGGGTCCTCGCCGGTCACCGCGGGGTCGACCACCAGGACCATCACCCCGGTGTTGCCGTCGTTCCAGGCGCACTGCGGATACACCGTCCGCGTCCCGAGGTCCTTCCTGGCGAGAAGCTGGCAGGTCACGGTGGTGTCGGAGCCGGAGGGACGGAAGTCGCGGGGCGGCACGGCCGGCTCGGTGCCGTCGGCCCCGGCGGCACGCTCCAGCATCGTGTCGCGCGCCCCGTCGGGGTCCTTGAAGCGGCCGTGCAGGCCCGAGACCGACAGCTGCCCGCCGCGGTTCACCGCCGTGTACGTGGCGACGGCCGTCTCGACGTCCCGGCCACCCAGGGTGCGCTCGGCGTCCCGCGCGAAGGCGCTGTCGGACGCGTCGGAGTACTCCCGCTCCAGCTGGTACGCGCCGTCCAGCAGCTTCGGGGGCAGCGTCAGCCGGTACTCGGCGTCTGGATAGGCGGCGTCGGAGTCGCCCCTCAGGACCACGAACGCGGCCACGCCCACCGCCGGCAGGGCGACGGCCCCACCCACGATCCCGAGGACGAGCCCGATCCGGCTCCTGCGCACCGGCGAGGGCGGCGGGGGCGGCGGGGGCGGCGGGGTCCAGGCCACGTGAGCGGACGAGCCGTCCGGTGCGACCGGGGCTACCGGGTCGACCGGGGCTGCCGGTGACACGACGGGCACCGCGGCGTACGGGTCGTGCGACTGCGGGGGCGGCGGAGGCATGGACACCCCGGGCACGCTACTCAGCCGCCTGCCCGCGCAGGAGGCCCCGGCGACCTCACCGAGCGCTTCTTCACCGACAGTTCCGGCCGCGTTCGCCCCGCCGTCGCCGCGCGCGCCCGACCGGTCCGCCGACGGCGCGCGGACCCCGCCGGTAGACGTGTCGTCAACAAGTCGCGCACAGGGGATTGACGCCCTTGCTGACAAGTAGTCTCATAAGCGGTGACCGCCGGTAACTGACCGAAAATCCCCGTACGACGAGGTGGGAACAGCCATGACGACGGTGACCTCGGTGTCCGAGGCGGAGGTGCTCCGTGACGCCCTCGGCCTGCTCAAGGACCGTGAGCAGGTGGCCGAGCGCCTGCTCGCCTCCTCGGCGAAGCACTCCTTCGACCCGGACAAGGAGCTGGACTGGGACGCGCCCTTCGAGCTGGGTAAGTGGTTCTGGCCGCCCGAGCTGGTGTCGCTGTACGGGACGCCGATGTGGCGGCGGATGTCGGAGGAGCAGCGGATCGCCCTGTCCCAGCACGAGGCGGCCGCGCTGGCGTCGCTCGGCATCTGGTTCGAGATCATCCTCATGCAGCTGCTCGTACGGCACATCTACGACAAGGCGGCGACCAGCGCGCATGTGCGCTACGCGCTGACCGAGATCGAGGACGAGTGCCGGCACTCGAAGATGTTCGCCCGGCTGATCAGCAAGGGGGACACCCCGTACTACCCGGTGAGCCGGACGCACCAGAACCTGGGGCGGGTCTTCAAGACGATCTCCACGACCCCCGGGTCCTTCACGGCGACCCTCCTCGGCGAGGAGATCCTCGACTGGATGCAGCGGCTGACGTTCCCGGACGAGCGGGTCCAGCCGCTCGTGCGCGGGGTGACCCGGATCCATGTGGTCGAGGAGGCCCGGCATGTGCGGTACGCCCGCGAGGAGCTGCGCCGGCAGATGGTGACGGCGCCCCGGCTGTCCCGCAGCTTCACGCGGGTCACCTCCGGTGAGTTCGCCCGGGTCTTCTCCGTCGCCTTCATCAACCCCGACGTCTATACGAACGTCGGCCTCGACCAGCGCGAGGCGCTCGCGCAGGTCCGGGCGAGCGCGCACCGGCGGGACATCATGCAGACGGGGGCGCGCCGGCTGACGGACTTCCTGGACGACATCGGGGTGCTGCGGGGGGTGGGGCGGCGGATGTGGAAGTCCTCGGGGCTGCTGGGCTAGGGGGTGGGGCGCCTACTGACTCGGGGGTACGGGTTCGGCCGGCGACTGCGGCTGAGTGGGGGTTGTCCGCGCCCACGCGGCGGAGCCGCATGTGTCACCGCCCCGCGCCCCTGGAGGGACGGGCCTGCGGCCCGCCCTCCCTCGCAAGGGGTGGGCCCGTGGCCCGCCCTTCGGCCTGAAAAGCACGGGGCGGAGCCCCGGTCGCCTTTCAGGGGCGCGGGGAACTGCGCGACCAGCCCCCACCCACCCGCACCCGCCGAAGAAACCCACACCCCCGAGCTGGAAGGCGCACGGCCCCAAACCAGCGGCACCCCCTCCGCGACTACCCTGCCGGTATGACGTCCGAGGCCCCCACCCGCGCGTACCGCCGCCTGAGCGTCGAGGAACGGCGCAGCCAGCTCCTCGACGCGGCCCTGGAACTCTTCGCGCACAACGCCCCGGAGGACGTCTCCCTCGACGACGTCGCGGAGGCGGCCGGGGTCTCCCGTCCCCTCGTCTACCGCTACTTCCCCGGCGGCAAGCAACAGCTCTACGAGGCCGCCCTCCGCTCGGCCGCCGAGGAGCTGGAGCACTGCTTCGACGAGCCCGCCGAGGGCCCCCTGACCGCCCGGCTGTCCCGCGCCCTCGACCGGTATCTGACCTTCGTCGCCGGGCACGACGCCGGTTTCAGCGCCCTGCTCCAGGGCGGCAGTGTCGTGGAGACGTCACGGGCGACGGCCATCGTGGACGGCGTGCGGCGGGCCGCGGCGGAGCACATCCTGCGGCATCTGGAGGTCGCGGAGCCCGACCTCCGGCTGCGGATGACGGTCCGGATGTGGATCACCGCCGTGGAGGCCGCCTCCCTCATCTGGCTCGACGAGGGCAAGCAGCCGGATGTGGCGGAGCTGCGGGACTGGCTCGTGGAGCAGTTCGTCGCCTGTGTCACCGTCACCGCCGGCCGGGACCCGCAGACGGCGGCCGCCGTGCGCGGCGCCCTCGCGATGGAGGCCGCGGACGGTGCCGTCGGCGCCCTGGCCCGCCGTGTCCTGCCCGTGGTCGGCGACGCCGCCCACCTGCTGTGACACCGGTCCTGTGACACTGGTCGGGTGAAGACACAGGACACCCCTTTCGTCGGCGGCCCCCTGGACGGGCGCGTCCTGCCGGTGCTGCTCGGCATGACCGGGCACCCTCCGAAGACGTACCGGGTCCCCGTGCCCGATCCCGCGGGCGGACCCGACACGGTGCTCGTGTACCGCAGGGTCGACGCCGGGCGGGGCGGGTTCATGCGGCAGCTGTGGAAGTACGAGTACGCGCCGGACGCGGACCCGGGCCGGGGCTTGAAGTGGCCGTGGTCGGGGCCGCGACGGCAATCCGCCACGCCGCCCGAGCGGCCGCCGTCCCCCGACGAGTGACCTCGGCGGGCCGGACGGCCCACCCGGCGCGCGCCCGCCCGTCGCTCCTCCCATCCTGCCGGTGCGAGATGGACGGCCCATCCGCGCACCGGAGGTGATGACGTGTCAGGAAAGGTCCTGCGCCTGGTCCGTACGGCGACGGCCACGGCGGTCGCGGCAGGCACACTCCTCACGACGGCACCCGTCCAGGCCGCGGCAGCCCCGCTGGCACCGCCGCCGGGCGACACGGCGGGACCCGCGTCCGACAGCGACATCGCCGCGCCGCCCGCCGACAGCGACACCGCCGGGGCCTCCGTCGACGGCGACACCGCCGCCGGCGACGCACGCTCGGTGGCCGGGCTCCTCACCGACCTGCGGCGGCTGTTCCAGGAGGCGGAGGAGGCCACGGAGGCGTACAACGCCACCGAGGAGGAGCTGCGCAAGCAGCGGGCGGAGGTGGCGCGTCTCGACCGGCGGCTCAGCGCGGCCCGGCTCTCCCTGCACGACAGCCGGGGCGCCGCGGGACGGCTGGCCCGGCAGCAGTACCAGAACAGCACCACCGACCTTTCCCCGTACGTACGGCTGCTCCTCGCCCGCGACCCGCACCGCGCGCTGGAGCAGGGCCATGTGATCGGCCAGGTCGCGCAGGAGCGCGCGCAGACCGTGGAACGGATGACCGGCAGCGAGCGGACGACGGACGCGCTCGCCCGCCGGGCCCGCGCCGCCCTCGACCGCCGGCTCACCCTCACCGAGCGCCGTCAGAAGGAACGTGACGCGGTACGCAGCCGTCTCGGCGAGGTCGAGCGGCTCCTCGCCTCCCTCACCACCGAGCAGCTCGCCGGAATCGAACGGCTGGACCGGGACACGACGGCCGAGGCCCAGCGCAGGCTCGTCGCCTCCGGCGCGCTGAGTTCCGTACGGCCGCCGACCCGTACCGGGGCGAAGGCGCTGCGCTACGCGGTCGCCCAGATCGGCAAGCCGTACAAGTGGGGCGCCGAGGGCCCGAAGGCGTACGACTGCTCGGGGCTGACCTCCCGCGCCTGGTCCCACGCCGGACGCCGCATCCCCCGCACCAGCCAGGCGCAGTGGGCCCGTCTCCCGCGCATCCCCCTGACCAAGCTGCGCCCCGGCGACCTGGTCCTGTACTACCCGAAGGCCACCCATGTCGCGCTCTACCTGGGCAAGGGCCTGGTCGTGCAGGCCCCCCGCCCCGGCACCACCATCAAAGTCTCCCCGATCGCCGCCAACCCCCTCCTCGGCGCGGTACGCCCCGACCCCAAGGCCAAACCCCTGAAACGCTTCGCCCTCCCCAAACTCCCGAGGACGGCGAAGAAGGGCTCGGACACGGGCTCCAACGTGTCGTGAGGGAGGAGGGAGGTCTGTGATGTCGCGCGAGGGGAGGCCGGCGGGTGTCGCCGGCGCGGCGGCCGGGGCCCGTCGTCCCCGGGGCGCTCAGCCGCCCGCGACCTCCGACAGGTACGCCTCGGTCTTCTCCGCCTCGAAGAAGTAGTTCTCGAAGTCCGCCGGGTCGTCGAAGCCGTTCGCGAAGCGGTCGGCCACGCGGGGCAGGGCGCCGGCCGCGCCGATGAGGGTCAGCACGTGCTCCGGCGGCTCCCCCAGCATCGTGTTCGTCCACTTCGTCGCCGGGCCCGCCGTCTGCGCCCAGAACCGTTCGAACGTGCGCCGCATCCACGCCTCGTCGAACTCCGCGTCCCCGTGGTCCAGGATGGCCCGCAGATAGGCCGCCGCGCACTTGGCCGCCGTGTTGGCGCCCTGCCCGGTGATCGGATCGTTGGCCACGACCACGTCGGCGACGCCGAAGGCCAGCCCGCCGCCGGGCAGATGGGCGACCGGCTGCCGCACGACGGGGGTGTACCGGCCGGTCAGCACCCCGCCCGCGTCGGTGAGTTCGACCCGGCCGGTCCGCGCGTGCTCCCACGGGACGAACCGTTCCATCAGGTCCAGGGTCAGGGCGAGGTGCTCGGCCGGGTCGGTGACGCCCTGGAAGACGTCCGCCGGGCCGCCGGGCACCCCCTCCCAGAAGAGCAGGTCCGCCCGCCCGGACGTGGTCAGCGTGGAGGTGACGAAGAGTTCGCCGACGCCGGGCACCAGATTGCAGCGGGCCACCTCGTGGTCGGGGTGCTCGGGGCGGGGCTCCAGGCCGTGGACGTACGCCGCCGCGAGGGAACGCTGCGGCCGGGTGAACGGCGAACGGTCGGCGTCACGGGCGAACATGGAGACCAGCTCGCCCTTGCCCGCGGCGACCAGGACCAGGTCGTAGACCCGGGCGAAGTAGTCGAGGTCGGAGACGGCCGCGCCATGGACGACCAGTTGGCCGCCCCGCTGGGCGAACGTGTCCAGCCAGCCCGCCATCTTCACCCGCTGGTCGACGGACTGGGCGTACCCGTCGAGCCGCCCCACCCAGTCGACGAGGCGCTCGGCGCCGGGGCCGGAGACGGAGACCCCGATACCCGTCATCCTCGGCGCCTGGGACTCCCAGAAGTTCAGCCCGAGGTCCCGCTCGTGCTGGAGGGCGGTGTGGAACATGCACTGCGTCGACATGACCCGCCCGTACCGGATCTCGTCCGCCGTACGGTTGGACATCAGCGTGACCTCGTACCCGTGCGACTGGAGGCCGAGGGCGAGTTGGAGCCCGGACTGGCCGGCTCCGACGACGAGTATCTTCCGCATCCGGACTGGTCTCCTACGCCTCTGTGTGCCCCGTGCCCCCCGGCCGGGGCTACTCGGGGCTGACGGATATCGCGTGGCCGCAGAGCGCGAGCAGGGTCTCCAGCACCGAGGCCCGGTTCCGCGCGTCCATGATCATGACAGGTACATGGGCGGGCACGGTCAGCGCGTCCCGTACGTCCTCCGGCTCGTAGCGGTCGCTGTCGTCGAACTCGTTGACGGCGACGATGTACGGCAGGCCGCAGCTCTCGAAGTAGTCGAGCGCGGGGAAGCAGTCGGTGAGACGGCGGGTGTCGGCGAGGACGATGGCGCCGATCGCGCCGCGCACCAGGTCGTCCCACATGAACCAGAACCGCTCCTGGCCGGGCGTGCCGAACAGGTAGAGGACGAGGTCGTCGTCGAGGGTGATGCGCCCGTAGTCCATGGCCACGGTGGTGGTGATCTTCTCCGGGGTCGCGGAGAGGTCGTCCGTGGCGGCGCTGGCCTCGGTCATCAGGGCCTCGGTGCGCAGCGGAGTGATCTCGGAGACCGCGCCGACGAGGGTGGTCTTGCCGACGCCGAAGCCGCCCGCCACCACGATCTTGGTGGCGATGGGGGCGCGGGACAGGTCGGCCTGCCAGGGTTTCAGGTCCTCCTCGGGCTCCGGCTCGTACCGGGGCGCGGGGGCCCCGGTCAGGCGGTCGAGACCGCGGGAGGCGGCCCGGGCGAAGCCGCCGGGCCGGGGGGCGTCGACGGTGACGCCCGGGGTGACGCCCGGCGAGGCGTCGGGGGTGACGCCAGGCGAGGCGGCGTCAGAGACGGCGGAGTCCACTCAGCACCCTTTCCAGCAGAGCGCGGTCCGGCTGTCCCGGGCCGTGACCTGTTCCGTACACACGGATCTTTCCCTGGTCCGCGAGATCGCTGAGGAGGACGCGGACCACGCCGAGCGGCATCTTGAGCAGCGCGGCGATCTCCGCCACCGTCCGCATACGGCGGCAGAGTTCGACGATGGCCCGCACCTCGGGCATCACCTTGCCGGTGAGGGAACCTCCCCCGCTGCCGGACGCGTGGGCGGTGGCGTCCGGCTCCGGACTGTCGGCCGGGGCTTCGAGTACGGCGACGAAGGTCTCGACGAGGAGCACATGACCGAAGCGGGTGCGCCCGCCCGTCAGGGAGTAGGGGCGCACGCGGGCGGGTTTGCGGTCCCCGCCGCGCACCGGGAGCCTTTTGTGGGGGCTCCGCTGCGGGCCCGGCTTCCTCGCCGAGCTCGGCTTGGGGCCGCGCGCCCGCGTCTTCTTGGCGCCGCTCATCGCCTGCTCCCGGCCGCCTCGATCTCCTCGGCCTCCAGGGACTTGCGCAGTTCGCTGCGGAGTTCGGGCGTGAGGACGTGTCCGGCGCGGCCCACGAAGAGGGCCATGTGGTACGCCACCACGCTCATGTCGCAGTCCGGGGAGCCGTGGACGCCGAGCAGCGAGCCGTCGCTGATCGACATCACGAAGAGGCTGCCCTCGTCCATCGCGACCATCGTCTGCTTGACCCCGCCGAACTCCATCAGCTTGGCGGCGCCGATGGTGAGGCTGCCGATGCCGGAGACGATGGTGGCGAGGTCGGCGGCGGAGCCCCGGGGGCCCTGGGGCCGTTCGCCCTGGGCCTCGCGGGCCTCGGCGTTGCGGCCGGGGTCGGAGGAGAGCAGCAGCAGACCGTCGGAGGAGACCACCGCGACCGACAGCAGTCCCGGCACCTCCTCGACGAGGTTGGTCAGCAGCCAGTGCAGGTTGCGGGCTTCACTGCTCAAGCCGAAGGTACTGGGCGCGGTCAACTGCTTGCCTCCTCGGAAGTGCCCCCCGTGGTGTCAACTGCCTCTGTCCGGTACTCCTGTGGCTCGGGCGCCCGTGTCTCGCCCGACTGCTCGGCGATCTCCGCCTCGACGTCACGGCGTCCCTCCCTGGCCCCCTGGTGGAACCCGCCGAGCCGGCGCCTGAGCTCCTCGGCGTTCACGCCCCCCGTGCGCGGCTTGGGGGCCGTGGGCACGGGCGCGGTGATCCGGGGCGTGCGCTTGGGCAGGCCCTTGTCGGTCAGGCGCGGTGCCTTCGCCGACGTGCGCGCCGCGTCCCCCTCGTCGGCGGCGCGCTCATGGGTGTCGGGGCCGATGGTGTACGGGTCGTCGGCGTCCTCGTCGGAGACCTGCTCCGGGACCACGGGAGCGAACAGCTCCATGGTGGTCTCGGAGACGGACTCCGTCGGGGCCACCGGCGGGTCCTCCCGTACGTCGTCGTCCTCGTCGTCCCCGGCCGTGTCCGCGTTCCCCGCGCGGACCGCCGAGTCGGTGTCCGTGGCCGTGTCCGCGTTCCCCACGCGGACCGCCGAGTCCGTGTTCGTCTCTGTGGGCGTGTCCCCGTCCGTGGTGGGTGCGGCGTCCTCGTCGTCCGCCGCGCCGGTCGCGTTCCCCGCGCGTCCGGCGGTGTGGGCGGCGTCCCGGGCGAGCAGCGCCCGTTCGGCGGCCTCGATCAGCGGGTCGCCGTCGCCCTCGGGCTCACGGACGGCGACGGAACGGGTCGGCAGGGCGCCGTCGTTGTTCTCGGCGGCGAGACCGGGCAGCGACAGCACGGGTCCCGCGGTGGGCGTCGGCCCGGCGGCGGGCGGGGCCGGTGTCGTGGCCAGCAGCGTCGTGGGCAGGACGACGACCGCGACGGTGCCGCCCGCTGTCTGCTCCTGGAGCCGGACGCGGGTGCCGAGCCGGTGGGCGAGGCGGGCCACCACGTAGAGGCCGAGGCCGAGGTCCTCGCCGTCCTCCTGGTCGTAGGGGGCGTCGGGGTCGAAGTCGGTGAGGCGGGCGTTGAGCTTCGCGAGCCGGTCGGCGGGGATGCCGATGCCGCCGTCCTGGACGGAGACGGTGACCTCGCCGTTCTCCATCAGCCGGCCGGAGACCTCGACGCTCATCTCCGGCGGCGAGAACGTCGTGCCGTTCTCCAGGAGTTCGGCGAGGAGGTGGCTGAGGTCGTCGGCGCCGAACCCGGCGACATGCGCGCTCGGCGGCAGCGCGGCGATACGGACCCGCTCGTAGCGCTCGATCTCGCTGACCGCGGCGCGCACGACATCGACCAGCGGGACGGCTCCGGCGTGGTGCTGGATGTGCTCGTGGCCGGCGAGGACGAGGAGGTTCTCGCTGTGGCGGCGCATGACGGTCGCGAAGTGGTCGAGCTTGAAGAGGGTGGCGAGCCGGTCGGGGTCCTGCTCGCGCTCCTCCAGGGACTCGATGACGGCGAGCTGCCGTTCGACGAGGCCGAGGGTGCGCAGGGCGAGGTTGACGAACGTGCCGTTGATGCTGTGCTGGATCCTGCCCAGGTGGGCGCCGGCCTCGGCGAGTTCGGCGCGCAGCCGGTCGCGTTCGTCGGCCATGGTCTGGCGCTGGCCGATGAGGTGCTTGCGGTCGCCCTCCAGGGGCGCGAGCCGCTCGTGCAGGGCGAGGGCGTGCGCGTGGAGCGCGTTGACGGAGCGGACGACCTGGGCGAACTCGTCGTTGCGGCCGGTGAACTTGACGGGTTCCTCGGTGAGCGGGTCGCCGGCGACGCGGGCGGAGCCGATGCGCAGCACCGCGAGCGGGCGGGTGAGCGAGCGGGCCATGCCGGTGGCGACACCGACGGCGAGGAGCATCAGCGCGCCGAGGAGGGCGACCCGGATCTCCAGCGCGGTGACGTCGTCGTCGCGCAGTTGGGCGAGGTCCTTGGTGCGCCGGTCGTAGAGGGAGGACTCGGCGCCGCGCATCAGGTCGACGCGGGCGGAGAGCGCGGCGTCGACCTTGGTGGCGCTGGTGGTCTTCTCGTCGTCGGAGAGGGTGGGCTGGTCGGTGAGGCGCGCGAGGTACTTGTCGGCGGTGTCGGCCTCGGGGCCGGTGACCGTGGCGTCGTACGAGGAGCGGGCGGTGGCGGGCGCGGTCTCGCGGAAGTGGGCGAGGGCCGCGTCGGAGCGCACGCGGGCCTGCTGGGCGGCGGCGCCGAGGGCGTCGCGCTGCTTGTCGTCGGCGGCGGAGCTGCCGGTCGTGGTGGTGGGCAGCCCGGTGGCCGGGTCGATGACGGTCCGCGTGGTGCTCGGGACGCTGAGCGCGGCGACGAGCAGTCCGCGGGCGGCGGCGGCCTGCTGGACGGCGGTGTCGAGTTCGGCGAGGGCGTACGCCCCGCCGCCCGCGCGGGGCGGCAGTTGCTGGGCGAGTTCCTCGGCGAGCGCGTGGAGTTCGGTGACGACGGCGGTGTACGCCTGGTGCGCTTCGAGAGCGGTGCTCTTGCCGGAGAGCGCCGCTTTGCGTACGGCGGCGATGGACCGGATGTCCTGGCGCAGCGCGGCGGAGGTGTCGGTGTCGGCGCTCAGCTCCGCGACCTGGCGGTCGACGCGGTCGGCGCGCTGCTCGTCGGGGGCGGCCGACTTGGGCCGTCCGGCGGCGATGTACGCGGTGACCTCGTCACGCTCGTCGGCCAGCGCGTGGGCGAGGGTGAGCGTCTCCTGGGTCTGCTCGGCGAGCGTGACCAGGGACTGGGTGTCGTGCAGTTGCTCCGAGGCGGCGAGCACCGAGGGCGATCCCGCGCCGGCGATGGCGGCGGCCACGACGGCCACGGCGACGATGAGCCGGTTGCGTACGTGCGCCTTGCGCCCGGTGCCGACGGTGGGGGCCTGCTGTGCCGTCCCCTGCTGGTTCGGGGAGGCCGCGGAGGCCTTCGAGGCTGCCTTCTTGCCTGCGCGCCGAGGCCGCGTCTTCTGCACCGGTGCTCGCATTCCTGACTCGTGTACCCATGGGCCCGGGTGACGTTCCGTCAACTTGTGAGCGTCCCCCCGGTACGGCTCCCGACCCTCCCAGTGCCGGTGGGCGGTGGTCCCGCATCATCAGTCCCGCCACCCGAAGGAGTGAACATCGCCGGGGAGTTGGCGGGCAAGTTCCCCCGGCTCGTGCCGATGCCCCGCCCGATCGGCCGGTTGGACGTCGGCGACGCGCTTTGGCAGTATTCGCCGCCGCGCTTCCCCACACGCGATCATTCCATGCCAAACCCGGCGCCCGGATTGGAGGGTCCGGGTCGTACGGCGACCATTGTCGGCCTTTCGCGGATCTTGTGGAGGGCTCGTGCAGACTGGCCGAATGCGTACGGAACTCGCCTCTGAGCCCGGCCATCCCTCCCGCCCCAACGAGGACTTCGCGTCGGTCGCGCTTCCCGCCGGGGGACAGGGCGGTGCCGTGGTCCTCCTCGACGGTGTGACACCACCGCCCGCCGACTACGGCTGTCGACATTCGGTCGCATGGTTCACCTCCCGCCTCGGCGGCGCACTGACCGAACTGTCCCTTTCGGAACGGGATTCGCCGCTGACCGCCGTTCTTGCGCAGGCCATCTCTCGTACCGCCCGGGCGCACGCCCAAACCTGTGACCTTTCTCACCCAAGAACCCCGCAGGCCACAGTGGTTCTGGCGCGGTGGTCGGCACGGACGCTGGAGTACCTGGTCCTGTCCGACTCCGCCCTGCTGTTCGAGGGGCCGGACGGGCTGGTGACGACGGTGCTGGACGACCGTCTGTCGCGCCTCCCGCGGGCCTCCCTCGCCACCGCCGCGATCGCCGATTCGACGGTCCGCAACAAGGAGGGCGGCTTCTGGACGGCGGCGGCCGATCCGGCCGTGGCCGCGCGGGCGGTGACAGGGGCCGTCCCACGCGAACAAGTCCGGGCCCTGGCCGCCCTGACCGACGGGGCGACCCGCTGGGTGGACATGTTCCACGAGGGGGGCTGGGAGGACTGCTTCACCTACCTGCGCAAGGAAGGCGCGGCCGCCCTGGTGGAGCGGGTACGGGACCTGGAGGACGCCGACACCGAACGCCGTTTCCTCGGTCGGGCGAAGACCCACGACGACGCGAGCGCGGTGTTCGCGGAGCTGTGAGGCGCACGGCGGGACGGATCCGGCCTCGACGCACGGCGGGACGGATCGGGCCTCGACGAGCCGTCAGCCGTCGGCGCCCCGGTTCAGCTGGTGCAGGAGTCGCGCGAGTTGGGCCACCTCGTCCCGGTCCCAGTCGGCGAGCTGGCGTACGTACGCCACCCGCCGGGCGTCGCGCACCGCGCGGAACCGTGCCCGCCCCTCGTCCGTGAGGTGGACGAGCCAGGCGCGGCCGTCGGCCGGGTCGGGTTCGCGGGCGATGAGGCCGAGGTGTTCGAGGGCGCGCAGCTGACGGGACATCGTGGCCTTGCCGACGCCGATGTACGCGGCGAGTTCCGTGGCGCGCAGCCGTCCCGTCTCGTCGAGCCGGGCGAGGAGGCCGTACGCGGCGGACTCCAGGTCCGGGTGGACCGCCCGGGCCATCTCGCCGGACTTGGCGCGGGCGCGCCGCAGCAGGACCGTCAGTTCCCGTTCCAGCGCGAGGAACGCCTGGTCCATGCCGCCGGTCGGCACCCCGGGCCCGATGTCGCCCCGGCCGCCGTTTCCGCCCTCGTCCTGCACGTCAGCGCTCCTGATCCCGGTTCCGCGTCGCCGAAGAGTTGCCGAAAGTGTCCGCCGCGGACCGCCGTCGCGGGCGGCGCCTAAGTATTCCGCAGGTGAGGGGTGACGCGGACCGCCGGGAACGCGCGCGCCGCGGGCGCGCCGGTGGCGGGGCGCCCAAGGGAGAGGCCCGGGCCTCCCTCACGGGACCCGGGCCTTCCCTCGTCCGGCGGATGTCCGTCACGTCACCGCCGGAGCTTCCGGGGGGCCGCCCGTGTGCCGGGCGGCCGTACCGTCGTGCGGCCGTCAGGCGGCCGCCGGGACCGCCACCTCCGCGGGGGCGAGGGCCAGTTCCAGCACCTGGCGGACGTCGGTGACGGCGTGGACCTCCAGCTTGTCGAGGACCTCGGCGGGGACGTCGTCCAGGTCGGCCTCGTTGCGCTTGGGGATGATCACCGTGGTGACCCCGGCCCGGTGCGCGGCGAGCAGCTTCTGCTTGACGCCGCCGATGGGCAGGACCCGCCCGGTGAGCGAGACCTCACCGGTCATCGCCACGTCCGTGCGGACCAGCCGGCCGGACAGCAGCGAGGCCAGGGCCGTCGTCATGGTGACGCCGGCGCTCGGTCCGTCCTTGGGTACCGCGCCCGCCGGGAAGTGGATGTGCACGCCGCGGTCCTTCAGATCGGCGACGGGCAGTTCCAGTTCGGCGCCGTGCGAGCGCAGGAAGGAGAGCGCGATCTGCGCGGACTCCTTCATCACGTCGCCCAGCTGTCCGGTGAGCGTCAGCCCCGCGGCGCCCGTTTCCGGGTCCGCCAGCGACGCCTCGACGTAGAGGACGTCGCCGCCGGCGCCCGTGACCGCGAGCCCCGTGGCCACACCGGGGACGGCCGTGCGCCGCTCCGCCGGGTCCTGGGCGGACTCGGGGACGTGGTGCGGGCGCCCGATCAGTGCGCGCAGGTCGGCGTCGGTGACGGTGAACGGCAGCTCCCGCTCGCCCAGTTCGTGCTGGGCGGCCACCTTGCGCAGCAGCCGGGCGACCGACCGCTCCAGGTTCCGCACCCCGGCCTCGCGGGTGTACTCGCCGGCGAGCTTGCGCAGCGCGCTCTCGTCGAGGGTGACCTCGTCGGCGTCGAGTCCGGCCCGCTCGAGCTGCCGGGGCAGCAGGTGGTCCCGGGCGATGACGACCTTCTCGTCCTCCGTGTAGCCGTCCAGCCGGACGAGCTCCATTCGGTCGAGCAGCGCCTCGGGGATGGCCTCCAGGACGTTCGCCGTGGCGAGGAAGACGACGTCGCTCAGGTCCAGCTCCACCTCCAGGTAGTGGTCCCGGAAGGTGTGGTTCTGGGCGGGGTCGAGGACTTCGAGCAGCGCGGCGGCCGGGTCGCCCCGGAAGTCGGAGCCGACCTTGTCGATCTCGTCGAGCAGGACGACGGGGTTCATCGACCCCGCCTCCTTGATGGCGCGGACGATACGGCCGGGCAGCGCGCCCACGTAGGTGCGCCGGTGGCCGCGGATCTCCGCCTCGTCCCGTACGCCACCGAGGGCGACCCGGACGAACTTCCGCCCCATGGCGTGCGCCACGGACTCGCCGAGGCTGGTCTTGCCGACGCCGGGCGGCCCGACGAGGGCGAGCACGGCACCGCCGCGCCGGCCGCCGACGACACCGAGCCCCCGGTCGGAGCGCCGCTTGCGCACGGCGAGGTACTCGGTGATGCGCTCCTTCACGTCTTCCAGGCCCGCGTGCTCGGCGTCCAGGACACCCTTGGCGCCCTGGATGTCGTAGGAGTCCTCGGTCCGCTCGTTCCACGGCAGTTCGAGGACGGTGTCGAGCCAGGTGCGGATCCAGCCGCCCTCGGGGGACTGGTCGCTGGACCGCTCCAGCTTGTCGACCTCCTTGAGCGCGGCCTCCCTGACCTTCTCGGGAAGGTCGGCGGCCTCGACCCGGGCGCGGTAGTCGTCGGACTCCTCGCCCTCCTTCTCGCCGTTCAGCTCGCGCAGTTCCTTGCGGACGGCTTCGAGCTGACGTCGCAGCAGGAACTCCCGCTGCTGCTTGTCGACGCCCTCCTGGACGTCCTTGGCGATGGTCTCGGCGACGTCCTGCTCGGCGAGGTGATCGCGGAGCTGCTGGGTGGCGAGCTTCAGCCGGGCGACCGGGTCAGCCGTCTCCAGCAGCAGGACCTTCTGCTCCGTCGTCAGGAACGGCGAGTAGCCGGAGTTGTCGGCCAGCGCGGAGACGTCGTCGATCGCCTGCACACGGTCCACGACCTGCCAGGCGCCGCGCTTGCGCAGCCAGCTGCTGGCCAGGGCCTTGTACTCGGTGACCAGTTCGGCGACATGGCCGGGCAGCGGTTCCGGCACGCTCTCCTCGACCTGGGTCCCCTCGACCCACAGCGCGGCCCCGGGCCCGGTGGTCCCGGCTCCGATCTTCACGCGGCCGCGGCCCCGGATCAGCGCGCCCGGGTCGCCGTCGGCCAGCCGGCCCACCTGCTCGACGGTGCCGAGCACACCCGTGGCCGCGTACGCGCCGTCGATCCTCGGCACCAGCAGCACCCTCGGCTTACCGCGTTCCGCCCGCGCCGCCGCCTGCGCGGCCTCCACCGCGGCCCGTACGTCCGTGTCATTGAGGTCCAGCGGCACCACCATGCCGGGCAGCACGACCTCGTCGTCGAGCGGCAGTACGGGCAGGGTGAGCGGTGCGGACATCGAAGCCATGATCTCTCCCTCGGCATTCAAGTTGAGCTATGCCGACTCAATGCACATGAGCCCGTGGATGTTCCCCGGAGGCCGGGTCGTTCGCTGTGGGCGATCAGGGCCGACTCGACGGACAGGCGGCCGCCTGGTGACACACCCTCATCGCAAGTAATAGCCTGCATGGCAATGCACCCATTACAGACTGATGGACGTGCCACACCTACACGGGGGCGACAGTGGACGGAATCGTGCGGGCCTGGATCGATGGCTGGGTCGTCTCGCGGGGTGCGGCACCCCCGGTGGTGGAGCCGTGGGGCTGCACGATCGACAACGGAACGGCCGCCCACGTCACCCGGCATGTCCTCGCGGGGACCCATGACGACGTCAAGGAGGAGACGGTCCGGAAGGTGGCCGGTGCGGTCACCGGGGCCGGAGTGTGGCTCAAGGTCTTCGCCGACGTGTCGCGAGTCGCCCCCTGCCTGGGCGAGGGCTGGTGGGTCGACCCCGAGCCGGGCTGGCTGATGACCGCGCCCCTGGGGACACCGGCAGGCCCGGCCCTCACCGCCCCGGAGGACTACCGCCTGCGCACCTGGGCCCGGGGAGGCGTGATCCGCACGATGGTCGCCGCACCGGACGGCTCGTGGGCCGCTCGCGGCCAGATCGCCCCGACGGGGCGGACCGCGGTCGTCGACCGGATAGAGACCTCCGCGTCCCACCGCCGCCGGGGCCTCGGCACACTCGTCATGCGCACCCTGACCAGGGCGGCGTTCGAGGAGGGCGCGGAGGTGGGCGTACTGAGCGGCACGCCGGACGGCCGGGCCCTGTACGCGTCCCTCGGCTGGACGACGGTCGCCCCGCTGACGAGCGCGAGATTCGACGGCCGGCAGTGAGGCGGCCGACCTTCCGGTCGGGGGCCCCGCCCCTTCCCGGCGCAGGGCTCCGGTCGGCTAGGCCGGGACCTTCACGGGAGGCGCCGGGTCCGGGGGCGGGGCCGCGGCGCGGGTCACCGCCGCGCGTCGCCACCGCCGCACCACCGGCCAGGTGGTGATGCCGATCGCGAGGGCGATCAGGTGTCCCCAGTTGGTCATCGGGTCCATGAACGCCATCAGGTCGTCCACGAGCATCCAGCCGAAGGCGAGCAGCAGCGGCCAGCGTGACCACCACGGCAGCAGACCGGCCAGTGCGCCCACGCTCGCCGCCACTCCGAAGCTGATCCCGTAGTCGAGGCGGTGGAGGGAACTGCCGGGCAGCCCGCCGGCCAGGACGGAGACACCGACCGGGATCTCGGTGGCGAGGGTGGCGAGGACATGCCCCAGCAGGAAGACCACGGCCGTGCACCGGCCGCCGATCCGGCGCTCCAGCGCGGTCAGGACCAGCACGAAGCCGAGAGCGTACGGCGACGCCACCCCACCGGCGATCCACAGCGCGCTCGCAACGAGCACCGGCACCGGGGCGCCCACGAGGTGCGCCACGTCCGTACTGAAGCCCTGGTGGAGGGCGTGGACGACGGCCGGGTCCGCGTACTCGGTGATGAGCGAGGTCAGCAGCAGGACGGCCAGGTACCAGAAGGTGAAGGGCGTGCCGGTGGGGGTGGGGAGCAGCCGCCAGGGGCGCGGAAGGGAGCCGGGTGCGGGGGCGGGGCACGCGCGACGGCTGGAGGCAACCGGGCCGCTCCAGCCTCGGCCGTCCGAGGGCTCGGCCCATCGATAGGCAGGCTTGGGCGGCTCCGGCGATCCTGCCTGTTCGGCACCGGACCCCAGCGGCCTCGACAGTCCCGCACGCTCGACACCGGGGCCCGACGGCCCAGCCAGCCCTGCCTGCTCGGCACCAGGCCCCAGCGGCTCCGCCAGCCCCGCCCGCTCAGCACGAGGCCCCGGCGGGTCGGCCTCTCCCCCGCCCCGTACTGGCGTCACCGCTCCCGGCTGGCGTGGGATTCCGTTCAGGAGTGGCCCGGCGGCCGACGGTGTCACGTCGGTCCGGTCCGGCCCTGTCCCGGTGTCCACGCCATCCAAGATGAAGCGCTCCCTCCGTTTGGCTCCACCTTCGGCATCCCGGCGCCCCCTGTCTGTGACCTGCGCCACCTTCGCCGGGATTCACAGCGATCCGACAGCCTCACCCGTCCACCGAGAGCGCCCGCAACACCCGCTGCACGTACGCCCGGAACCGTCCCGCCAGGTCGAACCCCCGCGGGTCCAGCGCCCACTGGATCCGGAGCCCGGCCAGCATGGCGGCCACCTCCTGTGCCACGGCGACGGCGCCGGCATCGATGTCCGGCCGCAGTTCACCGGCGTGTGCCGCCCGCCGCAGCACCCCCGCCATGACCTCCACGAGCTCGGCGTACCGGTGGGCGAAGTACGCGTGGGCGGGATGCCCGGGGTCGCCCGCCTCCGCCGCCAGGACGTTGAACATGCGCACCTGCCCCACCCGCGCGGTGTCGCGCTCGGCGAGCCGCACGAGCATGGAGAACATCTCCCCGGCCGACTCGAACTCGTACGCGAGGAACTCCGCCCGGTCGCCCGCGTCCGCGCGTTCCAGCACCTGGAGGAGGAGGTCCTCCTTGGAAGGGAAGTGGTGCAGCAGACCGCCCTGGGTGATGCCGACGTCCTTGGCGATGCGGGCGAGGGAGGCGGCATGGAAGCCCCGTCGGGCGAAGTGCTCGACGGCCGCGTCAAGGATGCGCTGCCGTCGTTCGTCGCCGACGGCGTACGAGCCGCGGGACGTCGGGGCGGCGGGCGGCGTCCGGGCGGCGGGCGGCGTCCGTCTGCCGGGTTCGTCGGCAGACCCCTCGGGCGTCCGGTTCCGCGCCATGTCCGCCACCCTAGGGCCTGTCGTTTGGATCACGCCTGGGCCGTGGGGCTTGGCACGCACATCTGCGGCGTTGTCGTCGGTTGCCAACTCCCCCACGCTCGAACAACCTCGCGCGGGGGGACCGCGTCGACGCCCTCCTCCGCCTTGCAGCTGCACGCACCAAGCCCCACTCACCGGCAGCATCAAGGCGCCGCAGCCTGGAATCGGCATGATCCAAACGACAGGCCCAAGCCCTCACCCTCCGACCTCGGCGGACGGTGCGAACCGCCGGTTACACGAGTCACCCGCCCTGTCGATCAAGCGGTTCGCCGGGTGATTCTGGCCACGCGACCAAAACCTAGTACCCACTCGGTTTTGCTGCTTCCCTGGACAGGCCTGTGCCCTGCCGCCCCCCACGCACCTCCGTACCCCATGTACAAGGACTGCCGGATGCCCACGCCCGACTACCGCGACCCGAGCCTTCCCGTCGAGGAACGGGTGGAGGACCTGCTGGCCCGGATGACGCTCGCGGAGAAGGCGGGCCAGCTCTTCCACACCCCGCTCACGATGAACTCGGACGGCTCGCTGCACGAAGGGGGCGGCTCCCTTCCGTATGGGTACGGCACCACCGAGCTGGTGACGGACGGTCATCTGACCCACGTCGACCTCGTGGGCCGGTACGGCGTGCGGGAGACGGCGGAATGGGTCAACCGGCTCCAGGCGCTCGCCGCGGACACCAGGCTCGGCATACCAGTCACCCTCTCCACCGACCCGCGCCACTCATACACCCACCAGCGCGGCGCGCCCTTCGCCACCGGCCCGTTCTCCGTCACCGGCCCGTTCTCCGCCTGGCCCGAACCGGCGGGCCTGGCCGCGATCGGCGACGCGGAGCTGGTGGAGCGGTTCGGCGACACCGTCAGGCGGGAGTATCTGGCGGTGGGTTTCCGGGTCGCCGTCCATCCGGCGGTCCGCGCCGGTCACGACCTCGCCACCGGGCATGGCGGAGCCGACCTGACCGGCACCTTCGGCTCGTCCACCGAGCTGATGGGCGAACTCCTCCGGGCGTACGTGCGCGGTCTCCAGGGCCCGCGGCTCGGTCCTCGCTCCGTCGCAGCCATGTTCACGCACTTCACCGGCGGCGACCGGTCTCTCGCGCCGGCCGAGGCGGCCGTCGACGCGGGGTGCTCGCGCCTGATGCCGTATCCCGCCCGGCCGTTCGGGACCGGGGATGGGGAGCCGACCGGCATCGACAGCCACTTCGGCGTCGGCATCGGCATCGGCATCGGCATCGACCGTGACGCCCTGACCCGCCCGCTCCACGAACGCCTCGGCTTCGACGGCGTCGTCTGCACCGCCCCCGGCCTGCTCACCGGCCCGGCGATCCCGGGCGAACCGCACGGGAAACCGGGCGCCGAACACCTCTCCCTCGGCGAGCGCGCGGCGAGGGCCCTGGACGCGGGCGCCGACCAGTTCGGCGGCGAAGGGCGCCCCGACGTCATCGTGGAACTGGTGCGGTCCGGCCGGATCTCCGAGGAGCGCGTCGACGCCTCCGTGCGCCGGTTGCTGCGCGAGAAGTTCCGGCTCGGCCTCTTCGAGAGGCGCTACGTCGACCCGGACCGGGCCGAGGAGACCGTGGGCGCGGCCGAGTTCACCGCCCTCGGCGCCACCGCCCAGCGCCGCTCCCTCACGATCCTCACCAACCACTCCCTACTGCCCCTCACCGACCGCCCGAACCTGTACGTCGACGGCGTCGGCGCGCAGACGGCGTCCCTGTACGGCAATGTCGTCGCCGATCCGACCCACGCCGACGTCGCCGTACTGCGGCTGCGGGCCCCGCACGCGGAACGCCCGGACCACACCGAGCCGTACCTCCCCCCGGGAGCCCCGAGAGCCCCGCGAACCTCGGCGTCCCCGACGTCCCCGGCCCCCGGCGAGAAGCGGCTGCGGGAGATCCTCGCGCTGCTGGACGCCGTGCCCACCCTGGTCTGCGTCACCCTGGAACGGCCCGCCGTACACCCGGAGATCGCGTCGAGGGCAGCCGCGCTCGTCGCCGACTACGGGGCGTCCGACACGGCGTTGCTCGACGTTGTCTTCGGCCGGGCACGGGCCGAGGGGCGGCTCCCCTTCGAACTCCGGTGCCCCACAGCCGTGGTGGAGGAGTCCGGGCCGGACGTGCCGAACGCCACCGGGACGCCCCTCTTCCCGTACGGGCACGGCCTGGAGATCTGAACACGCCCCGTCGCGACGGGCGGACGCTTCGAACACGTCAAGCCCCGCCGGAGCGGTCGTAATTCAGCCGCCGTCGCGCACGGGACGCGTAAGGATGGAGGGATGACCACCATCGACGTCCCCGAAGTCATCGACCGGCGCGAGGGCCCCTACGGCGAGGTAGTCCTGCGGCGGCACGGGGAGCTGTTGCAGATCATCGCCAACGGGTGCTTCCTGATGGACACCTCCGACGGGCGCTCGGAGCGACTGCTGGTCGACGCCGCCCTCGACGCGCTGACCGGGCGTTTTCAGCCGAGTGTGCTCATCGGCGGCCTGGGTGTGGGCTTCTCGCTCGCACACGCCGCCGCGAACCCGAATTGGGGCGCGATCACCGTCGTGGAACGCGAACCGGCCGTCATCGACTGGCACCGCTCGGGGCCCCTCGCCGACCTGTCCTCGGAGGCGCTCGCCGACCCGCGGACGGAGATCGTGGAAGCCGATCTCGTCGAGTACGTCAATGAGACTTGCGCCACGTTCGACGCGCTCTGCCTGGACATCGACAACGGGCCCGACTGGACCGTGTCCGACAGCAACGAAAACCTGTACTCACCGGCCGGATTGGCAAGCTGCGCAAGGGTGTTGAACCCCGGCGGGGTGCTGGCCGTGTGGTCGGCGCAGCCTTCCCCGGAATTCGAGGAATCCTTGGGGAATGCCGGGTTCCATCAGGTGCGTACCGAAGAGATCCCCGTTGCCCGAGGAGTTCCGGACGTGGTGCACCTCGCGGTCCGACCTGGATAGCCCTGGCGTGGTGACTGCCCGTACCCTGCTTGCCTGGCGCCGATCATTCAAGCGTCAATCGCAGTCATGCGCAGCCATGCGTAGTCAAGGGATCACCCCACGGATTCCGGAAAGCAACTCAGGGGCGGGCGATGGAGCAGACACACACCTCCCACAACGGCACGACGGCGACCCCGGGCGCACAGCGCCGGGTACTCGTGGTCGAGGACGACCCGACAATCGTCGACGCCATCGCGGCCCGCCTGCGCGCCGAGGGTTTCGTCGTACAGACCGCGTCCGACGGCCCGGCGGCCGTGGACACGGCGGAGGCCTGGCAGCCCGACCTGCTGATCCTCGACATCATGCTGCCCGGCTTCGACGGCCTGGAGGTGTGCAGGCGCGTCCAGGCCCAGCGGCCCGTCCCCGTGCTGATGCTCACCGCGCGGGACGACGAGACGGACATGCTGGTCGGGCTCGGCGTCGGCGCCGACGACTACATGACCAAGCCGTTCTCCATGCGTGAACTGGCCGCGCGCGTCCATGTGCTGCTGCGCCGCGTGGAGCGGGCCGCGCTGGCCGCCACCACCCCGCGCTCGGGCATCCTGCGCCTCGGTGAGCTGGAGATCGACCACGCGCAGCGCCGTGTCCGGGTGCGCAGCGAGGACGTTCACCTCACCCCCACCGAGTTCGACCTGCTCGTATGTCTCGCGAACACGCCGCGTGCCGTACTCTCGCGCGAACAGCTGCTCGCCGAGGTCTGGGACTGGGCGGACGCGTCCGGGACGCGCACCGTGGACAGCCACATCAAGGCGCTGCGGCGGAAGATCGGCGCGGAGCGGATCCGCACGGTGCACGGTGTCGGGTACGCCCTGGAGACCCCGACCCCCTGAGCCGGGTCCGCACGGCGCGTGTCGTACTCGCGTAGGCACAGGGGACTGGTGGCGATATGAGCGGAGTCGGTGACCCACGGCCGGGGAGCCTCGGTGACGCGCAGTCACGGAGGGTCGCGGGGCCGCTGGGCGGTCTGCGGCCCTTCTCGATCAAGACGAAACTGGGCACGCTCGTCGTCGTCTCCGTCCTGATCACCACGGGTCTGTCGATGATCGCCGTGCACACCAAGACGGAGCTGCGCTTCATCACGGTGTTCTCGATGATCGCCACACTGTTGATTACGCAGTTCGTGGCGCATTCGCTCACCGCTCCGCTGGACGAGATGAACGCGGTCGCCCGGTCCATCTCACGCGGCGACTACACCCGGCGGGTCAGCGAGAACCGCCGGGACGAGCTGGGCGACCTGGCCCACACGATCAACCTGATGGCCGACGAGCTGGAGGCCCAGGACCGGCAGCGCAAGGAGCTCGTGGCGAACGTCTCCCACGAGCTCCGCACGCCCATCGCGGGTCTCAGGGCGGTGCTGGAGAACATCGTGGACGGCATCGCGACCGCCGACCCCGAGACGATGCGTACGGCACTGAAGCAGACGGAGCGGCTGGGCCGGCTGGTCGAGACGCTGCTGGACCTCTCCCGCCTCGACCACGGCGTCGTCCCGCTCCGCAAGCGCCGTTTCGAGGTGTGGCCGTATCTCTCCGGGGTCCTCAAGGAGACCCAGATGGTGGCCAGTGCGCGTGGGGGCATGGCCTCCGGCTCCGGCAGCCACACCCGCAAGGACGTCCACCTCCATCTCGACGTCCATCCTCCGGAGCTGACCGCGCACGCCGACCCCGAGCGCATCCACCAGGTGGTCGCCAACCTCATCGACAACGCGGTCAAGCACAGCCCCCCGCACGGCCGTGTCACCGTCAAGGCCCGCCGCGGGTCCACGCCGGAGTCCCTGACCCTCGAAGTACTGGACGAGGGCCCCGGCATCCCGGAGTCCGAGTGGCACCGCGTCTTCGAACGCTTCAACCGCGGTGCGGTGAGCCGACCGCACGGCCCCGGCAGCGACGGCGGCACCGGCCTCGGCCTGGCCATCGCCCGCTGGGCCGTCGACCTCCACGGCGGCCGCATCGGGGTCGCCGAGTCCCCCAAGGGCTGCCGCATCCAGGTGGCCCTGCCGGGAGCACCACCGGCACGCTCACCCCAGCCGTAGGGGCTCCGCCGCGGCCGGGTTCGGGGGCCGAGTCCGGGTGCCGAGGTGGTCGGCCGACTGCGGCGCCGTCGTGGTCGCTCGCACAGTTCCCCGCGCCCCTTTAGGGCATGGGTCGCGCCCGGCGCCGCCAAGGGGCGCGGGGAACTGTGCGACAAGCCACAGCGCGCCCGCAGGACACCACGCATCGGTCCCCCCGGGATCGCGGGGTCCGGGGCGGCAGCCCGACCGCCGGTACCCACCTTCCCGTGGCCGAATCCCCTCCCCCTTGCCAGATTTCGCTCATCCTCCCAGGGCTTACATCTCTGCCAAGTTGACGTAAAGTTCGAACCGGAGCCACAAGATCCACGGTCGATCCGCCTCGACGGACACGTGTGATCAGGTGCGTTCAGCCGGTCGGCCGCGCGTTCATCGCCGCAGGCCCCGCCCGACGCATGCCCGATCTGTGCCCACCGCACCCATTCCGGACCGGAACCCCGCTTGTTTCCCGCCATTTCCAGCCCCGAAACACGCACTCCGATGTGACTTACGCGACGATGAAGGGGCTCGACCTGACCTTCCCGGCCACGGAGGCGTAGCCTTTATTCCCGCTGTCCATCACCTTGTGAAGCGGAAGAGGGCGGTTGCCGCCGTGTCGCCACAGTCCCCCAGTAACTCGAGCATCTCGACCGACGCAGACCAAGCGGGTAAGAACCCCGCCGCGGCCTTCGGTCCGAACGAGTGGCTCGTCGACGAGATCTATCAGCAGTACCTCCAGGACCCGAACTCGGTAGACCGAGCCTGGTGGGACTTCTTCGCCGACTACAAGCCGGGGGCTGCCGCCGCCTCGGCTCCGGCGGGTACTGCGGCGAAGGGGGCCCCGGCGACCACCACGCCCGCGGCGCCCGCCGCCCCGGCCCAGGCCGCTCCCGCGGCTCCGGCCGCGCCCGCTCCGGCCGCC
>NZ_JAMGBG010000098.1 GCF_023516595.1 Streptomyces neyagawaensis | reverse complement strand
GCGGCGGCCCGCCCCTGCCGTGTGCGGCGGCCCGCCCCTGCCGTGTGCGGCGGCCCGCCCCTGATCGTCGGTGGCGGCCCGCCCCGGCTGTCGGCATCGGGCGCCGCTCCACGTCACCGCGCCCCAGCACCGCGACTCAGCACGCTTGCTCAGTCACCGCGCCCGTGCGCCGGGGCTCAGCACGCCCGCTCCGCCCCCGGCGCCCCGTCGACCAGCGTGTCGAGGAGGCCGCCCAGTACCTCTCGCTGGCCGTCCGACAGGGGCGAGAGGATCTCCTCCGCGGCGGACCGGCGGGCGCGGTGCAGCTCTTCCAGGACCTTGCGGCCCTCGTCCGTGACCTCGATCCGGATGACCCGCCGGTTGGTGGGGTCGGGCACCCGGCGTACGCGGCCGCTCGCCTCCAGTCCGTCGACCAGGGTCGTCACGGCGCGCGGCACCACTTCCAGGCGCTCGGCGAGATCGGCCATGCGCGGGGGCGCGTCGTAGTGCGCGAGGGTCCGCAGCAGCCGTGACTGCGCAGGGGTGATGTCCAGCCCGCTCTGCAGAAGATGGTGCTTCTGGATGCGGTGCACGCGGCGGGTCAGCCGGAGCAGCTGCTCGGCGAGCAGTCCGTCGGCATCGGGGGCGGTCATGCGGGAACAATATCAGGATGATGTTCATTGTGAGCATAGGTAACAATGAGCTAGGCTCAGAAACCGTCTCCGTGTGATCCGGAGCCACCTCGCCGCCCGCACCGCACTGAATCCATGACCGGTTGAATCCATAACCGCACGTGCTGCCGAAGCCATGAGCTGACAAGAGGCCGTGCCGGTCCATGACTTACCCCGTAGGAGCCCATGCATCCCGACGACCAACCCGCCTGGACCCCCGCCCGCACCGCGCCCTCCGGCGCCGAGGGGGCCGTCGACGCTCCGGCGCCGCGGCAGGTCCGCCGCATCCTGAAGCTCTTCCGCCCCTACCGCGGCCGGCTCGCCGTGGTCGGCCTGCTGGTCGGCGCCGCGTCGCTCGCCGCTGTGGCGACGCCCTTCCTGCTCAAGGAGATACTCGACACCGCGATCCCCGAGGGCCGCCTCGGTCTGCTGAGCCTGCTCGCGCTCGGGATGATCCTCAGCGCGGTGCTCACCAGCATCTTCGGCGTGCTGCAGACGCTGATCTCCACGACCGTCGGTCAGCGCGTGATGCACGACCTGCGGACAGCCGTCTACGGCCGACTTCAACGCATGTCGCTCGCCTTCTTCACCCGCACCCGCACCGGCGAGGTGCAGTCCCGCATCGCCAACGACATCGGCGGCATGCAGGCGACCGTCACCTCCACGGCAACCTCCCTGGTCTCCAACCTCACCAGCGTGGTCGCCACAATCGTCGCCATGGTCGCCCTCGACTGGCGGCTCACCGTGGTCACCCTGCTCCTGCTGCCGCTGTTCGTGTGGATAAGCCGCCGGGTCGGCGACGAACGCAAGAAGATCACCACCCAGCGGCAGAAGCAGATGGCCGCGATGGCGGCGACCGTCACCGAGTCGCTCTCCGTCAGCGGCATCCTGCTCGGCCGCACGATGGGCCGTTCCGACTCGCTCACCCGGTCGTTCGCCGAGGAGTCCGAGGGGCTCGTCGACCTGGAGGTCAGGTCGAACATGGCCGGGCGCTGGCGCATGGCGATCATCACGATCGTCATGTCCGCGATGCCCGCCGTCATCTACTGGACGGCCGGCCTCGCCTTCCAGTTCGGCGGCCCGTCCGTCTCCGTCGGCACGCTGGTCGCCTTCGTCTCGCTCCAGCAGAACCTGTTCCGGCCGACCGTGAGCCTGCTGTCCACGGGCGTCCAGATCCAGGCCTCGCTCGCGCTGTTCCAACGCATCTTCGAATACCTCGACCTGCCCATCGACATCACCGAACCCGATGAACCGGTCCGCCTCGACCAGGTGAAGGGCGAGGTCCGCTTCGACGACGTCGAGTTCCGCTACGACGACGGCAAGGGCGCCTCCGCCGCGATACTCACCGGCATCGACCTCACCGTCCCGGCGGGCGGCAGCCTCGCGGTCGTCGGACCCACCGGCGCGGGCAAGTCGACGCTCGGGTGCCTGGTGCCGAGGCTGTACGACGTGACCGGCGGCGCCGTCCTGATCGACGGGGTCGACGTCCGTGACCTGAGCTTCGACACGCTGGCCCGCGCCGTCGGCGTCGTCTCCCAGGAGACGTACCTCTTCCACGCGACCGTCGCGGACAACCTGCGCTTCGCCAAGCCGGACGCCACCGACGAGGAACTCCACGCGGCGGCGCGGGCGGCACAGATCCACGACCACATCACCTCCCTGCCCGACGGTTACGACACGGTCGTCGGTGAGCGCGGGCACCGGTTCTCCGGCGGGGAGAAGCAGCGCCTCGCCATCGCCCGCACCATCCTGCGCGACCCGCCCGTCCTCATCCTCGACGAGGCGACCAGCGCCCTGGACACCCGCACCGAGCACGCCGTGCAGGAGGCCATCGACGCGCTCTCCGCCAACCGCACCACCATCACCATCGCTCACCGCCTCTCCACCGTCCGAGGCGCCGACCAGATCATGGTCCTCGACGGTGGGCACGCGGTCGAACGGGGCACCCACGACGAGCTGCTGGAGCAGAACGGGCGCTACGCGGCCCTCGTGCGCCGTGACGCCCAGCTGGAGCCTGCCCGTGCCTCGCAGACGGAGCCGGTATCGGCATCCGGCGCCGATCCCCTCGACGCTCCGGGCCAAAAGGCTTCGCCGCTACGGCCGATGGAGTCGACAAGATGAAGATATGTCGGGTTTGAGGTGATATGCGGGATACCGTGCCCGCATGCAGATGAACACTCCGCCACGGAGCACGATTCGACTGACACGCCGGGGCCGGGCCGCCCTCATCGCGACCGGAGCGGTCGTGGCGGCCGCCGCCGTGGCGGTGCCGCTGATGACCGTGGGCAGTGGTGAAGGCGGGGCCGAGCGGCCCACGTCCCTGGTGGTCCCGGAGGGCCGCCGAGCCGTACAGGTCTACGAGGCCGTCGACAAGGCACTCGGTCTGCCCGCCGGATCCACGAAGAAGTCCCTGGCCAAGGCCCGGCTGTCGCTCCCCGCGGAAGCCCAGGGCAACCCGGAGGGCTACCTCTTTCCGGCGACGTACCCCTTGGCGAAGAAGACGACGCCGGAGTCGCTGCTGACGTTCATGGTGGAGACCGCGCACAAGAAGTTCAACGGCGGCCAGGTCACGGCCGGGGCGCAGCGCAGCGCGATGAACGTCTACCAGGCGGTCACGATCGCGAGCATCGTGCAGGCCGAGGCCGCGACCAAGGCGGACATGGGCAAGGTGGCCCGCGTGGTGTTCAACCGGCTGGAGCGCGGAATGCCGTTGCAGATGGACTCCACCCTCAACTACGCGCTGAACCGCTCCACGTTGGACACGAGCGTCGCCGACACGAAGATCGACAGCCCCTACAACTCGTACCGGCGCATGGGGCTGCCGCCCACCCCGATCGCCAACCCGGGCGAGGACGCGATGCGCGCGGCGACCAACCCGCCGCCGGGCGACTGGCTGTACTTCGTCACGGTCAAGCCGGGCGACACCCGCTTCACGGCGAGCTACGAGGAACACCTGCGCAATGTCGCCGAGTTCAACCAGCGCCGCGGCGGGCAGCCGTCGTCGGCGTCCACGGGGTCGGCCGTCGGAAGCCCCTCCCCGACGTCCGGCTGAGTCGAGTGCCGATACGAGTGGGAGGGCGCGGGCCAGGGGGCGTACGAGGGCACGCGGGACTCAGACGGCGGCGGTCGACGAGGCGGGCGGAGCGGTGACCGGCGCGGTGACCGGCGTGGTTCGGGTGGCGAGGCGCGCGGTTCCGGTGAGCGGCGCGGTGCGGATGGCGGCCGGCGCGGTGGCGCGGGGACCGGTCGGCGCGTCCCTCAGGAGTCGTCGGATGTCCCGGACCGCGGCGCGGCCCGCCCGGTTGGCGCCGATGGTGCTGGCCGAGGGGCCGTAGCCCACCAGGTGGACGCGGGGGTCGACGGCCGCGCGGGTGCCGTCCACGCGGATGCCGCCGCCCGGTTCACGCAGCCGCAGCGGGGCGAGGTGGTCGATCGCGGCGCGGAACCCGGTCGCCCACAGGATGACGTCCGCGTCGACGCGGCGCCCGTCGTCCCACTCCACACCGTCCGGTGTGATCCGGTCGAACATCGCCAGCCGGTCCAGGACGCCGTCCGCGATGCCCTGCCGGATCGCGTCGTTGAGCGGCAGGCCGGTCACCGACACGACGCTCTTCGGCGGCAGCCCCTGCCGGACCCGCTCCTCCACGAGGGCGACGGCGGCGCGCCCAGCGCCCTCGTCGAACGGACCCTCACGGAAGACGGGCGGACGCTGGGTCACCCATGTGGTCGCCGCGGCGTAGGGGGCGAGCTCCAGCAGATGCTGCGTCCCGGACGCGCCCCCGCCCACCACGATCACCCGCTGCCCCGCGAACTCCTCGGGGCCGGGGTACTGCGCGGTGTGCAGCTGACGGCCCCGGAACGTCTCCTGGCCGGGGTAGTGCGGCCAGAACGGCCGGTCCCAGGTGCCGGTGGCGTTGATCAGCGCCCGCGTCGACCATGTGCCGTCCGAGGTCTCCACGAGCAGCCGGCCGCCCTCACCCTCACGCACCGCGCGCACGTCCACGGGACGCCGTACCCGCAGGTCGAAGGTGCGCTCATAGGTCGCGAAGTACTCCCTGATCACCTCGGAGGACGGTCGCGCGGGATCGGCGCCCGTCAGCTCCATGCCCGGCAGGGTGTGCATCCCGTGGACCTTGCCGTAGGTGAGCGAGGGCCAGCGGAACTGCCAGGCGCCGCCGGGCCCGGGGGAGTGGTCCAGCACCACGAAGTCGCGCTCCGGTTCGAAACCGGTGCGCCGCAGGTGATAGGCGCCGGCCAGTCCGGCCTGACCCGCGCCTATGACGACCACCTCGACCTCGCGCATCTTGTTCACGCTTCTACTAACCAGGGGTGCGTCCCGGATCTTCCCCGGCCGGTCAGGATCCCTCCGAGGGGTGGGGCGCGGTGGTCGACGGCGGGAGGCCGCCGTTGAACCGCCGGTCGGTGAAGGTGCCGAAGTCCACCTTGCGGGGGATGAGCTTCAGCCGGGTGAAGGCGTCGGCGATCGCCTGCTCGGAGGCGATGAGAGGCTCGTCCACGGCGACCGCCACGCGCGTCGCGTACGTCCGCTTCACCGCCGCCAGCGCCACGTCCTGCGGGAGGCCCGTGTCCTTCGCCCAGACCTTCGCCCACTCCTCCTCGTGCGAGTACACCCACCGGTACGCGCGCCGCAGCCGCTCCAGGTAGTCCTTGATCGCGGCGGCCTTCCGCCTGTCCTTCAGCGCGCCCGGCGCCGCCACCTGGAAGGTCAGCCCGTTGGTGACGCCGTCCCCGGTGGTCAGCACCCGCCCCTGCTTCGCCTTGAGCACCTGGGAGGTGTACGGGTCCCACACCGCCCACGCGTCGACCTTGCCCGAGGTGAACGCGGCGAGCGCGTCCGCCGGCTGGAGGTACTTGACGTCGACGTCACCGAGCGACAGGCCGGCCTCCTGCAGGGAGGCCACGAGCTGGTAGTGCGCCGACGACCCCTGGGCCACGGCCACGGACCTGCCCTTCAGCTGCTCGGTGTCCCTCAGCTTCGAGTCGTTCGGCACCAGGATGGCGTCGCCCTTGGAGGTGCCGTGCCAGGCGGCCACGACCGTGATCTTCGAGTCGGCGCCCGCCGCGAAGACGGGCGGGGTGTTGCCGACGCCACCGATGTCGACGGCCTTGGCGTTGACGGCCTCCAGGAGTGGCGGCCCCGAGGTGAACGTGGACCACTTGATCTTGTAGTCGAGGTCGTCGAGTTCCCCGGCGGCCCGCAGGATTGCCTCCGAACCGCCCTTCTGGTCACCGACGTTCAACGTGAGCGAGCCCTTGCCGTCGGTGCCGTCGCCGGTCGAGGTGCTGGCGGCGGAGTTCCCGCCGCAGGCCGAGAGAAGCAGGGCCAGGGGCAGGAGCAGGGCGGGGGCGAGGCGTCGTCGCATGGGGGATTCCGTTCGGTTGGTTCACGAGGTGGGGATGTGCGGCCTGGCGCGAGCAGGTCCGGGTGCCGGGGAGACGTGGGTGGGGGGCGTGTGCGCGGAACGGGGAGTCAGGCCGCCTCGGCCACCGTGTCGACGCCCAGGCGTTCGAGGAGTCGGGCGCGCAGCTCGGCGAAGCGGGGGTCGGTGATGTCGCGGGGCCGCTCCAGGTCGATCCGCGTCTCGTACGCGATGACGCCCTCGTCCATCACGAGGACGCGGTCGGCGAGCAGGACCGCCTCCTCGACGTCGTGCGTGACGAGCAGCACGGCGCAGCCCCGCCGCTGCCACAGCTCGTCCACCAGGCGCTGCGCCTTGATCCGGGTGAGCGCGTCGAGGGCACCGAACGGCTCGTCGAGCAGCAGCAGATCCGGCTCGCGGACCAGCGCCCGTGCCAGGGAGGCACGCTGCGCCTCGCCGCCGGAGAGCGTCTTGGGCCAGGCGCCGCTGCGATGGTCGAGGCCCACCTCCTTGAGCGCCCGCTCGGCGAGGGCCCGTTCGGGCTTGCCGGGCAACCCGAGGAGGACATTGCGCCACACTCTCTTCCACGGCATCAGCCGCGGCGCCTGGAACGCGACGGCCTTGCGGCGCGGCACCAGGACGGTGCCCTCGATGTCCCGGTCGAGCCCGGCGAGGATGCGCAGCAGGGTCGACTTGCCGCAGCCGCTGCGACCGAGGAGCGCCACGAACTCGCCCGGCCGGACGTCGAGTCGGAGGTTGTCGATGACGGGGCGGCCGTCGAAGGAACGCGTCAGCCCTTCGACGTGCACGGCGTGGGGCGCGGAGGCGGGAGCGGCGGCGGGCGCACGGGTGTGGGGTACGGAAGCAGGCGTGGGCGCGGGGTGGACGGGGGCGAGGGTGGGGGTGGGGCGCGCGGGGGAGCCGGGGGCCGGATCGGCCGTCTTCGGGGTCACCGGCCGGTGAACGTCGGTCGCCATTGCAGCAGCAGCCTTTCGAGGGAGCGGACGATGAAGTCGGCGAGCAGACCGAGGAAGGCGTAGACGATCAGGCAGACCACGATCACGTCGGTGCGCAGGAAGTCCCGCGCCTGCACCATGAGGAAGCCGATACCGGCGTCCGCGTTGATCTGCTCGGCGAAGACGAGGGCGAGCCAGGCGATGCCGAGGGAGTAGCGGAGCCCGGTCATGGCCCCGGGCAGCGCGCCCGGCAGTACGACGTGCCGTACGAGCCCCCAGCGTGACAGTCCGAGGGACTCACCGGCCTCGATCAGCTGGGAGTCGACGCCGCGGATACCGGCGTACACGTTCAGATAGAGCGGGAACGACACCCCGAGGGTGATGATCGCGACCTTCGGGGCCTCACCGATGCCGAACCAGATGATGAACAGCGGGATCAGACCCACGAACGGCACGGTCCGCAGCATCTGCACACTCGCGTCCACGAGGTCCTCGCCGACCCGGAACAGCCCCGAGAGCAGGGCGAGTCCGGTGCCGACGACGGCGCCGAGGACCAGCCCGGCCGCGACCCGACGCAACGACGTACCCATGGCGGAGGGCAGCGACCCGTCGGCGATCAGATCGCCCGCGACCCGTGCGATCCGCCCCGGCGAGGCGAGCACATCGGGCGTGAGCGCCCCCGTGGCGCTGAGGATCTGCCAGAGCAGGAGCAGCAGCACGGGCCCCGACGTGCGGCGCAGCCATCGGGGTACGCGGGTGCGACGGGAGGAACTCGGCCGGATGGGTTCGAGGCCGAGGTCGACGTCGTGGGCAGGGACCGGGGCCGCGGGGGATTCAGGGGCGTCTCCGCGGGAGGAGGCGACGCCGTTGCCGCCCTTGGCGAACCCGGAGGCATCCGGAGTGTCCGGTGGAGAGGAGTCGGGCGGGGCATGGCTGATGCTCATGGGGGCTCCACGGGGAGGGGGGAGAGCGGCCGACGGCGTGGGGCGTACGCAGGGTTGCCGCCGCGTCAGGCATCGGTCGGCGCACGTCAGTTCACCCGGTCCGCGGACGGGTTCACCGGGGACGGGGCGGAAAATGGGGACGCGAGCCCGATGTCAGACGTGCGGGCTGCGAGCGACGCACGGACCAGGCGGAAGAGCGGGATGAGAAGGCGTCAGCAGCCGCGACAACAGGCGGCGGAGGCCACCCGCAGCAGGTCGATGTGACCGCGCGAAGTGAGCAGGGCTGAACGCAACATGCCGTCGAACGTAGCCAGCCCGTCCGCGTACGGTCAATGGCCGTCTCGCGAAATGGACCTACCGTCTCATGAGCGCCGGTGTCGGGAGGCGGTGAGGCCGGCGCAGGGGAGGGTGTGCCGTTCGGCGGGTGGTCGCTCCCGTGTCTCCGCCTCGGGGTGCGCGAGGATGGAACCATGTCCGATGCCTTCACCACCCGAGTCCTGAACGTCGCCTCCGGCTCCCGTGAGCGGGTCGTCGATCTCACCCGCGACTGCGAGGCGTTCCTCCGCGAGGCGGCCGCCGGCCGGGACGGTCTCCTCAATGTCTTCGTCCCGCACGCCACCGCCGGCATCGCCATCATCGAGACGGGCGCCGGCAGCGACGACGACCTCCTCGCCGCCCTCCACACCCTGCTGCCCGCCGACGACCGCTGGCAGCACCGCCACGGCAGCCCCGGCCACGGCCGCGACCACGTCCTCCCGGCGTTCGTCCCCCCGCACGCCACACTCCCCGTGGTCGGCGGCAGCCTCCAACTGGGCACCTGGCAGTCGGTGTGCCTCGTCGACACCAACAAGGACAACCCCGACCGCCAGGTCCGGCTGAGCTTCCTCGGTTAGGGCGTCCGGTCGGGACCACAGGGAGCGATGACGTCCGGCGGCACCGCATATGGCGGGAGCGGTACGGCCGCTGGGCGTCATCGACAGGTTCATCACCGGACCAGGCGGCAAGTGCAGGTGACCCACCACATCGGCGAACGCTCCTCGAACGGCTGGGACGGACGCGCCGACGGTTCCGGAACTGACGCCACCCTCGATCTCAACCACCCGGCCGCCGCGAGACTCTCCAGGCCGGGGACATCCTCGACCTCGGGCCGTCGGCTGTTCCGGAGCCTCGGCCCTGGCATACGCTGATGGATCGCGGTGTGTTGCCAGTCTGCGGTGGAGAAACGGGGAGCGGATGACGACCGAGCCGACGCCTGTGCAAGGCGGCCATTATGAGGTGCAAGCGGGCGACGTGGCAGGGCAGTTCGTGGTGGGGGCGCACAATACGGTGATCCGGTCCGAGCGACCGCGGGAGCTTGTGGAACCCGTCACCGACGCTCAACTGGCCGAATTGCGTCAGGAGTTCGAACGTGTGCGGGTCCAGCTCGCTGAGCTGGGAACGGGCGGGCGGGGCGCCGAGGAGCGACTGGACGAGCTGGAGGAGGCCGTCACGGCCGAGGAACCGGACGTCTCCGTCATGGTGTACGTGCGGAACTGGTTCCTGCGGACGCTGCCCGCGCTGGCTGGGGCGGTGACGACTCTGATCAGCGACCCCGTCGTAGGACAGCTCGTGTACCAGGCGGGCGACCAGTTGGCCCTCGAGTACGACCGCCAGTTCGGCACCCAGCGGCCCGAGAGCAACGCGCCGAACCGCTGATGGAGGAGTCCGAAAACCGGGTTCGGATCAGCGGAGATGTCCGTGGCCAGGTCGTCGTGGGGGACCACAACATCGTGGTCTCCGCCGAACAGTCGGTCGTCACCATCCTTACCCCGGCGCAGCGGCCGGAGTGCCGGCGGCGGGACGATCCGCAGTTGCTGCCGCGCCGCCACCGCACGGCCGTGGGCCGGGAGCAAGAACTGGCGGCTATCGAGGCGGGGATGGATGCCGGCGGCCCGATGCAGGTGTACGGCCCGCCGGGGACCGGGAAGAGCACAGTGCTGCGGATGGCCGCTCACCGGCTGAGCGGCCGACGGGACGGCGTGGTGTTTGTGGACGCCGCGAGCCGGGAGACGGGAGATGTGCTCCAGGACGTCTTCGAGGCCTGCTACGACGCGCCCGGGTACCGGCCCGGCGCGATCGAACTGCGGCGGCTGATGGCGGACGTCGGCATCAGTCTCGTACTCGACGATCTGGAGTGCTCCTCGGACGAGCTGGACGCGGTACTGGACACGGTCACCGCCGCAGCGGTGCTGTACTCGGCCGCACGGCGCAGTCTGTGGGGCGAGGGCCCGACACTGGCGCTGGGCGGACTCGGCTGCCACGAGGCGTCAACCCTGTTGGCCCAGCAATTGGGCCGCCCCCTGCGCGCCGACGAACTGTCGGTCGCCGAAGAGCTCTGGCGGGCGACGGCCGGCTCGCCGGGGCAGCTGCTGCGCGCCGTCGCGGGAGAACGTCTGCGCCCCCCGGCCGAGCTGGGGGACCTGCTGCCGAACGTACTCGCCGAGTTGACGGGCGCCGATCACGAGGTTCTCTCGTTGCTGGACCTGGCAGGGGCCGGCGGTGTGAGCACCGGCCTGCTGACCGCGCTGGTGGCGGGTGCCGGGGTGACGGCCGGCTCGTACGAGCGGCTGGTCACCCTGGGGCTGGTCGTCCCCACCGTGCTCGGCTTGCGGATCTCCGCCGATGTCGGGGCCACCTTGTCCGCGCGCCTGGATCTGGACACCTCCGCGTTGACGGCGCTGTGCCAACGGCTGCGGCGATGGGTGGAGGAGCCGGACCGCGCCCCGGCCGACGTGGCTGGTGACGGCGCGCTGATCACCGCCGCCATTGACGCGGCAGCACGTGCGGGTGCCGCAGGGGCGGGGGCCGGCTTGGCGCGCGCGGCAGCCCCCGTGGTCGCCTGCTCGCTGCGGCTTGGCGTGTGGGGACGCGTGCTCGAGTTGGGCAGGGTGGCAGCCGAACGGGCCCACGACAACGGGGTTCTGGCCTACCTCACGCACGAGCAGGGCATCCACCGACTCGTCACCGGCAAGCGGGCGGCCGCGGCAACGGCGTTCGCCGCGGCCGCCGAGATCTGGCGCAGACTCGGCGACAGCGGTCATGCGGGCACGGCCGAGGACGCCGGAAGTCTGTGCGGGCCGGACGCAGGGCCGGCGTCGCAGGCCACAGGGCAGGAGAGCGCGGCTCCGCACGATCCGACCGCCGGGCAGGACGCGGGCGCCACCGGCGACTTCGGTACGGAGCTCGCCCAGGATCCATCCGGCAGCCTGGCGTCCACGCCGGTCGACCCCGCCACGGCAACCGCCGCTGGTGCCAAGGGGACGACCGCGGTCGGCGTCAAGAGTGGCCTGGGCCTGACGGCCAAGGTCGTCATCGGCGGAGGGCTGGCCGTCGTCACCGGCGTCGGAGTGGTCCTCGGACAGCGGGCACCGACTCCGGAGACGGTGCCCGTGCGGGTCACGGTCACCACGCGGGTCGTCGAGGTGTCGATGCCCGCCGGAAAGCAGGACGGCTGTCTGATCCACGACGGCTCGACCGACTGCAGCAGCGTCGTCATGTCCAAGAAGGGCGAACGGGGTCCCATCGCCGTCGAGCCGACCGGGCAGTTGCCGGAAGGGGCGTCCATCCTCTACTGGGGCTGTGACGAAGGCCCCGAGGCCACGTCCTGTACGGTGCGGGCCGACAGCGCCAGAACCGTCTGCGTCAGCACCACCAGCGCCGCCGACAGGGTGGCCAGGGAGAACTGCGCCGAGGAGACGGGGGCGCCGCCGCCCAAGGTCCGCACCGAGGCGATCACCGTCGTGGCGGTGGACGCGACCGGTGAAGCACGGCCGGGCTACACGGTCGTCGAGCAGGCGGGGGCGGACAACTACGTCCTCGGGTGCCTTACATCTCCGGCCGCCAAGTCCCCGGACATCGTCTACTGCGCACCCAATGCCGCCACTGCAGACGTCTGTTGGATCAAGGACGACCGGTCAACCGTGCTTTGCGGTGACGATCCTTGGAAGAAGAGACTTCTCCAGTACGTGGTGAACGACGGGCCCGTCCCGCCAGTGGGCCCGCAGACCGAGCCCATCCCGTGGGCCATGGAACTCGCGGACGGAACGCGCTGTCGGCTCAGGACCGGTGGTGCAGGCCCCTCCCTGCCTGACGGGATGGTGGCCGCGTACTACTGCGGGGACACCGGCGTCCTCGTCGCGCAGGGACCACGAACACCGCTCCTCGACACCTCCGCAGTGGGGTGGACCGTACAGACGATGGACGAGGCAGCGGTGTCGCGGGGCGACGACTCGATCCCCCCGAGGACGGAGGTCGTCAAGGTCTACTACGCGGGCAGAAACTGATGGGTATTCCCCTCCGAGGCCGAGAGGGCCTATCCGCACTGTCTCGCCGCCTTTGTCAGCCGCCACCCGTGAGCAGTCGCTCGCGCTCCGCCGCCACAATCTCCCGTGCCAGCTCAGCGTCCGTGATGTCGTAGGCTTCCGGCGCGCTGTCGGCGGTTTCGGAGACGCGGGCAAACTCCGCGAAAAGCTGGTTCTTGCGTGCCAAGATCTCAATGATCCGCTGGTCGACGCCCTCTTCGGAGAGCAGGCGGTGCACTTGTACCGACTCCAGCTGCCCCATCCTGTGGGAACGACCGATGGCCTGCCATTCGGTCGTCGGCTTGAGCTGGGGCTCGCAGATCACGACGACCGATGCCGACTGAATGTTCAGTCCGACGCCGCCTGCCACGATCTGCGCGACGAGGACCGCCCCCTGGGGGGCTTGGGAGAACTCATCGACCATGCTCTGTCGCTTCGCGGCAGGAACGGAGCCGGTGAGGGGCCCGAACACCTTTCCCGGAAGGACCGACGCCACTTCGTCGAGGACGTCACGGAAGTACGAGAAGACCAGCACCTTGCGCTCGTTGTCCTCTGCTTCCTGGACGATGTCGATGAGACGCTGCATCTTCTCCGACTTGGTGCCGGCGCGTAGCGCGGCTTGGCGCATGGCCATGAAGTTGCCTTCGATGACAGCCGATCGGTAATGCTGCTGGTCGGCGCTGGACATCGGCATCCACTCGTCGATGTCGAACCGCTCCGGGAGTTCGGTGAGGACGTCTTCCTGATTGCGTCGTAGGTAGGCCGGCGCCACCTGCTTCCGGAACTGGCGAGGAGCGATTTCCGAGGCACTGATCGACAGGTCTGGCCGAAGATACCCGACGAGATTTCGGAACTCCTCGATCCGGTTCTCCAGCGGGGTGCCGGTCAGGAGGATCGTTCGCTCCAAGCCATCGATCAGGGCCGTGGAGCGCCGGGTTCGCTGGGCGCCCGGATTCTTGATGTAGTGGGCTTCGTCGAAGACCAGGCATGCCGGTCTGGCGCGTTCGGGGATCCGGCCTTCAAGCCAACCGAGGATGTCGTAGGTGGTCACCGCGACTCCACCGTGGCGGATCCAGGATTTCAGCGCGTCGTCGCGACCGGGCCCGTGCAGGCGATACGCGCTCAGGTCGGACTTCGCCCGGACCTCGCGCACCCAGTTGGTGACGACAGCGGCTGGGCACACCACCAGGAAGTGGGAGGAGCCCTTGGCGTGCAGGTGGGCGAGTACGGCGAGTGACTCGACCGTCTTTCCCAGACCCATCTCATCGCCGATGATGACCTTGCGTTGCACGATCGCGAAGCGGGCACCGAATGACTGGTATCCACGAAGGGACACCTTCAGGCGGCTGGTGTCGAGCTTCAGTTGCCTGACCGCCTCGACGATTTCGGTCGGCAGGTCGCCGTGGCTCTTCTCGGCGTCGTCGGCCAGGAATCCGAGCTCCGCGAGCATGGCGTAGTAGTCGGCCGGGCGCGCGATGAAATCATCCCAAGGATCACCGCCCGCGGCGTCGTCGCCGGCGTTGAGCATCGCCCCGCGGCGCTCGACGGC
>NZ_JAMGBG010000097.1 GCF_023516595.1 Streptomyces neyagawaensis | reverse complement strand
GCGTCGTCGCCGGCGTTGAGCATCGCCCCGCGGCGCTCGACGGCCGCCAGTGCGGTACGCAACTCGGCGACGGTCCGGGTTCGGGGGACGAGAACGACGTGGGAGGTCTCGGAAGCGAGGCTTCGCAGGAGTGGCCGAACCGCGTCGGCGGCAGCGAGGTCGGCTGTCGCGCTGCGGATCGAGCGTGCCCTGTCCCAAGCCCGCATCGCCTTGAGGAGTTTCGTGGTGTTGCGGGAACGGTTCTTGATGTCGATCCGGACCGGCATCTCATCCAGTGTGGTCTGCCAGATGGTCCGTGCGGCACCGATCATCCGCTTGCCGGTCGTCTCCCCCACTCCGGGGAGCGACCTGATCCTTGCTTTGTGGTCGAGGACCTGCTGCACGTTCCTGATCCCGGCATCGATCAGCGCCGTGATGCGCAGTTGGCCGCTGGTCGCGTCCTTGAGCCGTTCGACGGGCATGTCGGCGACCAACGTGCGGACCTCGTCCTGTCGGACGGCATTGCCGGCGGCATTGACCGCCGTTCTGCGCTGTTCCTCGCGTTGCAGGGCCTGATCGATCGCACGGACCGCGGTCGCGGCGATGTCCAGTTCATGTCGCCCGACGAGTTCGGCCCGGCCGTCGAGGAGCTGGGCGAAGCCGACCGTGTCATCGAGGATGGCTGAGACCCCGATTGCGGGGACAGCCTTCCTGCCCCATGCAGTAAGGCTTTCCAACTCGGTGACGAGTGAGGTGCTCGCAGCCCACTCGTGGAAGGACGTCAGGTATGCCGCAGCTTGTTCCGCTTCGCCCTTGCGGCTCTTGCCCGACACGAGTCGACGGGCACCGAACAGTGCCCGAACCGCCCTCAGCGCTGGGTCGACGTCGTTGGTCAACTGGTGGATGCCCTGCCGGGCATTGGTCGTGAGAGTCGGAAGAGCTTGACGGCAGGCCAGAGAGGTCACCAGGGAGGCATCGGACGCCGAGACCTGAAGTACGCGCCACTCGGTGGTGGCCCCGCCTCCGAGGGAAGTCACTCGGCCGAGCAACCGCCTGGCGGCGTCTTCCGCCGCTGCCTCGACGGTCTGACGTTCCTCGACGACCCCCGCCGCGAGCTTGCGCCACCCGCTGACCTGCTCCACCACACCACGGAGGTGCTGACGTGCTTCTCGCTGCATTGCCCCCGCCGACTCACATGACCTCTGCGAAGATTAGCGACCCCTGTTGACGAAGTCGACGGGATCAGGAAATCGCCGGAACGTCCGAGTAGCGTTCGCAGGCCGCCACAGCGGGAGGTTGTGTACGTGCTGCTCGAGGAACTCAAGCCTGGGCTGAGGATCGACGGACTCATGCCGGCGGAGCCAGTTACGGTCATCGCCGCCCAGTGGCACGGAGCGAACGCAGTCGAGCTGACCTACAAGACCGCCGGGGGCGGCCTCGACCAGCGGGTCGTCTTCCGCAAGGACGAGGAGAAGCTGAGCGTCGCCCACAGCGGCAGCCGTGCCTTCGATGCGCCGGCCGACGACTTCAAGCTGGTCGCCGAGGCCCAGCGGATCTCACTGGCCGGCCTGTTCGATCCTATGCTCGCCGTGGCGACCAGTGACGTTCAGCCGCTCCCGCACCAGATCCGCGCCGTGTACGGCGAGCTCCTGCCCCGCACACCCCTTCGCTTCCTGCTCGCTGACGATCCGGGCGCAGGAAAGACAATCATGGCTGGGCTCTACATCAAGGAGCTGCTGCTGCGTGATGACGTCAAACAGTGCCTCATCGTGGCTCCGGGAGGCCTGGTCGATCAGTGGCAGGACGAGCTCTTCTTCAAGTTCGGCCTCCGTTTCGACCTGCTCACGAACCAGCTCATCGACTCCCAGCTCCATCTCAACGTCTTCGAGACCCACCCGCTGCTGATCGCCCGCATGGACCAGCTCTCTCGGAACGAGCAGCTGAAGGCGCAGCTCCAGGAGACGGAGTGGGACCTGATCGTCGTTGACGAGGCGCACCGTATGGGTGCCCACTACTTCGGTGGCAAGGTGGAGAAGACCAAACGGTTCCAGCTCGGCGAGGTTCTCGGCGAGATCACTCGCCACCTGCTCCTGATGACGGCGACGCCGCACTCGGGAAAGGAGGAGGACTTCCAGCTCTTTCTCACGTTGCTGGACCGCGACCGGTTCGAGGGCAGGGAGAAGAGGAGCGTCGACGTCAGCGGGATCATGCGGCGCATGATCAAGGAAGACCTGCTCACCTTCGAAGGCAGGAAGCTCTTTCCCGAGCGCATTGCGGAGACCGTCCCTTATGAACTCACAGCACTCGAGTACGACCTCTACGAGAACGTCACCCACTATGTCCGTGAGGGGATGAACCGCGCCGATCGGGTCGGCGGCAAACGCAAGAACACCGTCGGTTTCGCACTCACCGTTCTGCAGCGACGCCTGGCCTCCAGCCCCGAGGCGATCTACAAGAGTCTCGTGCGGCGTACCGAGCGCCTGGAGCGCAAGAAGCAGGAGATCCTCGACGGCACCTGGCGCGAGAGCATCCCCACAGTCGACCTTGCCGACTTCGACAATGGCGACCTCAGTGCCGAAGAGATTGAGGAGACCGAGGAGGAACTGCTCGATGCCGCGACGGCGGCGCAGACGGTTGATGAGCTCAACGTCGAGCTCATGGAGCTGAGAGCGTTGGTCAAGACGGCCCAGCGGGTCCACGAGGCGGGTACGGACCGCAAGTGGACCGAGCTGTCCGCCCTCCTCCGGGATCAGGCGCTGGTGACAGACGCTCATGGCCGGCCTCGGAAACTCATCATCTTCACTGAGCACCGCGACACCCTCCACTATCTGCAGGGCAGGATCGGGTCGCTTCTGGGCAAGCCCGATGCCGTCAAGGCCATACACGGAGGCGTACGCCGGGCGGAACGGCGTGACATGACGGAGGAGTTCACCAAGAGCCGGGACGTTCAGATCCTGCTGGCCACCGACGCCGCCGGCGAGGTGCTCAACCTGCAGGCGGCCCACCTGATGGTCAACTATGACCTGCCCTGGAACCCCAACCGCATCGAGCAGCGCTTCGGCCGCATCCACCGCATTGGGCAGGAGGAGGTCTGCCGGCTGTGGAACCTCGTCGCCTCCAATACCCGTGAGGGCGAGGTGTTCACGCGACTGTTGGAGAAACTCGACCAGATGCGTGAGACGTACGGCGGGAAGGTCTTCGATGTTCTCGGAGAGGCATTCGCTGAGACCCCGCTGCGGGACTTGCTCGTCGACGCCATCCAGTACGGTGAAGAGCCGGCTGTGAAGGATCGGATGTACGAGGTCATCGACACCACCGTCGGAGACGGCCTCAAGGGTCTCCTGGACGAGCGTGCGCTCGCTTCGGAGCACTTCTCGGATGCGGATCTTCGCGCCTTGGGGGCCGCTATGGACGAGGCCCGCGCCCGACGTCTTCAGCCGCACGACATCGAATCGACCTTCAAGAACGCTTTCACCCGGCTCGCCGGCCGGATCGTCAAGCGTGAACTGGGGCGTTACGAGATAGCCAACGTACCCCAACACATCCGCTCCGCAGGCAACGGACCCATTGCGACCAAGTACGACCGTGTCACCTTCGACCTCGGCCACGTCCAGCCTGAGGACCGCGCCCGCGCAGATCTGCTCGCCCCCGGCCATCCGCTGCACGACGCCGTCATGAACGAAACCATCCGGAACTTCGGCGGCGCCCTCAACCGGGGCACTGTCCTTGTCTCGGCCACGCTCCAAGAACCGCATCTTCTGGTCGGGGTGGTCGAAGAGGTCGCGGACGCCACCGGGGCATCGGTGGCCCGAAGGTTCGCCTACGCCTACGTCGACAGCCGTGGCACTGTGCGGCCGGCCGGTCCCGCGCCCTACCTTGACTGCGCCGAGGCGCCCAACCGTGCAGCAGTTGACATCGCGTGCGGTCTTCCCTGGCTCGCGGACGCCGAGGCCAAGGCGACCAGCTGGATCATCGCCAACCGGCTTCCGGCGTACCTGGCCGAGATCCAGCCCCGTCGCCTGGCGGAGTTGGTCAAGACCCGGGAGTTGGTGACCGAGCGCCTGACTTCGGAGAGTGAGCGGCTGCTCCTCGACGCTGCGGCGGCCTCCGAGAAGGAACGGAGAGGTGAGAAGCCCAAGGAGTCCTCCGCAAGCCTCCACCGCAAGGCTGCCGAGCTCGATGTACGGCTTCGAAAGCGTCTCGCACTGCTCGATCGGCAGCAGCTGATGTCGACGAAGCCGCCGCAGATCCTCACCGCGGCGCTTGTGCTGAGTGTGTCCGACCTGACCTCCTGCGAGTGAAGATCGCTTCTGTGTGATCACAAGGAGGGCGTGAAGCGTGGAACTGGGCCTTGGAGGCATGCTGGCGCTGCCGCGGGTTGTCCTTGTGGAGCTCGGTGGACACCAACAAGGACAACCCCGACCGCCAGGTCCGGCTGAGCTTCCTCGGCTAGAGACCCCTCACCTGGTCGCCCTGGCCGCCGGTCCCGCTAGCGGCTCGACGTCCGGTCGCAGGTGACGTCGGTGGACGGCAGGCGGCCGGTGGCCAGGTAGGTGTTGACCGTCGTGTCGACGCAGGCGCTGCCGAACACGCCGTACACGGCGTGCTGGTCCGCGTCGCGGAGGGTGACCAGACGGGAGGACGGCCACATGCGGCGCACCGTCAGCGCGTTGGCATGGACGGTGCGTGGGTCGCCGGTCGCGTTGACCAGCAGGGCCGGCAGGTCGTCCCGGACCTTCGTCGGGCGCTCGCGCGGCGGGTCCCAGAACGCGCACGGCCCGATGTTCTGGGTGACGGGACCGAACAACGGGTCCTGCGGGCGGGCGCGTTCGATGTCACGCCAGTACACCTCGGGGGAGCGTGGCGCGGACGCGTCGCCGCACAGGATCGCCGTCTGGGCGCTGCCGTAGGCGGACGCCGATCCGTCCAGCAGGAAGGCGAGCGTGGCGGCGAACCCCGGTGAGGGGGTGACCGCATGGCCGTCGGCGGCACGCCGCATGTCCCGTACGGCCTGCGCGAGATCGGCGTAGGCGGCGTCGTTGTCCTGGGAGAGGCCGCTGAACACGACGACGGGCAGCACATGCTCGTCCACCCGGTGGTCGCCGATCAGCAGCGGGGTGCGTCCGGCCGCCGCCTGGACGCCGTCGACCACCGCCAGGACCTCGGCCCGGGTCCGGCCCAGTCCGTACGTCGCGTCGCGGGCCGCCGCCCAGTCGGCCCAGCCCTCAAGGGCGCGCCTGTTGGCCCGCTCCGTGCCGCGCAGCAGTCGCGGGTTGTAGCGGTCGGGGGCGGCGAGGCCGTCCAGGACGACGCGATCGGTGCGGCCGGGGAACATCGTGGCGTACACCTGGCCCAGGTAGGTGCCGTACGAGTAGCCGAGGTACGAGATCTTGCGTTCCCCGAGCGCGGCGCGGACGACGTCCATGTCGCGGGCGGTGTTCCGGGTGGTGGCGTACGGCAGGACGTCGCCCTGGGTGGTTCGGCAGCGTTCGGCGAGGTCCTTCGCCTGGGCCACCATCCGGTCGAAGCCCGAACGGTCCGTTCCCGCGCCGCGTATGAAGGAGCCGGTGGGCCAGTGGCAGTCCAGCGGCGTGCTGCGGCCGACGAAGCGGGGGTCGACGCCCACCACGTCGTAGCGCTCGCCGACCTGTTTCATCGACGTGCGCACCCACGGCGGGTCGCCGATCGTCTGGCCGCCGGGTCCGCCGCCGTTGAGGAGGAGCGTGCCCACCCGACGGTCCGTGTCGGTGGCCCGGATCCGTGAGAGGGCGACGGTGATCGTACGGCCGTCCGGCTCGGCGTAGTTCAACGGGACGGTGACGTCGGCGCACCGGGCGCCGGCCTTCTGGAGCTCCTTGCCGGTCTCGTCGTCGGGCCCGAGCACACAGCTCTTCCAGTCGAGCTGCTGGTGGTGGTAGCGGGCGAGGGGGTCGGTGGTCGCACCCTCGGGTTCCGCCGCGGCGGGCGACACGGAGACGGTGAGCGCCCCGACCAGGAGGAGGGCGGCCCCCGCCGCGGCGCGCGACACGAGCCGGCGCGGACCGCCGGTCGTCGGGGCGGAGGAGAGGGAGGGGGAGTCGGTCATGCGGAGGTCCTTTCGGAGGGCCTGCCCTCGCAGAGGGACTGGTCGACGAGGTTCAGGAAGTCGGACTCGGCGCGGAGCGAGGCGGGCACCTGGTTCAGGGCGACGGCGACGCTCCGGCCACCGGGCCCGACGGCGACCAGCGCCCGGTGACCGCCTGGCACCGTCCCCGCGTGCCCCCACCACAGGCCGCCGCAGGTCAGCGGCGTCGAGATCAGGCCCAGTCCGTAGCGGGCGCCCGGCCAGAGCCGGTCGGTGTCGACCTCCACCGTCCGTCGCATCTCCGCGAGTTGGGGTGCGGGCAGCAGGCGTCCGTCGAACAGGGCGGTGGCGAACCGTGTCAGGTCGCCCGGCGAGGAGACGAGGGCGCCACCGACTCCGCCGAAGGTCATGTTCCAGTCGGTGCCGTCGACGCGCCGCCCGTCGCCGTCGGTGAAGTAGCTGCGGGAGTGCGGTCCTCGGAGGCGTACGTCGTCCCCCGGCCAGTGGGTGTCACGCAGCCCGAGGGGCTCGATGACGCGTCGGGTGATCTCCTCCTCGGCGGAGCGGCCGGTGACCTCGCGGACGATCATTCCGAGGACGAGGTAGTTGGTGGTGGCGTAGTGCCATGTGCTCTTCGGACGCGGCAGTTCGAGAGCACGGGCGACGAGGTCACGCGGCTCGAAGTGGCGGTAACGCAACCGTTCGAAATGTGCCCACTCGGGGGCGTCGAGATAGTCGGGCAACCCACTGGTGTGCCACAGGAGTTGCCGCACGGTGATCGGGCGACCGTCGCGCCCGTCCGCCGGGAGCACGCCCGGCAGGTAGCGGTCGGCGGGGGCGTCCAGGGAGAGGCGGCGTTCGGCGACGAGTTGCAGGACGACCGCCGCGGTGAACGTCTTCGTCACGCTGCCGGCCCGCAGCCGGTCGGTGGCGTTCATCGGGCGTCCGGTGCGCAGGTCCGCCGTTCCGGCGGTCTCCGTCCAGCGCGCGCAGTGCTTGCCGGCGGTGGGGTCGGTCACCAGGACGGCGGCCCCGGCGATGCCGTCGTGGTCGGTGAGGTCGCGCAGCGCCTGACGGGTCCGGTCGTGCGTGCCGCAGTCGACGGCCACGCGTGGGTCAGGCGCCTGCGCGGTCGCCGTCGGGCCGGTGGCCAGGACGACGGCCGACACCAGGGCCGCGAGACCGACGCGTCGGACGTTCGCCGTTGTCGGTAAGAAGGTTGGCATGCCACAGCACGGTAGGCACGGGCCGACCCATGATCACTCCGGCAGGCATGTGTTTGGGCGTTGACGCCAGCCGGAGCGGTGGGTCTGGAGCGGGCCCCCTGGACGGGGCTGCCCAACTGCTGCTATGGGCGGGAACGTTGGTCGCCGGCACCGGGTCACGCCCCGAGTGAGGGCGGGTTCGGAGGCTGTCGCCGCGTGCTGCCCGGCGGAGCGTTGACCGCCGGCGGCCGACCCCGCCCCTCGCGGCAGGCGCTCAGCGTGACCGGGTGAGCTGCTCGACCCGGTTGTGGAGGCGCTCGACGTGCTGCTCCGACTCCGGTTTCATCAGGACGCTGCGCAGGATGCGTGCCCCGTCGGCATCCGCCGTGACGCAGGGGTGGCGGGCGGCGAAGGCCGCGCGGCCGGCCTTGAGGGTGCTCAGGAACACCGGATCGGGGTGGGTCATGCCGTCCGCCAGGACGCGCGCGGACGCGGCGTCGACGGCGGTCAGCGTCGTCGGTTCCACGGCGGGGAAGTAGCCGATGATGTCCAACTCGGGCCGCTGGTACAGCTCCAGGACGTCGGACGCGTCGATCAGGTCGGCCCAGCGGAGCGCGGCACGGCGCCCGGCCGCGAGTACCCGCCCGAGGCCCGCCGGGGTGGGCGGCAGGAGCTGGAAGGTCAGCCACAGGGCAGCGGCGGAGGCACCCGCGCGCGAGCACTCCAGGCTGATCTCGCCGAGATGCAGCTCGTCGGAGGTGAAGTACGTGTAGGGGGAGTCGTGCAGATAGAACCGCCCCACCTCGGGGTCGCGGAAGATGACAGCACCGCACCCGTACGGCTGGAGCCCGTGCTTGTGCGGGTCGACGACCACCGCGTCGCACTGGGCGATTGCCCGCCAGGGCTCGGCGGGGAGCCTCTCGGGGCCGTCGGCGCCGGCGAGCAGGGTGAAGAAGCCGCCGTACGCGGCGTCGACATGGATGCGGACGCCGTAGCGGTCCCGCAGGGCGAGCGCGGTGTGGATCGGATCGACGGCGCCGAGGCCGGTGGTGCCCGCGGTGAGGACGACTGTGCCCACGTCCCCGGTGCGCAGCACGTCCTCCAGGGCGTCGAGATCGATCCGGCCCTGCCCGTCGGCGGGCACCGGGTGCCCCTCGATGCCGAGCACGCGGCACATGCGGCCGTGCGTGTAGTGGGCCTCGGAGCTGTAGGCGACGCCCCGGCCGGGGTGGAGTTCCCGGGCGACGAACAGGGCCTCCAGGTTGGCGATGGTGCCGCTGGTGGTGAGATGGCCGAGGTGGGTGTCGAAGCCGAACATCTCGGCGAGGCGGGCGACGGCCTCCCGCTCCATCGCGGCGGTGGCGGGGCCGCCGTCCAGGGCATGGTTGTTCGGGTTGATCAGCATGGCGGTGAGGTGGCCCACCACCGCGGCCGGGTGCGGAGGCTTGAGCATCTGCCCCGCGTAGCTCGGGTGGAAGAACGGATAGTTGTCCCTCAGCCGCACGGTGAACTCGTCGAAGAGGGCGCCGAAGGTGTCGTCGTCCACGTGCAGGGACGGGTGGGGCTCGTAGGGGCCGAAGGTGCCGGCCCACTTCTGGATCGCGTCGTCGGCTCGGCCCAGCCAGTGCTTCAGGTCCACGGACGTCCCCTCTCTCGGACTCTTCCGGCGGTGCGCCCACGATACGATTTCATTGACTAGTCAGCAATTGATTGCTCAGTGATTGAGATGTCGGTAGGTGACCGGGCAGTAAAGTCTGGGGGTGAGCGAGCGCGGCGCCGGGTTTCGGTGCCGGAGTGGGCCAAGAGAAGCTCAGGGCAGGGCCAGGAGAGGACGCGCACCCATGGATGCCGAGACCCAGCCGGCGGATGAGACGGCCCGCGCCGCCAACAGCCGGCTCGTCCAGGACTTCGGGCTGCTGATCAAGGCCGCGACCCTGATGGAACAGCGGATCGACAGCGTCCTGAGGCGGGAGTGCGGCATCAGCCACACCATGTTCGAGGTCCTCATCAGGCTCTGCCGGAAACCGGGGGAGGAGGTCTCGCAGCGGGCGCTCGCCGACGACCTGACCCTGACCAGCAGCGGCATCACCCGGCTCGTCGACCGCATGGAGACGGCGGACCTGGTCCGCCGGGTGCCGTCGCCCGAGGACCGCCGGAGCGTTCTCGTCGAGGCGACCGAGCACGGCCGCACCGTCTTCCTCCGGGCAGCCGAGGCGCACGGGCAGGTCGTCGAGCGGTACCTCGTGGCGCCGCTGGCCCCTGCCGACTACCGGCGGCTGACCACCTCACTGACCGAGATCCACACGGCACTGCGCGAGGACTGACCGGCGACAGCGCAAGGCCCCTGGCCACCCCCGCCCGACGTCACCGTCCCAGGGGCGCGCCGGTCTATTTCCAGTCGTACGCGTAGGCCGCCACCCAGGTGATGTCGAGTTGGGCGCTGCTGCCGGGGGCGGCGGCGGGGCCCTGTAGGGCGCTCTCGTTCTGGAGGACCCATGACAGGGGCCGGTCCGGCACCTGCCGCGTGTCGTGCCCGACCAGCCTGCCGTCGACGAAGAACCGCACCTCACCGGGCGTCCACTCCGTGGAGACGGTGTGCCACTCCGTCCAGTCGTCGGCCCCAGGGAAATAGCCCTGTTCGCCACCCCCGCAGGGATGATGGAAGGCGGTGAGGCCGTCCGTCCACTCGCCCTCGGGATGGTCCATCTCGCAGCCGCCCCCGTAGTGGAGCCATGCGGACTTGTAGCCCGGAGCGAGCGCGGTGACCTTGATGCGGGCGCTGTACTTGCCGTACTTCATCTGCATGACGGCACGCGGTATCACCGCGGCGGCGTGCACGGGACCTCCGTCGGTGGGCCGCCACATCCGGATGAACATCCGTCCGTCGCCGTTCTCCGCAGGGCCCACGCTCACGGTGTCCTCCGGGTGGTAGACGCCGACGACCTCCCGGCCCCGTTCTCCGGCCGTGTCGGGCCAGCCCGTCGGATAGGCCCACCAGTTGTCGCGGTACGCGCCGCTCAGGCCCCCGCAGTACGCGGCGGACGTGTCGACCTCGTGCGCGCAGTCGTCGAACGACCCCAGCGGCACCCGGTCACCGTTGAAGTCCTCCGCGAGGACCTGCCAGAACGGCCCGCAGTCGCCGCGCGGCAACGAGGTGCCCGTGGTACGGCAGGCGTCCGCCGACACGGGTGCCCCTTCGGCCCGGGGGACGCCGAGGAGGACGGCCAGGAGCAGGAGAACCGTCGGGGCCCACAGCGCGCGTCCCCTACGACCCGGTGCCGCATGAGCCCCCATCGCGGGCCCCCTCCCCCTCCGGGCGGGTGTCCACCGCCGCGACGCACGGCAGGATGTGTCGCGCGAGGGGGCATCCTCGCCGGGGGACCGGTGGGACGCCACCCCCGGAACCGGACGCCTTCCGGACCGTCGTGCTCCGCGGTCGCGCGCCGTGGGGAGTGCCCGGCGCACAATGAACCCGGGAAAGCAGTGCGAGCAGTCGATCCCACGGAGCCGCTCACGGCGGCTCCGGTCGTCGAGAGGTCGGTCGTCGAGAGGTCGTGGGGAGAAGGAACGATGGGCGAGCACGGTGTCGCCTCGGCCGCGGTGGACGCCCGGGGGGTGATCGTCGCGTGGAGCACCGGTGCCCGTGACCTGCTCGGATACGGGCCCGAGGAGGTCCTCGGCCGACCCGCCGCCGAGCTGCTGACCGGCCCTCTTCCCGCCCCTGCCGGGCGCAGTCTCACCCGGCGGGCCGAATGGCGCGGCCCCCTCGACGCCCGGCACCGGGACGGACACCGGGTGGAGCTGGAACTGGTCGCCCACCCTCTGACGGACGCGGCGGGGGAGGCCCGGTGGTTCGTGACGGCCATGGTGCCGGAACCCGTGGCCCGGCTGCGGGGCTGGGCGCTGGACCAGCTGCCCGTACCGATCGCCCTGTTCGACCAGGACGGGCTCGCCGTGGCCACGAACTCCGCCATGGAGGGCGTGATGGGCCGGCCGGAGAAGGACCTGCTCGGCCGCCGGGTGGGGGAGTCCGTCGACGGCAGGCGCAAGCTGCCCGGCTTCGAAGGGCTCGACGCCGCGGTACGGCGCGTCCTGCGCACGGGCGAGCCGGTGCCGTACGAGGCCTGGCTGCACGCGCCCGGCGAGGCCCGCGAGCACGCCTGGCTGGTGTCGCTCAGCCCCCTGAAGGACGACGCCGGCGCGGTGCGCGGCACGTGCCTGGTGGCGCTGGACAGCACCGAGCAGTTCCTCGCCCGCCGCCGCCTCACCATGGTCAACGAGTCCGGCGGCCGGATCGGCTCCACCCTCGACGTGGCGCGCACCGCGGAGGAACTCGCGGAGGTGTGCACCGACTACTTCGCCGACTTCGTCATGGTGGACCTGCTCGACTCGGTGCTGGCCGGCGAGGAGGCGCCCCTCCTGCCGGGCGCCGGCCCCCTGATCTTCCGCCGTACCGCCCAGCGGTCCGTGCTGGAGGGCTGCCCCGAGGCCGCCATCCCCGTCGGCAACCGCCACACCTACGACGAGAACTCACCGCCGGGCCGCGCCCTGACCAGCGGCCGCGCCCTGCTGTACGAGGTCGACGACACCGTCCGGCGACTGTGGGCCGCGGACTCGCCCACGCGGGACCGCAGCATCGACACCTACGGCATCCACTCGCTGATGGCGGTGCCGCTGAGAGCCCGCGGCGTCACGCTCGGGCTGTCGCTCCTCGCCCGCCACCGCAACCCGGAACCCTTCACCGAGGACGACCTGATGCTCGCCGAGGAGCTGGCCGCCCGCGCCGCCGTGTGCGTCGACAACGCCCGCCGCTACACCCGCGAGCACGCCATCGCCCTCGGTCTCCAGCGCAGCCTGCTGCGTCACCACGCGCCCCCGCAGGCCGCCGTGGAGATCGCCTCCCGCTACCGGCCGGCCAGCTCCCGCGCCGGGATCGGCGGCGACTGGTTCGACGTGATCCCGCTGTCCGGGGCACGTGTGGCGCTCGTCGTCGGCGACGTCGTGGGCCATGGAGTGCAGGCCTCCGCGACCATGGGCCGGCTGCGGACCGCCGTCCGCACCTTGGCCGACGTGGATCTCGCCCCCGACGAGCTGCTCACCCAGCTCGACGACATCGTCCTGCGCCTCGACACCGAGACGGCGGCGGACGGCGACGACGCCGACAGCCCCGGCGAGATCGGCGCGACCTGCCTGTACGCCGTCTACGACCCGACCACGCGGCAGTGCACCATGGCCCGGGCCGGCCACCCGCCGCCCGCCCTGGTCGCCCCGGACGGCGAGGTGGAGTTCCTCGACCTGCCGACCGGGCCGCCGCTGGGCGTGGGCGGGCTGCCGTTCGAGACGGCGGAGTTCGACCTCGCCGAGGGCAGCGTGCTCGCCCTGTACACGGACGGCCTCGTCCGGACCGCCGGCCACGACGTGGACGACGGGCTCACCCTGCTGCGGGAGGCGCTCGGAGGCAAGAACCGGCCGCTGGAGGAGACCTGCGACGGCGTCCTGCGCGGCCTGCTGACGGACCGGCCCGCGGACGACGTCGCCCTGCTCCTGGCCCGCACCCATGGCCTGGCCGCCGACCAGGTCGCCACCTGGGACGTCCCCGCCGACCCCACGTTCGTCGCGCAGGCCCGCAAGCTGGCCTGCGACCAGCTCGCCGCCTGGCAGCTGCACGACCTCTCCTTCGTCACCGAACTGATCGTCAGTGAACTGGTCACCAACGCCATCCGCTACGGCGGCGCCCCCGTGCAGCTGCGGCTGATCCGCGACGCCACCCTCATCTGCGAGGTGTCCGACTCCAGCAGCACCGCCCCGCACATGCGCCGGGCACGCGCCTTCGACGAGGGCGGCCGCGGCCTCCTCCTCGTCGCCCAGCTCAGCCGCCGCTGGGGCAGCCGCCACACCCGCACCGGCAAGACCATCTGGGCCGAACAGGCACTGCCGGAGGAGACGGCGGTCCCGTAGCCCCGCGTCCGGGTTCACCGGTGGCCGCCTGGGGGGACGCCGTCCGGTTTCACCGGTGGCCACCCGGTGGGACGGTGGGACGACGAGGAGTTCTCCGGAGCGTTCGGCGAAGCCGGTACGACAGCCAGCGAAGGAGCCGCCGCCATGGCCGCCGTCGACATCAGCCCCGCAGCGGCTCTGCACCGCAGAGCGAAGTACCCCACCCCGACCGCCCTCCACTACGAGGGCCAGGAGTTCTCCGCCGCCCGGCTCAGCCGGACGGCGGTCGAGCTGGCCGCGGGACTCGCCGAGCAGGGGCTGCGCCGCGGCGACCGGATCGCCTACCTGGGTCTGAACAGCGCCGCCTTCTTCCACACCCTCTTCGCCGCCGCCCACCTCGGCGCCGTGTTCATCCCCGTCAACTTCCGTCTCGTCGCCGAGGAGGTCCGCGACATCCTCGGCGACAGCGGGGCCCACACCCTGGTCGTCGAGGACGGGCACCGCGGGCTCGTCGAGTCGATCGCCGACGACATCCCGGCCCGCCGCCGGGTCCTGGTCGACACCGACCCCGCCTGCCCGGCCCCGGCGACGGCTCCGGCCGGTTGGACACCGCTGTCGCTGCTGCTCGGCCCCGGCCGCGCCGCACGGCCGCCGGTGCCCCTGTACGAGGACGACCTCGGTGTGCTGATGTACACCTCGGGCACCACCGGCCGCCCCAAGGGCGTCATGCTCACCCACGGCAACATCTGGTGGAACGCGGTGAACGTCGACAGCATGGTCGACACCCGCTCCGACGACGTGAACCTGGCCGTCGCCCCCCTCTTCCACATCGGCGGCCTCAACGCCCTCACCCTGCGCACCCTGCTGCGCGGCGGCACCGTCGTCGTACGCCGCGCGTTCGACCCCGCCCAGTGCCTGGACGACCTCGTACGCCACCGGGTCACCGGTCTCTTCGCGGTGCCCGCCATGTACGCCGCCCTCTCCCGCGAGCCGGGCTTCGCCGGGGCCGACCTGAGCGCGCTGCGGTCCCCGATCGTCGCGGGCGCCCCCGTGCCGCCGCGGCTCATCCACGACTGGGCCGAGCGCGATGTCCTCCTCCAGCAGGCGTGGGGGCTCACCGAGACAGCCCCCTTCGCCACGTATCTGCCCGCCGCGCTGACCCGCGAGAAGACCGGCTCCGCCGGCGCCCCCATGCCGTACACCGAGATCCGCGTCGTCGACCCGGTCACCGGGGACGGCATCGACGAGGCCGACGTCCGCGGCGAGATCTGCGTCCGCGGCCCCAACGTCACGCCGGGCTACTGGAACAACCCCGAGGCGACCGCCGCCGCCTTCGACGACGCCGGCTGGTTCCACTCCGGGGACATCGCCCATCGCGACAAGGACGGCTTCTACTACATCGTCGACCGCCTCAAGGACATGATCATCAGCGGTGGCGAGAACATCTATCCGGCCGAGGTGGAACGCGTCCTCACCGCCTGCCCCGGCGTCCTGGAGGCGGCCGCCCTCGGCGTGCCCGACCCCATCTGGGGCGAGACCGTCCTCGCCGTCCTCACCTGCGCACCCGGCGCGGCACCCACGCTGGAGGAGGTCCGGGCGTTCGCCGGCCGTCACCTCGCGGACTACAAGCTCCCCACCCGGCTCCTGCTCCTCGACCGACTGCCGCGCAACGCCAGCGGCAAGCTCGTCAAGGCCGAACTGCGCCGCATGGTCGCGTCCCGGCCCCCGACGGACACCCTCTGACATCAGCCGGGCGACTGACAGGCCGGGCACCCGGTGCTCGACATTTATGCCCAAACAAGCGCATAGGTGCTCGGCGTGCGGATACGCGTGCCGCATGGTGCGGACACGGAAACTGCTCAGAAGGCATGACGAACACCACGCGCACGACCGCGAGGTCGACGCCATGGAGGAACGGGTGGACCGGAGGGCGCCGGACGAACGGCCCGTCGGTGCGGGGTACCGGACGGAGCGAGCGCCCGAGGACCGGTTTGTCGGACTGGAGGAGGACGAGCGGTCCGTCGGGCCCGACGAGGACGTGGAGCGGCGGGCGCCGGACCAGCCGACGCAGGTGCTCAGGCGCTCCTGGTCGACGGTGCTGAAGGGCACCCTGAAGGAGTTCAAGGATGACGAACTGACCGACCGGGCCGCCGCCCTGACGTACTACGGGATCCTCTCGCTCTTCCCCGCGTTGCTGGTGCTCGTCTCCCTCCTGGGGATCACCGGCCGCTCGGCGAGCCAGCAGGTGCTGGACAACATCCAGAGCTTCGCCCCGGGTTCGGCGCGGGAAATCCTCCAGGACGCGGTGCGGCAGCTCCAGGGCAACGCCGGGATCGGCTCCGTCATGGCGATCGTCGGTCTGCTGCTGGCGGTGTGGTCGACCTCCGGCTACGTCGCCGCGTTCATCCGCACCGCCAACGCCGTCTACGACATCCCCGAGGGCCGCCCCGTCTGGAAGGTGCTGCCGATCCGGGTCGCCGTGACGGTCGTCCTGCTGGTCCTCGCGGTGATCAGCGCGCTGATCGTCGTGTTCACCGGGGCCCTGGCCCGCGAGGCGGGCTCGGCGCTGGGCATGGGCGACACGGCCCTGACGGTGTGGTCGATCGCGAAGTGGCCGGTGCTCGTGGCCCTGGTCACCGTCATGATCGCGCTGCTCTTCTGGGCGACCCCCAACGCCAAGGTGCGCGGCTTCCGTTGGGTGACTCCCGGCAGCTTCCTGGCTCTGCTGATCTGGCTGGTCGCCTCGGCCGGGTTCGCGCTGTACGTGGCCAACTTCGGCTCGTACAACAAGACGTACGGCACCCTCGCCGGTGTGATCGTCTTCCTGGTCTGGCTGTGGATCACGAATCTCGCGATTCTCCTCGGCCTGGAGTTCGACGCGGAGCTGGCCCGTCAGCGGGCCGTCGCGGGAGGCCATCCGGTCGAGGAGGAGCCGTACGTCCAGCCGCGCGACACGCGGAAGTGGACCGACGAGGACCGACGACGGCTTCGCACCTGAGCGCCCGTGAGCGCCGGGTCGCCGCCCCCCGGGCGGCGCGGACGGGAGGGACACCACCCATGAAGGTGATGGTGGAGCTGCGCGCCGCGGACCGACGGCTGGCCCGCCGGGTCATCGACGGCGGGCCGCCGTGGGCGCGGCGGGTGCTGCCCGCGGTCGAGGAGGCGGCCGAGCACACGAAGGTGTGGTGGGCCGTGACGGTGATGCTGGCGGCCACGGGAGGGCGTGGCCGGGTGGCCGCGGCCGCAGGGGTGGCCGGGATGACGACGGCGCTGCTCCTGTCGAACCTGGTCACGAAGCAGCTGTACCGGCGCCGCCGCCCACCCCCGGAGTGGGTCCCGCCGGAGGCGCTCCGGGACCGCCCCGAGAGTTCCTCCTTCCCCTCCGGGCACACGGCCGTGGCCTTCGCCTTCGCGGGCGCCGTCGGCTCGGTATGGCCGCCCGTCGGCGCGACTTGCGGGGTGCTCGCGGTGCCGGTGGCCGTCGAACGCGTGCACAGCGGCGCGCACTACCCCTCCGACGTGGCCGCCGGCGCCGCGCTCGGCCTGGCCTCGGCGGCCCTCGTCCGAGTGGCCCCCCGGCTGCTGTGGCGCCGGGTGCTCTGACCTGTGCACGGTGGACCGGTGGAGAGTGCTCGTGAACGTCCACGGGGAGTGCCGATGAGCCCGACGTCCGCGGAGCCCCCGCACCCCGAGCGAGCGGCCGCCCCGGAGCAGGCCGTCACTCCCGAGCGGGCCGACTCCGGTCAGGGGATCCACGCCGAGCCCGGTCGGGCAACACATGCCGACCCCGGTCAGGGGGCCCGTACCGACCCCGGTCCGGCGACCCAGGTCGAGCGGCCCGGTCCCGACGGTGTCGCCGCCCCGAACGGTCCCGTCGTCTCCCGGCAGGAGTTCGACCGGATCTTCGAGGCCGTCCGCACCTGGGGGCGCTGGGACCCCGCCGACCGGGGCGCGTGGAACCGGGTGACCGAGGAGCATGTGAGGCGGGCCACCGGGCACGTGCGGTCCGGGCGGGTCGTGCCGATGGCGTTGCCCTGGAACACCCGGCCGGGCCCCGACAACCGCAGGCCCGCCCTGCACCACATGACCGACCTCGGGGACGTGGAGAGCCCGGAGCCCACGACCCACAAGGACTTCCTCGCCGCCGACTACCACGGCAAGGGCGTCACCCACCTGGACGCGCTGTCCCACATCGCCTACCGGGGGCGGCTCTACGACGGCAGGGCGGCCCACGAGTCCGTCGGCGCGGCCGGCGCCCGCTTCGGCACGGTGGCCGCGCTCGGCCCCCTCGTCACGACGGGTGTGCTGCTCGACCTCCCCGCCGTCCTCGGCGTCCGCTGGCTGGAGCCGGGCCGAGCCGTACGAGCGAAGGACGTCCTCGCGGCGGAGAAGGCACTCGGGGTGACGATCGGCGAGGGCGACGCGGTGCTGCTGCGCTCCGGCCAGGTCCGCCGCCGCGCGGAACTCGGCGCCTGGGACCCCGACACCGCGAGCGCCGGGTTCCATGTGGACGCCGTGCCCCTGCTGGCCGAACGCGGTGTCTGCCTGCTCGGCGGCGACGGCGACAGCGACGTACGGCCCTCGCCCGTCCCCGGGGTGCACTCGCCGGTCCACGCCCTGGCCGTGACCGCGATGGGCGTGCCCCTGCTGGACAACCTCGATCTGGAGGCGCTCGCCGCGGCCACCGAGGAGGCGGGGCGGTACACGTTCCTGCTCGTCGTGGCCCCGCTGAACGTCCCCGGGGGCACCGGCTCACCCGTCAACCCGGTCGCGGTCCTGTGACCGGCCCGCCGCTGCGGCGGCTGCGGCCCTCCGGCCCGTCCGGCTCCGTGCGCGCCTCCATGGCCGACCGTGACTCGGGTTGCGGATGCCCGTATCCTCGTCAATGCCGGATACTTCCGAAAAGCGGGTTATCGAAGGCGCGTGTGAGGCGAGCGTGGTCAGGTCCGACGGCGAGCCGATTCTCACGGGTCGTGCGACACAAGGCACGGGACCCGCTCGTTTTCGTGAGCGTTTTCTCCAGGGTGAACCGGTCGAGACGGGGGTGCGGACCTCGATCCTGCACTCCTGGCGGCGCTCCCGGTCCCTGGGGCTCTCGCCGAACCAGTCCGAGCTGCCCTTCAACGACGACTTCGACCCCGACGGCCGTATCGTCCGCGCGGCGACGCCGGTGCTCGACCGGCTGCAGGCCCGGTTCGCCGGCAGTGCCATGAACATCTCCCTGGCCGACGGGAACGGGACGGTGCTGATGCGCCGGTTCGGCCGGGCGTCGATGGCCCGGAGCCTCCCGGCGATCCAGACCGTCCCGGGGTTCGTCTTCGCCGAGCGGTTCGCCGGCACCAACGGCATCGGCCTCGCCCTGGCCGAGCGGCGGCTCATCGGCGTCTACGGCGCCGAGCACTTCGCCGAACGCTCCCAGGGCAGCGCCTGCCGCGCCCTCCCCGTCCGGGACCCGCTGAGCGGCCGTATCGAGGGCGTCCTGTGCTTCGGCTATCCCCGCAGCGCGGAGGACCCGGCGCTGACCCCCGTGATCCGCAAGGCCGCCGCGGCCATCGAACGGCGGCTGCTGGCGCAGAGTTCCGCCCGTGAGCGCTCGCTGCTCCAGGCGTACGCGGCGGCCGAGGCCAAGACCGACGGCGGCCTGCACCACAGTGTCCGGATGGACGCCCTGGCCCTCGAGCTCGGCCCCGGCGACCGGGCGATCCTCATGGAGAAGGCCGCCCAGCTGATCTCCCGCGCCCAGCGGGCGGCCGTCGACGTGCCCCTGCCCGACGGTCGGCGGATCACCCTCGTGAGCCGTCCCGTGACCAGCGCCTCCGGGGTCGAGGGCATGGCCATCGAGGCCGTCCTGCCCGGCCCCTCCCTGGCGCTCCCGGACATCCCGCGCCAGTTCGAGCAACTCCTCGGACCCCGGGCCGCGCCCGCCGACCGCCCGGCGCTGGACGGCATTCCCCTGGTCGCGGCCCCCGCCCGACCCGCCGACGACGGAACCCTCGCCCCGTCCGGTCCCGTCCCCGGCGCCCCGGAAGCCCCCGCTGTCGTGCCCCTCGCTGTCGACGACGGCCCGCACGACCCCTCACGCCCCGCACCCCCCGCGCGCGGGCTGCTGATGGTGGGGGAGCCGCACGTCGGGACGTACGCCCTGGCCGCGCGCAGACGCCTGGAGCTGCTGTCGGAGGTCGGCGCCCGCATCGGCACCACCCTCGACGTGCGCCGTACCGCCCAGGAGCTCGCCGAGACGATCGTCCCGCTGCTGGCCGACCACGTCATCGTCGACCTCGCCGAACCCGTCCTGCGGGGCGAGGAAGCCATGGACCCCCGCGCCGACCTGCGGCGCACCGTGGTCCACGGCGTCAGCGACGAGCCGCCCTTCAAGCCCGTGGGCAAACAGGCCGAATACGGTCCGACAGCGCCCCAGCTGTGCTGTCTGGCCTCCGGGGAAGCGATGCTGGAACCCGATCTCACGGCCGCCGCCGACTGGCTCGCCCAGGACCCCGAGCACACCGGTCGGCTGCTGCGCCACGTCCGCTCCCTCATCGCGGTGCCCCTGGTGGCCCGCGGGGTCGCCCTCGGCGTCGCCACCTTCTACCGGGCCCTGGACTCCGCGCCCTTCGACGACGACGACCGGCGGCTGGCCCAGGAACTCGCCCACCGGGCCGCCCTGTCCCTCGACAACGCCCGGCGCTACACCCGCGAACGCACCATGGTCCTGGCCCTCCAGCGCAGCCTCCTCCCGCACGGCGTGCCCGACCAGGACGCCGTCGAGGTCGCCCACCGCTATCTGCCCGCCGAGTCCGACGTCGGCGGCGACTGGTACGACGTCATCCCGCTCTCCGGCGCCCGCATCGGCCTCCTCGTCGGCGACGTCGTCGGCCACGGCATGTTCTCCGCCGCCACCATGGGCCGGCTGCGCACGGCCGCCCGCAGCTTCGCCGAACTCGACTTCCCGCCGGACGAGGTCCTCACCCACCTCGACAACCTCGTGAACCGGCTGGACCGCGAGGACCCCGCCTCCCACGGCGCCGGCATCATCGGCGCGACGTGCCTCTACGCCGTCTACGACCCGACCACGCAGCAGTGCAGCATGGCCCGCGCCGGCCATCCGCCGCCCGCGCTGGTCCGCCCCGACGGCACGGTCTCGTTCCCCGACCTGCCCGCCGGGCCGCCGCTCGGCCTGGGCGGCCTGCCCTTCGAGTCCGTCGAGGTCCACCTGCCCGAGGGCAGTGAACTGGTCCTCTACACCGACGGGCTCATCGAGGACCGCACCCGCGACGTCGACGTGGTGCTCGACCAGTTGAGCGCCGCCCTCGCGCAGGCCGAGCGCACCCCGGAGGAGACGTGCCGGGCGGTCCTCGACACCGTGGCACCGGCCCATCCGGCCGACGACATCGCCGTGGTCGTGGCCCGCACCCACGCCTTCGACCCCGCGCGCATCGCCACCTGGGAGCTGCCCGCCGACCCGGCCCGCGTCAGCGAGGTCCGCGCCTCCGCCATGCGCACGCTGGCCGAGTGGGGTCTCGACGAGGCCGCCTTCGCCGCGGAGCTGATGCTCAGCGAGCTGGTCACCAACGCCATCATCCACGGCAGCGGCCCCATCCGGGTCCGGCTGCTGCGCGACCGCTGCCTGATCTGCGAGGTCTCCGACACCAGCAACACCGCCCCGCATCTGCGCCGGGCGGCCAGCACCGACGAGGGCGGCCGCGGTCTGTTCCTCGTCGCCCAGCTGGCGCAGAGCTGGGGGACGCGCTACACGCCGGAGGGCAAGGTCATCTGGGCCGCCTGCGACCTCGACGGCGTCTGAGCCATCGGCACCGGCAGCCTCGACCGTGATGAAATGCCGGGATTAGTGTGATACGTACAGTTACTATCGCTGGCGCGAGTCATGAAGAGCTCGCCAGGCCGACCCCCGGAGCTGTCCGTGCACGACGTTCACGACACCTCTGCGCAGGAGGTCCCCGCCGACGGGACGGAACCGCTGGTCCGCATCCGCGGGCTCACCAAACGGTTCGGCGGGACCCTCGCGCTGGCCGGGGTCGACCTCGACGTCCACGCCGGAAGCGTCCTCGCCCTCCTCGGACCCAACGGAGCCGGGAAGTCCACCCTCATCAAGATCCTCGCCGGCGTCCACCAGGCCGACGCCGGACGGATCACGGTCGACGGGCACCCCCTGGGCGGCCACGCCGCCGCCCACCGCATGTCCTTCATCCACCAGGACCTCGGCCTGGTGGAGTGGATGTCCGTCGCCGAGAACATCGCCCTGAGCACCGGGTACGCCCGCCGCGCCGGGCTGATCTCCTGGCGCCGGACCCGGGAGCGCTGCGCCGAGGCCCTGCGGAGCGTCGCCGGCCATCTCGACCCCGACACCACCGTGTCCCGGCTCGCCCCCGCCGAACGCTCCCTCGTCGCCGTCGCCCGCGCCCTCGCGGCACGGGCGAAGCTCCTCGTGCTCGACGAGCCGACCGCCCGTCTCCCCGCCGCCGACTGCGCCCGGCTCTTCCGCGTCCTGCATACCCTGCGAGACCGCGGCCACGGCATCCTCTACGTCAGCCACCGCCTGGACGAGGTGTACGAGGTCGCCGACACCTTCGCCGTCCTGCGCGACGGCCGCCTCGTCCGCCACGGCCCCCTGGCGGGCCACGCCCCCGGCAGCCTCGTCCGCGACATCACCGGTGAGGAACCCGTCGGCCACCGCCCGGCCCCGGCCCGCGCCGACGGCCCGCCCGTCCTGCTGCTCGACGGCGTACGGACCGCCGGAGCCGGACCGGTCGACCTCGCCCTGAGAGCCGGGGAGGCCGTGGGCCTGGTCGGGCTGTCCGGCGCCGGACACATGGACCTCGGCCGGGCCCTCGCGGGCGCCCGGCCTCTCCTCGGTGGACGCGCCCTGCTGGCGGGCCGCCCCTACCGGCCCCGTACGGTTCCGGAGGCGGTCGCCCTCGGGGTCGCCTTCGTGCCCGGGGACCGGCAGCGGGAGGGCTGCCTCACCGAGCTGACCGTACGGGAGAACCTGCTGGCCAACCCGGGCGCGGCGGGCGCGCGGGCGCCACGCTGGATCCGGCCCCGCCAGGAACGCGCCGACGCCGTCGCCCTGATCGACCGGCTCTCCGTCCGGCCCCGCGACAGCGAGGCCGGCATCGCCACGCTGTCCGGCGGCAACCAGCAGAAGGTCATGCTCGGCCGCTGGCTCCGCGCGGCACCCGTCCTGCTGATCCTGGAGGAGCCCACGGCGAGCGTCGACGTCGGGGCCAAGGCCGCCATCCACCGGTTCCTCGACGAGGCGCTCACCCGGGGCCTCGCCGTCCTGCTGCTCTCCACCGACTCCGAGGAGGTCGCGGGCGTCTGCGGGCGCGCCCTGGTCTTCGTCCGCGGGACCGTGACGACCGAGCTGAGCGGCCCCGCCCTCACCGTCGACGCCCTCACCCGGGCGGCCTCGGCCCTGCCCCCCTCCCGAACCGCCGGGACCCCATGACGGCCCCGCCCCCGCCGCGCCGCCGGAACCCGCTGAGCCGCCGGAATCCTGTGAGCCGACCGGGCCGCCCCCACCACCCGGCCCGCCGCGCCGGGCATCTCGCCGGCGCGTACGGACTCCTGGTCCTCACCGGCCTGCTCTACCTGGTCTTCTCCCTCGCCCTGCCCCGCACCTTCCCCACGCTGGACACCCTCGACTCGATCCTGTCCACGCAGTCCATCCCGGCCGTCCTCGCCCTGGCCGCGATGGTCCCCATCGTCACCGGGGCGTTCGACCTCTCCCTCGGCTACGGCCTCGGGCTGGCGCACGTCATGGTGCTGCACCTCATCGTCGACGCGGGCTGGCCCTGGCCGCCGGCCTGCCTCGTCGTGGTCGCCGGGGGAACGGCCGTGGGCGTCCTCAACGGCGTCATCGTCGAGTTCGGCCGGATCGACTCCCTCATCGCGACGCTGGGCACCGGCAGCATGATGTACGCCGTCACCGGCTGGCTCACCGACGGCGGCCGGATCGTCCCCGGCCCGGAGGGACTGCCGGACGGCTTCACCGACCTCTACGACTCCACGTTCCTCGGCCTCCCCGTCCCGGCCTTCTACGTTCTCGCCCTCACGGTCGTCCTCTGGGTGGTGCTGGAGCGGCTGCCGCTCGGCCGGTACCTGTACGTCGTGGGCTCCAACCCGCGCGCCGCCGACCTCGTCGGCATCCCGGTCCGCAAGTACACCGTGTGCGCCTTCGCCACCTCGGGGCTGATCGTCGGCTGCGCGGGCGTCCTGCTCGCGGCCCAGCAGCAGCTCGGCAACCCGAGCGTCGGCCTCGACTATCTGCTGCCCGCCTTCGTCGGCGCCCTCCTCGGGGCCACCGCCATCCGGCCCGGCCGCCCCAACCCCCTGGGCACCCTGGTGGCGGTCGCCGTCCTCGCCGTCGGCCTCACCGGCATCGCCCAGTTGGGCGCCGAGTTCTGGACGGTCCCGCTGTTCCACGGCGGCACCCTGCTGCTCGCCGTCGGCCTGGCGGGCTACTCCGCGCGCCGTCGGCTGCGCACCGGGGCCGCCACCACCCCCGACGCCGCGGCCGTGACGCCCGAGGACGGTGGCCCATGAACCTGACCGCCCGCAGCGGCACCGAGCCCCGCACCCCTGCGCGAGGAGCCCCCGTGCACCACCCCCGCACCCCCGCCCCCGGCACCCGCACGACCCGGTCCGCCGCCGCCCTCCTGCTGGCGGTGGCCGCCGCGCTGACCGGCTGCGAACGCGGCTCGTCGAGCGACTCGGGGGACTCAACCGCCACCGCGGACGGCTGTCCGGCGGTCCGCGCCAGGGCCGAGGACGCCGTCGGCAGGGCGGAGCGGACCGACGCCCCCTGGAACGGGCCGACGACCGGCCCGAGGGCGGTGGCCGACAGGACCCTCGTCTTCGTCGCGCAGACCATGACGAACCCGGGTGTCGCCGGGGCCGCCGACGGTGTACGGGAGGCCGCGCGGGTGATCGGCTGGAACGTCCGGGTGATCGACGGCGGCGGCACCCCGGCGGGCATCCAGGCGGCGATGAGCGAGGCCCTCGCCCTCAGGCCGTCCGGCATCGTCATCGGCGGCTTCGACCCCAACTCGACGTCGCAGCAGGTCGCCCGGGCGAACGCGGCGGACATCCCGCTCGTCGGCTGGCACGCGGTCGCCTCGCCCGGCCCCAGCAGGCAGCCCCCGCTCTTCACCAACGTGACCACGCGCGTCGAGGAGGTGGCCAGGTTCAGCGCCCAGTGGGTCATCGCGGACTCCGACGGGAACGCCGGGGTCGTGGTGTTCACCGACGCCTCGATCCCCTTCGCCAAGCACAAGTCCGAGCTGATCAGAAAAGAGCTGGCCACCTGCCGGGGCGTACGGCTGCTGGCCTACGAGAACATCCCGATCCCGGACGCGAGCAGCCGCACGCCCCGAGAGGTGTCCTCGCTGCTCTCCCGCTTCCAGGACCGCTGGACCCACTCCGTGGCCATCAACGACCTGTACTTCGCCGACGCCGCCCCGGCGTTCCGCGCCGCCGGGCGGAAGGGCTCGGGTCCGCCCTTCAACATCGGTGCGGGGGACGGCGACCCGTCCGCCTTCCAGCGCATCAACAGCCGCCAGTACCAGGCGGCCACCGTGCCCGAGCCGCTGTCCCTCCAGGGCTGGCAGATCGTCGACGAGTTCAACCGGGCCTTCTCCGACAGCCCCGCCAGCGGATATGTGGCCCCCGTGCACATCACCACCGCCGACAACAGCGAGGGCGCCACCACCTGGAACCCGTCCGGCTACCAGGAGGCGTACCGGAAGATCTGGGGCAGGTGACGGCCCGGTCGCACGGACGCGACGTCAGTCCTCGACGGGTGCGCCGCGTTGGGGTCGAGCTTGCCGCCGGGAGCTGATCGGCGCTTGTGCAGCACATGGCCACAGGCCGCGACCAGCGGGTTTCGGTCCTGACCGAAAGGGAGGGCGGTTGCGGGGCGCGGGTCGGCAAGCTTCGGTGCGGTACTGAAGTGAAACGAAAGGGCACACCCGACATGCGCATGGGACGCGGAAAAACGCTGGCCACGGCGAGCACGGCGGTCGCCGTGGCGGCGCTCCTGGGTACGGCGACACCTGCGAACGCCGCGATCCACCAGTGCGAGAGGTCCGGCAGCCGGATTTCCTGCACCACGGTCACCGGCATTGACCCGGGCTCGTATCTGCTGGTGCGCCGGGGCCCCGGCTACGACTACGAGTCCATCGAGCCCGCCTACAGCAGGCTGTACAACGGCGACGAGGTCGGCCTGTCCTGCTGGAAGCTCGGCGACGGGGCCTACGACAACGCCAACTACCGCTACTGGATGTCCATCGAGCTCCCCAACAGCCGCTGGGGCTACGTCAACGACTGGTACCTGAACACGGGCAACCCCGACGTCTGGAAGCAGCAGATCCGCCAGTGCCCCTGACACGCGGCGGAACAGCAGGGTCGCGCGTCCCCGACGGGCGCGCGACCCGCGCCACGGTCGCCGATGTCACCCCACGCACCTGGCCGCGCCCTGCCCTCTCCTCACGTGAAGGTCGATGACGATATGCGCTGCACCGCCTCCACCAAGGCCACCACGGGTCGCAGACACAGGAGTCTTCTCTCCACGGTCACGGCGTTCCTCTCCCTGACCCTCGTCGGCGCCGTGTTCTCCCCTTCGGCTGCCGCCGCCCCGGCACGACCCGACGCCCCCTCGGCCGCCGCACGTACAAGCGCCGTCGTGCCCGTCGGTGTCACCGCCGGGGTCGCCGTCTTCGACCGGCGGACCGGCAGTTTCACCGAGCAGCTGAACGCGGGCACGCAATTCCGTTCGGCCTCGATCGTCAAACTGCTGATGGTCCTGGACTACTTCTGGAACCGAGACCCCGGCTCCCCTGTTCCGGCCGCCGACCGTGCCTGGCTGGAACCCATGCTCCGCGGCAGCGACGACGACGCGGCCAACTCCTACTGGTCGAACCACGGCTCCACATCGATCGTCACCCGTATGCGCGACAACCTCGAACTGAGCGACACGGAGCCCCCCGCCGACCCGAATTACTGGGGCTACACCGCCATGTCGGCCCGCGACACGGTGACGGTCTACCGCTACATCCTGGAAAAGGCCCCCACGTCCGTACGCACCTTCATCATGGACAACCTGCGTCAGTCGACCCGCTGCGCGTCGGACAAGTTCGACCAGCACTTCGGCATCGCCGGCGCCTTCAAGCGCCCCTGGGCCGTGAAGCAGGGCTGGTCGGGCGACTCGTACCCGGAGGGCACGTGCGGCCCCGCGAGCACCGTCCCGGCCGGGACGGCGACGGATGCCGAGCCCGCCGCCGCCGCGGCCGTGGACCTGACCCGCCCGGTCCTGCACTCCACCGGCACCGTCGGGGCCGGGGACCGCTCCATCGTGGCCGTCTTCACCCAGCACCAGGCAGGTACGTCCTACGGGAAGGCATACACCGACATCGGTCGACTGACCCGTTCGCTGCATGTTCCCGGTGGCGTCGCGCCGACCGGAAAGTGGTACGGAACGTGGAGTTCCGAGGTCGCTGTCCGCAGTGAACCGCGCATCGGGAACAACGCGCTGACCCGACTGCCCGCCGGAGTGGAGGTACTGGTGGGCTGCCAGAAGAAGGGCCAGTCCGTCTCCGTTCCCCCGTACACCAACGACTGGTGGGCGTATCTGCCCCAGTACGGCGGCTACATCTCCAACATCTACATCAGCCATCCGGACAACCAACTGCCGGATGTCCGCCTGTGCTGAAGTCCCTGGCAGTTCCAGGGCCATGAACACACGACCAGGAACCCGACGATCGGAATGGGACACACGACATGCTCGAGTTGAACAGCGGCGGCCGCCGCAAGACGCTGGCGATGGCGTTCGTCGCAGCCGCCTTCGCGACAGTCTTCACCGTGCAGGGCGCTTCCCCCGCCCATGCCGCCAGCCCTTATGACGGCGCAGACCCGGCGGCCACGGGCTGCGCCTCGAACGCCAAGACCCTCGCCTCCGCGCCCCTCTATCTGCCCGGCACGACCCGTCAGGTCGGCACCATCGAGATGCGCTACAGCAACACCTGCCTGACACAGTGGATCCGCGTCCAGTCCAACACCACCAGTTGCAGCGGGCATCCCTGCCGCAACAACGCGGAGATCACCCGCCCCGCCGGCGCCGACGGCCCGGCCCTGACCGTGGGCCGCGGCAACGTGGCCGCGGGCGAGCCCTATCAGTGGAGCCTTATGGTCTACACCCCCAACACCCGCTCCTGCGGCACCGGCAGCGCCGACACAGGTGTCAACACGGGCTACCCGTACGGCGAGTGGGGCCGCCAGATCTGCGGCTGAGCCCCGCACCGGGGCGTGGCCGGCGGGGTGGGTGAGCCGAGTTGGGCGTCCTTGCGTATCTCTCCAGGGATAGAGTCCTCGGGTTCGGTGATCACAAGTGCCGGGCGTGGAGAGTCAGTCGACCGGCCGGGTGCGGCCGAGGCGGGGGGAACGCCGGTGGGTGGTACGGGAAGGCGGCGTGCCGGGATCGGGAGCGGGGGAACGCGGCTCACACGGCGGGGCAGGATCGTCGGCTGGGTCGCGGGCGTGTCCGCGGTGGTCGTGCTCGGTGTCGCGGGGGTCGGCGCCTGGGTGTACAAGGACCTCGACGACAACATCACGGCCGCCGACGTCGACGACAAGCTCGGCGGGAACCGTCCGGTGAACCTCAGCCCCGGGTCCAAGAACATCATGGTCGTGGGCTCGGACAGCCGTGACGGGAAGAACGCCAAGTACGGCCGGAACCTGACCACCATGCAGTCGGACACGCTGATGGTGCTGCACATCCCCGCGGACCGGAAGTGGGCGACCGTGGTGTCGTTCCCCCGTGACTCGTGGGTCGAGATATCGGCGTGCGAGAAAGGCGGCGGCGGCACCTCGGGCCCGCACCGGGCCAAGATCAACGAGGCGTTCGCGATCGGCGGCTCCACCGGCGAGGTCGCCGGGGCCGCCGCCTGCTCGATCCGGACGGTCGAGGCCAACACCGGGCTGCGCATCGACCACTTCATGTCCGTCGACTTCTCCGGCTTCAAGGGGATGGTCGACGCCCTGGAGGGCATAGAGGTCTGCCCCGAGCAGGCCATCCACGACGAGAACGCCCTCCTCGACATGGAACCCGGCTGCCAGACCGTCAAGGGCGAGACCGCCCTCGGCTACGTCCGCACCCGCTACGCCGTCGGCGACGGCACCGACATCGGGCGCATCGGACGCCAGCAGGAGTTCATGGAGGCCCTCGCCGCCAAGGCGAAGTCCAAACTGACCAGCCCCGGCGCGCTGTACGACTTCATGCAGTCCGCCACCAAGTCCCTCACCACGGACGAGGATCTCGCGGGCATCGACCCGCTGTACGACCTCGCCTCCGAACTGAAGGGCATCCCCAGCGACCGGTTGACCTTCCTGACGGTTCCCAACTACCCCCGCGAGGCGGACGTCCCGAGCGATCGCGCCAACGTCGTCTGGCAGTACCCCTACGCGGCCGACCTGTTCACCGCTCTCGCCAAGGACCGCGAGGTCGACAAGAAGCAGTTCCAGACCCGGGCCAAGGAGGGCCTCGTCTACGCCTCGAACGTACGGGTCCAGGTCCTCAACGGCACCGGGGTCACGGGGCGCGCCGCCGCCGTCGCCGAGAAGCTGCGCGCGGCCGGGATCACCGTCGTCGGTACGGGCAACGCCCCCGAGACCACCGCGAAGACGACGGTCACCTACCCGCAGGACCTGGCGAAGCAGGCGAAGGTCCTCACCTCGCGCCTGCCCGACGTCCGGGCCGCCGAGGACGCGGGCGCCGCGCGGGGCGTGGTCACCCTCGTCGTCGGAACGGACCTCGACCCCGCCACCCTGCGGTGACCCGGACGGGGAGGGGTCAGCTGCCGGTGAGGCTGATCGCCAGATCCGTGATGTTGAGCGGGAACTGACGGATCGGGGTCGCCTGGCCGGTGAGGAGTTCGACGGTGTAGAGCGTCGGGGTGCTCGCACCCGACGGGGTGAGGGAGGCGAAGGCGGCGTTGTCGACCGTCCGCCCGCCGCTCAGGGTGCTGTAGATGTCCATGCCGGCCTTCAGCTGGGCATCGACGCCGAGGCTGCCGGTCGGGGCGAGCGTGCCGTTGTTGGCGGGGGACTGGATCACGACCTGGTCGGTGTTCGTGTTGACGTCGAACAGCGTCGTCGCGGTGGCCGCGTTGAGGTCGTTGTTCGTGTAGGCGGCGGCGGTGACACCCTTGGTCGTGCCCTCGGTGGGCGGGGTGGTGAGGTTCAGGTCCTGGATGGTCGAGTGGTCGTTCAGGTTGTGCCGCAGGTTCTGGCCGTTGTCGCTGATCACCCGCAGCCGGTCGGCCGCCGGGTTGAAGTCGACGCCGAACGTGGTGCCGTTCAGCGCGTACTGGAGCTGGGACACCTTGGTGACCACGACGTCCTGGCCGGTCGTCGGGATCTTGATCGTGTAGATGCCGCCCTTGTTGCCGACCCCGTACAGCAGTCCGTCCTGCACCCGGAAGTCGATGCCGACCAGGGCCGTGTCACCGCTGAGCCCGACGACGGCCCTGACCCAGTTGAGGATGTCGGGGCGGTCGGTCGTGAACGTGGCCATCACCGTGCCGTCGCCGGTGATCCCGAACGCCCGCAGGCTGGGCACGGCGGCGGGGGCGGCCGAGGCGGAGCCCGGAGCGCTCAGCAGCAGCGCCGTCGACGTGGCCATGACCGCTGCCGCCGCCGCGATTCTCTTTCGGATACTCGCTTTCACGGTGTGTCCCTCCCGTTTCGGTGGTGCGCCGGCACCCGGCGCGCAGGCTGAGAGATTTCCGGACCGAATCCGTATTGATTCCCCCGGTGATTGCGGGCCGCGGGCCGGAATCGGTCCCCATTAAGCCGACTTCACAGTGCCTCCACAAGTGGAGTCGATGGGCGAGAACGCCCTGATCCGGGAATTTTGCGCACTGTGACAAAAGCGCCGTAGGTATCCCGGCTTCGGCTTTGCGCACAGTGATGAAGGGGTCCGGAACCGGTCTGTCGGCCGGTTCCGGCGGAATGGGATGCTCCTGCCATGGGGAGCCTCTTCGCCGAGCTGGCCCGGCAGGCGTCGACCAACGCCCGCCGGGAGGTCGAGACGTACGCGCGTGAGATTCCGGAGTTCGCGATCCTGGACACGAACCGGCGAGCCAGGGCCGAGACGCTGGAGTACGCGGTGTGGCTGCGGCGGCGTACCGTAGAACTCTCCCCGGACAACGACGAGTTGAGCGACACCGACCTCGACTCCATCTCTCTGATGGGCGAGGTGCGGGCCGATGCGGGAATGTCACCCTCTTCGCGACAGCAAGTACTGCGCCTGCACACCGCGCTCATGCTGCGTGAGATCAACGAGGCGATCGAGGCGCAGCGCGGCAGCGGAGTGGAAGAACTCATGCGGATGATGAGCTGGTTCGCCCCGCAGGGAGAGCGGGGAATAAGCGCCTACCGGCAGGGTTTCGTGACGGTAATGCGACGCCGTTTGCCGTACGTCGAGCAAATCGACCTGCTGGCCCGGTCACTGCTCACCGGTGATCCCATGGCGGCCGAACTCGCCGCCGTCACGGACACGGAACTGCCCGAATTCTGCGCGGTGACGGTGATCCGGGCCCCCGGCCGCCCCGCCGACGACAGCACCCTGGACCCCGACATCGAGATACTGGTGAAAACCCACCACGTACTGGTCACCCGCTCCACCGAGAGCGGTGAAAAGGACGGTGAACTGATCGTCCTGGTGCCGTTGTCCCGGGACCTCGCCGAGACCACGCCGGCGCACTCCGTGCCCGACCTCGTCGCCACCCCCGTACGGGACCTCGCCCGGGCCCTCGGCCGGCCCTGTGCCGTCGGCACCGCCGCCGCGCCGGTCTCCGAGCTGGCCGACGCCCTCGACCGGGCCCGGCGGGTCAGCCGGGCGGCCCCGCTGCGCCCGGTGTCCGAGCGGCTGCGGCCGTACACCGTGGCCGATGTGTTCACCGAGGTCGCCGTCGCGGACGTACCGTTCGTCGACGCGTGGCTCCGCGCGCTGGTGGGGCGGCTGGAGCCGGGCCCCGACCTCCTCGTCACCCTCGACGCGTACTACCGCCACGACATGCACCGCGGTGCCACGGCCGCCGCCCTCAACGTGCACACCCGCACCCTGGACTACCGCCTGCGCCGGGTACGGGAACTCACCGGCATCGACCCCGGCTCCACCCGGGGGGTCCGCGTCCTCAGCACGGTCGTCACCCGGCGGCTGTCCGGGGCGTGGGACTGAGCCGCACACCCTCCGGACAGGCAGGTCGCGGTCCCGTGGGCGCCCCCGATGAGGCAGTCTGGGGCGGTGAGCAACTCCAGTGACTCCCTTTTCATCAAGATCTGCGGGCTGCGGACCGAGGAGGACGTCGACGCGGCCGTCGAGGCGGGCGCCGACGCCATCGGATTCGTCCTCACCGCCAGCCCGCGCCGCGTCGACGCGGCGACCGCCGCCCGGCTGTCCCGCCGGATCCCCGAGCACATCCTCACCGTCGGGGTCTTCCGCGGGGAGAGCCTGGACGACGTACGGTCCCTGGCCGCCGAGTCGGGCATCCGCGCCGTCCAGCTGCACGGATCGGAGGACCGCGGCTACTACGACGCGCTGGCGGCGGACGGCCGCACGCTGATCCGCGCCGCCGCGTTCGGCGACTCGGTGCCGTGCTGCGGCGAGATGGGCGAGGACATGCTGCTGCTCGACGCGCCCGTACCGGGCTCCGGCATGGCCTGGGACTGGTCCCGGATGCCGGTGGCCGACCCCGGTGCCCAATGGCTCCTCGCCGGGGGCCTGACCCCCGACAACGTACGGAACGCCATCGACACGGCACGGCCCTGGGGCGTCGACGTGTCCAGCGGCGTCGAACGGAGCCGAGGCGTCAAGGACCCCGCCCTGATCACCGCCTTCGTGAAGGCCGCCCGCGGCGGGCGATGACCGACCCTTCGGCCCCTGCAGGGCCGCCCATGCGGTGATCGGCGCGTTTCGAGGGCCCCGCACGTGCAACCCGGTGGGTGTACGTGCGCGGTGCCGAGCGTGCCGCGCGGACGGGACCCCATCTGGAGGAGCCATGGACCACTCGCGGGTACCCGTGCTGGAGGCGCTGCAAGAGTTCCGGCGACGCGGCGACACGGTGTTCGGGCCGCCCGGACACCGGCAGGGCCGCGGTGTGGACCCGCGAGTCGCGGAGATCGTCGGGCTCGACGTCTTCCGCTCCGACGTCCTCTCCCTCAACGGGCTCGACGACCGCCGCCAGTCCCAGGGCGTCATCAGCCAGGCACAGGAGCTGATGGCCGACGCCGTCGGCGCCGAGCACGCCTTCTTCTCCACCTGCGGCAGCTCCCTGTCGGTGAAGACCGCCATGCTCTCCGTGGCCGGCCCCGGCGAGAAGATGCTGCTCTCCCGCAACGCCCACAAGTCCGTGATCGCCGCCGTCGTCGTCAATGGAGTCGAACCCATCTGGGTCCACCCCAAGTTCGACACCGAACGGCACATCGCCCACCCCCCGGAGCCGGACGACGTACGCCGCCGTCTGGAGGAACACCCGGACGCCAAGGGCATGCTGCTGATCACCCCCACCGACTGGGGAACCTGCGCCGACATCCGGGGCGTGGCCCGGGTGTGCCACGAGTACGACATCCCCCTCATCGTCGACGAGGCATGGGGCGCCCATCTGCCGTTCCACCCCGCGCTGCCCGCCTGGGGCATGGACGCCGAGGCCGACCTGGTGGTCACCAGCGTCCACAAGATGGGCAGCGCCGTGGAGCAGAGCTCCGTCTTCCACCTCCAGTACGACCGGGTCTCGCCGGAGGCCCTCAAACAGCGCGAGGACCTGCTCGGCACCACCAGCGCCTCGTCGCTGGTGTTCGCGACGCTCGACGGCTGGCGCCGCCAGATGGTCCAGCAGGGACACGACCTGCTGGAGGCGGCGGTGCGCCGCGTCCACCGGATCCGGGCCACCGCGGGTGAACTGCCCGGCCTGCGGCCGATGGGTCGGGAGGTTGTCGACGAGGGCCTCGCCGCCGAGTTCGACCCGCTGAAGCTGGTCATCGACGTACGGGAACTGGGCATCAGCGGCATGCAGGCCGCCGAGTGGCTGCGGACCCACCGTCACGTGGACGTCGGCGGGTCCGACACCTGCCGGATCAGCGCCTCGATCACCCACGCCGACGACGACGGGACCGAGAAGATCCTGCTCGACTCCCTGCGTGCCCTCGTCGAGAGCGCCGACACCATCGAACGGCAGCCGCCGGTCCATCTGCCGGAGGCGTCGGCACTGGAGCTGGAGCAGGCGATGCTGCCGCGCGACGCGTTCTTCGCCGAGGTCGACCATGTGCCCGCCGAGCGGGCGGCGGGCCGCATCGCCGCCGAGATGATCAGCCCGTACCCGCCGGGCGTCCCCGTGATCGCCCCCGGCGAGGTGATCACCGACGCGGTCCTCGACTACCTGCGCAGCGGCGTCGAGCACGGCGTCCTCATCCCGGACGCGGCCGACCAGTCGGTCAAAACCCTGCGGGTGGTGGCACGGCACTGACGGCCTGGCGCGGGGAGGCCGGACACCCGCCGGCACCGGGGTGCCGCGACCTTTGGCGACGCGTGACCCCTTTGTCGTGTCCCTGCCTGTGAATCCGGCTACCCGTCGTTCTCCGACGGGTTGGCCTGGGGTAAGGTCCCCACCGGTTCCGGCTACCGAATGAAGGTGCGCCGGTACGGGGAGTGTCGGAGGGGCGGCATGGCGGTGGAATCCCAGACGGGCGAGGGCGGGTCCGTGGACGCGGACGACCGGCGGTTGGAGGCGTTGGATCCCCAACCGCTGCTGACCCGGGACTACGAGATGCGCCCCTCCCTCGTGTACGAGCGGCTGCGGCAGCGGCACGGCGCGGTCGCACCGGTCGATCTGCTGGGCGTCCCCGCCTGGCTGGTCCTCGGTTACAAGGAGTCCCTGGAGGTGCTCCAGGACGACGACGGCTGGCCCAAGGGACTGGAGAACTGGCGGGCCCGCTCGGAGGGCCGGGTGCCCGCCGACTGGCCGCTCGGTCCCTCCCTGGAGGTCAACCACGTACTGATCCAGGGCGGCGCCGGGTACAAGCCGCTGCGGACCGCGTGGGACACCGCGCTCCGGCCGTTCCAGGACCCGCGCCACGCCCAGGCCAAGCGGCTCAAGGCGGCCGTCACCGCCTGCGCCGACGACCTGATCACGCTGGTGGGCCAGGCCGGCGGTACGGGCCTGGCGGACCTGTCCGCCCAGTACTCACGGCCGCTGCCGCTGATGGCGGCCAGCCACCTCCTCGGCTTCCCCGGTTCCCAGGGCGACGACGCGCTCATGGACATGTGGCGGGTGCTGGACGCCGGCCCGGACGCCGAGCCTGCCCTGGAACGCCTGCTGGCGGCCCTCGCCGACCTGGCGGCGCAGAAGCTCAAGACCCCCGGGGACGACTTCCCCTCCCACCTCCTCGCCGCGCATCCCGGCCTCACGCTCGACGAACTCGCCCGCGAGCTGTTCATGCTGCTGGGCATGACCTCCGACCACGTCGGCATCCTCATCTCCAACACCGTCGTCGAGGTCCTCTCGGGCGAGGGCAGCATCCGCGCCAGCCTGTCCGCCGGCATGGTCCGGGAGACCATGAACCGGGTGGTCATGCGCAAGCCGCCGCTGGTGAACTTCGTCCCGCGCTTCGCCGCCAAGGACACCCCGCTCGGCAACTACACCATCCGCGCGGGCGACCCGGTCTGGGTCTCCTCCGCCGCCGCGCACGCCGACCCGGTCTTCGCCGGCCACGCGGCGACGAACACCACGGTCAGCACCCGTGCGCACCTCTCCTGGGGCGCCGGCCGCCGCCAGTGCCCCGCCCGCGAGCTGGCCTCCACCGTCGCGGCGGTCGGTGTAGGCCGCCTGTTCGAGCGGTTCACCGATCTGGAGCTGGCGCTGCCCGTCGACCAACTTCCCTGGCGTTCCTCGCCGTTCATGCGCGGTCTGCGCTCACTGCCCGTCCGCTACACCCTGGCCCCGACCTCCGGGCCGTCCACGGCCGAACCCGCGGAGACGGACCTCGCGGGGGAGGCGGTGACGGAGCCGGGGCTGGCCGGGTCGGTGGCACGGGACCGTTCCGCCCGGCAGCGTTCGTCGCTGTGGCGCTATCTGACGGGCCTGATCCGTACCGGCCGTTGACAGCGGTTCAGTCCTCGCCCGTGAGCAGCCGCCGTGGATTGGCGATACGGAAGGCGTACGCCGCCGCTCCCCCCAGGCCGAAGCCGGGGTGGAGCGGCGGCTCCGCGTAGGGCCGGTCGGAGCCCTGGACCACCGCGTCCACCCCGAGGGCCCGCACGACCGAGTCCACCGCGGTGGGGCCGTACGACGACGTCTCCACGAACACCCGCGCGTCCGTCCCCGCGAGCGCCGTGTCACCACGGGCGGAGAAGCGCTCCCCGTGCAACGGCGCCAGCCCGGCCAGCAGGGCGAAGCAGACCCGCAGCCGGGGATGGCGGGGCCGGCCGAAGGCACGGAAGGCGAACCAGGCGGCGTGCATCTGCTGCACGTACGGCACCATCGCCGGCCACCAGCCCGGCCCCTCGGCGCCCGCTTTCCCCGCCGGGCCGGGATGCACGAACAGCGGGAGGTCACGGTCCTCCAGCAGGTCCAGCAGCGGGGCGCAGCGCGCGTAGCCGGCAGCGTCGGCGAGGGCGTCGGCCGGCAACTGCAGACCGGCGAACCCGCCCCGGTCGAGGTCCTCGGCGGTGGCGGCCGCGTCGACGTCCCGTACACAGGCGGCGGCCCATGCCCCGAACGGCTCGGGGAGGGCGGCCGCGCCCTCGTGGTAGGCGTCGAGCAGGGGACGCGCCTGATCACCGGGCAGCCACTCGACGCCGAGCGGGGAGGACAGCGAGACGAGGGCCCGGCCGAGGCCGTCGGCGGCGGCGAGCTCCGCACGCCGGGCGACGTCATGGGCGGCGGGCGCCACCTCGTAAGGCGGCTCCCCGTCCAGGAACAGGGTCCAGCCGTCCATGAACGGCGGCTCCCGGCGGGACCGCAGGGCCGCCACCAGCGAGGGGGTCCACAGATGCTGGTGCACGTCGACGTTGGTCATGATGACTCCAGGAAAGCACGGCCGCCCGGCGGGCGGCCGTGGCACACGAAAGGGAATATAAGCCGCTTGATCCGCATGTTCCGGGCGCCCGCCGGACCGGCATCGTGTGAACGTAACGTGCCGTTCATGAAAGTCCATTGACTGTCATTCAGTCACGGACAAGTGTGAATGGGCATATGCAGTCGGGTAAGGGGCACTCTTGATCAGATTCGACGCGGTGAGCAAGAAATATCCGAACGGTACGACGGCCGTCGACGAGGTCACGGTGGAGCTCGCCGAGGGCGCCATCACGATCCTCGTCGGACCCTCCGGCTGCGGCAAGACCACCACCCTCAGGATGATCAACCGCATGGTGGAACCCACGGCCGGCACGGTCAGCCTGCGCGGCCGGGACATCCGCGAGGTCGACGCGCCCGAGCTGCGCCGCGGCATCGGCTACGTGATCCAGCACGCGGGCCTCTTCCCGCACCGCACGGTCCTCGACAACATCGCGACCGTGCCGCTGCTCCTCGGCTGGAGCAAGAAGAAAGCGCGGGCCCGGGCGGCCGAGCTGCTCGAGCTGGTGGGGCTGCCCGCCGAGATGGCGAAGCGCTATCCCAACCAGCTCTCCGGCGGGCAGCAGCAGCGCGTCGGCGTGGCCAGGGCACTGGGCGCCGACCCGCCGGTGCTGCTCATGGACGAGCCGTTCAGCGCGGTCGACCCCATCGTGCGGGCCGAACTCCAGACCGAGTTCGCCCGGCTGCAGAAGGAGCTCCACAAGACGATCGTGTTCGTCACCCATGACATCGACGAGGCGATCAGACTCGGCGACCGCATAGCCGTGTTCCGGGAAGGCGGCAGGCTCGCCCAGTTCGACACCCCGGAGCGGCTGCTCGCCGACCCCGCGGACGACTTCGTCGCCGGATTCGTCGGCCAGGACCGGGGCATCCGCCGGTTGTCCTTCGTCCAGGCCGGCGGACTGCCGCTGCGCGAGGGCCCGGTGCTGCCGGTCACCTCGCCCGCGACCGAGGCCCGCGCTCTGGACGAGCCCTGGGTGCTCGTCGTCGACGACGCGCGCAGACCCCTCGGCTGGACCCCGGTCGCCGACCTGCCGGGAAGCGGCACCCTCGCGGACGCCGCCCTGGTGCCGCTCGGCCACACCTTCAGCCTGGTCGGGGACTCGGCGCGGGCCGCCCTCGACTCGGCGCTGCTGTCGCCCGCCCGGCTCGCGGTGGGCGTGGACGCCGACGGCAGGGTCGTCGGCGTGGCCGACGCGTACGAGCTGACCGCCGGGGCGGCCCCCGCCAACCGTACGGACGCGGCCGGGAGCCCGGTGGCCGCCGACAGCACGGGCGGTGACCGATGAGCGACGGAGAACCGCTGGTCCGGTGGCAGTGGATAGCCGACCACACCGCCGAACTGGCCGACTACACCGCCCTCCACCTGAGACTCGGTCTGCTGCCGGTGCTGTTCGGCCTGCTTGTCTCGGTGCCGCTGGGCATCCTCTGCCACCGCAGGCGCCGGCTCTACCCGCCGGTCCTGACCGTGGCGAACATCCTGTACTCGATCCCGTCGCTGGCCCTGTTCATGGTCTTCGTCCGCTACACGGGGCTGACCGAACAGACGGTGATGATCCCGCTGACGCTGTACACGCTGTCGGTGCTCGTGCCCAACGTGGTCGACGGTCTCGCCTCGGTCCCCGAGCCGGTCCGGCTCGCCGCGACCGCCATGGGCTTCGGCACCGTCCGCCGTGTCCTCCAGGTCGAGCTGCCCATCGCCGTACCCGTCGTCATCGCCGGCGTGCGCGTCGCCGCTGTCTCCTCCATCAGCCTCGTCGCCGTCGGCCAGCTCATCGGCCAGGGCGGCCTCGGCTACTACATCACCCGCGGCCTCCAGCTCGACTTCCCGACGCCGATCGTCACCGCCATCGTGCTGATCATGCTGCTCGCGCTCGTCACCGACGCCCTGCTGGTCCTCGCGCAGCGACTGCTCACCCCCTGGTCCCGGAGCAGGGTGACGACGGCATGAACGACTTCCTCAACCAGATCCGGCTCGTGGCGGACTGGCTGACCTCGTCGGCACAGTGGCACGGCGACGAGGGCATCCCCGCACGACTCCTGGAGCACCTCACCTACAGCGGTCTGTCGCTGCTGTGCGCCGCCCTGATCGGTCTGTCGGCCGGGCTGCTCGTCGGACACACCGGGCGCGGGGCGTTCGCCGTGGCGAGCGTCGCGAACCTCGCCCGCGCGATCCCCACCTTCGGCCTCGTCGTCCTCGTCGTGACGCTCGCCGGGCTCAGCACGGCCCCGGTGCTTGTCGCCCTGGTCGCGCTCGCGGTACCGCCGATCCTCATCAACACCTTCGAGGGTGTCCGGGGCGTGGACCCGGCCACCCGGGACGCCGCGCGCGGCGTCGGCATGACCGAGTGGGAGGTCCTGGTGAAGGTGGAGGTGCCGATGGCGCTGCCGCTGATCCTGCTGGGCCTGCGGGTGGCCGCGATCCAGGTCGTGGCCACCGCGACCGTCGCCGCCTACCCGGGGCTCGGCGGCCTCGGCCGCTTCATCGTCGACGGGCTCGCCCGCAACGACTACGAGCTGGTCATCGGGGGCTCCGCGGTCGTGGTCGCCCTGGCGCTCGTCGTGCAGGCCGCGTTCACCGCGCTGGGGCGGGCAGTCGTCTCACCGGGGTTGAGGGTCTCGGCGCCGAAATCCTGAACTCCGTCGGTCTCCCGGACTCCGGCGTTCTCTTGAACTCCTCCGTTCTTCCGCTCTTCCCCGCCCTTCGGGCCATGAGAAAGGAAACAACCATGCGAGGCATGTACCGAGGCGTCGCCTTCGGCCTGATCACCGCCCTGTCCCTCACCGCCTGCGGCGGCGGGAGCGACAGCGACGACAATCCGCTGACGGGCGACAGCGGTGGCGGCGGCTCCTCCCTGGTCGTCGGCTCGGCCAACTTCCCCGAGAACCAGCTGCTCGCCGAGATCTACGCACAGGCCCTGGAGGACAAGGGCCTGAAGGTCACCCGCAAGTTCGACATCGGGGCCCGCGAGGTCTACTACGACCAGATCGTCAAGGGCGGTATCGACGTCTTCCCCGAGTACAACGGCGCCCTGCTGTCGGTGGCCGTCGACAAGAACAGCACCGCGACCGGCACCGAGGAGATCAACGCCGAACTGAAGGCCAAACTCCCGAAGTCGGTGGAGATACTCGACTCCGCCGCGGCCGAGGACAAGGACTCGGTCACGGTGACCGCGGGGACGGCGAAGAAGTACAACCTGAAGACCCTCGCCGACCTCAAGCCCGTCGCGGGCGACCTGACCCTCGGGGCCGGTTCGGAGTTCAAGACCCGCACCCAGGGCGGGGTCGGTCTGAAGAAGGTGTACGGCGTGGAGTTCGGCAAGTTCCAGCCGCTCGACGCGGGCGCCCAGGCCACCCTCGTGAAGCTGCTCAAGGACGACAAGGTGCAGGCCGCCAACCTGTACACCACCGACCCCGCCATCATCGAGGACAAGCTGGTCGTCCTGGAGGACCCGAAGAACCTCTTCTCCTCGCAGAACGTGACGCCCCTCGTCTACAAGAAGGCCGTCGACACCAAGGCCAGGGAGGCGCTCAACGCGGTCTCCGCGAAGCTCACCACCGAGGACCTGCTGGAGATGATGAAGAAGCTCGCCAACGACAAGGAGGACGCGAGCGTCGTCGCCGAGGAGTGGCTGAAGAAGTCCGGCCTCACCGGCTGACCTGTCGGCACCCCCGCATCCTCTTCAGGGGTGCGGGGGCGCAACCCTCACTCCGGGCTGCGCAGCGCGGACCAGGTCCTGCGGTTGACGACACCGTTCGCTTTCAGTCCCACGGCGTTCTGGAACTCCTCGACGGCGGCCTCCGTCCCGCTGTCGAACTCACCGTCCACGCTGACGCCGTAGCCGCGCTTGCTCAGGATGCACTCCGCCTGGAGCACCCGCTTGCCGCTGTCGCCGAGACGGGTGCGGCCGTTGCCCGGGTAGTACGTGCAGTCCGTGAGCCAGGCCGGATCACCGGAGTCGGCCGTCGGGTCGCTGGGGGTCGGTTCGGGGTCGTCCGGGGCATCGGAGCCGTCGTCGACCGGGGTGTCCGGATCGGTGCCGGCGGCCCGGTCGTCCTCGGCGGGCGCGGAGGCGTCGGGGCGTGCCGACGTACCGTCGATGGCCGCACTGTCGTCCTTGCCCTTGTCCTTCTCCTTGCCCGACACCTCCGAGAGCGAGGAGCCGCCGCCGTCCGGGTCGGGTGCGCCCTTCGACTTCCCGGACGTCGAGGGGGAGACGGCGTCGTCGGGTGCGCTCTTCCCGGTCGACCAGGTGCCCGTCTCCGGTGCGGCGGTGCTTGAGGAGTCCGGACGGGTGAGGACGAAGACGCCCGCGGCCACCGCGCAGAGCGCGACGCCCGCGCCGCCGATCGCCAGCGCCCGCTTGCGGCGTGTCCGGGTGGGCGCCGCCGGGTCTAACGCCGCCCGGCCGCCCGCCGGGTCGGGGGCTGCCCCCTGCGAGGGTCCGGCGGAGTCGGCCGCGGCGGGCCGGGGATCCTCGGCGGCGGGCCCGGTTGGCTCGGCGGCGGACGCCGGTGCCTGCTCCGCCGCGCCGTCGGCGGCCGGGAAGACGGGGGCCTGCACGAGGGGCAGCCGACACAGCTCCTCGTACGCCTGCTGCCGGACGAGCACCATGCCGCCCAGCGGCTCGGGCCAGTCGAAGGTGCCGGAGGGGCCGGTACGGGGCCCCGCCGTCCGGACCAGGTCCTGCGGTGTGGGCCGGCGCCCCGGCTCCTTGGCGAGGCAGGACCACAGCAGCGTGGCGAGGGCCTCGTCGGACTCGGCGAGCTGCCGGATCACCTTCGCGTTGGGCTCCTCGAAGGCGACCCGATGCATCACGTCGACCCCGGTGCCGTCGCCGAACGGGGCGGTGCCCGTCGCCGCGTAGACCAGGGTGCAGGCCAGCGAGAACACGTCCGAGGGCGTTTCGCACTCACCGGTGCGCAGGTACTCCGGTGACATGTAGGCCGGTGTGCCCACCCGGTCGCCCGTCCCGGTGATCGCGCTCGCGTCGGCGGCCTTCGCGATGCCGAAGTCGATGACGTGGGCGCGCCGGGCGGAGACCAGGACGTTGGAGGGCTTCAGGTCCCGGTGCACGATGCCCGCGTCCGAGAGGTCGGCGAGCGCCTGCCCGAGCTCCGCCAGGAGCCGCCAGACGGCGGCGGTCCGCAGCGGACCCTCCTCGTTCACGGCGTCCGCGAGATCGATGCCGGGCAGGTACTCGGTGGCCATCCACAGCAGTTCGTCCTCGAACCCTGTGCCGCACAGCTTGGGCATGTGCGCGGTGCGGACCCGGCCGTGCACGGCCGCCTCGCGCTCGAAGCGGCGCCGGAAGCGGACGTCCTCCGCGTACTCGGGCCTGATCACCTTGACGGCGACGAGCTCGGGCCCGCCGTCCGTGGGGCGCCCCAGATAGACGCGCCCCATACCCCCGCTGCCGAGCAGCCCCAGCGACACATACGGGCCGATACGGCCCGGATCGCCGGGGCGCAGAGGAAGGGCGCCCGTCTTCCGCAGCGCCGGAGCCTCGTCTGCCGTCGAGCGCGGTGGCACCGGCCGCTGGTCTGACACAACACCCCCGAAGTCACGTTCCGCGTACGTCAGTTCGCTTTCAGGAGTCGAGGCTAGCTCAGCCGGGCGTCATGTACGCGGTTTCTGTCACTTCCGTATCACTGTCGTGCCCGATCCGACAGGTCCGATCCGACGTACGGTGCCGGTCAGGTTGGTGAACGGCACTCGGCCACGTCCGCCGGGGGCCGTCCCCGTCACCCGGTACGCGGCCGGAAGCGCTTCAACGGCGGGGTGGGAGCCGGACCCCCTGCCGTCGCCCGCGACAATCGCCGGGCCCCGCTCGACGGAACCTCCGGAGGTCCCCTTGTCCACGCTCCGCGACTTCACCACCTGGCAACCGCTGTTGAGGGTGCTGCGGGACGGCAACGAGCGGGCGGCGGCCGGGCACCAGGTGGCCGGGCAGATCAGCCGGGGCGCCTGGAGCGTGCCCGTGCGGCGGCGCACCCCGAAACCGGGCCGGGCGTCCCGGATCGAGGACATGCAGGACGAGTTCGACGCGGTACGGCGGGTCCAGGACGCGCTCACCGACACCGGCATCGACGGGGTCTCGTTCACCGCGGCGATCGCACCCACCGGCACGGCCGTGCTCCGGCTGCTCGGACCGAGTCCCGCCGTGGAGTCCGGCGTCGGCAGCCCGCACCCCGGCTCGCTGCTCCTGGTCGAGGGCGCTCTCCCGGAGCCCTGGCGCCGCTTGCCCGAACCCGTCCCCGGCGCCGCCCCGGCCCCGACCGCGGACCTGGAGCTGCTGGAGCGGGAACTGCGTGAGCGGATGCCCGGCGCCATCGGTGCCACGGACGAGGAGATCGCCGCCGCCGAGAAGCGCCTCGGCGTTCCCCTGCCCGACGAACTCAAGGTGCTGTACCGGGTGACGCGGGCTCGCTGGCAGGACCACGCCGAGGGCGACACGGCGGCCGAGCGGGAGTACGAGGCGGTCGGCTGCGAACTGTTCTCCCTGGACGAGCTGTATGTGGCCGACGTGGCCTCCCGGCCCTCCCTGTGGCGGTTCGCCGCGAAGGAGGCGGTCCTCACCCCGCCCGACGCCGCGGTGCAGGGACTCGTCGGCTCGCCCGGCTGGGTCGCCTTCGGCGACAACGGCGGGGGCGACCGCCTCGCGGTCGACCTGACCCCCGGACCGGGCGGACACGTCGGGCAGATCATCATCCTGAGCCATGAGGAGAACATCGGCGCGAGCCTGGTCGCCGATTCCCTCACCGACCTGGTGCTGCGCGGGCCCCTGCAGAACCGCCGCCGTCGCGCCGACGACGGGCCGCCCGTAGTGGCCCACGTCAACTTCCGCGGTGTGCCGGGGGTCGAGGCCGCCGCCCACCCCGGACTGGAGGTCCTCAGCATCGGCGTCTGGGAGGACGAGCCGCTCAGTCTCGCCCCCGTCGTCGGACTGCCTCGCCTGCGCACCCTCGCCGCCTACCCCGGCACCCTCGCCGACCCGCTGGAGATCAGCCGGCTCACCAGGCTGGAGTACCTCCAGCTCTGCCCCGAGGACTGGCGCGTCCTCCTCGACGCCGAGGCGGTCCCGCGCACCCTGCTCGCCGCCTCTGTCGAGCCCCGCCGCGACGCCGACCCGCTGCCCGTCGTCGACCTCGCCAACGAGATCCTCGCCCTCTGGAACCGCCCGCCGATCATCCGGACCCGCGTGGAGGGCGACCTCGGGCCGATCGGCGTAGTGCCGGGCGCCCAGTGACTCGGGGGTGCGCGTTCGTATGGCGGGTGCGGGTGGGTGGGGGTTGTTCGCGCCCACGCGGCGGAGCCGCATGTGTCACCGCCCCGCGCCCCTGAAAAGCGGCCGGGGCTGCGCCCGTGCTTGTCAGGGGGACGACGTGCCGCTTCGCTGAGCACTACCGACAACGCGCGACCTCATCCGGCGCCCGCGCCCGGCATACGAGAACAGCCACGCGCACCGCGTACGAGACCAGCCACGCGCACCGCGTACGAGACCAGCCACGCGCACCGCGTACGAGACCAGCCACGCGCACCGCGTACGAGACCAGCCACGCGCACCGCGTACGAGACCAGCCACGCGCACCGCGTACGAGACCAGCCACGCGCACCGCGTACGAGACCAGCCACGCGCACCGCGTACGAGACCAGCCACGCGCACCGCGTACGAGACCAGCCACGCGCACCGCGTACGAGACCAGCCACGCGCACCGCGTACGAGACCAGCCACGCGCACCGCGTACGAGACCAGCCACGCGCACCGCGTACGAGACCAGCCACGCGCACCGCGTACGAGACCAGCCACGCGCACCGCGTACGAGACCAGCCACGCGCACCGCGTACGAGACCAGCCACGCGCACCGCGTACGAGACCAGCCACGCGCACCGCGTACGAGACCAGCCACGCGCACCGCGTACGAGACCAGCCACGCGCACCGCGTACGAGACCAGCCACGCGCACCGCGTACGAGACCAGCCACGCGCACCGCGTACGAGACCAGCCACGCGCACCGCGTACGAGACCAGCCACGCGCACCGCGTACGAGACCAGCCACGCGCACCGCGTACGAGACCAGCCACGCGCACCGCATACGAAACCGGCCACCCGTCCGGCGTTCGATGGCACTGTGGGACAGGGATCGACCGCATCCTTCACCGAGGATTCGATCCCTTCCTCCGCATCAGTCCGAAAAATACTGGCACTCAGTGACACGACTCTCATGGCATGTGGGCTACATTGCCGCGACCATGGTGTTCCTCATCGCAGGCCGAAGGGATCAGGGATGCTCCGCAAGGTACTGGTCGCCAACCGTGGCGAGATCGCGATCCGCGCGTTCCGCGCCGGGTATGAAGTGGGCGCGCGGACGGTCGCCGTCTTCCCCCACGAGGACCGCAACTCGCTGCACCGGCTCAAGGCCGACGAGGCCTACGAGATCGGTGAGCCGGGCCATCCCGTACGGGCGTATCTCTCCGTCGACGAGATCATGCGCGCGGCCCGCCGGGCCGGCGCCGACGCCGTCTACCCGGGGTACGGCTTCCTGTCCGAGAACCCCGAACTCGCGCGTGCGTGCGAGGAGGCGGGCATCACGTTCGTCGGACCGAGCGCCCACATCCTGGAGCTGACGGGCAACAAGGCCCGCGCCGTCGCCGCCGCCCGCGCGGCCGGCGTACCGGTCCTCGGGTCCTCCGAACCCTCCACCGACGTGGACGAACTGGTGCGCGCCGCCGACGACATCGGCTTCCCGGTGTTCGTGAAGGCGGTCGCCGGCGGCGGCGGGCGCGGCATGCGCCGCGTCGAGGACCCCGCGGCGCTGCGCGAGGCCATCGAGGCGGCGTCCCGCGAGGCCGCGTCCGCGTTCGGCGACCCGACCGTCTTCCTGGAGAAGGCCGTCGTCGAGCCCCGCCACATCGAGGTGCAGATCCTCGCCGACGGCCACGGCAACGTCATGCACCTGTTCGAGCGGGACTGTTCGGTGCAGCGCCGCCACCAGAAGGTCATCGAGCTGGCGCCCGCCCCGAACCTCGACCCGGAGCTGCGGGACCGGATCTGCGCCGACGCCGTACGGTTCGCCCGGGAGATCGGCTACCGCAACGCGGGCACCGTCGAGTTCCTCCTCGACCGCGACGGCAACCACGTCTTCATCGAGATGAACCCCCGCATCCAGGTCGAGCACACGGTGACCGAGGAGGTCACCGACGTCGACCTCGTGCAGTCCCAGCTGCGCATCGCCGCCGGCGCGACCCTCGCCGACCTCGGGCTCTCCCAGGAGACGGTCACCCTGCGCGGCGCCGCCCTCCAGTGCCGTATCACCACCGAGGACCCGGCGAACGGCTTCCGCCCGGACACCGGCCGCATCAGCGCCTACCGCTCGCCCGGCGGCTCCGGCATCCGCCTCGACGGTGGTACGACGCACGCCGGTACCGAGATCAGCGCGCACTTCGACTCGATGCTGGTCAAGCTCACCTGCCGGGGCCGGGACTTCACCACCGCGGTCAACCGGGCCCGGCGCGCCGTCGCCGAGTTCCGCATCCGCGGTGTCGCCACGAACATCCCGTTCCTCCAGGCCGTCCTCGACGACCCGGACTTCCAGGCGGGCCGCGTCACGACGTCGTTCATCGAGCAGCGCCCGCATCTGCTCACCTCCCGCCACTCCGCCGACCGGGGCACGAAGCTCCTCACCTACCTGGCGGACGTGACGGTCAACAAGCCGCACGGCGAGCGGCCCGCGCTCATCGACCCGGCCGGCAAGATCCCCGCCGTGCCCGCCGAGCAGCCACCCGCCGGATCCAAGCAGAAGCTCGTCGAACTGGGCCCGGAGGGCTTCGCGGGCTGGCTGCGCCAGTCGCCGACCATCGGCGTCACCGACACCACGTTCCGCGACGCCCACCAGTCGCTGCTCGCGACCCGCGTCCGCACCAAGGACATGCTCGCCGTCGCGCCCGTCGTGGCGCGGACCCTGCCGCAGCTGCTCTCCCTGGAGTGCTGGGGCGGCGCCACCTACGACGTCGCCCTCAGGTTCCTCGCCGAGGACCCCTGGGAGCGGCTGGCCGCCTTCCGCGAGGCCGTGCCCAACATCTGCCTCCAGATGCTGCTGCGGGGCCGCAACACCGTCGGCTACACCCCGTACCCGACGGAGGTGACCGACGCCTTCGTCGAGGAGGCCGCGCAGACCGGCATCGACATCTTCCGCATCTTCGACGCGCTCAACGACGTCAGCCAGATGCGGCCCGCGATCGACGCCGTACGGGCCACCGGGACGGCGGTCGCCGAGGTCGCCCTCTGCTACACCTCCGACCTGTCCGACCCGGCGGAGAAGCTCTACACCCTCGACTACTACCTGCGGCTCGCCGAGCAGATCGTCGAGGCCGGCGCCCATGTCCTCGCCGTCAAGGACATGGCGGGCCTGCTGCGCGCCCCGGCCGCCACCAAGCTGGTGTCCGCGCTGCGCCGCGAGTTCGACCTGCCGGTCCACATCCACACCCACGACACCGCGGGCGGCCAGCTCGCCACCTACCTCGCCGCGATCCAGGCCGGCGCCGACGCCGTCGACGGGGCCGTGGCGTCCATGGCCGGGACGACCTCGCAGCCCTCCCTGTCGGCGATCGTCGCCGCCACCGACCACTCCGACCGGCCCACCGGCCTCGACCTCAGGGCCGTCGGCGACCTGGAGCCCTACTGGGAGAGCGTCCGCAAGATCTACGCCCCCTTCGAGGCCGGTCTCGCCTCACCGACCGGCCGTGTCTACGACCACGAGATCCCCGGCGGCCAGCTCTCCAACCTGCGCACGCAGGCCGTGGCGCTCGGCCTCGGCGACCGCTTCGAGGACATCGAGGCGATGTACACCGCCGCCGACCGCATCCTCGGCCACCTCGTGAAGGTCACCCCCTCGTCGAAGGTGGTCGGCGACCTCGCCCTGCACCTGGTCGGCGCCGGGGTGGCACCGGCCGACTTCGAGGCCACCCCCGACCGGTTCGACATCCCCGACTCCGTCATCGGCTTCCTCCGCGGTGAACTCGGCACCCCGCCCGGCGGCTGGCCCGAGCCGTTCCGCACCAAGGCCCTCCAGGGCCGCGGCGAGGCCAAGCCCGTGCAGGAGCTGACCGACGAGGACCGCGAGGGCCTGGAGAAGGACCGGCGCGCCACCCTCAACCGGCTGCTGTTCCCCGCCCCGACCCGCGAGTTCGAGACGCACCGGCAGACGTACGGCGACACCAGCGTCCTCGACAGCAAGGACTTCTTCTACGGGCTCGGCCCCGGCAAGGAGTACGCCGTCGACCTGGAGCCCGGTGTGCGGCTCCTGATCGGCCTGGAGGCCGTGGGTGAGGCCGACGAGCGCGGTATGCGCACCGTGATGGCCACCCTCAACGGCCAGCTGCGGCCCATCCAGGTCCGTGACGTCGCCGCCTCCTCGGACATCCCCACCACCGAGAAGGCCGACCGCTCCGACCCCGGCCATGTCGCCGCCCCGTTCGCGGGAGTGGTGACCCTCGCGGTCGCCGAGGGCGACGAGGTCGAGTCCGGCGCCACCGTCGCCACCATCGAGGCCATGAAGATGGAGGCCGCGATCACCGCCCCGAAGGGCGGACGGGTGTCCCGGCTCGCCATCAACCGGATCCAGCAGGTGGAGGGCGGAGACCTCCTCGCCGAGATCCGCTGAGCGGGAACGGCGACACCCGCGTCCGTCCGTTCGCCGCCCCTGCGGCCGCCGTCCCTCGCGTCGCATCTGGACGCGGGGGACGGGGCCGCCGGGAGGACGGCTGATGAGGTTCGTCACCCTGGGCCCGTGGCACGTCCCCGTGGTGCGGCTGCGGCCGTGAGGGAGGCGGTGAACGGGTGGCGCGGCGCCGTCAGGATCCGGTGAGTGGGGCCCTGTTCGACGATCTGTCCGTCGTCCAGGACGGCGACGCGATGGGCGACGGCCGCCGTGTCCAGGTCGTGGGTGATCAGAACCAGGGAGAGGCCGTCGTCGCCGTCGAGCAGTGCGGTGAGGACGTCGAGGATGCCCCGCCGGGTGACGGTGTCGAGCCCGGAGGTGATCTCGTCGCAGAGGAGGACGCGCGGTTGGGCCAGGAGGGCACGGGCCAGGGCGGCGCGCTGGAGTTCCCCGCCGGACAGCCGGGCCGGGCGGCGGCGCACCAGCTCCGCCGGCAGGCCCAGGCGGGCCAGCGTGGTGAGCGCCTCGGCCTCCGCCGCGCCGGGGTCGGCGCCGCGCAGCCGGACCGCCGTCCGCGCGACCTGGGACAGCACCGGGCGGTGCTCGTCGAAGGCGGCGCGGGCGTCCTGGAACACGTACTGCACGGCCGCCAGTTGATCCCGGCGCCGGTCCCGGAGGCTGCGCGGCAGGGGAGCGCTGTCGAGGAGGACCTCGCCGTCGTGGTCGCGGTGCAGCCCCGCCAGACAGCGGGCGAGGGTGGTCTTGCCGCTGCCCGACCGGCCCACCACGGCCAGGCACTGCCCGGCGTACAGGGCGAGTTCGGATGCCCGCACGGCCACGGCCGCCCCCCGCCGGGAGCCGTCCCGGTGCCGGGCGATGAGGTTCCGCACGCGCAGCACGGGCACCGCTGCGGCCTTGGGACGGCCCTGCTCCGTCGCGTCTTCGGGACGGTCTGGCTCCGCCCCCTCCTTGGGGCGGCCTTGCTCCTCCGCATCCTCGGGACGGCCCTTCTCCGTCGCGTCCTCGGGACGGTCCGGCTCCGTCGTGTCCGGCAACGAGGGCCTGGACCGGAGGAGTTCGCGGGTCCACTCATGTCGGGGCGCGAGCCACACCCGCTGTGCCCGGCCCGACTCCACGATCCGGCCGGCCCGCATGACGTGGATCTCGTCGGCGAGCGCGCGGACGACGTCCAGGTCATGGCTGAGCAGCACCACCGCGAAGCCGCGGGCCGCGACGGCCGCCAACTGGTCGACGACCCGGCTCTTCGTCAGGGCGTCCTGGCCGGTCGTGGGCTCGTCGGCCACGACGACCCGGGCGCCGAGCAGCAGGGCCTGCGCGAGGACGACCCGCTGCTGCTGACCACCGGACAGCTGATGCGGATACCGCCGCAACAGCGTCTCCCCATCCGGTAGTTGCGCGTCGGCGAGGGCCCGCAGGACCCGCTCGCGGGCAGCCGCCCGGCGTGCCGGCCGGGGCAGGTCCCGCACCTGGGCGCGGGCGATGTCCATCAGCAGCGCCGAGACCCGGCGGGCGGGGTTGAGGACGGCCGCCGGGTGCTGCGGCACGTACCCCACCGGCCCGCCGGCCGCCACACGGACGCGGCCGGTGACCCGCGCGCCCGCCGGGAACTCACCCAGCAGGGCCAACCCGGTGGTGGTCTTGCCGCTGCCCGAGGCACCCACCAGCGCGGTCACCCGGCCGGGCAGCGCCCGCAGCCCCACCCCGTCGACGATCACCCGTCCGCCGACCTCGACCCGCAGGTCCACGATCTCGGCCAGGGGCTCCCCGGCGGACCGGCCGTCCTCGTCGTCGTACCGCTTCACGGCCGTCGTTCCTTCCGTCCCCGGCGCGCACCGGGCGTCCTCGGTGCGGTTCTCTCCAGTGCGGCGTCGAACAGCAGGTTGGTGCCGGTGGTCAGCGCGACGATCAGCAGCGCGGGCACGACGACCGCCCACGGCTGCACGAACAGCCCCGTGCGGTTCCGGTCGACCATCACCGCCCAGTCCGCGGCGTCGGGCTCCACCCCCACCCCGAGGAACGCGGCCGTGGCCACCAGGTACAACACCCCGGTGAGGCGGGTCCCGGCGTCGGCGCCCAGGGTGCGCAGGATGCCACGGCCGACGCAGCCGAACGCGGTGCGCCACCAGCTCTCGCCCTGCAGCCGCAGCGCCTCCACGACCGGCCGGGCGGCGGCCTCGGTGGCGGCGGCGCGGACCAGCCGTGCCGCGTCCGGCACATTGACCAGCGCCACCAGCAGGGCCAGCCCGACGGCCCCCGGCGTGAACACCGACGCGACCAGCAGGATCAGCAGCAGCGACGGCACGGCGATCAGCACGTCCAGGGGCCGCATCAGCAGCTCCTCCAGCCACCGCCGATGCGTCAGGGCGGCAGCCAGACCGACCGGCAGCGCGACGAGATAGGCGAGCACACCGGCACCGAGCGCGGTCAGCACGACGGGCCGCCCGCCGTGCAGCACCTGCCGCCATACGTCCCGGCCCACGAAGTCCGTCCCCAGCCAGTGCCCGCCGCCGAGCGTGAACGACACCGCGCGCGGGCCCGGTTCACCCGCGAACACCGGGCCCAGCAGGGCGAGGAGGAGGGGGACGGCGATGATCGCGACACCGAGCGCGAAGCGGCCCGTACGCCGCCCGGCGGTGGCACGAGGCGTGGGGGAGGCCGTGGTCACGCGGCCACCCCCGCGCGCGGGGCCAGCCGGTGGGCGATCACGTCGGCGCCCAGATTGAGGACGACCGTCAGCACGCCGAACACCACGGCGAGGCCCTGCACCACGGGCACATCGCGTTCGGCGACGGCGTTGAGGAGGACGGTGCCGAGTCCGGGGACCACGAAAAGGGCCTCCACGACGATGACACCGCACAGCAACCAGTCGACGGTGCGGGCGAGTTGCTGGGCGGCGGGGGCGAGCGCGTTCGGCAGGGCGTGGGCGTAGCGGACCCGGGCGCCCGGTACGCCGTACCGGCGGGCGTGGGCCGCGTACGGGGAGGCGAGGGCGTCGACCATGCCGGCGCGCACCAGACGGACCAGGGAGCACACCGGCCGGGAGAGCAGCACCAGCACGGGCAGCACGAGCGCGGCCGGATGGGCGAGGAGATCGGTGCCGTAGCCGACGGCGGTCGGCGGCAGCCAGCCCAGCCGCAGCGCGAACACCGTCACCAGCAGCACCCCGAGGGCGAACTCGGGCACCGCGTACACGGCGAGCGTCAGCCCGCTGACGAGACGGTCGACGAGCCCGCCCTCGTGCCGCGCGGCCAGCACACCGAGGCCGAAGCCGATCGGCACGAGCAGCGCCACGGTGAGCGCGGCCAGCAGCAGCGTCGGGCCGAAGCCGTCGGCGATGTACCGGCTCACCGGGCGGCCGGATGCCAGGGAGGTTCCGAAGTCGCCGTGCGCCAGTCCGGCCGCCCAGTCCCCGAGCCGTTCCAGCACGGGCCGGTCCAGGAGCAGGGCCTCCCGGATGGCGGCGACGCGTTCCGGGTCGGGCTGGTCCCCGGCCAGGGCGATGGCCGCGTCGCCCGGCAGCGCCTCGGTGAGCGCGAAGACCAGCAGCACCACGGCCACGGTCTGCGCGGCGCCGAGGAGCAGCCGCCGGGCGACGAAGGAGCGCAGTCCGCTTCCGCTCACGCGAGCCACACCTTGTCGAAGCGCGCCCAGTCGAGCGTGTTGGCGGGGGCCCCGGTCTCCACTCCCTTCACGTTCTTGGCGGTGCCGAGGATCCAGTCGGCGAACCCCCAGATGAGGAACCCGCCCTCCGCGTACAGACGGCGTTGCATTCGCTGGTAGACGGCGGCCCGCTCGGCCCGGTCACGGGTGGACTGGGCCTGCCGGTACAGCGCGTCGAAGTCCTTGTGCCGCCACTGGGTGGCGTTGGTGGTGGAGCCGGTCAGCAGCCGCTGCGAGATGTGCGCCTCGATGGGCATGGCGCCGGAGCGGTAGCAGGCGAGGGTGCCGGAGTCGAGGATGTCGCTCCAGTACGAGTCCTTGCTGCCCATCCTCACCTCGACGGTGACACCGGCCTTCGCGGCCTGGTCGCGGAAGATGCCGGCCGCCTCGGTGAACCCGGCGGCGACGGCCGAGGTGTCCAGCCGGACCTTCAGCTTCTCGGCGCCGGCCTGCTTCAGCAGGGACTTGGCGCGGTCCAGGTCCTGCTCGCGCTGCGGGAGGTCGGCCGCGTAGTACTCGTAGCCCTTGCCGAAGAGGTCGTTGCCGACGACACCCGCCCCCGACAGGGCGCCGTCGACGAGTTCCTTCCGGTCGGCGATCAGGAAGAACGCCTCACGGACCCGTCTGTCGTCGAAGGGCGCCCGGTCGGTCTTCATGCAGAACCCCTGCATGGCGCTGTTGCGGAGCCGGACGATCTCGATCTGCCCCTTGCCCTCGTGGGCGCGCGCGGTGGTGGGGTTCAGCTCGTGGGCGTACTCGACCTGCCCGCCGAGGAGCGCGTTGACCCGGGCGGACTCCTCGTTGGCGACGACGAACTCCAACTCGTCGAGGTGCGGGGCGCCCTCCCAGTAGGCGTCGTAGCGGCGCAGGACGGCGGACCGGCCGGGTGTGAAGGACACGAAGCGGAAGGGGCCGGAGCCGATGGGCTTCCTGTCGAAGTCGCCTGCCTTCCGACCCGCGTTCTCGGGCACGATGTACGCGCCGAACGCGGCCAGCACATTGGGGAACTCGGCGGTCGGCCGCTTCAGCACGAACTCGATGCCCCGCTCGCCGGTGGCCCGGCTCGCGTCGAGGTCGATGGGCTCCAGGGACGCCTTGGCGCGGTACGCCTTCTCCGGGTCGGCGATACGGCGGTAGCTGTAGAGCACGTCCTTCGCGGTCACCGGCCTGCCGTCGTGGAAGGTGGCCTCGCGCAGCGTGACCTGCCAGCGGTCCATCGTCCTGTTGGCCTCCCACTTGGTGGCGAGGCGCGGCTGCGCGGACAGGTCGGCGCCGTAGTCGGCGAGCTTGTCGAACAGAGCCTTGGCGCGGGCGACGTCCGCGAAGAGGTTCGCCAGGTGCGGGTCCAGGGTCTCGCTGGCGCCGCCGCCCGCGAACGCGGCACGCAGCCGTCCGCCGCGCTTCGGCGTACCGCCGTCGCCGCCGCCCGCCTCGGAGTCGGTACCGCTCCCGCCGCACGCCGTCAGGGCGAGCGCGCCGAGTGTGGCGGCACCGGTCGCGGTGAGGAAACCGCGGCGGCGCAGGCCGGGGAAACGTTCGTCGTGCATGGAGGTTCCTTGGGGTGTGGTGGTGGATGGGAGAGGGGGGAGGCGCGCGACGAAGGTCAGTGGGGGGAGGTGCGTCGTGCGGGTGGTCTTGAGCCGGGAGCGGTGAGCCGTGCGGGTGGTCTTCAGCGGGGAGCGGTGAGCCGTGCGACGAGGTGCAGCCGGTCGGCGTCCGTCGTACTGCCGGGCAACTGGCCCTCTCGCCAAGGCGGTTCGGTGCGAGGGCCCGGCCCGTCGTGCAGTTCGAGCACCTCGAAGCCGTGCGCGGCCAGGACGTGGCGCAGTTCCAGTGGGAACAACAACCGCCAGGCGGAGCGCTGTTCGAGGGGCGGCGCGCCGTCGTCGGAGGTCCACACCCGGACCCGGCGCAGGAGCTGGGCGGTGCGGTCCACGGTGAGGGTGGTGGTGGACCGGTAGGCGGTGCCCCGCCAGGTGAAGCCGTCGACGGTCGGGGTGTCGAGCAGATCGGTGCGGCCCAGGAAGTAGGCGCCGTTGCGCATCTCCGCTACCAGCAGCCCGCCGGGGACGAGCGCGTGGCGGCAGGAGGCGAGGAAGCCGTCGAGCTGGTCGCCGGTGTGGCAGTACAGCAGGGAGCTGTCCAGGCACACGACGGCGTCGAAGACGGCCCGCCCCAGGTCGAAGCCGTGCAGGTCGGCCCGGACGTACGCCGGTCCCGGATGGTGGACGCGGGCGTGGGCCAGCATCGCCCCGGAGAGGTCGGCGCCGGTCACGGTACGGCCGGCGTCGTGCAGACGGGCGGCGTCGCGGCCGGTGCCGCAGCCCATGTCCAGCACCCGCGCGCCCGCGCCGTGACGGCGCAGACAGTCCTCCGCCCAGCGCCCCGCGAGCCGCTCGGGGTCGGGGAAACGGGCCTCGTACAGCTCGGGGTTGTCGGTGAGCAGATTCCGGGTCGCCGCCCGGCCGACGGTCTTCTGCTCCCGCGACGCGGTCACGCGCTGCTCCGCTCGCCGGCCGGGGTGGGGGAGACGGGAGCCGGGGTGGCGGGCAGCGCGCCCAGTCGGTGCAGCCAGGCGATCCCGGTCGCCGAGACCAGTCCGAACACGGCGCAGCACAGCCAGGGCAGCCAGCCGTGACCGGTGCTCTGCCCGGCGTCCATGGTCCAGCCGACGACGGCGTTGCCGACGGCCGCGGCCACACCGGAGACGACGTAGAAGATACCGAAGTAGGTGCCGGTCAGCTCCGGGCGGCCGAAGCGGGGGATCAGCTCCATCACGAACGGGGAGGCCACCATGATCCCGAGGTACAGCAGCAGCGCCCCCAGCAGCACGGGCACGGCGTCGAACCACCCGCCCGGGCCGACCCCCGCCCCCAGCGCGGGCGACACGAACGCCAGCCCCATCACGGCGAGCCCGGTCGCGATCCAACGCCCCCTGTTCCCCCTCGACTTGAGGGCCGTGGTGATCCTGAGCTGGAGCGCCAGGTTGGCGAGGGTGCCGACGAGGAAGACGAGACCGGCCGCGCCGTCCCAGCCGGTGGCCTCGCGTGCCCCGGCGGGCAACAGCAGATACAGCTGGTTCTCCAGGGTGAACATGCCGACCATGGCGAGCGCGAACGCGAGGAAGGCCCGGTTGCCTAGCACCTCACGCCAGTCCCCGAGGACACCGCCCCCGCTCGCCTCCACCCTGCGGGCGGGCAGGACGAGGGCCTGCGCCACGGTGAGCACGGCGAAGATCCCGGCGGCGGTCAGCGCGGACGTGCGGAAGTCCACCAGCAGCAGCGCGCTGCCCAGCAGCGGCCCGATCAGGGCACCCGTCGTCGCGAACACGTTGAACAGCGCGAACGCCTCCGCTCTGCGCTCCCCGGCCTCCTGCGCGAGGTAGGCCCGCACCGCAGGGTTGAACAGCGCCCCGGCGAGCCCGCTCAGCACGGACGCCGCCAGCAGCACGGCCAGTCCGTCACCGAGCGCGAACAGCCCGAACCCGACGGTCCGCAGCGCGCACCCGGCGATGATGACGCCCCGTGCCCCGAGCCGGTCGGAGGCGGAGCCGCCGATGATGAACAGGCCCTGCTGGCTGAGGTTGCGCACCCCGAGGACCACACCGACGAGAGCCGCCGACATGCCCAGGTTCTCGGTGAGATGGGTGGCCAGGTAGGGGATCAGGAGGTAGAAGCCGATGTTGACGCCGAGCTGGTTGACCAGCAGCAGGCGCACGGCGAACGGGAAACGGCGTATCTCATGCCACGTCCGCACCATGCACCTCCTTCCTGAGCCGAACTCCCAGTCCTGGAAGGTCGCTTGCCCGGACGACCCCGTCGTGGCCGCCGATGCCGGTCCACGGGTCATGGGCGAGGAGGAGATGTCCGTCGAGGTCGGCCCAGCGGGCCCGGTCGGCGAGGTGGACTGCCGGGGCGAGGCCGAGGCTGCTGGCGGTGAGGCAGCCGAGCATGAGGTCGGTGCCGCTGCCCTCGATCGCGGCGGCGATCCCCAGGGCCGCGTGGACGCCGCCGCACTTGGCGAGCTTGACGTTCACCCCGTGGACGCGCCCGGCGAGCCGCCGTACGTCCTCGGCGCTCACGGCGTCCTCGTCGGCGATCACCGGCAGCGGCGAGCGCTCGGCGAGGGCGGCCAGCGCCTCCGGGTCGCCCGGGACGAGGGGCTGCTCGACGGCCTCGACGCCCAGTTCCGCGAAGCGCGGCAGCAGGGCGTCCGCGCGGGCCGCCGTCCAGGCGCCGTTGGGGTCGAGGAGCAGCCGCACGCCGGGCGCCGCGTCCCGCACGGCCCGCACACGCGCGAGGTCGTCCTCAGGATCGGGCGCGCCGGCCTTGATCTTGACGACCTGGAAGCCGTTCGCGGCGAGTCGGCGGGCCTCGGCGGCGGCCCGCGCCGGCGCGGTGATCCCGATGGTCCGGGCGGTGGCCGCCACCGGGGCGGCCGGCGCGCCGAGCAGCCGGTGTACGGGGCTGCCCGCCCGCTTCCCGACGAGGTCGAGCAGTGCGGCGTCCACGGCCGCGGTGACGGCCGGCGGAGTGTCCGAGCCCGCCGGCTCACCGTCGGTCAGCGCGTGGAGCGCGCTCTCCGGATCGGGGAGGCGCTCCAGCTCGGTGGCGACCGCTGTGAACAGCCGCCCGACGGTGTTGGCGTCGAGGCCGTAGTACACGCTGGTGACGGCCTCGCCGTGGCCGTGCAGCCCGTCGTGTTCGACGGTCAGCCACACCGCCTCGCGGGCGGCCATCGTGGAGCGGGAGATGCGCAACGGCTCGGCGAGATCGAGCCGTACGGTGCGCTGGGTGACCTTCACAGACTCTCTTCCGGTACGGGCGGGGCGGAGACGTTCCGGCGCCGGCCGCCCGCCGGGACGGCAGGGGCCTCGGCCGATTCGGCTGCGGCGGCGGTGGAGGCGGGAGCGGGCTCGCGAGAGGGGGACGTGACAGGCGCGGTCTCGCGAGGGGGAGACGGGGCAGGGGCGGGCACGCGAGAGGGGGACGGGGCAGGGGCGGGTTCGGGCGGGACGGCTGGTGCGGCCAGGGGGTCGCTGACCCTGCGGCAGCGGACCCAGCCGACGGCCTCCGTCGCGCCGGGATGCGGGATCTCCACGGGCCGTACGGCCGCCGTGGTCCGGTCGATGCCGTGGGCGGCGGCGAAGTCGTCGTCGTAGACGCTGCCGAGGTAGCGGTGCGGCCCGTCGGGGAAGACGGTCGCGACGACGGCGCCCGGATGGACACGGGCCGCCCACGCGGCGACGAGCGCGACCGCCCCGGTGCTCCAGCCGCCGCTGACGAAGCTCCCGCGGGCGAGCCGCCGGCAGCTGTCCACGGCCTCCGCCGGACCCACCCAGTGGACCTCGTCGAACGCCTCGTAGGCGACGTTGCGCGGATGGATGCTGCTGCCCAGCCCGCGCATCAACCGCGGCCGGGCCGGCTGCCCGAAGATCGTGGAGCCGGTGGAGTCGACGCCGATCAGACCGAGCGCGGGCCAGTGCCGCCGCAACGGGCCGATGATGCCCGCGCTGTGCCCGCCGGTGCCGACACTGCACACCAGGATGTCCACATGGTCGAGCTGCGTGGCGAGTTCGGCCGCGAGGGAGGCGTAACCGGCCTTGTTGTCGGGGTTGTTGTACTGGTCGGGCCAGTACGCGTCGGGCAGCACGGCGAGCAGTTCCCGCAGCCGGGCGAGCCGGGCCGCCTGCCAGCCGCCGTGCGGCGCGGGCCGGTCGACCAGCTCCAGCCGTACGCCGTGGGAGCGCAGCAACTGCCGCATGGACGGCTCCAGTTCGCTGTCGCCGACCAGCACCACCGGATGCCCGAGGGCCTGACCGGCGAAGGCCAGTCCGATGCCCAGGGTGCCGGACGTGGACTCCACGACCGGGGCGCCGGGGCGCAGCTCACCGCGCTCGCGGGCCCCCAGCAGCATGGACACGGCGGCCCGCGCCTTCATGCCGCCCGCCGAGAGCCCTTCGAGCTTGGCCCAGAAACCGGGCTGCGGGCCGGGCAGGTCGGCGGTGATCCGCGCCAGCGGTGTACGTCCGACGAGCGACAGCAGTTCCGGCCGGGCGACGGAACGCAGAACGGTCGGCGAGGTCACCGGCCACCTCCTGGGCCAGGACACTCCAGGCGGTAGCGGTGCAGGACACCGGGGCCCGCGTCCAGCCAGAAGAACGGGTACGGCTCGGCGCACACGGCGCTCACCCCGTGCCCGAGGAAGCGGGGCAGTACCGCACTGCCGGTCTGCGCGAACATCACGAGCTGGCTGCTGTGCCGAAGGGCGTGGCGCCGCAGCGGTTCGAACGTGTCGTTGCCGAGCGTCATCCCGGAGACGAGCAGCGCGTCACAGCCGCCGGCCGCGTCGAGCGCGTCGGTGACGACCTCGTCGCCCCACTCCGTCACACCGCCCTTGAGATCGCACGGCACGTACCGGAGCGCACGGGCACGCAACGCCTCCAGGAGGGAGTTGACGACCCCGACGACGAGGACCGTCGAGCCCGCCGGCAGGTCGAGCAGGTCGACGACCGCGTCCGCCCGCGCCCGGGACTTCTCCAGGGAAGTGCCGGCCGGCAGGGGGAACGGACGCGCCCCGTTCCCGGGGGTGTGCGGGGTGATGTGCATCAGATAGGCGTCGAGCGCCGCCACCCGCACCGGCGCCAGCGGATGGTCCAGCAGCCGGGCCACGTCGGCGCCCACGCAGTCGTCGATCGCCGCGTCGGGCAGGGCGCCCGGCTCGACCGCGCAGGAGCCGACGGCACCGGCGAGCCGCAGGCTGAGCACCTCGTTGCGGTAGCCGGTGCCGCGCCCGTCGTGTCGTACGGCCTGCCGGGTCGCGAAGGCCACCGCGATCCGCAGGGTTCTCGGGTCGGGACCGAGCTCTCCGGCCCTGGCCCGCTCCATGAGTTCCCCGTACGTGGCCGCGCGGGCCGTCGTGGCGGTGGTCACCGGATCACCAGCCCGGCGCTCAACTCGCCGAGCAGCGCCTCGACCAGGGCGCGGGCGCCCTGCCCGTGGGGGTCGCCCACCATGACGTGGCCGAGGTACTCGTTGTTGCTGCCGGCCGACCTGACCGGCCGTCCCGGCTCGGCGAGCTGCACCTCCAGCACACCGGCGGCGCCCCGCAACGGGGTGTCGTCCAGGGCGTCGAGCGTGCCCGACACCTCGGGCACGAGGAAGCCGACCGCCGCGCTGCGCAGCCCGGTCCCGCGGTGCGTCAGATCGGGCGCGAGGCCGAGGGCGACCTCGACGGCGGCAGCGGCGAGATCGATGCCGGTGACATGCCGGATCAGCTCGGTGATGCGGTTCCCGGCGGGCCGCGGGTTGACCTCGACGACACGGGGTCCGTCCGGCGTCAGCTTGATCTCGGTGTGCGCCACGACGCCGTCGGTCAACCCGAGGGCCTTGAGCGCGCCGAGCGCCGTCTGCTCGGCGGCGTCCGCGTCGGCCGACGACAGGCCGGCGGGGAACATGTGCCCGGTCTCGATGAACGCCGGTGCCCCGCCGACGCTCTTGTCGGTCACCCCGACGACGTGCACCGCCCCCGCGTACGAGACGGTCTCCACGCTCACCTCGGGGCCGGTCAGCAACTCCTCCAGGAGAACGGAGGACGCCCGCCGCTGCCCGCGCGCGTTCAGCGGGAAGTCGGCCAACGCGCTTACGGCGGCGGCCAGTTCGCTCTCGTCGTCGACGCGGCGCACGTACATGCCCGCGCACAGGTCGACCGGCTTCACGACCAGCGGATAACCGATCTCCCGTGCCGCCCGCGCGAGATCGGCCCACTCCTCGTGGACGGCGAAGCGCGGTCCCGGCACCCCCGCGTCGGTGAGGACGCGACGGGTGGCGTCCTTGCGGCAGGCGTTCTGGACCGCCTCAGGGCCGGGGCCGGGCAGCCCGAGATGTCCGGCGATCCGGGCGACTGTCGGGAGGTAGTAGTCACAGGACGAGATGACCCCGTCGAAGCCGAACACCGCGTGCAGCCGCTCGACCTCCGGCAGCAGGGTGTCCAGGTCGTTGGTGTCGGCCGTGATCACGTTGCGCGCGCCGAGCAGGGGGTGCGCGGTGCCCTCGGGGGCCGAGCGCAGGTAGTGGTGCAGGTCGCGGGTGAGGAACGTGAACTCGTGTCCGCCTTCCCGAACGGCCCGTGGCAGCAGCCTGCTCATCGATCCGACCCAGCTCTCGACCACCAACAGATGAGCCACGGCTCCCCTTTTCGTGCGGTGTGGTTCAGGCGTCAGGGCAGCCCGACGGCGCCTCGGCAGGGAGGCGCCCGGGTTGACATGCTCACCTTATCGATAATCATTTTCATTGTCATGTGGTTGGAGTGAGGGAGCGGGTTGGAGTGAGGGAGCGGGGGAGACGTTCTCCCTGTGACGAACCACCAGCTGACGACGCTGTTCCTCGCCCTCGCCCTGATCTCCCTGCTCGCGTTCGGCGCGGGCGCGCTGGCCCGGCGGCTGAGGCAGCCGCCCGTCATCGGCGAGGTCCTCCTCGGTGTCCTGCTCGGCCCGACGCTGCTGGGCGAGGCCGTCTCGGGCACCCTCTTCCCCGACGACGTCCGGCCCTTCCTGGCCGCACTGGCCAACCTGGGCGTGGCCCTCTTCATGTTCACCGTTGGCGCGGAACTCGACACCGGACTCCTGCGCGGGCACCGGGCCGTGGCCGGTGCCGTCGCCGCCGGCTCCGTCGTCCTGCCCTTCGGGCTGGGCGCGCTCCTCGCCCTCCATCTGTTCGACAGCCACCCCACCGCCGACCGGACCGGGTTCGTGCTGTTCATGGGCGCCGCGATGTCCGTCACCGCGTTCCCGGTGCTGGCCCGCATCCTCACGGACCGCGGGATCCGCCACACCTGGCTGGGTGCCGTCGCGCTGGCCTGCGCCGCGATCGACGACGTACTGGCCTGGACCCTGCTCGCCGCGGTCGTGGCGATAGCGGGGGCGGCCACCGGATCGCACTGGCTCCTGCTGCTGTTCGTGCCGTACGCGCTGCTCATGTTCACCGCGGTCGGACCCGCGCTGCGTCGCTTCCTGGCCGGGCGATGGGCGGCGGACCGGGGCCGTTCCGCCTCGACGGTCGTCACCCTGGCCGGTCTGCTGGCGTCCGCGGCCTTCACCGAATGGATCGGACTCCACTTCATCTTCGGGGCGTTCCTCTTCGGCGCGATCATGCCGAGACGCGCCGCGCGCGACACGGGCGACACACGCGACATGGGCGACGGCCGACCGGACGCCGCCGCTCAGGTGCCCGCCTCTCCGGGGCGGATATCGGAACGTGTCACGGAGCGGGTCTCGCACCTCAACGACCTTCTGCTGTTGCCCGTCTTCTTCGTCGTCGCGGGCCTGAAGGTCGATCTGTCGGGCATGGACGGCGGCGACCTGACCGAACTGGCCCTCATCCTCGTCGTGGCCGTCAGCGGCAAGTTCATCGGGGCGTTCGGCGCGGCCCGCGCCACCGGACTGCCGGGCCGTCCGGCGGCGGCGCTCGCCGTCCTCGTCAACACCCGCGGTCTGACCGAACTCGTCATCCTGACCGTGGGTCTCCAACTCGGGGCGCTGGACGACCGGTTGTACTCCTCCATGGTCGTCATGGCCCTCGTCACGACGGCGATGGCGGGGCCCCTGCTGCACCTGATCCTGCCCACGCGCCCGGCGGCCCAGGACCTTCCGGACACCGCCGCCCCCTACCCGATCTCGACCACCCGCGCCCAGTCCGGCGGTGAGTCAGGCACGTAGTCGGGGTCGTCCTCGTCCCAGGAGTGGCCGTGCCGGGGGAACAGGCCCACCACCGTCCGGCACGCGGGCCGGCTCGACGGCCACGGTGTCTGACCGTCGGTGAGCACCACGACGACATCGGGCCGGAGCCGCGACCGCAGCGCCCGGGCGAAGCCGCTCCGCAGATCCGTGCCCCCGCCACCCATCAGAGGGATGCCCTCCGCCCGGCACAGCGGATGGGCGATCCGGGCCGCCGCGTCACAGGGCACCACGGTGACCAGGTCCCGTCTCCCGCCCACGGCACGGGAGATCGCGGCCACCTCCAGCAGCGCACTGCCCAGTTCGGCGTCGCTGACCGACCCTGAGGTGTCGATGATCACCGAGACCCGGGGCGGGGTCCGCCGCAGACTCGGCAGCACCGCCCCCGGCACGCCCGTCGACCGCCGGGACGGCCGGCCATAGGTGTAGTCGTCGCCCCCGCCCGCGACGGCGACCGCCGCACGCACCGCCGAGCCCAGCAACTCCCGCCACGGCTGTGGCGGATGGAACGCGTCCTCCGCCCAGCGCCGCCACCCCTCCGGAGCGTTGCCCGGGCGCCCCTTGATGCCCTGGGCCACCCGGAACCGGACCCCGTCCTTCTCCTGCTCGCTCAGGCCGTGCGCCCCGTCCGGGCCGAGGTCCCACTCCCGCTCCAGCCCGTCGGCGCCGCTGCCGCAGTCCAGCCAGGCCAGATCGTTCATCAGCGGCCCGAGCCGGAACAGCCGCAGGTACTCCTCCATGAGCAGCCCCTCGCGCAGCCGCAGGGTCGCCGGCTCGACGGCGCCCTCCGGCTTGACCAGCCCGTCGCCGAACGCGTCGTCGTTGATCTCGCAGTCCGCGGCGATGTTGATCCGCAGCCGGTCCCCGCGGCCGGTCAGCCCCAGCTCCTTGGCGATCCGGTCGCCGCGCCCGTGGTGGTCGCGCAGCAGATGGGACACCTCGTGCACCCAGACGCCCGCCAGTTCCTCCACCGGTGTGCGGTCCACGAAGGCCGGGGAGACGTAGCACCGCCAGTGCGGGTCGACGGCCATGGTGGGCACCTGCCGCGACACGACGGGATGCAGCGCGAACAGCGCCGTCGCCAGATAGGGCCGCGCCCTGGCCGCCTGGAGCCTGGCCGTGAACAGCTTGTCGCGGTCCAGAGCCGCGTCGAGGCGCGCCCTCGTCGGGCCGGCGCTCATCGGCGGACCTTCGTCGCCGCGGCGGCGCGGCTCGCCGCCTCGTCCGCCCGCCGGGACAGCGTGACCACTCCGGCGAGCTGTTCGATCTCCGCCGGCACGTCCCAGTCCCTCTGGCGCAGCGAGGCGAGCGTCGTCGCGGGGACGACCACCAGATCCGGGGCGCCCGTTTCGAGTGCCCGGACCAGCAGCGCCCACGCGGCGTCCCAGCGGGACTTCTCCGGGCGCCCCCGCACGGCCGCCACCACCCCGTCCAGCACCGCCTGACGCAGATCCCCCCGTTCGGGCAGCACCGCGCCCGCCGGGTCCGCGAGCAGCACCTCGGGGTCCGGCAGTTCCATGCGGTCCAGGCTCGCCAGCAGCTCCAGCCCCGGACCGTCGCCGACGGTGCCCCTGACCAGCAGGGACAGGACGTCACGGGAGACCCCGGAGGCGGTGGCGAAGGCGATCAGCCGCAGGGTCATCTCCCAGCTGCGCGGCGACGGCCAGGCGCCGCCCCGCCGACTCTCGCTGCTGGGCAGTTGGTGCACCAGCTTGGGGCGGGCGGCGAGCAGCCCGCACACCGCGCGGCGGGCGTGGTCCACGGCTTCCGGGAGTCGCTCCGGGTCGAGCCGGGGCAGGGTCGCGCGCGGCCAGGTTCCGCCGAGACCCCGGACGACGACCTCGTGGTCGTGGGTCCACCGCAGGTGCACGAACCGGTTGGCGAGCGGCGGGCTCAGCTCCCAGCCGTCGGCCGCCGAGGACCGGGGGTTGGCGGCGGCCACGATCCTCACCTCGGGCGGCAGTTGGAGCGTGCCGATCCGCCGCTCCAGCACCAGCCGCAGCAGGGCGGCCTGCACGGCCGGCGGGGCGGTCGACAGCTCGTCCAGGAACAGCAGGCCCCGCCCGGCCCGCACCAGGCGCACCGCCCAGTCCGGCGGGGCCATCGGCACCCCCTGCTCGGCGGGGTCGTCGCCCACGACGGGCAGGCCCGAGAAGTCGGAAGGCTCGTGCACGCTCGCGATCACCGTCGTCAACGGCAGGTCCAGCGCGGCGGCGAGCTGGGTCAGCGCCGCCGTCTTGCCGATGCCCGGCTCACCCCACAGCAGTACGGGCAGATCGGCGGCGACGGCCAGCGTCAGCGCCTCCAGCTGGGTGTCGGGCCGGGGTTCGGTGGTCGTGTCGCGCAACAGGGTCAGCAGGGCGTCGGCCACGTCGAGTGGGGAGGCGAAGGACTCCACGGAAGGAGAAACAGGAGCAAAGGGTGCGTAAGTCGTCATGTGTGATCACCTGTGAGTGTGTGGTGGGACGGGCCGGGGCCCGGAAGGAAGGGGGATGCGGAGAGGTCAGTAGAAGAGCGCGTCGCGTGAGCGGCGGGCGCGTGTGGGGCGGCGTCGGTCGTCCAGGCGGATGCGTTCCGGGCTGGGCCCCATCAGCCCCGACCGGTACAGCCCGTAGGTGATCCGCCGCCGGGCGGCCGCCTCCAGTTCGTCCCGCAGCGGGCCGTCGCGCAGTACCGCCTCGGGACCGAGCAGACCCTCGACGACGGCCAGCGCACCGGCGGTGTCCCCGTGGTCCAGCCGTTCACGCACGCCGGACAGACCGTCCGGGCGGCGGTGCGCCCGGTCGATCGCCTGGAGGCAGGGCAGGGGAGTGCCGGTCAGCGCGACGAGCAGTTCCTCCCGACGGATCTCGTCCGGATCGTGGTCCAGGGGCGCGAGCACCCCGTCGACCAGCCCGATCCGGTGCCGTTCCCCCCGGCACTCCACGACACGCGGCTCCCCGGCGGGGTCCGCCGCCCGGGGCGGCCCGACGGGCACATGGCCGGGGACCAGCGCCGAGGCGACCAGCGGATGCAGCCGGTCCCCGTCGATTGCCCCGGAGCGCAGCAACTCCAGATCGGGCGGCACCCAGGTCGCCGCGTCGGGCAGCACCGGCAGGGGGAGGGAGGCCCCCTCCCCGTCGGACGCCACCTCGATGCGCAGGGCGGGTGATCCGGCGCCGTCCGAGCCGCCGTCGAGGTGCAGCAGCAGTCGGCGCCGCGCCCCGAGCCGTACGAGGACGGGCCCGTCCGACCGGCCCTCGGCGGCCAGCACGATCCGCGCCTCGTCCGCCCACCGGCCCACGGCACAGCCGTACTCCGGTGACACGGCGCCCGACGCCTCCCCGCCCGCCAGGACCGGGCCGTCCGCGGACGGCTGGTCGGCCCCGGAACGCGGGCGCAGCTCGGGGGCCCTGCGGGCGTCCCACAGATGCCGGTGCAGATCGAGTCGGTAGCGGCGGCTGGGCCGGGGATGCGGGTGGCGGCACGCGTCGGGCGCCGCGCGGGACCCGGCGGATCCGTCCCACAGCGCGAGCCCGATCCGCTGGCCGGCGTCCGCCCAGGCGGGCGGGGTCCGCACCACCAGGTGCACCGGGTACGGGCCCGCGCGCCCCTCGGCTCCGTACCGGGCCAGTGTGATGGTCAGCCCCGGCCGCAGCAGCCCGTCGGGGGCGATCCTCGGCAGGTGCCAGCGCAGCAGGTCCGGAGCGAGATGCCGCAGGTCGGCCCGTAGCCGGGCGGCGACGTCCTGGCCGTGGCGCAGGGCGACGGTACGCGGATGGAGGTCGAGGTCGATGCCGGCTGCGGCGCAGGCCCCCGCCCAGTCGCCGACCTCGCGGCGGGCGGTGGCGGTCTCGATCATCGACGGTGGCACGGCGAACCGGCGCACGCGCGACCAGAAGGAGAGTCGGGAATCCCCGTTCGCGACATGAGTGAGCATCAGCACTCACCTTGCGCGGACGGGACCCCCATTCTGTCAACGGAATGAGTCGTCATCGCGGCGAGCATAGCCCTCACCGTCCGCGCGCCGGTACAGGTTTTCGAACCCGAGGTTCCCCCGCGAGTTTCCCCCGTGGCGGAGACGCGTGCGTCCACGGCGGAGCGCCGAGCGGCGCGGCCGGCGCTCGGCGGTCGGGGCAGGCGCTGGAGTGGCGATTCGAGTGGTGGGCCGAGCGTTGATCCGCGTGGTGACCCGAGTGGTGAGGGGCATGGCGCGGGCGTACGGTCGAACAACGGACGCATGAGTGGACCGTTCCGTCCACCGATGAGTGCCGAGCGACACGCTATGAGCAGCGATCCCCAGTCGACCTCCCCAGTAGAGACCACCACCCGGGAATCAGGTGGTGGCGGGAGCGCGATGGCGCTGCTGGTGATCGCCTCCTGTCAGCTGATGGTCGTCCTCGACATCACGATCGTGAACATCGCGCTGCCGGACATCCAGCGCTCCCTGGACTTCTCCACCACCAGCCTGGCCTGGGTGGTGAACGCCTACACGCTCACCTTCGGCGGTCTGCTGCTGCTCGGCGGAAGGGCCGGTGACATCCTCGGCCGACGCCGCGTCTTCATCTTCGGCGTCCTGCTGTTCGTCCTGGCCTCCCTTCTGGGGGGCCTCGCCCAGAACGCCGGTCAACTCCTCGCCGCCCGCGCCCTCCAGGGTGTCGGCGGCGCCATCGCGTCCCCGACGTCCCTCGCCCTGATCAGCACGACCTTCCGCGAAGGCCCCGAACGCAACCGGGCGTTCGGCGTGTTCGCGGCGGTCTCGGCGGGCGGCGGCGCGATCGGGCTGCTCGCGGGCGGTGTCCTCGTGGAGTGGCTCAACTGGCGGTGGGTGCTGTTCGTCAACGTGCCGATCGGCCTGCTCATCGTGCTCGCCACCCCCCGCTGGATCCGGGAGTCCGAGCGGCACCCCGGCCACTTCGACGTCACCGGCGCGCTGACCTCCACCGCGGGCATGGTGCTCCTGGTGTACGGGTTCATCCGCGCCGCGCAGGAGGGTTGGCGGGACGCGCTGACGCTGGCGTCGTTCGCGGGCGCCGTGGTGCTCCTGCTGCTGTTCGTCCTGGTGGAGAAGAGATCCCGGCAGCCGATCACGCCGCTCCACATGTTCGCCGACCGCAACCGCGCGGGCACGTACGGCATCATGCTGTGCCTCGCCGCCGCCATCTTCGGCATGTTCTTCTTCCTGACGCTCTTCGTGCAGAACGTGCTGGACTTCAGCCCGTTGGCCACCGGGTTCGCGTTCCTGCCGGTCAGCGCGGTGATCGCGATCGGCGCCGGGTTGGCGTCGCGATTCCTGCCCGTGTACGGGCCCAAGCCGTTCATGGTGGTGGGCGCGATCCTCGCGGCGGCGGGCCTGGGCTGGCTGACCCTGACCGACGTGCACTCCACGTACGCGGGCAGCGTCCTCGGCCCGATGCTGGTGTTCAGCCTGGGCATGGGCATGGAGTTCGTCTCCCTGACCCTGATGGCCCTGTCCAACGTCGCCACCGAGGAGACCGGCGCGGCCTCCGGGCTCCTCAACGCCACCCAGCAGGTCGGTGGTTCCCTGGGCCTGTCCATCCTCGTCACCATGTACGGCACGGCCAGCACGAACGAGGCGGAGGAACAGATTCCGCGCTTCCTCTCCCAGGCGACCCCGCTCGAACGCCTCCAGTTCCAACGCACCGGCCAACTCCCGCCGCCCTACAGCGACGAGATCCTCACCGCCGGCGTCTCGGCTGCGTTCGTCATGGCCGCGATCTTCACGGTGGTCGCCGCGCTCATAGCGGTCCTCGCCATCCAGGTCCGCCCGTCCGACCTGGAACGACTGAAGGGGGATGGGGTGGGGCCGGGGGCCGGTACCTGAACCGCCGGAAAGGCGCGGAAAGACCCGGCATGCGTACGATGGCCGCGGCGGGCCGCACGAGCCCCGGACCACCACCGGCGCACCGGCACGCCGCCGCCGGCGACATGGGGCGCTCGGCCGCGGGCACCGATCGGCGTCGGCGGGCCGGAACGCAATCGAAGCGTCCGGGGTCCCACCCGGTCGAGGCCCTGGAGCAGCGCGCTCCGGCCCGGGCCTGCGCGTGCGGGTGGACACCTTCGGCCCACGCTCACTGGTCGCCCGAGGCGCGGCGCCGCCGAGGATCCCCGGCTCGCCCGGGCCATGGCCGAGGGCGAGGGCACCCAGCGCCATGCGCGACGTCGGTGCGCATCGTCAGGTCGCCGAACTCGCCGCCGTCGTAGCGGACTCCGGGTGCTTCTCGCTGGCCCTGAGTCTCGACCCCCAACTCCGGCGGGCGTTCCCGCACGGCCGTGAACCGGACGGAACACCGTCGGCCCCCTGGCACTGGCACGACCTGTGACGACGGCTCTCCGTTCCGCTGACAGCGTGACCACCGAACTGAATAATCGTCACCCGAAGGCCGCGTCTCCCCTCGAAAGCACTGGAGAATCTCTGTTGCGTCCCCTGACCGACAATCCCGTCAGCAACCCCGAGGACGACTCGTTCCGGTTCGGACCGTACGTCGACGTGTTGCACAAGGCCGTGGAACAGGCCACGCCGCTGCCGCTGACCGTCGGAGTCTTCGGTTCCTGGGGCGCGGGAAAGTCGAGCTTCCTGCAGTTGTGGCAGCGGCGCTTCGAGGCGACCCGGACCAGGACGATCTGGTTCAACCCCTGGAAGTACGACCGCAAGGTCGAGGTGTGGGCGGCCCTGCTGCACACGATCCTCTCCGAGATGGAGAAGGAGGACACACTCAAGGACAAGGCGAAGAAGCTGGCCAGAGCCGCCACCTGGCTCTCCGTACGGGCCGGACTGGGCGCGGCGGCGGCGCTCGCCACGGGTGGTGTGGTCAAGGGCGAGCAGGTCGACAAGATGCTGGAGGGCCTCGCCGAGGAGGACTCCGCGCAGTACCGGCAGGTCAACCGCTTCGAATTCGACTTCGCCGAAGCCGTCAGCGAATTCGTCGGTGAGGACGGCCGTCTCGTCGTGTTCGTCGACGACCTGGACCGGTGCACGCCGGAATCAGCGATGACGGTGCTGGAGTCCTTGAAGCTCTTCTTCGCGCAGTCGCAGTGCGTCTTCGTCCTGGCGCTCGATCTCGACGTACTGGCGGCGGTCGCCACGAACAAGTTCGACGAGGCGCTCAAGGGGGCGCCCTCGGACGTCGTGTCCGGCATGGCCTACCTGGACAAGATCGTCCAGTTGCCCTTCTTCCTTCCCGACGTGGGGTTCGACACGCTGCGGGAGGCGTTCGGGCCCTACCTCTCCGAACTGGCCGACGACTCCTTCTTCTGGGAACTGCTGCGGCGCGGTCTCGGCGTCAACCCGCGCCGGCTCAAGCGGTACATCAACGTCTTCAACATGGCCGTGGCGGTTTTCCAGGCCCATGGGACACAGCCCCTCAGCCGAGAATTCCGGCTCCAGCTCGCGGTGCTCCTGATCGTCCGCAGCCGGCACCGCGCCTTCTTCCACACGCTGACGTCGGAGCCGGAGGCCTGGCGGATCTTGACGGCGTTCTTCGAGCGAGTACAGGGGAACCCGGGTGGGCGAAACGGCTACAGCCTGGACCTCGACGAGCACCTGCAGCCCTTCGCAAAGGACAAGGACATCGAACGCCTCCTCACCCACGGCGGCGCCGAACGCGTCCAGCCACCGGCGAACGAGACCGTCCTGGCGATGATCAGCACTCTCCGCAGCGCCGCCGGACCCGAGCTGTCCGACTGATCGTCACGACCGTGGAGAACGCCTCCGACCAGCGAGAGTGAGGACTGCTGAGATCCCTGCCAGGCGGAGTTCGCCGAGACCACGCCACGCCGCTTATAGTTGCGAAACTATTGAGCTTTCAACGATCGGTTGATGCTGATCTGTTGATATGAGAAGTGGGGGGCTCTTGTTACGCCGACTGATCTCCGCAGTGGTGGTGATGGCCGGGCTGACAGCGGCACTTGTCGTTCCGGCCTCCGCCACCGACTTCCCTGCGGACAGCACGACCTCGGTCTCCTGGAACATGCAGGGTTCCAACATCAGGGCGAAGACCGGCAGCAAGTGGACCAACACGGTCCGCCAGCAGGCGATGCAGGTGCCGATCGTGATGCTTCAGGAGGCCGGCCCTGAGCCTCCTCCGCGCAGTGACGCACAGCCCAGCCAGACCTTCACCACGACCGACAGCCAGGGCAACACGCATCAGCACACCGTGCTGCACAACAGCTGGGTCATCGACACCGGTTTCCGCAATCCCAACCCGACCCGTCAGGTCTACTTCCTGCAGACCGACGACGACGCGACCAACCCGCGCCGGATCGGCGGCCGGGTCAACATCGCGCTCGTCCTGATCGAGGCGCCCGACGAGCTGATCGTCGTCGGCAACCCGGTCGACGCCGGCCGCAACGCGCTCGGTGCGCGGTTCGGCAACGAGTGGTACTTCACCTTCCACGGCCTGTCCGGCGGTGGCGGTGACTCCGCGGTGATGCTGGGCGCCATCAACGACCGGATCGCGGCCCTCGGGACCCAGCGTGGCGCCACCTACCACGCGACGATCGGTGGCGACTTCAACGTCGAGCCGGGGGTCCTCTCCCGGCGGGCGAACTTCCCACAGGGCATGGAGATCGAGGCCTCGGGCAGGGCGACCCACCAGAGCGGTAGTCAGCTCGACTACTTCGTCACCACCCACCCGAACCTCGATCCGGGGGTCGAGGTCCGGTCCGACGGCGACTCCGACCACCGGCCGGTCCAGTTCGGCCGGCTCAGGGCGGCCGGACCCACTCCGTCGCCCGCCGCCGGCCCGGAGATCGACGAGCTCCGGGTGATGCCGGCCGGTGACGGGATCACGGCCGGTGTGAACAGCACCGACGAGACCGGCTACCGGGGCTACCTGGACACCATCGTGAAGGGCCTGTACACCGCAGCGGTGATCGGTGGCACGGCGGCGACTCTCCTCTTCAAGCGCACGGACTTCGTCGGTGAGCAGAAGAACGGCAAGCGCGGCGACCCCGACCACATGGGCTTCGAAGGCAAGGGCATCGACGACATCAAGGCCCGGACGATCCCCGCGTTGCAGACGCTGCGGCCGAACATGATCACCCTGGTCGCGGGCACGGCCGACCTGACCGGCGGTGCCGACGGCGCCGCGACGGCCGCGAAGATGCGGGACTTCCTGGACGCGATCCACCGGACCTCGCCGACGACCACGGTCCTGCTCGGGACCCTGCCGCCGTCGACGAACCCGACGTACCAGGCCCGGATCGACGCCTACAACAGCGCGCTCACCAAGATGGCCTACGCCAAGATGGACGGCGGCGCACGGCTGGTGCTGGTCGACCTGGGCTCGGTCACCCCGGAGGACATCACCAACGAGATCTACCCGACCGACGCCGGCTACCAGAAGATCGCGGCAGCCTTCGGCGACGGCACTCGGATCGCGGTCCTGCAGCGCATGATCAGCGGCCGCTCGTACGTCTGGGAGCCGATCGGCAAGATCCGGGACGCCGCCGCGACCGGCTCGAAGATCGCCTTCCCCGATCTGAACGGCGACGGCAAGGCCGACTACGCGGTGGTCGGCACGGACGGCAAGGTCACCGGCTGGCGCAACGACGACCCGCGCAAGGAAGCGGTCTCGCTGGGCGACATCAGCCCGGCCGACCGCGGGAACAACCCGGCGCTGGTCTACTTCGCCGACCTCGACGGCGACGGCAAGGACGACTACATACGGATCCTTCCCGCGGCCGACTCGCCGACCGGCATCGCCGCGATGCGGATGTCGCGCAACACCAGCAGCGGCGGCAAGGTCAGCTGGGACAGCGCGAAGATCGTCGCGAACAACCTCGGCTACGAGCCGGAGTTGTACTTCACCGACCTCGACGGTGACGGCCGCGACGACCTGATCACGCTGGACCGGATGAGCTTCCCGACCGCCTGGCAGAACAAGGGCAAGGGAATGCCGACCGAGGGCGGCTGGACCAAGATCTCGGGCTTCACCACTCCGGGCGAGTCGCGCGGCGCGCAGGTCGCCTTCGCCGACATCACCGGTGACGGCAAGGCCGACACGGTCCGGGTCGAGTTCACCACCGGTGAGGTCCGGGCGTGGGAGAACACCGGCGCTCCGTGGAGTGTCACCAAGGGGTGGAAGTCGCTGGGCGTGATCCGCGCCGACGACCCGTTCCAGGGCACCTTCGGGACCTTCGCCGACCTCAACGGCGACGGGATCCAGGACTTCGCGATGACCCGCTCCGGTATGACGGCGAAGACGGCCGCCAAGTCCGGTACGACGGCGAAGACCGCCGCCAAGGTGGCCGCGGCGAGTGGTGCCGGTGACATCGAGGGCTGGCTGGTGCCGAGCTACGGCGACGGCAGCCGCAGCGACGGCGGTGCCGGTGATCTCGGGGTCAACGGCGGTGTCGGCGACCCGATGGAGTCGCACCCCGGTGGCGACGACGGCGGTACGCGGCCGGCCGCGACCGGCGACTGCCGTCCGGAGGGCCTCGCCACCACACCGGGCGTGGCGACGCCGTACTGCAAGGTCTACCAGAGCGACGGCCGCGAATGGCTCGGCCAGGGCCGGGGCCGCCGGGTCGTGGGCTACTTCAACGGCGGCCGCACGGGCGCCGACGGCACGCCGCACTACCTGGTGAAGAACATCCCGTGGTCGAAGGTGACCCACCTCAACTACGCGTTCGCGTCGGTAGAGAACAACAAGATCAAGGTCGACGCGAACGCCACCCAGAAGGAGTGGCCCGGCGAGGCCGGCGCCGAGATGGACCCCTCGCTGCCCTACAAGGGGCACTTCAACCTGCTGACGAAGTACAAGCGCCTGCACCCCCGCGTGAAGACGCTGATCTCGGTCGGCGGCTGGGCCGGTTCCGGTGGCTTCTACTCGATGACCACCAACGCGGACGGCTCGGTCAACCAGGCCGGGATCGACACGTTCGCGGGCTCGGTCGTCGACTTCCTGCGGACGTACGGTTTCGACGGCGTCGACATCGACTTCGAGTACCCCACGGTCCTGGAGGACACCGGCAATCCTGCCGACTGGGCGGTGTCGAACCCGCGCCGCAAGGGCCTGCCCACGGCGTACGCCGCGTTGATGAAGACGCTGCGGGACTCGCTGAACCGGGCCTCGGTCGCGGACAACAAGTACTACCTGCTCACCTCGGCGTCGTCGGCCTCCGGCTACCTGGCCCGTGGGATGGCGAACCAGACCGCGCTGAAGTACCAGGACTTCACCAACCTGATGGCGTACGACTACCACGGCACCTGGAACGACGTCGTGGGCCCGAACGCGGCGCTGTTCGACGACGGCAAGGACCCGGAACTCGCCGACCAGTACGCCACGCCGGAGTACGGGAAGATCGGGTACTTCAACACCGACTGGGCGATGAAGTACATGCGCGGCGCGATGCAGGCCGGGCGCGTCAACATCGGTGTGCCCTACTACACGCGCGGCTGGCAGAACGTGACCGGCGGCACCCACGGCCTGTGGGGCACGTCGCGCAAGCAGAACGGCTGCGAGCCGGGTACGGGCATCAAACGGCCGTGCGGTGACGGGGCTTTCGGCATCGACAACATCTGGCACGACGAGACCAACAACGGCAGCGAGCTCGGCTCCGGGACGAACCCGCTGTGGCACACCAAGAACCTGGAGAAGAACATCACCCCGGTCTACGCCCCCAGCGTCGGGCTGAAGCCGCAGACCGACGCCACCGACCGGCGCACGGGCCAGTACACCCGGTACTGGGACGACACCACCAAGACGTCATGGCTGTGGAACGCCGAGAAGAAGGTGTTCCTGTCGACCGAGGACGAGCAGGGCATCGACGCGGTCACCGATCTCGTCAAGTCGACCGGCGCGGGCGGCGTGATGATGTGGGAACTCGGCGGCGACTACTCGTGCCCGGCCGACGTCCAGCCGGACACCCCGTGTGGGATGGGGTACACGCTGACCACCCGGCTGAACGAGAAGCTGGGCAACATCGGCGCCTACAACAACAGTCTGCGCGCCGGCACCGGCGGTGCCGGGCCGACGGTGACCGCCAATGTGAGCGTCGAGATGGTCAACTACCCGACCTCCACGGCGAACCTGTGGCCCTTGCAGCCGACCGTCCGGATCACCAACAACACCGGGCGCACGCTCGGCGGTGGCAAGGACACGAAGCTGTCGTTCGACATCCCGGCCTCGACGTCACCGCTGGTCAAGGACGGCAACTGGCAGACGGGTGCCCAAGGCGGCCAGTGGCAGCTGACGGCCGGTTCGACGTTCCACCGGGTCAGCACGACGCTGGACTACTGCCAGATCATCCCGGCCGGGAAGTCGCTCGACCTGCCGATCATCTACTTCCTTCCGATCACCGGTCCGGTGAACACGAGTCTGTCGATCGGCGGCACGGCGTACGCGCCGGTGACCGACAACCTCAAGGGACTCAGTACGGCGACCCCGCCTGCCGGTGGCTGCAGTGCCGGGAACTGGGACGCGAACAAGGTCTACTCCCCGGCCAGCCAGCCGATCGAGCAGACCACGGTCAAGTACAACGGCAAGGTCTGGAAGGCCAAATGGGAGACCAAGGGTAGTGCCCCGGGCACCGCGGCCGACTCCGACCACGAGCCCTGGAAGCTGATCGGCAGCGCCGGCTGACCGTCCTCGGCCGGACGGCGGAGCCGAAGTACCACTGGCCGGGGCGAGCGGTGACACCCCTCGCCCCGGCCCGCGGTGCGGGGATCATGCCGACGTGCAGGCGGCTCCGTTGAGCGAGAACGCCGTCGGCGCCGGGTTCGTGCCGCCCCTGCCGGCCGTGAAGCCGAGGGTGGCGGAGCCCGACGCCGGGATGTTCGCGGTGTACGGGGCCGACGTGACGGTGACGTCGGCGCCGCTCTGGGCCACGGTGCCGCCCCACAGGTTGGTGACCCGCTGGCTGTCGGGGAACGACCAGCGCAGGGTCCAGCCGTTGACGGCCGAGCCGCCGGTGTTGCGGATGACGATCTCGCCCTGGAAGCCGCCGGGCCACTCGTTCGTCACCCGGTAGTCGACGGAGCAGGACGCCGTGGTGCCGCCGGGCGGTGTCGTGACGCTCACCGTGCCGGAGCGCGGCGATCGGTTCCCGGCCGCGTCACGGGCGTAGACGGCGAACACGTACGACGTCGCCGGCGCCAGCCCGGTGAGGGTGGCGGACGTGCCGGTGGTGGTCGTCACCGGTGTCTCCGCCGTGCCGTTCACGCGGACCACGTCGTAGCCGGTGACACCGGTCGCGTCGGTCGCGGCGGCCCAGGCCAGCCTGGCCGACGAGGACGTCACCGACGATGCGGTCGGGGTGCCTGGGGCCGTCGGGGGAGTGGTGTCGCCGCCGCCGGAGGAGGCGTAGATCGCGGCCTCTTTCGAGGTGGCGGCGATACCGTTCGCACCCTCGAAGAGTCGGCGGCCCCAGCTGGTCAGCTGGTTCGGGTCGAAGTTCGTGACCATGTCCAGATACTCGACGCCGCCGCCGTTGCCGCTCCACGACCAGCCCAGATAGCCGAGGCCGAGCTGTTGGGTGGTGGCCAGGATGGTGTCCTCGTCGGGGTTGCCGTCCGAGTGGTCGTGCCCGAACTCACCCACCACGATGGGGAGTTTCGCGGCGACGAAGCGCCCCAGATAGTCGGTGATCTCGGCGGCGGTGTCGAAGACGCCATACATGTGGATCGAGAAGATCGTGTTGGCGTCCGGGTCGGCGCCGAAGACCGACGCCGCGTTGTCGCGCATCGTGAACGCCCAGTCCTGGCCCCAGTTGGGGGCGTCCACCATGATCGTGTGCTGGAAGCCGGCGGTGCGCAGCTTCTGGATCGCCGCCTTGGTGTCGGCGGTCCAGCCCGCGTAGTTGTTGTTGCCGTACGGCTCGTTGCCGATGTTGACGATGACGTAGTCCTCCTGACCGGTCAGCGCGCTCTGCACACTGATCCAGTAGTCGGCGGCCCGCGACAGCGTGACGGCCCCGCTCTGCTCGCCGTAGCCCGTGGTGTCGTGCACCTCCAGGACGCAGATGAGCCGGTTCTGCTTGCACTGCGCGACCACGTTCGCCACGTCCGCGGTGTCGTTGCGCGTCCAGCGGTCACCGCTGGAGAGCACCACCCGCACCGTGTTGGCGCCCTTGGCCTTGATGTGGGACAGGGAGCTGGTCCGGTTCGCATACCAGGTGTGGGCGTGATTGACGCCCCGCATCACGAAGTCGTTGCCGGAGCGCTCCAGCAGTCGGCCGTTCTGGATGCGGAATCCGGTGGGCGCGGCCTGCGCGGACGGGCCGATCACCCACAGGGGCAGCAGCAGTCCGAGGAGGGCCGCGGCCACGGTGGCCACACGGCGGACGGTCGGCGTACGGGATCTCATCGCGGCTCCAGGTGGGGTGGGGGTGGGGAGAACGGGGTGAGCGGGGCGTGGTCAGGGGTGACCGTTCGTGTGTGGGGGGTGTGGGACGGCCGTCACCCGGCGGCGGACGGCGCCGCCGTCCGGGCGACGGCCGCTACGGGCCCCGGCCCGCATCGACCGGCGGGGCCCACCGTCATCAGCCGGCGACGCCCCTCGCCGTGCAGCTGACGGTCGCCGACGGTGTCCCGGACGTCGTCGAGGTGTCCGCGATGAAACCGAACGTGGCGCGGGCGCCGGGGGCGAGCGTGCCGTTCCAGTGGGCGTTCGTGACGGTGGCCGTCCCGTCGGCCGCCGTGCTCAACGTGCCGTTCCATGCCTGGGTCAGCCGGGCTCCTGCGGCCGGTACGACGGTCGCGGTCCAGCCCGAGACGGCGGAGGCGGACGTGTTGGTCACCGTCACCTCGCCCTGGTAGCCGCCCTGCCAGACGTTGACGGCACGGAAGGCCGCGCTGCACGGCCCGTCACCCGGGTCACCGGGGTCACCGGGGTCGCCGGAGCCAGGCTCCAGCAGCGCGCCCAGCGCCGGGTACCAGCGGGCGGCGATCTTGTTGTCGCCGGCCGCGTTCGGGTGCACCCCGTCGTAGGTGTCGGCGGCCGTGTCGAAGCCGGTCCACTGGTCGACGACGGTCACGGACGAACGGCTGGTGCTCGTCGCCCGCGCCCAGGCCGGGATCCGCGCGTTGAAGTCGACGACGCGCTGCGCGCAGCCCGCGCAGCTGCTGGGATTCATGGGGATGATCTGCGCGACGAGGATCTTCATGTCGGGGTTGGAGGCCCGCATCTGCCCGACGAGCCTGGTGTAGGCGGCGAGGATGCGGTCGGGGGAGACGCTGCTCCACACATCGTTCGTGCCGAAGTGCATGACAACGATGTCCGGAAGCGTCGCGGCGAGCCGTGCGGGCAGCAGGTTCTGGTCGGCCACGTGGGTGACGAGTTCGCCGCCGTGGCCCTCGTTGTCGCCGTCGTGGGCCTGTCCGCAGCCCTGGGGGCCGAGGGTGCCGACGAAGTCGATGTCCGTGTAGCCGGCGCTCCGCAGCCGGTTCCACAGCACGGCCCTCCAGCAGCCGGGCGAGCCGGTGATGGAGTCGCCGAGCGGCATGATGCGCACCGGCTCGGCGGCCGTTCCCCTCGCCGCGGCGGCCGAGGCCGGCGGCGCGAGGGTGAGGGTGAAGGGGAGGAGCAGGGCGGCCGGCAGGCCGAGAAGCGGAAGGATCCGGGTGGGGGAGTGGCGGGTGCTGCGCATCGTGTTCCCTTCCCTGGTGAGATGGGAGCGCTCCCATGGGAACATGCCACTGTTGTCATTTACACGTCAAGATGTGTGCGTCGAGCGGCTCAATTCCCTTGTGATCAAAGGGAGTTGCCCTCTCAGGAAACGATCACCTTTTCGGTACCGTGACACGCGTTCCTTCGTTCACCTCCGTATCTCCTTCAACACCCCCCACCTCGAACGGAGTTCGTGTGACCAGACCACGTGTCCCGGCATGGGCGGGCGGCGCCCTGGCCGCCGTTCTGCTCGTGACCACCCAGAGCGGGTTATCCACCGCGGCCACCCCCTCCACCTCCTCCACTCCCGCAGTCACCCCCTCCACTCCCTCCGCTCCCGCAGCCACCCCCGCCTCTCCGGCGGCTGCGGACGGGGCCGCCCCGCTCACGGGCAAGCGGTTCACCCTCGTCACCGGCGACGTCGTGACCGTCGGCGCCGAACGGGGCGAGCCCCGCATCGACATCGAGCCCGGCAAGGGCCGCGAGGGCATCGGCTTCGTCCGGCGGGGCGGCGGCGCCGACCTCCAGGTCATCCCCATGGACGTGGCGCCGCTGGTCGCCACCGGCGCCGTCGACGACCAGCTCTTCGACCTGGGCGCCCTGCACCGCTTCGGCTACGACGACGGTGCCCTCGACGACCGGGGCCTGCCCCTCATCGTCCGCCACCGCGGCCCCCTGCTGCCAGCCGCCACCCGCGCCGAGGCGCTGCCCGGGAACACGGTGGCGCTGGAGTCGATCGACGCCACCGCCGTGACCCTGCCCGAGGACGACCGCGGCGCCCTGTGGCGGACGCTCACCACCTCGGAGGACGGCGCCGATCCCGAACTCGCGCCCGCCGTGCAGAAGGTGTGGCTGGACACCCCCGTCGAGCTCACCGACGAAGGGGGCGCGGCCGGCGAACCGGAGACCACCCCGGACGGCGACGTCGCGGTCTCCGACCTGGTCGGGCAGATCAACGCCAAGGGCCTCAGGGCGCGCGGCCTCGACGGCAGCGGCGTCAAGGTCGCCGTGATCGACACCGGGGTGCGCGCCACCCACCCCGACCTGGAGCAGCGCGTCTCCAAGGCGGAGAACTTCATCTCCTGGGACGACGAGAAGAACGACATCGACGGCCATGGCACCCATGTCGCCGGGATCATCGCCGGGACGGGCGCCGCGTCCGACGGCCGGTACGCCGGTGTCGCGCCCGGCGCCGAGATCCTGAGCGCCCGTGTGCTGTCCGGCCCGATCGGCTCCGTCTCCCACGTCATCGACGGCATGGAGTGGGCGGCCGACGAGGGCGTCGACATCGTCAACATGTCCCTCGGCGCACGGGCGTTGAGCGACGGCACCGACCCCTGGTCGCTGGCGACCGACGCCCTGCTGGAGCGCGGTGTGCTGCCCGTGGTGGCGGCCGGCAACGACGGACCCCGCTCCTACACGGTCTCCCCGCCGGCGGCCGCCGAGGGTGCCCTGGCCGTGGGCGCGGCCGGCGGTGACGACGCCGTCGCGAGCTTCTCCAGCCGCGGCCCGCTCTTCGGCGACCACAGCGTCAAGCCCAACGTCAAGGCCCCCGGTGTCGCCGTGACGGCGGCCCGCGCCAAGGACACCCCCATCGGCGACGTCGACCCGGCCGGCCCCGAGGGCCCCGTCGACGACGCCTACACCCGCTTGTCCGGTACGTCCATGGCGTCGCCCGCCGTCGCAGGGGCCGCCGCCCTCGTGATGCAGGCCCACCCCGACTGGACGCCCCGCCAGGTGGCCCTCGCGCTGGTGTCCGGCGCCCGGCCCGGTGCCGGTGAGAGCGTCTACGACCAGGGCTCCGGGCTGGTCGACGCCGAACGGGCGGTGGACCAGCGGGTCACGGCCACGTCGTCCGCCCTGGACTTCGGCCGGCTGTCCTGGCCGCGCGCCGCGGAGGACACCCGGCGCAAGGTGTCCTTCGCCAACGACACCGCCGAGGACCTCACCCTGGACCTCGCCCTCGACGTGAAGTCCACCCGGGGGAACCTGCCCACCACGCTGCTCGCCCTGGCCGAGGACCGGGTGACCGTCCCCGCCGGGGGCACGGCCTCCGTGGCCGTAGAGTTCCACGACAACGGCATCCGCACGGGCGGCGCCCTCTCGGCCCTGCTGACCGCCCGGTCCGGCTCCACGGCCGTACGTGTCCCGGTCGGCCTCAGTCTCGAACCCGAGAGCCACCAGCTCACCCTCAACCTCCGCGACCATCTGGGCGAGGGCGCCGACGGCGTCTCTCTCGTGGACATCCTGCCGCTCGACCGGTCCCTGGAGCCGTTCGAGGAGCCGCAACTCGCCACCCTCGGCTCGAAGATCGAGGTCCGGGTCCCCGCGGGCACCTACGCCGTCTCGGCATTCATCGGCCGCCACGAGGACGACTCGTACTGGTTCGACAGCGACATCATCCTTGCCGGCGAGCCCCACGTCCGCGTGGACAAGGCGACCGAACTGACGCTGGGCGGCACGGCGGCACGCAGACTCGCCCACAAGGTCGACGACCGCGAGGCCGAGAACATCTACCGCCAGGTCGGGGTCGCCCAGCGGCAGGCGAAGGCCCCCGCGGGGGAGCGCGGCCCGCTCGCCCTCCACACCGACGTGCAGTTCAGGCATCGGGCGCCCGACTACTGGGCGGTGCCGTCCAGGACCCGCGCCAAGGGCAACCGGTACACGGCGTACTTCCGCGAGGACCTCGCCGAGGGCTATGTGTACGGAAAGGCCCCCGACGGCACCCCCGGCGGCGAGTACTCCTATCCGACGGCCACCGGGCCCGTGTACTACCTCGCAGCCTTCCGCGAGGGCCGCATCCCGGCCGATCTCACCGGACGGGTCAGGGACTCCCAGCTCGCGCGGACCAAGGCGCGCTACCACGCCGCCGAGCAGACCGGTGACTTCGACCGGCCCTTCCCCCTGAAGTCGAAGCTGGCCACGCCGACCGTGAAGGGCGTCCCGGTCGGCGGACGGCGCGTCAACGTCCCCTCGCCCGGCACCCGTACCGAGTTCTTCACCGCGTCCAAGGACATCGCCTGGGCGCAGGAGCTGCGGTGGAGCTGGCAGAACACGGACAGCTTCGACCCGCTGGAGCACCGTGCGCTGCTCACCCGGCCCGAGGTGTTCCGGCCCGGCCCCCGCACCGAGCACTGGAACCGTCCGGCGGGCGCCCCCACGCTCGCGCCCGACGGCCGCCGGCTCACCCGGACCGGGGACACCGTCACCGTGGACCTGCCGCTGGGCGGCGACTCCGACCCGCGGCACCTGTTCACCAGCGACGATCTGTACGCCACCTACTCCTACACCCTCAGCCGCGGCGGCGAGCAGCTGGCCAAGAGCCGGGACGGGGCGGAGGAGTTCCCGCGGAACACCGCGCTCGCGGCCTGGGACGTGCCGGCGGACACCGGGACGTACACCCTCAGGGCCCACGCCGACCGCACCCAGTGGAACGCCGTGAGCACCGAGGTCGACGGCGTGTGGACGTTCCGCTCGGGGCGGACCGCCGAAGGGACGACGGCCGCGCTGCCGCTGACCGGTGTGCGGTTCGCGCCGCCGGTCGACACGTGGTCCCGGGTCGCGGACCGCCGTACGGTCGCCGTGCCGTTCACGCTCCAGCGGACCGGTGACCGGGCCCGGGGCCGGGTGCGTGCGCTGACCGTCGAGGCGTCCTTCGACGGCGGTTCGACGTGGCGACGGGTGCCGGTGGTGAAGAACCGGGCGCTGATAGCGCATCCCTCGCTCGCCACGCTGCCCGCCGAGCACCTCGACCGCAACGGGCACGGTTCCGTCAGCCTCAGGGTCAAGGGAACCGACCGGGCGTCGACCTTCGCGATCACCGTGAAGAACGCGTACAAGATCAAGAAATCCTGACCCGGTCGTCCGCCGGAGGGCCGCCGCACACAAGGGCGGCCGGCCCTCCGGCGGTCTCTCACTGCTTCGGCGCCCCCGCGCGCAGGGCGTCCATGACGAGATCCATGAGACGGCCGGCCCGGGCCTGCCAGTCCTCGCTCGGGCCGATCTGCCAGAGGCCCGCGATGGCGAGGAAGAAGTCGTCCGCGCTCACTCCGGGCCGGATGGTGCCGGCCTCCTCGGCCGCGCGCAGCAGCACCTCGGCGGCCTCGAGCACCGGGGTCGGGCGAGGTCTTCCGGGGCTTCCCGGAGCGCCCGCGGCCTGCCGGATCGCGTCCGCGAGCCCGACCTTGGTGAGGGCGAACCGGGCCAGACGGTCCATCCACTCCCGCAGCGCCCGGTCCGGCGCGTGGACCGCGAGCAACTCGGCCGCGCTGTCGGCGACCTGCTGCATCTCGTGCCGGTAGAGCTCCAGGACGAGAGCCTCGCGGTTCGGGAAGTGACGGTAGAACGTGCCCTGCCCTATGCCCGCCTTCTTGGCTATGGAGTTCAGTGGCGCGTCGGCGGACCGGGTCAGTTCCTCCAGGGCGACCGCCAGGATGCGCTCGCGGTTCCGTCGCGCGTCGGAGCGCAGAGGCGCGTTCTTGTCCTCTGTCACGCGTCCTCCTCGCCGGCCCCTGGCCGGATTCCGTCCTTGTTGATCCGGACATCTGTCCGTTAAGTTGTCCGGGTAGACGGACACGTGTCCGCTTGCCGCATCCTAGCGCTGCCGCCGCGCCGCGCGGCACCCTACCGCCCTGTCCTCGCACACCTCTGCCTGCCGGAGCCTGCCTCGGGCCCGCTCCGGATACGCGAAAGAAGGCTGTTCATGTCCTCAGCCCCCTCCTCGACGTACAGCGCCGTCACCCTGACCGTCAACGGCGAGAAGCACACCCTCACCGTCGACCACCGCACCACCCTGCTCGACGCCCTGCGCGAGCGCCTCGATCTGACCGGGACCAAGAAGGGCTGCGACCAGGGGCAGTGCGGTGCCTGCACCGTCCTCGTCGACGGGCGCCGCAACGTCTCTTGCCTCCAACTGGCCGTGGCGGCCGAGGGCCGGGAGATCACCACCATCGAAGGAGTCGCCGAGGGTGACCGGCTGCACCCGGTGCAGGAGGCGTTCCTCGAACTGGACGGCTACCAGTGCGGCTACTGCACCCCCGGCCAGATCTGCTCCGCGATCGCGGTGATCGAGGAGCACGCGGCGGGCTGGCCCAGCGCCGCCACCGACGACGTACGACCCGAGGCCGGCCCACCACCCCTCACACCGGAGGAGATCCGGGAGCGCATGAGCGGCAACCTCTGCCGCTGCGGGGCGTACGTGTCCATCGTGGAGGCCGTGGCCCGCGCCGCCGCCGACCGCTCGGCCGCCAAGGAGGCCGCCGCGTGAGGGAGTTCGACTACCGGCGCGCCCATGACGTCCCCGGCGCCCTCGCCCTGCTCGACGCCGACCCGGAGGCACGCTTCCTCGGCGGCGGCACCAACCTCGTCGACCTGATGAAGACCGGCGTGGAACGGCCCGCCCGGCTCGTCGACGTCCGTGACCTCCCGCTGGACCGCGTCGAGTCCACCCCCGACGGCGGGCTGCGGATCGGCGCGACCGTCACCAACAGCGACCTCGCCGCCCACCCCGAGGTACGCCGCCGCTACCCGGCGCTGACGCAGGCCGTCCTCGCCGGTGCCTCCGGACAGCTGCGCAACATGGCCACCGTCGGCGGCAACCTGCTCCAGCGCACCCGCTGCGGCTACTTCGCCGACGTCACCAAACCGTGCAACAAGCGCGTCCCCGGCAGCGGTTGCCCCGCCGTCGAGGGCGAGCACCACAACCACGCCGTCCTGGGCGCCTCCGAACACTGCGTGGCCACCCACCCCTCCGACATGGGTGTGGCCCTGGCGGCCTTCGACGCCGTCGTGTCCTACGAGACCCCGGACGGGCCGGGCGAGCTGCCCTTCGCCGACTTCTACCTGCCCGTCGGCGACACCCCGCACCGGGAGACGGCCCTGCCGCCCGGCGCGCTGATCACCGGCGTCACCCTGCCGCCCGCGCCCGTCGCCGCCCACTCCCGCTACCGCAAGGTGCGCGAGCGCGCCTCGTACGCCTTCGCCATCGGCTCCATCGCCGCCGCCCTCGACGTCCGTGACGGCGTCGTGCACGACGTGCGCCTGGCCTTCGGAGCCGTCGCCTCCCGGCCCTGGCGGGCCCGTACCGCCGAACGCGTCCTCATCGGCGCGACCGCCGACGCCGAGAATTTCGCCGCCGCCGCGGACGCCGAACTGGCCGCCGCCCGGCCCCTGCCCCACAACGCCTACAAGGTGACGCTGATGCGCAACCTCGTCGTGGCCGAACTGACCCGACTCACCGAGGAGTCCGCCCGATGACCACCGCCCCCGCCGCCCGCCGGGGCACCGTCGGGACCGCCCACACCCGCGTCGAGGGCCGGGACAAGGTCACCGGATCCGCCCGCTACGCGGCGGAGATCCCCTTCACGGGACTCGCGTACGGCTGGCTCGTGCTCTCCACCGTCGCCCGCGGCCGGATCCGCGCCCTCGACACCGCGCCCGTGCTGGCGATGCCCGGCGTCCTCACCGTCCTGCACCACGGCAACGCCCCGCGCGTCGAGACCGACTACCCCGGCCTCATGGGCACCAAGCCGGACCCGACCACCGCCGTCTTCCAGCACGATC
>NZ_JAMGBG010000096.1 GCF_023516595.1 Streptomyces neyagawaensis | reverse complement strand
CTCGACACCGCGCCCGTGCTGGCGATGCCCGGCGTCCTCACCGTCCTGCACCACGGCAACGCCCCGCGCGTCGAGACCGACTACCCCGGCCTCATGGGCACCAAGCCGGACCCGACCACCGCCGTCTTCCAGCACGATCGGGTGCCTCATCTGGGCTGGCCGGTGGCGCTGGTCGTGGCCGAGACCTCCGAGCAGGCCAGGGAGGCCGCCGAGTCACTCGTCGTGCACTACGACCAGGAGCCGCACGACATCGCGTTCACCGCCGACCATCCGCGGGCGTACCCCGCGGACGGCTTCGGTCCGGCGGTCACGGAGAAGGGCGACCTGGAGGCCGAACTCGCCGCGTCCGCCGCCGTCGTGGACGCCGAGTACACCACCCCCGAGGAGCACCACAACCCGATGGAGCCCCACGCGGCGACGGCCCGCTGGGAGGACGGCCGTCTGGAGGTCGTCGACTCCAACCAGGGCACCTTGTGGGTCGCCGCGGAACTCGCCAACCTCTTCTCGCTCGACCCGTCCGCCGTGCGCGTGCGCTCGGAGCACGTCGGCGGCGGCTTCGGCAGCAAGGGCGTCCGCGCCCACCAGGTGGCCGCCGTCATGGCCGCGACGGCCCTCCAGCGCCCCGTCCGGGTCGCGATGACCCGCCGCCAGATGTTCTCCCTCGCCGGCTATCGCAGCCCCACCTCCCAGCGGGTCAGGCTCGGCGCCGACGCGGACGGACGGCTGCGTGCCCTGGAACACCGCTGTCTGAGCCTCACCTCCACGGTGCACGAGTTCATCGAGCCGGGCAGCGGGCCGTCACGCGTGATGTACGACGCCGACGCCCACCACACCCTCAACAGCATCGTTCGCCTCGACGTCGGAACCCCGACCTGGATGCGCGCACCGGGCGAGGCGCCGGGCTCGTTCGCGCTGGAGTCCGCGTTCGACGAACTCGCCGAGAAGCTCGGCGTCGACCCGATCGAGCTGCGTCTGCGCAACGAGCCCGAGCGGGGCCCCGTGTCGGGCCTCCCCTTCGCCGGCCGCAACCTGTCCGCGTGCCTGCGCGAGGGCGCCCGCCGCTTCGGCTGGGCCGACCGAGACCCGCGCCCCGGCGTCCGCCGCGACGGACGCTGGCTGCTCGGCACCGGCACGGCGGCGGCCTCCTTCGGCGCGGGCGCCGCGCCTTCCACGGCGGCCGTCACGGCCGAGGCTGACGGCACCTTCACCGTGCGGATCAACGCGGCGGACATCGGCACCGGCGCCCGCACCGCGCTCACCATGGTCGCCGCCGACGCGCTGGACGTCGCGCCGGACCGCGTCCGGGTGCGGATCGGCGACAGCGACTTCGGCCCGGCCATGATCGCCGGCGGCTCCATGGGCACCCGCTCCTGGTCCTGGGCGATCAACCTCGCCGCCGCCGAACTGCGGGAACGGCTCACCCCCGGCGGCACCGTACCGCCCGAGGGCATCACCGTCCGCTCGGACACCACCGCCGCCATCGGCGCCCTCGCGCAGAAGGAACGGCACTCCTACGGCGCCCAGTTCGCCGAGGTCGCCGTCGACCCCGCCACCGGGGAGGTCCGCGTCCGCCGCATGCTCGGCGTCTTCGCGGCCGGGCGGATCGTCAACCCGCTCACCGCGCGCAGCCAGTTCACCGGCGGCATGATCTGGGGCATCTCCATGGCCCTGCACGAGGAGGCGGTACGGGACCGGGCCACCGGCGGCCACTACGGCGCCGACCTCGCCTCCTATCACGTGGCAGCGCACGCCGACGTGCCCGCCGTCGAGGCGCACTGGGTGGACGACCACGACCCGGACGACCCCGTCGGGATCAAGGGCATCGGGGAGGTCGGCATCGTCGGGGCCGCCGCGGCCGTCGCCAACGCGGTCTGGCACGCGACCGGCGTACGCCATCGCCACCTGCCCATCCGGCCCGACCGGGTCCTCCTCGCGGGAGCCCCGGATGCTTGACCTCGCCACCGAGCTGCACCGCTGGGCCGAGGAGGGGCGGGACTTCGCGGTCGCCACCGTCGTCTCCGTCGGCGGCAGCGCGCCCCGGGAGCCCGGGGCCTCGCTCGCCGTCGACAGCGAGGGCACGGCCATCGGCTCCGTCTCCGGCGGGTGCGTGGAGGGCGCGGTGTACGAGCTGTGCCGGGAGGCCCTCGCGGACGGCGAGACGGTCCTCCAGCGGTTCGGGTACAGCGACGAGGACGCCTTCGCCGTCGGGCTGACCTGCGGCGGTGTGATCGACATCCTGGTCACGCCGGTCACCCGGGCCGCCGCGGACGCCCCGGTGTTCCGGTCGGCGCTCGCGGCCGTCGCCGGGGACGGAGCGGCCGCCTTCGTGCGGGTCGTCCGGGGCCCGGCCGAACTCCTCGGCAGGGCCCTGCTCGTACGGCCCGACGGCGGGTACGAGGGCGGGTTCGGCGGCCACCCCGAGCTGGACGGGACGGCCGTGGCCGAGGCCCGGGCGATGCTGGACGCCGGGCGCACCGGCACCGTCGACCTGTCACCGGACGGATCGCACTGCCCCGGCGGGCTCACCCTCCTCGTGGAGTCGTCCGTCCCGCCGCCCCGGATGATCGTGTTCGGCGCGATCGACTTCGCCTCCGCGCTGGTCCGCGTGGGCAAGTTCCTCGGCTACCACGTGACCGTGTGCGACGCCCGTCCCGTCTTCGCCACCAGGACCCGTTTCCCGGAGGCCGACGAGATCGTGGTGGACTGGCCGCACCGCTACCTCGGGGGCACCGAGACCGACGCCCGCACCGTCCTGTGCGTGCTGACGCACGACGCCAAGTTCGACGTGCCCCTGCTGAGGACGGCGCTGCGGATGCCGGTCGCGTACGTCGGCGCGATGGGCTCCCGGCGCACGCACGCCGACCGGGAGCGCCGGTTGCGCGAAGTGGGCCTGAGCGGGCGGGAGCTGGCCCGGCTCAGGTCCCCGATCGGGCTCGATCTGGGGGCGCGTACGCCCGAGGAGACGGCCCTGTCCATCGCGGCGGAGATCGTCGCCACCCGACGCGGCGGCACGGGCGTGCCGCTGACCGGATCGAGCACCCCCATCCACCGGGCGGCGGGGGAGCGGGAGGCCGTGGCGGCGGCCTGAGCGGTGGGGACGGCCTGACCGGTGGGGACGGGGCCTGAGCGGTGGGGAGGGCCTGAGCGGAGGAGCGGTCCGGCGCCCGCTGCGACCGGGTGCCCACGCGGCCTGAGTATCCGGGGCGCCGCGAATGAGTACGCGGTCAGGTGCCGGGCCGCCCCCACCGCTGGTGCACTGTCGTCATGGACACGCACACCTCGCGCCCGCGCCCCCTCCGGCACGTCACCTCCAAGGCCACCGCCACCGGTTCGGCCCTCGCCGTGGTGCTGATCCCGCTGGTGGTCGGCGCGTTGGTGGCCCGGCAGTTCGGCGGTGACCCGATGGCCTCCGTCAACGCGCTCATCGCGGGCGGCGGTGAGCGGGCCAGGCTCTCCCCGGGTCAGCTGCCCGTCCTGCGGACCCTGCGCACGGCACCCCGCAGGACGGTCGGCCGGCTGACCCGTCGGCAGCTCCCGCACCGGCAGCTCCCGCACCGTGGCGCGCGCGATGACTCGACGACCGGTCACGTCATCTCGCGCTGAGTCGGGTTGG
>NZ_JAMGBG010000095.1 GCF_023516595.1 Streptomyces neyagawaensis | reverse complement strand
GCACGGCACCCCGCAGGACGGTCGGCCGGCTGACCCGTCGGCAGCTCCCGCACCGGCAGCTCCCGCACCGTGGCGCGCGCGATGACTCGACGACCGGTCACGTCATCTCGCGCTGAGTCGGGTTGGCCATTTTTCGATCTCCCGTGCGAGTTCTGGTTCGAGTTTCAAGCAAATCTTGGGGATTTCGTGTAGAAGACTGTGAGAACTCCGGAAGACCGTTCGAAGTGAGTGCGCGCGTGAGTGAACCGACAGGCCCTGTCTGCCCCCAGTGCGGTACGCCCCGGGTGGCGGACGGCACCCCGGCCTGTTCCTGCGCCGAGCAGGCGTCCGAGGCCCACCGCGACTCCCGAACGGCACAGGCGGCGGCCGCCGAGGACTTCGACCCCGTACGGATACGGCCGTTCGTGAAGGTCGGCGACGACCCCTCCGTCGCCCCCGACCCCTCCGTCGCCCCCGACACGGCCGCCGCACCCGACTCCTCCGCCGTCCACGACACCTCCGACCTCCACGACCCCGCGTACGAGCCGGACGGCCCCACGCAGGAGCTGCCCGCCCATGCCGGGCACCCGGGGCCGCCCAGTGCCGCCAGCGCCCCCGACGAGCGGGCCGCCATCGGAACCGGCCGTCACGAGGGCGGGCGGCGACGCAGGAGGGCGCTCGTGGTGGGGGCCGGAGCCGCCGCGGTGGCGGCCCTGGTGGCGGCGGGCCTCGTGAGCGGCCTCTTCTCGTACGACGCGCCCGCACGGGACGGCTCCCTGCCGGACGACGTCCGGGCCCGGCTCCCGGAAGCGGCCTCCCAGGCATCCCAGGCAGGCGCGACCCCGACGCCCACCCCGTCGGGCACGGCCTCACCGAGCCGGTCGACGGGCACCCCGAGCGCCTCCCAGGACGCGACCCCCGGCGAGAGCCCGGCCACCCCGACCGGCTCCGCCCGCCCGACCCGGACCCCGTCCAACAGCGGCGCCACCCGCACATCGGGCCCCGGACCGACCGGGAGCGCCGAGCAGAACCCCGTCCTCGGCCTCGGCGACCGGGGCCCCGAGGTCACCGAACTCCAGCTCCGTCTGCGCCAGGCCGGCCTCTACAACGGGGACGCCGACGGCGAGTACGACCGGGAGGTCGAGAGCGCCGTCCGCGGCTACCAGCTCACCCGCCTCGTCCTCGACGACGAGTCGGGCGTCTACGGCCTGCCGACCCGCACCGCGCTCGAGTCCGAGACCTCGGAGCCGTGATCCGCGCCGTTCGTGCCCCTCGGCGGCCGCCCCCTCGGCCGCCGGCCGCCCGCCGCCGCTTCGCCGGTCAGACGCGGTCGGCCACGATCAGCAGGTACTGGAAACTGCCGTTCTCGTAGGCGGTGATGAAGGTGTCCTCGATGCCGGTCACCAGATGGTCGGCCTGCTTGCGCAGCTCCCAGTAGGGCAGCGCGGCAGCCGTGAGGTCCTGCACATGGACGGGGACCAGACGGTTGCGGGCCAGCGCGCGGAAGTACGCCGAGCGGGGGTGGATGTCGCAGATGTAGTGCGCGTTGATGAGGGACACCTCGCGCGAGGCGCGGCCGTAGGTGTCGTTGTAGCAGCCCGTGACGGTCACATAGCGTCCGCCTCGGCGCAGCAGCCGGGCGTGCTCGGCGAACAGCAGGTCCAGCTCGACGTACATCGTGGACTCGTTGTTCCAGGACGCGGCGAACTCCCCGGCGGGCAGCCCCGTGTCGAGCATGTCGCGGTGGTGGTAGCGGACCCGGTCGTCGATGCCCCGCCTGCGGGCCTGGTCGTTGGCGAACTCGGCCTGCTTCGCGGAGATGGTGACGCCGTCGGCGTGGCAGCCGTACCGCAGATGCGCCACCACGCTGCCGCCCCCGCGCCCGCACCCGGCGTCGAAGACGCGGTCGGTGGGGGAGAGCGGACCCAGATGGTGGGCCAGCAGCTCCGCCTGGGCCTGTTCCAGGCGGTGCAGTTCGGCGGTGACGCGCTCCCGGCGGCGCGGCGCGTCGAGGTCGTCGTCGAGGACCGACCAGTCGGCCTCCCCGATGCCGTAGTGATGGTGGTAGAGGTCGTCGATCCTGCCGAGTTCGAGGTTGACCGGGTTCTCCTCGGCGTTCCAGTAGTCGGCGACCCTCCGCTGGTAGGTGGAGTGCGCCGGGGAGGGGGCCGGGGGCCGGTCGGGCGCCGGTGCGGCGGGCGGGGTGACGGCGTCGATGATGGTCAACAAAGGCTCCTTCGCTGCGATCGGGCGTCGGCCGTGCGGGGCGTTACCAGTAGTCGGGCAGGCTGTAGCGGTCGGTGTTGGTGGCATGCCACTCATGGCTGCCGGCCACCCAGGCGGCGACCGCGGTGACGTAGCGCTCGATCGGCGGGGAGGCGGCGGACAGCGCCGCGGACTCCTCCTCGAACGCCTCCATGATCCGGTTGTGGATCTCGACGGCCTTCAGATAGGCCGCCTTCAGTCCGCACCGCTCGTTGGCGGCGATCACCACGGGCAGATTCAGATGGTCGGGGTCATGGGTCAACTCCTTGGTGAAGGAGTACAGGTCGTTGACGATCGTGGCGGCGTTGCCGGCAAGGGCGGTGATCCGCTGGACCTCGGGCCGGGCGTAGAGCGCCTCCGGCAGCTCCCAGCCGTCCACGGCGTCGACCACCGCGAGACAGGGCCGGAAGTTGTTGAATTGCCGCATCACCAGGTATTCCCACACCCCCGGCATGTGCGCGGTCTCCGCCCAGGCGGCCTCACCGAGATAGCCCAGATGCAGCCGGGCCAGGTCGTGGACGAGGCGGTCGGTCTGGCTGGGCGTGGCGAACACCGCGTAGTCCCGCAGCGCGAAGCGGTACGAGCGCAGCGGCCCGTCGGCCCGTACGCCGTGCTGCCACCGCTCCTCCAGGTCGGGGGTGCCGTGGAACGGGTCGAGCGCGGACTGGGCCATGAGCAGTCGGCCGCCGAGGCCGCGCGGCGATCCGCCCTTGCCCTCGTCCACCTCGCAGTAGACGTTGTCGACGAGGTGCTCGGCGAGGAGCAGTTTCCCGGCGGCGGTGAGATGGTCGATGCCCGCCGCGCCCGGATGCGCGAGCACGATCGCCCGGCCGAGCCCGAACCGGTCGAACTGGCTCCGCCACTGCCGCGGGAACAGGTCGAGGCGGTCGGCCCACGCCGCGAGCCTGCGGTCGACCTCCGCGACCTTCGCGGGATCGGCGGGCACGGCCGGCCGGTACCGCAGTCCCGGGATCGCGCCCCCGTCACGGGCGGGGGACCGGCGGGTGAGACGGGGCGGCCCCGGAAGCCGGGTCGCGGTCCCGGTGCCGGACGACGAGGGTTCGCTCATTCCGGCATCCATCCGATCTGCACGTTCTCGAGGATCCCGGCGGCGTCGGGCACCAGCACGGCCATCGAGTAGTAGGCCGTGACCAGGTAGCTCATGATCGCGGTGGTGTCGATGCCCATGAACCGCACGTTCAGCGACGGTTCGTACTCCTCGGGGATGCCGGTCTGGTGCAGGCCGATCACGCCTTGGTCCTTCTCGCCGGTGCGCAGCGCGATGATGCTGGTGGTGTGCTGGGCGCTGATCGGGATCTTGCCGCACGGCAGCAGCGGGACCCCGCGCCAGGCCGGTACCTCGTGCCCGCCGACGGTGACCGTGCCGGGTGCCAGCCCACGCCGGTTGCACTGCCGGAAGAAGGCCGCGATCGCCTTCGGGTGGGCCAGGAACATCCGGGTCCTGCGGCGCATGGACAGCAGTTCGTCCATGTCGTCCGGGGTCGGCGGCCCGGAGAAGGTGCTGACGCGCTGCCCGTAGTCGACGTTGTGCAGCAGCCCGAACTCGCGGTTGTTGACCAACTCCCACTCCTGGCGTTCCCGGATCTCCTCGATGATCAGCCGGAGTTGCTGCTCCGTCTGGTCCATCGGGTGGTTGTAGAGGTCCGCGACGCGGGTGTGCACGCGCAGCACGGTCTGGGTGAGCGACAGTTCGTACTCGCGGGGCGCCAGGTCGTAGTCCACGAAGCCGCCCGGCAGCGTCAACTCGCCCACATGGCCGGCCTCCAGGGGGACATCGGCCTCGCCCTTGCGGTTCATCGGCTTGCTCTGCCGGTCGGTGAACGCGTCGAACTGGGACCGCAGCGACGGGGTGCGGTCCACGAACGCCATCAGCGTGTCCCAGTTGAGCGCCAGCACCACGGCCGCCGTCTCGGCCCGCACGGAGCTGAGCCACAGCGGGTCGGCGTGGCCGATCGCCTCGTCGCCCAGCCCGTCGCCGTCGGCGATGACGCCGAGGACCTCCTCCTCCCCGTACTTGCCGGTGGTGTAGCGGGTGAACCGGCCGTGCACCACGAGGTACGCCTCGGTCACCGGCTGCCCGGCGTCGACCAGGACCTGGCCGGCCCGCACCTCACGGACCCGGAAGCGCTGTGAGATCTCCCTGAGCGCCGCGAGGTCGGAGTAGCCGCGCAGCGCGGGCAGTTCGGTGAGGGTCTCCGGGATGACCTTGACGTCGTCGGCGCCGTTCTGGTCGAACTGCACCCGGCCCCGGCCGACCCGCAGTTGCAGGCGCCGGTTGACCCGGTAGGTGCCGCCCTTGACGTCCACCCAGGGCAGCATCCTGAGCAGCCACCGGGAGGTGATGGCCTGCATCTGCGGCGCGGACTTGGTGGTCGTCGCGAGCTGACGTGCGGCCCGGGTGCTCAGACTGGTGCAGTGCGGGCCGTCGGCGGGATCCGGGGCGCTTTCGGCGGAACTCACGGGGGCGGTCACTTTCCCTCCCGAAGGGTGAGCGGACATACGCGGATGTGCCGGGACGTGCGAGGACGCGCGGGAACACGGGCGGGCACCGGAACACCGGTCGACGGCGGTACGGGGAACTCGGGTGGCGCGCGTACGACGTGGTCGTGGGCGGATTCCGAGGCGGTGGACACCACAGTGGCGGCGGTGGGCGGCGCGAGCGGCTGTGCGGCGCGTGTCGCAGGTCAAGCCAAACAGGCGGGGCGGCCGGTCGGGCACCGCGTGAAAGGGGCGACTTCGGGTCCGCGGGAGGCGGAAACCACCGAGCGAGGCAGACGCGGGGCCGCCCCGCGCACCCGCGCCCCTCGGCCGCGCCCGGCCCCGGCGCGCGGGGCGCACGACATCAGCCGCACGCGAGGCGCCGCCGGGCCGAGGCAGGGCGCGGGGATTTCACCGGGGCCAGGTGCCGCCCGTACCGTTCCCGGGAACGGCAGTCGACCGCACGGGATCTGGAGGTGGTTCTCCGTGAGCGCTCACCACGCGCCCGGCGACCTGGCCGTACGGCTCACCGGCCGTACGGCTGTCGGCGAGCGCCCGCTCTCCGGCGCCCTCACCGAGGTCACCCTCGACGACGGCCGCGTGGTGATCGTCAAGCGGGCCGACGGACCGGACGCGGCACGGGCGGAGGCGGCCGGACTGCGCTGGCTGGCCGAGGCGGGCGCGGTCCCCGTGCCGGCGGTCCACGGCCAGGAGGGGGACCGCCTGGTGATCGACCGGATCCGGCAGGGCTCACCCGGCGCCGCGGCGGCGACCCGCTTCGGGGAGTCCCTGGCCGCCCTGCACACCGCGGGAGCGTCCGCCTTCGGCGCCGCACCCCCCGGCGGCCCGGAGCACGCCTCCATCGGGCGCGCCCCCATGCGGAACGTCCCCGGCGCCGACTGGCCCGGCTGGTACGCCGAGCACCGGGTGCTGCCGTATCTGCGGCTCGCGGTCGACGACGGCACGATCCGCCCGGCGGAGGCCGCCCTGTTCGAGGAGGTCTGCGCGCGGCTGCCCGACCTCGCGGGCCCCGCCGAGCCGCCCGCCCGGCTGCACGGCGACCTGTGGAACGGCAACGTCCTGTGGGGCGCCGACGGCCGTGCCTGGCTCATCGACCCCGCCGCGCACGGCGGCCACCGCGAGACCGACCTCGCGATGCTCGCCCTCTTCGGCTGCCCCCACCTCGACCGGGTGCTCGACGGCTACCAGCGGGCGACGCCCCTCGCCGCCGGCTGGCAGGACCGCGTCGGCCTCCACCAGCTCTTCCCCCTGCTGGTCCACACGGTGCTCTTCGGCCGCGGCTACGCCGAACAGGCCCTGGACGCGGCGCGGGCGGCGCTCGCGCGGTGAACGCGGGCGCCGCCCGGGGCGACGTGAACGGCGAGGAAAGCGAAAGGACTCGTTTCAAGGAGGAATGGAGAAGGAAGCCCCTTCATGGCCTCGCCTTCGGCCACGCTAGCACTCAGCCCGGAATCAGGTCGCGCAGATTTTCGAGAGTGATGATCCGGGAGTCCGGGTGCAGCCCCTCGGGGCGTTCGAGACCTATGTACATGACCGGCGCGTCCGGCACGGACTCGCCGTCCCAGGACTCCACGACCGTCGTCCCGTCGGCGTCCGTCATCAGGCCGACGAGGTACCGAACCGTGAGCTGCTCCCGCTCCATGACGGCCCGCACCACGCGCGACACGGACGCCTGGTTCTCCTCGACCCGGTTGCCCGACGAGACACCCGTCAGACAGAGGTGCAACCACTTCGCCCTCCACCGGCCGTCCCGCTCCCGCTTGAACGCCAGCGGCAGCGCCACCCGACCCGGCCCCCGCAGCTCCGACTTCATCCGCACGGTGCGCGGTTCGAACGGACGGCCCTTCTGCTCCCCGTCCCGCAGCATGAACCCGAAGAACGACTCCTCGGCCTCGTCGAACCCCTCACCCGTGTAGATGTTCACCTGCGGAACCACGAACGTGCCGCGCACCCGGTCCAGGCCCAGGTCGATGAACTCCGAGGCCCCGTCCGGCGCCTCGGTGATGTCACCGGAGTGCTCGCCCCCGACCGTCTTGAGCGACGTGTACGAGAGCCAGCTGTCGGTGCTGTAGTCGGCGTTCAGGAGCAGCGCCGACAGGTCGTAGTCGGTCCGCCGCCCGCGCTCCTTCCAGTACACGAAGAAGCGCAGCAGCTCGCCGTCGACCGCCGACGCGGAGCCCCGCGGCAATACCCCGAGTCCGGCGGTGGTCGCCCGGCCGCTGAGCGGCAGTGCCACGTCCAGGACGTCCGGGTCGACCAGCAGCCGGGCCGGCACCGGGAGGCGGCGCCGCAGCTCCGCGTCGAGGGCGGCGATCAGGCGCTCGCGGTCCTCCGCGGGCACGGCCGGCCGCTTGTCGGCGGCGACCCAGGCCCGGCCCCGGCGGTTGACGAACACCCGGCGCTCACCGGACTTCCGCTCCCGGTTGAGCAGATGCTCGCGCACCGCCAGCACGACCCGGCCCGACACCTGCGGGGCGACCTCCACGGCCGCGGCCACCACGGCGTCCCGCTCCTCCTGGCCGGCGGCGATCCGCAGCAGGTGGTCCAGGGCCCGGAACAGCTTGCCGGGCGCGGTCCGCAGCAGGCCGACGGCGCCGGGGACGTCGCCCTCACCGAGCAGTCGCTGCGCGCGGCTGTCGAGGGACCGCGCCTCCTTCTCGCCGCGGGCCACGGCGAACACCTCGGCGGCGTGCGGCCACCGCGGGTACTCGTGCGGGTGGAGGCGCTCACCGAGCCGCTTGAAGGGCTCGCGGTACGCGTGCACGTCGCAGAGCTTCGCGGGACTCTCCGCGACCACGGCGTCCAGGCCCGCGAGAAGCGCCCGGCGCACCGGACGCGGCATCGTCCGCAGCCGCGTCGGCTCCCGCAGCGTCACGTCACCGCCCGACAGGGCGCAGGCCAGCCGCAGCACATCGGTGACGGTGTCCAGGAGCAGGTCGGCGCCGACGCCGAGGCGGGCCTCGTTGACGACCGCGCGGTTCTCCCGGACCGGGATCGACTCGGGCTGCGGACCGGTCGCGCACCGCTCCGCGAGGAGCTTCAGGTCGGCGAGGTGCTCCTCACCCAGCGGTGTGGTGCTGCCCGCGAGCGCCAGGTAGAGGGCGGTGACCTCGTCGTCCAGGGCCCCGCCGAGGTGCAGGACCGTCAGCCGGTCGCCGGCCGAGGCGATCAGCTCGTCCTGCACCGCGAGCATCTCCTCGTAGGTGTGCTGGTAGCGGCCGTACGACGGCAGGCTGAGCAGGTTCAGCGCCCCGCGCGCCAGCTGGGAGAGCACGCTGCCGCGCGCCTCGCGGTCACGGAGCGCATCGGCGACGCACCGCGTCCAGAACTCCTCGGTGTCCGGCACGTTCGCGGGGAAGTCGATGAAGTACGTGTTGTGCGCGACGTGGTCGCCCACCATCTCGCGCACCGTGCGCAGCGTGCGCGTGGCGGTGTGCACCACCGCGGCCGGCGACAGCCCCGACAGGTGCGCCAGCAGGTCGGCCGACAGCTTGAACCCCACCGACAGCAACGCGGCGTCGAACTGCCGCGCCGCGGCGGCGCCGTCCCCCGCGGACCCCTCGGGGGCGGGCAGACGATGGGTGTGCCGGAGAACCACTGATGCGAGACGGTTGGCCATGCCGGGATGATCGCAGAGGTGTACGAATCACCGCACAGGAGTTTTCCCGCCCCTCCCGCGTCCGGTTCCCGGGAGACGTGAGCGCGTCGGCGTGCCGATCCGCAGCCGGTTGCCGTCGGGGTCGCGCAATGCGATCTCGCGCGCCCACGGGGCCTGTTCCACCGGCACGCCGAACGCGGAGGCGAGCGTGTCCACGTCGCGCACCCGCAGGTAGACCAGAGTGTCGGGACGGGCGTCGCCCTCGTGCTCCGACAGGAACAGCCGTATCCCGCCCCGGGCGACCTCGACGAACGCGGGGAGCCCCGGTTCGAAGCGGTGCTCCCATCGCTGGGTGAAGCCCAGTCGCTCGTACCAGGCGACCGCGGCCGCGGCGTCCGCGACACGGAGAATGGGGATGACTTCCTCGTCCACCTCGTCCACCTCGTCCATGCGGCCCATCGTGGCAGCCCCCACTGACAACGCGGCCGACCTCCGCTGCCGTCAGAGCGCCGCGTGTGTCTCCCGCCTGCGGCGCGCGTGGTCGAGGAAGCCTGCCAGGGCCAGTTCGAAGGCGGCGTCCGCACGCTGGTCGCCCACCGCGTCGAGCGCTTCGGCGAGGCGCGGCGTGGCCGTCTCGTCGGCGATTTCCCACATGGCCTCCGGCGCTGCCAGATCGAGGGCCGAGCCGAGGACGACGTTCTCCAGGGCGACCAGCACCGGCATCACGTCGGCGAGGGGGAAGCCCGCGTCGAGGAGCAGGGCGACGGCACGCTCGTACTGCTCCAGGGCGCGCGGCGCCCGCACCGGGGACGTCATGAGCAGCGGGATGGCCCGGGGGTGGGCGGCGAAGGCGGCGCGGTAGGACCGGGCCCAGGCCGCGAGGGCCTCGTCCCAGGGGCGCAGCTCCAGCGCGGAGACGTCGATGCCCTCGGT
>NZ_JAMGBG010000094.1 GCF_023516595.1 Streptomyces neyagawaensis | reverse complement strand
GGGGCGCAGCTCCAGCGCGGAGACGTCGATGCCCTCGGTGACCCGCTCGCGCAGCAGTTCCACGATGCCGTCCCGGCCGTCCACATGGTGATACACGGATCCGGTCTGCACCCCGAGCCGCCTGGCGATCTGCGGGACGCTGAAATCGCCCTGCGCGTCGACGAGTTCGAGCGCGGTGGTGGTGATGCGCTCCCGGTCCAGCAGGGGTGTGCGCGGCCGTCCCATGATGTCCGTCCTCTTCGGGCTCTTCCCAGCGGTCGTGGTGAAGGTTACATTGCCCAAACCGAAAGCCTTTAGGTTTACCGGTCCGGGCGACCCCGCCCACCCGGTGGCCTCATCACCCGCCCACCCGGTGGCCCTGTCCCCGCACGCAGCCAGAAGGGCTTTCCCTCCCATGACCGTCACCCCCTCCGCGCCCGGCGCGGACCAGGCCGAGACCGAAGCGCCCGCCCCGTACTCCCTGCGCCGGGGCTCCCTCGGCACCACCGACATCGCCTTCTTCGTCGTGTCCGCGGCCGCCCCGCTCACCGTGATGGCCGGCGTCGCCCCCCTCGCGATCCTGATGGGCGGCATCGGCGCCCCCGTCGGCTATCTGCTCGCCGGACTCACGCTCGCCGTCTTCGCCATCGGCTTCACCACCATGAGCCGCCACGTCCGCAGCGCCGGCGCCTTCTACGCGTTCATCACCCGGGGCCTCGGCCGCCGGGCCGGCATCGGCGCCGCGCTCCTCGCGCTCATCGGCTACAACGGCATGGAGATCGGCGTCTACGGCCTCCTCGGCACCGCCACCCGCGACACCGCCCGCTCCCTGTTCGGCGCCGACATCCCCTGGCTGCCCGTCGCCCTCCTCGGCCTGCTGCTGATCGGCTACGGCGGCTACCGGTCCATCGACTTCGGCGCCAAGGTCCTCGGCGTCCTCCTCGTCGCCGAGACCGGCATCCTGGTCCTGCTCGCCGGCGCGGTCCTGGTCGACGGCGGCGCCGACGGCCTGTCCCTCGCGTCCTTCGCTCCCGGCAACGTCATGGTCCCCGGCATGGTCGCCGTCCTGGCCTTCGCGTTCGCCGCGTTCACCGGCTTCGAGTCCACCGTGATCTACCGCCGGGAGGCCCGCGACCCGGCCCGCACCGTGCCGCGCGCCACCTATCTCGCCGTCGCCTTCCTCGGCCTGTTCTACGCGTTCGTCGTGTGGACGGTGATCCAGGCGTTCGGCGACGCGAAGGTCATCGCCACGGCCGGCTCGAACCCCGCGGACCTGTTCTTCTCCGCCATCACGGTCTACGTCGGCGCCTGGGCGGCCGACCTGATGCACATCCTCATCGTCACCAGCGTCCTCGCCTCGCTGCTGGCCTTCCACAACGCCATCAACCGCTACGGGCTGGCCCTCGCCGAGGAGGGGATCCTCCCCAAGGCCCTGGCCCGCGTCCACCCCCGCCACCGCTCCCCGTACATCGCCGGCATCGCGCAGACCGTGCTCGGCGCGTCCGTCGTCCTCGCCTTCGCCGCGGCCGGCGCCGACCCGTACACGCAGCTGCTGCTGTGGGTGAACACGCCCGGCATGCTCGCCCTGATGTTGCTGCAACTGCTCGCCGCGATCGCCGTACCGCTCTACTTCCGGCGCCGCACTCACGGCGAGGGAGCCCTGCGCACGATCGTCGCGCCCGTCGCCGCGGCGGTGCTGCTGACCGGGGCCATCGCCCTGGTCGTCACCCACCTCGACCAGTTCACCGGCGCCTCCACCACCGTCAACACCGTCCTCGCGGCGATCGTCCCCGCCGTCCTCCTCATCGGCCTCGCCCTCGGGTGGTGGCTGCGCCGGTCCAGGCCCGAGGTGTACGCGGGCTTCGCCGCCGAGCCACCGGCCGACGCCGCCCAGTGACCCCCACCCTCCGTCCGACCCCCGCAAGGAGACACCTCCCGATGCCCATCGCCGACCTCGTCATCACCGGCGCCCAGATCCGCACCCTCGACCCGCACCGGCCGCACGCCTGCGCCGTCGCCGTACGCGACGGGCTGATCGCCGCCGTGGGCGAGGACGCGGACGTACGGGACTGGCGCGGGCCGGACACCGAAGTGGTGGACCTGGGCGGCGGGTGGCTGGTGCCGGGCCTGGTGGACGGGCACAGCCACCCCGTCTGGGGCCTTGACCTGGCCACCGGCGTCGACCTCACCGCCGTTCGCGACCTCGACGGACTGCGTTCCGCGCTCGCCTCCGCGCCCCGCACCGAGGGCTGGGTCCTCGGCTGGGGCCTGGACCACAACGTCTTCGAGGGCCGCCCCGTCGACCGCGCCCTCGTCGAGGACGTCCTGGACGGCGCGCCCGCCTTCCTCCGCCTGTACGACGGCCACTCGGCCCTTGTGACCGGGGCCGCCCTGAAGGCCGCCGGGATCACCGGGCCGCGGGCCTTCGCCCAGCGCTCCCACATCGCCGTCGACGCCGACGGACGACTGACCGGACACCTCGTCGAGCACGCCGCGATGGACCTCGTCACGACGGTCATGCCCCGCGCGACCTACGACGAACGCCGCACCCGGCTGATCGACCTGCTGAACGCCATGGCGGCCACCGGCCTCACCGGCGCCCACGTCATGGACATCGGCGACCCCGCCCTGGTGGACGCCGTGGCACGGGAGACCGTCCTGCCGCTGCGCCTGCGCTTCGCGCCGTGGTGCATGCCCGGCGCCGACGCGGACGACCTCGCGGAGCTGATCGCCCTCCAGGGCAGGAGCGGCCGGCACTGGCGGGTCGGCGGGGTGAAGTTCTTCATGGACGGCACCGTCGAGGGCGGCACCGCCTGGCTCGACCACCCCGACTGCCACGGCCAGGGCACCGAAGCCTTCTGGCCCGACCCGGAGGCGTACAGCGACGCCGTACGGGTCCTGCACCGCGCCGGGGTGCGGACGGCCACGCACGCGATCGGCGACGCCGCCGTACGCCATGTCCTGTCCACGGTCGAATCGCTGGGGCCCGGCGGACGGCACGCGCACCGGGTCGAGCACATCGAGTCGGTGCCCGACGACCTCGTGGCACGGTTCGCCGAGGTCGGGGTCGTCGCCTCCATGCAGCCCCCGCACACCGACTACACCCGTGCCGACCTGTCCGACGCGTGGTCGTCGCGGCTCGGCGAGGAGCGCGCCTCACGGGCCTGGCGGCTGCGGGACCTGCGGGACGCGGGCGTGGTCGTCGCCCTCGGCTCGGACTGGCCGATCGCCCACCACGACGCCCGCGGCGTCCTGGCCACCGCCCGGGCGCCGCGCGGCGCCGCGTCCTCCCGGGCCGGGCTGAGCGGACTTCAGGCGCTGGAGGGCTGCACCAGCCACGCGGCGCTCGCGGCGGGCGAGGAGGCGGTCGCCGGACGGATCGCCGAAGGCTTCCGAGCGGACCTGACGGCACTGGGCCTCGACCCCGTCGACGCCCCCGCCGACGAGGTCGCCGAGGCTCCGGTCCTCCTCACGGTGACGGGCGGGCGCGTGGTGCACCGGGGGAGCCGGCGATAGCAGCACCGGTGGGCGGGCGGGGGGCGGGCGCCGGCGGGTCACCGGTCGCGCAGGTCCTGCACCCGCTTCAGCTTGCCCACCGAGCGCTCCAGGGTCTCCGGGTCGACGACCTCCACCTCCACGGTCACACCCGCCCCGTCCTTGACGCCTCCGGTGATCGCGTCGGCCGCCCGCGCCCGTTCCTCGGGCGTGGCGTCCGGGCGGGCCTCCACCAGGACCGCCATGTGGTCCATGCGGCCCTGGCGGGTCAGCCGGATCCGGAAGTGCGGGGCCACGCCGGGAGTGCGCAGCACGATCTCCTCGATCTGGCTGGGGAAGACGTTCACACCGCGCAGGATGATCATGTCGTCGCAGCGACCGGTGACCTTCTCCATCCGGCGGAAGGCGGGGCGGGCGGTGCCGGGCAGCAGCCGGGTCAGATCGCGGGTGCGGTAGCGGATCACCGGCAGCGCCTCCTTGGTGAGGGAGGTGAAGACGATCTCGCCGCGCTCACCGTCGGGGAGGACCTCGTCCGTCAGCGGGTCGACGACCTCCGGCAGGAAATGGTCCTCCCATACGTGCAGGCCGTCCTTGGTCTCCACGCACTCCTGGGCCACCCCCGGGCCGATCACCTCGGACAGCCCGTATATGTCCACGGCGTGCAGTCCGGCCCGTTCCTCGATCTCCCGGCGCATCTCCTCCGTCCACGGCTCCGCGCCGAAGATGCCCACCTCGAGCGAGCTGGAACGAGGGTCGACACCCTGCTTCTCGAACTCGTCGAGGAGAGTCAGCATGTAGGACGGGGTGACCATGATGATCTCGGGGCGGAAGTCCAGGATGAGCTGCACCTGGCGTGCGGTCATGCCTCCGGAGGCCGGGATCACCGTGCACCCGGCGCGCTCCGCCCCGTAATGCGCGCCGAGGCCGCCGGTGAACAGCCCGTACCCGTAGGAGATGTTTACCTTGTGGCCCGGACGGCCGCCCGCGGCCCGGATGGAGCGGGCCACCACGTCCGCCCACATCGACAGGTCCCGTTCCGTGTAGCCGACCACGGTGGGGCGTCCGGTGGTGCCACTGGAGGCGTGGACGCGCCGTACCTCGGACATCGGCACGGCGAACATGCCGAACGGATACGTGTCCCGCAGATCGGCCTTGGTCGTGAAGGGGAACCGGGCCAGATCGCCGAGTGAGCGGCAGTCGTCGGGGCCGACGCCCGCCGCGTCGAACTTCTTGCGGTACAGCTCCACGTGGTCGTACGCGTGCCGCAGGGTCGCCTGCAGCCGGTCGAGCTGGAGCGCGGCCAACTCCTCCCCGGTCAGGCGCTCGCCGTCGTCCAGCAGATCATGGGGGAGCGGTCGGCCCGGGCTGCTCATCGCGACTCCTTCGTCCGCCCCGCGAACCGGGGCCGACCGAACATTCGGTCACCGTGCGTCATGGTCACGGTATCCATCGGGGCCGTTCCGCTGTCAAGGATTCGTCGCGCCGCCGGGGTGGGTGGAGGGGGCTTGCCCGACCGCTCGAATCACGTCACACTGGTACCGAACGAATGGTCGGTTGGGAAGCTGGTATCGATGACGACGACAGATTCCGCCGGGGCGCCGCCCGAGGACGCGCTCCAGGAGCACTTCGAGGCGACGATCGCGCGGGACCAGCGGATCGAGCCGCGTGACTGGATGCCGGAGGGCTACCGCAGGACGCTGGTCCGGCAGATCGCGCAGCACGCGCACTCGGAGATCATCGGCATGCAGCCGGAGGG
>NZ_JAMGBG010000093.1 GCF_023516595.1 Streptomyces neyagawaensis | reverse complement strand
CGCGGCCTCCGTCGCCGCCGTTGCCGCCACGGGCTCCGCCGCCGCTGCCGCCGCGGCCTTCGGCCGGGCGTCCGCCGCTTGCCCCGCGGCCCTCGGCCGTACTCGCGCGTCCGCTCTCGGCCGCTGCCGCGCGTCCTGCTTGGGTTCCAGCCGGGCGTCCGCCGCTTGCCCCGCGGCCCTGGGCCGCACTCGCGGGTCGGCTTTCGGCGGCAGCCGCGCGTCCACTTTGGCTTCCGGCCGTGCGTCCGCTCTCGGCCGCTGCCCCGCGTCCGCCTTCGGTCGCAGCCGACCGTCCGCCCTCGGCTCCAGCCGCGCGTCCGCTTTCGGCCGCAGCCGACCGTCCGTTCTCGGTCGCAGTCGCGCGTCCGTTCTCGGTGGCGGCCGGTTTCCGGCCCTCGGCCTGGGGCGCCTCCGGGGGTGTCTGTCCTTTCCTTTGCGCGAAAATTTCCTTCACCTCATCACTCACACCATGAAAGATATTTTCCGTCCGGGTGTGCGGTCAAGGGTGCGCACAATGGAGGCATGAGTCCCGGCAGTGATCCCGTGAGCCCCCTTGAGCAGGCGTTGCACGCGGCCCGTGCGCTCGTGCTCGCCGATCTGGTCGCCCAGGAGGTCGCCGAGGCCGACGTCGTCTCGATGGTCGAGGAATCGGTGGTGGAGCGCCGCTGGTGGGTGGAGCAGTGGCCGGACGGCGCGGCGTACGTCGCCGGGCTGATCGCGCAGGACGTCCAGGACGCCCTGCTGGAGCGGTACGGGCGCTGGCCGCTCTGCCCGGTTTGCGGCACCGGCGACCCGCACGCCCTCGACGTCGAGCCGGAGTTGGGCCCCGATCCGCGGTGGGTGTGCCACAAGGCGGGGGTGCGGGTCGCGGCGGTGGGTGCGCTGGGGGCCGTCATCGGGGGGTCGTCGCCCTCGTGACCGTCTACATCGACCCGCCCACCTGGCCGGGGCACGGCCGGATGTGGTCGCACCTGGTCAGCGACGTCTCCTTCGACGAGCTGCACGACTTCGCGCGCCGGGTCGGCGTGCCCGAGCGGGCCTTCGAACGCGACCACTACGACATCCCGTCCCACCGCTACCAGGACGTCGTGGCCGCGGGCGCGGTGGAGGTGGGCTCGAAGGAACTGCTCCGCCGGCTCACCGCGGCGGGCCTGCGCCGCCCCAAGGGGCGGCCCGTCGGCCGGTGAGGGGAACAGGGGCAGGTCGGTGAGGGGCGAGGGCGGCCTCAGTCCGTGAAGATCGGGTCCAGGCCGTGCCACCACCGGTTGAGTGCCGAGAAGTCGGGGCCCGTCACGGCGAACAGGGCGGGCCGGTCGTAGTACGTGCAGGTGATCACGTACTGGAACGTGGTGTTCATGTAGCAGGCCGCGTCCCCGGCCGGGGTGTCGGAGCCGTTCTCCGACCAGACGCTGCGGACGTTCTGCTGCTGGTCGCAGTTGCCGTCGGGCAGGCCCGCCGTGTAGCCCCGGAACACCTTCTGCACCTCGCTCTTGGAGCCGTACACCGAGATGTTCGCCTTGGTGGTGAGGGCGCCGTACGTCGGGTCCTGGGTGGTCACCGTGCAGCGCAGTGACGCCTTGGCGCCGGGTGCCGTGGCCGGTTCGCAGCTCTCGCGGCGCCACTGCGCCGGGTTGAGCGAGTCCCGCAACTCCCGCTGGGCGGTGGTGAGTCCGTCGTCCTCACCGCCCTCGGTGTCGTCGGGGTCGGCGGTGGGTGTGGTGACCTCCGGGGTCGGGGTGGGGGACGGACTCGGGGTGGTCGTCTCGGGCTCGGGGGTCGTGTCGTCCGGGGACGGGGTGGCGGTGTCGTCCCGGAACGGGCGCGCGGTCGGCCCGCCGCCCCGGCCGTCGTCGGACGGGTCGTCCTTGTCGGCCACCACCACGCTCACCACGATGCCGATGATGGTGAGCATGCTGGTGACGATCAGGCTGATGATCGCGATACGGGCGTTCCGGTGGTCGGGGCCCGGATCCGGCCGGGGGGAGCCCGGCGGCCCGGGCGGCGGCGTGGGCGTAGGACCGTTCTGACTCATCGCGCGCTCCCCCGTTTCCCCCGTACGTGCCCGCACGTCACCGAATTATCAGGACCGGGCCGGGGCCGGGGCAGGGGAAAAGGGGAGGTGACCGGAACGGTTGGGCCCGGCGTACGTCAGGCGCGCAGACGGAGTTCGTACGCGAACTGCTCGCCCTCCTCCCCGTCGCCCCAGTCGTCGCTCACCTGCTCGAACCCGGCGCGGGTGACCACCCCCTGGGAGGGGGTGTTGACCTTGTCGACGACGGCGAAGAGGGACTGGACGTCGCCCTGTTCGCGCGCCCGCTCGCGCGCCCAGTCGGCCAGCGCGCGCAGCGCCTCCGTGGCGTAGCCGCGCCCGCGCGCGCCCTCGACCAGGTCGTAGCCGATCTCGACGCGGCCCTCCTCGTCGGGGGCGCCGTGGTAGCCGAGCGCGCCGACGGCGAGCCCGTCCTCCTTGCGGACGAGGACGTACATGCCCCACTCGGGGCGGTGCACGCCGGTCTCGTACGCCTGGAACACCATGCCGGCGCCGACACGTGTGCCGTCGACGGGGCCGCCCACGATCCAGTCGAAGCCGCCGGTGCCGCCCTCGGCGAGGTCCGCGGCGGCGGCCGGATGGACGCCCTTGAGGACGATGCGGTCGGCGTCGATGTGCAGCGGGTTGCTCCACTTCCACGAGGTGACCGGGGCCCGGCCCGGCAGATCGGCGCGGCCGGTGGCCCACAGCAGGGTCGTCCAGGGGTCGTCACCGGGCCTGACGTGCGGGAACAGCCGGGCGAGCACCGACTCGCACAGGTCCCGCGGGGCCTCGTACGGAGTGAGTCCGAGCCCTTCGACGATGTCGTGGGTGTGCAGGAGCACCTCGGTGACGCCCATCGCCGCGAAGCCCTCGCGGTCGGCGAAGCGGAAGGGGTAGGGGTGGAAGGCGCGCACATCGGCGGGGGTGGTGGTCACGGTGGCGGCGAGGAGGGCGCCCGTCGTCTCGATGACGTACAGCAGGTCGGCGTTCTCCTCGCACTCCGCGGTGTCGATGAGGAACGGTACGTACGCGCTTTGGGCCCGCCCCGCGAGCTGGCCGGCGTAGGCGATCAGGTCCGAGGAGATGTGGTCGGCGGTCTCACGGCAGTTCCAGTCCAGCCGCCCCGCCTTGGTCCCCACCCAGTCCCTGTCGACGGCCCCCCGCAGCACGGCCACGCTGTGCCCGACGGCTTCCAGTACCTGTTCCCCACCCATAGGTCGCATGCGCGTGAGGATAGGCGGGGGCGGCGCGGGAGGACGAACGGATTTACGCCCCCGGGGGGCGCGTTGGGGCCGGCGGCGCGGCGCGGCGCGGCGGGGCGGGGCGTGACTGGTGGCAGTGGTGGGACGTGGCGGCGGCGCCGAACGTACAGCGGCCGTGCCGAACGTACGGCAGCCGGGCCCGCTCAGCCCTTCGCCGCGTCGTACTCCTCGCGGGCCTTCTCGATCGCGTTCATGCGCTCGGCGGTCCAGGTGGCGAGGGCGCGGACCTGCTCGGCGGCCTCGCGGCCGAGCGGGGTGAGGGAGTAGTCGACGTGGGGCGGGATGACGGGCTTGGCGTCGCGGTGGACGATGCCGTCGCGCTCCAGCGTCTGGAGGGTCTGCGTGAGCATCTTCTCGCTGACCCTGCCGATCTCCCGGCGCAGCTCCCCGAAGCGGTAGGAGCGGTCGAGCAGGGCGATCAGGACGAGGGTGCCCCAGCGGCTGGTGATGTGCTCCAGGGCGACGCGCTGCGGGCACATCGTGACGCCGTCGGCCGTCGTACGGGCCCGTTCGACGAGGCTGACCTCACTCACTGCCATGTCCGCACCCTACTTCGAGGTCGGCACTTTCGCCGAGTTAGTGCCCATTTCCACGATCCGTGACGGCCCCGTACGCCGGTGCATGCGCAGCGACAGCGCCGTGATGCCGATGGCGGTCGCCGTGAGCGCGCCGCCCGCCCAGGCCGTCGACGTGAAGCCGAACCCCGCGTCGATGACCGTGCCGCCCAGCCAGGGCCCGCCGGTGTTGCCGAGGTTGAACGCGGCGGTCGTGGTGGCACCGGCGAGGGTGGGGGCGGCCCCGGCGACGTTGAACATCCGGGCGTTGAGCGCGGGCGCCGTGTAGAAGCAGGAGACGCCGAGGAGGAAGGAGAGCAGGACGGCGGCGACGGCGTACGAGGCGAGGAGCGCCAGCGCGACGAGGAGGACGGTGGAGGCCGCGATGCCGGTGAGCAGCACCCCGAAGAGGTGCGCGTCGGCGATGCGCCCGCCGACCGCCGTACCGATCAGCGCCCCGACCCCGAACAACGCGAGGACCGTCGGCACCCATCCGTCGTCGAGTCCGGCGACATCCGTGAGCAGCGGCGCGAGGTAGCTGAACGCGCAAAACACACCACCGGCGGCGAGCGCCACGACGGCGATGGAGAGCCAGACCTGCGGCTCGCGGTAGATACGGGCCTCGGCGCCGGGCCGGGGCCGCTCGGCGGGCAGCGGGATGGCCGGGACGAGCGCGGCGACCCCGGCCAGGGCTATCGCCGACGCCACGGCGACCGCCCAGAACGCCGACCGCCACCCGAAGTGCTCCCCGAGGAACGCGCCCGCCGGAACGCCCAGCACGTTGGCGATCGACAACCCGCCGATCATGATCGCGAGGGCGCGGGCCCGCGCGGTGAAGGGCACCATGGCGACGGCGACGGCCGCGCCCACCGCCCAGAACCCGGCGCACGCGAGCGCGCTCACGACGCGCGAGGCGAACAGCACGGCGTAGTTCGGGGCGAGCGCGCCCGCGACCTGCCCCACGCCGAAGACGGTGATCAGCGTGATGAGGGTCGTCCGGCGCGGCAGCCGCAGCGTCGCCACGGCCAGCAGCGGAGCCCCGACGACCATGCCGATCGCGAACGCGGAGATGAGGAGCCCGGCCCGTGGGATCGACACGTCCATGTCCTCGGCGATCGGCGGCAACAGCCCCGACAGCATGAACTCACTCGTACCGAGCGCGAAGACGGCGAGCCCGAGGACGTAGACGGAGAGGGGGACGCGGTTACCGGGCTGGGGGGCGGGACGGTGGCGGGAGCGGTCTGCGGCGGCGTCGGAGGACATATACGAGGCCAACCGGAGACGTGGCGGTGGCATTCCCCTCTTCGGTTGGCCAGGTTGGCCAGGTTGGCCAGGTTGGCCAGGTTGGCCAGGTTGGCCAGGTCGGCCAGGTTGGCCAGGTCAGCCAGGTCAGCCTGGTCGGGCCGGTCAGCCTGGTCGGGCCGGTGCGGCCGGTCAGGACCGCCCGCCCGTCAGTTCGGTCAGTTCCGCCCGCAGGTTCGCGCGGGCCCGGTCCTCCCACTCTCGCTGTCCGTAGGGCGTCCGGAAGAGGCGGGGCAGGGCGAGGAGGTGGTGGAGTACGGCTGCTCGGCCCTCGCGGAAGGCGTCGTCCGGGACGAAGCCGTACTCCTCGCGGACGGCGGCGGCGTACGCGGCGTACGCGTCCGGGGGCGAGGCGAGGATCGCCAGGTCGGCGTCGCAGAGGACCTGGCCGTTGGGGTCGTCGTCCGCCGGGTCGTGGGTGACGGTGAGCCGCACCAGCCGGGCCACCTCCGCGACCTTCTCCGCGGGCACCCCGGCCTCGGGCAGCGCCCGCTCGGCGAGCCGCGCGGACCGCTCCTCGTTCGTCGACCGCTCCGGCAGGTACACCGCGTCGTGGAACCACGCGGCCAGCCGTACGAGGGCCGGGTCCGCCGCGTACTCCTCCAGCACGTCGACGCGGTCCAGCACGGCCGTGAGGTGATCGAGGGTGTGGTACTTCCGCTGGGGCTCGGACCACCGCTCGATCAGGTTCGCCGCGTACCTGAGCGGACTCGGACGGCCTGCGTCACCGCGGGCATCGTCACGGGCATCACCACGGGCCGGGAGCAGGGCCTGGAGCCAGCGGGCTTCCAGCGGGTCGAGGGGCATGGGGGCATTGTGCCGTGGCCGCGGGCGTGGCGGTGCTGCCGGTGATCATCCCGGGTTGGCGGATATATTTCGGGACTCGATATATGCTCGATGTATGACCAGACAGAGTCCGCCCCTGACGGAACCGCAGTACTTCATCCTTGCCGCACTCATGGATGGTCCGTTGCACGGTTACGGCATCATCAAGGCCGCCGAGCAGGCCACCGACGGGCGGCTCCGGATCGCTGTCGGCACTCTCTACGGCGCGCTGGAGCGGATGGAGCGGGCCGGGCTGGTGGCAGCCGGCCATGAGGAGATCGTGGACGGGCGGGCGCGGCGCTACTACCGGCTCACCGAGGACGGCGCCGAGGCGCTCGGCCGGGAGGCGCTGCGGATGCAGCAGGCGGCGGCCGTCGTCATCGGACGCTCGCGGGATGCCCGGGATGCCGGAGCGGCCCCGGCATGAACCGTCTGCTGCTTGCGGTCTATCCCGAGCCGTACCGTTCCCGGCAGGGAGAGGAGGTGCTGGCCTGCCTGTCCGAGGCGTATCCCGGCCGCTCCTGGCCTCCGCCGCGGGAAGTCGCCGCCCTGGTGCGCGCGGGGGTGCGGGCCCGTGCCCGTGCCGTCGTCGACGACTCGGCCCGGCCGTGGTGGCTGGACGGCATCCATCTGGCCGCCCTGGCCCTCGCCGCGCTGGCGCTGGTTCCGTACTTGCAGGACGTGTGGCACTGGGCACTGCGCATCGACCCCGGACAGCACGCCATCGCCTTCCGCTTCTCCGGCTGGTACCCGTGGGCCGAGGGCCCCACGCGGATACGGCTGCTGCCCTACGGGCTGCTCCCGCTGGGCTGCCTGATCGCTCTGCTGCGCGGCAGAGCGTGGATCGCGCTGCCGGGCGCGGCAGCCATGATCTGGGCCGGCGCCACGTCCCACGGCCGCACCGTCTTCGGTGACGAGGGCAAGGCGGGCCTGAGCTACTACGGTCTCGGCGCCCCCCTAACGGCCCATGACCTGGTGCTCTCAGGGGCGCTGTGCGCCGCGTGCGCCGTGCTGGCGCTCTGCCGTCCCAGCCGTCTGCGACGCCGCTCGTACCGCTGGCTGGCCCCCGTCGTGCTCGCCATGTTCGTGGCCGGGAGCCTGCACATCATCTCCGTCAGTCCGGCTTTCCAGCGCGGTCTGTTCGTCCTCGAAGTCGCCGCGCTGCTCGGCGCGTGGGCGGCGACGGCCGCCACCGGCGACCACCGGTGGCTGATCCCCGTCGCGGCGGTCGCGTTCGTCCGCACGCAGGCGATCGTCGTCCGTCCGGACGCGTTCATGCAGTCCTTTCCGGACATGGTCGTCCTCATCCTGCTGATCGCACCCCTCCCCGCCCTGGCGATCGCCGCCCAGCGCCGACAGGCGCGGGCACTCGCCGAATAGGAACGGACCCCGCCGGTGGGCCGGCCCCAGCACGGCGGCCCACGTCGTGCCGCAAGACGTGCGTGACCGAACTGTGTGACCGAACCCCCCAACGGAAGAAACAGAGCGATGACTCAGCACGATTCCCCGTCCCTGCCCGCGCACCGTCCGGGGGCCTCAAGGCAGGCCCCCGAAGCCCCCCAGGCCCCCGAGGTCCCCGACGACCCCAGCCCGTCGCGTACGACACGGCCGTGGATGCCGGCTCTGCTGTACGCCCTGGGGTTCCTGACGGTCTACCTGCTCGCCATCTGCACCCCGTGGGGGCAACGAGCCGAGAACGCCCTGTTCGCTCTCGGTGCAGGGGGCAGCGAAGAGGCATGGATCTACCCCCTGTCAGGAGCGGACTACGGCTCGACACCCCTGCCGCCGATGGAACTGAGCGCCAAGCCCACCCTGATGGTGGGCCTCGCCGTCATCGTGGTCCTCACCCTGGTGCGGCGGTGCTGGTGGCAGGGATGCGCGGCGCTCGGGGTCGTCATTCTCACGACCGGAGGCAAGGAGGTGCTCGAATCGAGCATCCTGCCCCGCCCTGATCTGGTGGGCGCGCCGGAGAATCTCCTGGAACAGGGTTTTCCCAGCGGGCACACGGCCATCCCCGCCGCGCTGACCCTCGCCGCCGTCCTCGTGGTTTCCCCCCGCGTCCGCCCCTACGTCGCCACGGTCGGTGTGCTGTGGCTCGCCTGCATCGCCGCCGCCAGCGCGACCATGGGCGGCCACCGGCCCAGCGAAGTGCTGGGAGCCACCCTGTTGGCCTGCGCCTGTTACGGCCTCGCCACCTGGCTGCTGCCGCCGGCCGCCGCGCCGGGCGCCACGTGGAGCCCCCGGGCGCTGCCCGTCATCACCCTGACGCTGGCCTTGGCCATCGCCCTCGTCTCCGGCGCACGGAACGACACCCTCACCAGGTCACTGACCTCCGCGGCGGCGGCCTTCATATGCGCGGCCCTGGTCTGGTACGCCGCAGTCGGGCGGCCCGCACGCCGCACACGCCGCTGAACGTTGCCCAATCAGGCCCTAGCGTGGGGCCCATGACTGTCGCTGATGTGCACGAGGTGCGGGATCCCGGGCTGCCGGGGCGGTTGCTGGTGGCCGAGCGGGATGTGCTGGTGCCGGTGTTGCGGGGGAGGGCCGAGGAGGACTTCGGGGCCGGGACGTGTTGTCCGGGGTGGACCGTACGGGACGTGCTGGCGCACTCCTCCGCCGCGCTGTCGCGGGTCGTGGAGGGCCGCTTCGAGAAGGGCGTGTTCAGCCCCGAGTCGAACGACCGGGACATCGCCGAGCGCGAGGGCTGGTCCGTCGGGCAGATCGTGGACGAGTTGGAGCGCGGCATGACCGACGTCGGCCCCGTCATCGCCGAGGCCGGCGGGGTCCTGGACGGCGTCGCCCTCGGGGAATGGGTGCACGCCGGGGACGTACGGGACGCCTGGGGCCTGCCCGGCGCCTACGGCGGCTCGCAACTGCCCCTCGCGGTGCAGCTGTTGGCCCACCTCACCCGGGTGCGCGGCACCCGCCCCCTCCACGCCGACCTCGACGACGCCGACGAGCCCCTCCTGCTCGGCGCCCCCAGCGGCGACGCCCCGCCCGCGCGCTACATCGGCGACGCCACAACCCTCGTACGGCTCTACTCCGGGCGCCCGCTCACCGCGGCGACGTACGAGCTGGCCGGGGTGACACCGGCCGAGCTGAACCTCTTCGACTGACGGGCCGCCCTCAGCGAAGCTCCCGGCCCGCCGCCGCGACGAACGCCGACCAGGCGGCGGCACCGAGCAGCAGCACACCGCCGGCCGGGTTCTTGCTGTCACGGACGGGGACGATGCCGGGGAGGTCGTCGGAGACTTCGACGCACTCCGCGCTGGTTCCGCCGCTGTAGCTGCTCTTACGCCAAGTCACGGTCCTCAGATCGGGAGCGATGCGCATCCTCGTACTCCTTGGCCGCCTGCTCGATCAGCTGGAGGGACGCGCCAGGCGACAGCGCCGCACCCCCAAGCAGATCGTAGGTCAGCGTGGAACGGGTCACCACAGCCGGATCGTCGAACAGGCGGCCCGTTTCGGACGCTTGGTTGTAGACGATGGGAGGGGCGTCCTCGAACGTCATCAACTTGAAGATGCCTTCCATGCCCGCGTTCGCCCCCTCCGCCAGCGGCAGCACCTGCACGATGATCCGGTTGCGTCGGACCATCGCCGCGATGTGCCGGAGTTGCTCCGCCATCACCGCCGGGCCACCCACCGGGCGCCGTAGCACCATCTCGTCCAGGACCGCCCAGTACCGCGGCCTCCTCGGGTCGCCGAAGATGTGCGCGCGGGCCTTGCGGGCGGAGACCCGCTCCTCCACCACGTCCTCCGTCAGGACCGGGTCGTACGCTCGCACCACCGCCCGCGTGTACCCCGCCGTCTGAAGCAGACCCGGTACCAGGATCGGCGCCCAGTCCTTGATCGTGAGGGCCAGGCCCTCGAACTCCACCACGTCCGCGAAGTGATGCTCGTACGGGGACTTCCTCGCGGCCTCCAGGTTCCGCGTGAAGAACCCGTCCGCGTCCAGCACCTCGTCCGCCATCCTCGCGAACTCCGGCTGCATCCGCCGTACCCCCACCTCCAGCATCCCCACGTACGCCCCGCTGATGAACATCGCCGCCCCCAGCTCCTCCTGGGTCATGCCCGCCCGCTCGCGGCGGTGGCGGAGTTCCGCGCCGTACAGGGCGCGGGTGGACTGCGACGGGTCGAGGGTCTTCGTGTTGCTCATGGGACGACGTCCTCCTCTGACAGCCGGTTCTGTTGGGTCTGCGCCGAGCCCGAGCGTAGATGCGGAGCGTGTCTGGTCGTACGCGAATCGTGAGGGGCCGGTCCAACGGGCGGGTTTGTTGGTAAATTGGACTAGACCTGTTGTCGCCCGCTGTCGTCGTACGACATGCCCGAACCGGAAGGGGCCCCATGGCCACGCCCGTCCTCCTTGAGGTCATCGCCCTGGACGCCAGGGACGCCGTCGCCGCGCAGAGCGGCGGAGCCGACCGGCTGGAACTGGTCGCCGACATGCGCGCCGACGGGCTGTCGCCGACCGTGCGGACGTTCGTCGAGGTGAGGGCCGCCGCGGACATCCCGGCGCGGGTGATGCTGCGGCTCGCCGACGGGTTCGCGGCGGGGGACGCGGACGCGCTCGTACGGGTCGCGTGCGACATGCGGGCGGCCGGGGCGGAGGAGTTCGTGCTCGGGTTCCTCGACCCGCTCGGCGAGCCCGACCTGCCCGTCCTCGAACGGCTGGTCGCCGAACTCGACGGCTGCCGCTGGACCTTCCACCGCGCCATCGACCGCGCCGCCGACCGCGACGCCCTGCGCAAGCGGCTCGCGGACCTGCCGGGGCTGGACACGTATCTCACGGCGGGCTCGGCGGACGGCGTCGACGAGGGACTGCCGACCCTCCTCGCGGAGGCGGCCCGGCGCGGCGAGCCCGGCTACGGCGCACGGCTCATGGTCGGCGGCGGTCTCCGCCTCGACCACCTGCCCGGCCTGCGCGCCGCCGGGGTGGACGCCTTCCACATCGGCGGCGCCGCCCGCCCCGGCGGCTGGGACGCGCCGGTCGACTCCGACGCCGTACGGGAGTGGCGGACCGCGCTCGACGCGGGCGTCGGCAGCGCCGTGGCCCACTGAGCGGTAGAGAACCCAGGGGCGCCCGTCCGTCAGCGAGGGTTCGCCGGCAGCCCGGCCGGCCGGGTCCGGCCGCCAGGTGTCCCGTTCAGGTCCTCGTGCAACCGGGCCAACAGCGGGCCCAGCTGGGTGCGGGTCAGCTTGCGGACGCGGCCCTCGTGCGTCCACGCCGTGACGGCCGTGGGGTCCAGGTGCACCATCTCGGGCGTCCAGTCGGGGCCGAAGCGGATGACGGCCCGCAGCAGCAGCGTCCACTTCAGACGGTCCGGGTCCTCGAAGTCGGGCAGCGGTGGGAAGCGCGGCGGCTGCCAGTCGGGGCCGTGCACCTGGCGCAGTTCGTCGGCCCGCTCGGTCAGCACCTCCTCCGCCGCGGCCCGGAAGTCCTCGTACGCCTCCCACACGTCGTACAGGTCCGAGCCCCGCTCGGCGTACAGCATGACCAGCACGGACTCCGGGCGGCGCAGACGCATCACCTCGGTCAGCTCCCACAGCGTGCCCGCGCTGGTGCCCGCCACGAGGAGGACCAGGCGGGCGTCGGTGATGAGCGAGGTGACGGTGGGCTGCCAGTCGTGGAGGGGGAGGTAGAGGCGGCGGCAGCCGGCGAGGGGGAGCGCCTCGTCGGGCTCACCCACGGCGAGCGGGCGCCCGAACCCGCGGAAGATCCGGCACACGCCCTCCTCCAGCGTGAGCGAACTGCCGTTCACGAGCGCGCCGCCCACCCCCTGCCAGCGGCTGAACGCGTGCGGCATCGCCCTGCCGGTGGTGTCCTCCGTGAAGGGGCGCAGATAGAGGACGTACGGTTCGCGCCGGGCCTCCTCCATCGTGCGGACCACCCGGACGTGATGGCGCCGCCCGTGCCGCCGCAGCGACCTGCCCCCGACCAGCAGGCCCGCGCCCCACAGGCCGCACCCCGCGAGGATCAGCAGGTTCAGCCACAGGGGTTGGTCGTGCGGCGACACCCGGATCCAGACGGTGTCCTTCCGCACGGCCGCCACGATGAACACGAGTCCACCGAAGAACGTCGAGACGAGGCCCACGAGCCGCAACAGGCAGCCCAGCACGGGCCGCTGACGTCTCCGGGGCGTGCCGAAGGGAGGGAACTGAGGGATGGGAGGGGGCGGCTCGGTCATAGGGACAGCCGAGCGGAGATGCCCCGCAACCGGCAATCGAACAGGGCCCGTTGGCGAGCGGAACGGTGTCGGATTCGCTCTTTCGTGGCACGCGCGGGCACGCGCCCGCCCGGCGTGCCGGCGCCGCGGCCATGCTGGGCCGATGGCAGACCTCCACCACTCCCTGTGGAACTCCGACGTGGCCCCCGACAGTTACACCCCCGCCAACACCCCCTACCTGGCGATGCTGTTCGAGCAGTACAAGCTCTGCGTGGAGACCGCCGACCGCGTCAGCGCGCGGCGCGGCGCTGCCAACACCTTCTTCCTGTCCCTCAACAGCGCGATCGCCACGGCCATGGTCGCCGGGCTGGGGCCGCGTCCGGGCCGGGTGTCGGTCTGGCTGCTGCTCGCCGGGCTGCTGATCCTTGTCGGGCAGTGCGCGGCCTGGTATCTGATGGTCCGCTCCTACCGGCAGCTGAACACGGCGAAGTGGGCGGTGATCGGCGCGTTCGAGAACCGGCTCCCCGCGTACGCGTACTCCCGCGCTGAGTGGACCGAGCTGGGGGAGGGCGAGGACTGGCGCCGGTATGTGCCGCTGACCCGCCTCGAACAGTGGGTTCCGCCGCTGTTCATCGCCGCCTACGTGGTGGGATTCCTGGCACTGGCGCTCTAGGGCCCTTCCCGTCGGCGGGGCCGCGGCATACGATCCGCGGATTCCTTCTGGCCGAGCTAGCCGAGTGGGTGGGGGCTCTTGATCGCCATCGCGGTGACCGGGCACATGGACCTGACCGAGGCGAGCGTTCCCCTCGTACGCCGGGCCCTGCGGGAGTTCCTCGGGCCGTACGCGGAGGAGGGGATCACCGGGCTCTCGTGTCTCGCCGGTGGTGCCGACTCGCTCTTCGCCGAGGCGGTCCTCGCGCTCGGCGGCCGGCTGGTCGCGGTGATCCCGGCGCGGGACTACCGGCAGCGCCAGGTGGGCGCCGACCAGGCCGCGACGTTCGACCGGCTGGTCGGGGCCGCGGCCGAGGTGCTCGTCCTCGGCCACGACAGCGCGGGCGGACAGGCGTACGAGGACGCCAACCGTGAACTGGTGCGGCGTGCCCACCGCTTGGTCGCCGTCTGGGACGGCGAGACGTCCACCGCCCAGGGGGGCACCGCCACGGCCGTGGCCGACGCCCGCCGCGCCGGCCTCCCCGTGGACATCGTCTGGCCACCGGGCGCGAGCCGCGAGACCAAGGGGTGTGCCTCGGAGGCGTAGGCCGGGCGCGCCCCCCGACAGGCGGCATCCGCTGTATGTGCGGCGGGTTCGTGACGGGGCGCGCCCCCGGGCCGCGGTCTCGTTACGCGTACGGGTCGAACGCGATCCCCGACGGCTTCGCCTTCGCCAGGTTCGACTCGAAACTGCCGTCCTTCAGGCCGAAGTTGGCGCTGCCGAAGTCGTAGGCGACCAGCTTGTCGCGGATGCCGGACGGGTAGCCGTTCCAGCCGACGAGCGGCGGGTACTGCCAGGTGCCCTTGTGGTTCTCCGGGGGTTCGTCGCCCGAGCCCGCGAGGCGGAAGCAGTGCGTCCGGATGCCGTCCTTGTGGTAGACGATCTTGGCGTGGGTGCCGTCCCAGCGGACCGCCGACGCCGGGTGGACACTGAAACCGCCGTGCGCGGACGTCGACACGTACTGGGCGGTGCCGTTCTGCACCCAGACCGCCACGTGCTCCCAGTCGTGGCGGTGGCCGCCGATGCTGGAGCCGGGAACCGCCTGGTCCTTCTCGAAGTAGAGGTCGTACAGGATCGCGCACCAGCCGTTGTTGCACTTGGAGCGCGCGTAGCCGTTGGTGTTGTCCAGGTCGGACGCGTCCCGGCAGTTGCCGTTGAGTGCGCCGGTGGGCTTCAGGCCGCCGTTGACCGTGCCGTCCGGGCCGATCGCCGGGGTCGAGTAGCAGCCGTCGGTGTCGTAGTCGTAGGCCGGCTGCCATGTCCTCTCCAGCGCCTCCGCGTTGGAGGGCAGGGCCCCGGGCGGCGCCGCGTACGCGCTGCCGGCCACGCCGACGACCAGGGCGAGGGCGCCGCCCACGGTGAACACGGATCTCTGCAGACGACGGGACCTGCCTGAGCGCGGACTTGTCTTCACTGCGACCTCCTGATGGACCGCGGCGCGGGGGGCGCCCGGGGGCCGGGGGGTGGGGCACGCCGAGCAGGGATGGCATGCGCAGGTCAGATTCGCCCTACCGGCCGGTAGTGCACAAGAGGCGGGAGGTGTCGGAGTGATGAAGAATCAAACGTTGTGAAGAGCCTGTGAGTTCGGCCGATCGATTGGCGGGCGGGGCGTCACGCGGTGACGTGATGTCACATCACGGATCGATATCCGCCACGTAGTTGTTGTGTGCGAAGTCGCCGCGTGAGCCCTCCCGGCGATCATTTCGGCCCTGTCCCGCGTGCATAGTTGTGTCCGCCCCAGCCAAGCCGGGGCATGACAAGTTTCAGTCACAGGGGGAACGGCTCCATGCCATTCATACGTCGCCGCGGTCTCACGGCCGCCGCCGCCGTGATCGCCGCGGTCATGGTCACCACCACCGCATGCAGCAAGTCCGACGAGGACGGCGCGAAGGCCTCGGGCGAGACGACCGCCCAGGCGGGCGCCGGCTCGGACGTCGACACCGGCGAGAACGAGGGCGGGGGCGACACGACCATCGGCGGCTTCAAGCTGCCCGAGGGCGTGCCCACCGAACTCTCCGGCGACGCGCTGCAGAAGTGGAAGAACGGCGGCTGGCAGGACTTCGACGACTGGGCCTCCAAGGCGGAGGACTTCGCCAACCCCTACATCCAGGACTTCTGGACCCCCGAGCGCATCGCCAAGGCCAAGGCCCAGATGCCCACGCAGCTGCCGGAGATCGCCGACGCCGGCAACGTGTCGAAGGGGTCGAACAAGACCACCAAGGTCTGGCTGCCCGACGGCTCGGTGAAGCGGCAGAACGCCTCCAAGGTCAAGGCGACCTACCACAAGAACGCCGCCCCGGTCGGCAAGCTCTTCTTCACCACCCCCCAGGGCTCCAGCGTCTGCTCGGCGGCCGTGGTGAAGGACCCGGCCCACCCCGGCAAGTCCAACCTCGTATGGACCGCCGGCCACTGCGTCCACGCGGGCAAGGGCGGCGGCTGGTACCGCAACATCGCCTTCGTCCCGTCCTTCAACAACACCGCCAGGCTGAACATCAGCCAGGCCTCCGCCAACTACCGTGCGAGCAACGTCTCCCCGTACGGCCTCTTCTGGGCCGACTGGGCCACCACCTCCGGCACCTGGATCAAGGGCGGCAACGCCAGCCAGGGCACCGTGGCCGCCGCATACGACTACGCCGTCCTCCACGTGAAGCCGGAGAAGGGCGCCAAGTCGCTGGAGGAGCGCGTCGGTTCGGCTCTCCCGGTGTGGTTCAACGCCCCGGCCGCCAACAAGGTCAAGAACATGAAGGTGCGCGGCTACCCGGCCGAGGCCCCGTACGACGGCTCGAAGATGTACCACTGCCAGGGCGCCACCAAGCGCTTCGTCCTCGGCTACAGCTACCCGAGCGACTACCCGGCCCAGTACATGGTCGGCTGCACCATGAACGGCGGTGCCTCCGGCGGCCCCTGGTTCATGAGCCACAAGGGCCGCACCTACCTGGTCTCCAACAACTCGCTGAGCGACCGCTCCTCGTTCATCACCGGCCCGCGGCTGGGGAAGAACGCCAAGGAGGTCTACCTGGCCACCAGCAACAAGTTCAAGTAGGCCGGCCCGCGCCGACATGCGTGAAGCGGCCCCCGGTGACCTCGGTCGCCGGGGGCCGCTCCGCGTCTCAGGGGGCAGGGCTTCAGGAGCTCAGGGGCTCAGGGGCTTCCGCGCTCAGGTCAGCTGCGGCGGCAGCGGGGCCGCGTGCGTCACGATCAGGCCCGACACCGCACGGGTGAGCGCCACGTACAGACGACGCAGGCCCGTCCGCTCGTCCGGCTCCCCGTCGACCACCGCCCGCGGCTCGTCCAGCACCACGTAGTCGTACTCCAGGCCCTTCGCGAGCGACGCCGGTACGAGGGTGAGGCGGGTCTCGTACGTCGTCTCCTCACCCGGAGCGAGATAGCCGATCCCGGCCTCCGTGAGGGCCTCGGCCAGCGCCGGCACGCGCGCGTCGGCGGCGATCAGACCGACCGACCCCTCGTTGCGCAGCAGCTCCTCGCAGGCGGCGATCACCTGCGTGTCGTCCTCGACGGGCCGTACGTCGAAGAAGCCCGGGTTCTCCCGGACGGACGCCACCGGGGTCAGGCCGGGCGCGATGTGGGGCAGCAACCGGGATGCGTACGTGATGACGTCGGTCGGCACACGGAAACCGGCGGTCAGCTCCTCGATGTGCGCCTCGGCCTTGCCCAGGTGGGCCAGGGCCTCCTGCCAGCTCCGGGTCGCCCACGGGGTGGTGCCCTGCGCGAGGTCGCCGAGAACGGTCGCCGAACCGGTGGTGCAGCGGCGGCCGACCGCCCGGTACTGCATGGGGGACAGGTCCTGCGCCTCGTCGAGGACGACATGGCCGAGGGAGTGCGTGCGCTGCACCAGGTCGGTGGCCTCGTCGATCAGCACGGCGTCGGCGGCGGACCACTTGGCCGTCCTCACGCTCCGCGCCGGCTTGGCCCACAGGATCGTCTTCTGCTCGTCGTCGGTCAGCACATCCTGCGCGTGCTCGGCGAGGAAGTCGGCGTCGGTGAGCAGCCGCAGGACCAGTTTGGCGGGGTCGACGGGCGGCCAGATCGCCTTGACGGCCGCCTTCACGGCGGTGTTGCGGGCCACCGCGTCCTGCACCCGGTCGTCGGGCGCCTCACCGGACCGCTCCATCTGCACCAGCACCGCGTGCGCGATCCGCTGCGGCAGGGCGTCGCGGGCGGCTCCGTAGCGGATGTCCCGGTCGAGCAACTCCTTGACGATGTCCTCCAGTTCGTACGCCGGGACGCGCCAGCGACGCGACCCCCGTACGACCATGACGGGCTCCGTGGGCAGGGTGACGTGCGAGCGGACGGCGCGGCGGAGCACCTCCGCCATCCGGGCGTCGCCCTTGACGACGGCGGCGGCCGCCTCGTCCGTCCCCCGCACCTCCACATGGGCGACCAGATCGTCGACGGTGGCCTGCTTGACCTCCAGCTCGCCCAGCGCCGGGAGCACCTGCTCGATGTAGTGCAGGAAGGAGCGGTTGGGGCCGATGACGAGGGTGCCGGTGCGGGAGAGACGCTCACGGTGGGCGTACAGCAGGTAGGCGACCCGGTGCAGGCCGACGGCGGTCTTGCCGGTGCCGGGGCCGCCCTGGACGCAGAGGCTGCCGGACAGGTCGGAGCGGACGATCTCGTCCTGCTCGGGCTGGATCGTGGCGACGATGTCCCGCATCGGGCCCACACGGGGGCGCTCGATCTCCTGCTGGAGCAGCTTGCTGGTGGTCGCCGCCTCGGCGGGGTCGGAGAGGTGCTCGTCCTCGTACGCGGTGAGGTCGCCGCCGGTGTAGCCGAAGCGGCGGCGCAGCGCGACGTCCATCGGGTCCTTCTTGGACGCCCGGTAGAACGGCTGCGACACGGGGGCGCGCCAGTCGATCACCATCGGGTCGCCGTCCGCGTCGTGCACATGCCGGCGCCCGATGTAGAACCGCTCTCCTTCGGCGCCCTCGGCCCGGTCGGCGCCGGGGGCGTGCAGGTAGTCGAGGCGGCCGAAGAAGAGCGGGGTGTCGCTCAGGTCGGCGAGGGCCTTGATCCGCTCGTCGATCTGGCGGGCGAGCACCTCCGCGTTCACCCAGTTCGCGGTCACGTCCCGGATGTCCAGCGCCTCCACGTCCTCCCGCATCGCGCGCAGCGCGGAACGGGAGGCGGCCAGGTGGTCGCGTTCACGGGTGAGGGGATTGGTCTCTTCGTCGGCGGGCGCGGACAAGGAAGTGCCTCCGGGGGCCTACGGGATCCACGGGATCCGGTACTGGGGTGGGGTGAGCCGGCCGGTTTCCGTCCGGACGGCGGCGCTCCACGAGCGGGAGGCGGGCAAGGGCGGAGAGTGTAGGCGAGGCGAGGGGGAGAGGGCCAACGGATTTCGGTCCGCCGCGCGGGGGCCCGGGCAGGGTCGGGCCGATGACTCCTCGGGCGCACCCGGCCGGTCCGCCTGCCGTACCCCTAGGGGGTGGGTACGCCGGGGGTACTACGGGGCGGCACGACCTGAGGGTGAGCGGAGGGCTCAGGCAGTTCCATCCATAGACCGACGCCATCCACAGGCGGACGTTCCACCATGGATACATGAGTGCAGCGACCTTCATCCCAGCCTCGGCCGCCGGCCGACCCGGTCCGCCGTCCGGTGCGACCGGCCTCGACGACCGGCACCCCCGCCACCGCCTCGCGGACGCCCTCCGCGCCGTCAAGGTCTTCGCGGGCGCCGCCTTCGGCGTCATCGTGCTCGGTGAGTACGCGGAGGAAGCGGGCATACGCCGCCCCACCTGACGCGCCCCGCCGTCCACGGAACAGGCCCCGACCCCTCGCGTCGGAGCAAGGGCACTCCTGCCCCACTCCGGGGGCCGACTCCAAGGCCCACGTCACGTCATCGCTCGACCGCGCACGTCACCTCACGCCTCGCCCACCTCCCCCCGGCCCGACGACCCGTATCCGCCGCCCGCATCCGCACTCAGGGCGGCGGCCACCGTCAGCGTCGGTCGCACGGCGCACAGCGCATCCCGAAGCCATCCCTCCCACCCCCGGTGTGGCCGGGGCCGGTCCCCCCACCGGCTCCGGCCACGCACCACCTCATCCCGCAGAGGGCCTCGCGCGACGATGCGCTCAGACGTCGTCCGCCAGGATCTCGTCCGCGTCCATGATCCGGTAGGCGTAGCCCTGTTCGGCGAGGAAGCGCTGCCGGTGGGCGGCGAAGTCCTGGTCGATCGTGTCGCGGGCGACGACGGAGTAGAAGTGCGCCTGGTGCCCGTCGGCCTTGGGGCGCAGGACCCGGCCCAGCCGCTGGGCCTCCTCCTGGCGTGAGCCGAACGTACCGGACACCTGGATGGCGACCGTCGCCTCCGGCAGGTCGATGGAGAAGTTGGCGACCTTCGAGACCACCAGGACGTTGATCTCGCCCTCGCGGAACGCGTCGAACAGCTTCTCGCGCTGCGTGTTCGACGTCTCGCCCTTGATCACCGGCGCGTCCAGATGGGCGCCCAACTCGTCGAGCTGGTCGATGTACTGGCCGATGACGAGGATCTGCTGCCCCGCGAAGCGGCGGACGATCGCCTCGGTCACCCGTCGCTTTGTCGCGGTCGTGGAGCAGAAGCGGTACTTCTCCTCCTGCTCGGCGGTGGCGTAGGCGAGCCGCTCGGAGTCGGTGAGGTTCACCCGGACCTCGACACAGTCGGCGGGCGCGATGTAGCCCTGTGCCTCGATCTCCTTCCAGGGCGCGTCGAAACGCTTGGGCCCGATCAGGGAGAACACGTCCGACTCCCGGCCGTCCTCACGGACGAGCGTCGCCGTCAGACCGAGCCGCCGCCGCGCCTGGAGATCCGCCGTGAACTTGAAGACGGGCGCGGGCAGCAGATGCACCTCGTCGTAGACGATGAGGCCCCAGTCACGGGAGTCGAACAGCTCCAGGTGCGGGTAGACGCCCTTCCGCCGCGTCGTCAGCACCTGGTACGTCGCGATGGTGACCGGACGGATCTCCTTGCGGGTCCCGCTGTACTCGCCGATCTCGTCCTCGGTCAGCGAGGTCCGCTTCACCAGCTCGTGCTTCCACTGCCGGGCGGAGACGGTGTTGGTGACGAGGATCAGCGTGGTCGACTTCGCCTGCGCCATGGAACCGGCCCCGACCAGCGTCTTCCCGGCGCCGCAGGGCAGGACGACGACACCGCTGCCGCCGTGCCAGAAGTTCTCCACGGCCTGCTTCTGATAGGGCCGCAGCGCCCAGCCGTCCTCGTGCAGCTCGATCGGGTGCGCCTCGCCGTCGACGTACCCGGCGAGGTCCTCGGCCGGCCAGCCCAGCTTCAGCAGCGTCTGCTTGATCTGCCCCCGCTCCGAGGGGTGCACGGCGACGGTGTCCGGGTCGATCCGGGCGCCGACGAGCGGGGCGATCCGCTTCGACCGCAGGATCTCCTCCAGGACCGGGCGGTCGGTGGTGGTGAGGACGAGGCCGTGGGCGGGGTGCTTGCTCAGGGTGAGACGGCCGTAGCGGTCCATCGTCTCGGCGATGTCGACGAGCAGCGCGTGCGGCACCGGGTATCTGCTGAACTCGACCAGCGCGTCCACGACCTGCTCCGCGTCATGGCCGGCGGCCCGCGCGTTCCACAGCCCCAGCGGCGTCACCCGGTAGGTGTGGATGTGCTCCGGAGCCCGCTCCAGCTCGGCGAACGGCGCGATGGCCCGACGACAGTCGTCCGCCCGCTCGTGGTCGACCTCCAGGAGCAGGGTCTTGTCGGACTGGACGATGAGTGGACCATTCACGCGCGGCACCCTTTCGTTTCGGCCAAACGTCCAGTGTGCCTGATCGTTCCGCCCTTTCGCCGGGGTCGTTCCGCCCGGCCTCTCCCTCACATCAGTCTTATTGGATGTCTATTCATTCCGATGAGTGGAGGGAATTCAGATTTGAGGCACGGGCTCCCCAAGAATGTTGAACCGTGCAGCCATCTTCCCCCGCCGGTCCGGTCACCCCGTCCGCCTCTCCGCAGGGCACCACTCTCGGCTATGCCCTGTTCGCCACTCGCTGGCTCCAGGCTCCGCTGTACTTCGGTCTGGTCGCCGCACAGGGGGTGTACGTCTACAAGTTCTTCAACGAGCTGTGGACGTTAATCGTCAAGTGCGTCGGAGGCAGTGCCACCGAGAACTACGTCATGCTCGCGGTGCTCAAGCTGGTCGACGTCGTCATGATCGCCAACTTGCTGATCATGACCATTGTGGGCGGCTACGAGACCTTCGTCTCGCGCATCGGCCTCCAGGGCCACCGCGACCAGCCCGAATGGCTCTCCCACGTCAACTCCAACGTCCTGAAGGTCAAGCTCGCCACCGCCATCGTGGGCATCTCCTCCGTCCATCTGCTCCAGATGTTCGTGGACGTCCACCACACCTCCCGCCACGCGCTGATGTGGGGCACGGTGATCCACATGGCGTTCATCGTCTCGGCGGTGCTCCTGGCGTACATGTCGGGGCCGATGCTCCGTGAGGAGAAGGGCCACGGCCCGCACGACGTCCCGCACCGCGACCCGCGCGGCCCGGCCGACCCGGTCCCGCCCGCACCCCGGGGATCCGCCGACCCCGGGGGCGCCCATGGACCGGTCGGCCCGCCGTGGGACCAGGAGGACGGGGCCGGCGGGCCGTCCCTCCCCTCCACCCCGGTCCTTCGCCCCACCCCGCTGCCGATCCCGGCGCAGGCCGGCTCGGACGAGAAGCACGCGGCGCGCGAACGGGAGGCCCGACGGCAGGGGACGGTGTTCGCACGGGGCCGGGCCCGCGTCGTGCCGCACGAGGCGGCGGGCCGGGCGGAAGGCGAGAGCCGGCTGAGGGATGCCGGGTTCCCCGCACGCAAGCTGCTGGAGGACTTCGACCCGGACCACCCGCGCACCTTCGACCGGCAGCTGCTGGCCCGCCTCGGGACGCTGGACTTCCTGGCCGCGCGGCGCAACGTCGTCTTCCTCGGCGCCCCCGGCACCGGCAAGACACACCTCGCGATCGGCCTCGGCGTACGGGCCTGCCAGGCGGGGAACCAGGTGCGGTTCGCCACCGCCGAGGAGTGGGCCGCGCGGCTGGCCGGGGCACGGGCCGAGGGCCGGCTCGCCGAGGAACTGTCCGCGCTCGACGCCTGCCCCCTGCTGATCGTCGACGAGGTCGGCTATCTGCCCTTCGACCCCGACACCGCCCGGCTCCTCTTCCAGCTCGTCGCCCACCGCTACGAGCGGGCCTCCCTGATCGTCACCAGCGACCGCCCCCTCGGCCGCTGGGACGAGATCTTCGGCGGGGCCGCCCCGGCCGTCGTGGACCGGCTCGCGCACCACGCCGACATCGTCCGCCTCGAAGGGGACAGCTACCGGCTGCGCCGGGTCCCCTCGGCGGGCTGAGTCACTTCAGCAGGCCGACGTTCTGGATGAGCGGCCCCTCCACGGTGAGCCCCTCCCCGATCACGGTGCCGAGTTCGGGGAGGGGCAGAGGGCTGGGGTTGGCCGCGGCGGGCGAGGCGAGCACACCGACCAGGGCGGCTGCGGCGAGGGCGCAGAGCAGTGCGGGGATGGGACGCATGCGGACCTGTGATTCTTTCGAGCGTGGACATCGATCTCGATCGGACACAGGGTGGCTGCCCGGCGGCCCCCACCCCGATACGCACGCCCCGTCACGACCCCTCGTCGGAGGGAAAACCGGGGATGGCCTGCATGAACGTCCGCGTGCGCCCGAACGGGTGAAAGTCGGGCGGCGATTTGATCATGGAAAGGGGGCGGGCGCCTCCGGAGACGGAGGGCGGGACTCCTCCGGAGACGGAGGGCGGGCGCCTCAGGAGGCGATGGGCGGGCGCCTCAGGGTCGTGCAGGGCCACCCGGGGCCATCCGGGCCCTTCGGGGGTCAGTCCGGCCCCACGGGGGTCAGATCGAGTCGTCCGCCAGTTCCGCGACGCCCGTGATGCGGTGCAGCGGGAACGTCCGGACCTCGTCCGCCGTGTGGTCGTACGCCGTCACGAAGCCGCCCTCGACCCGCACCGGGGCGATGACGCGCTGACTGGCGGAGCCCTCGGCGTTGACGTAGCCGATCCAGAGGGCCTCGCCGGTGAGGACGGCGGCCTGCATCGTGGCGAGGGTCTCGGCGGAACTGGTGCGCGGCAGCGTCCCCGACGGGACCGGGGTGCCGCTCGTCCGCCGGGGCGCCGTCGACGCCAGATCACCGGCGCGGATGGCACGGATCGCGGCGGCCAGCAAGGTGTCGTCGGGGGCCGGCGGACCGTCCGGGACGGGCTCCGGTGCCGTACGGGCCGGGGTGCGGTGGGCGAGGGCGCGGGTGATCAGGACGTCGCCCTCCGCGGACTCGGCGGCCGGGGCGTACCCCATCGCGCGCAACCCCTCCAGCAGCGCCGCCGGGTCCGCCTGCGCGGCGAGCACCGTCGGCGCGAGGCGGCGCAGCCCGAGCCCCTGCGACCGCTTGTCGGCGAGGATCTCGCTGAGCATCGCGTCGTCGTCGCACCGCACGTACGCCGACGCCGCGCCGATCCGCAGGTGCCCATGGCGCCGGGCCACATCGTCGATCAGGTAGGCGAGCGGCTGCGGCACCGGCGTACGGGAGTGGGCGGTCAGGAAGTCATGCAGGTCGGAGGCGGCCTGACCGGCGTCAAGCGCCCGGCGCACCGACCCCGGCGTGAACCTGTAGACCGTCGCGCCACCCTTCGACTCCACGTCCGCCACCACACCCAGCATGTCGGCGAGCGGACGCCGCAACGGGCCCGGCGCGACAGCCGTCAGATCCGCCTGGAGCAGCACGTGATCGAGCGGCTCGGGCAGCAGCGGCGCGAGGAGCCGGGCGGCACGGGCCTCCGCCACGGTCCGCTCGACCACCGGGTCCGGGGAGGGGAAGGGGGCCGCCGGGGTGGGCACGTGATGGGCGGGGAGCTTGTCGCCCGGCGTCTCCGGCAGGTCGGCGGTCGCGGCGGTCCCCGGGGGCAGGCCGAGGAGGGCCCGCCCGTGGGAGGACAGCGCGCCCCGCCCGGTGATCCCGAGGGACTCGGCCTCGGAGAGCGTCCAGCGCGCCAGCCGGGCCCGCAGATCGTCCGGCTGCCCGCCCTGCGCCTGCGGCGCCCGGCCCTGCTTCGGCGCCTGCGGGCCCTGGGCGGCCTGGGAAGGCTGAGAGGGAGGCTGCGCGGCTCTGGTGGGGCGCTCCCAGCGGAGCCGCGCGATAACGGAGTCGGAGGTGGCCGAGGTTCCCTCGGGCAGCCCGGCGAGCAGGGTGAGCACCCGGTGCCGGACCTCGGGCGCGGCCGAACGGTCCAGGCCGGGACCCAGCGCCGACAGCGTGCGCTCCTTGGCGTCCCGCTCGCCGACCACACCCGGCGTACGGGTCGCCGCCAGCCAGGCCGACGCGAGCCCCGCCCAGCGCTCCGCCGGAGGCAGCTCCAGCCACGCGTCGTACGCGGGGGTCGCCGCATACCGCTCGTCGGCCTCGCCGTCCGAGGCCAGCAGGCCCGCGGCGTACGCCAGTTCCACCCAGAAGGCGGCGACCGGCTCGGGCACGTCGAGGGCGACGGCCGTCCGCTTCAGATCGCGGACGCTCAGGCCGCCGGCCCGCAGCACCGCCGGGCCGCCCTCGTCCCAGTCCTTCAGCAGTTCCTCCACGGTCGCGAGTGCCGTGTACGCCTGCCCGGCCGCCGTCGCGTCCACCACCTGGGGGCGGTGCGTGCCCGCCGCCTCGACGGGCGGCGGCACCGGCTCGACCGCCCGGTGCGCCCGCCCGCCCCGCAGATGCAGGGCGACCTCGCGGGGGATGACGACCGTGCCGGGGGCGGTGGGCAGCAGCAGACCGCGGTCGAGGAGCCAGCGCAGATGGGGCGCCGGGTTCGCGGTGACCTGGCCGTACGGCGGCCCCCACACCAGGCGCGTCAGGACGTCC
>NZ_JAMGBG010000092.1 GCF_023516595.1 Streptomyces neyagawaensis | reverse complement strand
GACCTGGCCGTACGGCGGCCCCCACACCAGGCGCGTCAGGACGTCCAGGGCCTCGGCGGGCGCGGTCCCGAGGAGCGCGGCCATGCGGGGCCCGTCGGCGAACAGGCCGGAGAGGGAGGCGACGGCGGACACCGAGTCGTGCGTGCGGGGCAGGCCCACCGCCGTGACGATCTCCTGCACCCGGCCCGGCGACATGCCCGCCGTCGCCTCGCCGACGGTCGGGCCCAGGCCGGTCGGGGACGGGTGCTGCGGCGACGGGGCGAGCAGCTCACGGGCCGTGCGGACGAGACGGAGCCGGCTGTCGGGGCCCCACACCAGGGCCTGGTCGCGCAGCGTGCGCACCGCGTGGGGGAGGGCGGCCACGACGGCCGGGTCGGGCGTGTCGTCCGCGCCCGTGCCCGCCATGAGACCCAGGAGTTCGCCGTACGGGGCCGGGTCCGAGGCCACGGCCAGGGCCTGGGCGGACTGGAGGGCGAAACGGTCCAGGCGTTCCAGGGCGCGGACCACGGAGGCGCGGGTGCCGGCGCGGGTCGCCAGCTGCGTGAGGTCCGTCGGCACGGGGGTGATGAGGTCCGGGCGGGCGCGGAGCAGCGCGGCGAGCGAACGGTCGTCACGGCCGCGGAGCGCTTCCGCGAGCGAGCGGGGGGCTCCGGCGGGCTCGGGGGATTCGGGTGGGCCGGGGGCCGTGTCAGCTCCGCCGGGGGGTGCCGGCTGCGTGGGGCTGTGCTCCTCGGTGCTCATCCGGTCAACGGTAGCGGAGGGGGGTGGCGGAACGGGGGGCTGACGGCTGGAGGGTGCGGGTGGGTTGTCGGGGATGGGGTGGGGGCGGGGGTGGGTTTTGGGGGTGCGGGTGGATGGGCGGATTTTGCGCAGTTCCCCGCGCCCCTGGCGGGTGGGGGTGCGGGGGGATTTTGGGTGCGGGTGGTGGATGGCTTGTCGCGCAGTTCCCCGCGCCCCTGGAGGAGTGGGGTGGGGGTGGCTTCTTCGGGTGCGGGTGCGGGTGCGGGTGCGGGTGGGATGTGGGTGTGGTCGCCTTTTCTCCTGCGGTCGCCTCGCGGCCTCCCGCCGCCCTTCGAGGCTCTCCCGTGCCTTCGAGGCTCTCCCGTGCCCTCGCGGCCCTCCCGTGCCTTCGCGGCCGCCCCTCCCGTGCCTTCGCGGCCTCCCGTGCTCCTCGCGGGCCCGTCCCGTGCTCCTCGCGGTCAATGTGCCGTTCCCCCTGTCCCTTTCCGTGCGCCTTGCGGCCTTCCCGCGCTCATCGCGGCCTTCCCGCGCTCATCGCGGTCTTCCCGCGCTCTTCGCGGTCTTCCTGCCGCCCCGGCGGCCCTCGGGGCATTCCCTTGTGTGGCGACGAGTTGGCGTGCCGCCCTGGGGGGTGTGGAAGCGATACCGTCGAGGAACACGCGTCAACCCCGGAGGGGCTTCGTGGGGATTGAGAGCGACAAGGTCGTCTACGAGTATCTGAGCCGGGTCGGTGACCTGGCCCAGCAGCGACAGTTGCCGTCCGCGACCCGTATGCGTCTGGTGTCGGAGCTGCGGGACGAGATCGACCGGCGCCGGGCCAAGGCGCCGGTGGACAGCCCGGCCGCCGTTCGCCGCATCATCGCCCGCCTCGGCACCCCCGACGACATCGTCACCGCGGCGGGCGGCCCCGGGGACACGCCGGAGGAACGGGCCGCCGTGCCCGTGCAGCGGGTGACCGGCGACGACGCGGACGGGCGCGACGAGCGGGCCAAGGGGCTCACCGGCGGCTTCCGCAAGATCGTGCCCCGGCCGCGTACCGCCGAACCGGCACCCCGGGCGTCCCTGGAGGGCGCCGCCCCGCCGCACCTCGCCCCGCTGCACGAACTCGGTGACGGCGACGCACAGCCCGACTGGTGGCGCGTCGGCGGCGGAGGCCCCGGTGGCGTGGACATCGGGTTCGGGATCGGGGACGCGGTGCCGGGGTTCGTCGGCGGCGTGGAGATCCCCGAGCTGCTGAAGCCGCCGCCCGCGAAGGACGAGGGCAGGACGGCCGGAGCCGCAGCGCCGCCCGCCGTGGAGAAGGCGGCCGCGGGCGCCGAGGCGGAGACGGTGGCCGGGGACGTCCCGGCGGGCCGGCGGCGACTTCGACTGCCCCGGCTGCGGCCGGCCGGCGGCGGATGGAGCAACCCGCTGTTGCTGTTGGCCGCGGCGTTGCTGGTCGCCGGGGCGGTCATGGGGAGCCTCGTGCCGCTGGGCCTCGGCTGGTTGATCGCCTACCTGTCACGGCGGTTGACGCCCGTGGAGTCCAAGTGGGCGGTGCTGGGCGTGCCGGGAGTGGTGGCCGCCGGGGGCATCGTGTGGCTGTGGGGACGCAGCGACGGGAGGTGGGGGGAGCCCATCGTCCGCGGCGAGATGAATGTCGCGGTCGCGGAGACCTGGCCGTGGGTTCTGCGTATCGCGGCCATCTCCTCCGCGCTGTATCTGCTCTGGCGCTCCCAACGGCCCCGCGGCGCCTGATAACTCGGGGGCGCGCTGTTTGTTCGGCGGGTGCGGGTGGGTGGGGGCTTGTCGCGCAGTTCCCCGCGCCCCTGGAAAAGCAGGGGCCTGCGGCCCCGTGCTTTTCCGATGAAGGCCGGGCCGCAGGCCCAGGCCTTCAGGGGCGCGGGGCGGTGACATATGCGGCTCCGCCGCGTGGGCGCGACCAGCCCCCACCCATCCGCACCCGCCAACGACCCCTCCCACCCCCCACAATGGGCACCATGGCCTCCATAACCGTCGGATTCGACCTGGACATGACCCTGATCGACTCCCGCCCCGGCATCCACGCCTGCTACATCGCACTCGCGGCGCGGACCGGGACGTACATCGACGCGGATCTGGCGATCACGCGGCTGGGGCCGCCGCTCGTGGAGGAACTGGCGTACTGGTTCCCCGCGGAGGACATCCCCGCGATGGCGACGCTCTACCGGGAGATCTACCTGGAGAAGGGGATCACCGCGGCGCCCGCGATGCCGGGCGCGCGGGAGGCGATCGCCGCGGTGCGGGAGGCCGGCGGGCGGGCCATCGTCGTCACCGCGAAGTACGAGCCGAACGCCAGGCTGCACATCGAACACCTCGGCATGGAACCGCACGCCGTCATCGGTGACCTGTGGGCGGAGGCCAAGGCGGGGGCGCTGCGCGAGCACGGCGCGAGCGTGTACGTCGGCGACCACGTCGGGGACGTCCGCGGCGCGCGTACCGCCGACGCGTACTCCGTCGCCGTGGCCACCGGCCCGTGCGACGAGCGGGAGCTGCGCGAGGCGGGCGCGGACGTCGTCCTCACGGACCTGACGGCCTTCCCCGAGTGGCTGGCTGCCCACACCCGCCGGGAATCGCAAGCCTGATCAGCCTGTCTGCGAGCGTGCCTTCCTGCGGCCCGCCGCCACCGACCGCAGCACGCCCGCGCCGGCGATGAGAAATCCGACGCCCATCAGCATGCTCAAACCGAACATGTAGGTGGGAAATGGGGTCGTGTCGAGGAACAGCGGGGCGACGGTGACCAGTGTGGCCACGGCGCCGACGAAGAACACGATGACGCCGGCACGGATCAGCCGGTCACCGGGTTCGGCGGAATTCGGTTGGGTTTTGTCACGCACCGGACCAGGGTAGTTCCCAGCGCGAGAGAACAGGCGGGGGACGTCTTGTCACCCGCCTCCAGACCATTAGCCTGGGTACCGGCGGGTCCCGGCGGCCCGCTGTAGTGCTATCCAGAGCAGTTTCCGCACACCAAGAACACTTTTCAGACGCAGTTTCCGACGAGTACGAGGACGAGGACAGACGTGCCTACCGGCAAGGTCAAATGGTTCAACAGCGAGAAGGGCTTCGGCTTTCTCTCCCGTGACGACGGCGGTGACGTCTTCGTCCACTCCTCCGTACTGCCGACCGGTGTGGACAGCCTGAAGCCGGGCCAGCGCGTCGAGTTCGGAGTCGTCGCCGGTCAGCGCGGCGACCAGGCACTGTCCGTGACGATCCTGGAGCCGGCCCCCTCGGTCGCCGCCGCCCAGCGCAAGAAGCCGGACGAACTGGCCTCGATCGTGCAGGACCTGACGACCCTCCTGGAGAACATCACACCGATGCTGGAGCGGGGCCGCTACCCCGAGCGCACGGCCGGCAAGAAGATCGCCGGCCTGCTGCGGGCGGTGGCCGACCAGTTGGACGTGTAGCCCCCGAGCCGTAGTCCCGGCGTCATGGCCCCGAGCCATGGCCCCGAGCCGTGGCCGCCGCCCGCGGGGCGGTCAGGGGAAGTCGAGTGCGTGCGGGCCGAGGGGCGGTACCAGTCCCTCGGCCGCCGCGCGGGTGAGCAGACCGCGGATCGCCGCGTAGCCGTCGTCGCCCAGGTCCGCCGTGAACTCGTTGACGTACAGGCCGATGTGCTGGTCGGCGACGGCGGGGTCCATCTCCTGCGCGTGTTCCAGGACGTACGGGCGGGACGCCTCGGGGTCGTCCCAGGCGGCGTGGACGGACGCGCGGACCGTGTCCGCGAGGCCGCGCAGCGTCTCCTCGCCCAGCGAGCGCTTCGCGATGATCGCGCCGAGGGGGATCGGCAGGCCCGTGGTCGACTCCCAGTGCTCACCCATGTCGGCGAGCTTGTGCAGCCCGTAGTTCCGGTAGGTGAAGCGGGCCTCGTGGATGACGAGTCCCGCGTCGACCTTCCCGTCCCGCACGGCGGGCATGATCTCGTGGAACGGCATGACGACGATCTCGCCGACCCCGCCGGGCAGTGTGTCCGCCACCCAGAGGCGGAACAGCAGATACGCCGTCGACCGCTCGCTCGGCACGGCCACCGTGCGCCCGGTCAAATCGTTGCCCGGCTCCCGTGTCAGCACCAGCGGCCCGCAGCCCCGGCCCAGCGCGCCGCCGCACGGCAGCAGGACGTACTCGTCGAGGACGTACGGCAGGACCGCGTACGACACCTTCAGTACGTCCAGGTCGTCGCCGCGCTCGGCCATGCCGTTGGTGATGTCGATGTCCGCGAACGTCACGTCCAGCGCGGGCGCGCCGGGAATCCGGCCGTGGGCCCACGCGTCGAAGACGAACGTGTCGTTGGGGCAGGGGGAATAGGCGATCCGCACGGTGTCGGCCGCCCGCTCAGCGCTCGTGCCGCTCGTGCTGTTCCTGTGGCTCATCCGGCTCATGTCGGTCCCAACTCTCCAGTACGGGCGTCAGCTTCCCGAAGGCCCCTGTGAGGGCGGTGAGCGCGTCGCCGATGCGCCAGGCCGCGCGGTCGCGGGGGCCGACGGGGTTGGAGACGGCGCGCAGTTCCAGTACGGGCGTCGTGTGCGCGGCGGCCGCCTCGGCGACCCCGAAGCCCTCCATCGCCTCCGCCAGCGCGTCCGGGTGCCGGGTCCGCAGCTCCGCGGCGCGCTCGGCGCTGCCGGTGACCGTGGAGACGGTGAGCACCGTGCCGGTACGGGCCCCGGTCGCCGCGGCGACAAGGTCCACGAGCGCATTCGGCGGGTGATGGGTGACCGTGCCGAACCCGAGGTCGGTGACCGGCACGAAGCCGGCCGGCGTCTCGGCGCCCAGGTCCGCCGCCGTGATCGCCTCGGCCAGCACCAGCGACCCGAGCGGCGCCCCCGGCGGGAAACCGCCCGCGATCCCCGCCGACACCACCAGGTCGTACGGCGCCCCGCCGAGCACCCCGGCGGTCAGCGCGGCGGCGGTGGAGGCGGCGGCGAGCGCGGGCCCCACACCGGCGGCGAGGAGGTCGTACACGGGCCCTGAGGCGGCGTGGCGGTGCAGGGACGCCGTCGGGAGGGGCACCTCCGTGAACGGGCCCGGGAACGCGCGCGCCACCGCGTCCCGCTCGGCGGGGACCGCGGTGGCTACGAGGATGCGCATGGGCGGCGTACGCGGATCAGGCGTCCGGGTTCTCGAACTTGAAGTTCCACACGCCCTTGTACTGCGTGGAGCCCTTCTTCTGCTCGACGACGCTGACCGTCAGCGACTTCTGCGCGGTCTGACCGGGCTGCGTGGCGAACAGGTCGGCGTTCTGGAAGGCCCAGTACGTCTTCTTGAACGTGTCGGTGGCGGGCTCCCCGTTGATCCACAGGGCCCAGCCGGTCTCCGCGATCTCCGGGTCGACACCGATGCGCAGGGTCTCGCCCTGGGGCACGTCGATCGACTTCGACGGCTTCTCCCTGGCGCACTTCGCGGCCTGCTCGGCGCTGAGGGTCTCGTAGCACTCGGCCTCGGTGCTGACCGAGTCGGTGCCGAACGTGACGGTGGCCATCGGCGTCGGCTTGTCGCAGGCAGACAGCACGAGGAGTCCGGCGGAAACAGCGCCGAGAGTGGCTGCGGCGCGACGGGAACGCTGGGAGGTCATGGGCGAAGGCTATCTGGCATGTCCAGGGGTGCCCCTACGTGGGGTACGGCGTGCCGGGTACGAGGGGTGTGGGGTGCCGGGTACGTGGGGTGTGGGGTGCCGGGTACGTGGGGTGTGGGGTGCCGGGCCGGACGGTGTCACGGCGGTCCCGTTCCGCCCCGCTCACGCCACCTTCGCCCGGGGCGCGCCGCCGCGCCGGGCCGAGGAGAGCAGGCCGCGGACCGTGGTCAGCCAGCCCAGGGCGACGATCCCGGCGGCCACGGCCATGCCGAGCGTGCCGACCAGGGGCAAGGCGATGCCGATGCCGCCTCCGACCACCCACGCCATCTGCAGCAACGTCTCCGAGCGGGCGAACGCGGAGGTCCGGACGGCCTCCGGCACGTCCCGCTGGATCAGCGCGTCCAGGGCCAGCTTCGACAGGGCCTGCGACAGACCGGCGAACGCGGCCAGGCAGGCGATGAAGAACGCGCTGAAGAACACGACCGCCAGCACGGCGACGGCCAGTTCCACCGCCACGACGGTCACGATGATCAGCTCCGGCGCCCGCGACTTCAGCCACGCCCCCACGGCCGTGCCGAGCGCGTTGCCCGTGCCCGCCGCGAGGGCCACCATGCCGAGGGAGACGGCCGCGCTCTGCCCGGGGAGCGGGTGCACCCGCAGCAGGAACGCCAGGAAGAAGATCAGGAAGCCGGACAGACAGCGCAGCGACGCGTTGGCCGCGAGGGCGTGCGTGACGGCCGGTCCGACCGTCCGCAGATTCGGCCGCTTCAGCGTCTTCGCGCGGTGCGGGCCGTGCAGATGCTCCGGGTCCGCGGCGAGCAGCGCGATGTCCTCGCCCTTCGCGGAGTCGACCTTGGGCGGCAGCGTGAACGACAGGAACGTCCCCACGAGGAAGATCGCGCACGCCCCGTACAGCGGGAAACGCGGGCCAAGGGCCTGGAGCCCGGCCCCGATCGGGGCCGCGACACCCGTGGCGAGGAGACCGCAGAGCGTGACCCGCGAGTTCGCCTTGACCAGCGAGAACGCGGGTGGGAGGAGCCGGGGGACGATCGCGCTCCTGACCACCCCGTACGCCTTCGACGCGACGAGGACACCGAGCGCGGCCGGGTACAGCTCGATGCCGCCCGTCTCCACCGCGCCGACCAGGACGAGCGCGAGGAACGCCCGTGCCAGCATCGCGCCGGCCATCGCGGCGCGGCGGCCGTGCGGGAGACGGTCCAGGAGGGGGCCGACCACGGGGGCGAGGAGGGCGAAGGGGGCGAGGGTGATGGCGAGGTACAGGGCGACGCGGCCGCGGGCCTCGTCGGTGGGGACGGAGAAGAAGACGGTGGAGGCGAGGGAGACGGTGATCATCACGTCGCCGGCGCCGTTCACGCCGTGCAGTTCGATGAGCTTGCCGAGGCCGGACTCGCCGGCGCCGTGGGCGTGGGTGGCCTTGCGGATGCCGCGGGCCGGGGCGGTCACCGGCCGGTGCAGGGCGCGGGTCAGCGAGCGGACGGCTCCGGTCAGTCGACCTGAACCGCCGCGGGTTCCGCTCCGCTCGGCGCCGGTCACCTCGTCATAGTGCCCCGAGATGGGGGGCGGTAGTGCGGTTACCGCTCGTATGGCGGTGAACGGGGGGGGCCTGGTGGGTGGGGGGTGCGCGGTTCGTTGGCGGGTGCGGGTTCGTCGTGGTTTCTCGCGCAGTTCCCCGCGCCCCTGGAAAAGCAGGGGGCTGCGCCCCCGTGCTTTTCAGATGAAGGCGGGCCGCGGGCCCTGCCTTCAAGGGGCGCGGGGCGGTGACATCTGCGGCTCCGCCGCGTGGGCGCGACCAGCCCCCACCAGCCCGCACGTGCTCGGTTCACGCCAACGCCGGGCCCTCTGATGCGACCCCCGAAACCCGCCCCGGCCCAAGCCCAGCACAGCGGAACCGTAACGTCGGTGTGGGCGCAGGGCGCTGGAGAAGGTAGCGTGCATAGCGCGCCCGCGGCGGTTGTTCTCGGCCGCGCGCCTGACGTTCATCCCGCAGAATGGGTGACATAGGTGCGCCCGAGTGCGATCGGGCGCGGACGTCGACGCGGCCCCCTGGTCCGCTCCGTCCGCACCCCCCGCCGAGGGAGGCGCACTCGTGAGACGGCGTAGGAGAGAAGCGATACCTGTGAGCGCAGCGACAACGCGAAGCCGCACCCCCGACCGCTTGTGCGCCGAGGCCGTCGACCTCGCCCGCGCCGCCGCCGAGGAGGCGGCCGCGCCCGGTGTGGTGGGGGAGCACACGGGGCTCGTCTCCGAGGGCGACCGCGTTGTCACGCACTTCTTCGAGTGCAAGGAGATGGGCTACCGGGGCTGGCGCTGGGCCGTCACCGTCGCCCGCGCCTCCCGCGCGAAGATCGTCACGCTGGACGAGGTCGTCCTGCTGCCCGGCCCCGACGCGCTGCTCGCGCCGGAGTGGGTGCCGTGGAGCGAGCGGCTCCGGCCCGGCGACATGGGCCCCGGCGATCTGCTGCCCACCGACGCGGACGACCTGCGGCTGGAACCCGGCTTCTCCGGTGAGGACGAGCCGCCGCCGAACTCCCCGGTCTCCGACGACATGGCCGAGCTGGTGGAGGCGGAGGACGCGGAGGTCGCGGGCGGTGCCCCGGCGAAGCTGCCGATCGCGCCGCGCCGCGGTTCCATCGCCGCCGTCGCCGAGGAACTGGGCCTGCGGCGCGCCCGCGTGCTGTCCCGGTACGGGCTGCACACGGCCGCGGACCGCTGGGAGGAAGGGTTCGGGGCGAAGACCGCGATGGCCCAGGCCGCGCCCGCGTCCTGCGTCAGCTGCGGGTTCCTCGTGCCGATCGGGGGGTCGCTCGGGCAGGCCTTCGGGGTGTGCGCGAACGAGTTCGCGCCGGCGGACGGGCGGGTCGTGTCGCTGACGTACGGGTGCGGGGGGCACTCCGAGGCGGCGGTCATGCCGAAGCCGCCGCAGCCGGCTCCGCCGCGGCTCGACGAGACCAGGGTGGACCCCTTCCCGCTGCGACCGTCTCCGGACTCCGGGTCGGTACCGGTGGATGCGGACGCCGAGGCCGAGGCGGATCTCGGTCACTCGTGACCTTGGCTGTGGTGCTCAGGTGCGCCCGGTAGCTCGGGGGTGCGCCTGTTCTTGGCGGGTGCGGGTGTGGGTGCGTTGTGGTCTCGCGCAGTTCCCCGCGCCCCTGAAGAGCAGGGGGCTGCGCCCCCGTGCTTTTCAGATGAAGGCGGGCCGCGGGCCCTGCCTTCAAGGGGCGCGGGGCGGTGACACCTGCGGCTCCGCCGCGTGGGCGCGACCAGACCCCACGCACCCGCACACGCTGAACCCACACGCGCCCCCCACCCTCCGAGGCGCCCGGTGTCCCCCGCACGCGGTACGTTCGTGGTCACCGGCGACATGGAAGGTGAACCGTGAGCAAGTTCGTGCGGCCGGCGGCCGAGGGTGCGGATCCGTTCGGGACGGCGCGGCTGCGGCGCGGGGTGCTGGACGCCTGGGCGACCAGCCCGGCCAGGTTCCGTGAGGACGCCAACGCCGAGGAGGACCTCGCCCTCGGCGGGTATCGGGACCGGCTCGTCGTGGAGCTGGCGCAGAACGCCGCCGACGCGGCGGCCAGGGCCAAGGTGCCGGGACGGCTGCGGCTCACCCTCCGCGACGGTGTCCTCGTCGCCGCCAACACCGGCGCCCCCCTCGACGCGGCCGGCGTCGAGTCGCTGTCCACGCTGCGCGCGTCCGCGAAGCGGGAGGGCCACGACCAGGCGGTCGGCCGGTTCGGCGTCGGGTTCGCCGCCGTCCTCGCCGTCACCGACGAGCCCGCCGTCGTCGGCCGGCACGGCGGTATCCGCTGGTCACTGGCCGAGGCCCGGCTGCTCGCCGCCGACACCGCCCGGCACAGCCCCGGGCTCGGCGACGAGATCCGCCGCCGCGAGGGGCACGTACCGCTGCTGCGGCTGCCGTTCGCGGCCGAGGGGTCCGCGCCGGAGACGTACGACACCGTCGTCATCCTGCCGCTGCGCGACGCCGCCGCCGGGGATCTCGCCGAGCGGCTGCTGAACGCCGTCGACGACGCCCTGCTCCTCGCCCTGCCCGGCCTGGAGGAGGTCGTCATCGAGAACGGCGACGCTCCCGCGCGCACCGTGCGACGGCGCGAGGAGGGGGCGTACGTCGTCGTCGAGGACTCGCGCGACGGGGTCACGCGCTGGCGCACGGTCGCCGAGCACGGCGCGATCGAGGCCGCGCTGCTCGCCGACCGGCCCGTGGAGGAGCGGCTGCGGCCCCACTGGTCCGTGACCTGGGCGGTCCCGACCGGGCCCGAGGGAGAGCCGGTCCCGCCCCGTACCAGCCCCGTGGTGCACGCGCCGACGCCCAGCGACGAGGCCCTCGGTGTCCCCGCGCTGCTCATCGCGTCGTTCCCGCTGGACACGACCCGGCGGCACGCCGCGCCCGGTCCCCTCACCGACTTCCTCGTGCAGCGCGCGGCCGACGCGTACACCGAACTCCTCGCCGCCTGGCAGCCGGTGACCGAGCGGATCATCGGTCTCGTGCCCGGTCCGCTCGGCAAGGGCGAGCTGGACGGGGCGCTGCGCCAGGCGATCCTGGAGCGGCTGCCGCGCACCGCGTTCCTGCCGCGCGCGCTGCCACCCGAGGAGGACGACGAGCTGCCCGAGGCGCTCAGGCCGCGGGACGCCGAGGTCGTCGAGGGCGCCGGCGCGGAGACCGTGCGCGTCCTCGCCGAGGTACTGCCCTGCCTGCTGCCTGCCGGGCTCGAACGGCGTGCGGAGCTGCGCACGCTCGGTGTCGCGCGCCTGCCGCTGGGCGACACGATCGACCGGCTCGCCGGTCTGGAGAAGGCGCCCGACTGGTGGCGGCGGCTCTACGACAGCCTCGCGGGCGTCGACCCGGACCGGCTCTCGGGGCTTCCGGTGCCGCTCGCGGACGGGCGTACGACGATCGGGCCGCGCCAGGTGCTGCTGCCCACCCCGGACGGTCCTCAGACGGCCCCGGAGACCCTTGCCCGGCTCGGTCTGAAGGTCGCCCACCCGGACGCCGCGCACCCGCTCCTGGAGAAGCTGGGCGCCCTGCCCGCGACCCCGCGCGCCGTGCTCACGACCCCGCAGGTGCGGGCCGCCGTGGCCGCCTCGCTGGACGACGAGGGCATGGCGTGGGACGACGAGGACGGCCGCCCGGACGCCGACGAGCTCGCGGAGCTGGTCCTCACCCTCGTCCGCGACGCGGCCCTCGACCCCGGCGACGAGCCGTGGCTGGGCGCCCTCGCCCTGCCCGACGAGGACGGCGAACTGTCGCCCGCCGGTGAGCTCGTCCTGCCCGGCAGCCCGTTCGCCCGGATCATGCGCGAGGACGAACTGGCCTTCGTGGACGCCGAGCTGGCGGAGCGCTGGGGCGAGCAGCCGCTGGCCGCGTGCGGTGTCCTCGCCGACTTCGCCCTTGTGCGCGCCACCGACGTCGTCCTCGACCCCGACGAACTGGAGCCCCGCGACGGCGACTTCGCCGAGCCCGACGACGCCGGGCTGCTGGACGCCGTGGATGTGTGGTGCGAGGACATCCTCGACCGGTTCCCGGACAGTCCCGTCCCGCCGGTCGCCACCGAGATCGTCGCCGTGCGCGACCTGGACCTCGTCGACGAGGACCGCTGGCCCGAGGCGCTCACCCTGCTCGCCCGGCCGCCGCTGCGGGACGCGCTGGTGCAGCCGGTACGGATCCTGCTGCCCGACGGCACCCACGAGGTCGTCCGCCCGTACACGGCCTGGTGGCTGCGCGGCCACCCCGTCCTCGACGGCCGCCGCCCCGCCGGACTCCTCGCGTCCGGCGGCGACCCGCTGCTGCGGGGCCTGTACGACGAGGCCGACGCCACCGGCTTCGACGACGAGCAGGTCCTGCGGGCGCTGGGCGTGCGCACGTCGGTCGCCGCGCTGCTCGACGAGCCGGGCGGCGCCGCCGAACTGCTGGACCGCCTGGCCGACCCGGAGCGTGAGGTGACGGCCGCGCAATTGCATGGCCTTTACGGAGCCTTGGCCGACCTCGACCCCGAACAGGTCACGCTGCCGGACGAGTTGCGGGCCGTGGTGGACGGTGAGGTGACGGTCGTGGACGCGGCCGACGCGGTCGTCGTCGACTCGCCCGACCTGCTGCCCTTCACCTCCGGCGTGCCGCTGCTGCCCGTACGGCCGTCCCGTGCGGCCGAGTTGGCCGAGCTGTTCCAGGTGCGGCGGCTCAGCGAGTCCGTGACGGGCGAGGTGGACTCCGAGGGCGCGGAGCACGACGTTCCGGAGTCGGTGCGGGTGCTGCTCGGGCCGGCCACCCCCGCGACCTATGTCGAGCACGAGGAACTCGTCGTCGACGGGGTCGAGCTGGACTGGCGCCGGACCAGGGACGGTGTCCTGCACGCCGCGACCCTGGAGGGCGTCGCGGCCGGTCTGGCGTGGGCGGCGGGTCAGTGGCCGCGCCGCTTCGAGGTCGCGGCGCTGCTGGAGGACCCGTCCAGGACGGAGGAGTTGGCCCGCGACCGCTGGTTCGACTGACCGGGCCGGGTCAGTGGGACGGGCCCGTCCCGGTTGTCACGCCTTCGTGCCCCTGTGGCCGGGGATGCGGATGTGATGTGCGTAACATCTCCGAAACTCATTCGCATCTCGTACAACCATTCGCCACACTCATGGATCTGATCACCCGAGCCGACCGGCTTCCCGTGAGCCCCGGGGGTCCCCTGACCCTCCGGCGTCTCCCGAAGCCCTCGGGCTCTCAGACCGACAAACGGATCTCGCGCGACTTCGACCTGCCGCGAGGTCCCTTCCACGTGGGGAATACATTGCACAAGCGTGCCACTCTGGGTGTCATCACCGGCGCCCTGGCCCTGACCGCCTTCGTCGCCCCGGCCGCACAGGCCGACGAGAAGGTCGGCAACGTCAAGGTCTCCAACTTCGTCATCAACGGCGGCAAGCCCGTCGTCGTCGGCGCCACGGGCAAGAAGACGGTCAAGCTGTCCTTCTCCGTCACCGACAACTCCGGTGCGTGGCGTGCCGCCGCGCAGCTGTACCACGGCAAGAGCCTGGAGACCGCGGACAGCGCGGCCGCCTCCGGCAGCACCTGGATCAAGTGCAAGAAGGTCAGCTCCACGAAGTCGACCTGCTCGGCGAACTACACCTTCAAGGCCGGCGGCAACGCGGTCAACAAGGTCGCCGGCACCTGGAAGACCTGGGTGATCGCCCAGGCCAAGGACACCAACTTCATCCAGAAGGACAACGCCAAGTCCTTCAAGGTGCAGCGTGCCACGCAGCTCGCGGGCGCGGACGTCGCCCCGGAGCCGGTCGCCAAGGGCGAGACGGTCACCGTCACCAGCAAGCTGACCCGCGCCAACTGGGACGCCGGCACGAACGCCGCGTACGGCAACCAGTCGGTGACGCTGCAGTTCAAGGCGGCGGGCGCGTCCGCCTACAAGAACGTCAAGACGGTCAAGACGTCCGCCACGGGCGACCTGTCCACCACCGTCAAGGCGTCCGTCGACGGCACGTACCGCTACGTCTTCGCGGGCAGCGCGGGTACGGCGGCGGCGACGGCCGTGGGCGACACGCTCGACGTGAAGTAAGCAGCAGGAACCCGCCGCTGCACGGTCAGCGGTGACAGGCCCCTGGACACGGGCCCCTGCGGCCGGCGGACCCGCCGGCCGCAGGGGGCCCGCTCCGGGGGCCTCGTCGTTTCCGGGGGTCCCGCGCGCGCCGGCTCCTGCACCGACCGGACGTGCGTAGCGGAGTCGCTACGCGCCCTCGGTGTCCTCGCGCAGGGAATGGATCATGCTGCGCAGGATGCGGGACGCGGCCGCCTGTTCGGGGGCGGTCAGCCCGCTGAGCATTCTGAGCTCCACGGAACGGACCGCCGCGCTCGCCCTCTCCAGGCTCTGCCGGCCGCTGGGCGTGAGCCGTGTGGGGAGCGCCTTCCCGACGGGGGCCTCCGCGGCCCGGGTCACGTAGCCGTCCCGTTCGAGGGACTTGAGCAGCACGTTCATCGTCTGCCGCGTCACGAACGCGCCCCGCGCCAGCTCGGAGTTCGACAAGCCGGGTCGCTGCGCCAGCAGTTCGAGGCACGCGTAGTGCGTCACGTTCATCCCGAGCGGCCGCAGCACTTCCTCCATGGCCGCGCGCAGGGCGCTCGACGCTTCTTTGAGCAGGTAGCCCAGTGACGTCTCCAGGTCGACGCCGACACCTTCTTGACCCATGTCAGTATTCTGACATAGGTTGCGTGTCAGTAAACTGACACGCTAGTCAAGGAGCGTCCCCATGCCCGCCATCGGTCCCGACTTCCTCTCGCTCCAAGTACGCGACCTCGACGCTTCGCAGGCGTTCTACGAGCGGTACCTGGGCGTCGTCCGCTCGCCGGCCGGGCCGCCGCACGCCGTCGTCTTCGAGACGAAGCCCATCGCGTTCGCACTCCGCGACCTCCTTCCCGGCACCGACCTCGCGTCCGTCGCCCAGCCCGGCCTCGGCGTCGCGATCTGGCTCCACGCCACCGACGTCCAGGACATCCACGACGCGCTCGCCGCCGACGGACACACCATCGTCTCCGCGCCGATCGGCGGCCCCTTCGGCCGGACCTTCACCTTCGCCGACCCTGACGGCTACCACGTCACACTCCACGACCGCGCCTGACGGCGGCCGCGCTACGCGGGGAAGCGGTGGTCCACCCAGCGCCACAGGAACTCCAGGGCCGCCGCCGAGCCCGCCGCGATCGCGACCGCCGTCCACGGCATCGTCGTCCCCACCAGGCGCAGCGCGAAGAAGTCCTGGAGCCCGGGGACGACCAGGACCAGGAGGAAGGCGCCGCCCATCGCCGCCACCAGGCCGAGCCGCCACCAGGTGTACGGGCGGGCGATGATCGCCAGCACCCACATGGAGATCAGGAAGAGGGTCAGCGTCGCCGCGCTGGTCTCCGCCTCCAACGCGCCCTCGCCCGTGTAGTAGTGACGGGCGATCAGATAGGTGGCGAACGTGGCCACCGCCGCCAGCACACCGCCGGGGACGGCGTAGCGCATGACACGGCGGACGAAGTGGGGTTGCGCGCGCTCCTTGTTGGGGGCCAGCGCCAGGAAGAACGCCGGGACGCCGATCGTCAGCGTGGAGAGCAGGGTGAGGTGGCGGGGCAGGAAGGGGTACTCCACCTGCCAGCACACCACCAGGACGGCCAGGAGCACCGAGTACACCGTCTTCACCAGGAACAGGGTCGCGACCCGCGTGATGTTGCCGATCACCCGGCGGCCCTCCGCCACCACCGACGGCAGCGTGGCGAAGCTGTTGTTCAGCAGCACGATCTGGGCCACCGCCCGCGTCGCCTCCGAGCCCGACCCCATCGACACCCCGATGTCGGCGTCTTTCAGGGCCAGCACGTCGTTCACCCCGTCACCGGTCATCGCGACCGTATGGCCGCGGGACTGGAGGGCGCCCACCATGTCCCGCTTCTGCTGCGGGGTGACCCGGCCGAAGACGGTGCCCGCGTCCAGCGCCTTCCCCATCTCCTCCGGTTCGGAGGGCAGGCGGCGCGCGTCGACGACCTCTCCCGTCAGGCCCAGCTTCCCGGCCACCGCGCCGACCGACACCGCGTTGTCGCCGGAGATGACCTTCGCCCGGACGTTCTGCTCGTCGAAGTAGCGCAGGGTGTCGGCGGCGTCGGGGCGCAGACGCTGTTCGAGGACGACGAGGGCCGTGGGGTGCGCGTCCCGCGCCACCTCCGGGTCGTCGAGTTCGCGGGTCACCCGCACCAGCAGCAGGACCCGCAGCCCTTCCTCGTTCAGCCGCTCGGTCTCGGTCAGGGCCGGGTCGTCGTCGGGGAGGAGGATGTCGGGCGCGCCGAGCAGCCAGGTGCTGGACTGGCCGTCGCCCTCGCTGAGGCGCGCCCCGCTGTACTTGCGGGCGGAGGAAAAAGGCAGCGCCTCGGTACAGCGCCAGTCCTCGCTGTCGGGGTAGGCCTCGATGATGGCCTTCAGGGACGCGTTCGGGCGGGGGTCGGACTCGCCGAGCGCGCCGAGCACCTTGCGGACGTACGCCTCGTCGCTGCCGTTCAGCGGGCGCAGCCCGGTGACGTCCATGCCGCCCTCGGTCAGCGTGCCCGTCTTGTCGAGGCACACGGTGTCGACGCGGGCGAGACCCTCGATGGCCGGCAGCTCCTGGACCAGGCACTGTTTGCGGCCGAGGCGGATCACCCCGATCGCGAAGGCGACGGAGGTCAGGAGGACCAGCCCCTCGGGGACCATCGGGACGATGCCGCCGACCGTGCGGGCGACGGAGTCCTTGAAGGCGTTCTCCTTCACGATCAGCTGGCTGATGATCAGTCCGATCGCGGTCGGGACCATCATCCACGTCACGTACTTGAGGATCGTGGAGATACCGGAGCGCAGCTCCGAGTGGACGAGGGTGAAGCGGCTCGCCTCCTCCGCCAGCTGCGCCGCGTACGCCGCCCGGCCCACCTTCGTCGCGGTGAACGCCCCGCCGCCCGCGACCACGAAGCTGCCGGACATCACCGGGTCGCCGGGGTGTTTGACGACCGGGTCGGCCTCCCCGGTGAGCAGTGACTCGTCGATCTCCAGGCCGTCCGTCTCGACGCAGTCGCCGTCCACGACGATCTTGTCGCCGGGACCGATCTCGATCAGGTCCCCGAGGACGATCTCGGAGGTGCCGACCACCGCCGCGACCCCGTCCCTGCGCACCGTCGGCTTCGCCTCGCCGATCACCGCGAGCGAGTCCAGTGTCTTCTTCGCCCGCCACTCCTGGACGATGCCGATACCGGTGTTGGCGAGGATCACGAAGCCGAACAGGCTGTCCTGGATCGGCGCGACGAACAGCATGATCAGCCAGAGGACGCCGATGATCGCGTTGAACCGGGTGAAGACGTTCGCGCGGACGATGTCCGCCAGGGAGCGGCTGCTCCGTACGGGGACGTCGTTCACCTCGCCGCGGGCCACTCGCTCGGCCACCTCGGCGGCGGTCAGGCCGCGCGCCCGCCCCGTGACCGGGGCGGTGGTGGGGTGCACAGGATCGAGGTCGGTGCCCGCGTCGATGTGCGTCATGCCTTCGACGGTACGTGCGGACTGGGGAGTTCACCCGCCGAGTGCGCCGAAGTCCGACCAGGGGAGGAGGGCCGCGGCCGGGCCTGGTTCCGAGGTCGTACGGGCCCGTGAAACCTCAGGGGGTCTCCGACTCCACCGGCTTCGCGGGCTCGACCGTCGCCCCGTCCACGGGCGCACCCGCGGCGGTCCGCGCGTCCGCCTCCGCGTCCGTGTCGGCCTTGCGGGCCGCGTCCCTCTTGATCGCCCTGTCCCGCTTCATGACGTACCAGATGCCGATCAGGCCGAGGCCGGCGCCCGCGAGGCAGGTCCACACCCACCAGGTGTGGCCGTGGTCCTCGTACCACCCGTAGAACGGGAGCTGGACGACGAAGAGGACGAACCACAGGATCGTGCCGCCGATGATGGTCGGCACCACGGGGCCCTCCAGGGGCTCCGGCGCCTCGTGCTTGGGGGTCCACTTCGCCATGGGCACAGCTTACGAGCACATCCGGGATGGCCCTTCCGGGCCTCGGGGAACCGCGACGCCACATGGGTCTACGCGCGGAGATGGAGTTTGCGGCATCATATGTTCATACTGAAACGGTTTCTGATTGGCCACTTCTGTTCGTAGAAAACTCCAACATACGGGGGAACCTGTTGGGGATGAGGTTCCGTATGTCCCCGCAGGGCACTCTCGACCGTTACTTCAGGATCTCGGAGCGCGGCAGCACGCTGTCGCGGGAGGTCCGTGGCGGTTTCGCCACGTTCTTTGCGATGGCGTACATCATCGTGCTGAACCCGATCATCCTGAGCAGCGCGAAGGACATGTACGGGCATCAGCTGGACTACGGCCAGCTGGTCACCGCGACCGTGATCACCGCCGCGTTCACCACGCTCCTGATGGGTGTCATCGGCAATGTGCCGATCGCGCTGGCGGCGGGCCTCGGCGTGAACACGGTCGTCGCGCTCCAGCTCGCGCCGCGCATGTCGTGGCCGGACGCGATGGGCATGGTCGTCCTCGCCGGTTTCGTGGTGATGCTGCTGGTGGCGACCGGGCTGCGGGAGCGGGTCATGAACGCCGTGCCGCTGGGCCTGCGCAAGGGCATCTCCATCGGTATCGGCCTGTTCATCATGCTGATCGGGCTCGTGGACTCCGGCTTCGTCACCCGTATCCCGGACGTCGCCAAGACCACCGTGCCGCTCCAGCTCGGCGCGACCGGTCACCTCACCGGGTGGCCCGTCCTCGTCTTCGTGCTCGGCGCGCTGTTGACGCTGGCGCTGATCGTGCGCAAGGTGCCGGGCGCGATCCTCATCTCGATCGTCGCCATGACCCTGCTCGCCGTGATCATCGAGGCGATCGCCAAGCTGCCCGCCGGCTCCTGGGGCCTGACCACCCCGAAGTGGCCGGGCAACCCGGTCGCCGGCCCCGACTTCGGGCTGCTCGGCGAGGTCAGCCTCTTCGGCGGCTTCGGCAAGGTCGGGATGCTGACCGGCATCCTCTTCGTCTTCACCGTGCTGCTGTCGTGCTTCTTCGACGCGATGGGCACGATCATGGGCGTCGGCGACGAGGCCAAGCTGACCGACGCGGACGGTCAGATGCCCGGCATCAACAAGGTCCTGTTCGTCGACGGCATCGCGGTCGCCGCCGGTGGCGCCAGCTCCTCCTCGGCCACGACCTGCTTCGTGGAGTCCACGGCCGGTGTCGGTGAGGGTGCGCGCACCGGGTTCGCGAACGTCGTCACCGGTGCCCTCTTCGGGCTCGCGCTGTTCCTGACGCCGGTCGCCACGATGGTGCCGTCCCAGGCGGCGACCCCCGCGCTGCTCGCGGTCGGCTTCCTGATCCTCGCGAACTCGGTCCGGGAGATCGACTGGGCCGACTACACGATCGCGATCCCGGCCTTCGTGACGATGGTGATGATGCCGTTCACCTACTCGATCACCAACGGCATCGGCATGGGCTTCATCACCTTCGTCGTCCTGCGCCTCGCCGTCGGCCGCGGACGGGACGTCCCGATCCCGATGTACGTGGTGGCGGCGGTCTTCGGCTTCTACTACCTGATGCCGGCGCTGGGCCTCACGTGACCCCGTAGAACTTCTCGGTCTCCTCGACGGCGGTCTGGAACCGCTGGTCGAAGTCGTCCCGCATGAGCGTCCCGATGACGTAGTCCTGGACGCTCATCCCCCTTTTCGTCGCGTGGTCCCGGAGCCGGTCGAGCAGTTCCCGGTCTATCCGCAGGCTGAGCACAGTGGTCCCCATGAGTACGAGGGTCAGGCGCGTTCCGGGCCGCCGTGTGGCGTTCTCCGTATGAGTCACTCGTATGAGTGAGATGAGTGGCGGGACTCACGGCCGGGGTTGGGGAGGTCCGGTGGTCTTTAGCGAGGGTAATGAGTTAAGCTAAAGAACATGCCTGACCTGACCCATGGCGACGACGAAGCCGCCGTGAACGCGCTGCGGTCCGCCGTGATGCGCCTGTCCCGCCGGTTGAAGCACCAGCGGGTCGACGAGTCGCTGAGCCCGACGGAGATGTCCGTGCTCGGCACGCTCGCCCGCTGCGGCACCGCCACCCCCGGTGAGCTGGCCCGCAAGGAGCATGTGCAGCCGCCGTCGATGACCCGCATCGTCGCCCTGCTGGAGAGCAAGGGCCTGGTGAAGCTGGAGCCGCACCCCGAGGACCGGCGGCAGAAGGTGGTCACCCAGACCGAGCGAGCCGAGGCGATGCTCGAGGAGAGCCGCCGCAAGCGCAACGCGTTCCTCGCGTCCCTCGTGGAGGGGCTCGACGAGGACGAGTGGGAGGCGCTCCGGGCGGCCGCGCCGGTGCTGGAGAAGCTCGCGCATCTCTGACTCGCGCATGTCTGAGCGGGCCACCGCCGTACGCCGGTGGTCCCACCGCACTCCGGAGGGACCACCGCACGCCGGGGAAGCCGCCGGTGCGCCCCGCCGGACAGTTCGTGCGCCGTGGTGGACCCGGCATGGGCGGGCCCGGAAACCAGCAGACAGAACAGGAGCAGTGAGGCTCACGCAACCGCAGGACGTACACGTGTTCAGCGCAAGGAGGCGAACCCCTTTGAGTACGGGATCCGGAGCAGCTTCCGCCCCCGCACCGACGACCGCCCACGAGTCCCCGCCGGCCCACGGCGTCCCCGAGGCCCCGCCGGATACCACCGGCCCCCGGACCCCCGACGCGACCGCCGCCGCCCCGGCCCCCCTCGTGCTCCCCGGCTCGCCGACGCCCCCACCCCCCGGGCCCCCGGCCCCGACCCCGACCGAACCCCGTGCCACGGCCCCGACGCCCTCGTCCGACGTGAGCGCCCCCGATTCCCCGGCCGTCACCCCCGGACCGGCTGCCGCGGCCCCTGAGCGGGCGGCCATCACCCCCGAACCGGCGGCCGTCACCCCCGAACCCCCCGCCCCCCGTGAGCGCGTGTCCATGTTCCGGTCCTTGCGGGTGCGGAACTACCGGCTGTTCTTCGTCGGCCAGGTGGTGTCGAACATCGGCACCTGGATGCAGCGGATCGCACAGGACTGGCTGGTGCTGAGCCTGACCGGGTCGTCGACCGCGGTCGGGGTGACGATGGCCCTGCAGTTCCTGCCGATGCTGCTGTTCGGGCTGTACGGCGGCGTCCTGGTCGACCGGTTCCCGAAGCGGCGGCTGCTGTTCCTGACCCAGACGGCGATGGCCGTGACGGGGCTCGCGCTCGCCGTGCTGACCCTCTCCCACCAGGTCGAGGTGTGGCATGTGTACGTGGCCGCCTTCGCCGTCGGCATGGCGACCGTCGTCGACAACCCGGCCCGGCAGTCGTTCGTGTCCGAGATGGTCGGCCCCGACCAGCTGCAGAACGCGGTCAGCCTCAACTCCGCGAACTTCCAGTCGGCCCGGCTGGTCGGCCCCGCCGTCGCGGGCGTCCTGATCACCACCGTCGGCACCGGCTGGGCGTTCCTCTACAACGGCCTCTCCTTCATCGCCCCCATCACCGGGCTGCTGCTGATGCGGACCCGTGAGCTGCACCCCACCCGCCGCGCGCCCCGCAAGAAGGGCCAGCTCCGTGAGGGCCTGCGCCATGTCGCCGGGCGCCCGGAACTGCTGTGGCCGATCGTGCTGGTCGGCTTCATCGGGACCTTCGGCTTCAACTTCCCGGTCTGGCTGTCGGCGTACGCGGACGACGTGTTCCACACCGGCGCCGGCTCGTACAGCCTCTTCAACACCCTCATGGCGGTCGGCTCCGTCGCGGGCGCCCTCCTCGCGGCCCGGCGCGGCACGGCCCGGTTGCGGGTGCTGATCGCGGGTGCCCTCGCCTTCGGGCTGCTGGAGATCGTGGCGGCGCTGGCACCGACGTACTGGATCTTCGCGCTGTTCATGGTCCCGCTGGGGATGTTCGGCCTCACGGTGAACGTCACCACCAACACGGCCATCCAGATGGCCACCGATCCCGTCATGCGCGGCCGAGTCATGGCCCTCTACATGATGGTCTTCCTCGGCGGCACACCGCTGGGCGCGCCGATCGCCGGCTGGGTCACCGACGCGTACGGTCCCCGGATCGGCTTCGTCGCCGGCGGTGTCGTCTCCACGGTCGCCGCCGTCACGGTGGGCCTGGTGCTCATCAGGTCCGGCGGGATGCGGCTGTCGGTGGGCTGGCAGGGCCGACAGCCGAGGCTGCGGTTCGTACCGAAGCCGCCGACGACGGAGAAGGAGCTGGTCAAGGCCTAGAGGCCCCGGAGCGCTCGCCAGGTGATCCTTTCCCTGGAAGGGTGACGGGCATGAGTGCCATGAGACTGTTCGCGGCGGTGCTGCCGCCGGACGAGGTGGTGGACGAACTCGGTCTGGTCGTGGCCCGGTTGAAGGGGCTGGCCGGCGCCGACCGGCTGCGCTGGACCGAGCCGCCCGGCTGGCACTTCACGCTCGCCTTCTACGGCGAGGTCGACCCGTCGCTCGTCCCGGAGCTGACGGAACGGCTCGCGCGGGCCGCGCACCGGAGCGAGCCGTTCCCGCTGGCCGTGGCGGGCGGCGGACAGTTCGGTCACGGGCGGGCGCTGTGGGCGGGCGCCGAGGGCGACACGCGGTCCCTGCGGCTGCTGGCCGACCGGGCGGAGGCGGCCGGGCGCAAGGCCGGCGTCGACATGGGGCAGCACCGCCGCTACACACCGCATCTGACGGTGGCCCGCAGCCGGGAGGCGTTCGAGGTGCGGCCGTACGTCGAGACGCTGTCGGCGTTCGTCGGGCGCACCTGGACCGTCGCCGACCTGGCGCTGGTGCGGAGCCACCTGCCGACGTCGGGGGTGCCGGGGGAACAGCCCCGGTACGAGGCCGTGGAGCGGTGGGAGCTGGGTGACTGACGGCGGCGCGCGGCGCGGGGGGCCCGGGCCGGACCGCGGGGGCCGTCTCGGGCGGGCCGGGGCCGGGCAGTTAGGCTCGATGGTGTGGACCCGAAGACCCGTAACCGGATCATGGCCGGTGTGCTTGTGCTGATGTTCGCGGTGGTCGCCCTCGCGGCGGTGCTGGGCAAGTGACCGCGGCGGCGCCCGGACCGCCGGGGAACCGCCGACCGCCGGAGTGACCCGGGGCCCGTAACGGGTGCCTCGCGCCGGGCGGGCCGGTCGGAGTGACCCGCGACCCGTGACTGTGACTCGCGCGGGCCGGCCGGTGGGAGTGACCCGCGACCCGTGGAGGGTCGGGCGTTCGGAGGGACTCGCGATCCGTGGCTGGTCGGCCGGTGGGAGCGACCCGCGATCCGTGACCCGTCGGCCCGTCGGGGTGGCCGGTGGCCCGCGCGGGCCCGGTGGGTCGGAGTGACCCGGGGCCCGTGCGAGCCGGTCGAGCGGTCCCCCGTTCGCCCTCGGGGCGGAGCCCGGTGGTTACCAGGCGAACGCCTCCGGGGACGGGCCCGGGCCCGGGAAGATCTCGTCCAGGGAGGCGAGCAGCTCCTCGCTCAGCTCCAGCTCGGCCGCCCGGATCGCGGACTCCAGCTGTGCGGCCGTGCGCGGTCCGACGATCGGGCCGGTGACACCGGGGCGGGTCAGCAGCCAGGCCAGGGCGGCCTCGCCCGGCTCGACGCCGTGCTTGTCGAGGAGGTCCTCGTACGCCTGGATCCGGCCGCGCGCGGCCGGGTCGGCGAGGGTGTCGGCGGCGCGGCCGGAGGCGCGCCGGCCGCCCTCCGCCTCCTTCTTGAGGACACCGCCGAGCAGACCGCCGTGCAGCGGCGACCACGGGATCACCCCGAGCCCGTACTCCTGGGCGGCGGGGATCACCTCCATCTCGGCGCGGCGCTCGGCGAGGTTGTAGAGGCACTGCTCGCTGACGAGGCCGATGGTGCCCGAGCGCCGGGCGGCGATCTCGTTGGCCTGGGCGATCTTGTACCCGGGGAAGTTGGAGGAGCCGACGTAGAGGATCTTGCCCTGCTGGACCAGGACGTCGACGGCCTGCCAGATCTCCTCGAAGGGGGTGGCACGGTCGACGTGGTGGAACTGGTAGACGTCGATGTAGTCGGTCCGCAGCCGCTTCAGGCTGGCGTCGACCGCCCGCCGGATGTTCAGCGCGGACAGCTTGTCGTGGTTGGGCCAGGCGTCGCCGTCCGCCGCCATGTTGCCGTACACCTTGGTGGCGAGGACGACCTTGTCGCGGCGGTCGCCGCCCCGCGCGAACCAGTCGCCGATGATCTTTTCCGTACGGCCCTTGTTCTCGCCCCAGCCGTACACGTTCGCCGTGTCGAAGAAGTTGATCCCCGCGTTCAGCGCCGCGTCCATGATCGCGTGGCTGTCCGCCTCGTCGGTCTGCGGCCCGAAGTTCATGGTGCCGAGCACCAGCCGGCTGACCTTGAGTCCCGTGCGTCCGAGCTGTGTGTACTCCATGGTCCCCCAGCCAAGGCCGTGGAGTGCGCTCTAGGCAAGGGGCCCGCGACCGGCCGGTGGGCCCCGCGACCGGCCGGTCAGCCCTCCAGCCCTCCAGCCCTTTAACCCCTCAGCTCGGCCGGGTCGTCCTTCGGAGAGGGGCGCGCGGGCCGGTGGCGGGGGAGGAGCAGCGGGGTGGCGAGCATCAGGGCGCCGGCCGCGGCGACCGCCGTGCGGGGGCCGGTGACGGCGGCCAGCAGGCCCCACAGGGCGGTCAGCGCGGCGATCGTCAGCTTGCTGGTGACCGACCAGGCGGACAGGGTGCGGGCGACCCGGTCCGGCGGGGTCTCGTCGAGGCGGTACGTGGCCATCACCGGGTTGAAGACGCCCATGCAGGTGATCAGGCCCAGCTCCACGGCCATCACCAGGACGAGCCCGGTGGCGCCGGGGTGGATGAACGCCAGCCCCACCGGCCAGCACGCCCGCAACGCGCCCGTAGCCAGCAGCACCCGGTGCTGCCCGTACCGGGCGACCAGCCGCCGGGCGAGCCGCGAACCGATCAGCCCGCCCACGCAGGGCAGGGCGAAGGCCAGACCGTACTGCCAGGGCGTGAAGCCCAGCTCGCCGACCATCAGGACCAGCAGCAGCGGGGCGGTCGCCATGATCAGGCCATTGACCAGGATCGTGTTGAGGAACAGGGGGCGCAGCGCCGGGCTGGTGAGGATGTACCGCCAGCCGTCGAGCAGGTCACGGGCCCGGAGGCGGGGCGCGGCCGGCTCGGGAGGTGTTCCGTCGGCGGGCGCCTCCCCGGAGTGCGCGGGGTGCTTCAGTGGGCGCTCGGCGGGGCGCTCGGTGTCGCCGATCGCCAGGAGGGCCGTCGCGGAGAGGAGATAGCTGACCGCGTCGGTCACGAGCGTGACCACCGGGCCGAGGAGGCCGATCGCGGCGCCGCCCAGCGGCGGGCCGAGCATGGTCGCCGTCCAGTTGGTGGCCTCGAAGCGGCCGTTCGCGGCGAGGAGGTGCTCCGGGGGGACCAGGCACTTCAGGAACGCGCCGCTCGCCGCGCCGAAGGTGATGTCGGCCGCGGCGACGACGACCGAGACCAGCAGCAGCTGCGGGAAGGACAGCAGGTCGAGGGCGTAGGCCGCGGGGACCGTCAGAAGGGCGCCGGCGCGGAGCAGATCCGTCCCGATCATCACCGGGCGCTTGCGGCGGAACTCCACCCAGGGGCCGAGCGGCACCGCCACCGCCGCGCCCACGGCCAGACCGGTGGCCGCCAGCGCGGAGACCTCCGCCGGGCCGACGTCCAGGACCAGGACCGCGATCAGCGGGAGCGCGTCGAACGCCAGCCGCGTGCCGCAGGTGCTGACCACGTACGCCGTCCACAGCCACCGGAACTCCCGGCCCAGTCCCCGCCCGGCCGCCCCCGCCACCACCTCGGACCCACCCCTCGTCGCCGTACGCGACGCGGCCCCGTGCCCACGCCGACCGCGCCATCCAAGCGAGCGGGTGCCTCCCGGGCAAGCCGCCGCCCGCCCCGGGAACGGGTCTTGGCCACACCTTGGCGGCCCCTTGGCGAGGCCGGACCGCGGCTCAGTCGCGGGGGAACTCGTCGGTCTTGAGGGTGAGGCCGACGACGGTGTCGGTGAGGTCCAGCTCGTAGCCGAACGGGACGGTCGTCTCGATGACGTACTCCCCCTGCTTGGGGTTCCGGTACAGGTGGCACCTGCCCTGGTACGGGTCCGCGATCAGGTAGACGGGGACCTCGGCGGTCGCGTAGGCCGTCTTCTTGGGGCCGTAGTCATTGGCCGCGGTGCCCTTGGAGATGACCTCGGCGACGAACTCGACGTCCTCGCAGCTCCACAGGCCCTTGGAGTCCTTGACGGCGTCACGGGACATCAGGGTCACGTCGGTCGAGAAGCCGTTGAGGTGGCCCGGATAGTCGATACGGACGTCGGACTTCAGACGCGTGCGCGGGTATGCGGTGCGCAACTGTTCGATGATGTCCAGGATGATCTCCCAGTGCGTGTCCCGCTGCGGCGACATGAAGATGGCCCCCTCGACGATCTCGACCTTGAATCCCTCGGGGACGGGCATCTGCTCCAGCCACTCGAACATGGTGTCGAGTGTGAGTTCGCCGTTGTGCTCGGCCATCTCGATCCTGTCGTCAAGGACGGTCATCGTGGCGCTCCTCCCCGGCTGTCGCTGGGTCGCGAACAGCCGCGCGGTACAACGATACGCACGGTGACCAGGTCACGTGCGGTGCCGCGGAACTCGGTTGCGGAGCCGTGGGTCGAGCCGGTTGGGTCGGCTGTCATGACCACCTCCGCGCTGGACGCGCTCGTACGTCCCGACCGCTACCCCCGCTCCTCCGCCTACGACCCCTCCTGGCTGCTCGGCCTCGACATGGGGCCGCATCCGTTGTGGCTGCTGGAGAACCTCGTCGAGAACCTCGACCTCCGGCCCGGGATGCGGGTCCTGGACCTGGGGTCGGGGAAGGGGGCGACCTCGGTGTTCCTGGCGCGGGAGTTCGGCGTGGAGGTCGTCGCCGCCGACTGGTGGATCGCGGCGGAGGAGGCGGCGGCCGTGTTCGAGGAGGCCGGGGTGGCCGACCGGGTGACGGCCGTGCGGGCGGAGGCGCACGCCCTGCCGTTCGAGGAGGGGAGCTTCGACGCCGTCGTGAGCGTCGACGCGTTCGAGTACTTCGGGACGGCCGACAGCTATCTGCCGTACCTCGTGCGGTTCCTGCGCAGCGGCGGGCAGCTCGGCGTGGCCACGCCCGGCATGACGCGCGAGGTGCGGGACCTCGGGGCCGTTCCCGCCCACATCAAGGCCCTCGTCGGCTGGGAGGCCATCGCCTGGCACACCGCCGAGTGGTGGCGGTTCCAGTGGGAGATCACCGAGCTGGTCGACGTCACCTCGGCGCGCCTCCAGGAGGACGGCTGGCACGACTGGCTGCTGTGGTCGCGGGCGGTCGCCGAGCGGCGGCCCGGCGGGGACGAACAGGCCGTCGTCGACATGCTGGAGGCGGACGGTGGGGAGTATCTGTCGTTCGCGCTGGTCACGGCCACCAGGAAGGCCCCGGCCGGCGCCTGAGCGACCACCGGCGCCCGCGCCTACGGCAGTTCGTACGGGCCGCCCAGATCCCACGCCTCGTGCATCGCGTTCGCGAAGGCCGCCGCGATGCGGTGCTCGCCGGAGGCGTTGGGGTGGGTGCCGTCGTAGGTGTCCAGGTGGATGTCGTACGCCGGGGGCGGGGACGCCAGGAGCAGCTCGGAGCGGGGTTCGTCGAGGTCGGCGGCCGTCTTGGCGAGGAGCTCGTTGAAGCGGGCCACCTGGGCGGCGAAGGCGGCGTCGCCCTCGGCACGGACGTTCGGGATGACCGGCAGGAGCACCATTCGGACGCGCGGGTCGGCCTCGCGCGCGGCGGCGACGAAGCGGCGGGTGTTCTCGATGGTCTGCTCGGCGTCCGTGTAGAAGCCCAGGTCGATGAGGCCGAGGGAGACGAGGAGGACGTTCGCGCGGTGGGCGCGGACCGCGTCGGCGATCAGCGGGGCCATGTGCAGCCAGCCCTCGCCCCAGCCGGCGAGATGGGCGCGGGGGAAGCGGGGGTCGCCGTCGGCGTACTCGTACGACGTGGGGGCGTCGGTCGCCTTGTCGTGGAGCGACTCGCGCGGGCCGACGATCCGGAACGGGCCGTCGTGCGACGCGCACAGGTGCTGCCAGAGCCGGTAGCGCCACGTGTGTTCGCCCGCGCTCCCGATCGTCATGGAGTCGCCTACGGGCATGAACCTGAGCATGGGCTCATCATGAACGATCGCTACCCATCGGTAGGAGGGACTGGGTCACACACCCCTGTGAGCATCACCACGTGGTGCGGGACCACGGTCCCCGCGAAGCTCTCCCACCCCCGCCCCGCGCGGCGGCATGGCAGGGTGGGAGGCATGCGCCGACCATCCCGCCGTCCCTTCCTCGCCGGTCTCGCCGTGCTCGCCGGCGCTCTGCTCGCCGCCGTACCGGCCGTGCCCGCGGCCGCCGACGACGGCGACTTCACGGTGAAGGACCCGAGGATCACCGAGTCCAGCGGTCTCGCGGCCTCGCGCCAGCACCCCGGCGTGTACTGGACGCACAACGACAGCGACGACGGCGCGTTCCTGTACGCCGTGGACAGCGGGACCGGGAAGACGGTCGCCACGGTGACGCTGACGGGTGTCGGCACACCGCGGGACGTCGAGGCGATCTCCATCGGCCCGGACAACCACCTCTACGTCGGCGACATCGGCGACAACCTCGGCGGGACCTGGCAGTACGTGTGGATCTACGAGCTGCCGGAGCCCAAGCAGCTCAAGGACCAGACGGTCAGGGCCACGCAGTACGTCGTGAAGTACGAGGACGGGGCGCGGGACGCCGAGGCGCTGATGGTGCACCCGAAGACCGGGCGCGTCTACATCGCCGACAAGAACGAGGCGGGGGGCTCGCTGTACGAGGGCCCGGCCGAACTCGCCGCGTCCGGCACGAACATCTTCAAGAAGGTCGCCTCCGTACCCGATCTGGAGGTCACCGACGGGGCGTTCTCACCAAACGGCAAGCACCTCGCCCTGCGCTCGTACTTCGGCGCGATCCTCTACGACTGGAAGGGCGGGAAGATCGAGAAGGCCGACCGGCTGAGCGTGCCCCTGCAACGGCAGGGCGAGTCCCTCACGTACACCACCGACGGCACGAAGATCATGTACGGCAGTGAGGGCGCCGCCAGCACGGTCCTCGCCCGCGACGTCCCCGGCGGCGGCTCCGGCAAGGGCGGCTCCGGGAACGGCGGTTCCGGCTCGTCCTCCTCCGACGGCTCGGCCGCCGGGCAGGACGCCGACGGCACCGGCTCGGGGTTCAAGGTCGGCGCGATCGCCGTGCTCGGCGCCGTCGTCGTCATCTGGGGCTTCAAGCGCGTCCTGCGCCGCCCGTCCTGACGGGGCGTTCTCCGACGCCCCGTCAGCCGGTCGCCCGGCGGGCCGTGCGGCGCTGCATAGGATCGGCGGCATGGCGCTGCGACCCGTTCATGTGATCGTCAAGGCCGTCGACGCCTCGGCGGTCGGCCGGTTCTGGGCGGAGGCGCTCGGCTGGACCGCCTACCGCCCCGGTGCCGCCACCTACGTCGGCCCCGCCGGCGGGCTCGTCTGGCCGCATCCGGTCGCCCTCGGGGTCGACGTCGTCCCCGTGCCGGACCCCAAGACGCCCACGAAGAACCGGGTGCACCTCGACATCGCCACCCACTCGGCCGCCCAGCAGACGGAGCTGGTCGCGCGGCTGCGGAAGCTGGGCGCGACCCCCGCCGACGTCGGCCAGGGCGACGTGCCGTGGACGGTCCTCGCCGACCCGGAGGGCAACGAGTTCTGTGTGCTGGAGCCCCGCGAGGTCTACCGGGACACCGGGCCGATCGCCGCGGTGGTGGTCGACTGCGCGGACCCGCGGGCCATGGCCCGGTTCTGGGGTGAGGCGATCGACTGGCCGCTGCACGAGGTGACCGACGACCACGCGGTGCTGCGCTCCGCCCAGGGCGTCGGCCCGTATCTGGAGTTCCTGCGCACGCCCGGCGTGAAGACCGTGCCGGACCGCGTCCATCTCGACCTGCTGCCCTGTCCCGGTGACGACAAGGCGGCGGAGGTCGACCGGCTGCGGGCCCTCGGCGCCACCGACCTCGACGTCGGCCAGGGCGACGTCCCGTGGACCTGCCTCGCCGACCCGGAGGGCCACGAGTTCTGCGTCCTGGCCCCGCACTGACTCAGCCGGCCCCGCAGCCGCCCCGGCTGCCGCTCCGGCCCTCGTCCCCGTCCTTGTTTCCGGCCCCGGCCCCGGCCCGTCGGGCCACCAGGACCTCCAGGCCGTCGAGGATCCGCTGGAGTCCGAACTCGAAGTGGTCGAAGTCCCGGCCGAACGCGTCCTCGGACAGCCCGGCCAGCATCGGATAGCGCCCGGACGCCATGAACTTCTCCAGCAGGGGAGTCTGAGCCGCCCAGAACTCCGCGTCGGTGAGCCCTGTGCGCCGCTCCGCCTCCGCCTCGTAGAGCTGGGTGCGGGCGGCCCCGACCACATAGCCGTCGACCGCGACGATCGCGGAGACCAGCTCGGGGTCGGTCAGGCCCATGGACTTGATCCGGGAGAGCACCTTCTCCATGCCGTCCAGCGCGCTGGGCCCGAGGAGCGGCCGGCTCTGGTTGACCTGGAGCAGCCAGGGGTGGCGGCGGTAGAGCGTGAGGGTCGCCCGGCCCAGGGCCTCCAGCGCGGACCGCCAGCCGCCGTCCCCGAGGTCGGCCGGATCGTCGGAGGGGCGCTGCACCCGGTCCAGCATCAGGTCGAGCAGTTCGGCCTTGCCGGGGACGTAGCGGTACAGCGACATCGTGCCGGTCCCCAGCTCCGTGGCGACCCGCCGCATCGACACGGCCTCCAGGCCCTCCGCGTCCGCGACCCGAACCGCCGCCTCCACGATCCGCTCCAGGGTGAGCCCCGGCTTGGGGCCCCGGCTGGGGCGCCGCCCCGTGTCCCACAGCAGTTCGAGCGTACGGACGATGTCGCCGCTGCCGCTGGTCTGCGTACCGCCCTCACCGCGTGTCATGTGCCGAGTTTAAGTCCCCCCGAAAAAACTGAGTACGACGTACGCGAAATCGGGTACGGTGTACTCAGTTCTAGCGAAGGGGGGACCCATGAGCGAGGGAAACGGCGACGGGTACGCGGTGCGGGCGGAGGGCCTGGAGAAGCGGTACGGCGAGAAGCGCGCGCTCGACGGCTTCGACCTGGCCGTCCGCGAGGGCACGGTCCACGGCCTCCTCGGCCCGAACGGCGCGGGCAAGACCACGGCCGTCCGCATCCTGTCCACCCTCGTGCGGCTGGACGGCGGACGGGCGACGGTCGCCGGGCTCGACGTGGCCCGGCGGCCCCGCGAGGTCCGGGCGAGGATCGGCCTCACCGGCCAGTACGCGGCCGTGGACGAGGTGCTGACGGGCCGGCAGAACCTGGAGATGTTCGGCCGGCTCTTTCATCTCGGCGGCCGGCGGGCAAGGCTGCGCGCCACCGAACTGCTCGACCGGTTCGACCTCACCGACGCCGCCGACAAGGGCGTCGGCACGTACAGCGGCGGTATGCGGCGCCGACTGGACCTCGCCGCCTCGATGATCCTCGCCCCGGCCGTCCTCTTCCTGGACGAGCCGACCACCGGCCTCGACCCGCGCAGCCGGGGCGAGGTCTGGGACTCGGTGCGGGCGCTGGTCACGGGCGGCACGACCGTCCTGCTGACCACGCAGTACCTGGAGGAGGCCGACAGACTGGCCTCCCGTATCACTGTCATCGACCAGGGCCGGGCCATCGCGGACGACACCCCCGACGGGCTGAAGAACACCGTGGGCGGCGACCGGGTCGAGGTCGTGGTGGCCGACCGCGCCGACATCCCGCGCGCCGTGGAAGTCATCGCCCGTGTCGCCGACGGCGAACCGGAGGCGGACGAGGCGGGACTGCGTGTGCACGCGCCGGTGACCGACCGGGTGAACGCCCTGACGGAGGTGGCCCGCACGCTCCAGGACGAGGGCGTCGCCGTCGAGGACATCGGTCTGCGCCGGCCGAGCCTGGACGACGTGTTCCTGCGGCTGACCGGACACCGCACCGAACCGCCCGGGGTGCGGGACACCTCGACGTCCGCGTCGCAGCCGAAGGAGGCCGCCGCATGAGCACCCGCGTCCGCCCTGATGTCAGCCCTGAGGCCCGCCCGAGCACCGCAACCGGCACTGGCAGCGACGCCCGCTCCGGCTCCGGCCCCCTCGACCTCACCGACCTCCCCGTCCGAAGCCGTACGTACTGGCTGCTCGCCGATGTCGGGAACATCGTCCGGCGCGGACTCACCCACTACCGGCGCCAGCCGGTCAACATCGCCTGGCAGCTGGGCTTCCCGATCCTGTCCGTCCTCCTCTACGGGCATGTCTTCGGCAGCGCCATGCAGGTGCCCGGCGGTGGTGACTACCGGGACTTCCTGATGCCGGGCATGTTCGCGATGACGATGGCCTTCGGGTTCATCAACACCGCGACCCTCGTCGTCCACGACTCCACCAAGGGCGTCATCGACCGCTTCCGCTCCATGCCGATGGCGCCGTCGGCGGTGGTCGCCGGGCGCGGGGTGACCGATCTGCTGGTCGCCTGCGCGGAGTTGGCCATCATGATGCTGACGGCCCTCGTGATGGGCTGGCGTCCCGACGCCGGCCCCGGCTTCCTGGCCGCGTTCGGGCTGCTGCTGTGGCTGCGGTTCGCGCTGATCTGGATCGGGGTCTGGCTCGGCCTCCTGGTGCCCAACCCGGAGGCGGCGGGCGGACTCTTCGTGGTCGCCTTCCCGCTGACCATGATCTCCAGCATCTATGTGGCCCCCCAGCTCATGCCCGACTGGCTCGGCTGGGTCGCCGCCTGGAACCCGCTCTCCTCCACGGCCGCCGCCACCCGCGAGCTGTTCGGCACGCCGGTCGCCGGTGACTCCTGGATCGAGCGGCACGCGCTGCTGATGGCGGGCGTGTGGCCGGTGGTGCTCACGCTGGTCTTCCTGCCGCTGGCGGTGCGCAGGTTCCGGAGGCTGAGCCGCTGACCCCGGCCCGGGGCTTCCGGGCCGCACCGAGAGGCGTCCGGCGCACAATGAGGCGTCGGACGCCTTGACGTGTCCATGTGACCTGTCTTCCATGGGGGGTGCGGGTGATGGGAGCGCTCCCATCCGTTCCGGGCCCGCGCCTCCCGAGGAGGAAGCAGCGTCATGTTCCGCAGCTTACGGAGAACTCTGGGCGCCCTGTGCGCGGCCGCCGCCGTGCTGGTGCTGCCGCTGGCCGGCGGTGCCCCGTCGGCCGCGGCGGCCGAGGCCGCCGCCGGTGCCGGCTACTGGCACACCAACGGGCGCCAGATCCTCGACGCGAACAACCAGTCGGTGCGGATCGCCGGCATCAACTGGTTCGGCTTCGAGACCGCGAACCACGTGCCCCACGGCCTGTGGTCCCGCGACTACAAGAGCATGATCGACCAGATCAAGTCGCTGGGCTACAACACCCTGCGCATCCCCTACAGCGACGACATCCTCAAGCCGGGCACCATGCCCGACAGTCTCAACTTCGACGGCAAGAACACCGATCTGCGCGGTCTGACCTCGCTCCAGGTCCTGGACAAGATGGTCGCGCACGCCGGGCGGAGCGGACTGAAGATCATCCTCGACCGGCACCGCCCGGACGCGGCCGGCCAGTCGGCGCTCTGGTACACCTCGACAGTCCCCGAGTCGACATGGATCGCCAACCTCAAGGCCCTCGCGACCCGTTACAAGGGCGACTCCACCGTCATCGGCATCGACCTCCACAACGAGCCGCACGACCCCGCCTGCTGGGGCTGCGGCGACACCTCCAAGGACTGGCGCCTCGCCGCCGAACGCGCCGGCAACGCGGTGCTCGCCGCCAACCCCGACCTGCTGGTCCTCGTCGAGGGCGTCCAGTCGTACAACGGCGTCTCGGGCTGGTGGGGCGGCAATCTGATGGGCGTCGCCGACCACCCCGTACGGCTCGACGTGCCGAACCGTCTCGTCTACTCCGCGCACGACTACGCCACCAGCGTGGCCCAGCAGAGCTGGTTCAGCGACCCCAACTTCCCCAACAACATGCCGGGCGTCTGGGACCGCTACTGGGGCTACATCTTCAAGCAGAACATCGCCCCCGTCTGGGTGGGCGAGTTCGGTACGACCCTCCAGGCCACGGTCGACCAGCGCTGGCTGGCCGCCCTGGTGACCTACCTCCGCTCCACCTCGACGTACGGCAACGACTCCTTCCACTGGACCTTCTGGTCCTGGAACCCCAACTCCGGTGACACCGGCGGCATCCTGAAGGACGACTGGCAGACCGTCGACACGGTGAAGGACGGCTATCTGACGAGCATCAAGGCGCCGGGCTTCCCGCCGGGCGGCGGCTCCGGCGATCCGGGCGGCCCCGGTGACCCCGGGGGGCCCGGCGGCGGGACACCCGCCTGCGCCGCCGTCTACACCGTCAGCAGCGACTGGGGCGGCGGCTTCAACGCCGAGGTGAAGGTGACCAACAGCGGGACGACCGCGCTCAAGTCCTGGAAGGTCACCTGGACCTGGAGCGGCTCCCAGAAGGTCACGAACATGTGGAACGCGTCGTACACCCAGAGCGGTGCGACGGTCACCGCGACGAACGCCACCCACAACGGCGCCCTCTCCGCGGGCGCCTCGGCGACCCTCGGCTTCGGGGGCACGCCCGGGGGCGGAGGTGTGCCGAGCGTGAGCTGCACGGCGACCTGAACCCGAGGGGCGCCCGGTGACCGCCGGGCGCCCCGTCGACGTGATACCCGATCAGCCTGTTCTCGCGAGGAATCCCAGGGTTTCAGCCCTGGGAGGAAGCACATCCTCGTGCTCGTGGCGCGCAGCGCCGCGGTATCGCTGCCCGTACCCGGCCGCGGAGCGGCCGGGTGTCGTCTCCCGCGCAAACCCGGCCCTTCAGCGCCGGGTGGTTGACGAAAGGCCGGCGAGCAGGCTCTCGCCGACGGTGACGGCCGGCTCGGCGGCCTTGCGGGGGTCCGCCCCGGACGGCTGGTCCTCGACGCGGACGGCGACGGCGACCGGGTGGCCCTTCGCGCCGTCCGTGTACGCGATGAACCACGCGCTGCCCGTACCGTCCCGGCCGTCCGAGACCCACGCCGCCTTCGCGCCCGTCCCGGACCCGGCCTTGTCCCCGCCGCTGGACAGCACCTCGCCCGCGGTGGCCCCGAGCGCGTCCCTCAGCGCGTCGGCGGTGCGGGCGGAGACGGCCCGGCCCGTCCGGCCCTTCGCCTTGGACCGTACGGTGCCGCCGTCGGCCTTCGTCACCCGCTCCACCAGCGTAGGAGCCACCAGCCGTCCGCCGCTCGCGACCGCCGCGGCGACGCGGGCCATCGCCAGCGGGGTCGCCCGGAGGTCCCCGGCGCCGATGCCCGTGAGCGCCGTCGCGGGACGCGACACGCCCGCCCGGGGATAGACGCTCTCGGCGACCCGCACGGGCACGGTCAGCGTGTCGTCGTCGAACCCGAACCTCTCGGCCACCGAGCGCAGTTCGTCCGCACCGAGGTCGGACGCCATCTTGGCGAAGACGTTGTCGCAGGAGAGGCTCAGTGCCCGCGCGATCGGGGCGTCCTCGCACCCGGAGGACGCGCCGGTCACGCTGGTCGTCGACTGGGGCAGCACATAGGTGAGAGGGCTGTCGGTGCGCTCGTCCACCGACGCGTACAGCCCCTTCTCCAACGCGGCAGCGGCGACCACGACGTTGAAGGTCCCGCCCGGCGCGCCGACCTCGCGCAGCGCCCGGTTGAGCAGGGGCGAGCGCCGGTCGGCGGTGAGCGCCTTCCACGCCTTGGCGTCCGCCCGGCCGTGACCGCTGAACGTCGTGGGGTCGTACGAGGGCGTACTGACCACCGCGAGCAGCGCCCCCGACTCGGCGTCCAGGGCCACCGCGGCGCCCCGCCGGTCGCCCAGCGCCTCGAACGCGGCCTTCTGGGCCTTCGGGTCGATCGTCGTCATGACGTCGCCCGAGGCGTTCCCGGACGCGTCCGCGGCCAGGATGTCGCCGTACACGGATTCCAGGCCCGCGTTGCCGAAGGCCGTCGACCGGTATCCGGTGACCGCCGCGTAGAGGGGCCCGTCGGTGTAGGTGCGTTCGAAGGGCGCCTTGTCCTCGCCCGTCCTCCGTGAACCCGTGACGGGTTCGTCCCCGACGAGGATGTCGCCGAGGCCGGGGTGCGGCGGCGTCCTGTCCGTGCGCCGAGTGCCGTCCCCCGTGGCCGGTTTGTCGGCGGAGCCGGTCGGTGAGCCGCCCTGGTCGCAGCCGGCCGACAGAACGGCCAGCGCGACGAGAGCACTCGAGACGCCGAGCGCCCCCCTGATCGTCGAGTGCATGAGTACAGCGTAGAGAGTTCCGGAGCGACGGGGGCGGTGGACGGTTGTCCCGGTTGTGGGCAACTGGCGTTGTCTGTGGGCAATTTGAGTAATTCCAATGACTCAATTCAGTCAAGTCTTGGTCGAAACTGTTTATGCGCGGCGTGATCTTCAGGAACCATGCGGCACGGGCCGCGAACCTCGCGGACCTGGAACCCCCCTCACTGTTCAGAGAGAACTCCATGAAGAGAAGCGCAGCCGTGTTCAGCGGCGCCACTGTCGTACTGGCCGGGACGCTCGCAGCCGCCCCCGCCAGTGCCAACGCCGGCGCGCCGCACTCCGTGAACACCGTGCAGGTCGCCGCCGCGAAGGTCTCCTGGAAGAAGTGCGCCACGGACAGCGCCCCGACGATGCAGTGCGCGTCGGTGAAGGTACCGCTGGACTACGCCAAGCCGGGTGGGAAGAAGATCACGCTGGCTCTGTCCCGCGTGCCGCACACCGCGAAGAAGTACCAGGGCCCGCTGCTGGTCAACCCCGGCGGTCCCGGCGGCAGCGGCCTGGGCCTGGCCGGTTTCGTCGCCGGCTCCCTGCCCAAGGCCGTCGCGTCCCAGTACGACGTCATCGGCTTCGACCCGCGTGGCGTGGGGGCCAGCAAGCCCGCCCTGAACTGCAAGCCGGGCTACTTCAACCCGGTGCGGCCCGACTCCGTGCCCAGCACGCCCGCCCTCGAGAAGGCCAACCTCGACCGCGCCAAGTCCTTCGCCGCGGCCTGCGCGACCAAGTACAAGGACGTCCTGCCGCACATCAACACGGCCAACGCCGTGAAGGACATGGACGCGATCCGCAAGGCGCTCGGCGCCAAGAAGATCAACTACTTCGGCTACTCGTACGGCACGTACCTCGGCGCCGTCTACGCCAAGCAGTACCCGGACCGCGTGCGCCGCCTGGTGCTCGACTCCATAGTCGACCCGACGGGCGTCTGGTACGAGGACAACCTCGACCAGGACTACGCCTTCGACAAGCGCCACAAGGCGCTGATGAAGTGGATCGCCAAGAACAACGCCACCTACAAGCTCGGCACCGACCCGGCCAAGATCGAGGCCGAGTGGTACGCCATGCGGGCCGCTCTCGCCAAGAAGCCCGTGGGCGGCAAGGTGAAGGTGGGCGCCTCCGAGCTGGAGGACATCTTCATCCCCGGCGGCTACTACAACGGCTACTGGCCCACGCTCGCCGAGGCGTTCGCCGCCTACGTGGGCGACAAGAACGCCGAGCCGCTGGTCGAGGCGTACCAGAACATCGCCGCCGTCGACGCCTCCGGCGACAACGGCTACAGCATCTACACCGCCGTGCAGTGCCGTGACGCGTCCTGGCCGCGCAAGTGGAGCACGTGGCAGAAGGACAACTGGGACGTCTACAAGAAGGCGCCCTTCATGGCCTGGAGCAACGCCTGGTACAACGCGCCGTGCGCGTTCTGGCCGACCAAGACCCTCAAGCCGGTGAACGTCGCCAACTCCAAGCTCCCGCCGGTGCTGCTGTTCCAGGCGACGGACGACGCGGCCACCCCGTACGAGGGCGGCCTCACCGTCCACAAGCTGCTCAAGAACTCCAGCCTGGTCGTCGAGCAGGGCGGTGGCAACCACGGCATCTCGCTGAGCGGCAACTCCTGCCTCGACAAGTACCTGGCGACCTACCTGAGCAACGGCAAGGTGCCGCACGGCAAGGGCCAGATCGACGCCGTCTGCAAGAAGCTGCCGGACCCGAAGCCGCAGGCCGCGCAGAAGATGTCGGCGCAGTCGGGCGCGTCCACCGCGACGGGCGGTGCCGCCCTGCACGGCATCCTCGGCTTCCGCGGCTGATTCCGCACGACACGGGCAACACCCCGTAGGACGACACGAAGGGCGCCCGGTGACCCCACCGGGCGCCCTTCGGCGTCGTACCGCTGAACGGCTACGGCTAGAGCTTCTCGATCACGTAGTCGACGCACTTCGTGAGGGCCTCGACGTCCGCCGGGTCGATCGCCGGGAACATCGCGACGCGCAGCTGGTTGCGGCCGAGCTTGCGGTACGGCTCGGTGTCGACGATGCCGTTGGCGCGCAGGGCCTTGGCGACGGCCGCGGCGTCGATCTCGTCGGCGAAGTCGATCGTGCCGATGACCTGCGAGCGCTTGGCCGGGTCAGAGACGAACGGCGTCGCGTACTTGGACTCCTCCGCCCAGCCGTACAGGCGGGTCGAGGAGTCCTTCGTGCGGGCCGTGGACCAGGCGAGACCGCCCTGGCCGTTGATCCACTCCAGCTGCTGGTTCAGCAGGAACAGCGTGGCGAGCGCCGGGGTGTTGTACGTCTGGTTCTTGCGGGAGTTGTCGATCGCCGTCGGCAGCGAGAAGAACTCCGGGACGTGCCGCCCGCTCGCGTGGACCCGCTCGGAGCGCTCGATCGCGGCCGGGGAGAACACACCGATCCACAGGCCGCCGTCGGAGGCGAAGGACTTCTGCGGGGCGAAGTAGTAGACGTCCGTCTCGGCGATGTCCACGGGCAGACCGCCCGCGCCGGACGTGGCGTCGACCAGGACGAGGGCGCCCTCGTCGGCACCGGCCACCCGCTTGATCGGGGTGGCGACACCGGTGGAGGTCTCGTTGTGGGTGAAGGCGTAGACGTCGACGCCCGCCTCCGCGACCGGCTCCGGGTGCGTGCCGGGGTCGGAGGAGACGACGGTCGGCTCGGCCAGCCACGGGGCGAGCTTGGCGGCCTTGGCGAACTTCGAGCTGAACTCGCCGAAGGTCAGGTGCTGGCTCTTGTTCTCGATCAGGCCGTGCGTCGCGACGTCCCAGAACGCGGTGGAGCCGCCGTTGCCGAGGACCACCTCGTAGCCCTCGGGCAGGGAGAACAGCTCGCTGATGCCCTCGCGCACCTGGCCGACCAGGTTCTTCACCGGGGCCTGGCGGTGGGAGGTGCCGAGCAGGGAGGTGCCGGTCGCGGCCAGGGCGTCCAGCGCCTCCGTCCGCACCTTGGAGGGGCCAGCGCCGAAACGTCCGTCGGCGGGCTTGATGTCAGCGGGGATCTGGATATCAGCCACGGGTGCGAGCCTATCGGCTCCGTGAAACCTGGGCGAAACGTCGTCCGTCGGATGAGACGGGGTCCGTGCCGGGGCCGATGTCGCGGGCCCGGTCGCTCATCTGGTCCCAGAACCGGCGCATCCCGGCGACCGGCACCCCGCGCTGCCACGGCGCCTCCCGCCGGAACCGCAGCGAGGCCCACGCCCACGGCTGCCACTTCTTCAGCAGGTCCCGCTGGTGCAGGCAGAAGACCTCGCTGAACTCCATGCGCAGGCTCTCCACCTTGGCCGGGTAGGGGCACATCCGCAGCCAGCAGTCGTGTGTGCAGTTCGAGCCCGGTTGCGCGACGCGTTCCGCCCCGCGGACCGGACGCAGCCGGGTGCGGTCCCTGCGCAGGCACGACGGCGTCCGGGCCGGCTCCCGCGCACACCGCTCCAGGATCGGGAAACTCTCGTTCGGCCGGTGCGACCGCTCGCCGAGCACCATCAGCAGCAGGACGTCCGCCAGCAGCTGCTGTGCCCTCGGGTCCAGGGTGCTCCAGCCGGTGGACGGCGGTATCCACAGGTTGTGGGCCCGCTGTTCGCCCGGGGCCCCCACCTCGGTGCCGATGCAGGAGGCCAAGGCCGCCTCGTCGATCCACAGGAACCGCTCCGGCCGCCGGGTCTGCAACGCCCGCACCGCCAGCTTCGCCGCCCCCGCGACCAGCGGGTGCTCCTCTCGGCCCCGGTCGCCCAGCGCCAGCCACTCCCGCACCTGACCCCGGGGGTCCGAGCCGGGACCGCGGATCGGCTGGTCGGCGGTGACGTCATCGGGCAGGCTCCACAGCGTCAGGGCGTGCAGCAGGGTCAGCCGCGTGTACCAGAAGGTGCTCTGCTTCAGCAGGTCCCGCGCCTGTTTGACGAGGAAGTCGCGGGCCCCGCGGTTGACACCCGGACCCGGTCGCCGGTTGGCGGCGTACTTGAAACCCTGGGCCAGCGTCACCCCCAGGCCGACGGCCGCGCCGGGCCCGTCGTCGGTGATCGGCGCACGGGCCGCCCCGGTCGCCACCCGCACCCAGTTGTCCAGGTCGTCACGGGGACTGGCCCGGCGCCGGGCCATCACGGACGAGTCCACGAGCAGCGGCAGCAGCCAGGCCCGCATGGCGTTGCAGTTCCACCGGCCCTTCTCCGCCAGGGCCTCCTCCTCCGCCGCCCTGCGCTCCTCCCGCTCCCGCTGCTCCGCGAGATCCCACGAGAACGGGAGATGGCCGTCCACCTCGTCCGCCGACGGCGTCACCCGGCCCGCCGGACCCCTGCGCCGTCCGGCCTCCAGGGTGGCGCAGGGCTCCGTGAGCCGGGAGCACAGCGCCTGGTACGCCGGCTCGCCGCCCGCGCCCACCTCCTTCACCAGCGCCTCCCGCACCCGGCGGTCCGTCTCCTTGCGGCCGATCCGGAACATGACCTCGTACACCGGGTACGCCGGATGCTCGTCCCCGGGCGCCCGGCTCCGCACGGCGGCGACGCGGCGCACGGCGGTGCCGCACTGCCTCACCAGCGCGAGCTTCGCCTCCCGAAGCCGCGCGGGGTCCTCGTTCTGGCCGAGCCGGAGCCAGTCCCGCTCGATCTCCTTCACCAGGTCCTGCTGCCGGGGCGCGATCCCCACACTGTCGATCTCCACGGCCGTGCCGTAGTTCTCCAACGCCCGCAGCCGGGGGCTGTCGTGGTCGTCGAGCCCTCCGCCCCCGCTGTCCTGGCCGACCGTGTGCAGGGCGTCGGTCGCCTCGGCCAGCAGGCCCTTGGCCTGCGCGGTGAGCAGTTCCCGGGTCCGGTCGACGAAGCAGGCGTGCCGGCCCGCACCCGAGGGCCCGCACACACACCGCCCCTTGGGGGAGCGGGAGTACAGGGTGAGCGCGATGAGCAGTTCCCGCCCGCCCTGCCGCAACGCCCCGGCGATGTGCGCGTCGGGCGGGGCAGCGGCGGACGCCGGGGCGCTGCTCGGCTGCGGGTCCGCCGCGTCCGGGGGCCCGAACATCTCGTCCAGGAACCGGGAGCCGAGATACGCCTGCACGATGCTGTGCTGGAAGCGGACCTTGTCACCGTTCTCGTGGACCAGTCCCATCCGGGTGCCCCAGGTCGCGGCGATCCGGATGTCGATCCTGGGCCCCACCCACCAGTCGGAGCCGCCCGGGGCGCTCTGGCAGGGGTGCTGTCCCACGGTCCAGGGCGCGCCGCGCCTGACGGCGTACGTCTCCGGGCACCAGCGCAGCTCCGCCATCCGCCGGTCCAGTGCGCGGGCGACCCGCCGGTTCCACTCCGTGTTCGGGGCCGCCCGCATCCCGAGCCCCCGGCCCCACGACGCGCTGTCCGCCTCACCGAGGGCCGAGCTCAGTTCCCCGAGGCCCACGTCCGCGCTGTCCGAGGCCAGCCCCACGCACGCGAGCGCCGAGATGTACTCCACCACCGCCAGCCTCGTGTCGTGGTCGATCGGCAGCTCGGGATGCACGTCCCCGTCGACCAGCGCGTGGATCCACGTCTCCATCAGCTCCGCCCGCAGCCGCCAGCTGTCGTACAGCTGGAGGTCCTGGTCACCGCCGCCGTCCCACAGGGGTTCCAGCAGGTCCTGGGCGTGCAGATCCCTGGCGATCTTCAGATAGATGGGGGACTCCGCCATGTCGGCGGCCTCCACGATGCGGTCCAGCACGGTCAGGTCGGCGCGCCAGCTGCCGCTGCCGGCGATGTACCGCAACGCCGCCTCGTTGCTCAGCGGTTCCAGCTCCGACACGGCCGCCTGCATCGCGCGCAGCGGGTCGTGCGGCCGCGAGGCGATGACCAGCGGCAGCCCCTCCTCCCCGGCCCGGCGGATCGCCTCCCGGATCAGATTGTCCCGGCGGCCGGTCAGACCGTCCTCCGCGAACGCCTCCTCCAGGCCGTCCGCGAGGACCACGATCCGGTCCGCCCGCTGTCTGAGCCACCGCCAGATCCGGTCGACCTCGCCCTCGGACCGCACCTTCGGCCGCACGATCTCCCGGAACCGGGCCAGCGCCAACTCGGAGAAGTCCAGCGGCTCGTCGCCCTGCACGTCCCGCAGCCGTACGGGGATGGGCACCGCCCCCACCGCGGCGAGCTTCTGGGCCAGCCGGACCAACAGCGCGGTCTTGCCCGCGCCGACGCCCCCGACGACGACATGGGGGCGCCGGACCTTCTTGTCGTTGAGGTTCTTCATGAGGGCGTTGCAGAGCTGGTCCCGTCCGACCACCTCGTCCATCAGGCTCCCGGCGGTCTGCACCAGCCGCCCGGGGTCGTGCCGGGCCTGGTACGTGCAGTAGCGGCGGACCTGCCAGAGGCGCCAGGAGAGGAAGAGGAGCGTGGAGGCGGCGAACAGCAACAACGGCATCGCGACGCCGCTGACGGTGTCGCACGCCGCGGCGTTGCCGTTGTCGCACATCCCCTGCGGCCCGAAGTCCTTCACCACCTTCTTGGTGCCGGCCAGGTCCAACACCGCCAGGACCGACCACACCACGAGCCCCGCCGTCAGCACGGCCACCAGCGCCACCAGCGCCGTCGTGAACGGCGGGTTCCACCACCGCCCGGCGCGGGTGACGCCCCGGTGCAGCAGCCAGCGGCCGCGGAGATGCCAGAAGACGGAGACGAAGGGGCGTCGGAGATGCGCCCAGAACTCATGGAGAGGGCCCGCCTGTGGTGGTCCCGTGACGATCTTGACCTTGTGCGGGTGGAGTGCGTATCCCATCGACCACCACTCCGTCGGCTCGGCCGGGATCGGCCGGGGGCCGACGCTTCCTGGCTGCGGGATGTCGAGGCGGAGGGATCCCTGCCTTCAGTTCACCAGCAGGGTCCCGACCCCGCCACTCGACGCGGCACGGGTCACCGGCCGCCGACCGCGGGCGACGGCGAGAACCGCACCGGCAGCTCCACCAACCCCCGCAGCCAGGGCGAGGGCCGCCGGACGAGGGTCTCCTCCGGTACGGCGAGGTCGAGGTCCGGCAGCCGGTCCAGGACGACCTCGATACCGGTGCGCGCGATGACCTCGGCGATCTCCCGCGCCGGGAACGGGCAGCGGTGCTCGCCGTGCCCGAAGGAGAAGTGCGCGTTGTTGCCGCCGGTGAGCGCGGAGCCGTGGGTGCGTACGCGGGGGTCGGAGTTGGCGCCCTGGAGGCCGAGGAGGACAAGGTCCCCGGCGCGCAGGGCACGGCCGCCGAGCCGGGTGTCGCGGGAGAGCCAGCGGCCCGCCGCGTTCTGGATGGGGGCGTCCTCCCACAGCACCTCGTTCATGGCCTCCGCCACACTGCTGCGCCCGCCGAACAGGGAGGCCGCGAAACGCTCGTCGGTCAGCATCAGCCGCAGGGAGTTGCCGATCCAGTCGGTGGTCGGCTGGTGTCCCGCGGCCAGCATGACCATCACGTCGTGTGTGACCTCCTCGACGGAGAAGCCCTGGGCGGAGGCGTTCGCCAGCAGACGGGACACCACGTCGTCCGCGGGACGCTCCCGCCGCTCCGCCACCAGCCGGGTCATCGCCGTCGTCAGCCGCGCCTCGGCGGCCTGCGCCCGGCCCTGCCCGTCGAGGATGTCGGTCAACGCGACGACCAGATCCGGCCCCTGCTCCTCCGGGAAGCCGAAGAGGTACGCCAGCACCCGGACCGGCAGCAGCGCCGCGTACTGCGCGACGAGGTCGGCCGTGCCCGCCCCGCATACCGCGTCGAGCAGCTCGTCCGCGAACCGCTCGGCGTGGCGGCGCAGCGTGAACGCGTCGACCGCCTCCAGCGCCTCACCGAGCAGCGCGGCCCGCCGCCGGTGCCGTTCGCCGACCGAGCCGAGGATCGACGGCTGCTCCCGGCTGATCACCGGCAACAGGGGCCAGTCGGCGGGGATGTTCGGCCACTGGTTCCACAACTCGGAGTCCCTGCTGAACAGTTCCGGGTCGCTCGTCACCTGGTGCAGCTCGCGGTAGCCCAGCACCAGCCACGCCGGCACGTCCCCGTCGAGCAGCACGGGGACGACCTCGCCGTGCTCACGCCGCAGTTCGCGGTAGAGGGCGGCGGGGTCACCGCGGAAGCGGGCGCCGGTGAGGGCGACGGGGACGGGGCCGGGCCCGGGTCCGGGCGTCCGGCTGTCCCCGCCGTGCTCAGAGGTTGCGAAGTCCAACTAGTACCTGCTCCAGGATGTCCAGATCGATCAGCGTGGCCTTGTGCGGGTGCCGGGCGCTGACCCGGCCCGCGGCGAGGAGGTCGGACAGCAGCACCTTGGTGATGCTCACCGGCAGCCCCAGCCCGGCGGCGATCTCCACGACCGCCGTGGGCCGTTCCGTCAGCCGCAGGATCGCCGTGTGCTCCGACTGCATCCCCGGCACCGGCTGCGACTCGGCGGTGACCAGGGTGACCAGGTCGAAGGGGGTGCCGGGCGCGGACCGGCTGCGTCCTCCGGTGAGGGTGTACAGCCGGTCGGGCAGGTCGTCCCTGCCGGGCCGGCTCATGACGTACGGGGCGCCAGAGCCGTAGCCGAAGTAGCCGAGGTGGACGCCGTCGTCGCGGGGGAAGCGGGTGCGGGGGAAACGGTGGTGGTGGAGGTGGAGGTGGTGGGGGAGGTGGTCGAGGCCGGGGTCGGCGTGGTCGACAGGGTGGGCGTGGTCGGCTGTGTGTGTGCGGTCGGGTCCGCGGGTGCCTCCGGCCGGTGGCGCGGGCGGGCGCTGAGGTGTTCGCCCAGCTGCTCCACCAGTTCGCTCATGGTGTGTCCGACGAGACCCGCGTCGGCGTCCTCGTCCGTGACGACGGCCAGATGCGCGCCCTCGCCCGCCTCCACGATGAACAGGACCCCGCCGTGGAACTCCGCCATCGCCGACCGCACGCCGCCGCTGCCGTCGCCGAACTCCACGGAGGCGCCGTGGGACAGCGACTGCATGCCGGCGGCGATCGCGGCGAGCTGGTCCGCCTGGTCCACGGACAGCTCCGGCGTACGGCACAGCTTCAGCCCGTCCCGCGAGAGCACGAGAGCGTGCCGGGCGCCCGGAGTGCGTTCCAGCAAACCCTCCATGAGCCAGGTGAGCCTGTCGTCGGCGGTGGTGCCGGTGCCGGTCATGGGGTGGGGTCGCCTTCCAGGTCGGGATGTGGATGGGGGTCCGGATGAGGGGCGGGTGCGGGGTCGGCGTCGGCGCTGCCGGGGGCCGGGTGCGGGGGCGTGGGGGCGTGGGACGACGGCGCGTGGGCGGAGGGCGTGTTGTCGTCGGCCGGCGCGGGCCGGCCGTCCCGCAGGGGATCCCGGGCCAGCTCCCGCAACGCGTCCAACTGCCACTGGATGTCACGCACCGCCTCGGATTCCGGCACGGCCTCGGCCTGCCACGGGGTCTCCTGGACCGGCTCGGGCTCGTGCGTCGGGGTTCGGGTGGGCTCGGCCTGCCATGCCGTCTCCCGGACCGGTTCGGGCTCGTGCGGCGCGGTGCCTGCGGGCTCGGCCTGCCAGGGGGTCTCCCGGACCGGTTCGGCCTCGTGCGTCGGGGTTCGGGTGGGCTCGGCCTGCCACGGGGTCTCCCGGGCCGGCTCGGATTCCCGGAGGGGGATGCGGGCGAGTTCCGGCTGCCACGGTGTGTCGCCCACCGGTTGCCACGGCTCGTCCCGTACCGGTTCGAACTCCCACCGCGCGCCGCGCACGGGTTCCGGCTCCCACCCGGGGTCCGGTACGGGAGCGGTCGGCTCCCACTCGGGCTCCGGCGCCGGGGACGTCTCCCAGGTCGCCCCCCGGGCGACACCCCACTCGGGCTCCCGTGCGGGCTCCAGCGCGAGCGGCGGTACGGCCGCGCCGGGCGGCGGGATCGGGGCGTCCGTGGCGAGGTCGGGCACCGACTCCGCCAGGGGCTCGCGCACCGGCTCCCGCAAGGGTTCCGGCAGGAGTTCCCGTACGTACTCCGACCGGGTCTCCCCCACGAGGCCCGGCAGACCGTCCCGTACGGGTTCCGGGAGGCTCTCCCCTCCGGGGTTCGGAAGGTACCCCGTTGCCGGTTGCGTGAGCGGCGTGCCCGTCGTGATCGGCGCACCGGGCGTTCCCGGCGACTCCGCGCTGTCCGGCCGCCCCGTGTTCTCCCCGTGCTCCGGCCCCTCCGCGGGCCGGTGGAGACCCGTGGACGGTTCGTCGTCCGTGGACGTGCCCTGGACGAAGGCCTGGTCGAGGCCGCTCGTGCCGCGGACGGCGCGGCGGAAGCTGCTGAAGCGGACCGCGCCGGTGCTGGCGTCCTCGGCGGGCCGGGAGTCGCGGGCCGGTGGGCCGTCGGCGGCCTGGGCGCGTGTGCGGGCCTCGGCCTCGGCGAGGGACCGGCCGCGGCGGCGCCGGGGGAGGCCACCGGGGCCCGTCGGGGGCTCCTCGGGGCCGGCGGAGGCGCCGTACGGGGACTCGTGGGTCGGCGTCGGTTCGTCGTCCAGGTCGTGCGGTGCGGGCACGGGGGTGAACGGCGTCGACCGCTCGGCGTAGGCGGGTGTCCGCTCACCCGTGGGGGCCGGGGCCTCCGAGGGCATCCCCGCCGACGGCACCGTACCGGCCAGCACGTCCTGCGGGACGAGCATCAGGACGCCCGTGCCGCCGCGGGCGGAGGGGCGGAAGGAGACCTTGAGGCCGTGCTTGCGGGCGAGGCGGCCGACGACGGCGAGACCGAGGCGGGTGCCGGTGAGGCCGGTGAGGTCGGAGTCCTCGCCGGAGACGGCGCGTTCGGCGCGGCGCAGCTGGACGTCGCTCATGACGAGGCCCGCGTCCTCGACGGAGATGATGACGCCGGCCGGGACCTCCTCGACGTAGACGTGGACCTCGGCGGTCGGCGGCGAGAAGTTCGCCGCGTTGTCGAGGAGTTCGGCGAGCGCGTGCATCACGCCCTCGGCGGCGTGCCCGGCGACGGCGGACTCGCTGGAGGAGTGCAGCCGCACCCGGCGGTAGGCGCCGATGCGGCCCATCGCGCCCCGCAGGATCGACTCCATCGGGATGGGCTTGGCCCAGCGGCGCCCGGAGCGGGCACCCGCGAGGACGGCGACGGAGTCGGCGAGACGGCCCGCCTGGGCGGTGCGGTGGTCGAGGTGGAGCAGGTCGGCGAGGACGTCCTCGTCGGCGTGGCGCTCCTCCATGGCGCGCAGGTCGGCGAGGGTGCCGGTGGCGAGGGCCTGCATCCGGCCGGCCACGTTGGCGGTGACGGCGAGGGCGGCCGTCCGCTCGGTCTCGGCCTGCCGGGCGCGGTCGAGGAGACGGGACCTCTCCTCCTCGGCCCTGGTCTCCAGTTGGGCGCGCTCGTCAGCGAGCCGGCCGCGCTCGTGGTCGAGTTCGGCGGTGAGCCGGGTCCGTTCGCGGGCGTAGTCGGCGGCGATCCGGGCGCGGTCCTGGAGGAACTCCTCGGTGAGCCGCGCCCGTTCCTGCCCGAACTCGGCCGTCATCCGGGCCCGTTCCTGGAGGAGCATCCCGGTGTCACGGGACACGGCGTCGAGTCGGTGCCGCAGCGACCGCGCCGACTGCCGGGCGTGGACGGCGACCGCGACGGCGAGCGTCAGCAGCAGGGCGGCGGCGCCCGCGCCACCCGCCACCGGGACCTGTAAGGACGCGGGCGCCAGCGCGACCGAACCGCCGGCCGCGGCGGCGGTGAACACGGCGGTGACCAGGGGCAGGGGCAGGACTGAGCGGAGCGCTGGGCGGTCGCCCGGAGGGCGTGGGGGGCTGGGCGCGGTCATGGTCTGCTGTCCTCGGTCGGTTCTGGACTCGGTAACTCAGTCGGTTCCTGGTCTCGGTAACACGGTCGGTTCCTGTGCGAGAAGCGACACCTGGTGCTCAATTGGGCGTCACTATATGGGAGTTCGTGACCGGGGTCGGGCGGTTTCCGGTTAGCTCCCCAGAATCCGGCCATCGCCCCGGTACCGCCCCGCCGTCACCGCGTGGTCACTGTCAGTGGTGGGATGCATGCTGGAGGGATGGAAGGTCCAGGGGAGACGCGAGCAGGGGCACGGTCCGGGCCGGCGGCGGAGCGGCCCGCGGCCGGGGCGCGCTCGACGGCTGAGCGGCACTCGTCCAGGTCCGTGACGACGGCGGGGCGGCGCTCGGCGCGATCGGATGCGACGGCCGGGATGCGGGCGGCGCTGACGGCGGCCGTGCGGGGCGAGGTCGCGTTCGACGCGACCGCGCGGGCGCTGATGACCATGGACGCGTCCAACTACCGTCGGGTGCCGCTCGGCGTGGTCGCGCCCCGGGACGCTGACGACGTGGCGGCCGTCCTGGCGGTGTGCCGGGAGCACGGCGTGCCGGTCGTGCCGCGCGGCGGCGGCACGTCGATCGCCGGCCAGGCCACGGGCACGGGCGTCGTCCTGGACTTCACCCGCCATATGAACCGGCTGCTCGCCCTGGACCCCGAGGCGCGCACGGCCGTCGTCCAGCCGGGCCTGGTCCTGGACCGCCTCCAGGACGCCGCCGCCCCGCACGGCCTCCGCTTCGGCCCCGACCCCTCCACCCACAGCCGCTGCACCCTCGGCGGCATGATCGGCAACAACTCCTGCGGCTCCCACTCGGTGGCCTGGGGCACCACCGCCGACAGCGTGCGCGAGCTGTCGGTCCTCGACGGCAGGGGCGGGGCCCGCCGCCTCGGGCAGCGCTGGTCCGGCGCCCCGGAGGGCTTGCGGGCCCTGGTGGAAGGGGAGTTGGCGCTGCTGCGCACCGGCTTCCCCGACCTGCCCCGCCGCATCTCCGGGTACGCCCTCGACACCCTGCTCCCCGAGCGGGGCGCCGATGTGGCCCGCGCCTTCTGCGGCTCCGAGGGCACCCTCGGCGTCCTCACGGAGGCGGTCGTACGCCTCGTCGAGGCGCCCCGCGCGCGTGCCCTCACCGTCCTCGGGTACGCCGACGAGAGCGCGGCGGCCGAGGCGGCCCCCGCGCTGCTGCCGCACGGCCCGCTGACCGTGGAGGGCATGGCGGCGGACCTCGTACCCCCGGGCACGTCCGGGCTGCCGGCGGGCGGGGCGTGGCTGTTCGTGGAGACCGGCGGGGACACGGCCGCCGAGGCGCGGGCGCACGCCGACGCGATCGTGCGCGCGGCGGACGCGGCCGACGCGCTGGTGGTCACCGAGCCCGCCGCCCAGCGTGCCCTGTGGCGGGTCCGCGAGGACGCCAGCGGGACGGCGACGAGGATGCCCGACGGCAGCGAGGCCTGGCCCGGCTGGGAGGACTGCGCGGTCCCGCCCGCCCGACTCGGCACGTATCTCCGGGACTTCCGGGGCCTCCTCCGCGCCCACGACCTGCGCGGCACCCCCTACGGCCACTTCGGCGACGGCTGCATCCACGTCCGTATCGACTTCGACCTCCTCACCGGGCCGGGCGTCGCCCGTTTCCGCCGCTTCTCGGAGGACCTCGCCGACCTGGTGGTCTCCCACGGCGGCTCCCTCTCCGGGGAACACGGCGACGGCCAGGCGCGGGCCGAACTGCTGCCGAGGATGTACGGCCCCGACCTGATCGCGCTGTTCGAGCGCGCCAAGGCCCTCTGGGACCCCGACGACCTCCTGAACCCCGGCATGCTCGTCCGCCCGGCCCCCCTCGACACCAACCTGCGCTTCGCGCCGCTGCCCCGCGACCCGGTCCCGGTGGTGTTCGGATACCCGGAGGACGGCGGCGACTTCTCCGCGGCCGTACGACGCTGCGTGGGCGTCGCCAAATGCCGTACGACGGAGGCTGCCGCGGGCTCCGGCACGGTCATGTGCCCCTCCTTCCGCGCGACCGGCGAGGAGGAGCACTCGACGCGCGGCCGGGCCCGTCTCCTGCACGAGATGCTCGCCGGCGAGGTCGTCACCGCCGGCTGGCGCTCGCCCGAGGTACGGGACGCGCTGGACCTCTGCCTGTCCTGCAAGGGCTGCCGTTCGGACTGCCCCGTCGGCGTCGACATGGCCACGTACAAGGCGGAGTTCCTCCACCACCACTACGCGGGCCGCCCCCGCCCCGCCGCCCACTACACGATGGGCCGCCTGCCCGTATGGCTCCACCTGATCGCCCGCACCCGCACGGCCGGCCTCGTCAACCTCCTCGCCGGCGTACGCCCCTTGGCCGGCCTGGCGAAACGGCTGGGAGGGATCACGGGGGAACGGGACCTGCCGAGGCTGGCGCGGGTGCCGTTCTCACGGTGGTACCGGGGGTGGGGCGGGGAGGGGGACGGGCCGGATCAGGGGGACGAGCTGGACGAGGGTGTCGAGCCGGGTGAGGGTGTCGAGTGGGTCGAGTGGCTGGAGCGGGACCGTCCGAAGGAGCGGGGACCGAGGTGGGGGCCGAGACAGGTCCTCCGTCCGCCGGGCTCCGACGAACTGGCGGCGGGCGGCCTCGATGGCGCCGGGCTTCGGGCGGGTGACGAGGCCAAGCCCCGGGCGGGCGACGGGGCCATGCTCGGGTCGGGTCACGAGGCCGAGCCCCGGGCGGGTCGCGAGGCTACGCCCCGGGCGGGTCGCGAGGCCGGGCTCGGGGCGGGTGACGAGGCCAAGCTCGGGGCGGGTGACGAGGCCGGGCTAACGGCAGGCGCCGAGGACGGTGGGCGCGACGGGGACGGCGACGCGTACGGACTGCCGCCGGCCACCGTGTTGCTGTGGACCGACACCTTCACCGAGTACCTCTCCCCGTCCGTGGGGAAGGCCGCGCTGCGCGTGCTGGAGGCGGCCGGGTTGAAGGTGATCGTGCCGCCGACGCGCCGGACGAGCCGGAAACCGGCCTGGCTGAAGCGGAAAAAGGCGGGCCAGGGGGCCGACCTCACCCGAGGGCCACTCGCCCGCACCCCGTCCACGTCGCGACAGGGCAGGCCCTGCTGCAGCCTCACGTACATCTCGACGGGCCAGCTCGACCAGGCCCGCTCGGTGCTGCGCCGCACGCTGGACCTGCTGGACCCGTACCTCGCCTCCTCCCCCTCCCCGGCCCCGGAGGCGTCGCTGGAGGAGGGCACCGACCCCGCCCCGGCCGGTCTGCCCCTCGTCGTCCTCGAACCGAGCTGCGCGGCGACCCTCCGCTCGGACCTCCCCGAGTTGCTCCACGACGACCCGCGGGCGGCCAGGGTGGCCGCCTCCGTCGTCACGTTCGCCGAGGCCCTGGAGCGGTACGCCCCCGGCTGGACCCCGCCCGCGCTCGACCGCCCGGTGGTCGGCCAGACCCACTGCCACCAGCACGCGGTACTGGGCGACGCCCCCGACCGCCGCCTCCGCGCGGCCGCCGGCCTCACCGGCGACCTCAGCGGCGGTTGCTGCGGACTGGCCGGCAACTTCGGCTTCGAGAAGGGCCACTACGAGGTGTCCGTCGCCTGCGCCGAGGAGCAACTCCTCCCCGCGGTGAGGGCGGCGACGGAGGACACGCTGATCCTGGCGGACGGCTTCTCCTGCCGGACGCAGCTGGAGCACCTGGCGGGACGGCGGGGTGCGCACCTGGCGGAGGTACTGGCGGAAGGGCTGGACCGGGGAAAGAGGGGAGAGGGATGAGGGGAGAGGGATGAGGTCACCGGAACTGGACCGCGTGGCAGTGCTGTCGGACATCCACGGGGTGCTCCCCGCCCTGGAGGCCGTGCTGGCGGAGCCGGACGTGCGTACGGCGGACCGGATCGTGCTCACCGGTGACATCACGGCGGGCCCGCAACCGGCCGAGGTGCTGGACCTGTTGCGCGGGGAGGGCGACCGGGTGGTGTGGATCGGGGGGAACGCGGACCGTGAACTGGTCGAGTACCGCCGGGGCGACCGCGCCACCATCCCCGACCCGATCGGCCCGTACGCCGCGGAGGCGCTCAGCGACGAGCAGGTCGACTTCCTCGCGTCCCTGCCGAGGACGCGCACCCTGGCCGTCCGGGGCCTCGGGCCCACCCTCTTCTGTCATGCGACGCCCCGCGACGACGAGGAGGTGGTGCTGGTCGATTCCCGCCCCGCCCGCTGGACGGAGGTCCTCGCGGACGTGCCCGCTGAGGTCCGCACGATCGTCTGCGGCCACACGCACATGCCCTACACCCGCCTCGCCGAGGGCCGCCTGATCGTCAACCCGGGCAGCGTCGGCATGCCGTACGGCCGCCCCGGCGCACACTGGGCGCTGCTGGGCCCCTCCGTCGACCTCCGCACGACCTCGTTCGACATCCCCGCGGCCGTCGCCCGCCTCACCACTGCGTGCGGCTACGAGGACATTGCCGCCTGGGCCGACCACTACCTCAACGCCCGGACGACGGACGGGGAGGCGCTGGCGGTGTTCGGCCCGAAGGACGGCAGAGACGGCGTGTGAACGGGGACGTCAGAAGCGGCGCGTGAGCGGGGGCGCGTGCGGCGGGGACTCCGTCCGTACACCCCAGCGCGCCGCCCGGTGACCGTTCGGCGCCGCCCACCACAGGGGAGGTCATGGGGTGACTTCAGGTGGTTCATCCCCGGGCTCGCGGCAGGCGGAGGCACATGGAACAGCAGGACGGGGCGGCGGGGCCGGACGGGGCGGCGGCGCCGGCGGACGGAGCGACGGGGCCGGAAGGGACGACGGAACCACCAGGCGTCCGTGAGCCGACAGGCGTACGTGAGTCAGCAGAGGTCCGTGAGCCGGCAGGGGTCCGTGAGCCGACGCTGCCAAAGGAGCAGCGGGACCGGATCGCCGAGCACGTCATCGGGCATGTCATCGGCGGCGCCATCATCGGCGTGATGGCCTGGGCCTGGACGCACAGCCCCACCGGCTTCGCCATGACCGTGATCTGGGCCGGATGCGTCTACGGGTGGAACAAGAGCCCGCTGGTCCGCTCCTGGTCGAGGCGCCGCCGTATCCGTCTGGGCATCGCCTTGACCACGACGTACTGGCTGTTCGCGTTCCTGATCATGTAGCCGACCCGGCCGCCAGGCCCGCCCGGCCGCCAGGCCCGCCCGTCCGCCAGGCCCGCCCGTCCGCGTCAGCCGAGGTCCGTGACGTCCCTGAGCCCGGTGGCGCGCCCCTCCGCGTCCCACTCGACCTCCTGGATGCCGACCACGGCGTCCCGGTTGAGCGGTCCGAAGACATGGGGGAAGAGGACGTCGTCGCCGACACCGGGCGGCGGAGCAGGAGCCGCCGCCTCGAACTCCACGCGGGCGTCGAGCCGTTCCTCGTCGAGCATGAGCACGTGCAACGGCCTGGGGGCGTCCCGGTAGAACGCGTTGACGACCGCGACGGTCGTCGCCTCGTCCGGCGAACAGTGCACGAACCCGTCCTCGCCGAGCGTGTCGGGAGCGTAGGGCCGATCGGGCCGGGCGTTCCAGGCCTCGGGGGATACGACGTGGTGGATCATGGGCCGGTTATACAGCACACCCCGGCAGGCCCGACGCCTGATGCCTGACGCCTGACGCCCAACGCCCAACGCCCGACGCCTGACGCCCGACGCCTGACGCCCGACGCCTGACGCCCAACGCCCGACGCCCGGCGCTCGGCGCCCGACGGCGGCCGTGGCGGGCCGGTCCCCACCTTGATCGCCCACCGGCCACCGCCCTAGGCTCCCGTGTCCATGGGGAACGGGGTGCCGGACGCAGGCGGTCGGCCGGGGGTACGTCCAGCGGCCGGCCGGGGACGCGTTATCGCCGTCGTCCTGATCGGAACGGCCGTGTCCGTCGCGCTCGGCGCGCTGCTGGTCCTCCTGCCGGGCGTGGTCGTCGACCACGATCTCGCCGGGGCGAGCGTGGACGCGCGGGATCGGCTGAAGGCCGTGAGCGATGTCCGCACGACCCTGCTCCAGGCGATCGGCGGACTCGTGGTGCTCTTCGGCGCGTACGCGACCTGGCGTCAACTGCGGGTGAGCCAGGACGGGTTGCGTGCGACCCAGGAGGGTTACGTCACCGACCGGTTCAGCCGGGCGATCGACCAACTCGGCAGCGACAAGACGGACGTGCGCATCGGCGGGCTGCATGCGCTGTGGCGGATAGCGGAGCACTCGGCGAGGGACCGCGAGGCGATCCTGTCCATCCTGGCCGCGTATCTGCGTACGCATCTGCCGTGGCCGCCCGCGGATCCGGAGACGGTACCGGGGACGGCACCGGGGGCGGAGGCGCACATCAACGACGTGGCCCCCCTGGAGGTCCGGATGGCCGATGCCCAGGTGGCCCTGACGGGACTGGGAGTGCTGCTGCTGCACCCCAGGGAGCAGTCGTGGCTCAACCTCGGCGTCACCGACCTGCGGCGGGCCGACTGCGACGGACTGTGGCTGCCCGAGGTCAACCTCGACCGGTCCTGCATGGAGGGCGCGGGGCTCTACCACGCGAACCTCACCCAGTCCTCCCTGGTCTCCGTGAACTTGCGGCACGCGGACCTCACGACGGCGATCGTGCGCAGGGCGCGTCTCGTCGGGGCCGATCTGCGGGGCGCGAAACTGGTCGAGACCGACCTGCGGGACGCCGACTTCACCGAGGCCGACCTCCGCGAGGCGAACCTCCGCAAGGCCGACGCGTCCGGCACCGTCCTCCGCGGCGCCGACCTTCGTCTGGCCGATCTGCGCGGCGCCGACCTCAGCGCCGCCGATCTCCACGAGGCCCGGTTGACAGGCGCCCTCACCAGCGAACACACCCGCTGGCCCCCCGCCTTCGACCCCGCCACCGCCGGCGTCGTCCCCACGGAGGACCCGGGGCCCGAGCCCTCGCCCCTCCTCCAGCCGCCGGGCATCACCCACCAGTACCCACCCCTGCGCTCACTGCCGTGACCGGCTGACCCGGCGGGGCGGCCGGGGCTGTCGTAGCGGTTCGGTGGTTGACGTGTGAATCACTTTGGTGGGCATTGCCTACTGATCAGTCGTGTCCTATGCATGGCGATCAAGGAGTTCACACGGAACCCATAAGTGAGAGGACGACCTCCGCCGCCATGAAACCCCCCACTCCTCCTGCCCGTTCCCTGCTGCGCGGCACCCTCGCCGTCGTCGCCGCCGGGCTCGCCGCGTTACTGCCGGCGGCGGGCACCGCGAGCGCCACCCCCCTGACGGGCAAGGCGCAGCGGACCGTCACCACTGCCGACGGCGACACCTTCCGGCTGCGGCTGAAGGCCACGCCGGTCGTGCTGCCCGCCACCGGCGGCACCGTCCACGTCAGGGGTGCCGGGTACAACCGCACCCAGGGCATCCTCCTCGCCTTCTGCGTGATCCCGGACGGCGTCGAGGTCGGCGACCCGTCGACGTACACCACCCTCCCCGGCCCGTGCCTCGGCGGCCGTGAGGCCCAGGACGGTTCCTCGCGTCGCATCACCGACACCGGGGTGGGCACGCCGGGCGTCACCCTCCCGTACGAGGACGGCGGCGGGTTCAGGACCACGCTCAACCTGCGGCCCGAGATCGCGGACGGGAAGGTCTGCGGCCGGACCGTGCGCTGCGCCGTCGTCACCCGCGCCGACTTCGCCGCGACGAACGTACGGCTGTACGACCAGTACATCCCGGTGCACTTCGCGCCGTCCGGCGCGGAGGCGGGAGCAGCCGGGACGACCGCCGGCACGACGCCCCGACCGTAACCACGGGGTGCCGTCACCGGGCGCGGGCGCCGCAGAGGGTGCCCGCGCCATCGGGCCGGTGATCAGGTGCTGGTCAATGCCCACGTCTGGGGGCGTCAACGCGTAGGGGGCCCCGGAGTGGCATCTTCGGCGAAGCGGGGAAGGCGGAATGTTCGACACCTACGCCGAGAGCTTCGACGCGGTGTGGTCCACGGGGACGCCCGTACGCCACAAGGGGTGACCATGGCACGAACCGAGTACTACGACGACCCGAACGCGCCCGAACCGAACAGCATGGTGGTCGCAGCTTCGGCCGTCGTCACCGACGAGCAGGGCCGCATCCTGCTCCAGCGCCGACGCGACAACGATCTGTGGGCCCTTCCCGGCGGGGGCATGGACCTCACCGTCTCCCTCCCCGGCACGGCCGTCCATGAGGTCAAAGAAGAGACCGGCTTGGAGGTGAAGGTCACGGGTCTGGTCGGCACATACATCGACAAAAGGCACATCATCGCCTACTCGGATGGCGAGGTGTGCGGGCAGTTCAACGTCTGCTTCACCGCGCGGATCGTCAGCGGAGACCTGGCGATCTCCGACGAGTCGACGGAGCTACGGTTCGTCTCTCCAGGCGAGCTGGATCGCGATGTCTGAAGATCATCCCGCAGAGCGACGAAGGCTGACCGACGACTCCCCCGGAATGCCGCCGGTCCGCCTCGTTTGCACAGGTCAGTCAGCCAGCGGAAGGTAGACGCGGTTGCCGGTACCGGCGAACCTTCGACTTCTCTGGCATCCCGGCCTCGCGCCGCTCTGTCAGTCGAGCTGCCCCAGCCGCTGCCCACGGCTCTCGGCCACCCGTAGCGCGTCGCCGAGGGCCTCCGCCAATCTCTCCGCGATGAAACGGAGCTCCCCCCTGGGGGCGTCCGGCAACAGCTCGTGGGCATGGCCCAGAAGCTCGGCACCCATACCGAGTTGGATGGATTCCACGGCGTCCGCAAGCCGTGATACCGGTCCACCCTGATCATCGGTAATGACGTAGCAAGGCTTCTTCTCAGGGCCGGACCAGGGCAGCAGGCGGGCGACGCGTGGTGGGTCCGATGCTTCCTCGTCTGCGGCGGCGCTCACCAGGTGACATCCGTCCCGTGCGTCCGGCGCGGGCAGGACACGTTCAGGCCGACGGAGGCCATGGCCGGTTGTCGGCGTTGCTGTTCGCAGACGGTGACGTACGGGCGTACGGCGACAGTGGCGGTGCCGTCGAGCAGACCGTGGAGGCTGTATGGGCTGCGATGGGCGGGTAGTGCAGCGTCTGGCGTCGCTGGTGGGACGGGCACCGGAATCGTGGGCAGGGAACGTGCACGGTGTTTGCCGTGAGGTCTGCCGAGGGCGCTCATCCACGCGATGAGAGCACGGATAAGGTCGGTCATGTCATCAGCTCCGTCCATGTCGGTTGATGGCCATGCCCCCGGACGGCTTGCACCCGTCGCGGGGGTCTGTCTGTTGGGGCCTGCACGCAGAACCCCAACCGGTCCCGAGAGGAACGCGACGCGGCAAACCTTATCGCTATTCGCGAATAGTGGTGAGAGGTTTCCAGGGTGAATCGCTGTGTCGCTTACCGTGTGAAGCAGCAAGTTCGCACACGAGTGGTCCAGGAGGGCTCCTTTGGGCACGAGCAGGTGGGTCAGCGCCTCGATGCCTTACCTGATGCCGAGTGAGAACGGGCAGGGTGACGCGTGGGCCGCTGATGCGGCCGTGCAGGGCCGCCGGGGCACGCAGCGAATCGTGTACGCCGGTGAGGCTCCCGCACCCGCCGAGGTTGCGAGGCTGTTCGGGCTGCCGGAGCGAGAGCCGGTCGTCGTGCGCCGTCGTGTCATCCTTCTCGACGATCAGCCGAACGAGCTCACGGACACCTACTATCCGACCTCCATCGCCCGCGGCACCGCTCTGGCCGGAACCGCCAAGATCCGGGGCGGAGCCGTGACGCTGCTCGCCCAACTCGGACACGTCGGCGCTCTCGTACGTGAGGATGTCGTCGCGGACATGCCGGACGAGGAAGAACGGAAGGCCTTGCAGACCGCGCCCGGGGAGCCGGTCCTGCGGCTGACCCGGCTCACCTTGGACCGCGACGATCAACCGATCCAGATCGACTGCATGGTGATGCCGGGGCGACGGCAGCGGCTCCGATACGAGATCAGGATGGAATGACCGTGCCCAAGGCCCAGCCCGAAAGCCCCGACCGCCGCTCGCTGCATGAACGCATTGCCGCCGACCTGCGCGACGAGATCATGAGCGGAGAAATCCCCCCGGGAAGCAGCCTCCCTTCCACGGCCCACCTGAAGGCCCGCTTCGACGCGTCCAACGCCACGGTGCAGAAGGCACTGCAGTTGCTCAAGGACGAACGTCTGGTGGTAGGGCGGGCAGGTGCCGCGGTCACTGTTCGGGAGCACCGGCAGCGGACCGTGCGACCCGCCTCCTTCATGGCCCCGGCTTCGCCCGGAGAGCCGTATCGCTGGCTCGCCGAGGCGGCCAGGTCCGGCGCGAGCGCACGCAGCACCCTCCTGGACGTGGGCGAGCGTCGGCCACCGGCGGACGTGCGCACGGTGCTCGGCCTCCCGGAGGACGGTCTGGCGCTGCTCCGCAGCCAGATCCTGTTCATCGACGGTGAGCCGGTCGAACTCGTGGAGTCGTACTATCCGCTGGACATCGCCCGGGGCACGCCCTTGACGGGCCGTCGGAAGATCCCAGGTGGAAGTCCCACGCTCCTGGCCGAACTTGGCTATCCGCCTCGCCTCAGTGTCGACCGCGTGTCCGCCCGGGTGCCCACCCAGAGACAGTACGAAGCGCTGAACCTCCCTACCAGCCTTCCGGTGCTGCGTACTCTTCGTGTGGTTCACAGCGATCACGAACGCGTCATCGAGGTGACGGTTCTGGTGAAGGCCGGCCATCTCTATGAGCTGCAGTACGAGTTCACGCCTGAGTGAGAGGTCGCTTTCGCCCGACGTTCCCCCGGATTCGACTGATGACCCGGCCGCGTGTGCGGGAGAAGGTCCTTGGCACCGACCCCGGGAACCCAGGACCGGACGGCGGGTTGGGTCCGGCTGGGCACGTCAGGACTGGATCCGGGGCGTCCTCTACCCCGATGTGACACCGCCGTCTTGCCGCAGTGGCCCAGCCCAACCACCCTGAACGCAGACGCGTTGGCATCCTCGATCCTCGATCGCAGCGGAGGCACAGTGCCCGAACAACCGCCGTCACGCGACCTGCCTACCCGCATGATGATCTCCGCTGCAGCCCTCATGGTGCTGGTGCTCAAACTGTTTGCTCCGCAGCGGGTGGACATCACCGCCGTCGCGCTGCTCCTGCTCGTCTTGATCCCCTGGATGTCGACCATCCTGACGAGCGTGGATACCGCTGCTGGCGGGTTCGTGCTGCGCGAGATCAGACGAACCCAGGGCAGTCAGCAGGACGAGATCGGCCGCATGAAGTTCCTCTTCGAGCACCTCATTCCCGCCGAAGAACTGCGCCACTTGCAGCACCTCGCAGACGACACCCCCCTGCCCTACGACCGCGGCTATACCCGCCCCCACTTGGACGCCGAACTACGACGTCTGGCCGGAGTTGGTCTGATCGCGCGCAAGCCAGGTAAGTCCATCTCCGGCATGGGCGACACCGGTGATGTCAGAGAGCACTTCACCATCACCGACACAGGGCGAACCTACTTGGAAATCCTGCAGACATTTCGCTCCTGACCGAAGGCCGTCGGCCGACTCGGATGTCAGGGGATTTTCCCTAAGTCACGCTTCGGGGTGGGCAGCTCGGCTTCCCTGAGGTCGGCCGCCGCTTCGGCATAGGCCATACAGCTGGCGGGCCACGCGTGGTCGGCCCTTCGGCCAGTCGACCGGCGCGTTGTGAGCTTGCCCGCCATCCGAGGGCGGCCGCTACTTTCGCTTCGCCTGAGCGATGATCTCCGCTCGTCTCCGGGCATACTGGGCGATCGCCCCCGGCTCATCATCGAAGTAGTCCTCCCAGAAGCCGGGACGCTGCCACTCCGGGGGCGCCAGCGTCAGGGATCCGCCCTCCAAGGCGGCCACCCAGCAACTCGGCATCCGCTCGCTGACGACGGTGAACATCGCCGCGTCCCACAATCCGGGGCTGTCCAGGTCGGTGCTGGTGTCGAACCACTCAGGGATGCGCAGCAGCACGCGTTTCGCCGAGGTGATGATCTCCAGTACCGGGTAGTCCGCCCCCACCTGGATGCCCGGGTGCTCCGGCACCACCTTGCCGGTCGTGGGGCTGATGATTTGGTGGCATCGGACGATCATCCGTGCAATCTAACGGCATCGCACACTGTGACTGAGCACTGAACCTGTCGGGCTGTGCAGCGAGATCAGCGACTGCGAGTTCGGCCCGGCACCTACGCTGACGCTACCTTCCACCCTGTCCAGGAGTAGCGTGCCGCCTGCCTTCGTTCACCGGATCACGAAGTATGACCCCGCCGACCGTGATGAACACGGCAGCTACCGGGGCGCCGAGGCGACGGTCAGCGACCACGGTCTGGTCGAGGCCGCGTATCTGGAGGCGATCTCCGCGTTCGCGGAAGCTGCGGGCATTGACCGGCTGGAGATCCGTGAGCCCTCTGTCGCCGGGCTCGTCGACCTCGGTGCCCAGCCGGCGGTCGAGGGGCACGGTCTCAGCGGGCTCTTCCCGGCTGACCTCACCGGTTACCACGACGGGGCCGAGGTCTCCCTCGCGGTGGCCCTGGAGCTGATCCGCGTCATGCTCCGTGAGCAGGGCGCCTGGTGCCGACTGGAGGCGGGAGACGTTTTCGCCGTGCACGTCGGATGGGACCAGTACGTGTACGTGGGCAGCGACCAGCCCTGCACGGACGCCGTGGCCCGTACGCGGGAACTCGGCCTCTTCGCGGAACCGGTAGAGACTTCCCCCTACGCCGCGGAACCAGAGGTGACAGAGGCCGCCGACGAAGGCTTCTGGGCGTTGGTGCGCATCGAGTTGGCGGCACGGCATGGCCTGCTCCTGGAGGAGACCCTCGTCGTCAACGCCACACGCTGGCACCGTCTCACCACGGAAAACCTCAACGCGGTGCGCGCCGGTCTCGGCCCGCGCGCTCTGCTGACCGTCTGGCCCGACCTGCAACCCGACGTCGGCGCGGTCCTGACCGCGCTGCCGTCCGAATGGCACATTGAGTTGGTCTGGGAGACGAAGGAAGGAACGATCAGAGACGTGGTCGTCGATGAGACCGAGTACCAGGAGCTCGCTGCCCTGGTAGGCGACGCGCGAGCGGCCCGTGCTCTGCCCCTCTACACCGACGAACGCAGTCCCCTGCTCCAAGCCGTTCTACCCGACAGCGACGGCGTGCTGCGCGCACGATGGTGACGCCGATTCATGAAAGCCGGCCCGATGAAACCCGCGCGTCAGCATGCCCTCGGCCAGCCGAAGCCGAAGCCGAAGCCGAAGCCGAAGTCGGCGCTCAAGCGTCGTTCCCCGCCCCGGTCTCCTCGACGAAGTCCCTGATCGCCTCGGCGAGCTGTTCCGGCTGGTCCTCGGGTACGAGCGTGGAGGAGTCCTCGATCTCGATCAGCCGGCCCTTCGGGTAGAGCGCGGCCAGACGGGGGCCGTGCTCGCGCGGCATCAGACGGTCCTCCGTGGCCCACACGACCAGGACGGGTCGCTCGAAGCGCCGCAGCTCCTCGCTCCACTCCAGCAGGACAGCCCGGCCGGGCGCCGACGTGGCGAACTTGGCGAAGTCCCGCCGGATGGCCCGGCTGCGGGTCGCGGGGCCGAACCACTCGGCGAGGATCTCGTCCGGGATGCCTCGCAGGCTCATCCCGCCGTATCCGCGGGGGTTGTCCCGGAACGCGGGGACTCGCATCAGACGGGTCAGCAGCCGGACGCCGCCGGGTACCTTGCAGACCCTGGCCACGGCCTTGGCGGGGCCGGGCGGGAAGTTGTCGAACGCCTCGCAGGCGACCAGTACGAGCCGCCCGACCCTGTCGCCCCGCTCCTCCGTCACCAGGAACTGGCCGCCGCCCCAGTCGTTGAGGACGAGCGTCACGTCGTCCAGGCCCAGCCGCTCCATGAACTCGCCCAGCAGCCGGGCGACGCCGCGGTGGGACAGGTCGGCGTCGGGTCTCATCGGCCGACTGTGGCCGCCGAGCGGCAGCGTGGGCAGGACGCAGCGGTAACCGTCCAGGAGCGGGACGACCTTGCGCCACTGCGTCCCGGTCATCGGCAGACCATGGCCGAACACGAGCACGGGCCCGTCCCCGCCGGTGTCCTGATAGTCGATCGTCCCGGCCGACAACTCGACCTCCGGCACCACGCCACCCCCGTCCGACGACTCGCCCTCACCCGGACCGGCGGGGCCACGTCCAACCTAAGGCCGTTCCGGCCGTTCGCGGCGCGGGTTTTCCGGCCGCTTCGGCCCTCGGTGGGAAACCAGGTGAGACACACCCTCAGGGGTGCCTACCCTCCGGGAATGGATCTCCGCGAAGAGCGTCCGAGCGACAGCCAGGCCGTGCGGGCCGTTCATCTGGGGCGTTCGGTGACCATGGCCCGGCCGTGGCCGACCTGGTCGACACCCTGCGGGACACCCTTACGGCCGACGACGGCCTCTCGCTGGTCGCCGAGCACGACGGACAGGTCGTCGGGCATGTCATGTTCACCCGCGGCCTGCTCGACGCTCCCCGGCGGCTGGTCGACGTGCACGTCCTCAGTCCGCTGGCCGTGGTGCCACCGCTCCACGGGCACGGCATCGGCTCGGCGCTGGTCCGGCACGGACTGAGGATCCTCGCCGAACGGGCGGTCCCTCTCGTCTGGTTGGAGGGTGATCCCCGCTACTACACGCGTTTCGGTTTCGCGGCCGGTGGCGGGTTGGGCTTCCGTAGGCCGTCCCTGCGCATCCCGGATGGCGCCTTCCAGGTCCTCAGGCTCCCGGAGTACGAGCCGTGGATGACGGGGACGCTGGTCTACGCGGAGCCGTTCTGGCGGCATGACGCCGTCGGCCTCCGCGACCCCGGTGTGTGATCAGGCGCATGTCCGCGCAAGGCATGGCAGGAAATGGCAGGGCATGGCAGCGCATGCAGGCGGCGAGGACGTCATCCCGCCCCTGAGCCCGCCGTCACCCCCTTCGCCTTACCCCGCCCCACCTGCGTCCGCACCGCCCCCATGCTTGCGCCGATGACCAGCGCGATCGCGAGGGACTCCGTCGCGGACAGGGTCTGGTCGAGGATGAGGAAACCGGCGGCTGCCGCGAGCGCGGGCTCCAGGCTCATGAGGACGGCGAACGTGGAGGACGGCAGGCGGCGCAGCGCGAGGAGTTCCAGGGTGTAGGGGAGGACGGAGGACAGGACGGCGACCGCGGCGCCCAGCGCGAGGGTCGTCGGAGCGAGGAGCCGGGCCCCCGACTCCACCACCCCGAGCGGCAGGAACAGCACCGCCGCGACGACCATGGCGAGCGCCAGCCCGTCGGCCTGCGGGAACCGCCGGCCCGTACGGGCGCTGAAGACGATGTACGCCGCCCACATCGCCCCGGCGGACAGCGCGAACGCCACACCGACCGGGTCGAGGTCGCCGAAGCCGCCGCCCCCGCCGCCGAGGAGGAAGACGCCGCACAGGGCGAGTCCGGCCCATACGAGGTTCACCGCGCGGCGGGACGCGACGACGGACAGGGTCAGCGGGCCCAGCACCTCCAGGGTGACGGCGGGGCCGAGGGGGATGCGGGCGAGGGACTGGTAGAAGAGGCCGTTCATCGCGGCCATGGTGATGCCGAAGGCCACGACGGTGCCCCAGTCGGCGCGCGAGTGCCCGCGCAGCCGGGGCCGGCACACCACGAGCAGCACGAGCGCGGCCACCGCCAGCCGCAGCGTCACCACGCCGAGCGCCCCCGCCCGAGGCATCAGGCTCACCGCCAGCGCCCCACCGAACTGCACCGACACCCCACCGGCCAGCACCAGCCCGACGGGCCCGAGCGCACCGAGACCCCGGGTCCGGGCGGAGTGACGGGAAGCAGGGGAGGAGGTGGAGGAGGTGGGAGACGGGGCGGTCGACACCGGAGGGGTGGGTGCGGGCCGGTCAGCACGAGGAGGTGTCACGGGAGCCGTCCAGGAGCGGGGGAGTAGAGGGTGCGTTCAATGTGGATGACTGCACGGTCCAGGCTAGTGGACTGAGACAGGGGTGTAAATCTTTTTGAGGCTTACGCGTTCCCTGGGTACCCCGCCCCCCTCGGACTAAAAATGCAAGCATGCTTGCTTGTTTATGGGCGCCCTGCCATCCTCCCCCCATGGCCGACCCGACGCCCGTCATCGACGACCTCCGTGCCGAGAGCGATGAACTCGACGCCCTCGTCGCCGCGTTGCCCGTGGAACGGTGGGCGCTCGCGACCCCCGCGCCGCGCTGGACGATCGCCCACCAGATCGCCCATCTCGCCTGGACCGACCGTGCCGCGCTGCTCGCCGTCACCGATCAGCAGGCGTTCGCCCGCGAGGTGGAGAACGCGCTGACGCAGCCCGGCGACTTCGTGGACAACGGCGCCGAGGAGGGCGCGGACAAAGCGCCGGACCGGCTCCTCGCGGACTGGCGGGCGGGGCGCACGGCCCTGGAGGACGCGCTGCGGGCCGCCCCCGACGGCGTGCGGTTCCCGTGGTTCGGGCCGCCCATGTCGACCGCGTCGATGGCGAGCGCGCGGCTGATGGAGACCTGGGCCCACGGCCAGGACGTCGCCGACACCCTGGGCGTGAACCGGGTCCCCACCGACCGGCTCCGCCATGTCGCCCGGCTCGGCGTCCGCACCCGCGACTTCTCCTTCGGGGTCCACTTCCTGACCCCGCCCTTCGAGGAGTTCCGCGTCGAACTCACCGCCCCCTCCGGCGCGTTGTGGGCGTACGGCCCCGAGGACGCCGCCGAGCGGGTCACCGGCCCCGCGCTCGACTTCTGCCTCCTGGTCACCCAGCGCGCCCACCGCGCCGACCTCGCCCTGCGCGCCGAGGGCGCCGACGCCGACCACTGGCTGGATATCGCCCAGGCCTTCGCCGGTCCGCCGGGGCCGGGCCGCGAGCCGGGGGAGGCGGTGCGATGACCGTCCTGCGTATCGGCAACGCCTCCGGTTTCTACGGCGACCGCTTCGACGCCCTGCGCGAGATGCTCACCGGCGGCGACCTCGACGTCCTCACCGGCGACTACCTCGCCGAGCTGACCATGCTCATCCTCGGCCGCGACCGGCTGAAGGACCCCACCGCCGGGTACGCGCGCACGTTCCTGCGCCAGCTGGAGGAATGTCTGGGCCTCGCCCACGAGCGCGGCGTCCGTATCGTCACCAACGCGGGCGGCCTCAACCCCGCCGGACTCGCCGACGCCGTACGGGCGCTCGCCGACCGGCTCGGCCTCCCCGTGCGGGTCGCGCACGTCGAGGGCGACGACCTCACCGCCCGGCACCCCGGCAGCCTCGCCGCGCACGCCTACCTCGGCGGCTTCGGCATCGCGGCCTGTCTGCGGGAGGGCGCGGACGTCGTCGTCACCGGCCGCGTCACCGACGCCGCCCTGGTCACCGGGCCCGCCGCCGCCCACTTCGGCTGGGGACCGGGGGAGTACGACCGTCTCGCGGGCGCCGTCGTCGCCGGGCACGTGCTGGAGTGCGGGACCCAGGCCACCGGCGGCAACTACGCCTTCTTCGCCGACGGCGACATCCGCCGCCCCGGCTTCCCGCTCGCCGAACTCCACGAGGACGGCAGCTGCGTCATCACCAAACACCCCGGCACCGGCGGCTTCGTCGACACCGGCACCGTCACCGCCCAACTGCTGTACGAGACGCCCGGTGCCCGCTACGCCGGACCCGACGTCACCGCCCGCCTCGACACCGTGCGGCTCACCCAGGAAGGCCCCGACCGGGTGCGTGTCCAGGGCGTACGCGGCGAGGCACCGCCCCCCACCCTCAAGGTCGGACTCAACCGGCTCGGCGGCTTCCGCAACGAGGTCGTCTTCGTCCTGACCGGCCTCGACATCGAGGCGAAGGCCGCCGTCGTCAAGGCTCAGATGACGGACGCCCTCGCCAAGTCGCCGCCCAAGGAAGTGCGTTGGGAGCTGGCGCGGACCGACCGTCCCGACGCCCCCACCGAGGAGACCGCCAGCGCGCTGCTCCGCCTCGTCGTACGGGACCCGGACCCGGAGGCCGTGGGCCGCGCCTTCAGCGGGGCCGCCATCGAACTGGCCCTCGCCAGCTACCCCGGCTTCCATGTCCCGCAACCGCCGGGGAAGGGCGCCCCGTACGGGGTCTTCGACGCCGAGTACGTCGACCAGGGGGCCGTGGCGCACACCGCCGTCCTCCACGACGGCCGCCGGATCCCCGTACCCCCGCCGCACGACACCCTCGTACCGCGCCCCGTCGACGAACCGCCCCTGCCCCAGCCGCTGCCGGCCGGCCTGCCGACCCGGCGCGCGCCCCTCGGGCTGGTCGCCGGGGCCCGCAGCGGCGACAAGGGCGGCAACGCCAACATCGGGCTGTGGGCCCGCGGCGACGACGCCTGGCGGTGGCTCGCCCACACCCTCACCACCGACCGGCTGCGCGCCCTCCTCCCGGAGACCGCCGACCTGCCCGTCACCCGCCACCCGCTGCCCGGGCTGCGCGCCCTGAACTTCGTCGTCGAGGGCATCCTCGGCGCGGGCGTCGCCTCCCAGCACCGCTTCGACCCGCAGGCCAAGGCCCTCGGCGAATGGCTCCGCTCCCGCCACCTGGACATCCCGGAGGTACTCCTGTGACCGTCCGCCGCCCCGCCCCGCCGGAGGTCCACCCCGCCTCGCCGGACCCGACGTCACCGTCCGCCACGCCGGAGCCTGTCGCCCCGCCGGAGCCTGCCACCCGGCAGGACGTCCGCCCCGCACCGCCGGAGGCGCACCGATGACCGTTCTCGCCTCCGCCCTCGACCCGGGCGGCCCCGACCACACCGCGAACCGCGAGGCGATGCTCGCCAAGCTCGCCGAACTCGACGCCGAGCACGCCAAGGCCCTCGCGGGCGGCGGCGAGAAGTACGTCGCCCGCCACCGGGGGCGGGGCAAGCTGCTCGCCCGCGAACGCGTCGAACTGCTCCTCGACCCGGACACCCCCTTCCTGGAGCTGTCCCCGCTGGCCGCCTGGGGCAGCGACTACACGGTGGGCGCCTCCCTCGTCACCGGCATCGGTGTCGTCGAGGGCGTGGAATGCCTGATCACCGCCAACGACCCGACCGTACGCGGCGGCGCCTCCAACCCCTGGTCCCTGAAGAAGGCCCTGCGCGCCAACGACATCGCCCTCGCCAACCGGCTGCCCTGCATCAGCCTCGTCGAGTCCGGCGGTGCCGACCTGCCCTCGCAGAAGGAGATCTTCATCCCGGGCGGCGCCGTCTTCCGCGATCTCACCCGGCTGTCCGCCGCCGGCATCCCCACCGTCGCCGTCGTCTTCGGCAACTCCACCGCCGGCGGCGCCTACGTCCCCGGCATGTCCGACCACGTGATCATGGTCAAGGAGCGGGCCAAGGTGTTCCTCGGCGGCCCGCCGCTGGTGAAGATGGCCACCGGCGAGGAGAGCGACGACGAGTCCCTCGGCGGTGCCGAGATGCACGCGCGCGTGTCGGGCCTCGCCGACCAGTTCGCCGTCGACGAGCACGACGCCCTGCGCCAGGCCCGCCGTGTCGTCGCCCGCCTCAACCACCGCAAGGCCCACCCCGACCCCGGACCCGCTGAGCCCCCGAAGTACGACGCGGAGGACCTGCTGGGCATCGTCCCGGCCGACCCGAAGGTGCCCTTCGACCCCCGCGAGGTCATCGCCCGGATCGTCGACGCCTCCGACTTCGACGAGTTCAAGCCCCTCTACGGCCCCAGCCTCACCACCGGCTGGGCCACCCTCCACGGCTATCCCGTCGGCATCCTCGCCAACGCCCAAGGGGTCCTGTTCAGCGCGGAGTCGCAGAAGGCCGCCCAGTTCATCCAGCTCGCCAACCAGCGCGACATCCCGCTGCTCTTCCTCCACAACACCACCGGCTACATGGTCGGCAAGGAGTACGAGCAGGGCGGCATCATCAAGCACGGCGCGATGATGATCAACGCGGTCAGCAACTCGAAGGTCCCGCACCTGTCGGTCCTGTTGGGCGCCTCCTACGGCGCCGGCCACTACGGCATGTGCGGCCGCGCCTACGACCCCCGCTTCCTCTTCGCCTGGCCCAGCGCCAAGTCCGCCGTCATGGGCCCGCAGCAGCTCGCGGGCGTCCTGTCGATCGTCGCCCGCCAGTCGGCCGCCGCCAAGGGCCACCCGTACGACGAGGACGCGGACGCCGCGCTGCGCGCCATGGTGGAGCAGCAGATCGAGTCCGAGTCGCTGCCCATGTTCCTGTCGGGGCGGCTGTACGACGACGGCGTCATCGACCCGCGCGACACCCGCACCGTCCTCGGCCTGTGTCTGTCGGCCATCCACACCGCCCCCTACGAGGGCGCCCGCGGCGGCTTCGGCGTCTTCCGGATGTGAGGGACCACGTGATCACTTCAGTGCTCGTCGCCAACCGCGGCGAGATCGCCTGCCGGATCTTCCGCACCTGCCGTGAGCTGGGCATCCGCACCGTCGCCGTGCACTCCGACGCCGACGCCACCGCCCTGCACACACGCGTCGCCGACCAGGCGGTACGCCTCCCGGGCGCGGCCCCCGCCGACACCTACCTGCGCGGCGACCTGGTCGTGAAGGCCGCCCTCGCCGCCGGCGCCGACGCCGTCCACCCCGGTTACGGCTTCCTCTCCGAGAACGCCGACTTCGCCCGCGCCGTCCTCGACGCCGGCCTCACCTGGATCGGCCCGCCCCCCGAGGCGATCGAGGCGATGGCGTCGAAGACCCGCGCCAAACAGCTCATGGGCCTCGCGCCCCTGACCGAGGTCACCGAGGCCGACCTCCCGGTCCTGGTGAAGGCCGCCGCGGGTGGCGGCGGCCGCGGCATGCGCGTCGTCCGCCGCCTCGACGACCTCGACGCCGCCCTGGAGGCCGCCCGCGCCGAGGCCACGAGCGCCTTCGGCGACGGCGAGGTGTTCATCGAGCCGTACGTCGAGGTCGGCCGCCACGTCGAGGTGCAGATTCTCGCCGACACCCACGGCACCGTCTGGGCCCTCGGCACGCGCGACTGCTCCCTGCAACGCCGCCACCAGAAGGTCATCGAGGAGGCCCCCGCCCCCGGCCTCCCGGCGCACCTCGAAGCCGAACTGCGCACCCTCGCCGTACGCGCCGCGCACGCCGTCTCCTACGTCGGTGCCGGCACCGTCGAGTTCCTCGTCGCCGACGGCCGCGCCCACTTCCTGGAGATGAACACCCGCCTCCAGGTCGAACACCCGGTGACGGAAGCCGTGTTCGGCCTGGACCTGGTCGCCGAACAGCTCCGCGTCGCCGAGGGCGCCGCCCTGCCGCCCGAACCCCCGGCCCCGTACGGCCACGCCGTCGAGGCCCGCCTCTACGCCGAGGACCCCGCCACCGGCTGGACCCCCCGGACCGGCACCCTGCACCGCCTGACCGTCCCGGACGACGTCCGCCTCGACACCGGGTACACCGACGGCGACGAGATCGGCGTCCACTACGACCCGATGATCGCCAAGGTCGTCGCCCACGCCCCCACCCGTGCCGAGGCCCTCCGCAAGCTCGCCGGCGCCCTGGACCGCACCACGATCCACGGCCCCACCACCAATCGGGCCCTGCTGATCCACTCCCTGCGGCACGACGAGTTCACGACGGCCCGCATGACCACGGCCTTCTACGACCGCCACCTGCCCCGCCTCACCGCCCCGGCCCCCGACCCGCACGCCCCCCTGGCCGCCGCCCTCGCCGACGCGCGCGCCCACGGAGACCCCCGCTTCGGCGGCTGGCGCAACCTGCCCTCCCGCCCCCACACCAGGCGCTACGAACTGGCCGGTGAGGAGCACGAGGTGACGTACCGCCACACCAGGACGGGCCTCGACGCCGACGGCGTGACCGTCGTCCACGCCGACGCCGACCGGGTCGTCCTCGAAACCGACGGCATCCGCAGGACGTACGAGGTGACGCGCTACGGCGACACCCGCTACGTCAACACCACCGAGCTGAGGGCCCTGCCCCGCTTCCCCGACCCCACCACCACCCAGGCCGCCGGCTCCCTCCTGGCCCCCATGCCCGGCACGGTCGTCCGCCTCGCCGACAACGCCAAACCGGGCACCCCGGTCGAGGCGGGCCAACCCCTGCTCTGGCTGGAGGCAATGAAGATGGAACACAAGATCACCGCACCGGCGCCGGGAACCCTGACGGCCTTGCACGTGGTGGCCGGACAACAGGTGGAGCCCGGCATGTTGCTGGCGGTGGTGCAGCCGACGTAGGGGCGCGGGGCTGTTTCGATATGCGGCTCCGCCGCGTGAGCGCGACCAACCCCGACCACCCGCACCCTCCCGACAACAGCCGCCCACCCTCTTAGGAGCCCTTCATGTCCCCCGTGATCGAATCCGAAGAACACCAGGCCCTACGAGCCGCGGTCGCAGCCCTCGGCAAACGCCACGGCCGCGACTTCGCCCCGGAGGCCCTCTGGTCGGAGGCCGCCAAGCTCGGCTACCTCGGCGTCAACCTGCCGGAGGCATACGGCGGGGGCGGCGGCGGAATCGCCGAACTCTCCATCGTCCTGGAGGAACTCGGCGCCGCCGGCTGCCCCCTGCTCATGATGGTCGTGTCGCCCGCCATCTGCGGCACGGTCATCGCCCGCTTCGGCACCGACGCCCAGAAGAGCGAATGGCTGCCCGCCCTGGCGGACGGCACCCGCACCATGGCCTTCGGCATCACCGAACCCGACGCCGGCTCCAACAGTCACCGCATCACCACCACGGCCCGCCGCGACGGCGCCGACTGGCTGCTCACCGGCCGCAAGGTCTTCATCTCCGGCGTCGACAAGGCCGACGCCACCCTCATAGTCGGCCGCACGGAGGACGCCCGCACCGGCAGTCTGAAGCCCTGCCTGTTCATCGTCCCCAGGGACACCCCCGGCTTCGACTACCGGCCCATCGACATGGAACTCCGTGCCTCCGAGCGGCAGTTCGAGCTGGTCTTCGACGACATGAGGCTGCCCGCCGAGGCTCTCGTCGGCGACGAGAACGCCGGCCTGCTCCAGCTGTTCGCCGGCCTCAACCCCGAGCGCATCATGACCGCCGCGTTCGCCATCGGCATGGCCCGCCACGCCCTCGGCAGGGCCGTCGAGTACGCCCGTGAGCGCACCGTGTGGCGTCAGCCCATCGGCGCCCACCAGGCCATCGCCCACCCTCTCGCCCAGTCCCACATCGAACTCGAACTGGCCCGCCTGATGATGCAGAAGGCGGCTCACCTCTACGACAGCGGAGACGACGCGGCCGCCGGCGAGGCCGCCAACATGGCGAAGTACGCCGCCGGTGAGGCGTGCGTGAAAGCCGTCGACCAGTCCGTACACACCCTCGGTGGCAACGGCCTCACCCGCGAGTTCGGCCTCGCCTCCCTGATCACCGCCGCACGCGTGTCCCGGATCGCCCCCGTCAGCCGGGAGATGATCCTCAACTACGTCTCCCACCAGACCCTCGGCCTGCCCAAGTCGTACTGATGTCCGCCTGACCCTCCCTCTGAGCCGCCCCACCCGCATCCGGCCACCGACGCCCCCACCGGTGGTGAACGGCGGCCGCCGGGCCCCAGCCGCGCACGCCGCAGCCGACCTCAGCCGTACTGCCAGGAGGAACCATGTTCCGCAGCGAGTACGCAGACATCCCGCCCGTCGACCTGCCCATCCACGACGCCGTCCTCGGCCACGCCACCGATCACGGCGACACCCCGGCGCTGATCGACGGCACCGACGGCACCACCCTCACGTACGAGCAACTCGACCGCCTCCACCGGCGGCTCGCCGCCGCCCTCACCGAGGCCGGCGTCCGCAAGGGCGATGTCCTCGCCCTGCACAGCCCCAACACCATCGCCTACCCGACGGCCTTCTACGCCGCCACCCGCGCCGGGGCCACCGTCACCACCGCACACCCCCTCGCCACCGCCGACGAACTCGGCAAGCAGCTCAGCGACTCGGGCGCCCGCTGGATCATCACGGTCTCGCCCCTCCTCGACACCGCCCGCGCCGCCGCCGAACGCGCCGGTGGCATCCGGGAGATCCTCGTCTGCGACAGCGCCCCCGGCCACCGTTCCCTCATCGACCTGCTCGCCACCACCGCCCCCGAGCCGGCCGTCGACATCGACCCGGCGGCCGACCTCGCGGTGCTGCCGTACTCCTCCGGCACGACCGGCGTCCCCAAGGGCGTCATGCTCACCCACCGGTCCGTCGCCACCAACCTCGCCCAGCTCGAACCCGTCATGCCCGCCGCCCCCGGCGACCGCGTCCTCGCCGTCCTGCCCTTCTTCCACATCTACGGCCTCACCGCCCTGATGAACGCCCCGCTCCGCCGCGGCGCCACCGTCGTCGTCCTGCCCCGCTTCGACCTGGAGGCGTACCTGGCCGCCATCGAGAAGCACCGCATCACCCACCTCTACGTGGCGCCGCCCATCGTCCTCGCCCTGGCCAAGCACCCCGCCGCCGAGCGGTACGACCTCTCCTCGGTCCGGCACGTGCTGTCCGCCGCCGCGCCCCTGGACGCCCGGCTCGCCGCCGCGTGCTCCGTCCGCCTCGGCCTGCCGCCCGTCGTCCAGGGCTACGGCATGACGGAACTCTCGCCCTGCTCCCACGTGGTCCCCCTCGACCAGGCCGCCGCCGCGCCCCCCGGCACCGTCGGCAAGCTCATCGCGGGCACCGAGATGCGCATCGTCTCCCTCGACGACCCCGCCCGGGACGTCCCCGTGGGGGAGCCCGGTGAGGTCCTCATCCGCGGCCCCCAGGTCATGAAGGGCTACCTCGGCCGCCCCGACGCCACCGCCGCCATGATCGACGCCGACGGCTGGCTCGCCACCGGCGACATCGCCCACTGCGACGCCGACGGCTGGCTGTACGTCGTCGACCGCGTCAAGGAACTCATCAAGTACAAGGGCTTCCAGGTCGCGCCCGCCGAACTCGAAGCCCTCCTCATCACCCACCCCGGCATCGCCGACGCCGTCGTCATCGGCCACTACGACGCCGACGGCAACGAGGTCCCGCACGCCTTCGTCGTTCCCCACCCCACCACCACCGGGCTCACCGAGGGCGAGGTCATGATGTACGTCGCCGAACGCGTCGCCCCCTACAAACGCGTCCGCCGCGTCACCTTCATCGACGGCGTCCCCCGCGCGGCCTCCGGGAAGATCCTCCGCCGAGAACTCAGGGAGCGCCTGTGACGGACACCCCCGCACCCCTCGTACGCACCGCCCACCACCGCGGCATCACCACCCTCACCCTCGACTCCCCGGCCAACCGCAACGCCCTCTCCGCCGACCTCGTGCGGGAACTGGCCGAGGCCCTCGCCCACTGCGGCAAGGACGACGCCACCCGCGCCGTCCTCCTCACCCACACCGGCACCACCTTCTGCGCGGGCGCCGACCTGCGCCGACCACCCGAGCCCGGCGCCTTCGTCGGACTGCTCCGCCGGATCGTCGAGCTCCCCAGACCGGTCGTCGCCCGGGTCACCGGCCACGTCCGCGCCGGTGGCCTCGGCCTCCTCGGCGCCTGCGACATCACCGCCGCGGGGCCCGACGCCACCTTCGCGTTCACCGAGGTCCGCATCGGAGTCGCCCCCGCCGTCATCTCCCTCACCCTGCGCCCCCGCACCGACCCCCGCGCCCTCGCGCGCCACTACCTCACCGGGGAACGGTTCGGCCCCGACGAGGCCGCCCGTATCGGTCTGCTCACCGCCACCGGACCCGATGTCGACGCCGTCCTCGAACCCGTCCTCGATGGACTGCGCCGAGCCGCACCCAGGGCCCTGACGGAAACGAAACGCCTGCTCACGGCTAAGGTGCTGGAGAACTTCGACCTGGACGCGGGCGAACTGACCCGGCTCTCGTCCCGGCTGTTCGACTCCGACGACGCCCGCGAGGGCATGACGGCCTTCCTCGAAGGACGGGAACCGGGATGGGTGCTGTGAGCACGGCGGATACATCGACGGGCAGGTCCAAGGGCACGACGGCGGACACGGTGACAGCGGCGGCGACGGCCACGGACACGACGGCGGCCACGGTGACGGCCACGGACACCGCCGCCGTCGCCGAACGCGGTCCCAAGCAGGACCGCAGCCGCGTCACCCGCAAACGGCTCCTCGAAGCCGCCGTCTCCTGTCTCGCCGAACACGGCTGGGCCGGCTCCACCGTCTCCGTCGTCGCCGAGCGCGCCGGCGTCTCACGGGGCGCCGCCCAGCACCACTTCCGCACCCGCGAGGACCTCTTCACCGCCGCCGTCGAATACGTCGCCGAGGAACGCTCCCTCGCCCTGCGCGACCTCTTCCCCCACGGCCCCGCCGACCGCCGCGCCGTCGTCGCCGCCCTCGTCGACCTCTACACCGGCCCCCTCTTCCGGGCCGCCCTCCACCTCTGGGTCGCTGCCTCCAACGAGGACCAGCTCCGCCCCCGCGTCACCGAACTGGAGGCCCGCGTCGGCCGCGAGACCCACCGCATCGCCGTCGAGCTCCTGCACGCCGACGAGACCGTCCCCGGCGTCCGCGAAACCGTCCAGGGCATGCTCGACATGGCCCGCGGCCTCGGCCTCGCCAACCTCCTCACCGACGACACCGGCCGCCGCGACAAGGTCGTCGCCCAGTGGGCCGCACTCCTCGACGAGGTCCTGGACCGAGAGACCCGCCCGGTTAAGGGCTGAGTCGCTCCACCCGCCACGACCCGTCCGGCAGCGCCACGTACCGCAGCCGGTCGTGCAGCCGGTTGTACCGGCCCTGCCAGAACTCCACGCTCCGCGGCATCACCCGGAAACCGCCCCAGTGCGGCGGCACCGGCACCTGCTCGCCCTCCGGGTACCGGGCGGTCAACTCCGCGTACGCCGCCTCCAGCTCCGCCCGCGACGGGATCACCGAGGACTGCGCGCTCGCCCACGCCCCCAGCTGCGACCCGTGCGGCCGCACCCGGAAGTACGCCGCCGTCTCGTCCCGGCCCGTGCGCCGCGCCGTCCCCGTCACGATCACCTGCCGGGCGATCGCGTGCCAGGGGAAGACCAGCGACACATGGGGGTTCTCCGCAAGGTCACGCGCCTTGCGGGACTCGTAGTTCGTGTAGAACACGAAGCCCCGCTCGTCGTACGCCTTCATCAGCACCGTACGAGAACTCGGGTGCCCCTGCGCGTCGGCCGTCGACACCACCATCGCGTTCGGCTCGAACAGCCCGCCCTCCTGCGCGGCCTCCAGGAACCACCGCCCGAACTGCTCCATCGGGCCGGCGGCCAGCCCGCTCTCGTCGAGCCCGTCGGCGCGGTACTGCTTGCGCATCGCGGCGGGATCGGGCACGGGCTCCAGACCGGGATCGTTCACATGGTCATCCTGCCGTATCGCCCGCGGCCCCCGCCGACCGACGGCCCTCCCGGCCCCGTGGTGGCACTGAGTGCCGCACACCCTCCCCAAAGATGGCACTCAGGCGTATCGTGCAGGAACATTCTGGATGGACCCCGAACAGCCGATCCCCCTGTCGCACACATCACGAGGAGCCGCCTGATGTCCGACTTCGTACCCGGTCTCGAAGGAGTCGTCGCGTTCGAGACGGAGATCGCCGAACCGGACAAGGAGGGCGGCGCGCTCCGCTACCGCGGCGTCGACATCGAGGACCTCGTCGGCCACGTCTCGTTCGGCAACGTCTGGGGCCTGCTCGTCGACGGCGCCTTCCGCCCCGGCCTGCCCCCCGCCGAGCCCTTCCCCATCCCCGTCCACTCGGGCGACATCCGCGTCGACGTCCAGTCCGCCCTCGCCATGCTCGCCCCCGTCTGGGGCCTCAAACCGCTGCTCGACATCGACGAGGAGCAGGCCCGCGCGGACCTCGCCCGCGCCGCCGTCATGGCCCTGTCCTACGTCGCCCAGTCCGCCCGCGGCCAGGGCCTGCCCATGGTTCCGCAGCGCGAGATCGACAAGGCGCAGTCCGTCGTCGAACGCTTCATGATCCGCTGGCGTGGCGAGCCCGACCCCAAGCACGTCGCCGCCGTCGACGCCTACTGGACGAGCGCCGCCGAGCACGGCATGAACGCGTCCACCTTCACGGCCCGCGTCATCGCGTCCACCGGCGCCGACGTGGCGGCCGCCCTCTCCGGCGCGGTGGGAGCCATGTCCGGCCCCCTCCACGGCGGCGCCCCCTCCCGCGTCCTCGGCATGATCGAGGAGATCGAGCGCACCGGCGACGCCGACGCCTACGTCAAGCACGCCCTCGACAAGGGCGAACGCCTCATGGGCTTCGGCCACCGCGTCTACCGCGCCGAGGACCCCCGCGCCCGCGTGCTGCGCCGTACCGCCCGTGAGCTGGGCGCCCCCCGCTTCGAGATCGCCGAGGCCCTGGAGAAGGCCGCCCTCGCCGAGCTCCACGCCCGTCGGCCCGACCGTGTCCTCGCCACCAACGTCGAGTTCTGGGCCGCCATCGTCCTCGACTTCGCCGAGGTCCCGGCGCACATGTTCACCTCGATGTTCACCTGCGCCCGCACGGCCGGCTGGTCCGCCCACATCCTCGAACAGAAGCGCACCGGCCGCCTCGTCCGCCCCTCCGCCCGCTACACCGGCCCCGGCCCCCGCAGCCCCCGCGAGATCGAGGGCTACGAGGACATCGCGCACTGACGCGGCAGCCCCTGGGACGCGGGACCGCCGCGAGGCCCGTCACACGGGACGGGCACGGGACTCACGCGGGGCTGAGCAGCCCCGCGTGATGCCGCTCCGCCACCAGCGGATGCGCCCGCAGCTTCCCCTTCAGCTCGTTGAACCCGTACTCCGCGAACAGCGGATTCGCCGGATCGTCGGTCACGCCGGGCGCGGCCGAGGCGTACGGGAAGACCAGCGGCTCTATCCGCGCGTCCAGCCGGGGGTTGTAGAAGAACGGCACCGAGAACCGCTCGGTCGCGCCCGGCGGGCTCACCACCCGGTGGTTGGTCGCCACCAGATACCCCTGGGTGGCCACCTCCAGCAGCTCCCCGAGATTCACCACGAAGGCCCCCGGGATGGGCGGCACCTCATGGAACAGCCCGTCCTCCCGCTCCACCTGCAACCCGCCCACCTGGTCCTGGAGCAGCAGGGTCAGGAACCCGTAGTCCTTGTGGGCGCCCACCCCCTGGTCGGCGCCGTCCCCGGCGCTGCCCGGATACCGCACCAGCTTCAGATGCGGGTGCGCCCTCTCCCCGAAGATCGGCGCGTAGAAGTCCGCCGGGGCGCCGATCGACATCAGCAGCTCCCGCAGCAGCCGGTCGGCGACGCCGCTCAGCCGGTCGATCCACCCCAGCGCGACCTCCCGCAGCTCGGGCAGCGACTCCGGCCACTGGTTGGGCCCCTGCAACCACCAGTACGCGGGCTCCCCGTCCGCCGGCACCCGGGCCGGCCGCTCGGCGCCCACGTCCAGCTGGTCCCGCCAGTCCTGCCGGCCTCCGGTCCGCTCGTCCCCGGTGCGCGTGTAGCCCCGGAAGTGCGGCGACCGCACATTGTCGATGGCGAGCCGCTCACCCTCGGGCAACGCGAAGAACTCCCGCATGACCCGGGTGAGCCGCTCGATCTCCGCCTGCTCCACCCCGTGCCCGACGAGCTGGAAGAACCCCACATCGTGCGCCGCGCTGTGCAACTGCGCGTGCAACAGCCCGCGCGCCTCGGGCCCGCGCTCGGCCGCCGAGACATCGATGATGGGAAGCTGCTGATACATCATGAGACACGTCCGCAGGGTGTACGGGGGCCCGCGCCGGCGCCGAGGGTGGGGCGGGGCCGCGGGTGCCAAGGGGTAAGGGCAGGACAGCAGAAACGGGAAAGACCGAAGAGGCTGATCTCAGGCGGAACGCCGACAGCCCGTGCTTGTGACGCGCACGAAATCCACGTGCCGGCGTCGAACAAGCATCAGAACCATGCCCTCAGAATACTCCGCCCCCCACAAACGCAGACGACCCGCGGGCTCAGGTCTCTCTTCCGAAGGAAGAGAAAGCCGGCCGGACGTACCGGCGAGCCCACGGGTCGGGTGACTGCGTTGGATTGGCCGGCTGCACGCCCATGGGCGTACGGGTCCGGCGCCGAACCGAGTACGACAGCGGACTACTAGCCCGCAGCCACCTCTTCCGTCCGGTATTCATACATCTGCCGAACCACCTCCTCTCCGAAGTGAGCACAACATTAGGCAGCCGGATGGAGGCGCTCAAGCGATTTTCCGAGAGATTTTCCCGCCTCTCACCATGGTCGACGGGGCCCATGATCGCGGTCATGCTGCCCGTCCGGACCTGATCGCGATCGTGAACTAGGTCGCGCGGGCCGGGAGGGCTGTGCGTGATACCGGAGAGTGTCCGTCGGTCTTGCGGCAGGGGTGTGTGGGATGCCGGAACCGTTCTCGGTGTCGACGGTCCGCCGATCGACCGTCCCTGGCCTCGCAGTTGCGTGAACCGGGGGTGCCGGGATGTGGGGGGCCTCCTGTTGGGGATAGCTGCGGGGAAGGCGCACCTCGTTTGTTGATGAGATTTGGTGTGCTGATGTGTTGACCTCTGTTTGAGGTCTCTTCTACGTTGCGGAAGCCACAGAGCCGCCGACCTGCTGTCGAGGTTTCGCGGACGCAACTGCCCAGAAAGGGATGTCGTGTCACGAAAGAACCATCGGGGGACCGCTTGTCTGGGGGCGCTGTTGGCCGGCGCCACGGTGTTCGGCGGGGCCCTCGCCGCCCCGGCGTCCGCCGCTTCCGCGGCCGACTCCTCCACCGGCAAGGCCGTCCTCCCGGTGAGCGCCTTCAAGGGCGTCAACTGGGCGGACCCGCGTGACAACTACGCCGACGACGCGGTGGTCCCCTCGGGCCTGTCCACGTCCGACAGCTACGCCATCACCTACGCCAAGTCCACGGCGATCATCGGCGGGTTCGCGAAGCTCGGCGCCAACACCGTCCGCCTCCCGGTCAACCCGACCTCCGTGAACGGCCCGTTCTGGAAGTCGTACCGGGGTGCGATCGACGCCGCCACCGCCAAGGGCTTCAAGGTCATCCTCGGCTACTGGGAGGCCGACACCGCCAAGGACGGCAAGATCGACGACCAGGCCGCCTGGGACCGTATGTGGGCACGGATCACGTCGTCGTACGCGGGCAACGCCAAGGTGTACTTCGAGCCGATGAACGAGCCGTTCGGCTACACCTCGCAGGAATGGCGCGATGTCGCCGCCCGCTGGGTCAGGACGCACCGCTTCGTGCCGCGCGACCGGATCCTCATCGGCGGCGTCAAGTACAGCGAGGACGTCAAGCCGGTGTGCGCCGACAGCAGGCTGAACGGCACCCGTATCGCGCTGCACAACTACGGCTTCTGGCACACCGACTGGACGAGCGTCGACCAGTGGAAGGCCGACTTCAAGGAGCGCATCGGCACGTGCGCCTCGCGCACGATCCTCGACGAGTTCGGCGCCTCCATGACGACCGGCCTCGACTACAACGGCCCGGTGGGCGGCTCCAACGAGGTCGCGTACATCCGGGCCGCCACCGACACCATCCGGGAGCTGGGCCTGGGTTCGGTCTACTGGCCGGGCCTGCGCAACGGCGACACGTACTCCCTGACCACCCTCCAGGGCACGGGCACCCGCCTCAGCCTGAAGGTGAACAACCAGAGCGGACTGGACCGTCTGCACTGGGCGTGGAAGCGATGACCACGAACCGTGGGCCCGCCGCGAGCAGCGGGCCCACAGCGCGACACCGACGCTGACCCGTGACGCGCCCGCGTCAGTCGTGCAGGACGGCGAAGACAGCGCGGGCGCGGGTGCCGTCCTGCTGGTCCCAGTGGCCGGAGACATGCCCCAGGGCGTCCTCGGGACGGCCGGCAGCGGCGTCCGGGGCGGGCCGCAGGAGCCGGTTCAGACGGAGGGTGAGGCCCGGCGCGACGGCGATGCCGGTGGCGTCCTTGTCGTCCTCGGCGGAGGGTGCCTCGCCGGTGGGGGCCGGGGGCAGCGGCGCGGAGCCCGTGTAGGAGCGGACGATCTCGTGGTCCGGGGTGTCGGTGAGGCTCTGGGCCTGGGCCTGGGCGCGGCCCCCGAACAGGGCGAGGAGTTCTGTGACGAGTACGGGGTCGTGGCAGCCGTCGTAGACCCAGCGTGTGCCGAGCACGCCGTGCTCGGTGGTGCCGATCAGGGCGTGCTCGGCGCCGTCGAGGGGAGCGCCGCGGTAGGTGAGGGGCACCAGGTAGTGGACGGGTTCGGGGCCGGCGGTGTCGGTGGCCACCATGAACTCGATGCCGACCTCGCCCTCCGGATCGTCGAGCCGGAACCCTCCGGCCCTGGCCAACCGCGGCTCGCCCGCACCGCCCCGGTACCAGGGGCGGCCCGGCAGCCAGGCGGTGAGCAGTTCGAGCTTGGTGGGCGTGAGCGTGGTCCGGTGAATGATCGCCATCCCCCGATTCTCCGCCCGCCCACCACACCCACGCGATCCTTTTCCGGCGACCCGGGGCACCCCGTTCCGCTCCTCGCTTCGGACCGCCGCCTCGGACCGCAGGCCCTGCACGTGGGGACACCGACCGCGCTCCTGCCGACAGCCACGCACGCGTGGCCCAGGCGCTCACATCGCCGGGGCGCGGCCTCGCCATGCGCGCCGCCGTGCGCGGCGGCCTGACGCAGCCGTTCACGCTCGCGCCGACTCCTCCGCGCGCGAGCCGACCAACTGGGCCGCCTACTGGGCCGCCTTCCCCAGCGTCTCCAGATCCAGGGCCGCCGCGATGCGTACGGCGACGTCCTCCGCGTAGAGGGAGTCGGTGCGTTCGAACGGGGTGCGGCCGGCGTTCCGGAGGAAGGTGACGACGCCGAGGGTGCGGCCCCGGCTGCGCAGCACCGCGCAGAGGGCGTGGACCGTCTCCGGCGGCCACTGGCGGGCGGTGGCCCACTCGCGGGCGGCCTCCGGGGCGGCGGACCCGGCGCTGGCGCGTACCGACCCGGCCCGTTCCACGCATTGCAGGGCGGGGTGGCCCTGGCCGTAACGGACGGGGATGCCGGCGTGGCCGGCGAGGTTGCTGGGGCCGGGCGCGCCGGAGGGCGTGGCGGCGGCCCGCACGAGCCGTACGGGCCCGTCGTCGGCCGGCGGGGTGCCCGCGACCCGGTCGATGAGGGCGTGGTCGGCGAAGCCGGCGAGGGCGAAGTCGAGGTGCACGGTGGCGGCCTCGCCGGGGTCCTCGCACTCGGCGGCGGCGCGTGCCGCCCGGTGCAGCTGGTTGACGCGGAAACGGAGGAGGGCGGCCTCCTGTTCGCTCTGCTTGGCCTCGGTGATGTCCTGGAAGAGCCAGCCGACACCGAGGGGGACGGGTTCCTCGGCGAGCGGTGAGGCGAGACGGAGGAAGCCGCTGCGCCAGCAGCGACGTTTCTCTCCGGCGGGGGTTCGCACGCCGACCCAGATCTCGGCGGGCGCGGGCGGGGCGCCCTCGGCGAGGACGTGGGTGAGGGCGCTCTCCAGTTCCTCGACGCCCTGGGTGAGGAGCTCACCGAGGGGGCGCCCGAGGACGGCGGTGCGGCCCACGCCGAGGGAGCGGGCGGCGTGCGCGTTGACGACGGCGGCCCGCAGATCGACGTCGACGAGGACGACTCCCCACGAGGCGTCGTCGAAGAGGGCCTCGCTGAGCGCGATGGACCGCTCCAGGTCGATCTGGGCGTGGACCTCGCTGAAGGCGCAGTACAGGCCGGCGGGTTTGCCGTCGGGGCCGCGCACCGCGGCGGACTGGGTGCGCACGAGGACCCGTCCGCCGTCCTTGGTGACGAGGGCGAACTCGTGGACCTGCCGCCCGGAGGCGTGCATGGCGGCCATCAGCCGCGTCTCGACCTCCTCCGCGTCGGCGGTCCGTACGGCCCAGCCGGCGAAGCCGCGCCGTCCGACGGCTTCCTCGGCGCTCCAGCCGAGGATGCGCTCCGCCTCGCGGTTCCAGTGCGTGACGACCCCGTCGGCGTCGAAGGCGCACAGGGCCGCGTCCATGCCGTCGAGGAGGGCGGCGAGGAGATCCGCGCCACCGGGATCCACGGAGTCCACGGCGTCCTCCGTGTCGATGTCGTCTGCGGCGTCGGTGTCTTCGCCGTTGTCGCTGTGCACGCTCTGATCGGTGTCGTCGATCCGGCCGTCGCGGTTGCCCCGGCCGTTGCGGCCGGTGCCCGGACCGTTCTTTTCGGGCTCGTCGGGCCCCAGTGCGTCGGTGGCCCCTTTACGCCGGGAAGCACTCACCTGAACCCCCTGCAGGCTGCGTTGCGTCCGCACGTACGGCGCGTCGGTTCGCTCACTCGTCATCATTCAACTCGAACGTGACCCAGCCCACATCTGGTTCACGCAAGATTTGGACGAAATCGTTGTACGCCGGATTTCCTTCTCACCGTTCCCACGCACCACCGCCCTACACACCCGAAGGGCGCGTCGGGGGCGCCGGGCGGGGGTGGTACCGGCGCAGGCGACGGGCGGTGTCAGCGCAGGTAGAAGATGCGGTCGCCGTACTCCCGGAAGACATGGTCGTTCCAGTCGAGGCCGCCGTCGACGTTCCCGGACCGCAGCAGCGGGGGCTGGACGCCCCGGTCGGCGAGGTCGGCGGCGGCGGTGGCCATGACTGCCTGGAGGAGCGCGGAGGTGACGACGGTGGAGGCCGGGGCGAAGGGGGCGGGCACGGCGTCGTGGGTGAGTTCGGCGTCCCCGACGCCGATCTTGGAGTCGAGGACGAGGTCGCAGTGATCCTTGAGGAAGGTGCCCGAGGAGTGGCGTGAAGTCGTCGCGGTGGCGTACGCGACGGAGGTGACGCCGATGACCTTCACGCCGAGTTCGCGGGCGTGGAGTGCCATCTCGACGGGCAGGGCGTTGCGCCCCGACAGGGAGATGACGATCAGGAGGTCGCCGGCGCGCAGGGGGCTGCTGTCGAGCACGGCCGTCGCCAGTCCGTCGACCCGCTCCAGCGCGGAGCCCAGCGTCGCGGGCATCACGTCGACGCCGACGGCGCCGGGCACGGCCAGCAGGTTCATCAGGGCGAGGCCGCCGGCCCGGTAGACGAGGTCCTGGGCGGCGAGGGAGGAGTGACCGGCGCCGAACGCGAAGAGGCGGCCGCCGTCGACGACCGTGTCCGCGACGAGTTTCCCGGCGGCGGCGACGCTGTCGGCCTCCTCGTCCCGTACGCGCTCCACCAGCCCGATCGCCGCGTCCAGGAAACGCCGTGCCGCCGCAGTGCCGTCCGCCATGCCCGCACCCCTCCGTCCGTCCGACCTGCGATCACGTTAGAGGTCTGGACCAGTGGGGTGTCAATACGGCGGTCGGTGTCGATACGACGGTCGGTGCCAATACGGCGGTCGGGGAGAAGCGCGCGGAGAAGGGTGCCGGGACGGCGCCCACCCCGGGTCCTCGGAGGGCATCCTTGGAGGGCACCCTGGGAAAACGGCAGCGACGGCCCGGTTGTCAGTGGGATGCGTAAGAATTGAGTCCAGGGCCAGCGCAGCGAAGCCGCTGAATCTCATCGAGGGGCACGTATGTCCGGACTGATCGACACGACGGAGATGTATCTCCGCACCATCCTCGAACTCGAAGAGGAAGGTGTGGTCCCCATGCGTGCCCGGATCGCCGAGCGCCTCGATCAGAGCGGCCCGACGGTCAGCCAGACGGTCGCGCGCATGGAGCGCGACGGCCTGGTCTCCGTGGCCGCGGACCGGCATCTGGAGCTCACCGAGGAGGGCCGCCGCCTCGCGACGCGCGTGATGCGCAAGCACCGCCTCGCGGAGTGCCTGCTCGTCGACGTGATCGGCCTGGAGTGGGAGCAGGTCCACGCGGAGGCCTGCCGCTGGGAGCACGTGATGAGCGAGGCCGTCGAGCGCCGTGTGCTCGAACTGCTCCGCCACCCCACGGAGTCGCCGTACGGCAACCCCATCCCGGGCCTGGAGGAGCTGGGCGAGAAGGACGGCGCGGACCCGTTCCTCGACGAGGGCATGGTCTCCCTCGCGGACCTCGACCCGGGCAACGAGGGCAAGACCGTCGTCGTGCGCCGGATCGGCGAGCCCATCCAGACGGACGCGCAGCTGATGTACACGCTGCGGCGCGCGGGCGTGCAGCCCGGCTCCGTGGTGAGTGTGACGGAGGCGGCCGGCGGGGTGCTCGTGGGCAGCGGCGGCGAGGCCGCCGAGCTCGCGGCGGAGGTCGCCTCGCACGTGTTCGTCGCCAAGCGCTGACGCCCGCTGCCGTCGAGCGCCGCAGGCGCTTTCCCGCCGGTCCGTGGACGGGTCACGCCCGCCACCTCGGCCGTCCGCCGGCTGCCCCTCGAAGTCCGAGATTCAGTGCGCCGAATCGCAGCGCGCGGACCGTTCGCGTGCGAGGCTTGCCCGTGAGGCATATGACCTGAGGGGCTCTTGGCCGCCCGAGACGGCGATCTCGCGGTGGCGGAGGAGGGGGCGGGGCGGATATGTGCCGTGGACGTGAGGAGGGCCCCGGCGCCATGCGGCGCCGGGGCCTGTCCTCCCCTGTGCTGACCCGGAGCCCCGAGCTCCCAGGGTCATCCCCCTCGGACCGTTTTCCCCGAGCGGTCCGCCTCCCGTTGAAGATCTCCCCTCGGCGGCGGCGGGCAATCCTTGAGGGGGGTCACTCGAACGAGGGGTGTTGTCGTCAGGAACGGCTTCTTCGAATGTTTATTCGATAACCTGTACGGCGTGGCGTCACGTCGAGCGGCCCGTCCCGGACCGACCCACGCATCCCATACGTAACGTGCCGATCGATACGCGCGCTGTAACAACGAGGGCGCGCCGTTCGAGCGGCGTGCACCACGGCGCGAACAGCAAGGGCAGCACGACAGCGGTACGACAGCGGTCAGGACGAATGGACCACCCGGTTCGAAGCGCGGCGAGAGCTTCGGCGGCGGGCGGTCCGAGCGGGAGTGTGGGGGGTGCCAATGACGCGGCGCATCGACGTGACCGGAGCGGGCGGCGTGAGTCTCGCTGCCTGGGAGTTCGGGGACCCGCCCAAGACCGGGGACATACCCGGTGACCTGACCGGCGGACGGACCGAGCCGGGAGCGGGGGAGAAACCCGGCGGCGAGCCGGGGCCCGGCGTCCTGTTATTGCACGGCCTCATGGGCCGCGCCTCGCACTGGGCGCCCACCGCCCGATGGCTCTCCGAGCGGCACCGCGCCGTCGCCCTGGACCAGCGGGGCCACGGCCGGAGCGAGAAACCGGAGCAGGCCGCCTACACCCGTGAGGCCTATGTGGAGGACGCCGAGGCGGCGATCGAGCAGCTCGGCCTCGCCCCCGTCATCCTCATCGGCCACGCCATGGGCGCGCTCACCGGCTGGCAACTGGCCGCCAAGCGCCCGGACCTGGTGCGCGGTCTGATCATCTGCGACATGCGGGCCTCGGCGCTGGGCGCCGCCTCCCAGCGGGAGTGGGAGAGCTGGTTCAAGGCCTGGCCGCTGCCCTTCGCGACCCTCGCCGACGTCCGCAAGTGGTTCGGCGAGGACGACCCCTGGGTGGAGCGCCCCAACCCCTCGCGCGGCGAGTTCTACGCCGAGGTCATGCACGAGGGGCCCGACGGCTGGCGGCCCGTCTTCGACCCCGAGCAGATGCTGAAGACCCGCGAGACCTGGGTGTACGACGCGCACTGGGAGGAGCTGACCCAGGTCCGGTGCCCCACCCTCGTCGTCCGGGGCCTCGACGGTGAGCTGGGCCGCGCCGAGGCCCAGGAGATGGTCCGCGTCCTGCCCCACGGCCAGTACGCCGAGGTCGCCGACGCCGGCCACCTCGTCCACTACGACCAGCCGGACGCGTGGCGCGCCGCGATAGAGCCGTTCCTGGACGGCTTCACCGACTGAGCGGACGGCCCCCCGCCGTAAGGGCCCCGGAGCGGGATGCTTCCGGGGCCCTCGCGTGTCACGCGGGGCAGGACCCGGTGCGGCCCGGCTCCGCCCGTCAGGGTTCAGCTGTGGGCGCCCCTGCGGCGACGCATCCACCACACCAGGGCGCCGCCAGCCGCGACGACCGCGGCGGGCGATGCCGGAGAGCAGTCCGGCGGGGACGCCGGAGCCGGTGTCGGCGAGACCGCCTTCCGGGTCGGGCCGGTTCCCCGGCGGGTTCCCCGGCTCACCGCTCGCGGTGCCCGACGGGTCCGGCACCGGGGTCGTCGGGGTGTCGGACGGCTTCGGCCTGCCAGGGTCGGACGGTGTCGGGTCCGGGGCGGGGTCCTCGTAGACCGGGGCGGTTCGGGCGCTGTTGCTGTTGTCGCCGAGGAGGACCGTGTCGGTGTCCTGACAGATCGTCACGGCCTGGATGCTGGTCTTCGTGGTCCGGTCCAGACCGTTCGTGGTTCGGTCCAGACCGGGGTGATGCGGCCGCCCACCGACGGCCTGCGTCCGGTCGTCGAGCGGCGCGGCCTGAACCGGCGAAACTCCCGCCCGGCGCCGTTCCGCGGCCTCGGCCGCAGGGCGGACATCGTCCCCGGCGCCGGCCGCGATGGTCGTCGCGCGGCGAAAATCCCTGTCCCGGTGGACGGAAACGGCGGAGACTCGTCGCATGGCTGACATGGGGGCGTTCCGGCAGGCGGTCATCGAGTGGGCGGCGGGTGGGCCCGGCGACCCGGCGCGGGACCTGGTGGCGACGGCCGGTGTCCGGGCGGTCGTGCTGCTCGAAGGGCCGAGCGACGTCGCGGCGGTCGACGCACTCGCCGCGCGACGCGGGCGGGACCTCGCAGCCGAAGGAGTGTGCGTCCTGCCGATGGGCGGCGCGATGAGCGTCGGCCGCTTCGCCGGGCTCCTCGGCCCGTCGGGCCTCGGCCTCCGCCTCACCGGGCTGTGCGACGAGCGGGAGCGCGGCTACTACGCCCGCGGCTGGGAACGCGCCGGGGCGGCGCCCGAGGGGTACTTCGTGTGCGCGGCCGACCTGGAGGACGAGCTGATCCGCGCGCTCGGCACGACCCGCGTCCAGGAACTCGTCCGCGCGGAGGGCGACCTGCGCCCCCTGCAGACCTTCCTCCGCCAGCCCGCCCAGCAGGGCCGCCCCGCCCAGCAGCAGCTCCGCCGGTTCTTCGGCACGAAGAAGGGCCGCAAGATCCAGTACGGACGAGTCCTCGTCGAGGCCCTCGCCCCCGACCGCGTACCCGCCCCCCTGGACGACCTGTTCGCCACCCTCTGACCACCGACGACGGACCACCAACCGCCGCGCGCCGGCCGCCGCCTCGGACCGTCGCCCTCAAACTGCCGACCGTCGCCCGCCAGTTCGGTCCGACGAGTGGACAGGTTGCCGGGTCGGCAACGTCAAGTCAGCTCACTGCATGGGCAGTTGGATGTGGGATCACTCATCGCGCCACCCGGAGGGTTATCGGCGGCCGTCCCTGCCGCACGCGTACGCGAGGGGCGAGATCAGCTCCTCCGCGTCCGGCAGCCAGCGGTTCGCCGGGGTGGGGCGACGCGCCCACTGCACGGCACCCCGCGAGCCGTACCGGGTCGGCGGCGCCGCCACGTACTCGCCCTCGCCCAGCGCCCTGAGGTCGAGCGACAGCGGGGACCAGCCCAACTTCCGTACCAGATCGGGGACCTTGACCGACGCGCCCGGCAGCACGAAGAAGTGCATCCGGCGGTCCGGCGTCCAGGTCACCGGGCCGAGCGTCAGATCCATGCGCTCCATCCGGGCCAGCGCCAGCAGGCCGGCCGTCTCGGGAACGTCGATCGTGTCGAACGTACGCCCTGTCGGCAGCAGGATCGACGCGGTCGGCTGCTTGGACCACAGACGGCGTGCGACGGTCGCACTGCCTGTCGCCTGGGTCGCCCAGTCCTCACGCGCCGGGTGCGCGCCGGGGGTCGCGCACGTGGTGTTGCCGCAAGAGCAGTGCTGCACCCCGTCGACTGCTTCCAGCCACGCACCGGGAAACACGTCCCAGTGACGTTCTTCGGCGTATCGAACGGCGGTGTCCAGCAGCGTTTCACCACGCTGCTTCGGGATTTGGGCAGCTTCAGGGCCCGCGATGGTCTCTTCCACGATGAACACAACTCTAGCGCTCATCAGTGGTTACGGATGTCACATGCGCGGGGGAGAGCATCGTCGATCGGGGCGGGGCGCATGGGTGCATGTCCGGGGGCGCGCGGGCGGGATCACCGAGTGAGCCGGGTAGCCACGTGTGGGGTACAGCATCCGTGTTTACCCCGGCAATCGTGGAATGTCTCGCATCTTCGGTATGTCGGCGGGGCATTGATCTTCGAGGCCGGATCCGTTCGGCAGCTGGGTATGCGCTTTCGGTACGCGTGTTCGGCGCGCACCGTGTCGTATGTCCGGGTGCCCGAAGGGGATCGGCCGCTGAGGACACGTCAACTCGAAGCGTGGGCAGGCACCACAGCCACAGGGGGTACGCCATGGCCGCAAGGCCGCTCGTCGCAAGGCAGCCGAACGAACGGCTGCAGGCGCTCATCCAGGAAGCGGGCTGTTCCAACGCCGGGTTGGCCCGGCGGGTCAACATGTGCGGCGCGGAGCACGGACTCGACCTCCGCTACGACAAGACGTCCGTCGCGCGCTGGCTGCGCGGACAGCAGCCGCGGGGCCGGGCTCCCGCGATCATCGCCGAGGCGCTGGGGCGCAAGCTGGGCCGTACGGTCACGATCGACGAGATCGGCATGGCCAACGGCAAGAACCTCGCGTCCGGCGTCGGGCTCCAGTTCTCGCCGACGGTCCTCGGGGCCATCGAGCAGGTCTGCGAGCTGTGGCGCAGCGACGTGGGCCGGCGGGACTTCCTGTCGGGGTCGTCCGTCGCCGCCTCCGCGCTCGTCGAGCCCAGCCGTGACTGGCTGATTTCGGCGCCGGACTCCCAGGTGGCCCGCTCGGCGGGGCCCAGGGTCGGTCTGGCCGACGTGGCGGCCGTGACCGCGATGACCCAGGCGCTCGTCGACCTCGACCACCAATACGGCAGCGGGCATGTCCGGCCCGTCGTCGTGCACTACTTGAACAGCGTCGTCTCGGGGCTGCTGGCCGGCTCGTACCGGGAGGCGGTGGGCCGTGAGTTGTTCGCGGCGGTCTCCCGGCTGACCGAACTCGCCGGGTACATGGCCGTGGACACCGGGCAGCCCGGGCTCGCCCAGCGCTACTACATCCAGGCGCTGCGGCTCGCCCAGGCCGCGGGCGACCGGGCGTACGGCGGCTATGTGCTCGCCGCGTCCATGAGTCACCTCGCCGCGCAGCTCGGGAACCCGCGTGAGATCGCGCAACTGGCGCGGGCGGCGCAGGAAGGGGCGCGTGGGCGCGCCACACCGCGCGCGGAGTGCATGTTCCATGCGGCGGAGGCGCGCGGGCACGCACTGATGGGCGACGCGCGCGCCGCGCAGGCGGCGGCCGGGCGGGCCGTCGAGGCGCTGGAGGCGGCGGATTCGTCGTCCGGGGACGACCCGACGTGGATCAGGCACTTCGACGAGGCGTACCTCGCCGATGAGTTGGCGCACTGCCACCGGGACCTCGGGCAGGCGGAGGCGGCGGCGCGGCAGGCCGAGGAGTCGCTGGCCAAGCATCCCGAGTCGCGGGCCCGGCGGCGGGCGATCGGCTATGTGCTGCTCGCCACGGCGCAGGTGCAGCAGCGCGAGGTCGAGCAGGCGTGCCACACGGGCCTGAAGGCCGTGGAGCTGCTCGGGTCGCTGCGGTCGAACCGGGGGGCCGAGTATCTGGAGGACCTCCAGCAGAGGCTGGAGCCGTTCCGGGAGGAGGCGGTGGTCAGGGAGTTCGGGGCGCGGATGGAGCTCCAGGCGGCGTAACTCCGCCGGAAGGACCCCGGTCGTGCCGCCGGTGGGGCGGCTCGGTCGTCACGCGGCCGGGGTTCGGCGGGCCGGGGTCCTCCTGGGGCTGGGCCGGGGCGCTCGGTGGGGTGCGGGTGGTGCTGAGGTGGTCGCCGGGAACCGGTAGCGTGAGGCGACGATTCCGCAAGTCCCCCGTTCGTAGGAGTCCCGGTGACGCAGAGTGGACAGGGCGAGGAGCCCTCGGCGCGGCCCGCGCGCGAAGGCATCGTGCTGCCCTCCGACGGTGGGGCGCCGCTGCACCCGAGCGAGTTGCCCCCGGCTCCCCTGCCTCCCGGCGCGTCGGCCCCGACGTGGAACCAGGGCGGTCACGACGCGCGGAACCAGCCGCCCGCCGGTTCCTGGGGCGGCGCCCCCGAGTGGGGCGACCAGAGCGCCCGGTCCGGCGGCCTGCCGCTGCCCCCCGAGGGGCCGTCGCAGGCCGCGTACGGGTCCGAGGGGCCCCGGGGAGCGTATGGGCCGGAGGGGGCCGCGGGCGGGTACGGGTCCGAGGAGTCCGGGGGCGGATACAGGGCCGACGGGTCTCAGCCCGGGTACGGGACGGGCGGGTCGTCGCAGACCGGGTACGGGGCCGAGGGGTCTCAGGCCGGGTACGGAACCGAGGGGTCGGCGCAGGGCGCGTACGGAAGCGACGGGGCCCGGGCCGGGTACGGAGCGCAGGGAGCCTCCCAGGCCGGGTACGGGGCCGATGGGCCTGCGCAGGCCGCGTACGGGGCGCAGGGCGGGCCCCAGGGCGTGTACGGCGCGCCAGGGGCGGCGCAGGGGCCCTACGCGGGCGACGGGTATGCCGGGGGTGGTTCCGGGATGCCTCTGCCGCCGGTCGCGGGAGAGGTGTCGCTCGCGTCGGGCGGGGCGCCCATGCCGCCGGCCCCGCCGGTGGACGAGGGGGCCACCCAGTACCTTCCGCCGGTGCCGTCCGCCGGTCCGCTGCCCGGGGACGAGGCGGCGACGCAGTACATACCCCCGGTGCCCGCGGCGCCGGAGGCCGCCACCCAGTTCCTGCCGCCGGTGGGGCCGGGCGCGCTGCCGCCGGAGGCGTCGGCCGACGCGACGGCGTACCTCGGGCGGGTCCCGGACCACGGTGCCGGGCCCCTGCCGCCCACCGCGAACCCGGACGCCGAGCCCACCCAGTTCATCCCGCCGGTGCCCGCCCAGCCGCAGGCACCCGCCCCGGAGCGTCCCCAGGCGTACGGTGCGCAGCAGCAGCCGGACGTGTTCGACAGCCTCTTCCGCAGCGAGCCCGCGGGCGCCGGGCCTGCCGGGGCCACGCAGCAGATGCCGAGGATCGAGCAGCCGTACGGCGCCCAGCCGCCGCAGGGGCCCGGTGGTCCCCGTGGTCACGGCGGCCCCGGTGGTCCGGGTGGCCACGGAGGTCATCCCGGGCGGGCCACCGCGAGACGTGACGGCGGGGGTTCGGGGGGCGGACGTACGCGCTCCAAGGTGCCGCTGATCGCCGCCGTGGGTATCGGGATCGCCGTCCTCGGCATCGGGGCGGGCGCCCTGATGGCGAGCGGCGGCAAGGACGACCAGGGGCAGGGCGACGACAAGGCCGTGACGGCGTCCGAGCCGTCGGCCGAGGAGTCGTCGGCAGAGGCGGCCGACCCGGCGAAGGAGCAGGCGGTCGCGCTGGACAAGCTGCTCGCGGACAGCGGCAACAGCCGCAACAGCGTGATCAAGGCGGTCGCGAACATCCGGTCCTGCACCAACCTCGGCCAGGCCGCCACCGATCTGCGCAACGCGGCCAAGCAACGCAACGACCTCGTCACCAAGCTCGGCGAGCTGTCCGTCGACAAGCTGCCCGACAACGCCGCCCTGACCACCTCGCTCACCAAGGCGTGGCAGGCCTCCGCGTCCGCCGACAACCACTACGCCGCGTGGGCCGACCAGGTCGCCGGCAAGAGGAAGCTCTGCAAGCGGGGCCAGGCCCGCTCCACCGGCGAGACCCAGGCGGGCAACCAGGCCAGCAGCACGGCGAGCGCCGAGAAGACGAAGGCCGCGCAGCTGTGGAACGGCATCGCCGGCAAGTACGGCCTGACCCAGCGGCAGGCTGGCCAGCTCTAGAAGGTCGATGAAGATCTTGGTGAGGGGCTGTCCGGCCGTCAGGCCGGACAGCCCCTGTGGTCATGTACCGGCCGGTGCGATGTGCCAGGTG
>NZ_JAMGBG010000091.1 GCF_023516595.1 Streptomyces neyagawaensis | reverse complement strand
GCGTGGTGCGGTTGATTGTTTCATAGTGTTTCGGTGGTCATAGCGTGAGGGAAACGCCCGGTTACATTCCGAACCCGGAAGCTAAGCCTCACAGCGCCGATGGTACTGCAGGGGGGACCCTGTGGGAGAGTAGGACGCCGCCGAACAATTTTTGAGAAAGCCCCTGCCGGGAAACCGGCGGGGGCTTTCTGCGTTTGGGGTCGTTTATGGTCTTTGTATGAGTGACACGGGTGCGGAGGAATACACGGTTCGCTTCATACACGCGGAGGAGTGGCCCGCGGTGAAAGAGCTGCGGCTTGCCTCATTGCAGGACCCCATGGCCCATGTCGCCTTTCTGGAGACATACGAGCAGGCCAACAGCAAGCCCGATTCCTTCTGGCAGGAGCGGGCCGCCGGCGGTGCCGAAGGGGCACTCGGCGTACGGCAGATCATCGCCGAGCGAGCGGACGGGACATGGGTCGGATCCGTCACCGTACTGATCGAGGAAGCCGGGACCACGGACTGGGCCGGAATGCCCGTGGAGCGGCTGCAGGGCCATCTCGTCGGGGTGTACGTGCGACCTGAGGAGCGGGGTCGCGGGCTCACCGAGCGGCTTTTCGACGCCGCCGTGGAGTGGGCCTGGAGCCGAGACGTGGAACGGGTTCGGTTGATCGTCCACGAGGAGAATCCGCGGGCTCAGGCGTTCTACCGCAAGGTGGGGTTCATGCCGAGTGGACGGACCGTGCCGGTGGCCGGGCACGGCGGGCAGTCCGAGTTGGAGTTCGTGCTCGACCGTGCGCTAGACCGGTAGTTCGGCGTGGGGCCAGCGGGATCGGGCCTGTTCGCGGGAGCGGAGGAGGGCCAGCGTCGGCAGGCCACGGTCCGTGCCGGTGGCGAGGAGGTCGGGCAGCTGGGGCAGCGGGGCCACGGCGGCCACATCGTCGAGGACCAGGGTGAGTGGTGGGTCGAGGCGACCGGAGGATGACCGTTCGGCCACGCGCCGGCCGCGCTCGACCACGCTTGAGGCGAGGGCCGTCAACAGCGGCATGGCGGAAGGGTTCGCCTTCGGGTCCTCGATGGGGTCGCCGACCACATAAAGCGTTCCCCCCTCGTGCACAAAGGAATCCAGGACCAGCGAGTCCGCTCGGTTCGGGGTGCAGGATTCCCGGACGTTGACCGTGGAGAGCGCCGAGAGCGCACGAGCCGTCAGAGCCTGGGCGATGTCCCGGCGTTCGGGGTGGGATGTCAGGGCCGACTCCAGTTCGCCCGCGGAGCCGGCTGCCGCCTTCGCGTTCGTACGGAGAATGCGAACGGCTTCCTGGACGTTCGTGCCCTGGGCCCAGCGGTGGAGGTGGCGGACGGTACGGGAATCTATCGCCGCGGCGTGCAGATAGCTGCGGAGGAGGGTCTCCGCCGTCTCCGCCACGGCCTGGTCGATCTTGGCCGTAGGGCGGATCGGGGCGAGGAGGGCCGTGGCGCGGGCCGCCGCCGTGGGCTTGTCCTCGCAGTCGGAGATGGGGGACCAGTGGAGGCGGGCCGGGGTGTCGCAGCGGTGCGCCGGGTCGTAGAGGAGGACCGGACCCAGCTTCGCCCGGGCGTCCTTGGTGTCCGACCAGAGGACGGGGTCGGAGGTGACGACCAGGGCCGGGCCCTCGGCGTCACGTACCGCCTGGATGGCGGCCGGGCGACGGGTCTCCGCGCCACCGAGGAGCAGAGCGGGGATGGGCCGCACGCCCGCCGGCTTCCCGTCGGCCGGGAAGGGGGCCCCTGGGACCGCTGCCCCGGTCGGCAGGGAGGGCGTGGGGGCGGGAGCTGTGGGGGCGGGCTGTGCCATCGCGGCCGGTGCGGCCGGTGCAGTGGGGGCGGTTCCAGGGGCGATGCTGGTCTCGTAGGCGATGTCCGTCCCTGCGGCCACCGGCTCGCGTTCCGTGCCCGTGCCCGGGGGTGTTGTGAGGGGGACCGGGGGCGGGTCGGTGCGGGGAGCGGTGCCGTTCCTCGGCTCCGGGACCGGGGGGAACGGGACTTGGTCGTGGGGCGCGAGAGGTGCCGGCTGCGCCCCTGCCTGTGCTCGTGCCGCCTTCTCCCTGGCGCGGACGGCTCTCCAGCGGGCCAGGGTGCCCGTGATGAAGACCGTGAGGACGAGCAGGATCATCAGCTGGCCGATGAGGAGGCCCCAGAAGAGGCCGTAGCCGGAGAGCTGGGCGGCCGGGGTGTCGGGCCAGGCGGCCGAGAGGTCCTGCGGGGCCGAGACCAGGCTGCGTACCGCCAGGGGCGTGCGTGTGAAGGTGACGCGGTCCGGCCACGCGCCGTGCGCGAAGAGGCCCGCCAGGCCGGTCGCTGACCAGACGAGCAGGGTGAGGCCGACCAGGAAACCGAGGACGGCGATCAGCAGCCCGTCGGGGATGCCGCCTCCGCCCTGTTGGGGATGCCGGTGCCGGTCGTCTGGTCTCATCGCACACCGCCGTTCACGCCGTCTCCTCCTGCGCCGTTCACGCCCGTCCCTCGCCGGTACGGCTCGCTCGTCCGCCCGTACCGGCTCGTCCCTCGCTCGCTCAGGCCACCGTGGACTCGGAGGAGCCGTAGCCGTCGACGTCGCTCAGATGCTCCACGAACGCGGCGGCCCGTTCCTCGGCCTCCAGTTCGGCGGCGCGCAGGGCGTCGTCGTCCAGGAGGTGGTCGTCGGAGGACTCCGTCATGGCGCGGTCGGTGAAGACGAGGGGGCGCTCCGTCTCGGTGATCAGGTGTTTGACGACCTGGACGTTGCCGTTGACGTCCCAGACCGCGATGCCCGGGGTGAGGGTCGGGATGATCTCCACCGCCCAGCGGGGGAGGCCCAGGACGCGGCCCGTGGCGCGGGCCTCGTCCGCCTTCTGGGCGTAGATCGTCCTCGTCGAGGCCATCTTGAGGATGGCGGCCGCCTCCTTCGCCGCCGCTCCGTCGATGACGTCGGAGAGATGGTGGACGACCGCGACGAACGACAGACCGAGGCGTCGGCCGAACTTCAGCAGGCGCTGGAAGAGCTGGGCCACGAACGGGCTGTTGATGATGTGCCAGGCCTCCTCGACCAGGAAGATGCGCTTCTTCCGGTCGGGGCGGATCCAGGTGTGCTCCAGCCAGACACCGACGATCGCCATGAGGATGGGCATGGCGATGGAGTTGCGGTCGATGTGCGACAGGTCGAAGACGATGAGCGGGGCGTCGAGATCGATGCCCACCGTCGTCGGGCCGTCGAACATGCCCCGCAGGTCACCGTCGACGAGGCGGTCCAGGACCAGGGCCACGTCCAGGCCCCACGCCCGTACGTCGTCTATGGCGACGTTCATCGCTTCCGCGGACTCCGGCTCGGGGTGGCGGAGCTGCTCGACGATGTCGGTGAGGACCGGCTGGCGTTCGACGATGGTCTCGTTGACGTAGGCGTGCGCGACCTTCAGGGCGAAGCCGGAACGCTCGTCCAGGCCGTGGCCCATCGCCACCTCGATGATCGTCCGGAGCAGCGCGAGCTGGCCCGTGGTCGTGATCGACGGGTCGAGGGGGTTGAGGCGGATCCCGTGGTCGAGGGCGGCCGTCGGGTCCAGGCGGATGGGAGTTATCCCCAGCTCCTGCGCGATGAGGTTCCACTCGCCGACGCCGTCCTCGCCCTGGGCGTCGAGGACGACGACCTGGCGGTCGCGGAAGCGGAGCTGGCGCAGGACGTACGTCTTCTCCAGGGCCGACTTGCCGTTGCCGGACTCGCCGAGGACGAGCCAGTGCGGGGCGGGCAGTTGCTGGCCGTAGAGCTGGAAGGGGTCGTAGATGTAGCCCTTGCCGGAGTAGACCTCGCGGCCGATGATCACGCCTGAGTCGCCGAGGCCGGGCGCGGCGGTCGGGAGATAGACCGCCTGGGCCTGGCCGGTGGACGTGCGCACCGGGAGGCGCGTCGTCTCGACCTTGCCGAAGAGGAAGGACGTGAAGGCGTCGGTGAGGACGGACAGCGGGTCCCGCATGGCCCTACCTTCGGATTCCGGTGGCGAACGGGAGGGTGTTGACGAAGGACCGGTGGTGCTCGCGGTCGCACCACTCCAGCTTCAGGTACGACTTGCCGGCGGAGGCCCTTATGGTCCGCTTGTCGCGGGCGAGGGACTCCGGTGAGCGGGACGAGACGGTGATGTAGCCGACGAGGTTGACGCCGGCGGCGCCGCTGGCCAGGTCCTCGCCGCGCTGGTCGAGGCGGGAGTGGGAGGCCACGTCGCGCGGGTCGACCGTGCGGTTCATCTTGGCGGCGCGGGACGCCTCCGCCTCGTCGTTGGTCTTCTCCGTGAGCATGCGCTCGATGGCGACCTCGGTCGGTTCCAGGTCCATGGTGACGGCGACCGTGCGGATCACGTCGGGGGTGTGGACGAGGAGGGGCGCGAGGAAGTTCACGCCGACCGGGGTCATCGGCCACTCCTTCACCCAGGCCGTGGCGTGGCACCAGGGGGCGCGGGTGGAGGACTCGCGGGTCTTGGCCTGGAGGTAGTCCGGTTCCGTCGCGTCCAGTTCGGCCGGCCAGGCGTTGCGCTTGGTCATGGCCTGGATGTGGTCGATCGGGTGGTCCGGGTCGTACATGGAGTGGATCAGGGAGGCGAGGCGGCCCTGGCCGAGGGGCTGCCGGACGCGGATGTCGGCCTCCTGGAGGCGCGAGCAGATGTCCGTCAGCTCACGGGCCATGACGACGGCGAGGCCGGCGTCCTTGTCGAGCTTGCGGCCCTGGGGGCGGGCGGCGCGGGCCATGGCGTGCGCCTCGGCGGCCAGTTCGCGGGTGTAGTGCATGCAGGCGACCAGGTACGCGCGGTGCTGCTCGCTGCTCGTGGACACCATGGACTGGAGCTGATCGTACGACTGTCGCAGCCAGCCCGGGGAGCGGTCGTCGCCGCGCTGGGCGACGTCCTTGGCGTGGGCGTCCGGGTCCGCGGGCAGGGTGCGCGCGAGCATCTGGAGGCGGGTGACGAAGCCGTCGCCGTTGGCCACGTGCTTGAGGAGGGTGCCGAAGCGGTCGACGAGGGCTTCCTGGTCCTCGGAGTCGCGCAGGCCGACACCGGGGCCCTCGATCTCGATGGCCGCGGTGACGGTCCTCCGGTCGGCGTGCAGCAGGACGGCGATCTCGTCCGGGCCGAACGGGGCGGCGAGCCAGGTGATGCGGCCGATGCCCGGCGGGGGGCCGACCTCGACCTCACGGCCGTCGAGGCTGGTGCCGGCCTCCATGGCGGCGGAGCGGTAGGTGGCGCCGCGGCGGACCGTCCGCTTGTAGCTGCGGTTGATCTCGAACCACTTGTAGAAGGTGCGCCGCTTGTACGGCACGTAGACCGCGGCGAGCGCCAGCATCGGGAAGCCCGTCAGCAGGGCGATGCGTGGGACGAGCACCGGGACGAGGAGACCGCACATCATGCCGAGGAACGCGCCCGCGATGATGAGCGCGATCTCGCCGGACTCACGGTTCCGGCCGATGATCGCGTTCGGCCGGGCGCGGCCGATCAGATATGTACGGCGGGGCGTGACCGGATGGGACAGGTGGGACTCGGTCGTCAACGCCCTTCACCTCCCGTGCGGTTGCTGTTTCGGGTGTTACTGGCGTGGGGGGTGTTGGTGGGGCTTGTGCGGGGCGGGGGTGCGGCGGAGGGGACAGTCCCGCCGCCGCCCGCGCGCGAGCTGTGGGCGGCCACGCCACCGGACACGGGGTTGGCGGGTCGGGGCCCGCCTCCGCCTCCGCCGTTGTTGTCGGCCCGGGTGCTGTGGGTCTTGATGCCCTGGGCGACGAGGGTGGCGGGGGAGCTGATGACGGCGGCGGCCTTGCTTTCGGCGCCGCTCATCAGGCGGTTGTTGCGGGAGTTGGCGATCTCGTCGCCGAAGCCGGGGACGAAGCGGTAGATCATCGCCGAGGCGAAGATGGCCAGGAGGATGATCGCGAGGCCGGAGACGACGGCGGAGAAGGCGTCGGGGCCGTCGTCTGAGGAGAGGGCGCCGGCGAGGCCGAGGACGATCACGATGACGGGCTTGATGAGGATGACCGCGATCATGATGCCGGCCCAGCGGCGGACGTGGCCCCACAGGTTCTTGTCGACCAGGCCGGCGTAGACGACGGTGCCGAGGAGGGCGCCGACGTAGAGCAGGGCGGCGCGGATGACGAGCTCCAGCCAGAGGACGCCGGCGGCGAGGATGGAGACGAGGGAGACGACGATGAGCATGATGGGGCCGCCGCCGATGTCCTCGCCCTTCTTGAGGGCGCCGGAGAACGTGCCGAAGAACGTGTCCGTCTGGTCGCCCGTGGCCTTGGCGAGGACCTCGGTGACTCCGTCGGTCGCCGAGACGATCGTGTAGAGGATCAGGGGGGTGAAGGCGGAGGCCAGGACGGTGAGCCAGAGGAAGCCGACGGCTTCCGACAGGGCCGTGGTGAGGGGGACGCCTCGTACGGCCCGCTTGGCGACCGCGAGCAGCCACAGGACGAGCGTGAGGATCGTCGACGCCGCGAAGACGACCGCGTACTGCTGGAGGAACTTCGGGTTCGTGAAGTCGACGTTCGCGGTCTCGTTGACGGCGGCGGAGAGCTTGTCGATGGTCCAGGAGGCGGCGTCGGCGCAGCCTTGGGCGAGGGAGGAGAGGGGGTCGAGGGTGGAGGTGATCTTGTCGGGGACGGTACTGGTGTCGCCCTTGTCGCCGGATTCTCGTTCGCAGTAGTCCTTGGCGGGGCCGGAGATCAGAGAGCAGGGGTCATTGCTCGACGAGGGAGAGGGCGAAGGGTCGGGTGCGGCGAAGGTTCGGGTCGCCAGAAGGAAGGCGCTGACCTGGATGGCCGCCACAGCACCGGTGAGCGTGACTGCGCGACGCGGGCTACCGGGCATACGTGAACCCTCCGAACTCCTCGACCGCCTTGCCGATCTCGTCGGCTCCGGAGACCGGATCGTCTGCGTTGACGGGGGTCGGGCCGGTCTTCTGGCTGGTCTCCATGACCTTCCAGTCACCATCGGCCCACTTCAGCTTCAGGGTCACGGTGAACCAGCCGTTGGTCACCGGATTGGTGGTGTTCTCTCCAGTGAGGCCGAACAGGCTGTTGCACCAGACCTCGACCGTGGCGGCGCCGGAGTTGTACGACGTTGCCTTGGCGCCCACCGGGAGGGTGCGGTTGACGAAGGTGCTCCCCGAGGGCGCGCTGCCGTCGTCGTTGAGGCCGAGCGTCTTCAAGAACGCGGCGGAGTAGTCGTCGTCGAATCCGGTCTGGAGGCGCTGCAAGGCATCCGGGGCAGCGATGGTTGCGACGATCTGGTGCCGCTTGGCGCTGTTGAACATGCCGTCGGAGCCCAGGGCGGCGGTGTAGTTGGTCGCCGCGCTCTGCGCCCCCTGCTCGCTCTGCGCGTACCCCGTGGGGATCCCTGCGGTCTTCGACTTCACCGGCCGCTCGCCCGAGGCCGTCGTAGGGGCCGTTTTCGGCTTGTCTCCGGTTGATGTCCCGTTCGTCGTGTCGTCGTCTCCTCGGTTCGCGAAGGCGATCGCGGCGATGAGGAGGACGATGACGCCGACGATGGTGACGAGGCTTCTGGAGGAGGAGCGGGGGCGGCGGGGGGCGCCGCCGTAGGGGTCGGTGGCGCGGTCGGGGAGCCGGGTGCGGGTCTGGCCGGTGCCGGCGTACCCCCCGTACGTCCCGTCGTCGGTGCCGCGCGAGGACTCGCCGTAGCCGTGGTCGTCGCCGAGACTCATGCCGCGTTCGCCCCTTCAACTTCGACGCCGTACATGGACGCGTACGAAAACGCGTGGCAATACGACGGTAGCCGCGCTGGTTCCCGCGCGGGCGCGGTGTGGTGACTCGACATCAGGGAGACGCAACCTCAGCCGGTGGGCACGACGGACGGGTGGGGTAGTGGGGGACCGGAAAGCGGGCGTGCCCGGCCGGGACGTGGCCGGGCCGCGGTGCTACACGGCCATGCCGTACACGATGGTGAAGAGCGTGCCCAGTGAACCGATGATGAAGACGCCGGTGAGACCGGCGATGATGAGGCCCTTGCCCTGTTCGGCGCTGAACGTGTCGCGCAGGGCGGTCGCGCCGATGCGCTGTTTGGCCGCGCCCCAGATGGCGATGCCCAGGCAGAGGAGGATGGCGACCGCCATCACGACCTCGATCATCACGCGTGCCTCGTTGCCCAGGCTGCCGAAAGGCCCCCAGTCCGGGGCGATTCCGCCGATGATGGTGGTGATGTCGCCCTTGTCGGCCGCAATGAACATGTAAGTCACCGCCCCTAGTGGGTAGTTCCGCTGGCTCTGCATCGCGTCCGGCTCGGCGTCCGCGCTGCACCCCTGGCGCGGGTGCGCAGAGGTCGGGCCCATTCTCGCTGACAATGACGCTGTCGTATGTCGACTTGGCGTCATTGATTGGCGGGTTTCGTACGTATCCCTTGCTTCCGGCCTGCGTGGGACCCTAACGGGGGACGCGGAACGGTACACGAAGGGTCGTATAGTCACTCTGTGTATCACGGCAGGTTACGCCGGGCAACGAGGTTAAAGCGGAACCTGTGGTGTGGTTCCGTCGTTAGTCCCCCTTTTCCGGGTGGTTCGGCCTGGTGGGACCGGTGGTGGTGAAGCGGCCGGTCCGGTCCCGCTTCTGACGGGGTGTCGGTCCGGTGTTCGCCGTGTTTCGAGTGTGCCTGATGTGGACGTAAGGGTCGCGTCCGGGTGGGCGTCGGACGTGCGGTGTGACTGGCTGGGGAGTCTTTCGATCTGAGGCGTTGTCAGTGGGGGCCGTTAGGTTCGGGGCATGGGTTCTTCGCTGAGTGTGTACCTGCTGGACGTGGCCGCCACGCGGGCGTTGGTCGGTTCCCGTGACGAGCAGTTGCTGGAGGTCGTCCGCGACAGGTTCGGGGACGACCTGGCGCGGGACGACGACTGGTTCCGGTCGGAGATCGAGGACGGGGCGCCGACGGCGTACGAGGCGCTTCGGGCGGTCGTGCACGGGGGGCCGTTCAGCGAGGACAAGCAGTACGCGTTCCAGTACGGGTACGCCTACCAGCGGCTGTGCTCCCTCACGGGCTCGTTCCTCGCCAACTCGAGCTTCACCCCGCACCGGGGCGACTGGCTGTCGGTGGTCGACGAGGGCCTGACCGCGCTGGGGATCACCGCGGTGTCGGTGGCGGCGTTCGAGTACGGCGATCTGCCGGCTCCGCTGCCCAGGTCGTACCCGCCGGGCTGCGGTGAGTGGACGCACGAGCAGTGTCTGCGGGCGTTGGAGCAGTTCGAGGCGACGAAGGCGAAGGGCGGGACCCCGCCGCCGCTGGATCCGGAGGTGGTGGAGGCGGTCATGCAGTGCCTCGGGTGGCTGCGGCACGCGGAGTCGCGACCCGGGTTCGGGGTCATCGGGTTCAAGTTCTGAGGGCGGTCCTGCGCGGGAGGGGCAGGGGGGTGCACAGAGGGCGCCGGCGCTCAGAAGGGGCGGGCCGCCTTCAGGAGGCGGGGTGGGAGGTACGGGGTGGTGACGGGGGTTGTCCAGCCTCGGCGGTGGGCGTGGCAGGTCAGGGCCAGGATGTCGAGGTTGAGGGCGGCGTCGGAGGTGTTGGCGCGGTCGGCCACCCGGTGGTGGTCGCGGTGGGCCTCCAGGGCGTCCAGCAGGGCCAGGTTGAAGCTCTCCTCGTCGCCCTCGACGAGTTGGGAGAAGAGGATCGTGGGCGGGGGGAAGAAGCCCCAGTCCCTGGCCTTGCCGTGGTCGTCCAGGGCCCGCTCCGTGACGGGCTCGGGGTCCTCGCCCCGCAGATACGTGAGCAGGGCCTCGCGGTAGGAGGCGAAGGCCGAGTCGTCCTGGGCGAGGCGGGCGGGGCCGGCGAGGACGAGCGGGGCCAGGTGCTCGCGTACGCCGGTGATCAGGGCCAGGTTGACGGCGGTGTGCCAGGCGCCCGGTCCGGCCTGGTCCCCGTGGTACGCCGGGTACACGAGGCGCCGACCGTCGATCGTGACCTCGACGTCCGTGCCGGGGGCCGCGAGCGTGGTGCGGAAGAGGGCGGCGCCCATCTCGGCGGCGAGGTGCAGATGGGCGAGCTGCGCGTCCGTGACGTCGGCGGAGTGCGAGGCGCGGGCCTTGAACAGGATCTCCTGGTAGCCGACGGCCCACGCCAGCTTCGCCGGTGACAGGGGCTTGCCGGGCACCGGGGTGAAGGCCTCCCGCGTGTACTGCTCGTAGTCGGCCTCGCTGGCCGGGTGGATGGGCTGCGGGTTCCCCGGGCGTTCCAACACCACCGGGTCGGCGGTCAGTTCGGCGACCGCGTCCGGGCGCCTGTCGAGGCCGAACCCCCGCACCCGTGGGCCGGGCGCCGCGAAGCCGGTGACCAGGGCGTACGGCAGGTAGTCGGTGTCGAGGGGCGGCGGCCAGCCCTCCCTGCGGTGGGCCAGGGCCGCCAGGGCGAGGGGGAGGAGGGGCAGCAGGGTGGCGGGGCTGGTGACCGGGCCGGAGAGGGCGCTGTACGGGCGGAGCAGTGCGGTCAGATGGGTGCCGAAGGCGGACCGGTCGCCGCTCGCCAAGGCGTGCAGGGCGTGCAGGGCCGTGGTGTGGGGGTGCCGCAGGAGGCCCTGGGCGCCGCCGGTCATGTGGTCCAAGGAGTGGATCCGGGCG
>NZ_JAMGBG010000090.1 GCF_023516595.1 Streptomyces neyagawaensis | reverse complement strand
CGCTGTACGGGCGGAGCAGTGCGGTCAGATGGGTGCCGAAGGCGGACCGGTCGCCGCTCGCCAAGGCGTGCAGGGCGTGCAGGGCCGTGGTGTGGGGGTGCCGCAGGAGGCCCTGGGCGCCGCCGGTCATGTGGTCCAAGGAGTGGATCCGGGCGTACGCGGCGTCGAGCGCGGCGAGGACATCCGCCCGGGTGGGCGGGTGGGCGGCGGAGTCGTCCCCGGTGTCGCCGATGACGTACGCCATGAAGCCGCTGATCAGTTCGACCGAGGGGAGGCCCGCGCCGCCTTCCCGGGCGGCCTCGCGGGCGAAGTGGAAGGCCTCGCCGTGCCATTCGGCCTTGTCGGAGAGGACGGCCAGGCAGAAGGAGTCGAGCCAGCGGTGCGGGGTGGTGGGGGCCGGCGCCTCGGGCCGGCCCGGTTCGGGCTCGTAGTCCCGGCCGAAGTTCACGTAGTTGAGGAAGACCTGGAAGCGGTTGTGCGGGTGGTACACGGTGTACGCGACCGCGCCGGCCGCCGCCTCGGTGGCGTCGTCGAGGACCGCCTTGGCCTCCGGGACGTCGAGGTCGGGGTTCTGCAGGGAGAGGGCGGCCAGGTACTCCACGAGCCGGTCCGAGATCCACCACCACTCGTGGGCCGTCATGGCGCCGGCCCTCGACATCGACCAGACCTCTCCGACGATCCGGTTGTGGAAGTCCTCGCGAACCGCGGATATCGCCGCCGCGTCGACCTGGTGGCGTTCTCTGCGCACTGCTGTCCCGCTCCCCATGGAAGTGATCTTGTTCGCCAGCCTAGGCCGTACCTTGGCGCTTGAGGGAGGCTCGGCGGGTGGGGTGAGGCCCGGAGGCAGGCCGTAGGGAGCGGTTTCGGCCACCTGGACGGGGCCGCGGGGAGCAGGGGGGTTTCGGACGGTGGAAGGGGTGCGGGTGGCGGAGGACGAGCAGGGGGCCGTACGGGCGTTCCTGGCCGGGATACGGGTGGGAGAGGTGCTCGGCGGGGTCGTCGCGGAGGTGACGTCCCGAGGGGTGGCCGTGGTGCTGGACGGGTTCCCGTCGCGTCCGTTGGGGGCGGTGGGGGAGCTGGATCTGACGTGGGGGCCGGGGGCGGAGGCGGACCTGGTGGTGGGGCGGCGGGTCACGGGTGAGGTGATCGGGGTCGATCCGGGCCGGGGTGAGGTGCGGATGTCGACGGCGGCCACCCGACACCCGCTGCTCTGGCGGTTTCTGAGGGGACTTCGGGCCGGGCGGGTGCTGAGCGGCACGGTCGCCTCGATCGAGAGCTTCGGCGTGTTCGTGGCGCTGGACGAGGGGCCGGCGCATCCGATCCACCCCGGCGTCGGGTTCGTCACCTTCCCCGAGCTCTCCTGGCGGTACTTCGACGACCCCTCGGACGTCGTACGGGTCGGGGAGCGGGTGTCCGGCGCGTTCCTGCACTTCGACACCAGCAACGGTGAGGCGCGGCTGTCCTTGCGCGCGCTGCTGCCGGACCCGTTCCAGGAGTTCGCCGACGCGGTCGCGGTGGGGCAGGTGCTGCGCGGGCGGGTCACCAGGGTGGTCCCGTTCGGGGTGTTCGTCGAGGTCGCCGACGGGGTCCAGGGGCTCGTCCGGCCGCCGACCGGACCCGCGGCGGAGCGCCCGACGGCTCCCGAGGAGGTCGGGGCGCAGGGGGAGGAGGTGGCGGTGGCCGTCGTCGAGGTCGACCGGGAGCGGCGGACGCTTCTGCTGTCCCGGGTGCGGGCGCCGGGCTAGCGCCCGCCTACTCGGCGGTGACGATGCGTTCGACCGCGGCGGTCACCAGCTGCTCCCGCTCGGCCTCCGAGAAGACGTCGGGGAGGGTGAGCTGTTCGACGATCAGCCAGTTCAGGGTGAGCATCAGGAGTTTGACGACCATGGCGTCGCCCGGGAGGCCGGACGCCTCGTGGTAGGCGACGTTGGCGTCGACGTCGGCGCGGACGCGTTCGGTGAGGACCTTGCGCAGCTCGGGGCGGCGGGTCGCCTCCAGGCGGAGTTCGAGCAGGGCGAGGTAGCCGGTGCGGAAGGAGGCGACCCGGCCGACGAGTTCACGCATCAGCTCCACGTACGTCTCCCGGTCGCGGCCGGCGGCCCGCTGGCGGGCGATGGTGGCCTCGTCGGGCTGGAGCCGCTCGTAGACGCGGGCGCCGGCCTGGGTGAGGAGGTCGTCGCGGTTGGCGAAGTAGTTGGACGCGGTGCCGCCCGGGACGGCGGCCTCGGCGTCCACCGCGCGGAAGGTGAGGCCGCGGGCGCCTTCCCTGGCGAGGACCTCGATGGCCGCGTCGACGAGGGCGGCGCGGCGCTGGTCGTTCCGTCTCACCATTCACACCACTCCGTGCGTAGTACTACGTGCGGGACACTTCAGCAGAGTACTGCGCGGGCGGGCGCGCCGCGCCCAAGGGTCACGGCGTCACCTGGTCGTCCGTGCCCGGTGTCGGCTCGAACCCCTCCAGCCCCGCCACGAAATGGTCGAACTCCCCCGCCTGGACGCCCAGGACGAACGCGTCCCACTTGCGGCGGTTGGTGGTGACGACGACCTCGGGGGCGCTGGTCTCGCGGATGTAGACGGGGGCCTCCGGGTCGTCCTCGCCATCCCCCTCGCCGAAGGCCAGTTCGAACCAGGGGCCGGCGCCGGTGGCGTCCTCGGGGGCCGCGCGGATCCAGTCGAGATCCGGGGGGATGTCGGACATGGCGGGTTCTCCTTGTGGACGAAGGGGACGGAGTGCCGTGAGTGATCATTCCTAAGAAGGAGTGCCGCCTCTACACTGACCGTCGGCGGACTCGCGGGCGGTGAGGGGCGGTTGACGGTGCGTAAGGCATGGATCGTGGTGATCTCCGCTGTCGGCGCCGGACTCGCTTTCGTCATGTTGCTGGTCGTCGGTGTCTATCTGGTCGCCGGGAACCTCGCCAACGGGGTCGGCGGAAAGGTCGTCGGACTGGCCAAGGGCGCCGTTCCCGCGGCGTACCAGCCCCTGGTGCAGAAATGGGGCAATCTGTGCGACGCCATCAATCCGGCGTTGCTGGCGGCCCAGCTGTACCAGGAGAGCGGGTTCAACCCGAAGGCGCAGAGCCCCGCCGCGGCCCAAGGGATCGCGCAATTCATTCCGGGGACGTGGGCGACGCACGGGCTGGACGGTGACGGGGACGGCGACCGTGACGTCTGGGACCCGAATGACGCGATTCCATCGGCCGCCTCGTACGACTGCAAGCTCGCCTCGTACGTGAAGGACGTACCCGGAGATCCGACCGCGAACATGCTCGCTTCCTACAACGCGGGCGCGTACGCCGTCATCAAGTACGGGGGCGTCCCGCCGTACAAGGAGACCCAGAACTACGTCAAGACGATCACGACGCTGTCGGAGAGTTTCGCCGCGCCCACGAGCCGCGTCGACCCGAGCGAGCAGGCGGCCGGTGCCATCGCGTACGCCCAGAAGAAGCTCGGCACGCTCTACCTCTGGGGCGGCAACGGCACCGCTGACCAGGGTGGACGCTTCGACTGCTCGGGGCTGACGAAGGCGGCGTACGCGAGTGTGGGGATCACGCTGCCCCGCGTCGCGAACGATCAGTACAACGCCGGGCAGCACCCCTCGCGGGGCGAACTGCTGCCGGGTGATCTCGTCTTCTTCTCCGACGACCTCACCAACTCCCGTGCCATTCGGCACGTCGGGATTTATGTGGGGGGCGGATATATGATCAACGCCCCGCGGCCGGGCGCGGTCATCCGGTTCGACCCGATTGACACCCCCGACTACTTCGGAGCCACCCGGGTCACCGAAGATGGCGCGAAAGCACTGCCCAAGACCGTCTGACGGGTCCGTAATTCTCCGTGAACCCGTGCCCTGAGCTGCGGCGACGCGTCTCTCTTCGATAACGTCTGAGTGATCATTCAGTGGAGGGTGGAACGCATTGGAGAGAAGTGTGCGTTCCTATTTGACGTAGCGCGTTGACGCCTACGGACACCACGGGGGTGGCAACAGCGCGGCGCACGTACGGGTGCGGTCGCGAGAACGATGACGAAAGGGCCGCAGCACGATGGCTGGACTCGCCGCGCATGCCGCACTTGCCGCTGATTCCGGATCCAATCCCGACGTCGAGCTGCTCTACGACATCAATGGCCTGGCCAAGGACGCCCCGACCTGGCTCGACCGGGTCATGGAGTTCGTCGGCGAGTACGGCCTGCTGTTCGCCATGGTGCTGCTGATCCTGTGGTGCTGGTGGGGTGTGCGCAAGCGCGGCGGCGAGGACGCGGCCTCGTCCGTGGCCGCGCTGGTGTGGGCGCCGCTGGCCGCCGGTGTCGCCGTACTGATCAACGTGCCGATACGCGGGTTCGTCGAGCGGCCCCGGCCCTTCCTCGACCACGAGGGGCTGGAGGTGCTCGTCTCCGGCAAGACCGACTACTCCTTCGTCAGCGATCACGCGACCCTGATCATGGCGATGGCGGTCGGACTCTTCGTCGCCAACCGGAAGTTCGGCCTGATCGGCCTCGTCATCGGCCTCCTCGGCGGCTTCATCCGGGTCTACATGGGCGTGCACTACCCGACCGACGTGATCGGCGGCTTCGCGCTCGGCACCGCCGTCGCCCTGCTGCTCTCGCCGCTCGCCATGGCGCTGCTGACGCCGCTGATGAAGGCGATCGAGCGGTCGCCCCGCGTGGGGTGGCTCGTCCGGGCGCGCGGGCGTGACGGTCAGCGTGCGGTGATCCCGGGCGCGCGGGTCGAGACGTCCTCCACGGAGGAGCGGGACCTGGCCGCGTAGCCGCGACCGCCCGGCCCGACACGACCGAACGGCCCCCTCACCGCATGCCGGTGAGGGGGCCGTCGTCATGGGGCCGCCGTGGGCCCCGGTAGCGCTACAGGGCCTGCGGGAAGGTGAAGAAGCGGTTCGGGTCGTACTTCTTCTTCAGGGTGGTCAGCCGGCCGGCCGCGTCCCCGTAGTACGCCTTCCTCCAGTCCGTGAGGGTGGGGTCGGTGTAGTTCTGGTAGGCGGCGCCGGAGGCGTGGCGGGCCATCGACTTGTGGGCGCCGTCCAGCCAGGACTGGGCTGCCGTGCCGGAGGTGCCGGGCTTCCAGGAGGCGATGTACTGGGCCAGCATCCGCGAGCGGCGGTGGACGAAGGCCGTCGCCGTCGGCGAGACGCGGTTCACCTGGCCGCCGAGCGCGGTGAGGGCGATGCTGCCCGCGCCGCCCTTCACACCGGTGATCCGGGTCAGCAGGGTCTGGATGCCCGCCGAGGAGATCGAGCGGTCGAAGAAGTCGGAGCGGGCGGCGTACGTCTCGCGGCCCAGCTTGCCCTTGGGCGAGCGGCCGGGTGTCGTGCCGGGCAGATGGCACTGGGCGTCCTCGGCGAAGGACCGGCAGCCCGCGTAGCCCTCCATGGCGTCCTCGTACGTACGGCGCTTGAGGGAGACGCTGCGGGCCGGGGCGCCCACCCGGTCGGCGAGCCGGTCGACGGCGTTCTGGAGCTCGCCGTAGGTGCCGAGGGAGAAGGCGGCGACGGAGACGGTCGGGGTGCCGCCGGCCGACTTCGCCATGTGACAGGACGACCAGATCTCGTCGGCCTGGTTGGGCCCCCATTCCTGCCACGCCTTCAGGACGGCGGCGGCCCTGGACCAGGGCCAGGTGAGGTACGCGGTGACGCCGGGAGGAGCCGCGTGGGTCTTGAAGCGGAGTTCGGTGACCACGCCGAAGTTGCCGTTGCCGGCGCCGCGCAGGGCCCAGAAGAGGTCCTGGTTGGTGGTGGCGTTCGCCACGAGCTGCTTGCCGTCCGCGGTGACGAGGGTGGCCTGGGTGAGGCTGTCGCAGGTCAGGCCGTAGGCGCGGGACGTCACACCGTGGCCGCCGCCGAGGGTGAGGCCGGAGACGCCGACGGTGGGGCAGGAGCCGGCGGGGATGGTGACACCCTTGGCGGCGAGCGCGCGGTAGACGTCGATGAGCTTCGCGCCGGCGCCGATCACGGCCTCGCCGCCGGAGGCGCGGACCTTGTTGAGCTTGGAGACGTCGACTATCAGCCGGCCGTTGCCGGAGGACCAGCCGGCGTAGGAGTGGCCGCCGTTGCGTATCGCGACCTTGAGGTCGTGGGCCCTGGCGTAGGCGAGGGTGGTGCGGATGTCGTCGGGGTGGGCGACATAGGCGACGGCGGTGGGCTTCAGGGTGTCGAAGCGGGTGTTGTAGAGCTGGCGGGCCGTCGTCCAGGCCTTGTCCCCGGGGCGGACGAGCGGCCCGTCGAGGTCGCGGGCGAGGGCGGCCCAGTTGACCGCCGTGGGCTTCCTGCCCGCGCCGTGGGCCGTCGTGGTCGTCAGGGAGGCGTCCGTGGCCGTGGCCGTGGCCGAGGCATCGGAGCCGCCTCCGGAGCTACAGGCCGAGGTGGTCAGTGCGGTGAATGCGGCCGCACCACCGCCGATGAACGTACGCCGTTCCATGTGCGCCTCCCGGTGCGCCGCGAGTTGGGGTCGTGAGACGAGACGGGGGTTGGTGGGGGCGGGGTTCCCTCCGCCGCCCGTGCCTTCGGGCGCCCGCCGGATCGGGGCGCCCATGAGGCCGGGTGCCCGATGTCGTCGTGCGTGTGCGGGTGCTGGGCGGTTTCCCGCGCGGTTCCCCGCGCCCCGTGCCCAGTCCGGGTGGACGTGTCTGGTATGCGTGGAGTTTCCTTTTCTTAAGGATTTCTCCGCCTGTGAATTGCATAGATGCCGATCGACCCCGCACCGCAGGGTGTCAGTGCTAGCGGGTGCTCGGTCCAGAGGATGGTGGCCGCCGTAAGCATTCCGTTACCTCACCGCACTGTCGGCAGGGGTTCACTCGCCGTTCACTTCCGTCCATCGGCGGCTTCACCTGATCTGCCTAATTTCGGCCTTACCCGGTGCGGGATGTGGGCCGAGAACGCGGCCCCGCCTCCCGTGACGACAGCAGCCTGAGGGACGACGGTGCCCGCAAGAGCACTCCTGAGGCTGATACGACGACTTCGCACGCCGCCATGTGGACGGCGGCTCCTGGAAGGAACCCCCGAAAGTGAAGCTTCAGCGCAAGAACCGGCTGCGCGCCCTTTCTCTCGGTGCTGTCGCCGTCACCGGCGCCCTGACCCTGACGGCTTGTGGGTCGGACGACACGGGTGGCGGCAGTGCGGGCGGCAGCTCGGCGCCGGCCAACAGCAAGATCGACTGCGGCGACGCCAAGGGCCAGCTGCTGGCCGACGGCTCTTCCGCGCAGAAGAACGCCATCGACGCCTGGGTCAAGCAGTACACGGCCTCCTGCAAGAGCGTCCAGATCAACTACAAGGGCAGCGGTTCGGGCGCCGGTATCACCGCGTTCACCCAGGGCCAGGTCGCCTTCGCCGGTTCCGACTCCGCGCTGAAGCCGGAAGAGGTCACCGCCTCCAAGGAGGTCTGCAAGGGCGGTCAGGGCATCGACCTGCCGATGGTCGGCGGCCCGATCGCGGTCGGCTACAACGTCCCGGGCGTCGACAGCCTGGTCCTGGACGCCAAGACCCTCGCGCTGATCTTCGACAGCAAGATCACCAACTGGAACGACAAGGCCATCAAGGCGCTGAACCCCGACGCCAAGCTGCCCGACCTCAAGATCCAGCCGTACCACCGCTCGGACGAGTCCGGCACCACGGACAACTTCACCAAGTACCTGATCGCCGCCGCGCCCGACAACTGGAAGTACGAGGGCGGCAAGGCCTGGCAGGCCAAGGGCGGCCAGTCCGCGCAGGGCTCCTCCGGTGTCGCGCAGGGCGTGAAGGAGACCAAGGGTGCCATCTCCTACATGGAGCTGTCGTACGCCAAGGACGGCATGAGCACGGTCGACATCAAGACCGGCGCCACCGAGCCCGTCAAGGCGACCGTCGAGAACGCCACCAAGGCCATCTCCGAGGCCCAGGTCGTGGGCACCGGCAAGGACCTCGCGCTGAAGCTGAACTACACGCCGACCGCCGAGGGCGCCTACCCGATCACCCTCGTCACCTACGAGATCGTCTGTGACAAGGGCAACAAGGCGGACACCCTGCCCGCCACCAAGTCCTTCCTCACCTACATCGCCTCCGAGGATGGTCAGGGCCTGCTCGCCGACGCCGGCTACGCCCCGATGCCCGAGGAGATCATCACCAAGGTCCGCAGCACCATCTCGGGCCTGAGCTGATCTGAGTGCGGCCCAGCCCCGACCGGGACTGGGCCGCATCGTCCGGTGCACCGCCGCCAGGAGCCGTTCCGCCACCGCGGACGGCTCCGCCCCGAGTCGCCGTCCCACGACGACGGCTCCGCAGACCGGAGAACCTGATGGACATATCCACGACCAAAGACACGCCACTCCCCTCCACACCACCGCCGCCCGCCGCGGAGGAGAAGCGCGCCGCCCGCGGCGCCACCCGCCCCGGCGACCGGATCTTCCTCGGCCTCTCCCGCGGCTCCGGCATCTTCCTGCTGGCGATCATGGCGGCCATCGCCGTGTTCCTCAGCTACCGCGCCGTGCTCGCGATCGGCAAGGACGAGGGCAACTTCTTCACCACCTTCGAGTGGAACCCCACCGGCAACCCGCCGGTCTTCGGCATCGCGGTGCTGGCCTTCGGCACCATCGTGTCGTCGATCATCGCGATGGCCATCGCGGTCCCGGTCGCCGTCGGGATCGCCCTGTTCATCACGCACTACGCCCCCCGCAAGCTGGGCGGCCCCATCGCGTACGTGGTCGACCTGCTCGCCGCCGTGCCGTCCATCGTCTACGGCCTCTGGGGCGCCCTCGTGCTCGTCCCGCAGCTCGACGGCCTCTACGGCTGGCTGAACGACTACCTCGGCTGGACCGGCATCTTCGAATGGCAGGGCGGCGCGCCCCGTTCGATGCTCACCGTCGGCATCCTGCTCGCGATCATGATCCTGCCGATCATCACCAACGTGAGCCGCGAGGTCTTCCGCCAGGTCCCGCAGATGCACGAAGAGGCCGCGCTGGCCCTCGGCGCCACCCGCTGGGAGGTCATCCGCATGGCCGTCCTGCCCTTCGGGCGCTCCGGTGTCATCTCCGCCTCGATGCTCGGCCTCGGCCGCGCCCTCGGCGAGACGATGGCCGTCGCGATGGTCCTGTCCTCCAGCTTCGAGATCAACCTCAGCCTGCTCGACCCGGGTGGCGGCACCTTCGCCCAGAACATCGCCAGCAAGTTCAGCGAGGCCACCGAGATGGGCCGGGACGCGCTCATCGCCTCCGGTCTGGTCCTGTTCGTCATCACCCTGCTGGTCAACGGCGCGGCCCGCCTGATCATCGCCCGCCGCAAGGAGTTCTCGGGGGCCAACGCATGAGCAACGCAACTCTCTCCGACAAGCGCCCCAGCACCCTGCGTGCCGCGTCCCTGCCCAAGTGGTTCTCGTGGGCGGTCGCCGCCGCCTCCGTCGCCCTCGGCCTCGGTATCTCCGCCGCCCTGGGCCTGGAGAGCTCCATCCAGTGGGCCCTGATCGCGGGCGTCCTCTTCGTCGCCGGGACGTTCGGCATCGCCGCCCGCGTCGAGGGCAAGCGGCAGGCCAAGGACCGGGTCGCGACCAGCGTCGTCTGGGTCGCGTTCCTCCTCGCCGTCGTCCCGCTGGCCTCCCTCGTCTGGGAGACCGTCAGCCGCGGTGTGAAGGTCCTCGACACCTACTTCCTCACGCACTCGATGGGCGTGGTCGCCGACACCGAGCCCGGCGGCGGCATCTACCACGCCATCCTCGGCACCCTGGAGCAGGTCGGCCTCGCCACCCTGATCTCCGTGCCGATCGGTGTGCTGACCGCGATCTACCTCGTCGAGTACGGCCGAGGCAAGCTCGCCAAGGCCGTCACCTTCTTCGTCGACGTCATGACGGGTGTCCCGTCGATCGTCGCGGGCCTGTTCATCCTCAGTACCTGGATCCTGATCCTGGACATGGGCCCCTCCGGTTTCGCCGGCGCGATGGCGCTGACCATCCTGATGCTGCCGGTCGTCGTCCGCTCCACCGAGGAGATGCTCAAGCTCGTCCCGAACGAGCTGCGCGAGGCCTCGCTGGCGCTGGGCGTGCCGAAGTGGCGCACGATCCTCAAGGTGGTCCTCCCGACCGCGATCGGCGGTATCACGACCGGTGTGATGCTCGCGGTCGCCCGTATCGCCGGTGAGACCGCCCCGGTCCTGCTGCTGGTGTGGGGTTCGAACTTCATCAACACGAACCCCTTCTCCGACCCGCAGGCGTCGCTGCCGATGTACATCTACCTGCAGTACGCCAACAGCGGCGGCTCCGGAGCGGCGTACGACCGTGCGTGGGCGGCGGCCCTGACGCTCATCGCCTTCATCATGATCCTGAACCTGGCGGCCCGCGGCATCGCCCGCTGGAAGGCTCCCAAGACCGGTCGCTGACGCGGCCATACAGCGACCAGTTCCCCCAGCGAATTCCCCGCGAATTCCTCGCGAAAGAAGCAGTGATTCACATGGCCAAGCGAATCGACGTCAGCGGCCTCAACGCCTATTACGGTTCCTTCCGGGCCATCGAGGACATCTCGATGACCGTCGAGCCCCGCACCGTGACGGCCTTCATCGGCCCCTCCGGCTGCGGCAAGTCCACCTTCCTGCGCACCCTGAACCGGATGCACGAGGTCACGCCGGGTGGCCGCGTCGAGGGCAAGGTCATGCTCGACGACGAGGACCTGTACGGCGCCGGGGTCGACCCGGTGTCGGTGCGGCGTGAGGTCGGCATGGTCTTCCAGCGCCCCAACCCGTTCCCGACGATGTCGATCTACGACAACGTGGCGGCCGGCCTGAAGCTCGTCGGCACCAAGAAGAAGTCCGAGATGGACGACGTCGTCGAGAAGTCCCTCAAGGGCGCGAACCTCTGGAACGAGGTCAAGGACCGCCTGGGCAAGCCGGGCTCCGGCCTCTCCGGCGGTCAGCAGCAGCGGCTCTGCATCGCCCGCGCGATCGCGGTCGAGCCGAACGTGCTGCTCATGGACGAGCCCTGCTCGGCCCTGGACCCGATCTCCACGCTCGCCATCGAGGACCTCATCGGCGAGCTGAAGGAACGGTTCACGATCGTCATCGTGACGCACAACATGCAGCAGGCGGCGCGTGTCTCGGACCGTACGGCGTTCTTCAACCTGGCGGCCGTCGGGCAGCCGGGCAAGCTGATCGAGATCGACGACACCGAGCGGATCTTCTCCAACCCGTCGGTGCAGGCCACGGAGGACTACATCTCCGGCCGCTTCGGCTAGGCCGGCCCGCGGGCCGGAGCCGCCGTCCCGGTTCCGGCCCGCCTCCCAGGACCCCTCGTGGTGTTGCATGGCGGTGCCGCCACGAGGTAGGTAAAGGGCCCGTCCCCCGGCTCCCGGGGGACGGGCCCGCGCCCTTTTTCCGACGGCGTTCCCGTCAGAGGAACGCCAGGTTCACGATCCAGAAACTGGTCGCGGCGACGATGGCGGCCGCCGGCATGGTGATGAACCAGCCGAGGACGATGTTCTTGGCGACGCCCCAGCGGACCGCGTTCACCCGCTTGGTGGCGCCGACGCCCATGATCGCCGAGGTGATGATGTGGGTCGTCGAGATGGGGGCCTTGAAGATGAAGGCCGTGATGAACATGATCGACGCGCCGGTGGTCTCCGCGGCGAAGCCCTGCGGCGGGTCGAGCTCGATGATCTTCCGGCCCAGGGTGCGCATGATGCGCCAGCCGCCCGCGTACGTGCCGAGGGACAGCATGACCGCGCAGACGATCTTCACCCAGATCGGGATCGGGTCTCCGTAGTCCTCGACGTCCGCGATGACCAGGGCCATCACGACGATGCCCATCGTCTTCTGGGCGTCCTGGAGACCGTGGCCGAGGGCCATGCCGGCCGCCGACACGGTCTGCGCTATACGGAAGCCGTGCTTGGCCTTGTGCGGGTTGGCACGGCGGAAGATCCACATGATCGCCGCCATCACCAGGTAGCCGACGACCAGGCCGACCACCGGGGAGACGAACATCGGGATGACGACCTTCTCCAGGACGCCGGACCAGTAGACCGTCGTACCGCCCGCGAGGGCCGCGCCCACCATGCCGCCGAACAGCGCGTGGCTGGAGGAGGACGGCAGGCCGAAGTACCAGGTGACGAGGTTCCAGGTGATCGCGCCGACGAGGGCGGCGAAGAGGATGCCCATCCCCTTGGAGCCCTCCGGCGTGGAGATCAGCCCCTCGCTGACCGTCTTGGCGACCCCGCTGCCCAGGAAGGCGCCCACGAGGTTCATGACCGCGGCCATGGCGAGGGCCGCGCGCGGGGTGAGCGCCCGGGTCGAGACCGAGGTCGCGATCGCGTTCGCGGAGTCGTGGAAGCCGTTGGTGTACGTGAAGAAGAGCGCGACCCCGATGGTCACGACCAGAGCGAAGGTGTCCATGAAGGGTTCAGGACTCCTTGACCGCGATGGTCTCCACCGTGTTCGCCACGTGCTCGAAGGCGTCCGCCGCCTCCTCCAGCACATCCACGATCTGCTTGAGCTTCAGGACCTCGATGGCGTCGTACTTGCCGCTGAAGAGATGGGCGAGCAGCTTGCGGTGGATCTGGTCCGCCTGGTTCTCCAGCCGGTTCACCTCGATCCAGTACTCGGTGAGGTTGTCCATGGTGCGGAGGTGGGGCATCGCCTCGGCCGTCAGTTCGGCCGCGCGCGCCAGGACCTCGATCTGCTGCTCGACGCCCTTCGGGAGGTCCTCGATGCTGTAGAGGACGACCAGGTCGACGGCCTCCTCCATGAAGTCCATGATGTCGTCGAGGGACGACGCGAGGGAGTAGATGTCCTCGCGGTCGAACGGTGTGATGAACGAGGAGTTCAGCTGGTGGAAGATCGCATGGGTGGCGTCGTCACCGGCGTGCTCGGCTGCTCGCATGCGCTCTGCGATCTCGGCCCGGGCGGACGGGTCCGCCCCGAGCAGTTCCATGAGGAGCTTCGAGCCCGTGACGATGTTGTCCGCGGAGGCGGCGAACATGTCGTAGAAGCTCGTCTCCCTGGGGGTCAGACGAAAGCGCACAAGGGGTCCTCGGGGTGCATCGGTTTCGGTCAGGCTGATGCTAAGTGCATCATCCGGCCACGGCTAATGGGCCGTCCCCCAGTGTCGCCCATCGGGCAACGCGGTCGACAGGGGGGCTGCCCGGAGGCCATATACCCGCCAAAGTTCGATACGATATACCCAGTAGGGGTATATGTCTGGAGGACGCGATGACGACCACCGGGGCCGGCGCGGAAGCGCCCTCCGTCGCGGACGCCGTGGAGCCGCCTGTCGTGACCGACCACGACCATGGAATCCATGGGTACCACCACCAGAAGGGTGAGCATCTCAAGCGACTGAGGCGCATCGAGGGCCAGATTCGAGGGCTCCAGCGGATGGTCGACGAGGACGTCTACTGCATCGACATACTCACGCAGGTCTCCGCCTCCACCAAGGCCCTGCAGTCCTTCGCGCTGCAACTGCTGGAGGAACACCTGCGGCACTGCGTCGCCGACGCGGCCCTCAAGGGGGGTTCCGAGGTCGACGCGAAGGTGGAGGAGGCCACGAAGGCCATCGGTCGGCTGCTGCGGACCTGAGCATCGGCCCGGCCGCCCGGTGATCGAGTTTCGGCCACAGCCACAGCCACAGCGACAGCCGCGGCCGCGAGCTGGGGGGAGGGCTACGGGGCGTCCTGGGCGCGTTCCTCGCCCACGCGGAGGACTTCGTCGATGCGGTCGGGGCTGAGGCGGTCCCCGTCGGTGGCCGAGGCGGCGATGATCAGTTCACCGCAGAGCTCGATCTCGGCGAGGGCCACGTGGTCATGGACCGCAGTACCGCCTGCCGGAGCCACGCGCATCACCTCTTCTCCGCCGTCACCGACTTCCTAGGGTAGGCAGCGGCCCACAGGCCGCGCATGGCACCAACGGACCATTTCCGGCCCCGCACTTCCCCGAGGGGCCAACTTCCGCGGACCGCGGCGGAGGCCCGACGGCAGGGGCCCTAGTCCTCCGCGATCTTCCCCGCGTAGATGTCCTGCGGCCGCGGCAGCCGTACCGCGACGTGGACGCCGAAGTCGTACAGCAGGGTCGTCGAGGCGACGGCCACCGTGTCCTGCTGCCGGCCGTTGACGAAGCTGAACCGGTGGCGGACCTTGCGGATCCGGCCCTCGTCGTCGAGGTACGCGTCGAAGGGGACCGTGGCGGTGGCGAACCCCCGGGCCGCGGCCCGCAGCGGCGCCCGGTTGCCCTCGGAGGCGGCGCGGGAGGCTGCGGTGAGGTCGGCGGTGCCGCGGTAGTGGCTCACGGGCGTGCCGTCGACCTCGGCCCGCCCGACGTAGGTCGCGGAGCGGGCGCCGCGCAGCACCTCGGCGGCGGCGAACGGATCGGTGGCGCCGCCGGTGACCAGGTTGCCGTCGGAGAGGGTGCCCGTGTCGACGCGGACCCATTTGTCGGCGGGGACGCCCGCGCCCCGGTTCTTCATGAACAGCGCGCCGGGGGCGAGGAGTTCGGTGATGGGGCGGTGTTCGCTGGTGCCGGCCGGGTCCTGCGGCAGCAGCACCTTCAGCCGGCCGAGCTGTCTGCCGTAGTCGTAGACGCCCTCGCCGTGGATGGTGACGCGGGTGCCGCCGGTGGCCATCTCCATCTCCGTGCGGGTCTTGGAGCTGCCCGCGCGGACGAGGGTGGGGGCGGCGCGGTGGAGGAGGTCGACGGGGTCGGAGGAGGCGGGGTCGTCGCCGGGGGCGCCGGGGGCGCAGCCCAGGGGGGAGACCAGGAGTCCCGCCGCGACGACCACCGAGCCCGCCCTGCTGTGCCGCCGCGTCACCATCGCCCGCAACCCCCTGACCGGTCCGTACCGGGTCCTCCTGCCGTCCGGTTAACGACGGGTAGGGGCCGTCGTCACGCGGGTGCCTTCGGCACGTGCGGGGACGCGAGTTGGTGAGACGTTCACCTGCCCTGGGTAACGTCACCGTGTGGCACAGCACGACGAGGCGGTATTACCGCAGGAGCACCGCACGACGACCGTCGAACAGGGCCGTTTCTGTGTGGCCCGCTGTACCTGCGGGTGGCGCGGCCCGGCGCGCAGGGCCCGCAGCCTGGCCCGGACCGACGCCGAGGGGCATGCCGCCGCGGGGTGAGGGGCGTGCGGGGCCGCCGGGGGTCAGGCCAGGCGCAGGGTGGTCAGGAACTCGTCGACCAGTTCCCGGTCGCGGGGCTGGGTGAGCCGGGCGCGGGCGGCGGCCGGGGCCAGCCAGAGCACGTCGTCGACCTCGCGGCTGGGGGTGAAGGAGCCGGCGGTCGCCTCGGCGGCCCAGTAGGTGACCCGCTTGGCGCGTCCGCCCACGAAGTAGTGGGTCGAGGGCAGCCGCGGGCCGGGCTCGCAGTGGTACCCGGTCTCCTCCTCCACCTCGCGCAGCGCGCCGTCGAGCGGGGCCTCGCCGCGCTTCAACTTGCCCTTGGGGTGCGACCAGTCGTCGTACTTCGGCCGGTGGACCAGACAGATCTCCAGTTCCCCGGCGTCGGGGGAGCGGCGCCACAGGACGCAGCCCGCCGCTTGGATGACGTCGTCGCTCATGACGTGCTCACCGCCTCCTTCTGCCAGGACTGCTGGAACGCGAAGCGGGCCGCCTCGACCTCGTGGCGCTGGTCG
>NZ_JAMGBG010000009.1 GCF_023516595.1 Streptomyces neyagawaensis | reverse complement strand
GAGGCCACCGCGCCCGTCCTTCAGGTGCGGGGGCTCGCCCGTGACGGGGAGTTCGAGGCCCTCGACCTCGACGTCCGGCCCGGGGAGATCGTGGGCCTCGCCGGACTCGTCGGCTCCGGACGCTCCGAGATCCTGGAGACGATCTACGGCGCCCGCAGGCCCTCCGCGGGGGAGGTCCGCGTCGACGGACGGCCGCTGCGGACCGGCAGCGTACGGGCCGCCGTACGCGCCGGGCTCGGACTCGCTCCCGAGGAACGCAAGGCGCAGGCGCTGCTGATGCTGGAGTCGGTCACCAGGAACGTGTCGGTGTCGACGATGTCCCGCTTCGCCCGCGTCGGCTGGATCGACCGGGGCGCCGAGTACCGGGCAGCCCGCGCCGCGACCCGCGAGCTGTCCCTGCGCCCCGACAACACCTCAGTCCCCGTCCGCACCCTCTCCGGCGGCAACCAGCAGAAGGCGGTCCTCGCCCGCTGGCTGCTGCGCGGCTGCCGGGTGCTGCTATTGGACGAGCCTACCCGGGGCGTCGACGTGGGTGCTCGCGCCGAGCTGTACGCGGTGGTGCGGCGCCTCGCCGACGAGGGCCTCGCCGTGCTGCTGGTCTCCAGCGAGGTGCCCGAAGTCCTCGGCCTCGCCGACCGCGTGCTCGTCCTGCGCGAGGGCCGGGTCGTGCACACCGCGCCCGCCCGCGAACTCGACGAACACCGCGTCCTCGACCTCGTGATGGAAGGAAGCCCCGTGGCAAGTGCAGCCAGCCCCGCCGGTGCGGGCAGTCCGGCGACCCGCACGGGCGGTCCGGTGACCGGCACGGGCGGTCCGGTGACCGGCACGGGCGGTCCGGTGACCGGCACGGCCGGCCCGGCGACCGGTGCGGCCGACCAGGTGTCCGGCGTCACCGGCCCGGCGACCGGCGACGGGAGGCCGGCGTCATGACCCAGCACGCCTCCCCGCCCCGCGACGGCACCGACAAGGTGACCCCGGTCGCCGAACCGCCCGCCTGGCGCACCGTCCTCTTCCGCGCCGACGTCCGCACCCTCTCCCTCCTCGGCGTCCTCGCCGCACTGATCGTCATAGGCGGCCTCACCAGGCCCGACGAGTTCCTCGACACCCGCAACCTCCAACTCGTCCTCACCCAGGCGTCCGTGATCGGTGTCGTCACCGTCGGCATGACCTTCGTCATCACCTCCGGAGGCATCGACCTGTCGGTGGGCGCGATCGTCGCCCTGGCCTCCGTGTGGGCGACCACCGTCGCCACCCAGGAGTTCGGCTTCGCCGGCATCCTCTTCACCGCGGTGATCGTCGGTGTCGGATGCGGCATGGTGAACGGGCTGCTCATCGCGTACGGCGGGATGGTCCCCTTCATCGCCACCCTCGCCATGCTCGCCTCCGCCCGCGGGCTCGCCCTCCAGATCACCGACGGCAAGACCCAGATCGTCGAGGTGCAGGGCGTCCTCGACCTCGGGGAGCGCGACGCGTACGTCCTCGGCATCCCGCCCCTCGTCCTGGTCTTCGCGGTCGTGACGGTCATCGGCTGGCTCGTGCTGAACCGCACGACGTTCGGCCGACGCACCGTCGCCGTCGGCGGCAACGCGGAGGCCGCCCGGCTCGCGGGCATCGACGTCCGCCGTCAGCGCCTCTACCTCTATCTGCTCTCCGGGCTGTGCTGCGGCATCGCCGCGTTCCTGCTGATCGTGCTGTCCGGCTCGGGCCAGAACACCAACGGCAACCTCTACGAACTCGACGCCATCGCCGCCGCGATCATCGGCGGGACCCTGCTCACCGGCGGCCGGGGCACCATCACCGGCTCCGTGCTCGGCGTCCTGATCTTCACCACGATCACCAACATCTTCGCGCTGAACAACCTCCAGAGCGACGTCCAGCAGATCGCCAAGGGCGCGATCATCGTCGCCGCGGTCCTGGTCCAGCGACGCACGGCCAGCACGACCTGACCCACCGAAGAGTCCCCACCGGAAAGGTCCACCGCCATGCCACAGTTCCCCAGCCGCAGAGGACTGCTCCTCGGGACCGCCGCCGTCTCGGCCGGCACCCTCCTCGTCGGTTGCACCAGCAACGACACCGGCGACAAGGCGGCCGCCGACAAGCAGCCCGCCGCCGACGACAAGCCCGGCAAGGAAGTGACCATCGGCTTCGCCGGCCCCCAGGCCGACCACGGCTGGCTCAACGCGATCAACGACAACGCCAAGAGCCGCGCCGAGCGGTACGAGGACGTCACCCTGGAGATCACCGAGGGCTCCAACGACACCGCCCAGCAGATCGGGCAGATCGAGACCCTCATCAACAAGAAGGTCGACGTCCTGGTGGTCCTGCCCGCCGACGGCAAGGCCCTGACCCAGGTCGGCCTCAAGGCCATGCGCGCCGGCATCCCCGTCGTCAACCTCGACCGGATCTTCAACTCCCCGCAGGCGTACCGCTGCTGGATCGGCGGCGACAACTACGGCATGGGCCTCAACGCCGGGCACTACATCGGCGAGAAGCTCAAGGGCAAGTCCGACGCCCGCGTCATCGAACTCGCCGGCCTCGACAACCTGGAACTCACCAAGCAGCGCACCCAGGGCTTCGACGACGCCCTGAAGAACTACCCCAACATCAAGAAGGTCGCCCGCCAGGCAGCCGAGTTCACCGTGGAGTCCGGGCAGGCCAAGATGGCCCAGCTCCTCCAGGCCCAGTCGAAGTTCGACGCGCTCTGGAACCACGACGACGACCAGGGTGTGGGCGCGCTGCGCGCCATCGAGCAGGCCGGACGCGACGACTTCCTCATGGTCGGCGGCGCGGGCGCCCTCTCCGCCTTCCAGGCCATCGAGAAGGACGACGGTGTCCTCAAGGCGACCGTCCTCTACCCGCCGACCATGGCCGCCTCCGCGATCGACCTCGCTCGCGCCCTCGGCCAGAGCAAGGGCATAGGCGGCCTCGCCGAGTTCGAGATCCCGTCCTCGCTGACGCTCTACTCGGCCGTCGTCGACAAGGACAACGTCGACCAGTACATGTCCACCGGCTTCAAGTGACGGCTCCCGCCGGACGGGCCCGACCGGACCGACCACCGGGAGCCGGCAGCCACGGCTCCCGGAGATCCGGGCAGTGCCCCACCCCCCACCGCGCCGCGACCACGAGGAGGACACACGCATGGGACAGCCGCAGCAGCCCGACCAGGCCGAGGCGGAGGAGGCAGGGACCCCAGGGTCCGGCACCGGCGCCGGGACCTGGCCCGCCGGGCTCGCCGGCGGGGCCGGCAGACCGCCGCTGCGGGTCGGCATGGTCGGGTACGCGTTCATGGGGGCCGCGCACTCGCAGGGCTGGCGCACCGCGGGACGGGTCTTCGACCTGCCGCTCAGCCCGGTGCTCGCCGCGGTGTGCGGACGCGATCGGGACGCCGTGCGGGCCATGGCCGACCGGCACGGCTGGGCCACGACCGAGACCGACTGGCGGGCCCTCGTCACCCGCGACGACATCGACCTCGTCGACATCTGCACCCCTGGCGACAGCCACGCCGAGATCGCCCTCGCCGCCCTGGCCGCGGGCAAGCACGTGCTCTGCGAGAAGCCGCTCGCCAACACCGTCGAGGAGGCGGAGGCCATGACGGCCGCGGCCGAAGAGGCCCACGCACGCGGCCAGGTGGCGATGGTCGGCTTCAACTACCGCCGGGTGCCCGCCACCGCGCTGGCCCGGCGCATGGTCGCCGAGGGGCGGCTCGGCGCGCTGCGCCACGTACGGGTGACCTACCTTCAGGACTGGCTCGTGGACCCGGAGTTCCCGCTGACCTGGCGGCTGCGCAAGGAGTCGGCCGGTTCCGGGGCGCTCGGCGACCTCGGGGCACACATCGTCGACCTCGCGCAGTACCTCGCCGGGGAGCCGGTCATCGGGGTGTCGGCGCTGACCGAGACCTTCGTACGGGAACGCCCCCTGCCCGCCGGGGCGTCCAGCGGGCTGGCGTCCACCGGCGGCTCCACAGCGCGCGGTGCCGTCACTGTCGACGACGCCGCCCTGTTCACCGGCCGCTTCGCCTCCGGCGCGATCGCCTCCTTCGAGGCCACCCGCTTCGCCACCGGCCGCAAGAACGCCCTGTGCATCGAACTCAACGGTGAGCGCGGTTCGTTGGCCTTCGACCTGGAGCGGCTCAACGAGCTCATGTACCACGACCACACCGAGCCCGGCGCCCACGCCGGCTTCCGCCGCATCCTCGTCACCGAGTCCGACCACCCCTACCTGGACGCCTGGTGGCCGCCGGGCCACGGCCTCGGCTACGAGCACACCTTCGTCCACCAGGCCCGCGACCTGATCCACGCCGTCGCGGCGGGCGAGCGGCCCGCCCCGTCCTTCGCGGAAGGACTCCAGGTGCAGCGTGTGCTCGCGGCGGTCGAGGAGAGCGCCGAGAAGAACTCCGTCTACACCCCCACCGCGGTCTGAGGAGGCCCCGCACCATGCCGCGCACCTTCACGCTCTTCACCGGCCAGTGGGCCGACCTGCCCCTCGAAGAGGTCTGCCGCCTCGCCCGCGACTTCGGCTACGAGGGACTCGAACTCGCCTGCTGGGGCGACCACTTCGAGGTCGACAAGGCGCTCGCGGACCCGTCGTACCTCGCCTCCCGGCACCAGCTCCTCGAGAAGTACGGCCTGAAGTGCTGGGCCGTCTCCAACCACCTCGTCGGCCAGGCCGTCTGCGACGCCATCATCGACGAACGCCACCGGGCCATCCTGCCCGCCCGGATCTGGGGCGACGGCGAACCCGAGGGCGTACGGCAGCGGGCCGCCGCCGAGATGGCCGACACCGCGCGGGCCGCCGCCGCCTTCGGCGTCGACACCGTCATCGGCTTCACCGGCTCCGCGATCTGGCACCTGGTCGCCATGTTCCCGCCCGCCCCCGAGCCGATGATCGAGCGCGGCTACGAGGACTTCGCGACCCGCTGGAACCCGATCCTCGACGTCTTCGACGCCGAGGGCGTGCGGTTCGCCCACGAGGTCCACCCGAGCGAGATCGCCTACGACTACTGGACCACCCAGCGCGCCCTGGAGGCGGTCGACCACCGGCCCGCCTTCGGCCTCAACTTCGACCCCTCGCACTTCGTGTGGCAGGACCTCGACCCGGTCGGCTTCCTGTGGGACTTCCGCGACCGGATCTACCACGTCGACTGCAAGGAGGCCCGCAAGCGCCTCGACGGCCGCAACGGCCGCCTCGGCTCGCACCTGCCCTGGGGCGACCCGCGCCGCGGCTGGGACTTCGTGTCCGCCGGCCACGGCGACGTGCCGTGGGAGGACGTCTTCCGGATGCTCCGCTCGATCGGCTACCAGGGCCCGATCTCCGTCGAGTGGGAGGACGCCGGCATGGACCGGCTCCAGGGCGCCCCCGAGGCCCTCACCCGCCTCAAGGCGTTCGACTTCGAACCGCCGTCGGCCTCGTTCGACGCGGCGTTCGGCGGCAACGACTAGTTCCACTCCGGCCGGGAGTCCCCGCACGGGACTCCCGGCCCGGCCCCCGGCCCAGCCCATCGGGCCGGCTGTCCGGCAGGGCCCCCACCGCCCTGCCGTGTCTCCGGGGTGACGGCGCACCCCGGCGTACCGCACACACCCGCACCGTACGACCAAGCCCCTCCTTGGAGGCCTTTCGTGCACCCGTACGACGACAACAGACACCCCACCAGCCCCTTCAGACGCCGCAGAGTCCGCGGGCCCCTGGCTCTGCTGAGCGGTCTGCTGCTCGCCGGCGCCTCGCTCTCGCTGACCTCGCCCGCCGCCGGAGCGGCCGAGGCCGCCCCACGGGCCACCGCGGCCGAGGACTTCCAGCAGGTCACCCTCGCCAAGGGCGAACCCGAGGTCGGCGAGCCGATGTCGCTCGCCGTGCTCCCGGACCGCTCGGTGCTGCACACCTCCCGCGACGGCGAACTGCGGCTGACCGACGCGGCCGGCAACACCCGCCTCGCCGGCAAGCTCGATGTGTACTCCCACGACGAGGAGGGCCTCCAGGGCATCGGCGTCGACCCCGGCTTCTCCGACAACCGCTTCATCTACCTGTACTACGCGCCCCCGCTGAACACCCCGGCCGGGGACGCCCCCGAGACCGGCACCGCCGCCGACTTCGCGCCCTTCGACGGCGTCAACCGCCTGTCCCGCTTCGTCCTGAAGACGGACGGCACGCTCGACAAGGCCAGCGAGAAGAAGATCCTCGACGTGCCCGCCTCGCGCGGCATCTGCTGTCACGTCGGCGGCGACATCGACTTCGACGCGGCGGGCAACCTGTACCTGTCGACCGGCGACGACAGCAACCCGTTCCAGTCGGACGGTTTCACCCCCATCGACGAGCGCGCGAACCGCAACCCGGCCTTCGACGCGCAGCGCACCTCCGCCAACACCAACGACCTGCGCGGCAAGATCCTGCGCATCAAGGTCAACGCCGACGGCTCGTACGCCATACCCGACGGCAACCTGTTCGCGCCCGGCACGGACAAGACGCGGCCCGAGATCTACGCGATGGGTCTGCGCAACCCGTTCCGCTTCAGCGTCGACAAGAAGACCGGCATCCTCTACGTCGGCGAGTACGGCCCCGACGCGGGCGCCGCCAACCCCTCGCGCGGCCCGGCCGGCCAGGTCGAGTTCGCCCGCGTGACCAAGCCCGGCAACTTCGGCTGGCCGTACTGCACCGGCAAGAACGACGCCTACGTCGACTACGACTTCGCCACCGGTGCCTCCGGCGCGGCCTTCGACTGCGCGGCGCCGAAGAACACCTCCCCGAACAACACGGGCCTGACCGAGCTGCCGCCCGCCGAACCCGCGTGGATCCCCTACAACGGCAACTCCCTGCCGGAGTTCGGCGACGGCTCCGAGTCCCCGATGGGCGGCCCGGTCTACCACTACGACGCCTCCCTCGACTCCCCGGTGAAGTTCCCCGAGGCCTACGACGGGGACTTCTTCGCCGGTGAGTTCGGCCGCCGCTGGATCAAGCGCATCACCAGCGACGCCGACGGCACCGTGCGCTCCATCGCCGAGGTGCCCTGGGCGGGCACCCAGGTGATGGACATGGCCTTCGGCCCGGACGGCGCGCTGTACGTCCTCGACTACGGCATCTCCTGGTTCGGCGGCGACGAGCACTCCGCCCTGTACCGCATCGAGAACGCCACCGACGGCCACTCGCCGGTCGCCCAGGCCGCCGCCGACCGCACCTCCGGCCAGGCGAAGCTCAAGGTCCGCTTCTCCTCCGCGGGCACCAGCGACCAGGACGGCGACGCCCTCACCTACAGCTGGGACTTCGGCGACGGTTCCACGTCCACGGCGGCGAACCCGGCGCACACCTACAAGAAGAACGGCACCTACACGGCGACCGTCACCGCGAAGGACCCCTCCGGCCGCACCGGCAGCGCCAGCGTGCGGATCGTCGTCGGCAACACCGCGCCCAAGGTGACCCTCGAACTCCCGCAGGACGGGCAGCTGTTCGCCTTCGGTGAGGCCATACCGTTCAAGGTCAGGGTCAGCGACCCGGAGGACGGCCGGACCATCGACTGCGCCAAGGTCAAGGTCACCTTCGTCCTCGGCCACGACAGCCACGGCCACCCGGTGACCTCCGCCAACGGCTGCACCGGCACCATCCAGACCAGCGCCGACGGCGGCCACGACGAGAACGCCAACATCTTCGGGGTCTTCGACGCCGAGTACACCGACGGCGGGGGCGGCGGCCAGGACCCGCTGACCACCCACGACCGGCACGTCGTCCAGCCCAAGCACCGCCAGGCCGAGCACTACGGCGACTCCTCCGGGATCACCGTCCAGTCGAAGCCCACCGCCCACGGTGGCAAGACCGTCGGGGACATCTCCCAGGGCGACTGGATCTCCTTCAAGCCGTACGTCCTGTCCAACGCCACGAAGATCACCGCGCGGATCTCCTCCGGGGGCGCGGGAGGCAAACTGGAGGTGCGGGCGGGTTCGCCCACCGGCCGGCTGCTCGGCAGCACCACCGTGCCGGTCACCGGCGGCTGGGAGAACTTCCAGGACGTCACCGCGAACCTGACCAGGGCCCCGCGCGGCACCACAACGCTCTACCTGGTGTTCAAGGGCAGCGGCTCCGGCGGACTGTTCGACGTGGACGACTTCACGTTCACGACGAGGTGAGGGGCGACCATGCGAATGAACGGACGTATGGCGACGGCCGCGATCGGCGCCGCCCTGCTGATCGGCTGCGTCTCGGGACCGGCCGTGTCCGATGAGGCGGCCGACGCCGGTACGGCACACGGCTCCGGCCCGGCCCGGGTGCTGGTGTTCTCCAAGACCGCCGGCTTCCGGCACGACTCCATCCCCGAGGGCATCACCGCCGTACGGGAACTGGGCGCCGCCCACGGTTTCCGGGTCGACGCCACGGAGGACGCCGGCGCCTTCACCACCCGCAACCTCGGCCGGTACGCCGCCGTCGTCTTCCTCTCCACCACCGGCGACGTCCTGAACCCGGCCCAGCAGACCGCCTTCGAGCGCTACATCGGACGCGGCGGCGCCTACGTCGGCATCCACGCCGCCGCCGACACCGAGTACGACTGGGCGTTCTACGGCGGACTCGCGGGCGCGTACTTCCAGTCGCACCCCGCGATCCAGCCCGCGACGGTCGACGTCGAGGACCACTCCCACCCGGCCACCGCCTCACTGGGGGCGACCTGGAACCGCACGGACGAGTGGTACAACTACCGCTCCAACCCCCGTGAACGGGCCCATGTCCTCGCCTCGCTCGACGAGTCGTCGTACAGCGGCGGCACCATGAACGGCGACCATCCCATCGCCTGGTGCCAGAACTACCGGGGCGGCCGCGCCTTCTACACCGGGGGCGGCCACACCAAGGAGTCGTACGCCGAACCCGCCTTCCGACAACACCTGCTGGGCGGCATCCGGTGGGCGATCGGCGAGGTCCAGGCCGACTGCCGGCCGGAGAACGGCTACCGCCCGCTGTTCGACGGCACCTCCCTGGACGGCTGGCGGCAGGCCGGGCCGGGCTCCTTCGAGCGCGGCCCCGACGGCACGCTCACCTCCAGCGGCGGCATGGGCATGCTCTGGTACGCCGACCGCAGCTTCGGGTCGTACTCCCTGAAGCTCGACTGGAGGATGGACGGCGCCTCCGGCGACGACAACTCGGGGGTGTTCGTGGGCTTCCCACCCTCGGACGACCCGTGGTCGGCCGTGAACAACGGCTACGAGATCCAGATCGACGCCACCGACGTACCCGAGCGGACCACCGGGTCCGTCTACGGCTTCCGCTCCGCCGACCTCAGGAAGCGCGACCGCGCCCTGAACCCGCCGGGGGAGTGGAACACGTACGAGATCCGCGTGGAGGGCGAGCGCCTGCGCGTCTGGCTCAACGGCGTGCGGATCAACGATTTCACCAACACCGATCCGGCCCGGAGCCTCAGGGACGGTCACCTCGGCATCCAGAACCACGGTGCCGGCGACCGGGTGTCCTTCCGTGACGTCCGGATCAAGGAACTGCCCGCGCGGACCGCCGGCACGGCGGCCCCGCCCTCGGGCGACTGAACGGCGGCGGGCGGGGGACGCCGGACCTCCGCCCGCCGCCTCCCCCTCCCGGCGCACCCACGTTCCGCCGTGCCGCATTCCGGTGCCTGCCAGGTCCGCCCGGCGCGTCCGGGTCCCCGCACCACGTGCTCGACAAGGAGGCTGCCCATGTCCGCGTCCCCGTCCGTGTCCGTGCCGGGTTCCGCGCCGCGTGTCGGCGTCTGGCTGATCGGGGCCCGCGGCTCCGTCGCCACCACCGTCGTCGCGGGCTGCGCGGCCCTCACGGCGGGCCTGCACGCCCCCACGGGCATGGTCACCGAGACCCCCCTCTTCGCGGGCGCGGGGCTTCCGCCTCTCGCGTCCCTCGTCTTCGGCGGCCACGACACCACGGACTGTCCCCTGCCCAAACGCGCCGAGGCCCTCGCCGCGGGCGGCGTCCTGCCCCACGGTCTGCCCGAGGCCGTCGCCGCCGAACTCGCCGCCGCCGACGGCGAGATCAGGTCCGGCGGCCCCCTCCCCGGCGACATACGGACTCCCGACGAGCTGATCTCCGCCTTCACCGCCGACCTCCAGGACTTCGTACGACGCCGGCGCCTCACCCGCGCCGTCGTCGTGAACGTGGCCTCCACGGAGCCCGCGCCCACCGGCACCGCCCCGCCGCCCAGCTCCCTGTACGCGGCGGCCGCCCTCCGCGCCGGCTGCCCCTACGTCAACTTCACCCCGTCGACGGGCCTGGACCACCCCGCCCTGGCCTCCCTGGCGGAGTCGGCGGGCGTGCCCTGGGCGGGCCGCGACGGCAAGACCGGCCAGACCCTGCTCCGGGCGGTCCTCGGCCCGATGTTCGCCCAGCGGGCGCTGACCGTCCGGGCCTGGTCCGGCACGAACCTCCTCGGCGGCGGTGACGGTGCCGCCCTCGCCGACCCGGCGGCCGCCGCCGCCAAGAACGCCGGCAAGGAACGCGTCGTGACCGACACCCTCGGCACGGCCCCCGAGGGCGAGACCCACATCGACGACGTCCCCGCGCTCGGCGACTGGAAGACCGCCTGGGACCACATCGCCTTCGACGGCTTCCTCGGCACCCGCATGGTCCTCCAGACCATCTGGCAGGGCTGCGACTCCGCGCTCGCCGCGCCCCTGGTCCTGGACCTCGCCCGCCTCCTTGCCCGCGCCCACGAGGCGGGCCTCACGGGCCCCCTGCCCGAGCTGGCCTTCTACTTCAAGGACCCGACGGGCGAGGCCCCGTCGGCGCTGGGGGAGCAGTACGCGATGCTGGCGGGGTTCGCGGAGCGGCTGCGGACCGGGGGGCGGGACCTGTCGTCGGCCGCCGCGGTGGCCGACGACCCTCTTCCCGCCGGGCCGGAGGACGGGCCGTCGGTGGCTGGGCGCGGGCCGGGGAAGACGCCCCCGTCAGGGCCGCGCCGACCGGGCGGACCGGGACCGCGCCAGGTACGTGATCCGGGACCGCGCCAGGGACGTGAACCGGGACCGCGCCAGGTACGTGATCCGGGGCCGCGAGGTGAGGCCCGATGACTGCCCGGACCACGCCCCTCGCCTTCGGCTACGGCACCAACGGTCTCGCCGACCTGCGGCTGGACGACGCCCTCGCCCTCCTCGCCGACCTCGGTTACGACGGCGTCGGGCTGACCCTCGACCACATGCACCTCGACCCGCTGGCCCCCGGCCTCGCGGCCCGCACCCGGCGACTCGCACGACGGCTCGACGCCCTCGGCCTGGCCGTCACCGTGGAGACCGGCGCCCGCTACGTCCTC
>NZ_JAMGBG010000089.1 GCF_023516595.1 Streptomyces neyagawaensis | reverse complement strand
TCTGCCAGGACTGCTGGAACGCGAAGCGGGCCGCCTCGACCTCGTGGCGCTGGTCGGCGTGCAGGACGCCGAGGGCGTAGGCCGTGGCCGGGGCGATCCGGGGGGTGCGGGCTGCGGCCGCCGCGGCGGAGGCCGCCTCGGAGGCGTCGCGGTGGCGGTTGAGGGCCTCACCGGCCGCGAGGAGGCGTACGTCCACGGGGACCGCCTGGGGGTGGAGGACCTCCAGGGCGTAGCGGTGGAGGCGCAGCAGGAGCCGGACCTGGTGCCAGGGGGCGTCCTGGGGGTGGGGGGCGGTGTCGGGGGAGAGGCCGTGGATGAGGGCCTCGGCGTTGTAGGGGTGGCCGGCGGTCAGCAGGGGGAGGCCGGCAACGGCGTCGCGGAGGCGGTCGTGGGCGGCGGCGGCCAGGGGGCGCAGGTCCAGGGCGGGGGCGGTGGGGGTGAGGGGGACCTCGCTGGCGAGGACGGCGACGCTGTCGGCGACGGCGTGGAAGCGGGAGGAGCCGAGCGCCTGGAGGGCCGCCGAGTGGGCCCGGGTGCGGGCGAGGGTGAGCTGGCGGTCGAGGAGGGCGCCCGCTTTCGCGGCGCCGATGGTGAGGTTGCCGCGGTCGGGGGTGGCCGGGGTGCGGGTGCCGGTGCCCCCGGGCCCCGGCGGGCCCGCGCGTTCCGCCCCGGCGGTGCGGCCGGTCACGGGGGCGCCGGCCTGGGAGGGGAGGGCGGCGGTGGCTCCGGACAGCCGGTTCAGGGCCGCCACCAGGCGGTCCAGCCGGGCCGCGTAGGCGTGCTCGCGGCCCAGGGTGCCCGACAGCCAGGCCAGTTCGGGGCGGAGGGACTCCGACCAGTCGGCGTCGAGCAGTGGGCGGAAGGTGTGGAGGGTGCCGCTGATGCGGCGGGCCGAGCGGCGCAGGGCGAGCGCCGCGTCGGTCGACTCCTCGGCTCCGGTCGCCGCACCCCCACCGCTCTCCCGGTGGGTGCGCAGCGCGCGGAGGAACTCGGTGGCCTGGGTCCGCAGATACCCGGCGAGGGCGTCGGCGGCGACGGCCGTGGAGTTCCTGGGGTCAAGGTGTTGCTGTGCCACGCCGGCGCCTCCGGGCGTCAATGAGCATCTCCTGGACGTTGCGCAGGGGCTGGCCGTCCGCGTCGGTCGAGTGCCGGGTCCACTCGCCGTCGGGGCCGAGGTGCCAGGAGGAGGTCGTGTCGGACATACCGGTCTCCAGCAGGCGGTTGAGGGCCGCCCGGTGCGCCGGGTCGGTGACTCGTACGAGGGCCTCGATCCGGCGGTCGAGGTTGCGGTGCATCATGTCGGCGCTGCCGATCCACACCTCGGGCTCGCCGCCGTTGCCGAAGGCGAAGATCCGGGAGTGTTCGAGGAAGCGGCCGAGGACGGAACGGACGCGGACGTTCTCCGAGAGGCCGGGGACGCCGGGGCGTACCGCGCAGATGCCGCGCACCCAGATGTCGACGGGCACCCCGGCCTGCGAGGCCCGGTAGCAGGCGTCGATGAGGGCCTCGTCGACCATCGAGTTGACCTTGATGCGGACGGACGCGGGACGTCCGGCGCGGTGGTGCTGGACCTCCTTGTTGACGCGGGCGATCAGTCCGTCGCGCAGGGACTTGGGGGCGACGAGGAGCCGGCGGTACGTCTCGCGGCGGGAGTAGCCGGAGAGACGGTTGAACAGGTCGGAGAGGTCCGCGCCGACCTGCTGGTCGGCGGTGAGCAGACCCAGGTCCTCGTAGAGGCGGGCCGTCTTCGGGTGGTAGTTGCCCGTGCCGACGTGGCTGTAGCGGCGCAGGGTCTCGCCCTCCTGGCGGACCACCAGGGACAGCTTGCAGTGGGTCTTCAGACCGACCAGGCCGTAGACGACGTGGCAGCCCGCCTCCTCCAGCTTGCGGGCCCACTTGATGTTGGCCTGCTCGTCGAAGCGGGCCTTGATCTCGACGAGGACGAGGACCTGCTTGCCGGACTCGGCGGCGTCGATCAGCGCGTCCACGATCGGGGAGTCGCCGGAGGTCCGGTACAGGGTCTGCTTGATGGCGAGGACGTCCGGGTCGGCGGCCGCCTGCTCCAGGAACGCCTGCACGGAGGTGGAGAAGCTGTCGTACGGGTGGTGCAGCAGGACGTCCCGCTCGCGCAGGGCGGCGAAGATGTCGGGCGGCGACGCGGACTCGACCTCGGCGAGGTCGCGGTGGGTGCCGGCGATGAACTTCGGGTACTTCAGCTCGGGCCGGTCGAGGGCGCCGATGCCGAAGAGACCGGTGAGGTCGAGAGGGCCCGGCAGCGGGTACACCTCGGCCTCGGAGATCTTCAGCTCGCGGACCAGCAGGTCGAGGACGTACCGGTCGATGGACTCCTCGACCTCCAGGCGCACCGGCGGCCCGAAGCGGCGCCGCATGAGCTCCTTCTCCAGCGCCTGGAGGAGGTTCTCCGCGTCGTCCTCCTCGACCTCCAGGTCCTCGTTGCGGGTGAGGCGGAACGCGTGGTGCTCCAGCACCTCCATGCCCGGGAACAGCTCCTCCAGATGGGCCGCGATCACGTCCTCGATGGGGACGTAGCGGCTGGGGGAGGCCTCCAGGAAGCGGGAGAGCAGCGGGGGGACCTTCACGCGGGCGAAGTGCCGGTGGCCGGAGACCGGGTTGCGGACGACCACGGCCAGGTTCAGCGACAGGCCCGAGATGTACGGGAAGGGGTGCGCAGGGTCCACGGCGAGCGGGGTGAGGACGGGGAAGATCTGGTGCCGGAAGAGAGTGAACAGGCGGGCCTGCTCCTTCTCGGTGAGCTCGCCCCAGCGGACCACGTGGATGCCCTCCTCGGCGAGGGCCGGGGCGATGTCCTCGTGGAAGCAGGCGGCGTGCCGGGCCATCAGCTCACGGGAGCGGGCCCAGATCATCTCCAGCACCTCGCGGGGCTGGAGACCGGAGGCGGACTTGGTGGCGACGCCGGTGGCGATACGGCGCTTCAGACCGGCCACCCGGACCATGAAGAACTCGTCCAGGTTGCTGGCGAAGATCGCGAGGAACTTGGCCCGCTCCAGCAGGGGCGTGTTCGGGTCCTCGGCGAGTTCCAGGACACGCTCGTTGAAGGCGAGCCAGCTGCGCTCCCGGTCGAGGAAGCGGTTCTGCGGCAGGCGGTCGCCGTCGTACGGCGCCTCCTCGTAGGCGTCGAGGTCGGCGTCCATGTCGGGTTCGAGATCGGAGACGACCGCGGCCACCGTGTGCGGGCGGTGCGCGGCTATGGAGCCGACGGACGGCTGCTCGTGCTGGACCTGTGCCTGGGCGTTGGACTGGCTCATGGCACCATTCTTCCGCGCCGCGAGCATCACAGGCGCGTCGGACAGGGCCACAGGGAGCGCGACGGCGTTCCCGGCGATGTCCGCGTCGATCCGCGCGACGACGTCGTCGGTGCCGCCGGGGTGGGCCGCGGTGGCCGGGGGACGGCCGCTCCCCGCGCCCTTCCCGTTGCTTGGGCCGTTGCGTGGGGGAGGCGAGGGCTCGGGCGGGACGGGGTTCATTGCGGAAGCGTCGCAAGGTCGTCTGAATCGCCGGTTACGGAGACCTTACGTGCGGGATAGCGCAGGGAGGCCCGCCGGTTCCCCGAGTGGGCGCCGGCCCGTCTCCGAAGCGCCCCGTTTCGTAAGGCGCCCCGCCTTCTCGCCCCGCGCCGGTGCACGCCTTCGGCACGCCCCTCCCCCCGTAGGAAGGGCGTGCCGGGTCCGGGGCGCCGGTCAGCGGGTGCGGCGGCGCAGCAGCCAGTAGGCGGCACCGGTGGCCACGACGGCGACGGTGAGGATGACGCTGGTGGTCATCAGGTGCAGGGGCCAGAAGTGGGAGGCCGGGTGTTGGCTGGGGAACCAGCTGCCGCCGGTGCCGGAGAGGGTCCTCGCGGGCCACAGCTCGTGCCAGTGCCGGTCGACGTACAGGTGGAACCAGAGGATCAAGCCGAACGCCACGGCCAGGGCGGGCAGCGAGCGCCGCAGGGCGATGCCCGCGAGGGCGCCGACGGCCAGGGCGCACAGGGCGTACGCGAGGACCGCCGGGCCGCGGTTCAGGAAGGGGTCGGGGTCGTGCCACTCGCTGCCCCGCAGGTCCTGGCTCGCCGTCCAGAACCAGCGGTAGACCAGGACCAGGACGGTGGTCCCGACGGTCAGCGCCACAGCCGGCACCGCGAGCTTGGCGGTGAGCCAGCGGGTGGGGCTGATGGACTGGGCCCAGGCCAGCTGGGCGGTGCCCCGCTCCAGCTCGCGGCCGATGAGGGAGGCGCCGGCCCAGGCGGCGATGCCGTAGGAGGCGTATGCGATGAGGGTGCCGATCCAGCCCTCGTTCATGGAGTGGCTGAACGTCATCACGTCGATGCAGCCGCCCTCCACCCTCCGGCAGGCGGCCATCTCGGCGCGCACCCGTGCGCCCGAGACGTACTGCACCCAGAACATCCAGCCCGTCATCAGCAGGACGTACGCGCACCACACCAGCAGGGCCGGGCGGTGCACGCGCAGCACGGTCCAGGTCAGGCCGCGCAGACGGGGGCCTTGACGAGCGGCGGTGGCGGTGGCGGCGACGGCGCTCGTCATGACGTACCTCCTGTACGGCGGCGCAGCAGGTGGAAGGAGGCCAGGACCAGCAGGGCGGTGACGGCGAGGATGACGCCGGTGGTCATCAGGTGCAGGGGCCAGAAGTGGGACTGGGGGTGCACCTCGGCGTACAGGTCGGTGAAGCCGTTGTCGGCCATGCACCTGGCGTAGTCGGCGTCGGCGTCGACGTCGAAGCAGGTCAGGTCATTGATCCGGGCACCCGAGCCGGTGACCGCGCCCAGCTCCAGCTGGTTGGCCGACATCGGCAGTCGGCTCGCGGCGGTGCCGGTGAGCGTCTTCGTCGGCCACAGCGTGATCGACCGCTCGTCGAGGTACAGGTGGAGGCAGACGATGAAGGCGACGGCCGTGCCCAGCGCCGGCAGCGCCCGCTTCAGGGCCAGGCCCGCCAGCGCGCCGACGGCCAGTGCGCACAGGGCGTACGCGACGACCGCGGGGCCACGATTGACGAAGGGGTCGCTGTAGTACCAATCGTCGCTGCGCACCTCCTCGTTCGCCGACCAGATCCAGCGGTAGACCAGCATCAGCACCGTGGTGCCCACGGTGAGGGCGACTGCGGGAACCGCCAGCTTGACCGTGAGCCAGCGTGTCGGGGTGACCGACTGGGTCCAGGCCAGGTGGGCCGTGCCGTGCTCCAGTTCGCGCCCGGTCAGGGAGGCACCCGCCCAGGCGGCCACGGCGTAGGAGGCGTAGGCGACGAAGGTACCGACCATGGACATGCCCTCCCCGAAGGCGAACATGTCGAAGTCGATGCAGCTGCCGTCCTGTCCACGGCAGGTGTCCTGCGCGGCGCGCGCCCGCGCCCCCGAGACATAGTGCACCCAGAGCATCCATCCGACCGTCCCTACTACGTACGCGCACCACACCAGCAGTGCCGGGCGGTGCACACGCAGGACGGTCCCGGTCAGGCCGTGGAGGCGCACGCGCCCTCGGGTGGTGGAGGCGGTGGTGTCGACGGTCGTCGTCATGACGTGCCTCCCGTACGGCGGCGCAGCAGGCGGAAGGAGAGCACGACCAGCACGGCGGTGACGGCGAGCACGACGCCGGTCTCGACGAGCTGGAGGGGCCAGAAGTGGGACGCGGGGTGGTAGTCGCGGTAGTGGGTGACGACGTCCCGCCCGAGGACGCAGTTGTCGCTGGTCAGGCAAGGATTGGGGACCCGGTCGCCGGTGGGGGTGATGCCGCCCTCGTCGACGGTCATGCCGATGTAGCCGGGGTATCCCTCGGTGGCCGGGGTCGTCGCGGTCCTCGCCGGCCACAGGTACGGCCGGGCCAGTTCGAGGGCGTACAACAGACCGCCCAGGGCGAAGAAGCCGTAGCCCATGGAGGACAGGGAGCGGCGGGTGAGCAGGCCGGCCAGGACGCCGACGGCGAGGCCGAGCAGGACATGGGCGACGGCGGCGGGGCCGTTGGCGACGAAGATCTCGCTGTCGTGCCAGTGCTGGACGCCCCGCGCCCCCCACTGCTCGGTGTGGGCCTGCCACATCGTCCGGTGCAGTTGGACGAGCAGGAGCGTGCCGGCGCAGAGCACGGCCGCGGGGAGGGCGAGCTTGGCGGTGAGCCAGCGGGCCGGGGTGACGGACTGCGTCCAGGCCAGTTTCGCGGTGCCGCTCTCCAGCTCCCGCCCGATCAGCGCGGCGCCCGCCCAGACGGCGACGAGCAGCGGCGCGATGGTGATGATCGCGGAGCCCAGGTACATCGCCGTGTCGTACAGCTCGATCGCGGGGGCGTTGAGGTTGCAGCCCTCGTCCACCACTCCGTTGGCGCAGCCCCCCGAGGTGTACGCGGCCCAGGCGGCGTTGCCGCCCGCTACCGCGGCCCACAGCAGGCACCCGGCGGCCACGGCGACGAGGAGCGCCCAGAACCACACGGCCGCGCTGTGCAGGCGCAGCAGCGTCCAGGTCAGTCCGCGCGGGCCGCCCCTCGTGCGGGGCGCGGTGGTCGTGAGGGCGGTCACGCGGCGCCTCCCGTGCGGCGGCGCAGCAGGTGGAAGGAGGCCAGGACCAGCAGGGCGGTGACGGCGACGACGATGCCGGTCTCGACGAGCTGGAGGGGCCAGAAGTGGGAGGAGGGGTGGGACTGGGCCCAGTAACCGACGACGTCGCTCCGGCCGCAGTCGGGCTCCCCGCAGAGGACGTTGGAGATCCGGTCGCCCGAGGCGGTGACGATGCCCTGGTCGACGAGCATGCCTTTCCAGAGGGGCTCCGAGGAGGACGAGCGGGTGTCCACCACCGGCCACAGGTGGTCCCGGTTCGCCTGGAGGACGCCCATGAGGGCGAGCGTGCCCGCGAACCCGGCGGCGAGCGCGGGCAGCGAGCGGCGGAGCAGCAGGCCGGCCACCACGCCGACGGTCAGGGCGAGGAGGGCGTAGGCGGTGGCGAGGGTGCCGTTGCCCGTGAAGGTGGTGACGGCGAACCAGTCGCGGGTGACCACCGCGCGCCGCAGCGGCTCCTCCCGCCACCACACCAGACGGTTCAGCAGGGTCAGCAGGACCGTCCCCGACACGATCAGGGCGGCCGGGACGGCCAGCTTGGCGGCGAGCCAGCGGGCCGGGGCGACGGACTGCGTCCAGGCCAGCTTCGCCGTGCCGCTCTCCAGCTCGCGGCCGATCAGCGAGGCGCCCGCCCAGGCCCCGATCAGGGCGGGCGCGACGGTCAGGACGGCGGGGCCCAGGGTGACCACCATGTCGTAGCGCTGGTAGGCGGGGCCCATGTCGCAGTAGTCGGCCTCCCGGCAGCCGCTCTTGAGGTAGGCGTCCCAGGCGGCGTCGAACCCCGGCCCCGCGGCCCACAGCAGTCCGCCGCCGATGAGCGCCACCAGCAGCCCCCAGAACCACAGCGCCGACTGGTGCGGGCGCAGCACGGCGCGGGCCAGGGCGCGAGTGGGGTGCGCGGGGCGGCGGTCCGGTGCCCCGACGGACAAGACGGTCACGGCGCTCATACGGAGGCTCCGCGGGTGCGCGTGCCGTTGGTCTCGCCGTCGTTGTTCCCGCTGTTCGTGCCGCCGTCGCCCTCGTCGTGGGCGTCCCCCTCGTCCGTGAGGGTGAGCGCCGGGGCGCCGGGGGCCCGCAGGTGGGCGAGGACCAGCTCCTCCAGGGTCGGCTCGGCGGTCCGCCAGCCGGCGGCGATCCGGCCCTCGGGCCGTATGAGCGCGGTGATCTGACGGCCGGTCGTACGGGACTCGACGACGGTGTGCGGGGCGAGGTCGCCGGTCGGGCCGGTGACCAGGGTGTGCGCGGCGATGAGGGCGTCGAGCGGGCCGGCCAGGCGGACACGTCCGCCGCCGAGGAGGAACAAGTGGTCGCAGGAGCCCTCCAGTTCGGCCACCACGTGCGAGGACATGACAACCGTGGTGCCGTGGTCGGCGGAGTCCGCGAGCAGGGTGCCCATCAGCTGGTGCCGGGCCAGCGGATCGAGGTCGGCCATCGGCTCGTCCAGCAGCAGCAGTTCGGGCCGCTTGCCGAGGGCGAGGGCGAGCGCGACCCGGGTGCGCTGGCCGCCGGAGAGGGAGCGGATCTTGGAGCCGAGGTCCAGCCCGCCCTCCTCGACGATCCGCCCGGCCACGGCCGCGTCCCAGCGGCGGGGGTTCAGCTCGGCGCCCATGCGCAGGGTCTCGGCGACGGTGAGCTGCGGGTACAGGGGCTTGTCCTGGGCGACGTACGCCATGCGCTCGCGGGCCGCCGACGGGGTCGTGCCCAGCACGCTGATGCCGCCCTCGGTGGGCGCGAGCAGGCCGGCCGCGTGGGCCAGCAGCGTCGACTTGCCCGCGCCGTTCGGTCCGACGACCGCGCAGACGCGCCCCACCGGGAGCCGCAGCGTGCAGTCGCGCAGCGCCCAGCCCCCCTGCCGCCACCCGAACCTCTTGCCGAGTGCGGCCGTCTCGATGGCCGTGTCGGTCATGCCTCGTCCCCCTGATCTTCCTTGAAGTGTTCGTCCAGTACGGAGGTGAACAGCGCCTCGACGTCGCCCCGTTCGAGCCCGGTCTTCTTGGCTCGGACGGTCCACTGGTCCAGCTCCGCGCGCAGCGGGGAGTCGACCGGATGGGCGCCCAACGACTTCCGTACGAAGGTGCCGAGGCCGCGGCGGGCCTCGACCAGGCCCTCGCGCTCCAGCTCGCGGTAGGCCTTCAGCACCGTGTTCGGGTTGATGGCGGTGGCCTCCACGACCTCGCGGGCCGTGGGGAGCTTGTCGCCGGGTTCCAACAGGCCGAGCCGCAGGGCCTGTTTGGTCTGCTGGACGATCTGCACATAGGTGGCGACACCGCTGCGCCGGTCGATGCGGTACTCGACCACTCGAACAACCACCCTTTCACTAATTGAGTAGTGAAAGGGTGGTGCAAGAGAGGGGGCGGTGTCAACACACCGCCCCCTGCCGGTCTCCTGCCCGTGTCCTGTCCGTCTCCTCCCCGTGGACGACTTCCGCCGGGGAGCCCCGGGACCCCGCCCCGAACGTCAGGTTTCGCTGCGGTACATCAGATCCGTCTCGTACGTCACGAATCCGAGGCGTTCGTACACGGTCACCGCCGCCTTGTTGTCGGCGTCGACGTAGAGCATCGCGGTGGGCAGGCCCTGCGCGGCCAGGTGGCGCAGACCGATCGTGGTGAGCGCCTTGCCGAGGCCGCCGCCCTGGGCGCCGGGGCGGACGCCCACGACGTAGACCTCGCCGAGCTGTTCGGCGGCGTGGACCTTCGTCCAGTGGAAGCCGGCGAGTTCGTCGCCCCGGAACGCCAGGAAGAAACCCGCCGGGTCGAACCAGGGCTCGGCCTTGCGGTCGTCGAGGTCGCGCTGGGTCAGGGAGCCCTGTTCCGGGTGGTGGGCGAACGCCTCCGCGTTCGCGGCGAGCCAGGCCGTGTCGTCCTCGCCGGGCACGAACGCGCGGACGGTGACGCCCTCGGGCAGGACCGGCTCCGGGGGGTCGAAATCGGCCAGCGAGCGGCGCATCTGGCGCAGTTCGCGGAACAGGGTGAGGCCGAGGACCTGGGCGAGGTGCCGGGCCGCGGAGTGGCCGCCGTGCGCCCAGACGCGCAGCCGCTTGCCGGACTCGGCGAGCAGCGCCGAACCGAGGGCCCGCCCGTGGCCGTGGCCCCGGTGCGAGGGGTGCACGACGAGTTCGGCCGCGGGGGCCTCGACGGGGTCGGTGTCCTCCAGCTGGGCGTAGCCGGCCAGGGTGTCGCCGACGGTGAGGAGGAGGTGGCGGACGCCCTCGCGGGGGCCGCCGCGGAGTTGGAGGCGGCCCTGCTCGGACACCGCGGGCTGGCCGTCGACCTGGGCGGCCTCGTCGAGGAGGTCGAGGACGGCCGCCCTCTGGTCGGGCGTGAGTTCCAGGCGGGTCTCGATACTGCGGGCGGCTGCGTGGGGCCGGGCGGCGTCGTCGCTGGTCATGGGTTCGAGATTAACCGGGGGCCGCGGCGGGAGGGCGCCTCGGAACCGGGTCCGTTCCCCGGGGCGGCGGGCGCGGGCGCGTGGTTGGCCTGATACCGGCGGCGTGGAGGGGCGGGGGGTGAGGCGAACCGGACTGGGCGGAGGGGCGGGGGGTGAGGCGAACCGGCCTGCGTGGAGGGGCGGTGGGTGACGCGAACCGGCCTGCGTGGAGGGGCGGTGGATGACGTGAACCGGCCTGCGTGGAGGGGCGACGGGTGATGTGATCCCGCCACCGTGACACAACCGCACACGAAGGCTTCCATCTCCGTGGCGGAGCGGCACATCTCGCGCTCCCGCGCCCCTTTCGGGCGGTCCGTACGCCCCGTTTTGTCAATCATCCTCCTCGATGGCAACCAGGTCGTAACCATGAACCCCCTGTCGCGCTACGCGCGTTGACCCTACGCTTCGGGCCGACGGGGCCTGTTCTCACGTTTTCCTTACGTCTCTTACGAACCAGGGGGGCACATGTCAGCCACACCCCACGCGCAACGCCGTGGCAGCCGCCGCAACCGGATCGTCGCGGTAGCGGCCGGCATCGCGACCGTCGGTGCGCTGGCCGCCGCCATCCCGGCGAGCGCCGGTGAGGCCAAGCCGGGCAAGACCGAGCCGAGCCGGTACCAGGACGTGCAGCTGCTGTCGTTCAACGACCTGCACGGCAACCTGGAGCCGCCGGCCGGTTCCTCGGGCCGGGTGACCGAGCTGCACGAGGACGGCACGACCACGACGATCAACGCCGGTGGTGTGGAGTACCTGGCCACGCATCTGCGCGACGCCCGCGGGGACAACCCGTACTCGATCACGGCGGCCGCCGGTGACATGGTCGGAGCCTCGCCGCTGCTGTCGGGCCTGTTCCACGACGAGCCCACCATCGAGGCGCTGAACCACCTCGACCTCGACGTCACCAGCGTCGGCAACCACGAGTTCGACGAGGGCGCCAAGGAACTGGCCCGCCTGCAGAAGGGCGGCTGCCACCCCACCGCCGGCTGCTACGTCAAGGGCAAGAAGTTCAAGGGCGCGGACTTCCCGTACCTCGCGGCGAACGTCATCGAGAACAAGACCAAGAAGCCCCTCCTGAAGCCGTACTGGGTGTGGAAGAAGAACGGCGTCAAGATCGGCTTCATCGGTGTGACCCTGGAGGACACGCCGGGCGTCGTCTCCGCCGAGGGCGTCAAGGGCCTCACCTTCAAGGACGAGGTCAAGACGATCAACAAGTACGCCAAGGAGCTGGAGCGCCAGGGCGTGAAGTCCGTCGTCGCGCTCATCCACGAGGGCGGTGCCCCCGCCTCCACGTCGTACAACTACGACTGCGACTCGCCCGGCGCCGGTGACGGCATCTCCGGCCCGATCGTCGACATCGCCAAGAACATCACCCCGAAGGTCGACGCCCTCGTCACCGGCCACACGCACGCCGCGTACGCCTGCACGATCAAGGACCCGTCGGGCAAGCCGCGCATGGTCACCTCGGCCGCGTCCTTCGGTCGCCTCTACACCGACACGACGCTGACGTACGACCGCAAGACCGGTGACATCTCCCGTACGGCCGTGAAGTCCGCGAACCACGTCGTCACCCGTGACGTGGCGAAGGCCGCCGACATGACGGACCTCATCAACCGGTGGAACACGCTGGCCGCGCCCATCGGCAACCGGCCCATCGGCTACATATCCGCCGACATCCCGAGCACCGGCACCGAGTCCCCCATGGGTGACCTCATCGCCGACGCGCAGCTCGCCGCCGGCAAGAAGCTGGACCCGGAGACCGACCTCGCGCTGATGAACCCCGGCGGTGTCCGCGCGCCCCTCACCTACGCGGCCAAGGGCAGCGAGGGCGACGGCGTCGTCACCTACGCGGAGGGCTTCACCGTCCAGCCGTTCTCCAACACGGTGAATCTGCAGAACTTCACGGGCGCCCAGCTCGTGCAGATCCTCAAGGAGCAGGTCAGCGGCTCCAACGCGGCCTCGCCGAAGATCCTGCTGCCGTCGACCGGCTTCACGTACACGCTGGACCTGACGAAGACCGGCGCCGACCGGATCGTCGTCGACTCCATCAAGCTCAACGGCGCGGCCCTCGACCCGGCCGCCACGTACCGCGTCGCGACGAACAGCTTCCTCGCGGGCGGCGGCGACGGCATCACCACGCTGGGCCAGGGCACCAACGACCTGGTCGGCGGCGACGACCTCGCCGCGCTGGAGGCGTACCTGACCGCCAACTCCTCGGCGAGCAACCCGATCGCCCCGCCGGCGGCCAACCGCATCACGGTCGTCAGCTAGTCGGTAGCCGGTCGGTTCGTCGTCACAGCCGAATCCCCGCGCCCCGGTGTACTCCGGGGCGCGGGGATTCCGCGTTTCAGGCGTCCTGCTTCCGGATTCGCTCAGTCGCCGACGGCGGTCCGCTCCACGGGTATCCACAGCTCCGCGTCCGCCTCGGTGGCGTCCTCGGAGAGGCGGGTGCGGAGGATCTCCGGGCCCGGCCTGCTCTGGTACGGGTTGGACGGGAACCACTGGGTGAAGACGTCCCTCCACAGGTACTGGAGGGCCTGCGGGAACGGGCCGGAGCTCTCGAAGACGGCCCACGAGCCCGCCGGGACGACGAGCGAGTCCAGGTCGTCCGGGACATCCGGGGCGTCGGCCGCGGCGGACGACGTCACCACGGCGTGGTAGTAGTCGAGTTCGGTCCCCTCCGCCCGGCTGGGGTCGAGGTTGTCGCTCACCCCGAGGATGCCCGACGGCTCCCCGTCGGAGAGCGCGGCGATCCGCTCGATCGTGTCCCGCCCGAGCCCCCGGACGAACTCGACGATCCCGGGGTTCATCCCCTCATGGACCAGCGGCACCCTGACCTTCCTCCCCACCACACGGAACTCCTCCTTCTCCACGACCCTGTATCGCATGCTGCTTCTCCCTTCCACGACGAGACGGAAGGACATCCGAGGCTGCGACCGCAGCGCCGCGCGATCCCGCCGGGCCTCGCCCGGCCCCACCCCGTGCATGGCCTTGAACGCCCGTGCGAACGCCTCGCCCGAGCCGTAGCCGTGGCGCACCGCGATCTCCAGTAGCGTCCGCTCCCCGGCGAGCACCTCGGCGCCCGCGACGGTGAGCCGTCGGCGCCGGATGTACTCCGAGAGCGGGATCCCCGCGAGCGCGGAGAACAGCCGCCGGAAGTGGTACTCCGACGTGGCCGCGATCCGGGCCAGCTCGGTCACCTCGATCGACTCGGCCGGCTCGGCGAGCCGCGACTCGATGTGATCCAGGGCCTCGTTCAGCCGCTCCAGCACCTCGGTCTCCTTCCCTTGCGCCGTCCACGCTAGGAAGAGGACACCGCACCGCACCCGACATCCTGTGCCCGGTCGGGTGGGGTCAGTCTGCATCCGGAACGGGGGTCGGTCTCCCGTCGAGTCGTTGCCCCCGGCTGACGGCGATCCGTAGGACGTCCTCCAACGACTCCACGGCCCGGGTGAGCGCGAACCGCAACGCCCGCTCCCCGGCCACCGGGTCCGCGAGTACGGCCCTGCCACCGGCCGCGACCTCCTCCGCCGAGCCCAGCTGCATCACCTCCACGTGGTCGGCGAGCAGGGACAGGGTGCCCGGGTGCGCGGTGTCCGGGTCGAGATAACAGGGCTTGCCGTCGGGGGAGGTCCAGGGCAGCAGCCGCAGCCCGGGCATCACGCGGACACCCCGCCGAGGTCGACGCCGTAGACGTACAGCTCCTCGGGGCTCAGCACGTAGGGCCGTACGAAGTTGTCGTAGGGCTCGAAGGGCCAGAGGTCGTCGACGGGTTTGGGGGAGGGGAGCGGAAGAGGATCGGGCGGCTCGGGGGTATCCACAGCCTGTGGGTCCACGGCCGCGTGCCGTTGCATGAACACCCGGAGTCTCGCGACGAATCCGCGCATGGCAAAGCTCCCCTTCACGTCTCAGGGTTATTTCAGGGTCGGGATGACGAGCGGTGATTACCGTTCGCGATCAGATCGTCACGGCTGCGGCGTACGTTGGGGAAGAGTCCTGGCGTTGCCTGGAGCGCCAGACAACGGGGAGGGGTGACGTGGGCGAATCGGTTGACGGGGAACGGGAGTCGAGGCGCGCCGAGCTGGGCCGGACCCTGCGCTTCCTCCGCGAGAAGGCGGGCAAGACGCTGGCGCAGTTGTCGGCGGAGACGTCGTACGACAAGAGCTATTTGTTCCGCCTGGAGAAGGGCGAACGGCTCTCCAAGCGGACGGTCATGGAAGACCTGGACAGCTACTACGAGTGCGGTGACCTGCTGGTTCGCCTGTGGAGGGATGCGCGGAAGGAGGTCATCAAGGACAAGTACAAGGCGTTCATGGAACTGGAGGCGACGGCTCGGATCATGTGGCTGTTCCAGCTGCGCGTGCCGGGCATCTTGCAGACCGAGGACTACGCCCGCACGGTGTTGTCAGGGTTGTCTGGCGCCCAGACAACGGCTGGCAACAGCGACGAGATCGAGGAGCAGGTGGCTGCGCGCATGGGACGGCAGGAGTTGCTGCACCGCCAGTCGGCGCCGAACATCCGCGTCATCCTCGACGAAGGGGCCCTGCGGCGAGCGGTTCCCGACAAGAAGGTCTGGACGGACCAGTTGTCGCACCTGGTGGAAGCAGCGGAGCTGCCGAACATCGCGCTTCAGGTGCTGCCTTACGCGGCCGGCGTACACGACCTCATGGACAGTCACCTGTGGCTGTTCTGGCAGCGCACCGGCGACGCGGTCGCCTACGCGGAGGGCAACGGCATCGGCGAGTTGATCGACGATCCGGACAGGGTCCTGAAGTTCCGCTTGTCCTACGATCTCGTGAGGGACGCGGCCCTGACCCCGGTGGAGTCGATGGCGTTCATCAAGCGCCTTCTGGAGGAGTGCACATCGTGAACCGGACCCCCGACCTCACCACTGCCGCCTGGCGCAAGTCGTCGTACAGCGACGGGGGCGGTACGAACTGCCTGGAAGTCGCCGACGGCCAACCCGGCATAGTCCCCGTCCGGGACAGCAAAACCCCGAACGCCCGCCCCCTGATCTTCTCGACCGACTCCTGGTCCCGCTTTGTGGACGGAGTCAAGGCCGGCCCGGCCGAGTGAGCCCCCTGTCCTACACCCCCGCGTCCAGCACATCCGTCGTGCCGGGCAGGAGGAACCTCCGGTAGTCGCCCTCGCCGAACAACTCGCCGATCTCCATTCCGGGGAACTCGACGGGGCGTTCGCGGCCCTCCAGAGCGACCCTTACGCGCCACTGTTCGCCTCGGTGCTCCACGAGTACGTCGGCCCACTCCCGGGTCGGCGCGTCCACGCCGCGCAGTTCCGGTCCGCCCTCAGGCCCGTACTCGCGGAACGAGAACAGAAACGGCAGCTCGCCGACCAGGTGGGCGAGATGGGCCCAGGAGGGGGAGCCCAGCAGGACCGCTCCGCCCGACTCCTCGCCGGGCGCCCGTACCGGCGGCCGGGGGTCCACCTCTCGTTCCTGCCGGAAGGCGCACGTGCGGGTCGCCACGTCCACGCTCCGCAGCTCCAACCCCTTCGGCCCGGCCTCGAAGCCCAGCTCGGCGACATGGTTCAGGAACGCGCCGACCTCGGCGTCCCGGCGATCCCGCTCGCTGGTGTCGACCGGTCCCGCCCCCGGTTCGCCGAGAGGTTCGTACGAGAAGACGTACCGCGACGTCTCCCCGAGCTCCCCGGACGCCCCCGACACCCCGCGCTTCCCTCGCTCGCCGTGCTCCCCGTGCTCGTGGGGTTCCCCGTGCCTGCTCATCCGCGGTCCTCCCGAGGCTTTCCGAACAGGGCGACGCCGCCCCGGACATCCCACGATGCCCGAAGCGGCCCACAGGCCCCCGACCGACCCGCCCACCCGACTCTGCGGCGGCTACGACGCCAAGGTCAGGGCGCCCTTGACGGTCTTCACCGGCTGGTACGTGAACACATAGCGTTCCCCGTCCCGCGCCGTGCCGGAGTTCATGGACCGCACGTCGGCCGCCGCGCTCTTCGGGATCTTGAACTTGGTGTTCACCCAGGTCGGGCACTTCAGGGTCTTCTTCGTGTCGTAGCAGAACGACGTCACCGCGCCGAAGTACGCGAAGCGAGGCCCCTCGCCGACCGGCGTCGCCGTCTCGTCCGTCACGAGGATCATCTTGCGGCGGTCCACGATCTTGCAGCTGCCGGACTTGCACTTGATGTGATGGGCGAACCCGGTGAGGCCGTACCGCTTGTTGCCCTGGGGCGCGACGTTGGGTGACTTGGCCAGCCAGCCGATGATGCCGTACTTGGTGATGTTGTGACGCTTCTTGATCTTGGTCCAGCCGAAGCCGACCATCTTTCCCTTGCTGTTGCGGTAGTACTCACCCTGGCGCAGCGGCAACGTCCGTGACTTCGACCGCGAGTAGTCGAAATCCTTCAGGATCTTCAGCTTCGACGAGCCCTTCGCCGCCACGGCGTCCGTCGCGTCCTGTCCCGACATCGCCTGCGCCGGCCCGGTCCCGGCCAGCAGCGCCGCGGTCACTACGCCGGTGGCGACCAGCTTGATCTTCTGCATCGTCCCTCACAGCGATCGTCCCCGTTGGATCCCCGGTGGGGCAGGGGAAGGACGACCACCGTACGAACCCTGACACAACCGTCTCTATTGTCTCTTCGGGTACTGCACTCAAGGGCTGTGCCTCTCCGAACTCCGGTGACGTCGACTTCGGCCTCGTAGCCGGTGTTCATCCCGTGGGGTGAACCAGTCGGAAAACCGGGGCTCGGAGCGGCCGGTTCGGTCACGGTGGTGGCATGGCGGCACATGCGATCTTCGGTGACGGATTCGGCTGGGGGCCCGAGAGCGTGCGTGGACGATCCGCGCTGGGATGGTGAGCGCGACTATGGTCGTAGACACGACGCGACGAAGGAGGACCTCGATCATGGCTGCGCGTGCTGAGGAATCCGATCAGGTCGTCCCGCCCATGCCCGAGCGGAACCCCGCGGCACTGCGCAGAGCGATTGCCGAGCACGCGCCGCTTCTGCTCCCGGATTTCGACGCGCACTGGAAGCGGGCCATCGCCGACACCTATGACCTCCGCCCTGTGCCGGCTTTCGTGGCGCGTTGGTGGGTCGAGTACGCGATCGCACGTGACCCCAAGCTGGACGACCACCTACGTGACCTGGAACTCCGTGCATCCGAGTGCACTGACGCCGCCGAGGCGAAAGCCCTTCTCGAAGAAGCGTCGAGGATTCGTCACAGGGCACTGCGCATGGAGCCCGGCGAGTGACCGATGAGTTCATGGGGCCGCCCTGGCAGATGGACTGGCGGCTCGATGCCCTTGCTGCTCTCGAAGCGCTGCCCGTCCGCGTACAGGAGGTGGTCTACTCCACACGTGCTGAACTGGTCGCCGTGAAGGACCCCTATTTCCGAGGCATCGAGACCGACGCTGACCTGCCCGACGGCATGTGGGTCGAGCCGGTTCGGTCCAGTCAGCCGAGGGGTCCTCGCGTCTGCTACTTCGATGGGGGAAGTGGCTGGCTGACGTACACCTTCGTACCGCGAGCGGAAGAACCGCAGATCACGGTGGAGCAGATCTTCTGGCAGGAAGGCGGGGAGAGCCCTATGTCATCTCCGGCGGAGGCGTAGCCGCCCCCGGCAGCCGAACCGTCGCCAGCGTGCCGCCGCCCTTCGCTCGGGTCAGGGTGACCTCGCCGCCTGCCTGTTGGACCGTGCGGGCCACGATGGAGAGGCCCAGGCCGGAGCCGGGGAGGGCCCTTGCGCTGGGGGAGCGCCAGAAGCGGTCGAAGACATGGGGGAGTTCGTCGGCGGGGATGCCGGGGCCGTGGTCCCGCACCGTGAGGACGCCCGACTCCAGTGCCACCTCGATCGTGCCGCCCTCGGGGCTGAACTTCACCGCGTTGTCGAGGATGTTGACGATCGCCCGCTGCAGGGCTGAGGGCTCGGAACGTACGTACCAGGGCTGGAGGTCCGCCGTGATCGTCAGCTCCGGGCCCCGCAGCCGGGCCCGGCGCAGCGCGGCCTCGACCGTCTCCTGGAAGTCGACGATCTGGAGCCGGCCGCCGTTCTGACCGGAGTCGGAGCGGGACAGCTCCTGCAAGTCGCCGATCAGTGAGGCCAGTTCCGTCATCTGCGCCTTCACCGAGGCGAGCAGGGCCTTGCGGTCGTCGGCCGGGATGGGGCGGCCCGTCTCCTCGCTGCGGCTGAGCAGCTCTATGTTCGTCCGCAGGGACGTCAGCGGGGTGCGGAGTTCATGGCCCGCGTCGGCGATCAGCTGCTGTTGCAGGTCACGGGAGCTGGCCAGCGCGCTCGTCATCGAGTTGAAGGAACGGGACAGCCGGGCGACCTCGTCCTCGCTCTCGTCCTCCACCGGGATACGGATGCTCAGATCCTCCGTGCGCGCCACGTGCTCGACGGCGTCCGTGAGCTTGTCGACGGGGCGCAGCCCCGCCCGGGCCACGGCCAGCCCGGCCGCTCCGGCACCGACGACTCCGATACCGGAGACCAGCAGAAGGATCAGGGCGAGGTCGTTGAGAGTGGCTTGGGTGCCGTGGAGGGGGAGGGCGGCGATCAGCGCCGCGTTGGACAGCTGGCCCGTCTCCGGATCGGCGATACTCACCGGCTGGGTCTTGACTCGTACGTCGTTTCCCTTGGTGTCGGTGCCGTTGTGGTAGATGGCCTCGGTGCGCTCGGTGCCGTTCACCACCTCCATGTCGGTGTGGGTCACCTTGACCAGACCCGAGGAGAAGTCCAGAACGCAGGACGTCTCATCGTCCAGCACCACCTGGAAGTAGGTGTTGCGGGGACCGAAGCGGGGGTTCTGCTCGCCGACGGTCTGGGTGCAGTTGTTGACCGCGTACCTGGCCTGGTCCTGGATCGCCCCCATGCCCATGGCCTTGTCAAGTTGGTCGTCGACCAGGTCGTACAGCTTCCCCTGCACGATGAACCAGCACGTCACCGATACCGCCGCCACCGCGAAGGCGACCGCCGCCGCGACCAGGAGGGACAGGCGGGTGCGGATCGGGAGGGTGCGGTAGCGGCGCAGGATCTTCTTCACTCCGCGCCGCCTTGTCGCAGGACGTACCCCACGCCGCGCACCGTGTGGACGAGGCGGGGCTCGCCCGCCGCCTCCGTCTTGCGGCGCAGATACATGACGTACACGTCGAGGGAGTTGGAGCTGGGCTCGAAGTCGAAGCCCCAGACCGCCTTCAGGATCTGCTCGCGGGTGAGGACCTGGCGCGGGTGCGCCATGAACATCTCCAGCAGCGTGAACTCCGTACGGGTCAGCTCCACCGGCCGGTCGCCCCGCCGCACCTCACGGGTCGCCAGGTCCATCCGCAGGTCCGCGAAGGTGAGCGCCTCGTCCTCCTGGGCCGTCTCGGCGACGGCCGCCGCGTACGAGCTGCGGCGCAGCAGCGCGCGGACGCGGGCGAAGAGTTCGTCCAGCTCGAAGGGCTTGACCAGGTAGTCGTCGGCGCCCGCGTCGAGGCCGGTGACACGGTCGCCGACCGTGTCGCGGGCCGTCAGCATCAGGATGGGGGTCGTATCGCCCGCGCCGCGGATCCGGCGGGCGGCGGTCAGGCCGTCCATGCGGGGCATCTGGATGTCGAGGATCACCAGGTCCGGCTTGTACGCGGTCGCCTTTTCCAGCGCGTCCGCGCCGTCGACCGCGACCCTCGTGTCGTACCCCTCGAAGGCGAGGCTGCGCTGGAGTGCTTCGCGCACCGCCGGCTCGTCGTCGACGATGAGGATGCGCTGGGGTTCACGGTCGCCTTCGGCGGGGCTCATGGTCGTGTCGTTCCTCGGGTGCGGTGGGACGTGGAGGGGGGAGGAGAGCGAGGAGTGGTCGATCCGGACTCAGCCTCGCACGTTCCAGGGCGCCGGGTTGGGCAGGGCTGTGGATAAGTCGAGCCTCAGCCGATCATCCGACTGTCGTACGGCGGTGGGTGCGGGCCGCCGTGGCCGTCGACTTCCGTCGGGGAGCCATGGCCCGGGTCGCGGCGGGCGCGACCTCGGGGGCCCGCGTGACCGGCGGGTGCAGCTCGGCCGCCACGGCGAGGGCGAGGCCGAGTCCGGAGGGGCCGTCGGCGGCCGGGGCGTCGTGCGCAACCTGCTTGATCATGTCGACCTCCAAGTCGAAGGAGAGCCAGTCGGTGGCCGTGGTGGCCGTGGTGGCCGGGGTGGCCGTGGTGGCCGTGGTGGCTGCGGTGGCTGCGGTGGCACGGTGGCCAGCGTGGCCGTCAGTCCGAGCCGCCCGCCCGGAGCGTGCTCAGGTCGGACTTGACCGTGTTGATCGGGATGGCGAAGCCGAGGCCCGCGCTGCCGGCGTCACCCGAGGAGGACGCGGAGTACATCGCGGAGTTGATACCGATGATGTTGCCGTTCATGTCGATGAGGGCGCCGCCGGAGTTGCCCGGGTTGAGGGACGCGTCGGTCTGGAGCGCCTTGTACGTGGTAGTCGACGAACCGGTGTCGCCGTTGAACTGCTGGCCGCCGAACTCGAACGGCCACCCGCCGCCACCGCCCTGCTGCTGTTGCTGCTGGCCCTCGTCCGTCGAGACCGTCACGTCACGGTCGAGCGCGGAGACGATGCCGCTGGTCACCGTGCCGGTGAGCCCTTCGGGGGAGCCGATCGCCACGACCTGGTCGCCGACCTTGACCCCGTTGCTGTTGCCGAGGGTCGCCGCCTTCAGCCCGGAGGCGTCCCGCAGCTTGATGAGCGCGAGGTCCTTCTTGCTGTCGGTGCCGACGACCTCGGCGCTGTACGTCTTGCCGCTGTGGGTCGTCACCTTGATCCGGGAGGCGCCGGAGACCACGTGGTTGTTGGTGATGATCTCGCCGCCGCTGGTGATGATCACACCGGAGCCGGTGGACTCCCCCGCGTTCGAGTTGGCGTTGATCTCCACGATGCTCGGGCTGACCGCCGAGGCGACCCCGGCGACGGTGCCCTTCTCGCTGGTCGGCACCACACTCGTGCTGGTCGAGCTGGAGGCGACGGTGTCGTTGCCGGTCAGCTCCTGGATCCCGTACGCCGTACCGCCGCCGATCGCCGCCGCGACGATCGCCACGGCCGCCACCAGCGCGAGGGGACCCTTGGCACGCTTCTTCGACGCGGACGCGGACGCGGACGCGGACGAGGACGAGGCCGCCGCCGCGGGAGCGGCACCGGAGGACACCGGCTCGGAGAGGAGAGCGGTCGAGGCGGACCCGTACCCGGTCGCGCCCTGGTCGGCGTAGCCGTACGCGGGCGCCGGCGTCGGCGGAGTCGGCTCGTAGGCCGGCGGGGGCGGCCACTCCGGGTTCACCGGAGAGGTGCCGTGCTGCTGTTGGTCACCCTGGTAGGGGTTCTCGTGTTCGCCGCTGCGGCGGAAGCTCTCGGTCATGGCACAGAGCTTCGCGCGCCACCATGAGAGCTCCCTGAGTGCTCCCTGAGAAGCCCGACAGAACCTCGTATGCCCCATATAAAGGCGCCCGGCCCCCGCCGCATGGGAAACAAAGGGGTGCAGCCATGGTGATGCCGCACAACGCGGCGGCCGACCGGAACCTCCCGGCTTGTGGAACCGCGCCGTACGGGCCGGTCCCCACGGGAGACTTGATCATGACCTCATCACGTTCCAGGGCGTTGTTCACCGCGTGCGCCGCCGCAGCGCTGCCCGCACTGCTCGTCGCATGCACTTCGGGCGGTGGCGCCGGGGCGGCCGATCCCACGCCGTCCCGGCCCTCCGGTACCGCGACCGCCGCCGGGCCTTCCGACGCGGAGCTCGCCGAGCGGGCCGAGGCGGCACTGGCCGGTCTCGGGGACGAGGCGCTGGTGGAGGCCGGCGTGGAGAAGGTGACCGACGGAGTGCACACCGAACCCCACCTCGAGGACGGCAAGCCGTACCGGATCACCCTGGTGTGCGTGGGGGAGGGCAGCGCGCAGTTGGCGTTCAGGCCCGCGGGTTCCGGCCGGAAGGGCGTCGCCGTGCCGTGCGACGGCGCCCTCGTCCACCAACGCGTCACCGGCGCCGAGCCGCTCCGCATCGATGTCGACGGCAGCGAAGGGGCAACCGGCGCGATCGCCTGGCAGCTCGACCGGGTCTGACCGTCACAGCGAGGGCCCCCTGCTGCTTTTCAGGGGCGCGGGGTCGGTGACACATACGGCTCCGCCGCGCGGGCGCGACCCCAGCCACGACGAATCCGCGGTCGACCACGTGCCCGAGCGTCTACGGCGCATCGACCACGTGCCCGAGCCCCTACGGCGCCACCCCGCCCCCGCCGGAGGCTACGCGCAGCCGCAGGACCGTCGTGTGACCAGCTTCGACGGGAACAGCTTCACCCGTTCCCGGTGGGAGCCCGCCACGCGGAGGCCGTCGTCGAGGACGAGGTCCACGGCGGCGCGGGCCATCCCCGTGCGGTCCGTCGCGACCGTGGTCAGCGGCGGGTCGGTCAGCGCCGCTTCCTTGACGTCGTCGAAGCCGGCGACCGCCAGCTCGCCGGGCACCTCGATGCGCAGCTCACGCGCGGCGCGCAGTACGCCGATGGCCTGGTCGTCGGTGGAGCAGAAGATCGCCGGGGGCCGGTCCGGGCCGGAGAGCAGGTCGAGGGCCACGTTGTACGCGTCGTAGCGGTTGTACGGGGCCTCGAAGAGGCGCCCCTCCGTGGAGATGCCGGCCTCGTCCATCGCGCGGCGCCAGCCCTCGACGTGGTCGGAGACGGGGTCGCCGACCAGCGGGGTCTCGGCGATGCCGCCCAGACACGCGACGTACTCGTGTCCGTGCGAGAGGAGATGCTCCACGGCGAGCTGGGCGCCGCCGAGGTCGTCGGTCACCACGGCGACGTCGTCGATCGCCTCGGGCCGCTCGTGCAGCAGCACCACGCGCGCGTCCCACGCCTCTATCTCGGCGGCGGCGTTGTCGTTGAGGGCGTGGCTGACCAGGATCAGCCCGGAGACACGCATCCCGAGGAACGCCCGCAGATAGTGGACCTCGCGCTCCGCGATGTAGTCGGAGTTCCCGACGAGGACCATCTTGCCGCGCTCGGCGGCCGCCTGTTCGACCGCGTGCGCCATCTCGCCGAAGAACGGCTGACGGGCGTCCGGGACGATCAGGCCTATCAGCTCGGTACGCCGCGACGCCATGGCCTGGGCGACCCGGTCGGGCCGGTACCCCAGCTCCTTGATCGCGGCGAGGACACGCTCGCGCGTGGCCGGGGCGACCGGCCGGGGTCCGTTGTTGATGACGTAGCTGACGACGGCGGTGGAAGTTCCCGCCAGTCGCGCCACATCATCCCGAGTCACCTTGGCCACGCGCGGAGTCTACGCGGATGGACCGCCCCTGGGCAGGGCGTACAGGCGCTCGTCTGTACGAGAGCCGTGCGTCCGCCGTGCGCCGAGGGCGGGTTGGGCCGACGCACTACGCCTCGGCCGCGACCTCGGCGGCCTCCAGGGGCGCCGTCTCGTCCGCATCCTCCGCCTTTGAGTGCTCGACCTTGGCCTTCGCCTCGTCGCTCGCGCGCTCGCCCTTCTCGGGGGTAACGAATCGATAACCCACGTTCCGGACGGTGCCGATCAGCGACTCGTGCTCGGGGCCGAGCTTGGCGCGCAGCCGTCGTACGTGGACGTCCACGGTGCGTGTGCCACCGAAGTAGTCGTAGCCCCAGACCTCCTGGAGCAGCTGGGCGCGGGTGAAGACGCGGCCGGGGTGCTGCGCGAGGTATTTGAGGAGCTCGAACTCCTTGAAGGTGAGGTCGAGGACGCGGCCCTTGAGCTTGGCGGAGTACGTCGCCTCGTCGACCGACAGGTCACCGTTGCGGATCTCCATCGGGGAGTCGTCGTTGACGATCTGCTGCCTGCCCATGGCGAGCCGGAGCCGTGCCTCCACCTCGGCGGGGCCGGCGGTGTCGAGGAGGACGTCGTCGATGCCCCAGTCGGCGGTGACGGCGGCGAGACCGCCCTCCGTGACGACGAGGATGAGCGGACAGCCGGGCCCGGTGGAGCGCAGCAGCTGACACAGGCTGCGGACCTGCGGGAGGTCACGGCGCCCGTCGATGAGGATCACGTCGGCACCGGGGGTGTCGACGAGGGCGGGCCCTTCCGCCGGGGCGACCCGCACGTTGTGCAGCAGCAAGCCGAGAGCCGGGAGCACCTCCGTCGATGGTTGGAGGGCATTGGTCAGGAGCAGCAGAGAACTCATACGTCTGGTTCCTCCTCGGTCCCTGCGAGGACGTTTACGGCACTGCGAACTGCACTGCGGAACTTCACAGCGTTCTGCTCTGCGTTCCCGGGGCCCCGTACACCTGCGGTCACCTGGTGTTTCCCGCTTCGTATACAACGCTTCCGAAAGCACAAAAGGACCCGGGGGCTACGTTGCCCGAGTCCTCTGTCCAGCAGAATAGCCCACATGAGCGCTGGTCCGGCAGGTGATGTGACGCGATCCTTCGATATCCCGGACTCTGAGACGGGGGATCGAACCGCTCCACGACCACCGGCGAACCCTTTGCGCAGGTTTCTGAGCACGGAAGACGGCGTGAATATCGAGGCCGTATACGACCCGGGCAGTGTCGTATACAACGCCTCTCACCTTCTCTCCGACGACTCCGGAAAGCCACTCGGAAGTCATCCGGCGATCGTCGTCGCGCACGGGTTCACGGGCGGTGTGGATCGGCCGCACGTTCGAAGAGTGGTGGCGGCCCTCACCCGGTACGGCTCCGTCGTGACCTTCTCCTTCCGCGGCCACGGACGGTCCGGCGGCCACTCCACGGTGGGCGACCGCGAAGTCCTCGATCTGGCGGCGGCCGTCCAGTGGGCGCGCGACCTCGGGCACGAACGCGTCGTCACGGTCGGCTTCTCCATGGGCGGCTCGGTCGTCCTGCGCCACGCGGCCCTGCCGGACGCCGGCATCGACGCGGTCGTCTCGGTCAGCGCGCCCGCCCGCTGGTACTACCGGGGCACGGCCCCCATGCGCCGCCTCCACTGGCTGGTCACCCGCCCCGCCGGCCGTCTCGTCGGCCGCTACGGCTTCGGCACCCGCATCCACCACCGTGAATGGGACCCCGTCCCGCCCTCCCCGGTCGAGTCGGTCCCCCTGATCGCCCCGACGCCACTGCTGATCGTCCACGGCGACAGCGACGGCTACTTCCCGGTCGACCACCCCCGGATGCTCGCGGAGGCCGCGGCCGGGCACGCCGAACTGTGGCTGGAGGAAGGGATGGGCCACGCGGAACACGCGGCCACCGGGGAGTTGCTGGACCGGGTCGGGGAGTGGGTGCGAGGGACGACGGGGCGATGAGGCACGGGCCGCTGAGGGACGGGTCGCTGAGGTACGGGCCGGGCGGGACGATCCGCCCGCGGTTTCTCCACGGCACGGACTCCCCCGTAGCCTGAACCCCGTCCCGACTAACCAAGAGGAACGCAGATGCCAAAGGGCACTGTCCGCTACTGGGCCGCGGCCAAAGCCGCCGCCGGCATCTCCGAGGAGCCCTACGACGCGGACACCCTCGCCGAGGCCCTCGGCGAGATCCGTGAGCGACACCCCGGCGAACTCGTCCGCGTGCTGCGACGATGCTCGTTCCTCGTCGACGGGAACCCTGTGGGCACCCGTGAACATGAGACGGTACGTCTGGCCGAGGGCGGCACGGTCGAGGTGCTCCCGCCGTTCGCAGGAGGGTGACCCCCACATCATGAGCAACCAGCCGTACGGGTACGAGGGCCACCAGGGGCACCCCGGTTACGACGCCCACCAGCAGCCGGAGCAGCAGCCGCCGTACGCGGCGCAGCCGCAGTGGCAGGGGTACGACGAGGGGCAGGCCGCCCAGGCGCAGCAGTACACGCAGCAGTGGGAGGGCCAGACCTGGGAGACCCAGGCGCAGCCGCAGACCGCCCCCTTCGCGCCGAACCTGGCGGAGACGGCGTACCTGCCCCAGCAGACGGACGGCCGCCCCGCGCAGTACGCCCCGGACTACCGACCCGGACAGCAGGGCCTGCCCGGTCCGGGGGGTCAGGCGTACCCGCAGGGCCAGGGGTTTGCCCAGGGGCGGGCCCCGGTGGCTCCGCACGACCACGCCCACGGGGGCGACTGCGCCGGTTCCGGCGAGGCCGGGCCCGCGTACGGGCCGCCGACGCTCACCGGGAACGCGCGGATCACCGACGCGCAGCGGGCGCGGGCCGAGGGACGGTCGCCGATCATCGAGCCCGGCATGCAGCCGGCGCTGATCACGGCCGTACTGGGGCTGCTGCTGGCGGGCGCGGCGGCGATCGGGGAGTTCGCCCTCGCCGTACCGCTGGTGATCCTCCAGGCCGTGACGGCGGCGGGCTGGTTCCGGCTGAACGGCATGTGGCCGGCCCGGCAGGGCATCGTGCTGGCGTTCGCGGGCGCGCTCGCGGCGGACGCGGCGCTGTTCGTGGCCGGGCGGGAGCACGCGCCCGCGGCGATCCTCGGGACGCTCGGGGTGTGGGTGCTGCTCGGGATCGTGCTCGGGCTGCGGAGCCACGCGGACCCGGACGAGCGGATGTACGGGCTGATGGCGACGGTCGCCTCGGCGGCGCTGGCGATCATCGCGACCGGGTATCTGGCGGCGGCCGCGGACGCGGTCACCGTCGGCGGGGTCGCTGTCGCGGTGGCCGTGGTGGCGCGGGCCCTGCCGTTGCCGACGGCGGCATCGGTGGTAGTGGCGCTGCTGGCGGCGGCCGGTGCGGGGGTCGCCGTCGGCGGGGTGACCGATCTCGGCAGCTCCGGGGCGCTGCTGGGGGCGGGGGCCGGGCTGTGCGCGCTGATCGGACACCGGGTCGCGAGCTATGACTACCCGTCCCGCTTCGTGCACTTCACGGCGGGGGTGGCACTGCCGCTCGCCGCGGCGGCACCGGCGGTGTACTTGTTCGGCCGGGCGCTGGGCTGAGACCACGGGCGCCGCCTTGCTCGGGGCCGGGCGCCCGATGACTCGGGGGTGCGCCTGTTCTTGGCGGGTGCGGGTCCGTTGTGGTTTCTCGCGCAGTTCCCCGCGCCCCTGAAAAGCGACCGGGGCTGCGCCCCGTGCTTTTCGACGGCGACACCTGCTGAAGGGCGGGCCGCAGGCCCCTGAACTTCCGGGGCAGCGGATGAAGTGCGGGCCGCAGGCCCAGCCCTCCAAGGGCGCGGGGCGGTGACGCGTGCGGCTCCGCCCCGTGGGCGCGACCAGCCCCCACCCACCCGCACCCGAAGCCCGGTCCCTCCGAGATCGCGTCCTGTCACAGGTGATCAACAACGTTCAGGAGTTCGCCCCGGCTTCACTTTCCCGCGATTACCCTCGCCCGGAGCGGCCACTCTGGTCGTTGAGACGGGCGGGCCGCCGAGTGGACAACGTGGGGGACACCGAGACATGCGCGCACTGCGGATACTTGTGATCGTCGCCGTGATCCTGGGCGGCCTCTTCGTGGTCGCGGACCACGTGGCCGTCGGGTTCGCCGAGGACGAGGTCGCTCAGAAGCTCAAGAGCAGCGAGGGCCTGACCGCCACCCCGGACGTGTCCATCAACGGCTTCCCCTTCCTCACCCAGGTCGCGGGCGGCGAGCTGGACGACGTCGAGGTCGGCATCTCGGACTACGAGGCCACCACCGGCAACTCCGACGAGAGCATCCGCATCGCCGACCTCACGGCGCACATGCGCGGCGTGAAGTTCTCCGGCGACTACAGCTCCGCCACGGCCGCGTCCGCCACCGGCACCGCGACCATCTCGTACGACGAACTCCTCAAGGCCGCCAAGTCCGAGCCGACGCGTATTTTCCCCGGGGTGACCGCCCAGGTCACCGGGCTCTCCGACGGCGGCAACGGCAAGATCAAGGTCAACATCAAGGTCTCGGCCCTGGGTTCCGCCACGACGTACCCGGTCCTGAGTACGGTCACCGTCGACGACGACATCGTGAAGGTCCACGCCGACAACCTGCCGAACCTCGTGGTCCAGGCCGCGGAGGGCCAGGTCCGTTCGATCACCGACTTCCAGCAGAGGATCGACGGACTGCCCGGCGGCATCAAGCTCGACAAGGTCGAGGCCGCGCCGGACGGGGTGGACATCTCGGTGAAGGGTTCGAACATCCAGCTGGCCGGGTAGTTCCGTAGCCGGGGAGCCACGGGGGTAGCCCAGGGGCCGTGTCCGAAGAGCGAGACGCCGGTGTCCGTACCGTAGATGCGGCGGCGGTCGCGCGGACCCGGCGGCCCCTTCCGTACCGCCGTTCCGGGGAACTCATCCCACAATCCGGACGATCGCGTCTCAGAATACGACATGCCGGTGACACGCCCGCCTGTCCGTCCCTACGATCGACAACCATGAAGCGACAGGCGGATCTCACGAAGCGGCGGGCAGTAGACCTGTGCCGCGTCGCCGCCATGCTCTGTCGCACTTTCTGAGTGGCAGCCCAGGCCTGCCGCATTCCCCCGCCCTGCCCAAGCCAGGGCACACCCCCGTGCGCGCCCGGCCGAACCGCCGGAGGCGCTTCGCACGCCCCGCCGCAACTGCCCCGGAGGAGAAACAGCATGAGCCGCAGCGACGTCCTGGTCGACGCCGACTGGGTCGAGGCCAACCTCGACGACCCGAACATCGCCATCGTCGAGGTCGACGAGGACACCACCGCGTACGAGAAGAACCACATCAAGAACGCGATCCGGATCGACTGGACGCAGGACCTCCAGGACCCGGTCCGCCGTGACTTCATCGACCAGGCGGGCTTCGAGAAGCTGCTGTCGGAGAAGGGCATCGCCAACGACACCCTCGTCGTCCTCTACGGCGGCAACAACAACTGGTTCGCGTCCTACGCCTACTGGTACTTCAAGCTGTACGGCCACGAGAACGTCAAGCTGCTCGACGGTGGCCGCAAGAAGTGGGAGCTGGACGCCCGCGAGCTGGTCGACGAGGTGCCGGTGCGCCCCGCCACCGAGTACAAGGCCAAGCCGCAGAACACCGCGATCCGCGCCTTCCGCGACGACGTCGTGGCGGCCATCGGTTCGCAGAACCTGGTCGACGTGCGCTCGCCCGACGAGTTCTCGGGCAAGCTGCTCGCCCCGGCCCACCTGCCGCAGGAGCAGTCGCAGCGTCCGGGCCACGTCCCGTCCGCCCGCAACATCCCGTGGTCCAAGAACGCCAACGACGACGGCACCTTCAAGTCGGACGAGGAGCTCAAGGAGCTCTACGCCGAGGAGCAGGTGGACCTCGCCAAGGACACCATCGCCTACTGCCGTATCGGTGAGCGCTCCGCGCTGACCTGGTTCGTCCTGCACGAGCTGCTCGGTGTCGAGAACGTCAAGAACTACGACGGCTCCTGGACCGAGTACGGCAGCCTCGTCGGCGTCCCGATCGAGCTCGGCGCCAACAAGTAAGCACCACCAGCGGTTACCCGCACACCCCCGTTCGTCCCGACCGGCCTTCCTTCCGGTCAAACCCCTGATGGAGAAAGACATGTGTGGAGCGAAGGCCGGCGGCCCGGACGCCTCGACGATCAAGCCCGGTGAGACCACGATCCAGGGTCAGGTGACCCGCGACGGCGAGCCGGTGACGGGCTACGTCCGTCTGCTGGACTCGACCGGCGAGTTCACCGCGGAGGTCCCCACCTCCGCGACGGGCCAGTTCCGCTTCTACGCGGCCGAGGGCACCTGGACCGTCCGCGCCCTGGTCCCCGGCGGCACCGCCGACCGCACGGTCGTCGTCGCCGAGAAGGGCGCGCTCGCCGAGGTCGCGATCGCCGTCTGAGGCACCGCGTGAACGGCCGAAGGGCCGCGCCCCCCTGGGTTGGACGCCTGGGGCGCGGCCCTTCGGCATGCCGGGAGCGGCCGTCCTACCCTGGAGGCATGTACGCGCGGCGGCGCCACCGCTACTTCGTCATGATGGGGACGTGCCTCACGCTCTTCGTCCTGGCCTGGGGAGTGGTACGGCTCTGGTCGGTCCCCGTCGCGGTCGGCATGTGTCTGGTCGCCATGGTCATCCCGCCGCTGGCCGCCGTCGTCGCGAACCGGCGGGGGCCCGACGACCGCTGGTGGGACGACCCGTCCGGCGACCCCAAGTCCGACGAGTGGTGGGACGAGCTGGACGGCAAGAAGCGGCCCGGCCGACAGCCCTGAGCCGGCCGGCCCGCACGGTGGTGAACCGTCGTCCCAGTAGACGAGCGCCCGGGTTCAGTAGACGAGCGCCTGGGTTCAGTAGACGAGCGCCTGGGTGTCATCGGCCAGCGTCTCCTGCACGAAGACCTGCGCGCCCGCGATCCGTACGCCCTTGATGACGTCCTGCTCGGTGATGTCGCGCCGCGCGGCGCACTGCGTGCACAGGGTGAGGCGGCCCCCGGCCAGGATCGAGTCGATCAGATCCGGCAGCGGCGCCGCGTGCGGCAGTTCGAACTCGGCGGCCCGCCCCGGCAGCGCGAACCACGCCGACTCACCGGTCAGCCACAGGGAGACCTCCACCCCGCTGGCCACGGCCACCGCGGCCACCGTGAACGCCTGGGAGCAGCGCTCGGGAGCGTCCGCCCCCGCCGTCACCTTGATCACGAGCTTCTTCGCCATGCCCGCAGCGTAGTCCGCCGACCGCACTGCGGTCCGCCGACCGCACGGGGCGGCGACCGCACGGGGCGGCGACCGCACGGGGCGGCGACCGCACGGGGCGGCGACCGCACGGGGCGGCGACCGCACGGGGCGCCGATCGCACGCGACCACGCGGACCTCACCGACCGTCCCCGGGCCGGGCCGCGTAAGCTGGGGGTCGGCCCTGTGTAGTACCGAACCTTCGCTCATTTCGAGGAGCACCCCGTGGAACTCTTCTTCGAACTCCTGCTGGTCGCGGTCTGTGTCGGCGTTCTCGCCTTCACCGGACTGGCTGTGAAGAAGCTGTACCAGGGCCAGCGCTGACCGACCACTCCAGGAACCGCCACTCATGATCGAGATCCCGTCCGACCTTCACAAGGACCTCGTCCCCCTCGCTTTCCTGCTCGGGAACTGGTCCGGTGCGGGCGTCCACGACTTCCCCGGCGCCGAGAAGTGCAACTTCGGCCAGGAGGTCTCCTTCACCCACGACGGCCGGGACTTCCTCGAGTACCACTCCCACTCCTGGGTGCTGGACAACGAGGGCAACAAGGTCCGTCCGCTGGAGTCCGAGTCCGGTTTCTGGCGGATCGACGCCGACCGCAAGGTCGAGGTCACCATGGTCCGCAACGACGGTGTCGTCGAGGTCTGGTACGGCGAGCTCGCCGACAAGAAGCCCCAGATCGACCTGGTCACCGACGCCGTCGCCCGGACCGCCGCCTCCGGCCCCTACACCGGCGGCAAGCGGCTGTACGGCTACGTCAACAGCGACCTCATGTGGGTCGGCGAGAAGCAGACCCCCGAGGTCGAGCTGCGCCCCTACATGTCCGCCCACCTGAAGAAGGTCGTCACCCCGGAGGACGTCGAGCGCTGGGCCAAGGCCCTCCCCGACGACATGCCGGACGACGGCATCGCCTTCTTCAAGTAGTCATTAGACTTCCAGTGTGGTGAGCACCGACTGGAAGACTGATCTGCGGCAGCGCGGTTACCGCCTGACGCCGCAGCGGCAGCTTGTGCTCGAAGCCGTGGACACCCTGGAGCACGCGACCCCCGACGACATCCTCGCCGAAGTGAGGAAGACGGCGTCGGGGGTCAACATTTCCACCGTCTACCGGACCCTGGAGCTCCTGGAGGAGCTGGGGCTGGTCAGCCACGCCCACCTGGGGCACGGCGCGCCGACGTACCACCTGGCCGACCGGCACCACCACATCCACCTCGTGTGCCGGGACTGCACCACGGTCATCGAGGCCGATGTCTCGGTGGCCGCCGAGTTCACGGACAAGCTGCGCGAGACGTTCGGCTTCGACACGGACATGAAGCACTTCGCGATCTTCGGCCGCTGCGCGGACTGCTCCGCGAAGGCCGAGAAGGCGGCGCGCAGCGGGAAGGCCGCGCCGCCGAGCGGCGGCGGTGGGGGTGACACGGGCCGGAGCGCCCCTGACGACCTGAAAGATTCAAATACCGAGTCGTAGGCTTAGTCGTATGAAAAGCCCTCTGCTGTCCCTGCCCGGCGCCGTCCCCGCGGAGGGCGTGGACGAAGGTGTCGCCGCCCACTACGGCGATCTGTTCCGCGAACAGCGCGCTCTCGCCGACGGCACCGGATTCGTCGACCTCTCCCACCGGGGCGTCATCACCGTCACCGGCCAGGACCGGCTCAGTTGGCTGCATCTGCTGCTCACCCAGCACGTCAGCGAACTCCCGACCGGCCAGGCCACCGAGGCCCTCATCCTCTCCGCCAACGGCCACATCGAGCACGCCCTGTACCTCGTCGACGACGGCGAGACGGTGTGGGCCCACATCGAGCCCGGCACCCGGGAGGCGCTGCTCGCGTACCTGGAGTCGATGAAGTTCTTCTACCGGGTCGAGGTCGCCGACCGCACGGACGACTTCGCGGTCGTCCACCTCCCCGCCGGGTCGATCACCGAGGTCCCCGAGGGCGTCGTCGTCCGCGAGACGCCGTACGGCCGTGACCTGTTCCTCCCGCGGGCGGACCTGGAGACGTACGCCGAGAAGGCCGGCCCGGCGGCGGGCCTGCTCGCCTACGAGGCGCTGCGCGTCGAGCAGCACCGGCCCCGCCTGGGCTTCGAGACCGACCACCGCACCATTCCGCACGAGCTGGGCTGGATCGGCTCGGCGGTGCACCTCCAGAAGGGCTGCTACCGCGGCCAGGAGACGGTCGCCCGTGTGCAGAACCTGGGCAAGCCGCCGCGTCGGCTGGTCTTCCTCCACCTCGACGGCAGCGAGGTACACCTGCCGCCCCCCGGCACGGACATCCGGCTCGCCGACGACGGCCCCGAGGGCCGCAAGCTCGGCTTCATCACCACGTCGGTACGCCACCACGAGCTGGGCCCGGTCGCGCTGGCCCTGGTGAAGCGGAACGTCCCCGTGGACGCGCCGCTCCTGGCGGACACGACCGCGGCGGCCCAGGAAGTGATCGTCGAGCCGTAGGGCCGTAGGGGGCCGTGGGGCTGTCGGGCCGCAGGGGCGTAGGGCCCGTTCGGCTCGGTGAGGGCGCTCGGCCGTGGTCGGCCGGGCGCCCCTACATCTCCAGCAGGACCGTGAAGGGGCCGTCGTTCGTCAGGGACACCCGCATCTTCGCGCCGAACCGTCCCGTCGCCACCGTCGCCCCCAGGGCCCGCAACTGGGCGACCACCTCGTCGACGAGCGGCTCCGCGACATCGCCCGGCGCCGCCGCGTTCCACGTGGGCCGACGGCCCTTGCGGGCATCCCCGTACAGGGTGAACTGGCTGATCACGAGCAGCGGCGCGTCGATGTCGCTGCACGACTTCTCGTCGTTCAGCATCCGCAGCGACCATAGCTTCCGCGCCAGCTGCGCGGCCTTCTCCTTCGTGTCCTCGTGGGTCACCCCGACCAGGACGCACAGGCCCTCGCCCTCGATCGCCCCGACCGTCTCACCGTCCACGACGACGCTCGCGCCGTCGACCCTCTGCACCACCGCACGCATGCCGACCATCATGCCGCCGCCGTCCATCAGCCGTGCGTGAGGGGGTCCTCCTTACGGGGGGTTTGTGATCACGGGCGTTTGAAGCGCACTTTGCCCGGTCTTTCTTATTGATCCATTAGCGACCATCTGGGGGTGGATCGGGGGGACTCGGTCCATCGTGGCCACCGAGAGTGGCACCATGCTCACACACACCGGTCGAGGGGACGGTTGAGGCGCATGAGCACATCGAGTACCGGGCAGCCCCCGGGCACTGCCACATTTGCCCGGACGGGACCGGGGCCCGCACCCGGGATCCGCCGGCCGCCGGTCCAGCGCACGGACAGCGAACCACTGGTGCCGCCGGACCCGCCGGAGCACGACCTGTCCCGGCTGCGACTGCCGGAGCTGCGCACCCTGCGCCGGGACGCCCAGCGGGACGAGGCCGACCTCAGCTATGTGCGGCGGCTGCTCCAGGGCCGGATCGACATCCTGCGCGCCGAGTTGGCACGCCGAGGGGGTACGGCACAGCCGTCCGGCTCCGACGGGCGTACGCCGGCGCTGGTCGACCGGCTCTCCGAGATCCTCATCGACGCGCCGGCCCGGCACCGTTCGTCGGCCCGGCACGTCACCGTGGGGACACCGCACGGCGAGGAGTACCGGCTGCTGGCGGCCGAGATGCTCGCCGAGGTCGAACTGTCCGACCTCGCCGCCCGCACCGACGAGGAACTCACCGCCGGGCTCGGCCGCCTCGTCCGCTACGAGCAGCAGGTGTCCGGCCGCCGTCAGCGGCTCCAGCGCACGGCGGACGAGTGCAGCGCCGAGATCGCGCGGCGCTACCGCGAGGGTGAGGCACAGGTGGACGACCTGCTCCTCTGAGACACCGGGTACGACCGCCGCTTCGGCTCGTCGCCCCGGCTCCGGTGACCGCGGAGCCGGGGCGACGGGCATGGTGGGGCGGGCATGGTGTGGCGGGTGGCCGGTGTTGGGTACCGGAGTGAGATCCCGCCGCTCCCGTACCGGAAGGTGACCGCCGATGCCCGCGAACCCCATAGAGCCGGAGATACCCGCCGCGTCCGGCCCCGTTGAGACGACTGCCGGATCCGGTGGAGCGGGGACGGCTGCCGGGTCAGGAGGACGGGGGACGACTGCCGGGTCCGGTGAGGTGTCTGTTCCGCCCGTTCTCGCGGAGCTCGTGCGGTCGGGGTTCGTCGAGGGGCGGCATCGGGGAAGCCTCGTGCTGCTGGGCGCGGACGGGGCCGTGGAGCGGGCCTGGGGCGACGTGACGGCGCCCGTCTTCCCCAGGTCCGCGAACAAGCCGATGCAGGCCGCCGGCGTGCTGCGGGCGGGGCTCGACCTCGCGGGCGAGCGGCTGGCGCTGGCCGCCGCGAGCCACTCGGGGGAGACGTTCCACCGGGACCTCGTACGGAAGATGCTCGCGGAGTCCGGGCTCGACGCGCAGGCGCTGGGGTGCCCGGAGGATCTGCCGTTGGACCGGGTGGAGGCGGAGGAGTATCTGGCCGCAGGCGGTGTCCGCGACCGGGTCACCATGAACTGCTCCGGCAAGCACACGGCGATGCTCGCGGCGGCGGCGCTGCGGGGGTGGCCCCTCGCGTCGTACCTGGAGCCGGACCATCCCCTCCAGCGGCTCATCCGCACGGTGGTCGAGGAGGCCGCGGGGGAGCCGGTGGCGGCGGTGGGTGTGGACGGCTGCGGTGCCCCGTTGATGGCGATCAGTCTCACGGGGCTGGCCCGTGCGTTCCGCTCGTTCGTGCTCGCGCCGGAGGGGTCCGCGGAGCGCCGGGTGGCCGACGCGATGCGGGCCCATCCCGAGTACGTCGCCGGTACGCGCCGCCACGACACGTGGCTCATGCGGGAGGTGCCGGGTGCGTTGTCCAAGATGGGCGCGGAGGCGGTCCAGGCGGTGGCGCTGCCCGACGGCCGGGCCCTCGCGTTCAAGGTCGACGACGGTGGGGGGCGGGCGTTGGGGCCGGTGCTCGGGCGGGCGTTGACGCTGATGGGGGTGGAGGGGCCGGTGATCTCCCGGATCAGCCGGCTGCCGTTGCTGGGGGGTGGGCGGATGGTGGGGGAGGTACGGGCGGTGTTCTGAGGGCGCCTGGTGTTTGAGGGGGCGCCCAGTGGGGCGGGGGCGCTTGTCGGTTCGGCGGCCGCGGGTCCGTCGTGGTTCCTCGCGCAGTTCCCCGCGCCCCTGAAGGGAACGGGCCTGCGGCCCGCCCTTCAGCAGGTGTCGCCGTTGAAAGCACGGGGCGCAGCCCCGGTCGCTTTTCAGGGGCGCGGGGAACTGCGCGAGCAACCCCCACCCACCCGCACCCGCCAACGCACCCCCCCCGGCCCCCTGCCCGCCGCGCTCGAAAACCCCGCGACAGCCGGTCCGCGCACCCCCTAGCGTGGGTTCATGAGCCCCTCCCAGGACATCGTCGTGCGTGCCATCGGCGAGGACGACAAGGCCGATTGGATCCGCGCGCTGAACACCGGGTTCCTGCGGCCGCCGGAGACCTGGTCCGAGCAGGAGCTCAAGGACCGCACCGCGCACATCATCCCGGCCCGCACGCTCGGCGCTTTCGACGGGGACCGCTGCGTCGCCACGTTCCGTTCGTTCCCGCAGCGGCTGACGGTCGTGGGCGGCGCCGCCGTCCCCGCCGACGCCATCTCGAACGTCACGGTCAGCCCCACGCACCGCCGCCGGGGCCTCCTGACCCGGATGATGGCCGAGGACCTCGCCGCCGCGAAGGACCGCGGAGACGTCGTCGCCACGCTGATCGCCGCCGAGTACCCGATCTACGGCCGCTACGGGTTCGGCCCCGCCACGTGGACCACCCAGTGGACGATCGACGTGCCCCGCACCGGACTCGACGCCCGCTGGTCCGGCCCGGCCGACGGCGGCCGCATCGACCTCGTCGACGGGGCCGACGTCCGCAAGCTGGGCCCGGAACTGCACGAGCGGCTGCGTCTCGCCCAGCCGGGTGCCGTGGACCGCGAAGAGCGTTGGTGGCGGCTCAACACCGGTGAGCGGGGCATCGTCTCGTCGTGGACCGAGCCGTTCTACGCCGTGTACCGCTCGGCGGCCGGCGAGGTCCAGGGCCTCGTCTCGTACGAGTCGGACGACAACTGGCACGACAAGCAGCCGCACAACACGGCCGACGTCAACTGGCTGATCGCGACGACCCCGGCCGCCGAGCGCGCCCTGTGGCACTTCCTGTGCTCGATCGACTGGATCACCAAGGTCAAGACGGGCTGGCGGGCCCCCGACGACCTCCTCCCGCAGTTCTTCCCCGACCCGCGCGCCGCGCGCGTCACCGCCCAGGCCGACTGGTTGTGGGTGCGGATCCTGGACGTCGTACGGGCCCTGGAGGCGCGGACGTACGCGGGGACCGGGACGCTGGTGCTGGAGATCGTCGACGGCGGCCGGTTCGCGGCCGGGCGCTACCGACTGGACGCCGGTCCGGACGGCGTGAGTTGTGTGCCGACGAGCGAGGACGGCGATCTGGTGCTGGACGTCGCGGACCTCGCCACGCTGTGGCTGGGCGACGAGTCGGCGGTGCGACTCGTCGCGCTCGGCCGGGTCGGGGAACAGCGGAAGGGCGCCGCCGCTGTCGCCGACGCCCTGCTGCGGACGTCCAGGCGCCCGTGGTGCCCGGACCTCTTCTGATGTCGGGTCCGCCGCCGGGACCCGGGAGTTGTCGTTCGACCTTTCCTCGGTGTGCGGGTGTGCTGCATCCGTAGCTATTCAGTTGTGGTTGTGGCTGCGCATTCAGTTGTGGCTGTGCCATTCAGTTGTGACTGTGCGAACCGGTCGAACTCCCGGCTCCCCTCCGGAAGGGAGGTCGATCGGTCGGTCTGTGTGAGCCAGGTCACCAACAAGCTGAAAGTTTGACCATGTCAGCGAAGTTGGCGACCAACTCTTCCTTACTTATCTCCGCTTGGAGTCGTCTCATAACCACCTTCCCATGAACTGCCGCAAGATGGCGCGAAGTTGTAATGTTTGTTCGTGGAGCGGGAAGGTGCGGCCGTCGATCGACGGAAGTCGTCACAGCGGCCCCAGAGGTCACATCACGAGGTGGCCGACGTGTTGCGCCGCCGGATCAGGTCCGGCGAGCTGCGACCGGGACAGCGCATGCCCACCCAGGCCAAGCTCGCCGACGAGTTCGGCGTGGAGCGCGGTGCCGTCCGCCAGGCGCTGCGCATCCTCCAGTCGGAGCAGCTGCTCACCAACGTTTCCAAGGGGAGCCCCGCGACGGTGGCTCCGGACCTGGCAAAGACGTTCACCGGTGGTCCCGGAGCGCCGCCGCGCCCCACCATGGTGGAACTCGCCCCGCGCATATCCGCCGCCTTCGCCGCCCCGCACGTGGTGATCGACGCCCTCTGCCTCACAGCGGTGTCCCTCACGCTCGCCGTGGGTGAGCCGTTGCGCGAGATTCACGCGGGGCGCATAAAACCGGCCAGGGTCGACGTGCGGGTGCTGCTGCCGAGCCGGGACATCCCGCTCGCGTTCCCCGCGCCGGTCGACGCCTCGGTCGACGGCCGGCTGCAACGCCGCTGGCTCGCCCAGCGCAACGCCCAGGGCCAGGTGCTGCGGCACAACCTGCTGGCCCTGCGGTCCACGCACGGCGTCGACGTCCATGTCACGTTCCGCGCGCTGCCGTTCACCCCGCCGGTGAAGCTGTACCTCCTCAACGGCACGGAGGCGCTGTTCGCGTACTACACCGTGCAGCGGACGGAGGCGGAAGTGGACAGCGAGCAGCTGGAGATGTACGACGCCGAGGGCACCCAGTCGATGCTGTTCGCCTTCGAGCGGGGCGCCGCCTCGGCCCCGCGGGACGCGAGCTTCGTCGAGCAGTCCCGGCTGTGGTTCGACGCGCTGTGGGAGACGATCAGCTCGGAGCTGGTGCTCACGAGCTGACGGCGCGCCGGGGGCGGGACCGCGGCCCCTCGGTGGGGTCAGAAGGCGGGGCCCGCGAAGAGCAGTGCGAGGATGACGGCGCCGATGGAGCTGCACGTGTGGTTGCGTGCCTTCAGGCCGATGGTGAGGAACAGCAGGCCGACGATCCCCATCGTGCCGTAGCGCCACTCGACCGTCTGCTCGAAGGCGACGACGGCGATGGCGGAGAGAAGGGCGATGGCGGGCATGGTGGTACCTCCTTCGAGGCGCTGAGGCGGGTCGGGCAAGAGGAGGCAGAACTTCCGCCAACTTCACCAAGTTGGTTACCAACTCTGCATAGATGGTGCCCACTTGGTCGATACTCATAACCACCTTGCAGTGAACTCCACAAAGATGGATCAAAGTTGTAGCGTTTTGGTCGTGACCCAGGAGAACGTCGCAGTGAACGGCAGCAGAAGGCTCTCGTCCCAGGAGATCGCCGACACCCTGCGGGAACGCATCCGCAGCGGCGCCCTGCGGCCGGGCGAACGGCTGCCCACCCAGGCCGAGCTGGCCGACGAGTTCGGCGTCGAGCGCGGCACCGTGCGACAGGCCCTGCGCGTCCTGCACGAGGCCGGGTTGCTGAGCAATGTGAGCAAGGGCAGCCCGCCCCGCGTCGCCGAGGCCACCCGCCCCACCGGCCACGAGCCCCAGCCCACGATGGTGGGCCTCGCACCCCGGCTCGCCGAGGCGTTCTCGGCACCGCACGTCCGGGTCGACGCCGCCTGCCTCACCGCCGAGACCCTGATGCTGGCGCTCGGCGAACCGGTCCGCCTCATCCACGAGGGAACGATCCGCCCCGAGTCGATCGACGTCCGGATCCTCCTGCCGTCCCGGAAGATCAACCTGGCCTTTCCGGTGCCGGTCGAGGGCCGCGGCGAGGACGACGACGAGGACCCCGTCCACAAGCGCTGGCTGGACCAGCGCAACGCCCAGATCCGCGTGCTGCGCCACAACCTCCGGGCGCTGCGCACCTCCCACGGCATCGACGTCCGCGTGACCTTCCGGGCGCTGCCGTTCACCCCGCCGGTGAAGCTGTACCTCCTCAACGGCACCGAGGCCCTCATCGCGTACTACACGCTCATGAGGCGCGAGGAGCAGTTGGAGGGCGGCCCGCTGGAGATGTACGACGCCTTCGGGACCCAGTCGCTGCTGTTCTCGTTCGCGCGGGAGACCAGTCGGCGGGACGAGGCGTTCGTGGAGCAGTCCCAGCAGTGGTTCGACGCCCTCTGGGAAACCATCACCACGGACCTGACACTCTCCTAGTGACGCCTGATACGACGCAGACTGATGCGGTGACGGTTGAGACAGAGATCCTGCGTGAGCTGATCGCTCCTGTTCGTTACGTGGTGTTCGACTTCGACGGCCCGATCTGCCGGCTGTTCGCGGGCCACTCCGCGGAGCAGGTGGCGAAGGACCTGGTCGCATGGCTGGAGGGGCAGGGACTGCACGGCCTGCTCACCGACGAGGAACGGGTCCATCCGGACCCGATGGTCGTGCTGTACGCCATCAACCGAAGGCGCCCGCGCAGCGATCTGGTCGCCGAGCTGGAGGAGAGGTTCACCCAGCTGGAGCTGAAGGCGGTCGCCTCGGCCATGCCCACCGCGTACGCCGATCCGCTCATCCGCACCTGGTCGGCGCTCGGCAGCCGGCTCGCCGTGGCCACCAACAACTCCCCGCGCACCGTGGCCGATTACCTCGCCGGCCGGGGCCTGACGGGCTGCTTCAGCCGGCACATATACGGCCGGACGAGCGACCTCCACCTGCTGAAACCGGACCCCCACTGTCTGAACCGGGCCCTCGGCGCACTCGGCGCCACACCGTCCGCCGCCCTGATGATCGGCGACACCCCGACCGACCTGATAGCCGCCGAACGGGCGGGAGTGCCGTTCCTCGGCTACGCCCGTGACGAGGACAAGGGGAGACAGCTGCGGGACGCGGGCGCCGGAGTCGTCGTCCGGTCGCTGGAAACCGTCCTGAAAGTGCTCCGGTCCCGGACGTAGGGCCCTTCCGCGAGGACAGCGCCGCGGCCCCCACCAGCCCCGGGGAACAGGACGACCGGACGGGAGAGCCGAGCGCAAGTCCTGAACGAGCCATTGGCCGGGTGGCGCGGGGCTCAGCCCATTACAGTGGCCCCACTCTCACTTTCGTCGCATGAACATCAGAGGCGACGCACGGCTGTTCAGGAGTGACCCTTGGATGGTCCACCCATGCCTGGTGCCCGGAGGACGGCGTACGACGAGTTCGTGCGCCGTGCGGAAGCTCTGGGCTCGGCCGGCCGGGGCCATCACCATCTGAACCACACCGTGCGGACGCCGACCGAGGCCGACCGGCGGCTCCTGGGCTGCGAGGCAGGGCAGTCCGTCACCGTGCGCCGGCGCGTTCGGCCGGCGCTGCCCGTGGTCGTGCGGACCTGGCAGGACGAGGCCGAGATCCTGCGCGCGGTCCACCGGTTCCTGCCGTACACACCGCGGTGTCTCGTCCGGCACCGGGACCTGACCGTCCTGACCCATGTGCCGGGCGTACCGCTGTCCAGCCTCCACCCCGACGGCACTCCGCTGGACGCCCGGCTGATCCAGGGCCTCACCGGGCTGCTGGCGGACATGACCCGGGTGCGCAGGAAGGACCTGCCCCCGCTGCCGCAGTCGTGGCCCCGGTCGAGCAGGGACAGCCGGGCCTTCCTGCGGGCACTGGCCCTCGCGGCGGAGGAGCAGATCAGACGGCGCAACTGGCACACGTTCGGCGGGCTCTTCGCGACCCTGGGCGTCCCCGAGGACGCCCTGGTGCGGTTCGCCGAACGGGTGCCGGCGATGACCAGCCGCCCGTTCAGCCTGCTCCACACCGATCTGCACCGCGGCAATGTGATCGTGCCGTACGACGGCGATCCCCCGCTGGTCTGCGTCGACTGGGAGCCGGCGACCTACGGCGACCCGCTGCACGACCTGGCCACCCATCTCGTGCGCACCCGCTACCCGAGCGAGCAGTGGGCGCAGGTGACGGACGCGTGGGGCGAGGCCGTGGGCCGGCTGCGGGGCGAGGCCGTCAACGGCCTGGAGCGGGACCTCGGCCACTACCTCGCCTTCGAGCGGGCCCAGTCCGTCTACCCCGACGTCATGCGCGCGGCGACCGCGCTCGGAGACTCCTTCGACCAGCGCGACCTGGACGAGGCGACCCGCGTCGTGCACCGGGCGCTGGTGGCGGCGGAGGAACCCCTGCGGCTGCGGCGCGTGCCCGACGAGCGCGCGATCGAGCGCGTCCTGTTCCGCTGGAACCTGTCCCACGCCCGACGGCACAGCCGGGAGCGGGCGGTCTCCGCCGTCTTCTGGCAGCGCGACCCGAGGGTGCCCGAGCACCCGGAGTTCCCCGCGTCGGCGGTGCGGGAGGCGTTGTTCGAGGAGGGCGCGGCCTCCGCGGACCGGGTGTTCCGGGGGACGGCCCACCTCAGTACGGCCGTGCGCGTGTCCGGCTTCCCGCGTCCCGTGATGGTGCGGCGCAAGGTCGGCACGGCCGTGCCCCGGGAGCGCCGCTTCCTCAACGAGCACGCCGTCCTGCGGGCCGTCGAACGGTCCTGCCCGGGGGTGCGCGCCCCGCGGGTGCTGGCGCTGGGCACCAGCGCGCTCGGCGACCGGTTCACCATCCACTCCTACGAGGGGCCGACGGGAACGATCCGGCAGCCCGACCACCCGGTGCACGGCCTGCTGCCGCACGAGGCGGACGACCTCGTGGACCAGCTCGCCGAGTTGACCCGCGCGGAGTACGGGGAGCTGGACCGCGACGCGTCCCTCGACGACTTCTACCCCCGCCTGTGCGACGAGCTGATCCGGATGGTCGCCGAACTCCCCAAGGAGACCATCGACCTCGCCCGGGAACTGGGACTGCCCGGCAGCGCCCGGCTGGGGGAACTCCTGCGGCGCCATCTGCTGGCCCCGCGCCGCCCCAGCCTCCTGCACGGCGACCTCAACCCGTGGAACCTGGTACGGCGCGAGGACGGTGCCGGGCTCACCCTCATCGACTGGGAGATGGCGATGGTGGGCGACCCGCTCTACGATCTGGTCCGCCACATGCACCTCACCCCCACCCTCGCGGACATCCGGGAGCGGCTGTTCACCCGTTGGTCCCGGCTCCTGCCGGAGGAGTGCACCAAGGGGTGGAAGGACGACTGGCGGGTCTACCGCTGGATCGAGACGGTCCGCTCGGCCTACGTCGACCTCGACCGTCTCGTCACCGGCGACGGCCTGGAGGCGCCCAACGTGCGCCGGGCGGTGGACGGGTACGCCATGACCCTGACCGCCGCGACCGCGGGCCTGGGACTCCACGCCAGGTCGCACGCCTTCCACGGCGCCGGGGCCGCCCTGGGCGCCCGCGCCCCTCTGGGTGCCCGCGCCCCTCTGGGTGCCCGCGCCCCTCTGGGTGCCCGGCCCTCCCTCGGCTCGCGGCCCTCCCTCGGCGCCGGGGACGAGGCCCGCGTGCCTGCGTAGGCTCGACCCATGAGTGAGACCGGCCTGCGGGAGCGCAAGAAGCGGCGGACGTACGAGACGGTGTCCGAGATCGCGATCGAGCTGTTCCTGGAGAAGGGCTTCGACGCGGTCTCCGTGGCCGAGATCGCCGCGGCCGCCGAGATCTCCAAGCCGACCCTCTTCCGCTACTTCCCGGTGAAGGAGGATCTCGTCCTGCACCGGATCGCCGACCACGAGACCGAGTCGGCGCGGGTCGTGGCGGGCCGGGCCGAGGGCGAGTCGGTGGTGGGGGCACTGCGCGCCCACTTCCTCGCCGGGCTGGCCCGGCGCGACCCGGTCACCGGACTCAACGACCACCCGCGCGTCCTCGCCTTCCACCGGCTCCTCTACGGCACGCCGTCGCTGGTCGCCCGCATGTACGGCCACCTGGAGCGGTCCGAGGAGGCGCTCGCGGAGGCCCTGGGTGGCGGACTCGACGCGCGGGTGGCCGCCGGGCAGCTCGTCGCCGTACGACGGGTGCTGGCCATGGAGAACTGGCGGCGGATCGAGCGGGGGGAGCGGATGGAGGAGATCGAGCGGGACGCCGTCGCGGCGGCCGAGCGCGTGTTCGGGCGGCTGGAGCGGACGCTGGTCGTATGAGAGGCCGGGGAGGGCTCCCCATCGCTGAGCCTCGGTAATAAATTTAACTCGGTTACGTTATTTCGGTAGGCTCGGCGGAATGACGTCCACTCGTGCGCCCGAGAACCCGGCCGACCCGTCCCCCTCCCTGCGCAACGCCCTCGCCCTTGAGCGCGCCCATCACGACGCCTGCCGCGCCGCCCTCGCCGCCATGGTGGAGGGCGCGGGGGAGCAGGTGGTGATCGGTGAGGACGTCTCCGCCTCGGGGGCCGACGCGGAGGTGCTCGGATACCGGCTCCGCAGCCAGGCCAAGGCACTCCGGGATCTGCCGGAGGGCCCGCTGTTCTTCGGGCGGCTCGACTTCGGGGACGACGGCCATGAGGGCCACGACGGCCACGAGGGCGAGCACGCCGGGCAGAGCTACCACCTCGGGCGGCTGCGGATCACCGAGCACCCGGGGTCACCGCCGCTGGTCGTGGACTGGCGTGCGCCGGTGGCCCGCGCCTTCTACCAGGCGAGCGCCGGTGATCCGAAGGGCGTGGCCGTCCGGCGGCGCTTCGGCTGGGCCCCCGGCAGCCGGGGCGACTCGGCCGACCTGACCGGGTTCGAGGACGAGCCCCTGGGCGGCGGGGCACGCGCCGCTGGGGACGTGAGTGGAGAGGGCGTGGGCGATGAGGGCCCGGCGCCCAGCCGTTTCCTCGCCGCCGAGATCGAACGGCCGAGGACCGGGCCCATGCGGGACATCGCCGCCACCATCCAGCCGGAGCAGGACGACCTGGTACGCGCCGGTCTCGCGACCTCCGTCTGTGTGCAGGGCGCCCCCGGCACCGGCAAGACGGCGGTCGGCCTGCACCGGGCCGCGTACCTCCTCTACACCCACCCCCAGCGCATCCGCCGCGGCGGCATGCTGATCCTCGGCCCCAACCGGACCTTCCTGTCGTACATCGCGGAGGTCCTTCCGGCGCTCGGCGAGGTGGGCGTGCGCCAGTCGACCGTCATGGACGAGATCGCCCGGCAGCCGGTCACCGCCGAGGACGACGAGCGGGCCGCCGCCCTGAAGCACGACGTCCGGATGGCGCAGGTGCTCCGCCGGGCCCTGTACGCCCGCATCGCCACCGGGCGGCCCGACGCGCTGGTCGTGCCCGACGGCACGTACCGCTGGCGGGTCCCCGGCGACCGGCTCGAACGGATCGTGGCGGACGTACGGCAGGAGGAGCCGGAACCGCCGTACGACACCGGGCGGGAGCGGGTCCGGGCGCGGATCGTGGGGCTGTTGCGGGAGCAGGCGGAGCGGCGGGCCGGGCCGCAGTCGAACGCCTGGGCGTGGCGGATGTCCCGGTCGCGGCCGGTGGGCGCGTTCCTCGACTCCGTGTGGCCGCGGGTCCGTCCGGAGGAGGTCGTGGCGCGACTGCTGGCCGAACCGGAGGCGCTGGCCGCCGCGGCGGAGGGGCTGCTCGACGCGGCGGAGCAGAAGGCCGTGCTGTGGCCGAAGCCGCCGCGCTCGTGGCGGTCGGCGCGCTGGTCGGCCGCCGATCTCGTCCTCCTCGACGAGGTGGCGGGGCTCCTCGAACACCCCGAGGGGTATGGGCACATCGTCATCGACGAGGCGCAGGACCTCTCTCCGATGGAGTGCCGCGCGATCGGGCGCCGGGCCGTGTTCGGCTCGGTGACGGTCCTGGGCGACCTGGCCCAGGGAACCACCCCTTGGGCGGCCCGCGACTGGCCCCGCCTCCTCGCCCACCTCGGCAAACCGGACGCGACCGTCGTCCCCCTGACGACGGGCTTCCGGGTACCGCGGGCCGTGGTCGAGGTGGCCAACCGCATGCTGGGACGGCTGGACGTGGACGTGCCGGCGGCCCGATCCCTTCGGGGGGACGGGGAGTTGCGGATGCGGAGGGTGGGGGAGGCGGGAACGCGGCGGGCGGGGGATGTGGAGGCTGCCGGGGGCGCCGGTCTGGATGTGGGGGCTGCCGGGGGCGCCGGTCTCCTGGACGCCGTGGTCGAGGAAACCGTCACCGCCGTGCGGGACGCGCTCGCCCGCGAGGGTTCCATCGGGGTGATCGCCCCCGACGCCGAGACCGTACGGCTGCGGGAGGCGCTCGCCGCGGCAGGCATCGCGACCGGCGGCGCGGACGACCTGAGGGCGCGGGTCGCGGTGCTGGGGGCGCGGACGGCGAAGGGCCTGGAGTACGACCATGTCGTGGTCGTCGAGCCGGCCGCGATCGCGGCGGCCGAGGCGCGGGGCCTGCACCGGCTGTACGTCGCGCTCACGCGGGCGGTGTCGCGCTTGGACGTGGTGCATGGGTGGGGGGTGCCGTGGTGAGGGGGTATGGGGGAGGGGCGTCAGCTGGGGCGGGCCGGTGTCAGATGGGGTCGGTGTCAGCTGAGTCCGGTGTCGGATGGGGCCGGTGTCACGGGTGTTACCGGATGGCGGCGTAGTCATGACCTGGCGCGGACCTCGGCGCCGGGCGGGGTGACTACGGTCGAAGGTGCCGGTGAGCGGCGGAACGCACGAGCCCGATCTCCCTCCCCCCAGGGGGCTCGTCCGCCGCTCACCGGCTTGTCCGTGTCCGGGGCGGCCCATTACCTGCCGCCCGCCGGGTCAGCCCGCGGCCGAGGCGGCGTCCAGGGTCGGGATCAACTGCTGCTCCTCGTAGTCGAGATGGGCTTCGAGCTCGGCTATGAGCCGCTCCACTTCGGCGAGTACGGCCCCGGTGCCGGCGTTCTCCGTGGCCGTCAGTACCTGGCGCAGGTCCTCGACCAGGGCGGCGATCCGCTCGTGCTCCTCACCGAGGCGGGTGAGGGTCGGGGCCAGCTCCGGGTGCCGGTCGGCCAGGAACGGGAACAGCATGGTGTCCTCGCCGGTGTGGTGGTTGTGCAGCCCCTGGCAGAAGGTGAGGCAGTTGACGCGGAGCTGCGCGCCGAGGGCGGCCTTGCCGTTGCTCGCGATCAACTCCTGCTTGATAAGGGCGAGTTCACGGCGGAAGGCGTCGTGGACGACCTTGATGGCCTCGCCCATGGAGCCGGCGTTGATGTGCGGAGGGCCGGCCACGGGGACCTCGCGGAGGGCGACGACCGGGATCGTACGGTCCGTCTTGGCCTGGTACTCGGCCCACCCCGGGTCGGACTCGACGGCACGGGCGAATGCCCGGTCGCGTTCGTCGCCGTCCAGGACGACGGCGTCCGCCTCGTAGGTGAACACCCCGCTCTCGACGGTCACGCGGGGGTTGGCGAGGACGTTCCGGTACCAGTCGGGGTGCTTGGGCGAACCCCCGGCCGACGCGATGACGAGGACCGTGCCGTCGCCGTCGGGGAGGTAGCCGAGGGGAGTGGTGTGCGGGTTGCCCGTACGGGCGCCGACGGTGGTGAGGAGGATCAGGCGGGCGCCTTCGAACATGCCGCCGACCTTGCCGTGGTTGGCGCGGAACTCTTCGATGACCGGCTGGTTGAAGGGGTTGGGCATTCTCAGCTTTCTGTCGATGTCGGTGACGTGACGATTCCGGCGAGGACGCGCGGGGGCCGAGGCGCGACGGAGCGCCGCGGCGTCCCGGGCGTCACAGACGTCGCGGTGCCAGGGCGTCGTGGCTTCGCGGGCGTCGCGGGCGTCGCGGGTGTCGTGACGTCGTGGGTGTGGTGGTGTGCGGGCAGGGGTGATCGCCGCGCTGTGCGCGTTACGGCGGGAAAGGAGGAGCAGCGCGCTGCGGTGCGGGCGATGTCGTCCGACGCGGTGCAGGCGATGTCAGGCGGTGCGCTGCACGCGATGCCGTACGGCGCGGTGCGCGCGGTCGCGGTGCAGGCGGTGTCCGTGGTGTGCTGCGGCGCGGTGCTCCCACACGCCACGACAGGCGGACCCCTGGCCCGCCCCGACCTCACTCAGAGGCCGGGCAACCCATCCGCTCACGGCCCAAGGCCGACCCGGCAGTCATGAGGGCAACGGTAGTGGGCGCGGACGGACGGGGGCAACGAGTTATCGGGGGACGACCGCGAAGAGGCGCGCGTCAGCGGCGTTGCCGGGCAGGCGGCCGAGTACCGCCGCTCGGTCCCATCGACTCGGTCCGCCGCCACCTCACTTGCTCTCGCCGGGCAGGGGCCCCGCCTCAGCCGACTCCGCCAGGCGCCCCACCGGCCCAGACTCCAGGCATCCCTCTGGGCCACCCTCCAGGCCCCCCTTCGACTGGGCCGTCGCCTCGTCCTTCGCCTCGTCCTTCGCCTCGCCCTTCGCCTCGTCCTTCGCCTCGTCCTTCGCCTCGCCTTTCGGTTCGCCCCCGATGGCCCCGCGCCGGCTCCCCCAAGCCCACAGCGCCGCTGCCACGAGGGCCAGGGCGATGGTCGCGAGGCCGGAGGCGGCCAGGACGGGGCGGGGGCCCATCGCGGCGGTGAGGGGGCCGCCGAGGGCCGTGCCGACGGGGGCGGCGGTGAGGAGGGCGGCGCCTCGGGCGGCCAGGACCGTGGTGAGCCAGGCCGGCGGCGTACGGTCCTGGAAGAGCGTGTAGGACAGGGCGGTGAAGGGGCCGTAGATCACGCCGCCCAGCGCGAAGCAGACGAGGGTCACGGCGGCCGGGGCGCCCAGCCCGAACGGCACCAGCACACAGCCCCACCCGGCGACGATCGCCAGGGTGACGGGCCACAGAGGGAGTCGGCTCAGGGCGCCGACGGTGAGGCCGCCCACGACGGCACCCACGCCGAAGAACGTCCAGTACAACCCGAGCAGACTGGACTCGGCATGCAGATCGGCGGTGACGTGGAGCGGGAGCGCGACCTCGACCGGGCCGTAGAGGAAGTTGAAGAACCAGGTCAGGGCCAGGACGCCGAGCAGTTCGGGCTGCCTGCGCAACAGGTGGAGCCCGGCCGCCGACTGGCCGGTGTCGACGGGGGCGGCCGTCTCCGCGGTCGTGGCGGCGCCGCCGAGGCGACCGACCTGGAAGGCGAGTACGGCGAAGGACGCGGCGTCGATCCCGATGAGCCAGGCGGGGCTCAGCACGGTCGCCAGGAACCCGGCGACGGCGGGGCCGATGATGATGGAGGCCGAGGCGCTCGAACTGACCAGGGCGTTCGCGGCCAGCCGCTGCTCCGGCGGCAGGATGCGGGCGAGGAGGGAGTACTTGCCGGCGCTGCCCCAGGCGTGCAGCACGGACGAACCGGCGAGCAGGACGACGTACAGGACCGGGTGCAGTACGCCCAGCAGCCAGGCGAGCGGCACACAGCCGAGGAGTGTGGCGCGGATCCAGCTGTCCGCGGCCACCAGCCGCTGGGCGGGCAGCCGCCGCAGCCACCGGCCGAAGACCAGTGCCCCCACGGCCCCGGGCAGCGCGTACGCGGCGATCGCGGCGCCGACCAGCAGACCGGACCGGCCGGGCGGCGCGATCTCCACGGCGAGCCACGCCACGGCCACCACGCTCATCCCGTCCCCGAGATCCGAGGCCGCTAGGGCCGGCAACAGCCGCCGGAACTCGACGTGGCCGAACAGGGGCCGGTACGCGGACGGCAACAGACGGGAAGCCCAAGACGAAGTCACCCGCAAAGCCTCGCGGATCAAGCACAGTTGAGGTCAAGGCTTTATCCGTCACGGCCCGTACGCGGTGCGGTCGGCGGTGATCACCCGGCTTCCGCCGACCCGGCGTCGGCAGGTGGGCCATCGGGGGCCTTGTTGGCTGCGGCATCGGTCGCGTCGGCCGCTTCGTTGCCGACGGCGATACCGGCGGCAACGGCGTTCGTGGCGGTGGCGGTGGGGGTGGGGGTGGGGATGGCGGCCGGGTCGAAACCGGCCTCCGTCAGGATGTCGGCGGCGACACCTCGCCCGACCCCGGCGAGCCCGACCAGCAGGTCGTCGCAATCGATGCGCTCGGCCCCCCGCTCCCCGGAGCGCGCCTCGGCGAGGGCAATCGCCTTGCGGGAGTAGGGCGTCCAGGCAATCCGCTCGGCCGCCTGCGAGGCGCCCATGCTCAGCCGGTCGCCGACCGAGCGGTGGACCGTCTCCGGCGCGATCTCGGCGGCCCGCAGCAGCCGGGTGGCGGTGTTGTCCTCCGCGGTCAGCCCCCACAACAGGTGCTCGGTGCCGATGTAGTTGTTGCGGTGGTGCACGGCGGCCTGTTTGACGTGGACCATGGCCCGCCGCAGCCCGTCGGTCATCGTGTCGGGCCCGTAGCGCTTGTGCGGGGCGTGGAAACGCTGCTGCACCGCCTGCCGGCTCACCCCGAGCGCTCCGCCGATGTCCGTCCACGACGAGCCGTGCATACGGCAGTGCTCGACATAGTCCTCGACCAGGTCGTCCGCCAGTGCCTGCAATTGACCGGCCAGTCGCGCCGCGACCGTCAGCAGCGCGAGCCAGTCGGGCTGTTCCTGCCCACCGGGGCGGTGCGCGGTGTCGCACCGCCGGTCGACTTCCGCGATGAGATCGTCCAGATCCGGGAGCGCCATGATGCAAGTACGCCTTGACAATCTGGATTTGTCAACGAGTTCTTGCCTTCTTGGTGATGCCCCCTCCGGTGGCCGGTCGGCGTGGCGTGGCGCACTTTTGCAAGCAGGTGCTTGCAATAGTTAGCGAGGGTGGGGCATGGTGGAGGCATGGCAACGCTCAACGTCGGCAATCTCGGTGAGTACCTGCGTGAACAGCGGCGAAACGCGCAGCTGTCGCTCAGGCAGCTCGCCGACGCCGCCGGGGTGTCCAATCCGTATCTGAGCCAGATCGAGCGCGGGCTGCGCAAGCCGAGCGCGGAGGTGCTGCAGCAGGTCGCCAAGGCGCTGCGGATCTCCGCCGAGACGCTGTACGTGCGGGCCGGGATCCTCGACGCCGAGCGGGACCGGGACGAGGTGGAGACGCGCGCCGTCATACTCGCCGATCCCACGCTGAACGAGCGGCAGAAGCAGGTGCTGCTCCAGATCTACGAGTCCTTCCGCAAGGAGAACGGGTTCGAGGTCCTCATAGGCGACGGCGACGGCGAGGACGGAGACCCGGGCGCGGTCCGGGACGCGGACCGCGCCCGAGCGGAGACCGCCGACGGCAACGGCGCCGGAGCGGCCGCCGGTCCCGCTTCTCCCGCGTCCGACGGCGGCGGTGCCGGTGCCGGTCCGCGCCTGACCGCGAGATGACGGAGCCAAGGCCCCTCAGATCGCACACCCGCACACCCGTAGGCAGCACGACCGCTTCACCCCGTACGCGCGGACCCGCATCGACGCGGATCCGCACCCGCACAGACCGGAGATCCGGCCTCGTCGATTACGCCGAGCACGTCTGACGCGTTGACCGACTCGGACGCGGAACCCGTGGACGACGTCGACCGCGGGCCGGACCCACACAAACCCTCAGCTGAACGCCAGACCCGGAGGACCATCACCATGGCCATCACCGACGACATCCGCAAGGCCGTCACCGACCCGACGCCGCTCTACTTCGCCGCCGGCACCGCCGACCTCGCCCTCCAGCAGGCCAAGAAGGTGCCCGGCCTCGTCGAGCAGCTGCGCGCCGAGGCGCCGGCCAAGATCGACGCCGTGCGCAACACCGACCCCAAGGCCGTCCAGGAGAAGGCGACCGCCCGGGTCAAGGAGACGCAGGAGACCCTCCAGACCAAGGTCACCGAGCTGATCGGCACCCTGGACACCGACCTCAAGAAGCTCGGCGAGAGCGCCCAGGACCTGGCGCTGCGCAGTGTCGGCGTCGCCGCCGAGTACGCCGTGAAGGCCCGTGAGACCTACGAGCGCGTCGCCGAGCACGGCGAGCAGGCCGTGCGCACCTGGCGCGGCGAGGCCGCGGAGGAGATCGAGGAGCTCGCGATCGCCGTCGAGCCGAGCACCGCGCCCAAGACCGAGCCGGTCGCGGTCAAGGACGAGCCGGCGAAGCCCGCCGAGGCCAAGGCCGCGCCCGCGCCGGCCGCCGCCGACAAGAAGCCGGTCGCGAAGAAGGCCGCTCCGGTCCGCAAGCCGACGACCGCGAAGAAGACCACGCCGCCCGCCAAGTAGGGGGTACGCGCCCACCGGAGGACGGTGCGGCGCCGGAGGACACGGTACGGGGACGGGCCGGGCACCTTTGGGGTGTCCGGCCCGTTCTACGGGTACGGTGGCCCCGTAGGAGTGTTCGGAAGACCGTGACCGTGAGAACCGCGAGAACCGCGAGAGCGAAGAGAACGGGTGGTGGTGGGCAGCATGCTGATGAACGGCTTCGCTGGGTTCATGGGACTGTTGCAGCTCGCAGTGATCGCCCTCGCCGCGTTCGCGCTGATCGACGCCACGTTCCGGCGTGAGGACGCGTTCCGGGCGACCGACAAGCAGACCAAGGTGTTCTGGCTGATCATCCTCGGGATCGCGCTCGTCGTGAGCCTGCTCTTCCCGCTCCTGTCGTTCCTGCCGATCATCGGTCTCATCGCCAGCATCGTCTACATCGTCGACGTGCGCCCCGCCGTGCGGCAGATCTCCGGCGGCGGTGGCCGGGGCGGCAGCCGCGGCTCCAGCAGCGACGGACCGTACGGGCCGTACAACGGCGGTCGCTGACCTCACCTCGACCGTGCGGGCCGCACGACCGGACCGCCGGGGACGACCGGACCGCCGGGGACGACCGGACCGCCGGTGACGACGGGACCGCCGGTTCGTCGGGCGGGCGCCGTGGGTCGGGCGGGCGCTGCGGGTCGGGCGGTCCGGGCGAGTCAGCCCTCGCGGTCCAGGAGGGTCAGCCCTCGCGGTCCAGGAGGAGTACGGCCACGTCGTCGGTCAGCTCGCCGCCGTTGAGGTCGCGTACCTCGTTCACCGCGGCGCGCAGCAGTTCCTCGCCGCGCAGGCCCGCGGCGAGCTGGCGGCGAACCATCGCGACTATGCCGTCCTGGCCGAGCCGCTCCTTGCCCTCACCGATCCGGCCCTCTATGAGCCCGTCCGTGTAGAGCATCAGGCTCCAGGCGGCGCCCAGCTTGATCTGCGTGCGCGGCCAGCGCGCGTTCGGCAGCAGCCCGAGGGCGGGGCCGCTGTTGTCGAACGGCAGCAGCTCGGCCGACGGCGCGGCGCCGTCCCGCCCGTGGCGGACGATCAGCGGCGACGGGTGGCCGGCCAGGCACAGGCCCGCGCGGCGGCCGTCGGGGGCGATGTCGACCGTGCAGAGCGTCGCGAAGATCTCGTCGCTCTCCCGCTCGTGCTCCAGGACGCGCTGGAGCGTAGAGAGCAGCTCGTCACCGCACAGCCCCGCGAACGTCAGCGCCCGCCAGGCGATGCGCAGCTCCACACCGAGCGCCGCCTCGTCCGGGCCGTGCCCGCAGACGTCGCCGATCATGACGTGGACCGTGCCGTCGGGGGTGCGGACGGTGTCGTAGAAGTCGCCGCCGAGCAGCGCCCGGGAACGGCCCGGCCGGTAGCGCGCCGCGAACCGCAGGGACGAGCCCTCCAGCAACGGCGTCGGCAGCAGGCCCCGCTCCAGGCGCGCGTTCTCCTGGGCGCGCAGCCGCGACTCCGTGAGCCGGCGCTCGGCCGTGTCCGACCGCTTCCGCTCCACCGCGTAACGGATCGCGCGGCTCAGCAGCCGGCCGTCCAGCTCGTCGCGGAACAGATAGTCCTGCGCGCCGACCCGCACGGCCTCCGTGCCGCGCTCGGTGTCACCGGAGTCGGTGAGGGCGAGGACGGCGTGGCGGGGGGCCAGCTCCAGGACGTGCTTGAGGACGGAGAGCTCGTCGATGTCGGTGACGGTCTCCGTGGCGGTGCCGCCGCCGGCGGGGGCCGGGGCTTCGGGGGCGCGGACCGGGGCCGGCAGCGCCAGGTCCAGGAGGATGCAGTTGACGTCGTCGGTCAGCAGCCGCTGGGCCTCGGTGAGGTTGCGGGCGGTGCGGACACGGATCGGCTTGCCCGCGGAGTCGAGCAACTCGGGCACGTTGAGCGAGCCGGCCGGGTCGTCCTCGATCAGCAGCACCGTGAGGTTGGTGGTGCCCGTCGGCGCGACGGCACCGGCGGTCGGACCGGCCGGGTGTGTGGACTTGTCGGCAGGGGCCTGGGCCGAGGCGTTCAGGGCCGCCCCCTCTCCGGATGGGCCGCTGGGTGCGGACACGGCGTGCGCCTGACCACTCTCCACGGCCGGGATCGCTCTCTGCCGCGGTACGGGTACGGGCATCGTCTTGGGTTCCTTCCCTCCCCCCGAGGGCACGGGTGGGCGAGGGACCTCGACCCACCGACGGGGACCTTAGCGCCAGGCGCCGCCGCAACGGAATGCTTGGCGGGGCCCCGGACGGCAAACGGCCACCGTCATATGCCGCATCCAGTAGCGCATTTGGACATGACGGGGCTTTCCCCAGGGATGACGAATGTCACGCGATGGGGGTTGAGCCGACGGCCGAAGGTGGTGAGAGTCACGTGTGCTGGATCACTTGGCCGCCGAGTGGCCCACGGGTTGACAGGGTTTGGGTGTGTTGCGGGCGTAATGCGAACGGGGTGAGGGCGAACGCGACGGGCGGAACGCGGGCAGAACGTGGGTGGAGCGTGGGTGAGTTGCGGCCGGTCACGTCCCCTGCCGGTCACGCCGTCCGTCGGTCACGCCGTCCGTCGGTCACGTCGCCCGTCGGTCACGCCGTCCGTCGGTCACCTTCTCCGTCGGTCACGTCCCCCGTCGGTCACGCGTCGGGGCGTACGACTCCCAGGATCGGCATGGTTCCCGCTCCCGCGATCGTCACCGTCCGCCCCGGGCGCGGGGCGTGGACGATCGCACCGTCGCCTATGTACATGGCGACATGGCTCGCGTCGGCGTTGTAGATGATCAGGTCGCCGGGGCGCATGTTCTCGACGGGGATGTGCTCGAGCTGCCGCCACTGCTCCTGCGAGGTACGGGGGATGCCCCGGCCGGCCGCGATCCACGCCTGGCTGGTGAGGCCGGAGCAGTCGTACGTCCGCGGGCCCTCGGCGCCCCATTCGTACGCCTTGCCGATCTGGTCCGTCGCGAACTTCACGGCCTTCTTGCCCTGCTCGGAGGCCTTGCCGTCGATCTCGTCGAGGATGCCGGAGTCCAGCCAGGCGGCCTGCTTCTGCCGCGCGGTGTCCTCCTCCAGCTTCGCCAGCCGCTCCCGCTCGTCGTCCTCCAGATCGGCCTCCAGCTTCTCGGCGGTGGCGATCTGCTTCTTGATCTTCTTCTTGGCCTTCTCCTTGGCCTTGCGGTTCGCCTCGAGCTTCTGCCAGCGCGCCGAGGCGTCCTTGGAGTACTGCTCCAGGTCGTCCTGCGTGCGGTTCATCTCGGCGAGCAGACCCTTGGTCGCCAACTGCCCCTGGCGCAGCCGGTCCGCGCCCTCCAGGAACTCCTGGGGGTTCTCGCTCAGCCACAGCTGCACCTCCGGCGGCAGACTGCCGCCCCGGTACTGGGCGCGGGCCGCGGCGCCGATCAGGTCCTGCAACTTGTCCAGCTTCTCCTGGCCCTTGACGATCTCGTTCGCCAGATCGACGATCTCGGCGGACTGCTTGTCGGCCTTCTCCTCCGCCGCGTTGTACGCGTCCGTGGCCACCGCCGCGTCGTGGTAGAGGCCCTCCAGCTTCGCGCGGACGGCCTCCAACTCCTCGTTGGTGACCGGCGCGGAGTCCGCGTCGGGGGTGCCCGTGCCTGCGCCCGAGGGGGAGGGGGTGGGTGTCGGGTCGGTCGGCTGCGTCTGGCTCGCGTACGCGGTGACCGGTGCGCCCAGCACGGTCAACGCGCAGACCACGGCCACGGCCGCCATGGTCAGGCTCCGCTTGCCGGCTCCCATAGCCCTTGCCCCCAAACCCGTCCCGGCGCTGATGACTCACGCCAGGAGAACTGATTAACCGTCAGTAACTTCTGGCGCCTGGGTGATCGTGCCATGTAGTCGCGCAATGCGACAGAGGCGGGCAGGAACTCCCTTCCCCCGGCTCCCTCCCGTATGACGGTGCCCCCGTCTGTGTGACGAACGACTCACCGGGTTCGTTCCCAGGGGAGTTGGGGTGGTGGGGGCAGGCGTTGGGGTGGTGGGTGGCAGGCTGCGGGATCGGGCCGTCGGCTCGGGCGGACCGGTGTCGCTCAGGAGCGAGGGGCCAACGCCTCCCACGCCACCGTCACTTCGCCCTGGCGCCAGCGTGTGACGCCGTCCCGTACCGGCCAGTCCGCGCGCAGGTCGCGGATCGTGCGGATCCAGCGCTGGCGGGCACCGTAGGAGGCGTAGGGGGCGGCGGCGGCCCAGGCGCGGTCGAAGTCGCGGAGGAAGGCGTGGACGGGCTCGCCCGGGATATTGCGGTGGATCAGCGCCTTGGGGAGGCGCTCGGCCAGGTCCGAGGGGCGCTCCAGCGAACCCAGTCGGGTGGCGAACGTGACCGTGCGGGGGCCCTCCGGGCCGAGGGCGACCCAGACGTGCCGGCGGCCGATCTCGTCGCACGTGCCCTCGACGAGCAGTCCGCCCGTGGAGACCGGCAGACCGCCGGGTGACGGCGGGCCGCCCGGCGCGAGGCGGGCGCACAGCCGCTCCCAGACGGCGGCGACCTCCTCCTCGTCGTACTGCCGCAGGACGTTGGCCGCCCGGATGAGCGTCGGACGGCCCGGTACGGGCACCTCGAAGCCGCCGTGCCGGAAGGTGAGCCCGTCGCACGCGTACGGCTGCGCCGCCGCGACCCTGGCCGGGTCGATCTCGATGCCGACGACCTCGGTGCGGGGCGCTGCCGCGCGCAGTCGCCGCAGCAGCTCCAGCGCGGTCCAGGGGGCGGCGCCGTAGCCGAGGTCCACGGCGAGGGGGGTGGCGGCACGGCGGAGTTCGGCGCCGTGGGTGGCCGCGATCCAGCGGTCCATGCGGCGCAGACGGTTGGGGTTGGTGGTGCCGCGGGTCACCGTGCCGACGGGTCGTGCCATGGGCCGAGCGTATGCGGAGGGGAGGTGGCCGGGTCGCGGGGCTCCACCCCTGGCCCCCGGGTCACTGGAGGGCGCCTGGTTGGCCCGCCCGCCCGGCTACGAGCCCGCGGGCGCCCCGTATCCCACCCCTGGTCGAACGGTTGAGCGAGGATCGGTAATTGTTTTGCAAAGAGGAAATGGAACTGCCTCGTCCGGTGTTCCCCCTGCCGAGAGGGTCCGCACGCCCTCCGAACGGCATGCCCGCAGCAAGGAGGAACGCCACGTGAGCCACTACGTCAGCAGGCTCGGGCGACGCTCTCCGACCGCCGCGTCCCGGTTGAGACTGCACAGGAAACCCCGCCGCGTGGCGATGCTGTCCGTGCACACCTCACCGCTCCACCAGCCGGGCACGGGCGACGCCGGCGGTATGAACGTCTACATCGTGGAGCTGGCGCAGCGTCTCGCGGCGCTCAACATCGAGGTGGAGATCTTCACGCGGGCCACCACGGCCGCCCTCCGGCCGAAGGTCGAGCTGGCGCCCGGCGTCCTCGTCCGGCATGTCGACGCGGGCCCGTACGAGGGCCTGGCGAAGGAGGACCTGCCCGCCCAGCTGTGTGCCTTCACGCACGGGGTGATGCAGGCGTGGGCCGGGCACCGCCCCGGCTACTACGACCTCGTCCACTCGCACTACTGGCTCTCCGGCCACGTCGGCTGGCTCGCCGCCGAACGGTGGGGCGTCCCCCTGGTGCACGCCATGCACACCATGGCGAAGGTCAAGAACGCCGCGCTCGCCCTCGGCGACACCCCCGAACCCGCCGCCCGCGTCATCGGCGAGACCCAGGTCGTACGCGCCGCCGACCGCCTCATAGCCAACACGGCGGAGGAGGCCGACGAACTCGTACGCCACTACGAGGCCGACCCCGCCAAGGTGGCCGTCGTCCACCCCGGTGTGAACCTCGACCGCTTCCGCCCCGCCGACGGCCGCGCCGCGGCCCGCGCCCGCCTCGGCCTCCCGCAGGACGCGCTGATCCCCCTGTTCGCCGGCCGTATCCAGCCCCTCAAGGCCCCCGACGTGCTGCTGCGCGCCGTGGCCGTCCTGCTGGGCGAGCGGCCCGAACTGCGGTCGAGGATCGTCGTGCCCGTCGTCGGCGGACCGAGCGGCAGCGGGCTCGCCAAGCCGGAGGGGCTGCAGAAGCTGGCCGCGCGCCTCGGTATCGCCGATGTCGTGCGCTTCCGGCCGCCGGTCGGCCAGGAGCAGCTCGCGGACTGGTTCCGGGCGGCGTCCGTGCTGGTCATGCCGTCGTACAGCGAGTCCTTCGGGCTGGTCGCCATCGAGGCGCAGGCGGCCGGTACGCCGGTGCTGGCGGCCGCGGTCGGCGGGCTCCCGGTCGCGGTACGCGACGGACAGACCGGTTTCCTGGTCCAGGGGCACGATCCGGCGGCGTACGCGCGCGTGCTGCGCGATTTCGCCGACACCCCCGACCTCCCCGCCCGCATGGGCGAGGCCGCCGCCCGCCACGCCGAGTCCTTCGGCTGGGACACGGCCGCGCAGGCCACGGCCGACGTGTACACGGCGGCAACCCATGACCACCGGCGGCAGGGACTGCGGGCCCACCACGGGTAGGCCGCACGCGCGCCGCCGACGCCGCCCCCGGTTGCCGTACCCCTCCTCCCCGGCTGCCGTAGCTCTCCCCCTACCGGCGGGTACGCTCGCCCCATGGCTGACGCAGCGGCGATCATCGAGCAGGTCCTCACCGAGGCCGAGCTGGAGTGGGAGAGTCCGGGCACCGGCAACTACGTCGTGAAGCTCCCCGGGACACGCAAGCTCTCCACCACGGTCTCGCTGCTGGTCGGCAGGCACTCCCTCTCCCTGAACGCCTTCGTGATCCGCCACCCCGACGAGAACGAGGCCGGCGTCCACCGCTGGCTCCTGGAGCGCAACCTCAAGCTGTACGGGGTGAGTTACGCCGTCGACCAGCTCGGCGACGTGTACGTCACCGCCAAGCTGCCGCTCGCCGCCATCACCCCCGAGAGCATCGACGGCCTCCTCGGCCAGGTCCTGGAAGCGGCGGACGGCGCCTTCAACACCCTCCTGGAACTGGGCTTCGCCTCCGCGATCCGCAAGGAGTACGCGTGGCGGGTGTCGCGCGGGGAGTCCACCCGCAACCTGGACGCGTTCAGCCATCTGACGCGGGACGCGGAGCCCCAGGCGGCTCCGCCAGCCCCGGAGGCCCCGGGGGCATCAGAGGCTCCGGGGGCGTCAGGGGCTCAGGGAGCCAATGGTCAGAGCTGATCTCCGGGGGCGGGGCCCGGGGAGATGGCGGACGCGACGGACGTAGCGGATGTGGCCGACGTAGTGGACGCAGCGGGCGTAGCGGAGATCGCGGGGACCACCGAGGCCCCGTTCACCGCCTGCTCGCAGGGCCGGTCCTCGACCGACGCGCCCTCGACCGACGGGCCCTCCACCGACGGGCCCTCCACCGACGCGCCCTCCTCAGGGGCGCTCCCCTCCGGCATCCGCCGCATGAGCAGCCAGTACCCGGCACCCGCCACGGTCCCGACCACCGCGCACAGCCCCCACAGCCACTCCGCGCCCCACCGGTCGATGACGACACCGGACATGACCGGCGCGACGAGGGCGGCGACGGACCAGGACATGGTGTACATGCCCTGGTAGCGGCCCCGGCCATGGACCGGGGAGAGGCGGACGACGAGGCTCGTCTGCGTGGGGGCGTTCACGATCTCGGCGAGGGTCCACACGCAGACGGTGAGGGCGAAGACCCCGATCGAGCCGGCGAAGGCGGTCAGACCGAAGCCGTACCCCGCGAGCACGGAGGAGATGACGAGCAGCCGCCCGGTGTCACGGTGCTCGATGAACCGCGTGACCGGGATCTGGAGCGCGACGATCAGCACGCCGTTGACGGCGATGGCGAGGCCGTAGTCGGCGGGGGTGAAGCCCGCCTCGCCCATGGCGACGGGCAGTCCGACCGAGCCCTGCTGGAAGATCACCGCGACGAGGAACGACAGTCCGACGACGCTCATGAACCGCCGGTCGCGCAGCACGGTCCCGAGACCCACCTCGTCGGCGGCCGCCTTCTCCGCCGCCGTCCGCTCGGGCCGGGACTCCGGCAGCTTCAGGAAGACGACGATCGCGCAGACGAGGGTCATACCGGCCTCGATCAGGAAGCCGGCGAGATAACTGACCTCGGCGATAAAACCGGCGGCCACGGAGGAGACGGCGAAGCCGAGGTTGATGGCCCAGTAGTTCAGGGAGAAGGCGCGGACCCGGTCCTCGGGGCGCACGATGTCCGCCATCATCGCCTGCACCGCCGGGCGGGAGGCGTTGCTGGTGGCGCCGACGAGGAAGGCGACGGCGGCGATGGCGACGGGGTCCTGCACGAAGCCGAGCAGGGCGACGGAGAAGGCCGTGGAGGACTGGGCGATCAGCAGGGTGGGCCGCCGCCCGAGCCGGTCGGCCATGACACCGCCGCCGAGGGAGGAGACGACGCCGCCCAGCCCGTGGAGGGAGGCGACGAGACCGGCGTACGAGGCGGAGTAGCCGCGGTCGAGCGTCAGATAGAGCGCCATGAAGGTGGCGACGAACGCGCCGAGCCGGTTGACGAGCGTGCTGGTCCACAGCCACCAGAACTCGCGGGGCAGCCCCGAGACGGACTCCCGGACAGCGCGTCTGGCAGCGGCGAGTGGCATGACGGTCCCCCACGACGTAAGCGGCTAAAGCGGCGAACACAACTTACGAAGGCGGGCGAGCCCCGGACCACCCAATTAACAGACACCGTCAACTGACGCCCATGACCGGAAGCGACGCCCGAGCCGCGCGCCGCAACACCCCCACCGCCCCCTCTCACTGCCCGCCGGAACTGTCCGCCTGTCGGCCATATGGGCGACGTCTCCCGGCCGTCGATTACGCTCGGGGCCATGGCCGACGCACCGTACAAGCTGATCCTCCTCCGCCACGGCGAGAGCGAGTGGAACGAGAAGAACCTGTTCACCGGCTGGGTGGACGTCAACCTCACGGCGAAGGGCGAGAAGGAGGCGACGCGCGGCGGTGAGCTGCTGAAGGACGCCGGCCTGCTGCCCGACGTACTGCACACCTCCCTCCAGAAGCGCGCGATCCGCACCGCCCAGCTGGCCCTCGAGGCCGCGGACCGCCACTGGATCCCGGTCCACCGTTCCTGGCGCCTGAACGAGCGCCACTACGGCGCCCTCCAGGGCAAGGACAAGGCGCAGACGCTCGCCGAGTACGGCGAGGAGCAGTTCATGCTGTGGCGCCGCTCGTACGACACCCCGCCGCCCCCGATCGAGGACGGCAGCGAGTACTCCCAGTCGGACGACCCGCGCTACGCGACGATCCCGCCGGAGCTCCGCCCCCGCACGGAGTGCCTGAAGGACGTCGTCGTCCGCATGCTCCCGTACTGGTACGACGGCATCGTCCCCGACCTCCTCGCTGGCCGCACGGTCCTCGTCGCCGCCCACGGCAACAGCCTCCGCGCCCTCGTCAAGCACCTCGACGGCATCTCCGACGCCGACATCGCGGGCCTGAACATCCCCACGGGCATCCCCCTCTACTACGAACTCGACGCCTCCTTCACCCCGGTCACCCCCGGCGGCAAGTACCTCGACCCTGAGGCGGCCGCGGCAGCGATCGAAGCGGTGAAGAACCAGGGCAAGAAGAAGTAACCAGCGCGCTGAAGAAGCCCCCTACCTGCGGGTTGTCCGCTGGTAGGGGGCTCGTTGCTGTGCTGGGGCCGTCTCTGGGCCATCAGGTTTGGGACGGTTCGGGTCGGGCCGTGTCGAAGTCGGTGGCCGAGCACTCAGCGCCGGAGCACGTCGGCGAGCCAGTCGAAGACGACGTCGCAGTGCTGCTGAGGGGCCATCGGGGAGCAGTGCAACTGTGCCCCGGTGGCCTTCGTCAGTTTCACGTAGTCGCGCCGCGTGCGCAGCAGGTCGTACATCTCCCGCGGCTGGCCGGGGTAGAACTGCTCGAAGTCGTAGTCCAGTACGAGCGTCGGGGCCTTGATCCTGCCGACGATCCCGGTGATGTCGAGGCCCATGGCCACCTGCGCCGGTGTCCAGAGGTCGGTGAGGACCTTGCCCCGGCGCGCCTGGCGCAGCGCCTTCCGATCGAAGACCTCGAAGCGCTTCTTGACCGCGAAGGCCTCCTGCGGGGTCAGCCCAGGGACGACCTCCTCGTTCCAGACCCGGTTGGTCTCCTCCTTGTCGGGTGTGACGATGTCACGCAGTGCCTCGTCGAATCCGAGCCAGGGGCTGAGGCATCCGGGCATCGCCACACATGCGGCGAGCCGGTGCTCGAAGGCGGCGGCCCGCGGGGCGAGGTTGCCGCCCATGCTGAGGCCGGTGAGGGCGATGCGCCGGCCGTCCACGTCCTCGCGCCGCAGCAGCCAGTCGACGATCGGGGCGACCACAGTCTCCCAGCGGGTGGTGAAAGGGATCTCCTCGACGAACAGCAGCTGTCCCTGTCCGGGGCCGTCATAGACGAGGGCGTTCCAGCCGCGGTCGAGGGCTGCGGACACGCCGTAGGTCCACATGTCCACGTTCTGCCCGTCACTGCCGTTGGTGAGGATGACGGTGGGGCGCCGCTCGGCGGGGCCGTCCGGGCGGAAGAACCACAGCGGCAGCCGGGTCCTGCCCCACGGGACCCGGGCGGTGACAGCAGCGGGCGTGCAGAGCCGGGCGAAGGTGTCCCAGGCCCTGCGTCCCGCCTCGTAGACCGCCTCCTCGTCACCGGGCTGGTCGGTGCCCAGGACGTAGAACAGCGCCTGGGCGTAGTACTGGGCCGCGCGCAGCGAGCGGAAACGGCGGGTCTGCGACGGCGTCCCGCGGCCGTCCCGGCCCACGGCCGGGGGAGCGGAGAGCTGGTCGCCCCAGGACCGGAAGGTGTCGGTGTAGGTCTGCTCGGAGAGCCCCGCCGCGTTGATGGTGTTGACCGCGGTCAGCACCTCCCCGACCTCGGAGGCGCGCATGCCTGCGGCTCCCAGCGCGAGCAACCCTGCGAAGTTGAAGCCGGGATCGGCGAAGAGCCGCATCGCTCCCGGCGTCGGATCGGGCGCCGCCGAAGGCGCAGCGGGTGCGGCGGCCGCGGTATGGGCGGTGCTCCCGACGGCGAGCGCGCCCGCCCCCGCGGCGAGCCCGGTCAGGGCCGCGCGGCGGCTGAGGGAAGCAGGCTGGTGCGGTGTGCTTGCGGTCATGCGGGGGACGCTACGACGCTCCACCCCGCGCGAATCCGTGGCGCGCCCTCCCATGCTTCTAACGGGCCCATGTGCGGGCCCGTTCGGCTGCCGCACAGGGTGCGTAGGACGCAGTCACCACCTCTGATGAGGGCGAGGTCGACCCTACGAGCCGGCGTACGTGAAGTCGTGTACCGCGATGTCGGTGAGGCGGACGTAGCCGAGGCGTTGGTAGAGGGCGTTGCTCGTGGGGTTGGCCGCGTTGGTGTAGAGGACCACGTCCGTGGCGCCCGCGTTCAGGGCGGCTCGGCTCACCTCCGTCGTCACCGCTGCCCCGTAGCCGCGGCCGCGGAGGTGGGCCGGGGTGTAGACGGGGTCCACCCGGGCCATGCCGGCGACCATCGGGTTCACGCCCGCCATCGACACGGGGGTGCCGTCCGGGGCCTCCCAGTACGTGTAGTGCTTCTCGGCGAAGCGGGTGTTCGCCCACGTCGCCGCGTCGATCGTGACGTCCTCCTCGACGTCCGCCGCGAACTCACGGCACCACTGCATGAGGTGTTCCTGGTCCCCCTCGCCCACGAGCCGGCCCCGGCCCTCCGGGTGCGGGTCCGGCGGCGTGAGCGTGCCCAGGCGGTACAGGTGGAGCCGGACCCTCTCTGCCGACGTCGCCCCTGTGTGCCGGTGCCACGCCTCCGTGAACGCAGTAATCGTGTCCTCGTCGGCCGTGATGAACGGCAGGGCCCACTCCATCGCGGTCAGGCGAGCCGCGAGGCTTTCGGCCTGCTCCGGGGTGAGCGACGTGACGTTCATGCCGCGGGACGGGAAGCGGTAGAACGTGGCCTCGACCTCGCCCCCTCGCTCCAGCCGGCCGAACACGGGGAACTGGCCCTCGTACGCGGCCGCACCCAGCGTACGGAGCTTCTCCGTCACCGAGAGCTGCGTGGTGTGCAGAGCGGGGCGCGAGCGTAGGAACTCTCCCGCTCGCGCGAGGAACTCGTCGACGTCTTCAGTGAGGTGCCAGTCATCCGAACGCATGCCTCATGATCCCGGATGGCCTGGGCCACGGGGAGGCGGATGAGTGGAGATCGGCCAGCCGCGACACAAGGGCGGGGGGTTGCCCGGGCCCTCCCGGCCCCGGCCCAAGAGCCTTCGCCGCCGAACACTGGCCGAGAATCGCCACATCGCCACCCCATGCCCTCGGCAGATCGGGTCAGACCGTCAGCGGCACCGGGTGTACCTCGTCCGCCTTGTGGCCGGTGCGTTCGTGGATGCGTTGGACCGCTTCGGCGGAGGGCGCCTCGGAGAGGCAGTAGACCGTGCCGGACTCCGGGTCCGCCCAGGCGCGCTCGAAGTGGACGCGCTCGTCGCTCTCTATGTCGAGATCGGCCTGGTGCGCCGCTCGCAGCTGCTCGGCGGTGATGCCCTTCATCCCGTGGTGGACGTCCATGAACTTCGCCATGGCCTCGCACCTCCTTCTTTCCTGCTTTCCCTGCCGTCCGTATGTACCTCCATGCTGCGCCCCTTCGGCTACGGCCGCGCGGGCTCGAAGGAGAACCGCGCAGAAGCGAACGGAGAAGCGAACGGAGAAGCGAACGGAGAAGTGGGCAGAAGTGAGCGGAGAAGCGAGCGGAGGAGAGAGCCGGGAAGGGGAAGGGGCCCGCCCCTCGGACAGGCCCCTCGTTCCTCATGCCTCACCCGTGCGCATGCGACCGTCTGCCGCTCAGCCGCACTGGCACGGGTTGCCGGACTGGCACCCGCACCCGCAGCCGGACCCGCAGCCGCAGGCGCCGAACAAGGGCAGGGACTTTGTGTCGGCTGGCTGGTGGGTGTCCCGTGTCTGTGTCGGGTCGGGCGTACTGGGGCTGGCGGGGGATTCGGCCATGGTCCCTCCTCGAAGGCTGATGCCTGTGCCCATTGGATGCCCCATTGCATGACGTTTCAGCCGGGCGCATCAACGGCGCACAGAGGCGTCCGTACGCCCGGCGGAGGCGCCACGCGCTCACCCTCGGCCAGGCCCGCACGCCCCTCCCACCAGGCGCGCACGCCCTCGAGAGCATCCACGCGCCGCGCCCACCAGACCACCGGGCGCCCCCGGCTCCTGCTGCCTGGACCCCCGTAGGGCCCTACGCCCCCTCCACCCCCGTCACCGGCTGGATGTCGGCCTGGAGTTCGTCCGCGTGTTCGCCGGTCACCAGGTACACCACCCGCTTGGCGACGGAGACCGCGTGGTCGGCGAAGCGCTCGTAGTAGCGGCCGAGGAGGGTGACGTCGACGGCGGTCTCGATGCCGTGCTTCCAGCGGTCGTCCATCAGGTGCTGGAAGAGCGTGCGGTGGAGGAGGTCCATCGCGTCGTCGTCCTGCTCCAGCTGGAGCGCCAGGTCGACGTCCTTGGTGATGATGACCTCGGCGGCCTTGGCCATGAGCCGCTGCGCGAGCTGGCCCATCTCCAGGATCGTGGCGTGCAGGTCGCGCGGGACCGCCCGCTCCGGGAAGCGCAGCCGGGTGAGCTTGGCCACGTGCTGGGCCAGGTCGCCGGAGCGCTCCAGGTCGGCGGACATGCGCAGCGAGGTCACGACTATACGGAGGTCCGTCGCGACCGGCTGCTGCCGGGCCAGCAGCGCTATCGCGCGGGCCTCCAGGTCGTGCTGGAGGTCGTCGACCTTCTGGTCGGCCTCGATCACGCTCTCCGCCAGCTTCAGGTCGGCGTCGAGGATCGCCGTCGTGGCGCGTCCGATCGCCGACCCCACCAGGCGGGCCATCTCGACCAGGCCCTCACCGATCGAGTCAAGTTCCTCGTGGTACGCGTCCCGCATCAGGGTGTCCCTCTCTTACGTGCGTCTGCTCGTGGGTTTCCGAAAAGGCCGTGCCCGAAAGCCGTGCCGCCACACCGACGGTCGTGCCCCCATTCTCCGGAAGCCGTGCCGCCCCTGGGCGATGGCCGCCCTCCGTGCCCGGAAGCCTTGCCACCACCCGGTGGTGCCGGTCCTCCGTGCCGGGAGCCGTGCCACCACCCGGTGGTGTCCGTCCTCCGTGCCCCGGAAGCCGTGCCACCACCCGGCGACGGCGTCCTCCGTCCCCGGAAGCCGTACCGCCCTGCCGGCGACGGGTGGGTTCCACTTCCGGGTGGAAGCCGTGCCGTGCCGTCGCATCGCCGGCCGCCGTGCCCGTGCGAAGGCGCGGCCGCCGTACCGCCGGGCCGGAGCGGATGCCGGCCCGGGGGGCCCGGATGAACCCCACGCTCCCACGTTCCGACCCCTACGCGTCCGTTTCCGCCATCCCAAATGAACCATCACTGGCTCCAAGGTGAACTCTGGGCGACGAGTGTTCGAGGTCGCCCTTCGAGTGCTGTGGGGATGTCCGACCTCGTGCCTAACCTGGATGCATGGACGTGAACGCGGCGGTCGCCGCAGCGGCAGCGATCGCCGGTGTACTCACCGGTGTCATCGCCATGCTGGCGTTCCGCTTCAGTGAACGCGAGCAGAAGCGTCCGACCAGGACATCCCTGCACACGGACCCGGTGCTGCCGCCCGGCGTGGACACCGTGCTCTCCGTGCTGCGCTCCTCCGCCGTGGTGCTCGACGAGGGCGACGGCGTCGTCAAGGCGAGCTCCGCCGCCTACTCCCTGGGGCTGGTCCGCGGTGGGAAGCTCGCCATCGAACCGATGCTCCAGATGGCGCGCGACACCCGCCGCGACGGGGAGATACGCCAGGTCGAGCTGGATCTGCCCCGGCGCGGCACCGGGCGCGGCGAGGCCCTCGCGGTCTCCGCGCGCGTCGCGCCGCTGGGCTCCCGGCTCGTGCTGCTCCTCGTCGAGGACCTCACCGAGGCCCGTCGCATAGAGGCGGTACGCCGTGACTTCGTCGCGAACGTGAGCCATGAGCTGAAGACCCCGGTCGGCGCCCTGTCCCTGCTCTCCGAGGCCGTCATGGGCGCCAGCGACGACCCGGAGGCGGTGGAGCGCTTCGCCGGGCGGATGCAGATCGAGGCGACCCGGCTCACCAACCTGGTGCAGGAGCTCATCGACCTCTCCCGCGTGCAGAACGACGACCCGCTGGAGGACGCCGAGCCCGTACGGGTGGACGAGCTGGTCGCGGAGGCCGTCGACCGCTGCCGCCACCAGGCCGGCTCCAAGCAGATCACCATCGCCGCCGGCGGCACCGCCGCGCTGAAGGTGTGGGGCCACCGCGGCCAGCTCGCCGCGGCCCTCGGCAACCTCGTCGAGAACGCCGTCAACTACTCCCCGGCCCGCACCCGTGTCGGCATCGCCGCGCGCAGGGTGTCCGCACCCGGCGGGGACCTCATCGAGATCTCCGTGACCGACCAGGGCATCGGCATCTCCGACAAGGACAAGGAGCGCATCTTCGAGCGCTTCTACCGCGTGGACCCGGCCCGCTCCCGCCAGACCGGCGGCACGGGTCTCGGACTCGCGATCGTCAAGCACGTGGCGGCCTCGCACGGCGGGCAGGTCACGGTGTGGAGCTCCGAAGGCCAGGGCTCCACGTTCACCCTCAGGCTGCCGGAGGCGGGCGCGTCCCGCGACCGCGCCACGCACCACCCGGACCTCGACGACGAGGACGGACAACCGCACACCGAGTCATCCCCGTACGCATCGCATCCCGCCCCGGAGGTCCTTCCGTGACCCGAGTGCTCGTCGTCGAGGACGAGGAGTCCTTCTCCGACGCCCTGTCCTACATGCTCCGCAAGGAGGGCTTCGAGGTCGCCATCGCGACCACCGGGCCCGACGGACTCGACGAGTTCGAGCGCAACGGCGCCGACCTCGTCCTCCTCGACCTGATGCTGCCCGGTCTGCCCGGCACCGAGGTCTGCCGTCAGCTGCGCAACCGCTCCAACGTCCCGGTGATCATGGTCACGGCCAAGGACAGCGAGATCGACAAGGTCGTGGGCCTGGAAATAGGAGCCGACGACTATGTCACCAAGCCTTTCTCCTCGCGCGAGCTCGTCGCCCGTATCCGGGCCGTACTGCGCCGCCGCGGCGAGCCCGAGGAGGTCACCCCGGCCGCGCTGGAGGCCGGTCCGGTCCGTATGGACGTCGACCGTCACGTGGTCACCGTCTCCGGCTCCAAGGTCGACCTCCCCCTCAAGGAGTTCGACCTGCTCGAGATGCTGCTGCGCAACGCGGGCCGCGTGCTGACCCGTATGCAGCTCATCGACCGCGTCTGGGGCGCCGACTACGTGGGTGACACCAAGACCCTCGACGTCCACGTCAAGCGCCTCCGCGCCAAGATCGAACCGGACCCGGGCGCCCCGAGATACCTGGTCACGGTCCGCGGCCTCGGCTACAAGTTCGAGCCGTAAATCGCAATCCGCAGCCGCAGCCGCAGCAGTGGCACCGGCAGCGACACATACGACGAAGGGCGGCACCCCCGTGGGGGTGCCGCCCTTCGTGGCGCGTCGTGCGTACGGCGCTCAGTGGCTGGATGCCGCCTCGGACTCGGAGGCGGACGGCGAGCCGGAGGAACCGGCGGCGGCGCCCTCCTCCTCGGTGGCGCCCTCCTCCGGCGAACCGGAGGCGGACGGCGAGCCGGAGGCCTTGTCCGACGGGCTCGGGCTGGTGACCGGGGCCTCCGGGATGTCGCTCGGGCCCCACTTCTCGAAGTAGTGCTCGGCGGGGACGACGAAGGCGCGCAGGCTCACGTCACCGGTCTTGCTGAAGGAGAAGGTGACCTTCTGGGCGTTGCCGTTCTGCACGGAGGGGCCGAGGTCCGACAGGACGGCGGAGGCGTTGCCCTCGCCGCCGAGGATCACCGAGCCGCCGGCCGGGACGACGACCTTGCCGCCCTTGCCCTCACCCTTGGCCGGGGTGACCTCGGCGGCGCCGGCGCCGTCCACGGTGACGGAGTCCAGCGTCTGGTCGGTGGTGGAGTTGTTGAACAGGGTCGCGGAGACGACCGCCGGGCCCTTGGCCACGGCGTCCGGCTGGGTGACCACGAGGGCGTTCTGGATCTCGATGGCCCCGACGCTCGTCGCCGCGTTGTCCGGCTTGACCTGGAGCGTCTGGGCGTTGCTGCCGGCGCTGCACGCGGCGAGCGAGGCGATCGAGAACGCGAGGGCGGCGGCGGCGAGTGTGCCGCGTCGAAGGCTGCTGCTCACGGCGGCGGCAACTCCTTGAACGTGGGCGATACGTGATCGGTAGCGGGCTTAGGTTACCGAGCCGCCCCATCACGGCCGCACCCGACCCTCCCCAAGTGCCCCGCGAGTCACCGGAAGCAATTGACCGACGGGCCGCCCGCGCACTCGTCCGGCATTCACATAACCCCCATCGAACCCTTCCCCACCGCACCTCGATTTCCGGCGAGGAATGCGTACGGCCACGGAAAATCGATCGGCCACCAGAAGCCCACGCAGAAGCAACCGGAACCGGAGAGGAACCGGAGAGGAACCGGCACAGGAACCGCTCCGGAACACGATCCGGTAACGGCGGAAGATCTCCGGGAGATCGAACTCCTTGATCAATTCCGGATTCGTCTCGTACCCGACTCCGCCCACCGAACGGAGTAACGGAAGTCGCACACTTGGAGTCGGACAAAGTAGGACGTTCGGACAGTCGGGGAGCCCTCCGGATAGGTGTAACGTGCGCGTTTCACTCTGCCCGGAGAGCCGCTCCCACCTGCGAATACCCACTCCCGTTCGCCCCTCGCAGCACGTTCCTGTCGCTGTTGTCAAGCCCCGAGATATGCCCTGACCTGCGAAAACGCCATTCAGAACACGCCGTATCCGTGTTACCCTGGATAGCCACGGAAGGGGTACCTGTCACATGACGTTCAAGGTTGGCGACACCGTGGTCTATCCCCATCACGGGGCCGCGCTGATCGAGGCCATCGAAACTCGCCAGATCAAAGGCGTGGACAAGACCTACTTGGTGCTCAAGGTCGCCCAGGGTGACCTGACGGTGCGCGTACCGGCGGACAATGCGGAGTTCGTGGGTGTGCGTGACGTGGTCGGTCAGGACGGCCTGGATCGGGTCTTCGAGGTGCTGCGTGCACCGTACGCCGAAGAGCCCACGAACTGGTCGCGCCGTTACAAGGCAAACCTGGAGAAGCTCGCCTCCGGCGATGTCATCAAGGTCGCGGAGGTAGTGCGTGACCTGTGGCGTCGTGAGCGCGAGCGCGGACTGTCCGCCGGTGAGAAGCGCATGCTCGCCAAGGCCCGCCAGATCCTGGTGAGCGAGCTCGCCCTCGCGGAGAACACCAACGAGGACAAGGCCGAGGCCCTGCTGGACGAGGTCCTCGCGTCCTGAACTGACTGAGGCAGGCAGCCAGCCCGCTCAGCCGCTCAGCGCAGCACACTGAAATGCCGCGGTGCCCGATGACGTACGTATTGTCGCCGGGCGCTGCGGCATGTTCGTACCCGGTCACGGAACCGGATGCCGTGCGACGGGTCGGGGTCCCCGATACTTGGCGTGCCGGGCCCGGGCAGCTGGCTCGACCAGATGTCACGGAAGGGTCCGGTCAAGATGTCGCGCCCGGCACGCTGTGGCCATACCCACGTAGGCCGAGCACACAAACCTGACAGGAACCGATGTCTGACGATTCGCGTCCTTCGCCTTCCGGGACCGGCGCGGGAGCCCGTACGGCAGCCGTGATCCCGGCCGCAGGTCGAGGCGTACGCCTCGGTCCGGGCGCCCCCAAAGCACTGCGCGCGCTGAACGGCACCCCCATGCTCATCCACGCGGTACGGGCGATGGCCGCGTCCCGCGCCGTCTCCCTCGTCATCGTCGTGGCGCCGCCCGACGGGGCCGCCGAGGTCAAGTCCCTGCTCGACGCGCACGCGCTGCCCGAGCGGACCGACTTCCTCGTCGTAGCCGGCGGTGACTCGCGCCAGGAGTCCGTGCGCCTCGGCCTCGACGCGCTGCCGCCCGGCTACGACATCGTGCTGGTGCACGACGCGGCGCGTCCGCTCGTCCCGGTCGACACGGTCGACGCCGTCATCGAGGCCGTACGGGACGGGGCGCCGGCCGTGGTGCCCGCGCTGCCCCTCGCCGACACGGTCAAGGAGGTCGAGCCGACGGCGGTGGCGGGCACGCCCGAGCCGGTCGTCGCCACCCCGGAGCGGGCACGGCTGCGGGCGGTGCAGACGCCGCAGGGCTTCGACCGGGCGACCCTCGTACGGGCGCACGAGACGGTCACCGGCGAGGTCACCGACGACGCGAGCATGGTGGAACGGCTCGGATCGCGCGTCGTGGTCGTGCCGGGGCACGAAGAGGCGTTCAAGGTGACCCGCCCGCTCGACCTGGTCCTCGCGGAGGCGGTCCTGGCCCGCAGGAGGCTGAACGATGGGTTCTGAGACACCCACGACACCCGCGACGCCCACGACACCCGCGGTGGTGCTTCCGCGGGTCGGCATCGGCACCGACATCCACGCGTTCGAGGAGGGCCGGGAGCTGTGGTGCGCCGGCCTGAAGTGGGAGGGGGAGGGGCCGGGCCTCGCCGGGCACTCCGACGCGGACGTCGTGGCGCACGCCGCGTGCAACGCGCTGTTCTCCGCGGCGGGCCTCGGTGACCTGGGCCAGCACTTCGGCACGGGCCGGCCCGAATGGTCCGGCGCGTCCGGGGTGACGCTCCTCGCGGAGGCCGCGCGCATCGTCCGCGACGCGGGATTCGTCATCGGCAACGTGGCGGTGCAGGTGGTCGGGCCGCGACCGAAGATCGGCAAGCGGAGGGACGAGGCGCAGAAGGTGCTGTCGGAGGTCGTGGGAGCGCCGGTCTCCGTCTCCGGCGCGACGACGGACGGGTTGGGGTTCCCCGGGCGGGGCGAGGGATTGATGGCGGTCGCCACGGCGTTGGTCGCGAGGATCTGAGACGCCGGGCGCCCAAGGGGGCGGGGGTGCGGGTGCGTCGGCGACCGCGGGTCCGTCGTGGCCGTTCGCGCAGTTCCCCGCGCCCCTGAAGGGAACGGGCCTGCGGCCCGCCCTTCATCCTGAAAAGCACGGGGCGTCATCCTGAAAAGCACGGGGCGCAGCCCCGGTCGCTTTTCAGGGGCGCGGGGCGGTGACACATGCGGCTCCGCCGCGTGGGCGCGAACAACCCCCACCCACCCGCACCCGCCGAACCCACCCGCACTCCCGAGCCACTGGGCGCCCGGCCCAGCGGCGCAGCCACGTGTCACGAATTCGTGGACCTTCACCCGGATCGGCGCAGCGCACTTGCGGTTGCCCACTACCCTGGAGGCGTGACTATTCGCCTGTACGACACCAGCGCCCGGCAGATTCGTGACTTCGACCCCATCACGCCGGGTTGTGTCTCGATCTACCTGTGCGGTGCCACCGTGCAGGCGGCCCCGCACATCGGCCACATCCGCTCGGGGCTCAACTTCGACATCATGCGTCGGTGGTTCGAGTACCGCGGGTACGCCGTGACGTTCATCCGCAACGTCACGGACATCGACGACAAGATCATCGCGAAGGCGGCCGACCAGGGCCGCCCGTGGTGGTCGATCGGCTACGAGAACGAGCGCGCCTTCAACGACGGCTACCACGTGCTCGGTTGCCTGCCGCCGACCTACGAGCCGCGTGCCACCGGGCATGTGACCGAGATGGTCGAGATGATGCGCGGGCTGATCGAGCGCGGCCACGCCTACGAGGCCGACGGCAACGTGTACTTCGACGTGCGGTCGTTCCCCGAGTATCTGCGGCTGTCCAACCAGGAGCTGGACAATCTGCTCCAGCCGTCCGGCGAGGGCGAGACCGGCAAGCGCGATCCGCGTGACTTCGCCATGTGGAAGACGGCGAAGCCGGGCGAGCCCACCTGGGAGACGCCCTGGGGCCGGGGCCGGCCGGGCTGGCACCTCGAGTGCTCCGCCATGGCGCACAAGTACCTGGGCAGCGAGTTCGACATCCACGGCGGCGGGCTGGACCTGATCTTCCCGCACCATGAGAACGAGATCGCGCAGGCCAAGGCCTTCGGTGACACGTTCGCCCGGTACTGGGTGCACAACGCCTGGGTCACCATGAGCGGCGAGAAGATGTCCAAGTCGCTGGGCAACTCGGTCCTCGTGAGCGAGATGGTCAAGCAGTGGCGCCCCATCGTGCTCCGCTACTACCTGGGCACCCCGCACTACCGGTCGATGATCGAGTACAGCGAGGAGGCCCTGCGCGAGGCCGAGTCGGCGTTCGCCCGTATCGAGGGCTTCGTGCAGCGGGTCGTCGAGAAGGCGGGCGGGGTCGTCGAGCCCGCGGCCGAGGTGCCGCCGGCGTTCGCCGAGGCCATGGACGACGACCTGGGCGTGCCGCAGGCGCTGGCCGTCGTGCACACCACGGTCCGCCAGGGCAACAGCGCGCTGGCCGCCGACGACAAGGAGGCCGCCGTGGCGCGCCTCGCCGAGGTGCGGGCCATGCTCGGTGTCCTCGGCCTCGACCCGCTCGACGCCCACTGGGCAGGCGAGGGCGGCGACCGGGGCGAGGATCTGCACGGCGTGGTCGACAGCCTGGTCGGTCTGGTCCTCCAGCAGCGCGAGTCCGCCCGCGCCCGCAAGGACTGGGCGACCGCGGACGCCATCCGCGACCAGCTCAACCAGTCCGGCCTGGTCATCGAGGACAGCCCCGACGGTCCGCGCTGGACGCTAGGCCCCCGCTGACCTCCGATCACCTTGATCGATTGTGCCGCCCGGCCCTCCGGGCGGCACACTGCATAGACGAGACTTCAATGACGTACACGCGCGTGTGTACGAAACGCTTCAGGAGACGGGTAGGTCATGGCCGCTAACAACCGCCGCATGTCCGGCAAGAAGGGCGCGCAGGTCGGCAGTGGCGGCCAGCGACGCAAGGGTCTCGAAGGCAGGGGCCCGACCCCGCCCGCCGAGATGCGCAAGGGGCACAAGAAGAACCGCATCGCCAACGCCAAGGCCAAGCAGACGGCGCGCCGCCCCGTCGTGCGCGGGCGCGGCGGCAAGGGCACCTCGGAGATGGTCGTCGGCCGCAACCCGGTCGTCGAGGCGCTGCGTGAGGGCGTGCCCGCCACCATGCTCTACGTCCAGCAGTTCATCGACAACGACGAGCGGGTGCGCGAGGCGCTCCAGCTCGCCGGTGAGCGCGGCGGCATCCACCTCATGGAGGCGCCCCGCCCCGAGCTGGACCGGATGACCAACGGGCTCAACCACCAGGGCCTGGTCCTCCAGGTCCCGCCGTACGAGTACGCGCACCCCGAGGACCTGGTCGCCGCCGCGTTCGACGAGGGCGAGGACCCGCTGATCGTCGCCCTCGACGGGGTGACCGACCCGCGCAACCTCGGTGCCGTCGTCCGGTCGGTCTCCGCGTTCGGCGGCCACGGCGTCGTCGTACCGGAGCGGCGCGCGGCCGGGATGACCGCCGGCGCGTGGAAGACGTCCGCCGGTACGGCCGCCCGTACGCCCGTCGCCCGCGCCACCAACCTGACGCGTGCGCTGGAGGCGTACAAGAAGGCCGGTGTCGTCGTGGTCGGTCTGGCCGCGGACGGCGAGGCCGAGGTCGGCGAGCTGGAGGCCCTGGAGGGGCCCGTCGTCATCGTCGTCGGCAGCGAGGGCAAGGGCCTGTCGCGGCTCGTCGGGGAGACCTGCGACTTCCGGGTGCGGATCCCGATGCCGGGTGGCGCGGAGTCACTGAACGCCGGTGTCGCGGCGGGAGTTGTGCTGTACGAGGCGGCTCGACGCCGGGGCTGACAGGGCCCCCAACTGGGGGTTCGGGGTGTTCGCGATCACCTTGACGCGGTCCGGACAGATCGGCGCGGTCAAAGCAGTGTCCTAACGACCCGTCACTCGGTTAGATGACCGTGGACACCAGAACACCCCGCACACCCTCGGGGGACCGTTCGTCGGGATTCGACGACGCTCCCGCGCTGAGCATGGTGAAGGTGCCGAGCGATCCGGCGCAGGTCATCGTCAACCACGCGAGTTTCCGCGTGCAGTTGGGCGCCTCCACGCGGGCGTCCCCGCGGATCGCACGGCACCTGAGCGCCGACGAGGACACCGCGCGCATGCCCGTCGTGGGCACGGCGGTGCGTGCCGGCGCGCCCGCCGCCGGGCGTCGGCGCCCGGTCGTCTGGAGCGGGAAGTCCGCGCCGGACGACACCGGGGCCCACCGTCTCCTCCAGGCCGTCAGGGACGCCGGCGCCACCCAGGTCATCCCGCGCCTCGGCGTCACGGACACCGACACGGGCGGATTCGGCGTCGAAAGCGGCCGCTACGACGCCGACTTGACGGTGGAGACGTTCGAGACGCCCATCGTCGGCAGCCAGCGCACCCACGGCGACCACGCCGCCCCCGACGGCACCCGGCTGCTGCCCGCCATGCGCCAGGTCGGCAGCGCGTACGACGAGCCGGGGTACGCGGGCCGGGACGACCACGCCGACGACCGTCTCGCCGACGACCGTTTCCTCGACGCGTACGACGACGGGGACGCCGACGGCGAACAGATGCGGCGCCGCGCCGGCAACGAGCCCGTGCGGCAGGGCTATTACCCCGGTCGGCGGATGAACCTGGGCGTGGTGCTGCTGCCGCTGCGCGTCTTCCTCGGCTTCATCTCCATCTACGCAGGCATGGGCAAGCTGTGCGACCCGCACTACTTCGACGGCGGCAAGCGCGGCTCCATGGTGAAGTGGCTGAACACGTTGCACCCGTGGGAAGTCGCCGAACCGCTACGGCAGTTCGCGCTGGAACACCCGGTCGGCTCCGGCCTCGTCATCGCGTTCGCCCAGGTCATCGTCGGTGTTCTCACGATCTTCGGGCTGTGGCAGCGGGTCGCCGCCGGGTTCGGGGTGCTGCTGTCGGCCGCGCTGCTGGTGACCGTCAGCTGGAAGACGGTCCCCGTCTACGAGACGCCGGACATCATCTACCTCGCCGCCTGGTCCCCGCTGGTCATCGCGGGTGCGCCGGTGTACTCGGTCGATGGGCGGCTCGCGGGCGGTGCCTGGCGCACGCTCGGGCCGCGCGCCGACATCTGGGAGCTGCGGCGGTACGTGCTGCGCCGGGGTGCCCTGGTCGCCGCGATCGTCGTCGGTCTCACGCTGCTGGTCGGGTCGTTGCTCGGCGGAGCGGTGCGGGACACCGACCGGATCGTCGTGCCGGGGCCCGGGGAGGCGCCGCGGAACGAGCTGCCCGGGTCGCCGCTTCCCGGTGAGGCAGACAAGGGCCGCAAGGAGCGGCGCAGCCCCTCCGCGTCCAACTCGCCGAGCGCCGGTGCGACGTCGGCGAGCCCTACGCAGGGGGCCACGACGACGCCGGACGCGACGCAGACGGCCGGCGCTGCCACCGGGCAGCCCAGCCAGACACAGGGGACGGCGGGGCAGGCCCCGCCGCAGCAGTCCGCCCCGGTCGAGCAGGCGCCTACGACGGCGGGGCCGACCTCCAGCGGTGGCGCGGGTGCCTCCGGGGGGACGACCGGGGGGGCGGGTGGCTCCACCGGGGGTTCCGGGGGGAGCTCCTCCGGTGGGCAGCCGGGGCTCGTCGGAGGATTGCTCGGGTAGGTTCTGCCGCCTTCGAGGCGGTGAAGGGACGGGCCTCGCAGGGATTCCTGCGGGGCCCGTCCTGTGTGCTTGCGGCGCCTGTGTGTGCTTCGCCTGTGTGTGCTGCGCCTGCGTGTGTGCTGCGCCTGACAGCTCGGGGGTGCGGGTGCGTCGGCGGGCGCGGGGGCGTTGTGGCTTGTCGCGCAGTTCCCCGCGCCCCTTTGGGGGGGGGACCCGGGCTTTGATGGTGCTCTAGCGGCCCAGGGTTGCCAGTTCCCTTGCTGCTTCCGTCAGGTCCTTCGCCGTGTCGATCGCCCGCCAGTAGGCACCCTGGGGGATCGGGAAGCCGGCCAGGCGGCGTTCGCGGGCGAGGCGGGGGAAGGTGGTGCGTTCGTGGTCGCCGCGCTCCGGGAGGAGGCCGGCGAACTCCGGGGAGAAGACATAGACGCCGGCGTTGATCTCGTACGTCGTCGGCGGGGCCTCGATGAAGTCGGTGACGCGGCCGAAGCCGTCGGTCTTGACGGCGCCCCAGGGGATACGGGGGCGGGCGAGGGCGAGCGTGGCGACGGCGTCGCGCTCGGTGTGGAAGTCCGCCATGTCGCGCAGCGAGAAGCGGGTCCAGATGTCGCCGTTGGTGGCGTACCAGGGCCGGTCGGGGTGGGGCAGATGCGCGGCGGCGTACTTGAGGCCCCCGCCGCGGCCCAGGGGTTCCGTCTCGACGACCGTGGTGACACGGACGGGCAGGTCGGCCGAGTCCAGCCAGTCCTGCAGGACGTCGGCGAGATGACCGCAGGAGACGACGACGTCGGTGACGCCCTCCTCGGCGAGCCAGGTGAGCTGATGGCCGATGATCGGGGTGCCCGTGCCGGGGATCTCGACCATGGGCTTCGGCCGGTCATCGGTGTACGGGCGCAGCCGGGAGCCCTGGCCACCTGCCAGGACCACGGCTTGAACGGGGCGCGACGCGGCGTTCGGATCGGTCATGCCCGAACTGTACGTGGCGCCCCGTTCGCGGGAGCACGGCCCTGGGTGATCGGTATCGGGGGAGCGGACTGGGGGTGCGAGCGCCCTGGGCGTCCTGCGAGGCCCTCCGTGTTGCTGCGGGTCCTTTGCCGGGGCCCCCAGTGTTTCTGTGAGCCCTTGGGCGGGCCCTCAGCCGTGCAGTGCTGCGACTCCGGTCGCGAAGGAGGTGTCGCAGACGGGGCGGGCGTACGACTGGGCCCGGGTGGGGCCGTACGCGCGGACGGCGGCGCGGCCGAGGGCGCGGGCGATGGACGTGCAGTGCTTCGCCAGCGACGGGCGGCCGTTCACGGCCTGCTGGAGGTGGGTGAGGGCGATGCCGGGGTTCTCCTCCTGGAGCTCCACGAGGAGCTTGTCGCGCAGCAGCTCGTGCGGGGCGCGGGCCTTGGCGCGGGGGGAGGTCCGCTGGGCGGAGACGTCCGACGCGGCGAGGAGCGACTCGGACGGGTCGGTCCCCGACCAGTTGACGCTGGTGACCGCGAGGGTGCCGGAGAGCACCAGGACGACGGGCAGGACGAGGGCGAGGGAGCGGCCGATCCGGCGGGCGGGGCCAGGACCGCGGCGCGTCCGTTGGGTGTAGGTGTGGGTGTGCTTCACGCGAGTGAGGGTAGCGCGGCGTAGTGATATGGCGACATCAGGTCACCGATACGGGGGACGGTGCAGCGCCGCGTGCCGGGCGCCGCGTTGACGCACAGGAGTCGAAATGGGCTGGTTTGCCGGGGTGGTTGGGGGCATGGAAGAGGGCCCCGCGGGCTGGCCGCGGGGCCCTCTTCGTCAACCTGGGTGAATTATCCCGGGCCGGATGTTTCGCGGACGGTCGCGTCCGGGTCAGTCGGTGAGGCGCTCGCCCGTGGAGGTCGAGAACACGTGGGTCTCGCCCGGACGCGGCACGACGTGCAGCTGGGCGCCCTTCTCGGGGACCTGGCGGCCGTTGACACGGACCACGAGGTCCTTGGTCTCGCCGCCGACCTCGGCGGTGCCGTAGACGTAGCCGTCGGCGCCGAGCTCCTCCACGACGTTGACGGAGACGGCGAGGCCGGCCGGGGCGTCCTCGGAGTCCTTCGACAGGGCGGAGGCGGCGGCGCCGTTGTGCTCGACCACGTCGAAGTGCTCGGGGCGGACACCGACGGTGACCGTACGGTCGCCCCTGTCGGCGGCGGCCTTCAGGGCGTCACGGTTGACCGGGACGACGCTGTTGCCGAACTTCACACCGCCGTCGGTGATCGGGACCTCGACCAGGTTCATGGCCGGGGAGCCGATGAAGCCGGCGACGAAGAGGTTGGCGGGGCGGTCGTACATGTTGCGCGGGGTGTCGACCTGCTGGAGCAGACCGTCCTTGAGGACCGCCACGCGGTCGCCCATCGTCATGGCCTCGACCTGGTCGTGGGTGACGTAGACGGTGGTGATGCCGAGGCGGCGCTGGAGCGACGCGATCTGCGTACGGGTCGAGACACGGAGCTTGGCGTCGAGGTTCGACAGCGGCTCGTCCATGAGGAACACCTGGGGCTCACGCACGATGGCGCGGCCCATGGCGACACGCTGGCGCTGACCACCGGAGAGGGCCTTCGGCTTGCGGTCCAGGTACTCGGTGAGGTCGAGGATCTTCGCGGCCTCTTCGACCTTCTGCCGGATCTCCGCCTTGTTGACGCCGGCGATCTTGAGCGCGAAGCCCATGTTGTCGGCGACGGTCATGTGCGGGTAGAGCGCGTAGTTCTGGAACACCATGGCGATGTCCCGGTCCTTCGGCGGCAGGTGCGTGACGTCGCGGTCACCGATGCGGATGGCGCCGCCGTTGACGTCCTCCAGGCCCGCGAGCATGCGGAGGGAGGTGGACTTGCCGCAACCGGACGGTCCGACGAGGACGAGGAACTCGCCGTCCTCGATCGCGATGTCGAGCTGGTCGACGGCGGGCTTGGTGGAACCCGGGTAGATCCGGGTCGCCTTGTCGAACGTGACAGTGGCCATGGGTCGTAGACCCCCTTCACCGGCAGGAACGTGCCGGACGATCCGAGTAAAGGTGGTGAGCCACCGGGGACGGTTCCGCGGTGGTGTAGTCCATGCGAGGGACTGGCTCAGGACCGTACCTGGCGTTCACCTCGTCTGTCAGTACCTCGACCCCTGTGAACTTCGCGGAAATTTTCGACGGAACCCCGCCATGACGTGGGTACACTGCACGGGCGCCCCCGCGCGGGGCCACGCCTCCTTAGCTCAGCTGGCCAGAGCAACGCACTTGTAATGCGTAGGTCGTCGGTTCGAATCCGACAGGGGGCTCTGGATGGAACCCCAGGTCAGTGGCTATCTGACCTGGGGTTTTTCGTTCAGCGGATACGGCGGCGGCGTCGGGCGCGGGCCGAGCGGGTGTCGGCGGTCTCAGTTGTGGTCTCAGACGCCGGTTTCGGGGCGGGTTCCGGTGTAGGTGTCGGGCTGGGCATGAAGGTGTCTCCCATGCGGACCATGGCGGCCTTGGCGAGGTGGGACCTGCCCTTGACGTAGCGGCGGGTCTGGCCGATCTGGGAGTGCCGAAGGATCTCCATGATCGTGGGGAGGTCGACGCCCAGCTCGTTGAGGATCGTCCCGGCTGTGTGGCGACTGCCGTCGTGCTGGCGGCGGTCCTCGATTCCGGCCTCTTCGAGCAGCTCTTTGAATTCCTCCCAGTCGTCGCGGGGGTCGATCGGCCGACCGTCCGGCCGTGTGAAAAGCGCGTCGTGCTCCTGCCACTCGTCGCCCGCAGCGGCGCGCATTTTCTCCTGCTGGGCTTTGTGCTCCAGCAGGTACGGGACGAACGGGGGCGGAATGGGGACTGAATTCCGGCTTTTCTTGGTCTTGGGGCGGGTAAAGACGAGTCCGCCGCCCTTGCGGTCGGGGCAGGTGCTCGCGTGCTTTGTGCAGTCCTTCGGGCATGGCTTGGGGCAGCCGCGCTTGTAGCTCTTGTGGGTCTTGCAATCGGGTGGGCAAGGGTCGAAGCGGTGCAGGCGCCCGCCGCAGGCGTGGGCGTCCTTGCAGCCGTGGCGCCAGGTGAGGCGCTGGAGCTGCCATTGAGGGTGGAACAGCTCGTTGTCGAGGTCGACGTACTTCCACCGGAATCCCAGGGCCTCACCCTGTCGGAATCCCATACCCACACCGACGACCCATCGCATGAACGTGGGCCGCTTGACGGCGGCCTGCAAGAAGGCTTTCGCCTCTTCGATCGTGAACGGGTTCGTCTCGGTCTCGTCGACGGTGGGCGGGTCGACGAGGGTGGCGACGTTCTCGGCGATGATCCTGCGGCGGTGGGCGATTTTCAGAGCGCGGGACAGGATGCGGTGGACCTTGAGGACGTGGGACTCTGCGTGCCCCTCGTCGAGCATCCGGCGGTACATCCGCTCAAGATGTTCAGGCTGGAGCTTGTCCAGTCGGTGTCCGCCGACTCCGGGGATGATGTCGTTGCGGGTCTTGGACCAGTAGTCGTCCAGCGAGCGGGGCTTGAGCTTCAGACTCGCGATGTCGGTGAGGTACGTCGACATCCACTCGGCCACGGTCGGCTTGCGGCCGGCCTTGGGGGCGCGCCCCTTGTCGCGGAGGTCTTCCAACTCGCGGACCTTGCGCTTGACCTCGGCCTCGGTCTTGGCGCGGCGGTGGCGCCGGTCGGGCTTTCCGTCGTCCTTGACGCCCATGGTGACGCGGCCGTGCCACCAGCCGTCACTGCCCAGGTAGATCGACGATTCCATGTTCGGTCTGCGGGGGCTCAACGTGTGTTCCTCCATGCGGAAGGCGCCCCCGGACGCGTTGTCCGGGGGCGCCTCGGGTGGGGCGTGGGTTAGGGGGATTCGGGTTCGAGGTTGTTCACGTACGCCTCCAGGTCGCTGCGGCGGATGCGGCGGGAGCGGCCTCGCTTGACGTACCTCAGGACGCCCTCGGCCATCAGCTCGTAGACAGTGGAGCGGCCGAAGCGGAGGACCGTGGCGGCCTCCTTCGGGGTGTAGAGCAACTGGTCGGAGGGCGGGAGCGCGGTGCTCATCGGGATTGCCTTCCTGGCCGGAGACGGTGGTGTAGCGGAATCTCGGGGCGTGTGTGTCCGAGGCGCGGATTTCTGCGTCACAGCGTCACGTGCGTCATGCAGGGCGTCTGACCTGTGGTTCTTGGGTGACGCAGAGGGGTGGGGGTGCGTCATCGGTGACGCAGGCCGTGCGTCCCCGATGACGCAGGTGACGCGGCGTGACGCAGGTGACGCCGTCTGCGTCACGGGCTGTATGTGCAGGTCACCCGCCGGTTTCCGGGCGCCTTGTGACGCTGTGACGCAGCGTTCCCCTACTTAGGAAAAAGAGAGGGGGTGTCTCTGGAGGTGCGGTGCGGCTCAGGTCGTGAAGACGGAGCCGCTGCGCGGCGCGTCCATCGCAGGGCGGCGCCGCCGCCGAAGAGCAAGAAGAGCACGCCTCCGGGCCGGGGTGCTCCTCTTGCTTGTGCGGTCGGTGGTGTCGGTCAGAACGCTTGCTGCTCGTGCGGGAGCGGTACGGGTGAGCGGGTCATCTCGATGTAGCGGCCCTCCCTGGTGCGTCCCGAGTCGATGAGTACGCCACGGGCGGCCAGGGTCGGCTGGAGGCGCTTGAGACGGTCGGAGAGCACTTTGCCGGTGGTCGGCCACCCTTTGGGCAGGGGACGGAAGTCCTCGCCGGTGTAGAGGCGGGTGAGGCAGTGCAGCCACTCCGTGGAGGTCATCCGCTGCTCTGCGCCCGGTTCGATGTCGGCGGCGTGCCGGAGAACGGTCTGCGCCAACAGGTCCCCCTCAATGACATCGTCGTTGAGGTCGTCCAGGCTTGCCCGGTAGGCGTTAAGCGCCCCGAGACCGGTCGCTGCATCGAGCTGCGCGCACAGGTGGGCGAAGTCCGCCATCCGCAGATCGGTGGGGGTCTCCGCCTCCACTGCACGGACCTTGACCGTGAGATCGAGGAGCGAGCCGAGGATGACGGGCAGCACTTCGGCGTACTCCGCCCACAGCTCCGCCTCAGTGCGCCGGACGCGGGGTCGCTCCAGCCGCAGGGGGAGGAGCCGTTCGGCGAGGTCGGGGCGGATGACACCCACGTCGATGCCGGTCAGGAGCAGGGGCCGGCGGTAGCCGACACGGAACACGTCCCCGTCGGTGAACAGGGCGCGCTTGACGTTCTCGGCGCCGGTGACGATGCAGCACATGGCGTCGGACAGGTCCGGGGTCATGTGGGAGAGGTTGTCCAGGGCTGTGACCCATCCGGCCGCCACGGCGGCGATCAGGTTCTCTTCATCCTTCGGGGCCCGGCGCAGGTCGCCGCTCATGCCCTCGATGATTCGCACGAGCATCCGCCCGCCGGTGGACTTGCCCGCGCCCTGCGGCCCGGTGAGGAACGGGGCGGGGACGGGCACGGACGGACCGAGACAGCCGATGAGCCACGCGATGGCCAGACATTCGGTCTCGGCGTTGGCGAAGTTGCACAGCCGCATCAGCAGGTCGATGCCCTTGCCGTCGGTGTCCTTGGCCGGCAGGGGCAGTTCCCCGGTGAGCTGGGTCCGGCGCCAGCAGACCTCACGCGGGTCGGGGGTGAGGATGTCCCAGCCGGTGGGGTGGATGCGGACGGACTGCCCGTCGGCGCGGCCCAGGTCCAACCACGTGGCCCCGTCGAATCCGGGGGCGACGCGGATGTGCACGGGCTGCACGTCCTCGGTCAGCGCGAGCGCTTCGATCAAGTCCAACGCCTCCTTGATTGCGGTCCCGTTGAACACGCCGACCCCGTCCCGGTACATGCCCACGATGAGTTCCTGGCGGTGGCTGCCGGTCGTGCCCTGGGAACGCATCGGACGGGCCACGGGGTGGCCGTTGCGCTGCGCGTATACGGTCCCGTCGGCGGTGCGGAAGTAGCGGAAGTGCGCTTGCGCATAGTCGGTGATGACCTCGCGGGCGGGGTTCTTCTCGTCGTCGGACATGGTCACAGTCCCAACGTGGTCAGGGCGTTGGTCCACGCGTCGGTGCAGTGCCGCGCCGATTCGCCCTTGGCCTGCGCTGCGGTGAACAACCGCGTGACGTGAGCGTCGGTGAGACAACCGCACCGGCCGTGCGTGGACAGCACGGCGAGGAACGTCCGGTAGACGGTGGCGTGCACCGCGCTGCGGGCCTCGGTGATGCACTGCTCGGCCATGGCGAGGCCACGGTCCAAGTAGGCGGGCGTGCGGTGAGGGCACTCGCCCTGTCCGCCCCTTGCGGCCACTGTGACCGTCTGGGGCGCCCTGTGAGCGGTGGATGGTCCCTTCGCTGCCAGCGAGCGCACCGCGTCCGGGAGGGCCGTCATGGCACCAATGCCGGAACCGAGCCAACGGGCGTAGGACATCGTGGACTTGATGTCGACCCCGTCACGGACGCCGTTCACCGACCGCATGGCGCCCTGGTAGATCCAGTGCTCTCCGCGCGTGGTGGCCACGGTGCGCGTAGTCGGCAGGGTGGCGCGGGCCCAGTCGACGGCGGCCGGATTGTCGAGATCGACCACGGTCACCCCGGCGCCGCCGGGGTGGTAAGCAACGGCGGCGGCCTTGCGCCACGCGGACGCCCACGGCGGGGAAGTGAGGACGTGGGGGTCGGTGGTGGCGGCGGCCCAGCCATGGCACGGCTGCGGGCAACCGCAGGGTCCGGGGGTCTTCATGTTCGGCCGGCCGCCGCACGCGTTGTCCGCACAGTCGGGGCAATTGCCGAACGGCACCTTCCCCGCCCGCAGAGGCAGCACGGGAACGCCGTGCGCGGCGAGGTCGAACGCTCGCCGAAGGTGGGTCGGTTGCGTCATGCTGGGAGACCTCCAACAGGTCTGTCGAGGACTGTTGGCAAGGGCGGCCCCGTGATCTTTGGCGAGATGAGGGGGGCCGCCCTTGGCGTAGCTACTGGTGGTCGGTGAGGGCGCGGGCGTACTGCTGGCGGACGTAGGCGCGCGGGTCGCAGACCGCGCCCGGCTGGTCCAGGCCGAGGAGGAACATGGCCGCAGCTTCGGCGGTCTCGGTGGCGGCGGCGCCGATGGCGGCGGGTTCGTCGAGCAGGGCGATGCGGTCGAGCAGGGCGGCCTTGCGGAGGTAGAACTCCCGGCCGAGATCGGTGTAGCACTCGGCGTCGGCGAGGAAGCGGGCGGTCCAGCCGATCTCGCTGTTGATGCTGGGGGCGTCGGCGTATGCCTGCTCGGGGGTGGGCCAGTCGGCGGGGGTGGGGCGGTGGTCTGCGGTGAGGTAGAGGCGGGTGCGCTTGCCGTCGCGGGTCGGGTACCGGCGCACGTTGCCGGTCGTGAACGCGGTGGTGAGCGTGGTAGTGATGCGGTCGGTGTCGGCGGGGTCGCAGATGACGCGGATCTCGAACACGTGAGGGCTCCTTGTCAGCCGTTGAAGTGGTTGCGCTTGAAGACGGCCTTGCGGATGTGGAAGGTGTTGCCGCTCTTGGCCTCGGCGGGCTTGAAGACCTGTACCGCGATGTATCCGCCGAACAGCACGGCGGCGAGGGTGACGAGCTGGGTGACGAACGCGGTCAGGGCCGTGATGAACGTGGTGAGCATCAGCAGTCCGCCGCACACGGCGGCGAACCCGACGCCGCCGAGCGCGACGTTCACCGCCGCGCGGGAGATGGGTGGCTTGGCTGCGGCCGGTTCGGTTTTGGCGGGCTCGATGGCGTAGCCGGTGACGACCCGCCCGTTGGGGAGGACGACGCTCGCGACGGTCGGCACGGTGTGCGGCTGGGCGGGGGCGAGGGGCGGCGAGTAGGGGGCGGCGGGGGTGATCGGGGTGGGGTGGTGGATCTCCGGGGCCCGGACGGTGGGCGCCTTGTTGGTGTGCTCGGGGTACATGCGGAATCCCTTCCGGTGCTCGGTTGGGGAGGCAGGGACACCCCCTGCCGGGGGCGTTGTGGAGGGGGTTTCAGGGGGTTGACCTGGGGTGCCTCCCCGCCTCCCCGAAACGGCGTTTTCGCTGATCAACGTGGGGGAGGCGGGGTGGGGAGGGGGTTGGGGAGTTCTCCCCGCCTCCCCGGCGCGGGAGGGTGCGCCTCCCCGTTACGCGTCGGCGGAAGCGGAATCGTCGGTGTCGCGGTCGGTGAGGGCGCGGGTGACGTCGTCGCGGCGGACGGTCATGCGGCCGTGCGACTTGTACGCCTCCACTCCGGCGGCCTCCAGGACGCGCTTGAGGTCGCCGAAGGTCCACCCGCCGTAGGCGTCCTCGCTGAGGACCGCGAGCCGCTTGAGGATGTCCTGGGTGTAGGCGCGTTCGGCGTCGCCCATGACGCCGGCGATGTCCGCGAGCGGGTCCCGCTCCTCGGTCCGGTCGATGCTGTGGAGGGTGGTGACGCCGTCGCGGATGGCCTTGGCGCGGTCGGTGATGGCCTTGGCCTCGTCGTCGTCGATGTAGTGCGTCCGCACCGTGAGGGCGGACTGGCCCTTGGGGATGGCGATGCCGTCGGAGGCAACGACCAGGGTTCCCTTGTCCAGCCCCTGGCGGAGCAGGTGGGGTGCGGCGCCGCCGTTGACGGCCTTCTCGCCGAGCGCCATGACGGCCTGCGATTCGGTGCCCAGGGCGAGGGAGGCGCGGGTGTGGGCGCCCTCGCGGACGAGCTTGGGGAGGTTCTGGTCGGTGGGGTCCTGGGTGCCCTGCCACATCAGCACGTCCACCGCACGCCCCTGGTTGTGGATCTTGCGGACGCCCATGAAGTACCGGGATGTTGCCTTGGAGCCGCCGTAGGGGCGCTTGTCGTCGTCGACGGCCGGGCACATGAACGCCACCTGCGCTTCGTCCACGACACAGATCAGCGGATCGAACACCGCGCCGGGGTCGAGCCGCCGCGCCTCAATCCGGCGGTTCATCTCCTCCAGGACGTCCTCCACCATCTCGGTCGCCTCGATCACGTGCTCGTCAGTCGGCCCCTGGATGAGGACCGTGGCAAGGCCGTCGAACATGGCCCAGTCGCCCACGCCCTTGAGGTCGGCGATCCGGAACTCAACCCGCTTGTCCAGCGCCGCCCACAACGCGAGCGCCCGAAGGGAGGCGGTCTTGCCCTGGTTCGACAGACCCGTGATGAGCAGATGCCGCTGATACAGGCTCAGGGAAGCGGCGTCGCCGCGCAGGTCCTGTCCCCAGGGGGCGCGGCCCTTGGTGTAGTCGGCGGTCATCGTCTCGTCGGTGACCAGCGGGGACGGGCCGATCGGCTCGTCCAGGGCCCCGGAGTCGGCGACCCACAGCCGGACGGTGCGGGCCGCTTCGGGGATGGTGATGAACACTTCGTGCTCGTGCCGGGAGAGGTTCTCGGCGAGCTTGCGGCGGCGCTGCTGTACCTCGATGGTGGACACCCCGGACGGAAGCGTGACGTCGACCTCGACCCCGCAACCGGCGATCACGATCGGGGAGAGCATCGAGGCGCCGGCGTCACCCATGTCCTTGATGGCGTTGCGCAGGGCGGGGATGCCCAGGTCGCGCAGTGCCTTGACGACGATGGACGGGGTGATCGGCTCGCCCTCACCGTTGCGGACGTGAGCGGGGAGAGCCCACTGGGGTGCGGCTTGCTGCTTGCTGCCGACCGCCCACAGGGCGAGCAGGGCGAGGAACGGGCCGATCGAGATGAGCGGGCCCCACACCACCTGGACGATGGTGATGAGCAGGCCGATGAACTCGATGACCGCCATCAGCGGCGTGACGACTTCGGTGACGTCCTTGTTGGCGATGGCAAGGACGACCCCGAGCGCGACCAGACCGCCGATGCCCATGCCGGTGCCGACCAGCGCACCCTTGGCCGCGTCCACGGGCGAGTGCAGCAGATCCATGCGGCGGCGGTGGCGGGCGTCGCGGAAGCGCTGGAGGCGCTCCTCCCACTCCTCGGCCGCTTCGAGGTTCCCCGCGGCTTCGGCGGCGCGGATCATCCGCTCGTAGCGGGAACCGGTGCGGCCGTCCCAGGTGCGGCGGGCCACGATCCGCCCGCCGTTGAACGTGTAGAGGCCGTGCCGGACCACCGCGCGGGCGGCGGTGCGGGTGCTCTCGTGGGTGACGGCGGTCTTCACCGCGCGGCCGGAACGCACCCACAGCGGAATGGGAGCGGGCGGTGCGGGGTCGGGGACCACGGTCAGCGTGGTCACGGGGGCAGGTTCGGTCGACGTTTCGGGGTTCTTGTGCAGGTGAACGACGTTGTCGCCCATGGCGAGGTATCTCCTGACTGCCCCGGGGGCACCACGGGGCGGGAAGTTGAAGAGGCCAGCCCCCGCCCGGCGAGCAGGGCGGGCGGGGGCCGTGGCGTTAGCGGCCGTTGCGGGCGCGGTTCTCCGCGTGGCTGAGCTGGGACGGCCTCGTGCGCGGCCCGTCGAGCCAGCAGAACGGGCGGATGCCGTCGGCGGCCTGGAACACGCGGATGGCCGCACCGGGCGGGGCGACGGGCAGGGCGTAGACGCGTCCGCCGTCGAGGGAGGCGAGCAGGCGGGCGCCGTGGTGCTCGCAACCGTCCACGCCCGCACTGGAGCGGTCGAGGACGGTCACCGCGACCTCACCGCCGCACGGGGTGGGGTCTTCGAGGTGCGCGGCCGGGCAACGGCCGCCCTGGGGACGCGTGTTCACCACCACCCCTTGGACTTCTTGGCGGCCTTGGCGGCTGCGTACTCGCGCACGATCCGCTGCCGCTCGATGTGCAGGGCGGTGATCTCGGCCGTCAGCCGGGTGACGGCCTGCTCGGAGACGGACTCCAGCCGGTTCTCCTGCCGGGTGGTGCTCTTGCCGCGCAGGACCCGGTACGAGCCACCGGCGAGCGCCCCGAGGACAGCGCGCCGCTCGGCACTGTTCAGGGGCCACATCTCGCCCCGGCGGACTGCCTCCAGCTTGCGGGTGGTCCTGGTGATCTCGCGGTCGATGCTGCGGGTGTCAGGCTTGCCCATGATTCGGGACTCCTCAGAGAGTCAGGGGGCGGAGCGGGAGGGGTGGGCCACGACGCGCTTCCACGCGGCCCTCAGGCGCATCTCGGAGGCGGAGTGGCCGGCCGCACGGAAGCGGATGGCCATCTCGCGGTAGGACAGGGCCGGGGTCTCGCTGTGCCGGATCTCGTCCACCAGCGCGTCAAGCACCGCGTCGGACAGAGCGTTGCTCTCGCCCGCAGGGAGCGCGGCAACCGGCTCTGTGGGGCCCCACACGGGCAGCTCCCACGCGGGTGTGACGTCGGGCGTGACGCGGGCCGTCACGCTGGTCAGCGCCCTGCCGGTGTCCTCGCCCCGCCGCGCCGCCTCCAGCGTCGACCACGCCCCGGCGAGGGTCTCGGCGGTCTTGGCCTGTACGCGTGCGACGCGCGCCCCCGCTTGCGTCACGGCCGTCAGCCGGGTCTCCTCGGTGGCCGCTTCCGCCCGCAGCCGGGCACGGGCCACGGCAGCCTCATCGCGGGCTTCCTGCTGGATTCCCGCGATGGCCTCCAACGCGACAGGGGTGAGCGCGGTGCGCTCCCACAGACCGTGGACAAGCCACAAGGCTTTGGCCGCGACCGGCAGCCACGCCACGGCCAGCCACGCCCCGCGCGACTGGTCAGCGGTCGCCGCGTGCGCGACCAGGACGGCGGTGGCGAGCAGGCCGAACGTCCAGCCGACGGCGGTCACCGGACGGCTGTGGTCGCCCTGCGCGGCCAGGCGGCGCTCATAGGCGAGGGTGGCGAGCCATCCGCCGTCGATGCCCAGACCGACGACCAGGGCCACGGGCCAAGGCATCACGGCCCCGAGCCACATCACCACCACGGCGAGGGTGAGCACCATGGACACCGCCGTCATCGCGACAGCGGGAAGAACCGTCCGGGCCTTCACAGCGCACCCCCCGCCGCGAGCAGGGCCGCGAGGATGAGCAGCGCGCCGCCGGTCATGGTGAGGTCGACCGCGCGGCGCAGGGCGGTGAACTTCACCACCGCGAGCCGGGACAGCCCGGCGACGTCCGCCGCGAGATCCCCGCTGCTGACGGCGGCGGCGATCTCCTCGGCGGTCAGGGTCGCCCACAGCGGGAACCCGTGCCGGCCGCGCAGGTTCGGGCGGGTCGAGCGCAGCAGCAGACCGGCCGCCGCGACCAGCAGCGCCACCCCCAACCCGCCCGCGACGTAGGCGGGGAGGTTCAGGGGCAGGTCACGGGCCACGGTCCACGTGCCGGCGAGCACCGCGCCGACGAACGCGAGCAACAGCCCGGTCTTGGTGTCCGTGCGCGTGATCTCCGCCTTCACCTCGGCGTGCGCGGCGGTCAGCTTCGTGTTCGGGGCGCTCACGCGGCACCCCCCGGCAGCATCGCGCCGACGGTGCGGTTGGCCACGTCACGCCGCGCGGCCAGCACCCGGTTACGCGCCCGGCGGACACGGCGGGCGTCCACCTCGGTCGGGGTGCGGTCAAGGGTGATGATCTGCGCATCGAGCAGGTCGACCTCCGCGAGGATCGCGGGCATCTCCTGCTCGATCGCGTCCAGCTCAGCAGTCGTCGGCTCGATCCAGTCGGCGAACGCGGTAACAGCGTCCTGAACAGTGACGATGGGGTTCATGGGTCGTGTTCTCCCTGCAAGGCGGCAACGGCCCAACTGCGGTCCCTGGGGTGCCACCCGGGGACCGCTCGCCGTTGAGGTGAAACCGCGCAGAACGCACGGTGCGACCGCAGAACAGCGGCCGGAGCGCCCCGGGCGGGATTCGATCCCGCGCCCATCACGGCTGTGTGCCGGGGCTGAGTCTTGCTGTGGTGCAGGTGTCTCCTTCGGGAACACGAGCTCCCGTTTGTAGGCGTATGGAGACGTTGGCCTTTCGGCCTAGCCATCCGGTTGACCAGGGGTCCGGTGCCCTCGGCCCGCTCTGTCCCGGGCCCCTAGCCGCAGCGTGGAAGACAGCCCAAAGAGGACCCCTTCCTCTCGCTGTCCTAGGACTGCGAGCGGCCTGAGATGAAGATGGCACGCAGTCCCAGGACTGTCAACAGTCCTGGGACTGTGCTTCACTGGGGTGCATCGAAGGGAGATCGGCTGTGGCACCGAAGTGGCGGGAGCTGGCGGATCGGCTCGCGGAACAGATCCGGAACGGCGAGTACGCGCCGGGGTCCCAGTTGCCCCAGATCAGAGAGCTGGTCGAGGCCGGGGAGGGCTCCAAGTCCACGGTCCATCAGGCGTACAAGGCGCTTGAGGCTGAGGGGCTGGTGACGTCGTCGCGCGGGCACGGCACGGTCGTGCGTCCGCGGACCCCGCTCAAGCGGCTCGGTATCGCCCGGTACGACAAGGTGAAGTGGCGTGACGGGGATGAGGTCGCGTTCATCGCGGACCGCGTGGCGTCGGGGCGCCAGTACAAGCGCAACGAACAGACGCAGACCGTGAGCCGAGTTGAGGCGAGCGACCTCGTTGCTGGAGGGCTTGGCATCCCGGTCGGCTCCGACGTGTACGCGCGGGCCCGTTTGGTGAAGGAGGGCAGCCAGCCCACCCACACCTTGACCAGCTACTACCGACCCGAACACGTTGAGGGGACGCGCATCGTCGACCCCACGCCGGGCCCCGCCGGCCGTGGTGGCGGGTACAGGGTGCTCTATGACGCGGGGTACGAGATCGACCACATGAAAGAGGCTTTGTTCGCCCGGGTCCCCACGGCGGATGAGGTGAAGCTCCTGCAACTGCCGCCGGGAGAGCCCGTCGTGGAGTTGCACCGCACGACCTACACCGCTGACGGCACCGTCGTAGAGTTCGCCGTCGGCATCCATGCGGCATCGCGCTTCGCGTGGGAGTACGACTTCAGGGTTCCTGACTCGGCACAGGACGCGAAGGTGCAGGAATGATCTCGGCACAGGCGTGGGCGGACGCCCAACTTCTCTGGGACTACCACCGCATGCACCACGAGCCACGGCCCTGCTCGGTGGCCGTGGGCCTGGGCAGTCACGACCTCGGTGTGGCCGACGTGACAACCGAGCTGTACCACCAGGGCATGGCGCCGGTCATCGTGTTCACCGGGGCCACGAGTCCTACGACCCGAGAGCGCATGCCGCGTGGAGAGGCCGTTCATTATCGCGAGCGTGCGCTTGAACTGGGGGTGCCCGACTCGGCCATCCTGTTGGAGCCTCACGCGACCAACACGGGGGAGAATATCGAGTTCACCAGGGCCGTACTCGCGGAGGCCGACATCGAGGTCTCATCGGTGCTTCTCGTCAGCAAGCCGTACGAAGAGCGGCGGTCGTACGCCATGATGCGGAAGCTCTGGCCAGGCGTGGACGTCGTGAGCGCGTCTACGCCCATGGCGTTGAAGGAGTACGCCGACTTCATCGGGGACGCCCGCATGGTGATCGACATGATCGTGGGCGCCCTACAGCGAGTGCTTGTGTTCCCCGGTTGGGGACTGGCCATCGACCAGGATGTCCCGGCCCCTGTCGTGGTCGCCTATGAGCGGTTGTGCGCTGATGGCTTCACCAGCCGACTTCTGCCCGCTGACGTTGCCGCCCCTCCTGGCGCGTGATGCTAGGCGTGAAAGCGCGGAGATTCCCGCGTCGCTCTCTGTACCAGCCACCGCTACGCCGACTGACCAGGCCGGCCGCTCAGCGTGCAGCACAGCCAGGGCAGACAGCCAGGAGGAGGCAAAGCAACTGCTCCAACTCAAGGATCTAAGGCCGCGACCAGGCGGAGCCCGAACTTGAGCAAGCACGACTGCTCCGTCCAGATGACAGCCATTTCGCAGGTGGGAACGCGGCTGATGCCGGTCGGGGTTGCTGGAGGCACAGGTGACGGGTGGTCGTTCGGCCTCGGGGGCCCTAGCCAAGCAGCACGTAAAGCTGCCGAGACCGGGTGCCGACTCAGAGCCGAACGGGCAAGGCGGTTAAAGGCACCACTTGTCGCGGCTTGAGACCGCTGCCAGCGAGGGCATCTTCTCAACCATCGCTGCAGTGGCCGCTGTTTGCGCAACATCCACGAGTACAAACGGAAACTCGAAGGGGTTCTCCAAGATTTCCCAGATGACCCGCTTCGGAAGCTTCTTAGGCCCGGACAAGGACCTGACCGCCCTTGGCAAAGGATCAGATACACCTGATCGCGATTTGGGAAATAATCCCCTGATGCGAGCCAAATCCGCGTCGAGTTGGTTGGCTTTTCCTCGGCCAAGCACATTGATCAGTTGGCTAACCCGATAAGCTAGATCCACACTTTCGTGTGTGTCGCAGGGCCTGCATGCATTGACTTTCAGGGGGGTTGCGTAAGCGCGCCTGAACCGCTCCTCCAGGGCGGGAAACATACACCCAGGGAGAACGTCAGGGAGATCTTGGAATTCACTGTTTGTGAAACGGCAGGGCTCAAAGATTTCTCTGTATACCGTATGCTGAATCGAAATATTCTTCTGAATTAGGGGCATCTGCCAGAGATCCAGGCCTTCCCAGATTCGGGTGATCTCTGCGTGTAGCATGTGGAAGGCGTTCGCGGGAGCCCATGAAACGAACGCTGCAGCTCTCGGCATAAGCGCGACCGTCTCGTCGTTAAGGAAGTCCCTCCAGAATCCGATGTCGGCCTGCTTTCTCCAACACCGAAAAATAACCTTAGAGGTTCCTGGTGCTGGGCTCTTGCCTGTTGGGTCAGTCAAGATTGGCGCCACGAGCAACAAAGTTTTCCAAGAAGTCCAGCAATCAGGACCCAGGATGGCGCGAGACTCTTGTGTGAACGTCACAACGGAGGAGAAGTCGGCCAGGCTCTGCTCTGGGAAGTACTTGAAAAGGCCGAGAAGTCTAGAAAGTTCATCACGCATTCCCGGATGCCGATCTGGGACTCGCAATGTCGCTTCGCTCGGTCGGCGAGCATGCAAGAAGGGAATATCGGAAGCAAGAAACTGCCAGACCTCGTGTATGTACTTCCCTTCAATGCTGTCCGGGTAAGAAAGGACGGTATTGCCTGCGGACAACCGTTGCCAAAACATCTCAAACCAGGCGGGATTCGTAAGGGCCACGTCGAGGCGACCAGCCTCGCAACACCGAATCCAGGACTCTACGGATTCCGAGGCTAGGTCAAGTAGCTCCGGTACAGCCTCGATTGGGGCTGCACAATATGCCTGTGCAATAGAGCCTGAGCGAAGCCATGCCGAGAATCGTTCACTCCCTGGATCAGGCCTGTGCTCCCTCCACCACAAGTAGCGATCGGACGGAGAAATCTGGGATCGCAAAATTGCCGCAAGTTCGTAAGAAACTTCATCAGTCTGCACGTGGGGGAAGATCCGCATGGCTTCCGCGGCCATGGCTGGCATGATGAACTCGTTAGGCGGAATTGGTGTGGAGACCGTTTCGCCGCTCAAGACTTTTCCGACGGAACGCAAACTCAACGGATCCGTGAGCTGCTCAGCCAGCAACCGTGTGTCTCTTTTAGACACGTGTGTAACGTGGTCGCCGAGGAGAGAAGAAACCAGCTCTCTGGGATGAGGCAATAGTCGATAGGAAGCGGACTCGCAGAGGTCAATTAGGCGTCTGGAGAGGTCGGCAAGCTCCCCCTTGTCGTACCAACCACAAAAGAATCTGACTACATTCAACCAGTAGGGGTTGCGAATCAGGGCTTCCAGTCTGTCCGGGCGGGATCCAGCGACGTCGAAGGCATTGCTGTAATGCGGAGCGGTCTTATAGAGGTACGTGCCCGCGAAGTACTCACGCATCGACTGGATATCAAACTCAAAACTTCCCTGGATCCGCTCTGTCAAGGCGAAAACGCGCTGCACCCCCCTGAACAGAACGTCGATTAGTGCATCCGGATCCTCCTCTTCTTGACTTTCCAAGTAACTGCGCATGAGTTCTTTCAAATCGCTCTTACTGATGGCTCCAGAGCCTGCCGCCTTTGCGTCTTCGCTACGAGCGTGGAGTTCCCAGGCGATGTACCCGTGTAGCTCCAATAGGATGGGGCGATTTTCCCGGACAACGGGATCCTTGGTAGCTTCGCGGTCGAGGAAGGTGGACATGTACTGGTCGTAGAGGGCGGTTCTCTTGTCAGGCAGCGACCAATCTTTGACATGTACAAGCCATAGAAGGATTGCTAACTGCATGGGATTACGAGCGAGGGCCGCTACGTGACTCTTTTGTAGAGACCCAGATAGCACCTTTCTAAACGTTACCGCCTCTATGGCTGAGATCTTCTTTCGTTTGATCCAGTCTTCTGCATACTCCCAGATTTCTTCTTCGGCGAGGTTGGCAAGCTTCAGATATTTGAACCCCTGGCGCGAAAAAACAGCGGACTTCGTGCTCGACGACGGCCTGCTTGTAACGATTACCTGGATATCTGCGCCGAAAGCACGGAGGTCCTTGATGAAGTTTTCTGCTACTTCAACCACCTGTGACCGAACCTCAGCATCCGGAACTTCATCTAGGCCGTCCAGCATCAACAACGAAGGTGTCTTCGTCATGATGGCAATCACATCGTTTGCTGTGAGTTCCAGGCCAGCAGTTGCGTAGGCCGCATGCGCCGATAGGAATGATGGGATTGACGGATGTAGTGGCTGGGTTGTCGGTACCCCAGATGGGCTAGGCCAAGGAGACTCGCCTTGAAGCCATACCCCAAGATGACGAAGCTCAATTCTGATGGGCAAGCGGAGAGGTGCTGACGTCAGTTCTGTTGGCACTCTTTGCAGGTCGTTGTTTCGATTAAGAATCCGGGCTCGGTGAACCTGTCCGATGTATTGAACCAGGGTCGTTTTACCCTGCCCCGGCGCCCCCTCGAGGACTACCCTCCTGAAGCCTTCAACGAACTTCTCGTTCATGACAAGTCGGGCCGCTTTTACTGAATAGCCTGCGTCATCATGATCTTCGTCAAATATCTCGATCTCCGGATCCACGGAAGTCAATAGTGAGTGGAGATACCCGAACTCAAAATTGCGCTGCGTCACGATGACGGGAGTGTCTACAAAGTGATCCAGGACTGAAATGGGGTCGGGCTCTACTTGCTTGAATCTGAAGGATTCTTCTTCCTCGTACTGCTTACTCAGGTACAAAAGCATCGTTGACATCCCTGGGTTGGAGGGATGTGCCGAAACGCCGGAGAGAATGCTTGGCGTGGATGCTGTTGAGGTCAGAGACTGAAAGTAAGCCCGAACTGAATCGATCCCGCGAAACAGTGAGAATTTGAAGACCAGGTCCGCGTGGCGGCTGAGTCGGGCGTCTATGTCCTCACGCCACCAAATACTGGTCGGCAAGGGAAGGTTTTCTGTCGTCCAGTCTCGGACGCGATCCCGCAGCCCCGAGTCGGGGTGTCCTGTGGCTGAGACATTGGTGATAAAGGTGAAAAGTTCGGCACCCCTCCGTGCGAGCCTTTTTACCTTAGGTAGCTCTGCTTTCAGGTTAGTTATAACCCACTTGAAGAGATCGTCAGTTGTCGGAATGCCGTGTGGGTTCTGCTCCCGAAACTTTACTTGAAACACATGTGTGTCTTGAAAGGAAGCTTTTGCCGACTGAAGCGACATGCCAACGGCGTCACGACCACCGTCTGGGCCAGAGAGGTTGAAGCATTGCACATTAGGGTGTTCCGCCGTGATGAGACCTTGCGCCAGCAGTTGGAAGCGCCGGCCGTCCAGCTGTTCGTACGGGTACGTCTCACCCATGCAGTCCGCTCCTCCCGTGCAACTAGATCTATCGTGTCGCAGCAGCCTGTCCCGTGTGGCCAGCTTGGAAAAACCAGCGCCGCAAATCCTCTGAAACTGGGTGTTACCGGGTATTCCTGCAGAAGCTAGACGTGTAGGGGCACACAACGTTGACCAACGTGGACAGCTGCCGACGATTCAGCAGCGGGTCAGGAGGGTGCCTGAATGGGCGGCCGCAGGTCACGACTGTCGGTGATCAGTGTGACGGTGCAGACACTGGACGGTCTCAACGGCGGTCTCATTCGCCGTCCGATCCGCCATCGTCCACTGTGGTCCGCCGAAGTCCGAGCCCTTAATTGACCAGGCCACGAGCCCGCTTCGTGGACACCCCCGGACACCCCCGGACCAAGATCGGACAACTTGTAATGCGTAGGTCGTCGGTTCGAATCCGACAGGGGGCTCTGGGAGAGACCCCGGGTCAGGTGATCGCCGACCCGGGGTTTTGTTGTTCGTCGACAGGGCGTCGGCCGTCGGCGGTGGTGGTCAGAAGTCGTCCGGGGTTCTGATGCGGTCCCGGATCCAGGTGCCGGCCGGCTTGAGGGAGGTCGTGCCGGTCCAGGGGCCGTTGGCGTCGCAGGTGCCCTGCTTGAAGACGGCGCCGGTGCGCTCGTCGTCGGAGAAGTTCCAGTTGACCCAGCTGATCTTCTTGGCCGCGAGGAGGTCGAGGTAGCGCTGCGACATGGCGAAGTCGTTCGCGCCCTCACCGGCGTAGTTCTGGGTGCCGAACTCGGTGACGAAGACGGGGATGCGGTCGGCCGCGCGGGAGAGGGTCCGCAGGTACTCGTCCCGGTGCGAGTACGCGTAGAAGTGGAACGTGTACATGATGTTGGACGCGTTCACCGGGTTGTTGATCACCTCGGATTCGTTCGCGCCCTCCGAGACACCGAGTGAGGACCAGGCGCGGGTGCCGACGAGGATCGGGGTGTCGGGGTCCTTGGCCCGGATGACGGGGATGAGCTGTTCGGCGTAGCTCTTGATGCGGGACCAGCTCACGCCGCTGGGCTCGTTGGCTATCTCGTACAGCAGGTTGTTCTTGTCGCGGTGGCGCTGGGCTATCTCGGAGAAGAAGGTCTTGGCGCGGGCCAGGTTGTGGTGGGGGTCGCCGGGGTCGAGCATGTGCCAGTCGACGATGGCGTACATGCCGCGGGCCGTGGCCTGCTCTATGACCGAGTGGACCAGGTCGGTGAAGCGGCGGGGGTCGGTCTCGTAGCCGTCCTCCTGGATGTACATCGAGATGCGCAGGACGTCGGCCTTCCAGTCCGTGGCGAGCGCGTTCAGGGAACCGCTCGTGACGCACTGGCTGTACCACTGGAGGCCGTGGGTGCTCATACCGCGCAGCTGGATCGTTTTTCCTCGTGCGTTGCAGAGCTTGGTGCCGCAGACCTTCAGCTGCCCGTTCGCGGCCACGGGGGTGACCGCGGCCTGGGCGGCGTCGGGTCGGGGGGAGTTCGACGGGGGGCGCGTGGCCTGCGCCGAGGCGGGGGTGAGGACGAGGCCGAGCAGGAGGAGCGCGGCGGTGAGCAGGACGGATCGTGCCGGTCTCATGGGGGGCTCCTGGCGGTCGAGGATCGACGGAGGGGTTCTTCGTGCCAGTGGTGCCAGTGGTGCCGGTGGTGCCGGTCGTGCCAGTCGTGCGGGAATTGCCGGTCGTACGAGGTGAACTAGAAGGAAACCTTCCTAACAGATATGAGTAGCGGTTGGTCCGGACCTTTGCAAGAGGTGCGACGGGACCAACCCAGGGTCTTCAGCGGCCTTCAGAGGCCTTCAGCGCAGTCGGCGGGCGATCTCCAGGTCGGCCGGCTGGAGGTCGCGGCCCTCCTCGATGTCCCACAGGGCGTTCTGGAGGACGCGGGCGAGCGTCCAGGCTGCGGCCCGGTGGCGGTCCAGGCCCAGGACGTCGGTCATCGCGTCGAAGCGCCAGCGGACCTCGGCGGGCTCGAAGCGGTTGTCGAGGGCGGGCCAGAGGTCGAAGCCGGGGTCGCCGGCGAGGGGCTTGGGGTCGATGGCGATCCAGGGGGCGCGGTCGGCGGCCAGGACGTTCTCGAAGTGCAGGTCCCAGTGGAGGAGCCGGTCACCGGGCTCGTCGAGCACCTCGCGCAGGGCGGCGGCGCAGTCCGCGATCAGCCGGCGGTCCCCGGGGTCCGGGATCCCGGCCAGCACCGCCGGGGTCCGCTCCAGCATGTCGGCCCCGATGTCGGACAGGCGCCGTAGGCCCTCGGGGGCGGGCGTCGCCGTCAGGTGGGCCAGCAGACGGGCGATGACCAGGACGGCCTTGCGGGAGTCCGGCTCGTGGGACAGCATCCGGGCCGGGTCGAGGCGTTCGAGGAGCATGGTGCCCGTGCCGTCGTCGTACCGCAGGAGCCGTACGGCCCCGTCGCCGTCCCAGACGCGCAGGGCGACCGGCTCGCCCTCGCTCTCCTCGTCGAGGATCTGCAGCTTGAGGACGGCCGGGGTGCCGTCGGTCGTGTCGACCACGGGGACGACCAGGGCGCACATGCCGTGCATGGGGGTCCCGTCGAGGCGCAGCCCCCAGCGGTCCAGGAACTCGGCGGTCAGCCCGGGGAGCCCGGCGACGAACCGCCGGCCCGCCGCTCCGTTGATCTCTTCCTGAGTCTCGGCCAGTTCCTCCGGAACATCGATCATGCGGGCGACCCTACGCGCGCGGCGTCGCCGAATCCCTTGAATTTCCGGCCCCCTGAGGGGTCGGGAACGACGGAATCCGAAGGAGACAAGGCCCGTCGGCAGGGGTTAGCGTCCGGCCATGAGCAGCACGGACGCGACCGCCTCCACCGTCAACGGCGGGATCTCCTTCTGGTACGCGCAGGCCGGCATCCCCGCGCCCAGGGAGCCGCTCACCGGGGACGCGACCGCCGACGTCGTGATCGTCGGCGGCGGATACACCGGGCTGTGGACGGCGTACTACCTGAAGAAGGCCGCGCCCACGCTGCGGATCGTCGTCCTGGAGCAGCGGTTCTGCGGGTACGGGGCCTCCGGGCGGAACGGCGGCTGGCTCTACAACGGGATCGCCGGGCGCGACCGGTACGCGCGGCTGCACGGGCGGGAGGCCGCCGTGCGGTTGCAGCGGGCCATGAACGACACGGTCGCCGAAGTGGTGCGGGTCGCGGCGGACGAGGGCGTCGACGCCGGGATCCACCCCGGCGGCGTCCTCGAAGTGGCCCGCACCCCGGCCCAGTTGGCGCGGCTCAAGGCGTTCCACGAGCACGAACTGGCGTACGGGCAGGACGACCGGGAGCTGTACGGGGCCCGGGAGACCGCCGAGCGGATCCGTGTCGCCGGTGCCGTCGGGTCGACGTGGACGCCGCACGGGGCGCGGCTGAACCCGGTGCGCCTGGTGACGGGTCTGGCGGATGTCGTCGAGGGGCTCGGGGTGACCGTGCACGAGCTGACGCCGGTCACCGAGATCCGCCCCCGGCACGCGGTCACCCCGTACGGCACGGTCCGGGCGCCCTATGTGCTGCGCTGCACGGAGGGTTTCACGGCCGGCCTCAAGGGCCAGCGGCGGACCTGGCTGCCCATGAACTCGTCGATGATCGCCACCGAGCCCCTGACCGCCGAGCAGTGGGCGTCGATCGGCTGGGACGGGCGGGAGACGCTCGGCGACATGGCTCACGCGTACATGTACGCCCAGCGGACCGACGACGACCGGATCGCGCTCGGCGGGCGCGGGGTGCCGTACCGCTTCGGGTCCCGGACCGACAACGACGGGCGTACGCAGCCGGCGACGATCGAGGCGCTGCACGAGATCCTCGTCGGCTTCTTCCCGTCGCTGACCGGGGTGAGGGTCGCCCACGCCTGGTCCGGTGTCCTCGGGGTGCCGCGCGACTGGTGCGCCACGGTCACCCTCGACCGGTCGACGGGCCTCGGCTGGGCCGGCGGCTACGTCGGCTCGGGTGTGGCCACCGCCAACCTCGCCGCCCGCACCCTGCGCGACCTCGTCCAGCGGGACTCGGGGCGGGGCGGGGAGACGGAGCTGACCTCGCTGCCGTGGGTGAACCACCGGGTGCGCAAGTGGGAGCCGGAGCCGTTGCGTTGGGCGGGCGTGCAGGGGATGTACGCCACGTACCGCACCGCCGACCGGCGGGAGACGGCCTCGCTGCGCGCTCGGTCGTCACGGCTGGCGCGCTGGGCGGACCGGGTGGCGGGGCGGCACTGACACGGGGCCGGGTCGTCCCCGGCCCGCTCGGTCATCGTCGCGCCGACGGGCGCCGGCGAGGGCGTTCCGGGGCGTGAGGGAACCCGCCCCCGTGTTCCCGGACCACGGACACGATCCGTGCGCGCCGGACGCGGAGTGAACGCGGGCGACCAGGACACCCAGCACCGTTCGGGGCGTCCGGCTGAGCGTGATGCTGGCAACAGGACTCACTCCCGCTCAGCATTCAGGAACGGTTCGCGGGGTCGGTCGGTGGCTGTGGTCGCTGCTCGTCGTCACGGCTCCAGGACCACCTTGCCGGTCGTGCCCCGGTTCTCCAGGGCGCGGTGGGCCGCGGCCGCCTCGGCGAGGGGGAAGCGGTGGACGGCCGGGGTGAGGCGTCCGGCGGCGGCTTCCGCCAGGGCGCGCAGTTCGAGGGTGCGGAGCGGGTCGGGGCCGCCCGCCCGGCGCCGCATCTCCTCGCCGAGGACCGACTCGGTGACGCCTTCGACGACATACGGTCCGCCGCCCTTGATGCCGTCCGCGGACCAGCCGAAGACGAGGTGCTTGCCGCCGGGCGCGAGGAGCGCGACCGACTGGCGGGCCACCTCGCCGCCCACGCCGTCGAAGACGACCGTGACCTTCCCCCGGTACGCGGCGGCCCGCTCCGGCCAGGCGGGGTCCGTGTAGTCGAGGGCGAGGTCGGCGCCGTTCGCCGCGACCCGGGCCGTTTTCGCGGGGCCGCCGGCGAGGCCGACGACCGTGGCGCCCGCGTTCCTGGCGGCCTGCACGAGCAGGGTGCCGATACCGCCGGCGGCGGCCGGGACCAGGACCACGTCGTCGGGGCCGAGGTCGGTGAAGAGGAGGATTCCCATCGTCGTACGGCCCGTGCCGATCATCGCGACGGCCTCGGCGAAGCCGAGGTTCTCCGGGATCTCGTGCAGCCGTCCGACCTCCGTGACGGCCAGCTCGGCGTAGCCGCCGGGCGCCCAGCCGAGGTGGGCGGTGACGCGCTTGCCGAGCCAGGACTGCGGGATGCCCTCGCCGAGGGACTCGACGACCCCGGCGACCTCGCGGCCGGGGATCGTGGGGAGTTCCGGTGCGGGCCCCGGCCCCTGCTGCCCTTCGCGCAGGGCCGTGTCGAGCAGGTGGACGCCGGCCGCGGCGACGGCTATGCGGACCTGGCCGGGGCCGGGCTCGGGGTCCTCGGTCTTCTCGTGGACGAGGTTCTCGGCCGGGCCGAAGGCGTGCAGGCGGATCGCGTGCATGGAGGGCTCCCCCTTGGGTCTGCGCTTCGCGTGTGCCCCAGCGTTCGACCTCAAGCATGCTTGAGGTCAAGGGAGTTCCGCCGGCGTCGGCCGAGGGCGAGTGAGACGGCCGCGAGGGCGCTGTTGAACGACACCTCCGACAGCACGCCCGGCGCCGCGACCTGGTCGCCCGCGAGGTACACGCCGTCACCCCGGTCCACGGCCGGGCGGTCGCGCCAGCTGGTGCCGGGCAGATCGACCGCGCCCGTACGGCCGTTCGAGGTCGCCTCGCGCCGCCAGGTGACCCGGTCGCGCCAGCCCGGGAACCCCAGGTCCAGCAGATGCTCGCCGCGGGCCACCCCGTCCGCGCGCGACTCGTGCGGCGCGATCGGGAACTGGCCCTGGAGCAACTGCTCACCGGCCGGCGCGAGCGTGCGGTCCTGCGCGGTGAACCGCTCGATCCAGCCGGGCGCGTCCAGGTCGGAGATCGCGAACGCGTCGCCCCGGCGCGTCCGCAGGGCGAGGTCGAGCAGCGCGGTACGGCCGCTGGGCCAGGTCAGCGAGTCGTCGCGCAGCAGACGGCGGGCGGCGTCCAGGGAGGTGGCGACGATCACCGGGCCGGGGCGGAGGCCGCGTACGTCGTCCAGGCCGTCGACCCGGCTGAGGGTCTCCATGCGCACGCCGAGGTTCCAGGCGCGGGCCGCCATCCGGTCGATGACGCTCGCCCAGCCGCCGCGCGGGTAGTGCGCCTCCGGGGGCAGCTTCGTGGCCCGGCGCAGCCGTTCCTGCACGAACGCGGCGGACAGGGCGCCCGGGTCGTGGTGGAACAGCGCGACCGCCGCGTAGTGGGCGGCGGCCCGCGCGGCCTCCTCGCCCGCCTGCTCGGTCGCCCAGGTGAGGAAGTCGACGTCGACCGGGGCGCTGCCGCCGGTCCGGCGCGGGCGCAGCAGCTTCAGCATCCCGAACGGCGGGGTGCGGCGGAGGACGCCCTTGTGGTGCAGCCGCAGCCGGGACGCCTCCAGGGCCGGGAGCGGCGCGAGCGGGCCGATCAGGTCGCGGCGGCTCAGCCAGGTCCAGTGGGGGCCGCCGTTGTAGAGCGCGTGCGGCCCCTCGTTCGTCCGGTACGGCCCCTCCGCGGTCCGGGCCCGGCCGCCGAGCGTGTGGTGCGCCTCGTACACGGTGACCCGGGCGCCCGACTCGGCGGCGGTGATCGCCGCGGTGAGGCCGGCGAATCCGCCGCCGATGACGGTGAGGTGGGTGGGCGTGCGCTGCATGGTTCGGGCTCCCTCGCGTCGGTGCCGGCTGTCTGCGCGTACGACGGGTCGAGGGGCCGGAATGTGACATGGGCGGGTGGGTGACCTGCTCCGGGTGGCGTCTGTGCAGGTCAGGGGCGTTGTCAGTGGTGGGGTGCAGGATGAGGGCATGGTGCGGGCCAAGTCGGTGGTGAAGGGGGCGCGGCGACCGGAGGTGCGGTTGCCGGCGCTGGAGGCGTACGAGGGCGGAGGGCTGGAGCCGGACGGGGACTACGACGGGCTGGAGTTCCGCGAGCGGGACCTGGCCGGGCAGGACGGCGGGGGCGCCCGGTTCATGGACTGCGCGCTCACGGGCTGCGCGCTGGACGAGACGCGGCTGCACCGGGCCCGGCTGCTGGACTCCGTCCTCACCGGCATACGGGGGGTCGGCACCGACTTCGCCGAGGCCACCCTCCGTGACGTGGAGCTGGTGGACGCGCGGCTCGGCGGCGTGCAGCTGCACGGGGCGGTGCTGGAGAGGGTGCTGATCCGCGGCGGCAAGATCGACTATCTGAATCTGCGCGACGCGCGGCTCAAGGACGTCGTCTTCGAGGACTGCGTCCTCGTCGAGCCGGACTTCGGGGGCGCGCGGCTGGAGCGGGTCGAGTTCGTCGGGTGCACGCTGAAGGGCGCCGATCTGAGCGGGGCGACCCTGAAGGATGTCGACCTGCGCGCGGCCGCCTCGGTGGAGATCGCCCGCGGCGTGGAGCGGCTGTCGGGGGCGGTGATCAGCGCGGCGCAGCTGATGGATCTGGCGCCGGTGCTGGCGGGGGAGATGGGGATCAGAGTGGAGGGGTGAGGGGCCCCGGCCGACCCAGGCCGTGAAGCTCTGCGGGGCGGGCCGTGCGGCTCTGCGGGGCTCAGCCGAGCCGGGGGAAGCGGGCCTGGAGGGTCCAGATCGCCGGGTTGTCGGCGAGGTCCTCGTGCAGGTCGCACAGGTCGGCGACGAGGTCGTGCAGGAAGTCCCGTGCCTCTCTGCGGAGTTCGGCGTGGGAGAAGGTGAGCGGGGGTTCCTCGGCCGGCATCCAGTCGGACTCGATGTCCACCCAGCCGAAGCGGCGCTCGAAGAGCATGCGGTCGGTCGACTCGGTGAAGTCCAGCTCCGCGTGCTGCGGCCGGGAGGCGCGGGAGCCCGCGGGGTCCCGGTCCAGCTGCTCGACGATGTCGCAGAGCGCCCACGCGAAGTCCAGCACCGGCACCCATCCCCAGGCTGTGGACAGCTCCCGGTCCTCCTTGGTGTCGGCGAGGTAGACGTCACCGCAGAAGAGGTCGTGCCGCAGCGCGTAGACGTCGGCGCGGCGGTAGTCCGTCTGCGGCGGGTCCGGGAAGCGGTTGGAGAGGGCGTAGCCGATGTCGAGCACGTAGGCGATGGTGTCATGTCCCCCATAGGATCTTGGACGTGTCCCGACCCGTACCGGCTGTCCCGGCCGCGCTGCTCGCCGCAGCCCTGACGTTCACCCTCACCTCCTGCACGGACGAGGGGGCGGGACCCGGCACCGGCGGCACGCGCGGTGCGGCCGGCCTGGGGGACCCGTACTTCCCGAAGCTCGGCAACGGCGGCTACGACGTCACGCACTACGCCCTGACCCTCGACGTCGACATCGAGCGGGGCAAGAACCGCGACGACCACGAGGACCATGTCGACGGGAAGGCCGTCGTCACGGCCCGGGCGAAGCAGGACCTCAGCGCGTTCGACCTGGACCTGAAGGGCATGGACGTCGAGTCCGTGACCGTCGACGGCGCCGAGGCCCGCTGGAAACGGAAGGGCCAGGAGCTGATCGTCCGGCCGGCGCACACGCTGGAGAAGGGGCGGACGTTCCGGACGACCGTGCGCTACTCGGGCGAGCCGCGGACGATCACCGACCCGGACGGCTCCCACGAGGGCTGGCTGCCGACAGCCGACGGGGCGCTCGCGCTCGGCGAACCGACGGGCTCGATGGCCTGGTTCCCCGGCAACCACCACCCCTCGGACAAGGCGACGTACGACATCACCGTCACTGTCCCGCAGCGCCTCCAGGCCGTCTCCAACGGAGAGTTGCGCGGCGAGTCGACGAAGGACGGCCGTACGACGTTCGCGTGGCGCTCGGCCGAGCCGATGGCGAGCTATCTCGCCACGCTCGCGATCGGCGCGTACGAGATCCGGCGCCCCACGGTCGGCGAGAAGCAGCCGCCGGTGTACATAGCCGTGGACCCCGAGGAGGCCGAGGGCAGCCGTAAGGCCCTCGACGACATCCCGGACATCATCGACTGGGCGGAGATCAACTTCGGCCCGTACCCCTTCACCTCCACCGGCGCGATCGTCGAGCGGGAGGAGGACGTGGAGTACGCGCTGGAGACCCAGAACCGCCCGGTCGTCCCCGGCGCCCCCGACACCGGCCTGCTCGTCCACGAGTTGGCCCACCAGTGGTACGGCAACTCCGTCACGCCGAAGAGCTGGCGGGACATGTGGCTCAACGAGGGCTTCGCCACGTACGCGGAGTGGCTGTGGCAGGAGGACCACGGGGGCGACAGCGCCCAGGAGAACTTCGACGCGCTCTACGAGGGCGACTACTTCGACACCGCCGAGGCCGACGAGGGGGTCTGGGCGTTCCCGCCCGCGGAGCCGCCGAGCGCCGAGCACATCTCCGACAGCCCCGTCTACGAGCGCGCCGCCATGGTCCTGCACAAGATCCGCCAGGCCATCGGCGACGACGCCTTCTTCGACCTCCTCAAGGGCTGGGCCACGGCCCGCCGCCACGGCAACGCGAGCACGGCGGACTTCACCGCGTACGCCGAGAAACACGCGGAGAAGACGGCGCCGGACGCCGATCTGAAGCCGATCTGGGAGGATTGGCTGTACGGGGAGGGCAAGCCGAAGAAGGCGTGAGGGCCGGGGCCGACGGCCGGGGGCTCGACACGGGTTACGCGGGTGGCGTGGGGCCCTCGGGGGCGAGGGGCTTGCGCAGGACCGTGCAGGGGCGCCCCCGTTGGCGGTCGGCCCGGTGGGCGATGATCTCGTAGCCGAGGGAGGTCCAGAAGGCGAGGGCGCCGGGGTTGTTGTCGAGTGCCGCGAGTCTTACGGCGGTTCGGCCGGCCTGTCGGAGCCGTGTCTCGACGAGCGCCGCCAACCGGCGTCCGTGGCCCCGCCGTTGCGCCGCCGCGTCGACGAGCAGGAGCCCGATCCACGGGTCGGGGTCGGCGGGGTCGGGGTGGTGCGCGAGGGTGATGACGACGCCGACGAGGGGCGGGGCGCCGGTGAAGGGCGGGCCGCCGATGAGGGACCGGGTGCCGTCGGCGGGCGGGGCGCCGTCGCGGTGGCCCGCGCTGTCGGGGGCGGCGTCGCGGGCGAGGAGGATCTCCACGTCCGGGTTGGCCAGCTCCAGGGCCAGGGCGGCGTTCACCTGCTCGGGGCGGATGTCGTCCGGGTCGGGGAAGTCGCCGCTGAGGGTGTAGAAGGCTCGGTTGGAGGCGTGCAGGGCGGTGAGTTCGGCGAGGAGGGGACCGGGAATGGTCCCGTCCTCGGCGGTGCGGAGGGTCTCGAGCAGCAACATGCCCCGCACGCTATCGACGAGGTCGGACATCGCCCGCGGAGCGGAGCCGCCGGGCCACCGATAAATGCGGAGACCCCCAGCTCACGGCGGGCCTACAGTGCGTGCGGAGGCGGGGAGACCGAGGAGGCGTGTGGAACAGCGCGTGCGCGTGCACAAGGTGCGGCCGGGTGGCGAGGAGATCCGGGTGGTCCAGCCGTGGCAGGCGTCGGCGCCCGCCCGCCTGGCGTTGCGTGACGACCACCACTGGCTGTCGATGTACGTCGACCGGGCCGGCGCGGAACAACTCGTCGCCCTGTGGTCGCTGGCCGCCCGCTCCGCCCGGTCACTGATCCATCTGCCGATCCGGACCAACCGGCCCCCCGACGGCATCACGGGCGACGGCGGACCGGGCGACGGAGGACCGGTCGCCCTGGACCTCGTCCTCGCCCACCACAGCCTGCGGTTCCCGACCGCGTCGTGGAAGGAGGTACGGGCCAGGCTGGGCCGGGGCCGCCCCCACACCACGGCCACCCCCGACGACGACTTCCCGGACGAGAGCGCCATCGACCACCGGCGGCGGACCTGGCCGACGTACCGCGACCATCTGGCCTTCGACCTCGCCGCCCACACCCTCTTCGTGATCGGCAGCCCCACCGCCTTCCGCGAACACGGCACGGCCCTGCGCGACCTGGTCACCCGGGCCCCGTCCCACTCCCACCACCACCCGCCCCCGGCCCACTACTGCGTCGAGCTCAGCTCGGGCCCCTGGCCGGGCACCCACGCCCGCCGGGGCGTCCCCGGCCGACTGCACATCCAGTACGCGGGGGACTGGCGGGTGTGACGCCGAAGGCCCCGCACGACGGTGAGGTCGGGCGGGGCCTTCGGGGAGTGGCTCTCAGGCGGAGTGTCAGACGTTGACGCCGAAGTCCTGGGCGATGCCGACGAGGCCGGAGGCGTAGCCCTGGCCGACGGCGCGGAACTTCCACTCGGCGCCGTTGCGGTAGAGCTCGCCGAAGACCATGGCGGTCTCGGTGGCGGCGTCCTCGGACAGGTCGTAGCGGGCGATCTCGGCGCCGCCGGCCTGGTTGATGATGCGGATGTAGGCGTTGCGGACCTGGCCGAAGTTCTGCGAGCGGTTCTCCGCGTCGTAGATCGAGACCGGGAAGACGATCTTGTCGATGTCGGCGGGGAGGCCCGCCAGGTTGACGTTGATCGCCTCGTCGTCGCCCGCGCCCTCGCCCGTGCGGTTGTCGCCGGTGTGGACGATGGTGTTGTCCGGGGTCTGCTTGTTGTTGAAGAAGACGAAGTGGGCGTCCGAATACACCTTGCCCTGGGTGTTGACCGCGATGGCCGAGGCGTCCAGGTCGAAGTCGGTGCCCGTGGTGGTGCGGACGTCCCAGCCGAGGCCCACGGTGACGGCGGTCAGGCCCGGAGCCTCCTTGGTGAGCGAGACGTTGCCACCCTTGGACAGGCTTACAGCCATGGTTGGGGGTCCTTCCCTCGTTGCGTACGTGCCTTACGGGCTTCGTGCCGGGGACGAAGCTACCTGTACCCCTATGAACGCAGCGAGGGGCGTCAGAGGTTCCTGGCGTTTTACTTTCTTTACCCGGGCGGCGGGGGTGCCGGGACGGGGCGGCGGGGCGGGCGGGGAAGGAGCGGGCGGGAAAAGAGGGTGACGGCGGGGCCGGGGCTCGGTGACCATGGGGGTATGTCCGCTCCTTCCCGGGGGTCGGGGAGCCCGCTCTCCCGAGGCCTCACCATCCGTGGCTCCGTCTCCGTTCCCGAGGCCGAGCTGATGTGGCGTTTCTCCCGGTCCTCCGGTCCCGGCGGACAGCACGTCAACACCAGTGACTCGCAGGTCGAGCTGCGGTTCGACGTCGCCAACACCGAGGCGCTGCCCGAGGTGTGGAAGCGGCGCGCCCTGGAGCGGCTCGCCGGGCGGCTCGTCGACGGGGTCGTCAGCGTTCGGTCCTCCGAGCACCGTTCACAGTGGCGAAACCGGGAGACCGCCGCGGTGCGCCTGGCGGCGCTGCTCGCCGAGGCCACCGCCCCGCCGCCGAAGCCGCGTCGGCCCACGCGTATCCCGAAGGGGATCAACGAGCGGCGACTGCGGGAGAAGAAGCAGCGGTCCGAGACCAAGCGGGGGCGGACCGGGCGGGATTGGGGCTAGAGCCTGCCGTTTGGATCACGCCTGGAGCTCGTCGTTCGGACCGGGTCGGCTCCGGGTTGCGGCACCTTGCTGTCGCTGAGTGGGGCTCGGCGCGTGCGGTGTTTATGAGGGCCGTCCTGACCGGTGTTTTTCGCGTTCCGATTTGCGATTCGGTGTTGTTGGAGGGCGGGCGTGATCCGTTATGGCCGGGGCGGGGGAATGGCGGTGATCCGGGCGGCGCGGTGCTGCCGATGAGTTCCGCTGAATTTCCCGGTCGTGAGTCGCGTCGTGCCAGGAACATTTTCGGTCGCCGCCTACCGAATGCTCGGTTTGTTCAGGGGGTGGGGGTGGTCGGGGTGGGGGAGGCGTGAGGGGCGCTTGGCCGAAACCGTGCGGTGGGGTGGGGCCGGGGGTGTGGGTGGGTAGCGGGTGGGGGGTTGGTCGGCTGCGGGTTCGTCGTGGCTGGTCGCGCAGTTCCCCGCGCCCCTGACTGGGGGCTGCGCCCCCGAGTCCCAAGCTCCGCGCCCGTCGGCTGGGTGGCTTCGCCCCCAAGCCCGCGCCCGTCGGCTGGGGGCAGCACCCCCGAGCCCGCAAGCCCAACCCGCCCCTCTTTGCTGTCTGCGGTGGGGAACGAGAAGCCTCAGCCCAACTGGCGGTACCTGCCCCGGAAGTAGGTCAGGGGGCCGCCCTCCGTGCCGCGGACCGTCGCTTCCAGGACGCGGCCGATGACCAGGGTGTGGTCGCCGGCGGGTACGCGTTGCTCGGTGCGGCATTCCAGCGTGGCCAGGGCGTCCGTGATCAGGGGCGCGGCGGTCAGGGGGCCGGGGGTGTGGGGGACGGACTCGAAGAGCAGGCGGTCGCTCACGCGGCCCTTCATGGCGAAGCGGCCCGCGATGGTGCGCTGGTGCTCGGAGAGCAGGGACACGGCCCAGAGCGGCTGCTCGGCGAGGAGGTCGTCCATCCGGGAGCCCTCGCGGAGGCTGACCAGGACGAGGGGCGGGTCGAGGGACACCGACATGAACGACGTGGCCGTCATGCCGACGTCCTCGCCGCGCGGCCCCTCGGGGTCCGGCTGCGCCTCGTGCGCCGTCACCAGGACCACGCCCGCCGCCAGCCGGGACATCACCGCACGGAACTCGTCTTCGCTCACCCCCTCAGGATGCCCGCCGGGGAGGGAAGGGTGAGCCTCAGGGGGCGTGCGGGGAGTCCATGTCGCCCGGGGCGCGGTCAGGGGCGGTGCGGGGGAGGCCGGGGTGGCTGAGGGCTTCGACACGTCCGCACGCTAGTCCGTGGCCCCGGACCGCCACATCGGACCGGGGATCCACCTTCGGGCGGTCCTGCGACCTAGGACCTGTCGTTTGGATCACGCCTGGGCCGCGGGGCTTGGCACGCACATCTGCCGCGTTGTCGTCGGTTGCCAACTCCCCCACGCTCGAACAACCTCGCGCGGAGGACCCCCATCGCGTTGACGCCCTCCTCCGCCTTGCAGCTGCACGCACCAAGCCCCACTCACCGGCAGCGTCAAGGCGCCGTATCCCGAAGCCGGCATGATCCAAACGACAGGCCCTAGCCAGGTCGTAGGACACCGGCCGCGGCGCGGCCCCGTGCTCGGTCCCGGCTCGCCCCCGTGCTCGGCGCTGGCTCAAAAGAGTCTGTCTACCCCGTCAGCGCACTTGGTCATCACCGCTCACAGGGCCTACACAGAGTCCTGAATTCTGTTCAGGAAGCGCACGGCGGAAACGCATAAACTCGACTCAATTGCTCATGTTTTGTTGTGACTTGAGTCACAGGAGCCATATTTTGTTGACCCTGTGTACCGAGTGGGCTTCGCGCTGTGATTCAGTGGCGGGGACGCTGCAAGCTGTAAGCAGGAACTGTAACAGCGGCTAACACAAAGAGGTGGGTCGGCGCCGATGGCCGTGTCCGGGGCGGGAGTTGACCGTTCGGTCCGGTGTGGGGACATCGCCGTGGATCGTGTCGGATGAGCTGTGGGACCGCCTGGAGCCGCTGCTGCCGCAGCG
>NZ_JAMGBG010000088.1 GCF_023516595.1 Streptomyces neyagawaensis | reverse complement strand
GCCGGGCCCGCGGAAAGACCCACACCCAGGCCCTCCTCCGCCTCGCCCGGCAGCGCATCAGCGTCCTGTTCGCCATGCTCCGCGACGGCACCTTCTACGAATCACGGCTCCCCGAAGCAGCCACCGCATGACCAGCCGGGCCTTGACGAAGGACATAGAGGCACCCCCCACGCCCCCGCCGCCAACGCCGCCGGCGTCAGGGCCAGCAGCCCCTCCGTCATGGGACGCATGGCGGTCGCCCCGCACGGCAGCACGTAGGAGAGCGCCTGACCGGTGAGGGCCACCGGGACCGGGGCGCGCACCGCGCGCAGCACCAGGAAGGCGAGGACGCCCCCGGCCGCCGCGATCAGCACGCTCGCCAGCCACACCCCTCACGTCACCCCGAACACCGTCACGAACGCCATCAGCGGCACCGGATAGCCGGGGCGCACCTCGAAGATCCGCAGGAACCGCGCCGAGGTGAACGGCGCGATCGGACCGCCCGTCTGCCCGGCCGCCGGCCGCTGGTCCACCTTCCGCCACAGCTCCCGGCGGCACCCCTCGGCAGCCCACCCACGTACGCGCCCTCATCGTGAACGCGCGCCCCCCGACCGTGAACGCGCGCTCCCTCATGACGAGACGAGGGACGAGGCGCGGTGAGCGCTCGGGGCGGGCACCGTCGCCACGGCCTCCCCCAGCATCAGCGTCCGCACCACCCGCTCGGCGGCCTTCCCGTCGTCGAACTCGCAGTACCGCTCCCGGAACGCCGCCCGCAGCCGCGCCGACTCCGCGTCCCGCCACTGCCCCGAGTCGAACAGCCAGGCAAGCTCACGGTACGAACGGGACACATGGCCGGGGCCCCCGGCCGTGATGTCGAGGTACGCGCCCCGGCTCGCCGTGAACGCCCCCCAGTCGTCCGCGTGGATCACGATCGGCCGGTCCAGGTTGGCGTAGTCGAACATCAGGGCCGAGTAGTCCGTGACCAGGGCGTCGGAGGCGAGCATCACCTCCTCGACGTGCGGCTCGTCCGTCGCGTCCACCAGCACGCCCCGCCGGTGCAGCTCCGCGAGCCCGAACCCGCGCGCCGGCCCGTCCGCGAGCGACGGATGCAACCGCACGACGAGGGTGTGGCGCTCGCCCAGGCTCCGGCGCAGATCCTCCGCGAACCGGGCCAGGTCGAAACGCTCGACGTGCCCGCCCCGCCGGTAGTCGCGCGGCGAGGGCGCGTAGAGCACGACCGTGTGGTCCGCCGGGATGCCGAGCCGCTCCCGGACCGCCGCGCCGCTGTCCGGCCCCGCGTTCACCAGCACGTCGTTGCGCGGGCTGCCGGTGCGCAGCGACACGAACCCGCACGGGTATGCCCTGCTCCACACCAGCTCCGAGTGCCGGTTGGCGGCCAGGCTGTAGTCCCAGCGGTCGGCGCGGCGCAGCATCCGCGGCACATCCACCCCGAGCCGTGCCCCCGGCTTGTGCAGCAGATCGGCGGCCATGAACTTCAGGGGCGTGCCCTGATGGGTGTGGATGTACACACTGCCCGGCCTCCTGCGCGGGGTGGACGGCCAGTTCACGTTGTTGACGAAGAACGCGGCCCGCGCGGCCAGCCGCAGGAACTCGGGCGAGCCCGGCGTCACGTACTCGACGTCCACCGGCAGCTTCCCCACCAGCTCGGGCCGCACCACCCACACGCCCCGGATGTGCGGGGCCAGTTCACGCGCCGCCCGGTAGACCGCCGCCGGGTCACCGAGCATGCCCCGGTGCGAGAACGCCGAGTACAGCGCGAGCCGCGGGTCCAGCGGCAGTCGCTCGTGCACCAGCGACCGGCTCCGCCGGATCCGCTCGGCACCCGCCGCCCGCACCCGCTCGCCGCGCGCGGTCAACGCCGTACGGAGCCGGGCCGCCTGCCGCCGGACCCGGCAGGCCGCCCAACTGCCCTCCAGGACCCGGAACTCGGGCGCCACCGGCACCTCGTCCGGCGTGCGGTACTTCTGGTACAGCCCCGCCGTCCGCCGGAAGAACTCGCCCTTGTCCCGCGCCGGCACCCGGTCCGGCTTGGCGAGGATGTCCAGGCAGTGCTCCGCCATCTTGTGCCGCAGGAACGGCCGCCAACGCGCCAGCTCGGGCCGCGCGTCGAGGAACGTGAAGACCCGCTCGTACTGGTCGTGCACATCGAAGTGCCTGCGGCTCGTGGTGGACAGGATGTTGCCCTGCCGCCGCTGCCGGTACGCCACGCAGATCCGGTCCAGGGTCGCGATCCGCCGGGCGCTCAGCAGCACCGGGAACGTCCACGGCGTGTCCTCGTAGTAGCCCGGCGGGAACCGGAAGCCGTGCGCCTCCACGAACTCCCGCCGGTACGCCTTGTTCCACACCACCATCAGCAGTTCGAGGATCTCCGGGTGCTCGGCCACCGTGAACGTGCCGGCCCCCACGTCCTTCAGCACATGCGCGAGGGAGTTGCGGCGCGTGCCGCCCCACCAGTACGTGCGGGCGTAGTCGAAGACCAGCACATCCGGGTCGCCCGCCTCGCCCAGCCGGTCGGCCAGCGCGCGCAGGGCACCCGGGGTGAAGGTGTCGTCGCTGTCGAGGAAGAGGACGAAGTCCCCGGTGGCGTACGGCAGGCCCGCGTTGCGGGCGCGCCCGAGGCCCACGTTCGCCGGCAGACGCAGCACCCGCACGCGCGGGTCGCGGGCGGCGTACGCGTCGAGGATGTCGCCGCTGCCGTCCGGCGAGCAGTCGTCGACGGCGATGACCTCCAGGTCCCGGTACGACTGCTCCAGCACCGAGTCGAGGCACTCGCGCAGGAAGCCCCGGACCTTGAACACGGGGACGATGACGCTGAAGCGGGGCATTCTGTCCTTTCGGGGTCGGGGGGCGCCCAGGGGGTGGGGCCGGGGGTGCGTGGGCGGGTGCGGGTGGGTGGGGGCCGTTCGCGCAGTTCCCCGCGCCCCTGAAAAGCGCTCGGGGCTGCGCCCCGTGCTTTTCAGGAAGAAGGGCGGGTCGCAGGCCCAGCTCTCCAGGGGCGCGGGGCGGTGACACATGCGGCTCCGCCGCGTGGGCGCGAGAAACCCCCACCCACCCGCACTCGCCGACGAACCCCGACGTGACCCCTACGTGCGCAATGCGTCGTCCGCGCCCGAGCGGGACTGGCCCGGTACGGACGCCAGGGGCGACGCGTCGCGGCCGGCCGTCGCCGACGGCGCGGGCCGGCGTTCGTCGAGCGGCACGATCGGCGGGACCTCCGCCTCCCCGAGCACGACCCGGCGTACCACCCGCTCCGCCGCCCTCCCGTCGTCGAACTGGCAGAACCGCTCCCGGAACGCCGTCCGCAGCTGCGCCGACCGCGACCCCCGCCAGTGCCCCGTCGCGAAGATGTCGATCAGCTCGTCCTCGCTGCGCGCCACCGCGCCCGGCGGGAACGACCGCAGGTCGAAGTACGTCCCCCGCGCCGCCTCGTACGCCTCCCAGTCCTCCGCGTGGATCACGATCGGCCGGTCGAGATTGGCGTAGTCGAACATCACGGACGAGTAGTCCGTGACGAGCGCGTCGGACGCCAGGCACAGGCCTTCGACGCTGGGATACCCGGTGACGTCCAGCAGCCGCCCGTGCGCGAGGTCCGTCAGGGGCGCGTCGTACGCGTGGTGTGCGCGGGCGAGGACCACGAAGCGCGGCCCGAGCTTGCGCAGCACCCGCTCCAGGTCCAGGTGGGCGCGCTGCGAGTGGCGGTAGTCGCGGTGCGTGGGGGCGTACAGCACGGCGACCGCGCCCTCCGGGATCCCGAGGTGCTCGCGGATCCGCGCCACATCCGCGGAGGTGGCCCGCAGCAGCACGTCGTTGCGCGGCGCACCGTACTCGAGGGTCGTGTACGGGGACGGGTGGACCCGCTCCCAGACGAGGGTGGAGTGGCGGTTGCCGGACAGGACGTAGTCCCACTCGTCGCTGCCCCGCAGCGCCGCCTCGAAGTCCGTGCCGCGCGCGGCCGCCGGACGGTCCTGGAGGTCGAGGCCCATGTGCTTGAGCGGTGTGCCGTGCCGGGTCTGCACCAGCACCTGCCCGTCCCGCTTGACCAGCCGCCGGTCGAAGTCGACGTTGCTGACGAGGTACGTGGAGCGGGCCAGCGCCGTCCAGTACGCCATCGAGCCGGGCCGTACCCGCCGGGTCGCCACCGGCAGGGTGTGGTGGTGCTCCGGCCGGGCCACCCATGAGGTGCGCATGCCCGGCACGAACGTGCGGAACGCGTTCTCCAGCGCCGCCGGGTTGCACACATAGCCGCGGCCGTCGTACGCGGCGAACACGGCCCGGTCGGCCCGCAGCGGCAGCAGCCGCTGGAGGCGGTAGTGCAGGCGGAGCCCGCCGCCCCGGACCAGCCGGCCCAGGCCCCGCGCCAGCCCGGCCGCGCCCCGGCCCGCGCGGGCCGGGGCCCCCAGCGCGCCGTACAGACGGGGGCTGCCCAGCCGCAGCAGCAGGTGCCGGAGGCGGGCGCGGGCGCGCAGCGGGGCGCCCGGGGTGCGGTAGCGGGCGCAGTACGCGCGCACGGTGCGCAGGAACTCGGCGCGCGCGGCGCGCGGGAGCCGGTCACGCCGGGAGAACACCGCGGTGAGGTGGTCGACCATGCGGCGGAACAGCAACGGACGCCACACGGCCAGTTCCGGCCGCTCGGCGACGTACGCGAACAGCCGGTCGTACTGCTCGAACACGTCGAAGTGCGCGCGGGTGGTCCGGTCGAGGAGACCGCCGTGGCGGCGCCTGCGGACATGGACGCACACCCGGTCGAGCGTGGCGACGGACTCGGCGGCCATCAGCACCTGGTACGTCCACACGGTGTCCTCGTGGATCCCGGGCGGGAAGCGGAAGCCGTGGTCCTCCACGAACTCCCGCCGGTACGCCTTGTTCCACGCGGCCGGGCGGACGTTCAGCAGACCGGGGCGGTCGTCGAGGCGGAACGGTGCCGAGCCCGCCTCGGTGAGCCGGCGGTCGTGCTCGGCGCGGACGGGCAGCCCCGCCCAGGTCGTGCCGGTGAAGTCATGGACGAGGACGTCCGGTTCACCGGTCTCCTTGACGCGGTCGGCGATCGACTGGAGCGCGTCCGGTGCGAGCGTGTCGTCGCCGTCGAGGAAGAGGAGGTAGTCGCCCCTGGCGAGCTCCATCCCCTTGTTGCGGGCGGCACCCGGCCCGGCGTTCTCCCGTAGCCGTACGGGGCGTCGGACGCGGGGGTCACGGGCCGCGACCTCATCGGCGATCGCCCCGCAGCCGTCGGGGGAGGCGTCGTCGACGACGATCAGTTCGAGGTCGGTGAAGGACTGGGACAGCACGGAATCCAGGCATTCGTGCAGGTACGCCTGAACCTTGTACGCGGGGACGATGACACTGAACCTGGGCAAGGGGGACATCCATGGGTCGGCGCGGCATACTGCCCGGAAACGGCCGATGGGATGATTTGGTTACGGTGCATGTTCCATACGGGGGAATCTGCGTGGGTGGGGGGCGCGTCGATGCGTTTCCGGGCGCGGGTGGTGCGGTGGTTGCTCGCGCAGTTCGCCGCGCCCCTGAAGGCTTGGGCCTGCGGCCCAGCCTTCGTCCTGAAAAGCACGGGGCGCAGCCCCGGCCGCTTTTCAGGGGCGCGGGGAACTGCGCGACCAGCCACAACGCACCCGCACCCGCCGACGCACCCTCCCGGCCCACGAAGCGGAGCGTGCCGGCCTCTTACTTCACCGCCCCCGCCATCACCCCCGACACGAACTGCTTCTGGAACGCGAAGAACACGGCCAGCGGGATCACCATCGAGATGAACGCGCCCGGCGCGAGCACCTCGATGTTGCTGCCGAACTGCCGTACCTGCTGCTGGAGTGCCACCGTCAGGGGCTGGGAGCCGGAGCTGGAGAAGACCAGCGCGACCAGCATGTCGTTCCACACCCACAGGAACTGGAAGATCCCGAGGGACGCGAGCGCCGGTGCGGCCAGCGGCAGCACCACCGTCGCGAACAGCCGTATCTCGCCCGCCCCGTCCAGCCGCGCCGCCTCCAGCAGTTCGCGCGGGATCTCCGCGAAGAAGTTCCGCAGCAGGAAGATCGCGAACGGCAGTCCGAAGCCCACGTGGAACAGGACGACACCGATGATGTCGCCGAAGATCCCGAGGTCCCGGAAGAGCCCGGACAGTGGGATCAGCGCCACCTGCACCGGCACCACCAGCAGCCCCACCACGACCATGAACCACCAGTCCCGGCCCTTGAAGTCCATCCAGGCGAAGGCGTATCCGGCCATCGCGCCGATCAGGACGACGAGCAGTGTCGCCGGGACCGTGATCCAGACCGTGTTGAACAGCGCGTCGGTGATCCCGTCGTTCTCCAGGAGCGACTCGTAACTCTTCGTGGTGAGTTGGGCGGGCGCCGAGAACACCTTCCACCAGCCCGACTCGGCGATGTCGGTCGGGTCGCGGAACGACGACACCAGCAGACCGAACGTCGGCACCAGCCAGAACAGCGCCACCAGCAGCAGGAAGATCCGCAGCGCGCCCCCCGCCGCACCGCTCGCCACCCGCGCGGCGAGCGAGCGCCCGGCACGTGCGGGGTTCTCGGGCGCGGGGTTCTTCGGAGCCGGCGCCGGGGCCGGGGTTTCGAGGGCGGTCACCGCTGGCGCTCCTTCCGCAGTCGCCGGATGTTGACCCACATCACCGGCAGCACGAGCAGCAGCAGCACCACACCGATCGCGCTGCCCAGCCCGAAGTCGCCCCCGCCGCCGTACGACGCCAAGTAGAGCTGCAGGGCGAGGACGTTGGCCTCGTCCTGGGTCGGCTGCGGCGCGATGATGTAGACGAGGTCGAAGATCTTCATCACGTTGATCATCAGCGTGACGAGGACGACGACCAGGACCGGCGCGAGCAGCGGCACCGTGATCCGGCGGAACACCTGCCACTCGTTCGCCCCGTCCACCCGCGCCGCCTCCAGCAGGTTCCGGTCGACACCGGCCAGCCCGGCCGCGATCAGCACCATCGCGAACCCGGCCCACATCCAGACGTACGAGCCGATGACGGCCGGTGTCACCAGGGTCGGGCCGAGCCAGTCGATGCCGTTGTACGGCGCCGCGAAGTTCGAGCCCGGCAGCCGCAGTCGGGACCCGTCGGCCGACTCCGGCAGACGGAACGTGCCGTCGGTGCCGCTGGTCGCGGTGGCGACGACCTTCCCGTCCTTCACCGCCTCCACCTTGACGCCCTCCAGCGCCTTCTCGCCCCGGTCGACGGCGCCCTTCTCACCGCCGCCGCCGAGCCGGAAGTCCAGCCAGACGGTCCCGGTGACACCGTTCCCGGTGGGTGCCTTCGCGTCCTCGGGGTCGCCCGGCAGCCGGTTCGGGGCGATACCGACGAGCGGCAGCAGCGCCGGGGTGCCCGCGCGGACGGCGCCCTCCGTGGTGAACGACCCGCCGCCGGACGGCCGCAGATCGCTGACCTGGGTGTTGGGGCGCGCCTTCGGATACACGGACTCGTCGGCGAACACGTCGTGCACGGACGTCACGACCGCGTTCGCGACCCCCTGGTCCGGGTCCTGCTCGTACACCAGTCGGAAGATGATGCCCGCGGCCAGCATCGAGATCGCCATCGGCATGAAGACGATCAGCTTGAACGCCGTTCCCCAGCGCACCCGTTCCGTCAGCACCGCGAAGATCAGACCGAGCGCGGTGACCAGGGCCGGGGCCACCGCCACCCAGATCGCGGTGTTGCGGACGGCGACGAGGGTGGCGTCGTCGGTGAAGATCTCCGCGTAGTTGTCGAGGCCGACGAAGCCCGAGCCGCTCGCGTCGAACAGGCTCCGCCAGACCGAGTACCCGATCGGGTAGACCACGAGCGCGCCGAGCAGCACCAGCGCGGGCAGCAGGAACAGCACCGCCACCCACAGCCGGGTGCCCGTCACGCTCTTGCGCGGTGCGGCGGGGGGTGTCGGCAGCGCGCCGGCACCCTCCGCCGTCTTCGCCACGGCGGACGACATGACGGGCGTCAGCCGTTCCCGTAGGCCTTGGCCGCGTCCTTCTCCAGCTTCTTCTGGGCGCCGACCACGTCGTCGGGGCTCTTCAGGAAGTCCTGGAGGTCCTTCCACTCGCCGACGCCCTGGGTGCCGCCGAACGCCGCGGGCGCCTGGTCGGACATGTCGAAGCGGAAGTCGTCGCCCGCCGCGAGCAACGCCTTGGCGATCTCCCGGGTGACGTCGTCCTTGTAACTTCCCTGGTCCATCTCCTTGTTGGGGGAGAGGAAGCCGCCCTGCGCCGCCCAGATCTCCGCCGCGTCGGTCGAGGCGAGGAAGGTGAGCAGCGCCTGCGCGCCCTTGCCGTCCTTCAGCGCCACCGCCGCGTCGCCGCCGGTGACCACCGGGGAGGCGTCGCCGACCGCCGGGAACGGGAAGACCTTGGCGTCCGAGCCGATCTTCGCGTCGGTGTCGCCGTTGATGGTGACCGCCACGAAGTCGCCCTCGAAGACCATGCCGGCCGGGGTGTCACCGCTGAACGTCTGCGTGATCGACTTCGGGTACTCCGTCTGGAGGGCGCCGGACGCCCCGCCCGCGATCAGCTCGTCCTTGCCCCACAGCTCGGCGAGGGTGGTGAGGGCCTCCTTGACGGAGGGGTCCGTCCACTTGATCTCGTGCTTGGCCAACTGGTCGTACTTCTCGGGGCCGGCCTGCGAGAGATAGACGTTCTCGAACCAGTCGGTGAGCGTCCAGCCGTCGGCGCCGCCGATGGAGACGGCCGGGGAGCCCGCGTCGGACAGTGTCTGCGCCGTCTGGAGGAACTCGTCCCAGGTCTTGGGCTCCTCGGTGACGCCGGCCGCCTCGAAGGCCGCGCTGTTGTACCAGATGAGGGACTTGTTGGCGGCCTTCGCGTACACGCCGTACTGCTTGCCCTTGTACGCGCCCAGGTCCTTCCAGCCGTCCGAGAAGTTCTTGTCGAGCTGGGCCAGGGCCTCGCTGCCGAGCGGTTTGATCCAGCCCTTCTCGGCGAACTGGTGCAGTACGCCGACCTGCGGCAGGAACGCCACGTCCGGTGGCTTGCCGCCCTCGATCTTCGTACCGAGGAAGGTGGAGGTGTTGTTGCCGGTCGGTACGAAGCTCACCGTGGCGCCGGTGCGTTTCTCGAACTCGTCCAGCACCTTCTGGAAGTTGTCCAGCTCCGGGCCGGTGAAGACGGCCGCGACCTCCAGCTTCTGGCCTTCGAGCTTGGGGAGTTGGACGGTGGGCTTGCCGCCGTCGCCGCCGGTCCCCTTGTCGCCGTCGTCACCGCCGTCGTCCCCGCCGCAGGCGGAGAGGGAGACGGCGAGGAGGGCCGCGGCGAGGGCGGCGAGAGCTCTGGTCGTGGACCTGGACCTGGACCTGGACCTGGAACTGGACCTGGACCTGGAACTGGAACTGGAACTGGAACTGGAACTGGACTTGGACCTGGGTGCGGCTAAGGCATCGTGCTTGGTCCTCGTGTTGCGTGTACGAAGCATGCTGCGCATCACTGACCCCGTTCTCCGTGCGTCGTCGAACGTAGAAGCGCTGTCCCGTGCGCTCTGGTCTACGCCGCGCGCCAGGGGGCGGCAAGAGCGCCTGCCCCCTCAACTCCCTGATCGTGACCGCGTCGTGACCATGGGTAGGAAACGGAGGGGTGGGGCGCCTGATCGCCGTGGGGGTGGCTGGGTGAGTGGCGGGCGCGGGTGGTGCCGTGGTTGCCCGCGCAGTTCCCTGCGCCCACTGGGGCGCGTCCCTTGGCTGCGAAGGAAGCACTTCCCAGCTGCGGGCAGTCGTGCCGCGGGGCGGCACGGGTGGGCGGGGCGGCACCTCGGGGGCGCAGGGCCGAGCGGTCCGACCCCGCCCCGCCCTGTCACCCGAGGACTACAGCAGGGACGGAACCTCCGTCGCCGAGACCTCTTTCGCCGCGCGGTCGAGTGCGCTGGCGAGGAGGGCCAGGTCCGTGGGGCCGTTGCCCAGTTCACGGACGGGGCGGCGGGTCGGTGGGTCGCCCATGCGGGCCCAGTCGACCGGGACGACGGTGGGCCGCAGGGTGGCCGTGCGGGGGATGCGTCCCGTCACCCGGCCCGCCTGGAACGGGGTGGGGGTCGTACGCCCCCGCGTGACCAACTCGCCCCGGCCGGGTGACGGTTCGTCCGGCCCCGGCAGCGGCGTGCTGAGGACGATCCGGGCCCCGGCCGCCCGACCCAGCTCGCTCTCGCCGACCCGGCCCCCCGCACCGGCGGCCACAAGATGCACACCGAGCCGCTCGCCCTCCCGGGCCACGGCCTCCAAGGCCCGTACGACCGACCCGGCGGCCGGCCGGCCCGTGGAACCCAGCGGCGGCGACAGCAGCGCGTCGAGGTCGTCGACGATCACGACGAGCCGCGGCAGTTCGGTGCCCCTTCCGCCCGGCTGCCCGTCCTGCTCGGCGGCCCTGCGCCCCGTGCCCGGCCGCAGCCGCAGCGTGGAACTGGACGACGAGTCGAGATCGGCGGCACCCCCGGCGGCCGACACCCGATCGGCGAGGCCACCCCCTCCGGCCGGGCCACCCCCTCCGGCCGGGCTGCCGCCACCGGTCGCGCCACCACCTGCCATGCCACCACCGGTCACGCCACCACCGGTGGTCCCGGCTCCCGTCGGCACGCGGCCGGGTGACCCCGTGCCGTCCGGGCCGCCGTCCGCCGTCCCGGCGGTAGCCGGAGAACCGGGCGTGCCCGGCGCGGTCCGGGAGACCGATCTCGCCGAACGCTGGGGGACGATCCGGCCCGACACCTCACGCCGGGTGTGCCACTCCGCGAAGCCGAGCCCGCCCAGCAGCTCCGACCGCCGTTTCAGCTCGGCGCTCAGCGACTGCGCGAACTCCCGCATCCGGACCGGGTCGTTGGCCATGAGATGCGTGCCCACGTGCGGCAGGTCCGTACAGACGCCCAGTCCCTCCCCGCTGCGCCCGGCCGCCCCGCCGGGATCGGTGCCGCCGCTCCCGTCCCGCCCGTCCACCAGGGCGATGCCCAGCCGGTCGGGCCGCTCGGCGGCGGCGAGGGACGCGGCGACGGACCGCAGCAACTCCGTACGCCCGCTGCCCACGGGCCCCTCGATCAGCAGATGCGGGCCCTCGGCCACGAGGTCCACGGACACCGGCCCGCGCGGTCCCGCGCCGAGCACGGCCCAGGCCCGGCCGCCGAGCGCCGTCGTGTCGTCGGCGGCGTCCGCCCAACGGGCCATCAGCGACGCCGGGGTGGCCCGCGCCAGCCCCAACTCGTCCAGCAGCCGCGCCGACTGCGGCAGCGGCGCCGACACGCGCGTCTGCCGGTCCCCGGCCGGACCGTCCGTGCGCAGGGGTGCCAGCGCCCGCGCGAACCGCTCCGCCCACGCCGCGGACACCGCGTCCAGCGTGGCCACCGTGCCGTGGTTGAGCAGTCCCGGCGGGTTCGGGTCGGGTGAGGGCCGGTCGGTGTGGCCGCCGGGGCGCCCGCGCTCGTCCGCGACGGACCCGACCGCCCCCACGGCCCCCGTGAGGTCGATGTGCGGGTGCGTACGGCCCATGGAACCGGAGTCCGCCCCGCCGGTACGGCCGGAGTGTTCGGGGCGGGCCGGACGGCCGGGCTGGCCCGGATCACCGGGGCGGTCGGAACGGGAACCGCTCGGCACGGCCTCGGAGCCGACCCGCCGCCCGTCCCCGCGCGCGTGCTCCACCGGGTCGTGGCGCTCGGCCCCACCCGGCTCGGCCCCACCCCGCACGGATCCGCCCCGCGCCGACGTCGACGCGGACGCCGGGGCCTGAGCCGCGACGCCGCCGGTGGGGGCGCTCGCGGCGGTCTGCCCCGGCGCGACACGCAGCAGCCGCAGCGCCGTGGCGACGTCCCCGCTCAGCAGGGCGACGGCCCCGCACGCGCGGAACGCGGGCGAGATCGCGCAGGCCGCCCCGTACGTCTCCGTCACCGGCGACGCGGGCGACGCGGCCTCCACCTCGGCGAGGCACACCACATGGATCCCGGCGGCCGGCCCGTCCTGCGCCAGCCGCACCACGGCCTCCCGCACATCCGCACCGCCGGGGTCCCCGTCGACGACCACCACCGTGTACGGCCCCGGGAAGCCGTCTGCCGCCCGGTCGTCCTTGGCCCACGAGGGCCGCCGGGCGGGGCGTCCGCCGGGCATGTCGTCGGCGCCGGGGCCCGCGGGGTCCGCCGTGCCCGGCTTGCCCGCCGTGTCCGCCGCGTGGTCCTCGAGGCGGCGCAGCAGCTCGTCCAGCCGGGCCGTGGCCTGTTCGCGGTCGTAGGCGAGGAGGAGACGGCAGTCCTGGCCGTGGGCGGGGCGCAGGTGGGGGAGCCAGCCGAGCCAGGACCAGTCGGCGGTGCGCTCCTTGGCGGGGCGGGAACGGTCGGCGCTGATCAGGGTCAGTTCGAGGGTGTCGGGGGAGTGCAGCGCGGCGAGCTGGGCCACGACGGCACGGGCCAGGCCCATCAGACGCGGGCGCGGCCCGGCCAGTCCCAGCGCGCCGACCTCGCGCAGCCCGGTGGTCACGGGCACCGCCGGAAGCAGCCCCGAGCCGTCCGGCGTGGCCCGGTCGGCCGTGCCCAGCCGCACCGACAGCGCCTCCGGGTGGCCCGGCCCCCGCTCCCACAGCCGGGGCCCGGGGCCCAGCGCGGTCAGCAGCAGCGCGGCGGGGTCCGGCCAGGTCTCCGGCAGCCGCGCGCCCCCGGCGGGGAGCAGGGACGCCAGGGCGCCGCGCTCGTCCTCGTCGTACTCCGTGTCGTACTCGTACGGGTCGTGCTCCGCCCCCGTCTGTCCGCGCCCCCCGGCCAGCCGGCGCGCCCAGGCCCCGAACCCGCCCCGCTTGCGCACCCCGCGCGGCACCTCGGTGCCCCGCAGGGGCGTGCCCTTGCGGGTGCCGGAACCGGCGGGCCCCAGGGTGTCGGCGCCCTCACCGAGGTCACCGGGTGCGCCGAACGCGCCGGGCGAGCTGGATCCGCCGTATGCACCGGCTCCGCCGGACGCACCGGACCCGTGGAGGTCGCCGGGTTCGCCGTACCCCCGCTGCGCCGGTAGGTCGACGGTGCCGCCCCCGCCGCCCGGACCCTCGTGACCGCCGGGCCGGTGCGACGCGCGCGAGTCCCCGGAACCGCCCCCGTGGGAGCCGTGCGAGCCGTGGTCGTGGGCACCGTCGGCGCCGCCGAAGCCCCCGGCCGCGCCCTCCTGCCCCGCACCCCGGCCGCCGGACACGGACCCGGGCCCGCCCGCGAACCCCGCCGCTCCCGCCGCCCGCTCGATCCCCGGTGCCCCGCCCTGCCCGGGCACCAGCCTCTGCTCCGTCCTCTGCCCCGTACGCCCCTGCCCGGCGGCCCGTGCCGACTCCCCGGCGCCGTCACCCCCGGAGGCGCCCCCGGGGCCCGTGCCGCCCTCGGCCGCCACGGTCACCCGGACGTGGCCCTCGCCGTCGGGTGTGGTCGCGACGCCGCGGGTGCCGGAGGAGGAGGCCAGGCGGAGGGCCGACTCGCCGATCCGCAGCAGCGCGCCCGGCGCGAGGCGGACGGGGCGGTCGCCGACGTGCTCGCCGTCGAGCGTGGTGCCGTTGGTGGAGCCGAGGTCGACGACGGTGACGCGGCCGTCGGAGGAGAGGGTGACCGCGCAGTGGAGGCGGGAGACGTCGGGGTCGTCCAAGGGGACGTCGGCGTCGGCGGAGCGGCCGATGTGGATCTTGCCGCCGTGCAGCAGATGGACACCGCCGGCGTCGGGCCCGGCCACGACATGCAGCTGGGCGGCGGCCTCGTCGACCTCGGGGCCCGGCTCGGAGGGGGCGCCGAGGGAGAGCACGGCACCGTCGATCAGGGGCGGCTCGCCGAGGGTGCAGCGCTGGACGTCGAGGCGCTCGGCGCCCGCGTACAGCACGACCTGGCCGCCCGCCTCCCGGCCGCGCTCCGGCTGCGCGGCGCCGCCGTCCCCGACCGCGGAGGCGAGGCCCGACGCCACGGCGGCGAGAGCCGTCCCCGCGGGCGCCGTGACCAGCACGTCGCAGGCCGTGGCGCGTCCTCGCGGCTCCGAGGTCGGTCCCAGCGGGTCTACGACGGTCAGCCGGATCTGCATCGCCGTCTGCGGTCCCTTCCGCGCGGGCACCCGCGACGACGAGGACGAGACTGCGCGGTCCCCACCGCAGACTTCCCCCACCGCTCACGGGCACGTCGGCCAGTACTGGAGGCATCCTCGCACCTGCGGCCGACAACACGCCCGCCGCCCGGCGCCAAGTGATCTTGATTGGTCGGCTCTGCCCCCAAAAGTGCCTGACCAGTGCCCGCCAATTGATCACTTGAGATCGGTCACGTCTGTCCCGCGCCCGATTTGGGCAACCGAGCGCCTGGGGAAGAGCGTCTTTCCATCGAACGTGCGGGGGAACCCGTACGTATCCGCGTACGCGGGACGGCAGGGAACACAGAGCAACCAGAGCAAGCCACAGCAGGCGCAGGACGACAGGACCCCTGGTCCCGGGGATGGCCGCACTACAGTGGGTCGGAACACCCGCGGGACAGGGTCGGGCAAGCAAGCAGCAGGGAGCGCATGACGTGCGGCCGGTAGGGAGCAAGTACCTCCTTGAGGAGCCGCTGGGACGCGGCGCCACAGGCACCGTCTGGCGCGCCCGCCAGCGGGAGACGGCGGGCGCCGAGGCGGCCGTGCCGGGCCACCCCGGGGAGACCGTGGCGATCAAGGTCCTCAAGGAGGAGCTCGCCGGCGACCCGGACATCGTGATGCGGTTCCTGCGGGAGCGCTCCGTCCTCCTCAGGCTCACCCACCCGAACATCGTCCGGGTGCGCGACCTCGTCGTCGAGGGCGACCTCCTGGCCCTCGTCATGGACCTGATCGACGGCCCGGACCTGCACCTCTACCTGCGCGAGAACGGCCCGTTCACGCCCGTCGCCGCCGCGCTGCTCACCGCGCAGATCGCCGACGCGCTCGCCGCCAGCCACACCGACGGAGTCGTCCACCGCGACCTGAAGCCCGCCAACGTGCTGCTCCAGCAGGACGCGGGCCAGATGCACCCGATGCTGACCGACTTCGGTATCGCCCGTCTCGCCGACTCCCCGGGCCTGACCCGGACCAGCGAGTTCGTCGGCACGCCCGCGTACGTCGCCCCCGAGTCCGCCGAGGGCCGCCCGCAGACCTCCGCCGTCGACATCTACGGCGCCGGCATCCTGCTCTACGAACTGGTCACCGGACGCCCGCCGTTCGCCGGCCAGAGCGCTCTCGAAGTGCTGCACCAGCACCTCAGTGCCGAACCGCGCCGTCCCTCCACCGTCCCCGACCCGCTGTGGACGGTCATCGAGCGCTGTCTGCGCAAGAACCCCGACGAACGGCCCAGCGCCGTCAACCTCGCCCGCGCGCTCCGCGTCGTCGCCGAGGGCGTCGGTGTGCACGCCAACTCCCTCCAGATCGCCGCCGCCGAGGGCGTCGGCCACCTCCTCCTCCCCGACCCGGCCCCCGCGCCGGTACCGGGTGGCGCCCCGGAGCCGTTCGGCTCGTCCGACGCGACTCAGGTGCTGCCGCACGGCGCCGGCTCGTACGACCCGAACGCGGCGACCAGCGTGCTCCCGCACACCTCGGGTCCCGGCAACCAGCCCGTGGGTGCGGCCGACCCCACCGCCGTCCTCCCGCAGACCGGTGGGGCCGACCCGACCGCCGTCATGCCGCCCGTGCCGCCGCACGACCCGGCAGGGCCGCGACCGGAGGAGCCGCACCCCTGGCAGAACCAGCTGCGCGCGGCTCGCGACCGCAACGAACAGACCCAGATCCAGTACCTCGACCCCGGCGAGGACCCGCTGCGCCGCCGCCCCCAGCGGCAGGCCCAGCGGCCGCAGCAGCCCCCGCAGCCGCAGCAGCCGCCGCGCGGGCAGCAGCGCCAGCAGCGCCGCCCTCAGCAGCCCGCCCCGGGCTACGGCCAGCCGCAGCAGCAGCACCAGCCGTACGCCCCCGCTCCGCAGCATCAGCAGCCGCAGCGGTACGCGCCCGCCCCGCAGCCGCAGCAGCCCGCGCCGCGCCCGCAGCGGGAGCCGAGGCCGCCGCGCGAGCCGCGTCAGCGCAGCGCCAACCCCATGCGGATCCCGGGGCTCGGCTGCCTCAAGGGCTGCCTCTTCATGATCGTCCTCCTCTTCGTCGGTGGCTGGCTGATCTGGGAGTTCACCCCACTCCAGGGGTGGATCGGCACGGGCAAGGGCTACTGGGAGCAGCTGACGGACTGGTTCGACACGGCGACCAAGTGGATCGGCGAGCTGGGCGACTCCGGCTCCGGTTCCGGAGGCTCCGGTTCCGGCCAGTGACGCCCGCCGCCGCTCGATGATCGACCACTGACCGGCCGAGCGTCGGCCGGTCACCAAGGTTGGGGATTTGTCGACATCTGAGGGGCGATTTCCGCCTCGGCGGTGAAGGTTGGCTCCTGGGGCGCGTAGCTTTGTCGCCAACACGCGGCCTGTAGGAGCAGTCTTGGGACGGAAGATCGGAAGCCGGTACACCGCGAACCAGATTCTGGGGCGGGGCAGCGCCGGCACGGTGTGGCTGGGTGAGGGACCCGAGGGCCCCGTCGCGATCAAGCTGCTGCGCGAGGACCTCTCGTCCGACCAGGAGCTCGTCAGCCGCTTCGTCCAGGAGCGCACGGCGCTGCTGGGTCTCGACCACCCGAACGTGGTGTCCGTGCGCGACCTCGTCGTCGACGGCAACGACCTCGCCCTCGTCATGGACCTCGTCCGGGGCACCGATCTGCGCACCCGGCTGGACCGGGAGCGCCGTATGGCCCCCGAGGCGGCCGTCGCCATAGTGGCCGACGTCGCCGACGGCCTCGCGGCGGCCCACGCGGCCGGGATCGTGCACCGCGACGTCAAGCCGGAGAACGTGCTGCTGGACATGCAGGGCCCCCTCGGCCCCGGCGGCTCCCACCCGGCGCTGCTGACCGACTTCGGCGTCGCGAAGCTGATCGACTCGCCGCGGCGCACCCGCGCCACGAAGATCATCGGAACGCCGGACTACCTCGCGCCCGAGATCGTCGAGGGCCTGCCGCCCAGGGCGGCCGTGGACATCTACGCCCTCGCGACGGTCCTGTACGAGCTGCTGGCGGGCTTCACCCCGTTCGGCGGGGGCCACCCCGGCGCGGTGCTGCGCCGCCATGTGACCGAGACGGTGGTCCCCCTGCCCGGCATCCCCGAGGAGCTGTGGCAGCTGCTCGTGCAGTGCCTGGCCAAGGCCCCGGCCTCACGGCTGCGGGCGTCGGAGCTGGCGGCACGGCTGCGGG
>NZ_JAMGBG010000087.1 GCF_023516595.1 Streptomyces neyagawaensis | reverse complement strand
CGGCCTCACGGCTGCGGGCGTCGGAGCTGGCGGCACGGCTGCGGGAGCAGCTGCCGCTGCTGGCCGGGATGCCGCCGCTGGACGTCGACGAGCCGGGCACGGAGGCGCAGGACGCGTACGAGGAGACGCCGGCGGAGGCGGCCGCCCCGCGGGAGCGGGTGCGGCGGGGTGCCGTGCCGCTGGTGCCGGGCGCGAAGCCGGACTCCAACCGGGACACCCACACGTCGATGCGGGTGCCGGCGCCCGACGAGCTGGCCGGGGGTGCGCACGGGACCGCGCGGGTGCCCCGGGCGGCGGGGGCGCCCCGGCCGGGGTCCGCGCGGAACCGGGCGACCGCCCGTCGCCGCCGGATCACGCTCGGCGCGGCGGCGGTCGCGCTGATCGCCGCGGTGGGGGTGGGGACGTGGGCGGTCACCTCCGGGGACGAGGAGGGCGGGGCACCGACCGACACGAAGAACTCAGCGCCGGGTTCTCCCTGACCGGGCGCCCGGTGGCTCGGGGGTGCGAGGGTCGTTGGCGGGTGCGGGTGGTGTGTGGTTTCTCGCGCAGTTCCCCGCGCCCCTGAAGGCTTGGGCCTGCGGCCCGGCCTTCATCAGGTGGCGCCGTTGAAAAGCACGGGGCGCGGCCCCGGCCGCTTTTCAGGGGCGCGGGGAACTGCGCGACCAGCCCCCACTCACCCGTACCCGCCAAAACCACCCGTACCCCCGAGCCATGAGGCGCTCGCGGCCACCCGGGAGGGATCCGTTGCCGTAGCCGTTACGCTGGGGGCGTGGCAGTCGTCGATGTATCCGAAGAGCTGAAGTCCCTCTCGTCGACCATGGAGTCGATCGAGGCCGTTTTGGACCTCGACAAGCTGAGGGCAGAGATCGCCGTGCTCGAGGAGCAGGCGGCCGCGCCGTCCCTGTGGGACAACCCGGACGAGGCGCAGAAGATCACCAGCAAGCTGAGCCACCTCCAGGCCGAGGTCAGGAAGGCGGACGCGCTCCGAGGTCGCATCGACGACCTCGCGGTCCTCTTCGAGATGGCCGAGGAGGAGGACGACCCGGACACCCGCGCCGAGGCCGAGGCGGAGCTCGCCTCCGTGAAGAAGGCCCTCGACGAGATGGAGGTCCGCACGCTTCTCTCCGGCGAGTACGACTCCCGTGAGGCGCTCGTCAACATCCGCGCCGAGGCCGGTGGCGTCGACGCCGCCGACTTCGCGGAGAAGCTCCAGCGGATGTATCTGCGCTGGGCCGAGCAGCACGGCTACAAGACGGAGATCTACGAGACGTCGTACGCCGAAGAGGCCGGCATCAAGTCGACCACCTTCGCCGTGCAGGTCCCCTACGCCTACGGCACCCTCTCCGTCGAGCAGGGCACGCACCGCCTCGTGCGCATCTCGCCCTTCGACAACCAGGGCCGCCGCCAGACCTCCTTCGCGGGCGTCGAGATCCTCCCCGTGGTCGAGCAGACCGACCACATCGAGATCGACGAGTCCGAACTGCGCGTGGACGTGTACCGGTCGTCCGGCCCCGGCGGCCAGGGTGTCAACACCACCGACTCGGCGGTGCGCCTCACCCACATCCCCACCGGCATCGTCGTCTCCTGCCAGAACGAGCGCTCGCAGATCCAGAACAAGGCGACCGCGATGAACGTCCTCCAGGCCAAGCTGCTGGAGCGCCGCCGGCAGGAGGAGCAGGCCAAGATGGACGCCCTCAAGGGCGACGGCGGCAACTCCTGGGGCAACCAGATGCGTTCCTACGTGCTGCACCCGTACCAGATGGTCAAGGACCTGCGTACGGAGCACGAGGTCGGCAACCCCGAGGCCGTGTTCAACGGCGAGATCGACGGCTTCCTCGAGGCCGGAATTCGCTGGCGCAAGCAGCAGGAGAAGTAAGAGGCGCGACCGCGCCCCAACCCCCGGACAATTTCAGCGCTTTGTCGATAAGGCAACTGCCATCCACGCGATGGCAGTTGCCTTGTCTGTTGGGGGATGTCTGGGTTTTACGTCACACTCACACGACGTTGTCGCGGTCAAATCCGATCAACAGGACATCGCGTACGCAACGACCTTGACGTTGCTTCGAAAACTGGGAAGGCTGACGCGTGGCATGCGCATTACTGGGACGCATGTGAACCGGGGGATCTTGCAGGCTACCGACTGCCCCCGCTGATCGCGGCCCCGGGCGCTGCTCCAATTACTGATGAGCTACTGGGGGTAGCAGCCATATGACGAAGAAGACGCGGATCCGCGTGGCGCGAATAGCCGCGGGTGCCGTGATCGCCGCCGGCGCGTCGCTGACCGCCGCGGGTGCCGCTTCCGCGCTCGACCTCGGCGTCGGTATCGGCGTCAACACCGGCAACGGCGTCTCCGCCGACGTCGGTGTCTCGGTCGACACCGAGGGTGACACGGACGGCACGTCCATCGGTGCCACGCAGGGCACGACCGGTACCGCGGGTACCACCGGCACGACCGGCACGACCGGTACGAGCGGTGACACCGGCACGACCGGTACGAGCGGTGACACCGGTACCACCGGTACGAGCGGTGACACGGGCACCACCGGCACGACGGGCACCACTGGTACCACCGGCACCACTGGTACGAGCGGTGACACCGGCACGACCGGTACCACGGGCACCACCGGCACGACGGGCACCACCGGCACCGACGGTGGCAACGGCAACTCCGGTGGTAACGGCAACTCGGGCGGCAATGGCAACTCGGGCGGTAACGGCAACTCCGGTGGTAACGGCAACTCGGGTGGTAACGGCAACTCGGGTGGCAACAGCTCCACCGGTGGCAACGGCAACTCCGGTGGCAACAGCTCCACCGGTGGTGACTCCACCTCGGGTGGCGGTTCCTCCACCACCGGCGGCGGTGACGCCACCTCCGGCGGTACCGAGCCCGACGGCGGCAACGACGAGGTCGTCCAGGAAGAGGGCTCCTCGCAGCTGACCGACACCGGCTCCGAGACCGAGGCTCAGGGCTCCGGGAGCGGTGAGCTGGCCGAGACGGGTGCCGCCGAGACCACGTTCCTGCTGGTCGGCGCCGCCACGATGATCGTCGGCGGTATCGGCTTCCGCCTGCTGCCCCGCCTGATGGGCGGTCGCGGCGCCGCCGCCTGATCCCTCGCGGTCACGCACGGCACCCCATACGTTCGAAGGCCCGGGGCGGCAAGCCCCGGGCCTTCGTCGTGTCCGGTCACGTCGGCGGGGCGCACCCGCCGGTCACTCATGCGTCCGCCGGCGTCACCCTAGGCGGTCGTCTGGTGTGCGAGCAGCGCCAGCGCCGTTATCAGGATCGCCAGGAGGGCGATCAGGGTCATCGGGCTCAGGCCCGCGAACGGATTCTCCTGCTGGAGCCGCTCGCGACTGGCCCGGCACACATGGCAGCGGCCCTCGGCGACGGGCGATGCGCAGTTCGCGCACACCAACCGGTCGTACGTCATGCGCCTCGCCCTCCTTGCAATGGCCTCACACACACCTCAACGCTTCGCGGAACCGGTGCGTTCCGCTGATTCGCCGGTCCCCTCCTACTCCACTGTGCCAGGTTCCCCCGGTGCGTGCGCGGGCGCCCGGAAAAGGGGCGGGTGCCGTTCGTCGCACGGCGCCGGAATCGCCGAGGTCACTCGGGCAGTTCCCCGCGCCCCTCACGAGGACGGGTAGCGGTACAGTCTCGACCATCCATTCCCCGACGGCCTGTGGTGCATCCGTGATCCGATTCGACAACGTGTCCAAGGTCTACCCGAAGCAGACCCGCCCCGCCCTCAGGGATGTGTCCCTGGAGGTCGAGAAGGGCGAGTTCGTGTTCCTCGTGGGGTCCTCCGGCTCCGGAAAGTCCACCTTCCTGCGGCTGATCCTCCGCGAGGAGCGGTGCAGCCAGGGTCAGGTGCATGTGCTGGGCAAGGATCTCGCGCGCCTGTCCAACTGGAAGGTGCCGCAGATGCGCCGCCAGCTGGGGACGGTGTTCCAGGACTTCCGGCTGCTGCCGAACAAGACGGTCGGCGAGAACGTCGCCTTCGCGCAGGAGGTCATCGGGAAGTCGCGTGGCGAGATCCGCAAGTCCGTGCCGCAGGTGCTGGAGCTGGTCGGCCTCGGCGGCAAGGAGGAGCGGATGCCGGGCGAGCTGTCCGGTGGTGAGCAGCAGCGCGTCGCCATCGCGCGGGCCTTCGTGAACCGGCCCAAGCTGCTGATCGCCGACGAGCCCACCGGCAACCTCGACCCGCAGACCTCCGTCGGCATCATGAAGCTGCTCGACCGGATCAACCGGACGGGTACGACCGTGGTCATGGCCACCCACGACCAGAACATCGTGGACCAGATGCGCAAGCGCGTCATCGAGCTGGAGAAGGGCCGTCTCGTCCGCGACCAGGCGCGCGGCGTCTACGGCTACCAGCACTGACCACTGCTCGACGACCGTCCACGGAAAGGCTTGACCAGACGCCATGCGCGCGCAGTTCGTCCTGTCGGAGATCGGTGTGGGTCTCCGCCGCAATCTCACGATGACTTTCGCGGTCGTCATCTCGGTGGCCCTCTCCCTCGCCCTGTTCGGCGGCTCCCTGCTGATGCGGGACCAGGTCAGCTCGATGAAGGGCTACTGGTACGACAAGGTCCAGGTGTCGATCTTCCTGTGCAACAAGGCGGACGCGGAGGCGGACGCCAACTGCTCCAAGGGCGCCGTCACCTCGGAGCAGAAGCAGCAGATCAAGAGCGACCTGGGCAAGCTCGACATCGTCGAGCAGGTCTACTACGAGTCGGCGGACCAGGCCTACAAGCACTACAAGGAGCAGTTCAAGGACTCCCCGCTGGCCGCGTCGCTCACCCCGGACCAGATGCAGGAGTCGTACCGGATCAAGCTGAAGGACCCGGAGAAGTACAAGGTGATCGACACCGCGTTCTCCGGGCGGGCCGGTGTCCAGTCGGTCGAGGACCAGCGGGACGTGCTGGAGAACCTGTTCAACCTGCTCGGCGGCATGAATGTCGCGGCGCTCGGGGTGATGGGTCTGATGCTGGTCGTGGCGCTGCTGCTGATCGTCAACACGGTGCGTGTCTCCGCGTTCAGCCGTCGGCGGGAGATCGGAATCATGCGGCTCGTGGGCGCGTCCGGTTTCTACATCCAGGCGCCGTTCATCATGGAGGCCGCGATCGCGGGCCTGATCGGCGCGGGCTTCGCCGGGACGCTGATCGTCGGCGGCAAGTACTTCCTGATCGACCAGTGGCTCGCGGAGAAGATCCCGCTGGTCAACTTCATCGGCTGGGACGTCGTGCTGACCAAGCTGCCGCTGGTCCTGGCGATCGGACTGCTCATGCCGGCCATGGCCGCGTTCGTTGCGCTACGGAAGTACCTCCGGGTCTGACGCCCGTTGCACGATCATGACGATCTAGGCACACGATGGCGATTACCTGCGCGAATCTTGATCGTTAAGCTCGTTCCGACCGATCGCGCTCCCGGCGGACCTCCGGTTCCCGGGAGCAATGACAGTGAACGAGGGGAACGAGCGATCATGTACGCACTCAACGGGGGCGCAGGCAAGCGGATGGCCGGTACGGTGGTGGCGACCGCCATCGGGGCGGCCCTGCTGCTGCCGGCCGTACCCGCCTCGGCCGCACCGGCCGCGCCGGCCGCGTCGACGGCTCCGGCCGTCGCCGCGAAGGGCGGCGAGTACAAGTACCACTACACGTACCGGGTCATCCGCAAGACGACGCCCGCCGAGGTGTCGTTCAAGAAGATGAACAAGATCATGAACGGTGTGTTCCCGATCAAGGGCATGCCGAAGACGGTCAAGAAGAATCAGAAGATCTGTCTGAAGATGGTCAAGGACTGCAACCCGGTGCGCGTCACCGCGGTCGGCAAGACCTACTTCACCCTCAAGTCGCTCCCCGGGCATCTGGAGGGGGCCGGCAAGATCATCACCTTCAAGCTGGTGAAGAAGAACGGCTACCTCGTCCTCGACGTGTCCGCCCACGGCCCCAAGGCCGTCTGGCAGAAGCACCCCATCACCGACAAGTCCAACCGGCTCTTCGCCAGGGGCATGTGGGGCGCGTACGCGGTGAACCTGGCCAAGGCCGCCGAGTACAACCTGGTGTGACCGGACGGGAAGAAGTGTGCCGCACGTCACGGCATATCTGATGGTGTGACGCACGCCAATGGGGCCGTACCGGCAAGGACCGCTACGGCCCCTCCCGTTGTCCTAGACTCGCCGACATGTCAGGCCGCGACCTGTTCTCCCAGCCCCGCCGCATCCGCCGCGGGGCGGCCCTGACATTGGTCTTCGCGAGCGTGCTCGCCACCGGCGCCGCGACCGGCTCCTTCGAGGACCCGTACCGCAAGGACGACGCCTCCGGCGCGCCCCGCTCCGCCCCGGCCGCCCGGCAGCAGGACGTGGCCGAGGCCGCCGCCGAGGCCATGGCCGAGGGCACCTCCCCCGTGGAGGCCGCCGAGCGGGCCGTCAGCCGCAGCGGCGACCGCTGGGGGGCGGTCTACTCCGAGGGCGAGTACGAGGAGTTCCAGGAAGCCCTCGACGGCGAGTACACCGGCGTCGGGCTGTGGGCGCGGTTGCGGCGCGACGGCCGGGTCGAGATCACCCGTGTCCAGGACGGCTCGCCCGCCGCCCGCGCCGGGATCCGCGCCGGGGACCGGCTCGTCAGCGTCGACGGCGAGAAGGTCGACGGCCGCCCCGTCACGGACGTCGTCTCCTTACTGCGCGGCGACGCGATCGACGGGGAAGAGGACACCGCCGAGGACGCCGCCGCCGGTACGAAGGTGTCGCTGGGTCTGCAGCGCTCCACCCGGACCTGGCAGGAGACCCTGCGCAGGGCCCGACTGTCCACCGAGGACGTCACCGTCAGCAGCCTCGCCGACGGGATCACCGTGATCAAGGTCGACGCGTTCACCAAGGGCTCGGGTGACATGGTGCGCGCGGCCGTCGAGCAGGCCGCCGACGCGACCGGGTTCGTGCTCGACCTGCGCGGCAACTCCGGCGGACTGGTCGCCGAGGCCGTCACTGCCTCCTCCGCCTTCCTCGACGGCGGCCTCGTCGCCACCTACGACGTCAACGGCGAACAGCGCGCCCTGCACGCGGACGCCGGCGGCGACAGCACCAGACCGCTGGTCGCGCTCGTCGACGGCGGCACGATGAGCGCGGCCGAACTGCTCACCGGAGCGCTCCAGGACCGCGGCCGCGCGGTGGTCGTGGGCTCCCGCACCTTCGGCAAGGGCTCCGTGCAGATGCCGAGCCGCCTCCCCGACGGGTCCGTCGCCGAGCTGACCGTCGGCCACTACCGCACCCCCTCCGGCCGCGGCGTCGACGGCCGGGGCATCACCCCCGACCTGGACGCCGACGACGACGCCCTCCAGCGGGCCGAGACGGTGCTGAGCGGACTCGGCGAGTACGAGTAATCGGCTTTCCCCGGCACCCCCGCGTAGTGCGAAAATGGACGGCACTATGAGCAAGGGAATGTACGTACCCAAGGAGTCGCAGCCCAAGCAGGGCGGGGCGGCCGCCAAGGCGAGGGACGGCGAGAAGGGCGGCAAGCGCAAGATCGTCGCCCAGAACAAGAAGGCCCGCCACGACTACGCGATCATCGACACCTACGAGGCCGGGCTCGTCCTGACCGGCACCGAGGTGAAGTCGCTGCGTGAGGGCCGGACCTCGCTGACCGACGGCTTCGTCCAGATCGACCGGGGAGAGGCGTGGCTGCACAACGCGCACATCCCCGAGTACCACCAGGGCAGCTGGACCAACCACTCCGCGCGCCGCAAGCGGAAGCTGCTGCTGCACCGCGAGGAGATCGACAAGCTGGAGTCCAAGGCGCAGGAGACGGGGCACACGATCGTGCCGCTCTCCCTGTACTTCAAGGACGGCCGCGCCAAGGCGGAGATCGCGCTCGCCCGAGGCAAGAAGGAGTACGACAAGCGGCAGACCCTGCGGGAGAAGCAGGACCGGCGGGAGTCGGACCGCGCCATCGCCGCGGCGAAGCGCAAGCAGCGGGCGTAGCCGGGGCGACGCGCGCGTGGCCGCCGGGAATACGGTGGCATGCGCTCGCGTTGTTCACGTACGATGGCATCCGCACCTCACAGCGGGTGCGAGAGCCCTCCTCGGAGGGGTTGAAAACACAACATGGGGATGATCGGTTTCGACAGCGGATGTCGAAGCAGGGGAAGCGTGTCGAGGAAGCGGCCATGATCTCGTAAACCACAGGCCGAAAAAAATAATCGCCACTGTTAAGAGCGATTCTCCCGAGCAGCGCTTCGCTCTCGCCGCCTGATCTCAGGTAGCGAGACCGAGCCTCTCATTTAAAGGGAGTGTCAGCCCGGGGCTGTTCCCGACCCGGATCCTGGCATCAGCTAGGGGACTAAACCTTGATCCCGGTCACGGGGTGAAGAGGGAAATCAAACAGTGACTGAGCCCGTCGGCGACTTGTTCGCGTGATCGCCGGGGCTGAGAAACTCATAGCGAACTGCACACGGAGAAGCCCTGATTCCGCACCGTTGGACGCGGGTTCGATTCCCGCCATCTCCACAATTCCCATGTGACGCATGAACAGCGGGGCCCGGTGGTCGACCAGACCACCGGGCCCCGCTGCGTTGTGTCCTGAGGCCCGTCACGGGTGCCTCCGGCTTCGGCCCCTTGGCTTTGCCGGCTTCGGTCTTGAGCCAGCACATCGGTGCTCTCGGGGAAGGTCGTGCCGCGGACTTGATACAGGAGCCTGGATCACCTGGCAGACCCGAGCGCCGCGACCCCTATGAACTCGACCTCAGTAAATGGGCCCTCAGTGTCACTCTCCTGAACTCGCGGCGTTGACCGACATGTTGACGATCCTTCAGTAGCTCAAGACTTGCTCAACACCCTGTCGATGCACCTGCTCGGCAGAGTACATTCTGTGATCGCCAGCAACTCTTCGCCTGCATGCCCTGCCAGCAAGTGATGTCGCGCCAGGGTATGGATGCACCGTTGGCGTGCGTCTCCTCGGATCTGTGTCATGTGTTCTGTATGTGCGACCCTCCGCCAATCGAGCCAAGGGAAGTCGTGTCAAAAAAGGTTAGCGGTAGAAACAGCGAAGAAGTCTTCCGGGTACTGTGCGTGGCATTTTTGTTGGGGGGTGCACTCACCGTCCCCTCCGTGCTCGGTGCCGCGTCGGCAGTTGCAGCCGAATGCCCATCAAGTGTGGCAACCTATGTTATCGAGGTGCCGCCGGGACCTGTCTTGCCCGCCAAAAGTGCGCCTCGCACGCTGCGTAAGTACCTTGACTGGGAGCCCAAGAGCGGTAACGCCAGCGGCGTCTTCTTCGATACCGAAAAGACCGCGACTGTACCGGGTGACAGCAGGCTCTTCTCTGCCGGTAGTGGGGTGATCTACGAAATCACAGCATCCGGAAGTCTCAAGTCCTACAAGGATCAGACCGCTGTGGGCGGCTCCTTGCTGGCGCCCGCAAAGACGTACGATGTAAACTGGACGAACTTCCGGAAGGTTTGGGCGGTTGGCAAGTTGCTGTTCGGCCAGGCCGAAAGCGGCGAGATCACCGTTTACTCGCAGAGTGATCCCTCGACGGGTGCCGGAACGATCTCCGAGCTGACGGTCAAGATCTCCGCCACGAGCCCGGGAGCGGTGGCCATAAAGAACGCCGACGGCGTATGGGCAGTTGGAAAGACCATCTACACTCTGACAGACGGTCAAATACAGGCTTGGCCCTTTATGGCGAGCGAAACCATGACTTCCCCGCCCAGGGTGACGAGGGTGGCGCTGGGTACACCGAAGATCATAGCCACAGGACTTACAGGCGCCGTGCAGGCATGGAGCCCGGGCCCGGGAACCATCAACACGAGCACGGGTTCCCGAGACTACTCCGGCACCATCAAGGGCTACACCGGAACAGACAGTCTGGCCCTCGCTAACGCCGAGATCGCAACCGGTATCTATGGGCAGGTCTTTGCCGACACAGCGGACTGCTTGGCGGACGCTACAGGCGAGCGCCCCTACTTCGGCAGTCGTCCGGAGGAGCCGGATGTGCCTGCGGCGGTGCCCGACTCCACTCCTGAGCCACAACCAGCACCACGGGACGCCCAAACGGTTAGCGGCCGATTCGTCCAGGGCGACGGACGGCCGGCCGCGGGTCTCGACGTGGTCATTGAAGCCGGTGATCTCGTTCCCGACGAGGTCGGTGCGACCACCACGCTGCCTGTCCTCGGGAAAACCACCACGCGTGAAGACGGTTCCTGGTCCTTCACCATTCCCGATACTCTTCCTTCCGGCGTGCGGAACGTGGTAGAGGAGAACGGTGGCGCTTTGAACGTTACGGCCACGGCCACGGGTGTGACTGCCACCGGTGTGATCATGTCGGCTTCGAAGTTCACGACCGCAGCACCGGAAACGGCCCCCACTGCCATGCAAGCCTCAGTCGCAACAGCGTCAGAGGAAGCACCCGACGCGAGTTCACTTCTGCCGCAGGCTCCCGACAACGGCAACGATTTGGAACCGTCCGAGCTCGCTACTGATGCGAGCTGGGGTTCAATTCAGGACAAATACACAGTCGATGCCATTGGTGATGACCCGCTACCGGAGTGGCAGGACCCGGCCGGCGCCCCGCCCAAGGATTACAACCCCTACATCATGAACGGAACGGATGTCGGGGGGATGGAGATCACTCCGTTCCTGGGCGGGTGTGAAAGAAAAACCAAGACGCTCAAGAAGTACATCAAGTACACGGTGGTGGCAGAAGGGCATGCCTACTGGGATGCCAAGGCGTCAGTGGATTATGACGAGAAGATGACGGCGAACATCGAGGCTGCCGTATCCTCGCCGGGTGGAAAGTACAAGATATCGGGATCGAAGAGCGTCGGAAACTCCTTTGGGTACTCGACCGGGTACACGAATCAAGGCCCATATTTCGGCAAGCAGTGGAAGGTTCCGATCGAGTACAAGAAGGTCAAGGTGACCATCAAGTGCGGCGGCACGAGCGTCTCCCACAAGGAGATCCTGGCAACCAAGTACAAGGTGCCGTCCGGTGGGGCAACAGGGAAGTATGGCAAGAATGTCAGCGCCAAGGATGGTGGCGATGACTTCAAGAAGTCGCCCAAGAGGAATCGCGCTTACGTGGAGCCTGGAGCGTACTTTCAGCTGTCGAAGGGGCGTAGTGTGAAGTTCTCGGCCGCGGTGACGATTGATGGTCTGGTGCTCAGTGCCTCGTCTCAGCTTGACCGTGAGCACAAGCAGCGCGTAACAGCAGGAAACCTGACGTCGGCTCGACACTACATCTGGGGTAAAAATGGTCCTGTCTCAGGTAAGCCGGGCGTTTTCTATTCCTGGTAAATTCGCTGCCCTTGCGGTTTCTGTGCTCTTTGTTGCGGGGTGTTCCTCGCAGGATGTGCAGAAGTCTCAGGGAACTGCTCTCGAGGGTGGCGCGCAGACGAACGGGACTGTTGGAAGCGAGAACGCGAAGGCGGGGGACACGTGGTGGTTCGCACTCCCGGTTCCCGCCAACAAGTCCGCCGAGCCGATCGAAATAACCGGTGCATCCCTGGTGGAGGTGCCTCGGGGAATCAAGGTTCTGAAGTACGGCGCCTACAGTCTCGAGGACACCGAGGGGCTGGCTCTCCTTGTAAAGGAAGGCAGTAAGCTCACTCCGCGGTTCGAGGCGCTCAAAGACTACTCAACCGGTTCCGTGAAAGTCGCTCCGCACGCATCGAGCGACATCTACTACCTGGCGAAGCTGAAAATCGTCAGCCTTCCCGGAGGTAGCGCCCGCTACTGCAAGTTCGATTACCGTCAGGGCGGTCGGGAGTTCACCCAGACGCTGGATTGCGAAGTCGAGCTCACCGGAAAGTAGAGGAAGGTGGAGCATGGCCGGCTTCGGGGAGGCGTGAGGCCCCGAAGCCGGCCATGCCGCGTCGTTCGCCCGAGCCGTCGGCTCCCGGCCCGCCGACCCGCCCCTCAGCCCGTCGGCCGACGGGCCGTGCTCGCCCGTGGGGTCAGGCGGGCGGGGAGCAGGGTGGCCTCGGGGACGGGGGCGCCGTCGAGCTTCTTCATCAGCAGGGCCACGGCCTGTTCGCCCAGCTCGGTCGACGGGATCGCGACCGACGTGAGGGGGAGACGCAGCGACGTGGCCAGGTCCTCGGGGCACAGGGCAGTGATCGAGAGGTCGGCCGGGACGCGGAGACCGAGGTGCTCGAAGGCGTCCAGCAGGGGGTCCAGGACGGCCTCGTTGTGGACCACCACGCCGGTGAGGGCGGGGTGCTCGCGCAGCAGCCGCTCGGCGACCTCGCGGGCCGCCGCGGGCGTGGCCTCGCACGGGTGGACCGTGGACGTCATGCCGTGGCGGGTGGCGGCGGCCGTGAAGCCCTGGAGGACCCGCTGCGCGAACGACGTCCGACGGACGTACACCTCGGGGGGTGAGCCGATCAGGCCCACGACCCGGTGGCCCAGACCGGCCAGATGGTCCACGCACAACTCGCCCGCCGCCCGGAAGTCCAGGTCGATGCAGGTCAGCCCGTCCGCCGAGGCGGGGAACCCGATCAGCACGGAAGGGCGGTCCAGGGTACGGAGCAACGGTAGCCGGGGGTCGCGGAGTTGGATGTCCATCACGATCAGCGCGTCGACGAGGGCCGTGTCCGCGACCCGGCGCAGCCCTTCCTCGCCCTCCTCCTGGGTCAGCAGCAGCACATCGTGGTCGTGCGCGCGGGCCGACGTCACCACCGACACCGCGAAGCCCATCACCACCGGCACATGGATCCCGGCCCGCAACGGCACCACCATCGCCAGCACGTTCGACTTGCTGCTGGCCAGGGCGCGGGCACCCGCGTGCGGGCGGTAGCCCAGCTCGCGGATGGACGCCTCCACCCGTGCCCTGGTCTCCGCGGAGATCGGGCGCTTCCCGCTCAGCGCGTACGACACGGTGCTGGGGGAGACCCCCGCGTGCCGGGCGACATCCGTGATCTTCACCGTCACCGCGATCCCCCGCCTTCCGGGCCCGGCTCCAGCTCCATCGTCAGGAAGCCCGTGCCGGACGCCGCCCGGACCTCCCGCCCGTCCGCCCACAGGCGCCACGGGGCCCTCGGGGTGCCGCACGAGGCCCGCAGGACGTTCCCCTCCCGTACGACGGTGAACGTCACGTCGCCCACCGGGACGGTCACCTGGGCGCCGTGGGCGAGGCCGTACGCGCGCAGGGTGACGCCGTCGGCGTGGTCGTAGTCCGGGCGGTCCGTCACCGCGCCCACCGGGATCACGGCGCCCGGGCGCACCAGCAGCGGCAGGCTCAGGAAGTCGTGACGTTCGCGGACCCAGCGGGGGCCGGTGACCGTCCCGCCGGTGAGGTAGTGGGTCCAGGTGCCCTCGGGGACGTAGTACGACACGTCGCCCTCGTCGCTGAAGACGGGCGCCACGAGGAGGTCGGGGCCGAGCATGTACTGGCGGTCCAGCGGGGCGCAGCCGGGGTCGTCGGGGAACTCCAGGACCATCGCGCGCATCATCGGCACGCCCTCGTCGTGGGCGGCGCGCGCGGCCTCGTACAGGTAGGGCATCAGACCCAGCTTGAGGTGGGTGAACGTCCGCAGGACGTCCACCGATTCGTCGTCGAAGAGCCAGGGGACCCGGTACGACGACGAACCGTGCAGCCGGCTGTGGGAGGACAGCAGACCGAAGGCGATCCACCGTTTGAACAGCGCGGGTGTCGGGGTGCCCTCGAAGCCGCCGATGTCATGGCTCCAGTAACCGAAGCCCGACAGGCCCAGCGACAGACCGCCCCGCAGCGACTCGGCCATCGCCTCGTACGTCGACTCGCAGTCGCCACCCCAGTGGACGGGGAAGCGCTGGCTGCCGGTGGTCGCGGAGCGGGCGAAGAGGACCGCGTCGCCCTCGCCGCGGTGCTTGCGCAGGACGTCGAAGACGGTGCGGTTGTAGAGGTAGGTGTAGTAGTTGTGCATCCGCTCGGGGTCGGTGCCGTCGGACCAGGTCACGTCGAGCGGGACCCGCTCGCCGAAGTCGGTCTTGAAGCAGTCGACGCCCTGGGCGAGCAGGGCCTCCAGCTTCGACGCGTACCACTGGCGGGCGGCGGGGCTGGTGAAGTCGACGAGGGCCATGCCGGGCTGCCACAGGTCCCACTGCCAGACCCCGCCGTCGGGTCTGCGGAGCAGATGCCCGAGCGCCCTGCCCTCGGCGAACAGCGGTGAGCGCTGGGCGATGTACGGGTTGATCCAGACGGAGATCCGCAGGCCCCGGCGTTTGAGGCGGGCCAGCATGCCCTCCGGGTCGGGGAAGACCCGCGGGTCCCACGCGAAGTCGCACCACTGGAACTCGCGCATCCAGAAGCAGTCGAAGTGGAACACGGACAGCGGCAGCCGGCGCTCCCGCATGCCCTCGATGAAGGAGGTCACCGTCTCCTCGTCGTAGGAGGTGGTGAACGAGGTCGACAGCCACAGGCCGAAGGACCAGGCGGGCGGCAGGGCCGGGCGGCCGGTGAGGGCCGTGTACTTGCGGAGGATCTCCTTCGGGGTGGGCCCGTAGATGACGTAGTACGTCAGCCGCTGGGTCTCCGCGCTGAACTGGACCCTCGACACCACCTCGGAGGCCACCTCGAAGGACACCTTGCCGGGGTGGTCGACGAAGACGCCGTAGCCTGCGTCGGTCAGGTAGAACGGCACGTTCTTGTAGGCCTGTTCGGTGGCCGTGCCGCCGTCGGCGTTCCAGACGTCGACGACCTGGCCGTTCTTCACGAGCGGGCCGAAGCGTTCGCCGAGGCCGTAGACGGAGGTGCCGACGCCGAGGTTGAGCTGCTCGCGCAGATGGTGGGCGCCGGACCCGTCCCGCATGATGCCCATGGACTTGGGGCCGCTGGTGGTGAGGGTGCGGCCGTGGGCGAGGAAGTCGACGCGCCAGGAGCCGGTGCGGGCCACGCGCACCGAGAGGGCGCCGGCGGTGAGGGTGGCGTGCTCGTCGTCGCATGCGGTGTGCGGGGTGAACTCCTCGGTGGTGAGCTCGAAGTCGGGGCCGCGGGGCGGCTCGCCCTCGAAGTGGGTGAGGGTGATGCCGATGACGTCGGGCATAGGGGCGTGGGCGCTGATGGTCACGACGGGTCCCTTCAGCAGGTCGCCGCGGTGGCGGACGGGCCGGGTGGGGGCGTGGATCTCCAGGGCGCCCGCGTCGGTGGCGGTGACGTCGAGCGCCTGGACCGGGTGGGCCGCGGTGACGCCCTCCCGCAGCAGCCAGTAGCCGTCGGTGAACTTCATGTGGGGGCTCTCCTTATGTCACGGCCTACTTCACGGCTCCCACGGCGATGCCGCGGGTGAGGGTTGTGAGCTGCTCGTCGCGCTCGGCCCGTCGGGGGTGGCGGTCCGTGACCGGCTCAGGCGCCTGGCCGCCGAGGACGAGCATGTTCTCCGTCTGGTCGGCGATCATCTGGGCGAGCCGGCCTCGCGGGTCTGAAGGCCCGGTGCGCGGTGGGTCTGGACCGTGACGCCGTGGGGTGGGCCGCGCGTGAGCGGTCGTTGACGGGGGTGTCGTCCTCCCGTTGGGTCGGTTCGATCACGAAGGCCACGCATGATCAGTGGACGCTGGCCCGGCGCCGCAGGCTGATCTCCGGCATGCCTGTGGCCAGGCTGTGGGCACGGCTGGTGTCGATGGCGGCCGGTCTCGGCATTCCCGTCGTGGCCGTCGACCTCGCCTACACCGGTAAGTGGGGTGCTCAGCGCTGGCAACAACCCCTTACCGGCAAGACAAGGAAGACCACTCGCCACGACGCGGCCGCCGTGGCGATCGGAAGGCGCGCCCTGGGACACCCCGTCCGGCGACGGACGGCACCGCCCCCACACGACCGGAGTGATCGTGCGGGGCATCGGACCGTCCGGGCCCGACCGGGCATCCCGGGGCGTGAGGGAACCCGCCCCCGCGTTCCCGGACCACGGATACGATCCGTGCCGCCCGGACGCGGAGCGAACGCGGGCGACCAGGGCACCCAACACCGTTCGGGGCGTCCGGCCGAGCATGAGTTCTGGCAACAGGACTCACTCCCGCTCGGTATGAGGAGGGTGCGCTGGAAGACGAGCAAGAAGACGAGCGCGGGCAGGACACCGAGGAGGGCCGCGGCGTTGGTCATCGTGGCGTGCATCAGCCGCTGTCCCTGGAAGCCGACGAGGGCCACCGACACGGTCTGGTTGTCGTTGGAGATCAGCATCACCAGCGGGAGCAGGAACTCGTTCCACGTCCAGATGAAGAAGAGCCACGTGTTCGCGCCGTCGATGTGGGCCACCTCGACGATCTCGCGGGGGGCGGGTGCTCTCCTCGTTCGTGCCGCGCTGTTCCGCCGCCGTCGTACGCCGTCGTGCCGTCAACATCCAGTGCCTCCGGGGGAGTCGGATGGTTCTCGGTGCGCTCCGCAGTCGAATCGTTTCGACGAGTCACGTCGAAGCGCTTCGACGGGCGAAGGTAAAGGTGGGGCGTGAACACGTCAATGGGGTGTGCGGAAAACGGCCGGACGCCGTTTCGACACGGCCAGGGACAGCGCCAGGGCCAGCGTGGCGGCGGCCGCCGGCACGGCGAAGCCGGTGGTGGCCGGGCCTGGACCGTGGTCGACCATCCAGCCACCGAGCGCGGAGCCGCCGGCGATGCCGCCGAGGAGTCCGGTGACCGCGAGGGTCATGCCCTCGTTCAACTGGCCCTCGGGGGTGCGCTCCTGGATCAGGGACATCGCCGTGACCATGGTGGGCGCGGTGGCCATGCCGGCCACCAGGAGGGCGGGGGCGAGCGCGAGGAGCGAGCCGGTGGACGAGGCGGTGAGCCACGGCAGGGTCATCAGGGCCGCCATGGCGGCCAGGCAGAGCGGGAAGCGGCGGTCGGCGGAACGGGTCACCCGTATCGCGCCGAACGCCAGCCCCGCCGCGCAGGAGCCGGCCGCCTGGAGGCCCAGGACCAGGCCCGCCGCGGAGGCGTCGCCGCGCGCGTCGGGGTGGGCGACCGTGACGACCTCCAGGGAGCCGAAGACGGCGCCCATCGCGAGGAAGACGGCGAGGAGGGAGGGGACGCCGGGGGCGCGGACGGGGGACCTCGCGGCCGTGCGGCCGCTCGGCGGCGGCTCGGTGGCGCGCTGGACGGCGAAGACCAGGACGCCGGTCAGGACGACGATGCCGCCGAACAGGGTGCCGGCCTCGGGGAACAGGGAGGTGCACAGGAACGCGGCGATGACGGGGCCGACCATGAAGCACAGTTCGTCGGCGGCCTGTTCGAAGGAGTTCGCGGTGTGCAGGGCCGCCGGGTCGTCCTTCAGGAGGTGGGCCCAGCGGGCGCGGGCCATGCCGCCGGTGTTGGGGACGGTGGCGGTGGCGGCGTAGGAGGCGAAGAGGGTCCAGGTCGGGGCGTTCCAGTGGACGCAGGCGATCAGGGAGAGACCGCCGAGGAGGGCGAGGGCGGTGGCCGGGACGGCGACGCGGGCCTGGCCGTGGCGGTCGACGAGGCGGGCGGTGAGGGGGGCGACCAGGGCGGTGGCGGCGAGGCCGGTGGCGACTACGGCGCCGGCGAGGGCGTAGGAGTCGCGGGCGGGGGCGATCATCAGGATCGCGCTCACGCTGAACATGCCCATGGGGAGGCGGGCGAGGAGGGAGCCGACAGTGAAGGCGCGGGTGCCGGGGATGTGGAAGAGGTGGCGGTAGGAGGGGGTACGGGTGCGTTCTTGGGTGCGTGGGAGGGTGCGGGTGCGTTTTGGGGCGCCTGAGGGGGTGGGGGTGCTGGTGCTTCGGCGGGTGTGGGTGTGTTGTGGCTGGTCGCGCCCACGCGGCGGAGCCGCATGTGTCACCGCCCCGCGCTCCTTGGGTCGGCTGGGTTTCGAGTTGGCTTCCTCGTGTCCCTGAGGGCGGCGGGGGGTGAAGTCCACTGCCACCAGCTGGTCGGCGGTGACGGTCAGGAGGGGTGTCGGGCGTTGCGGCATGTGTTCCACCGTCGCGCGGTTCTTGATCCACCGTCCAACACCTACTCCGTGGTGATTCACGCACCCTGGTTGTAAGTTCGGCGGATGTCCCTCGCTTCCGATGCTGTCGCGCCGCGGCTGCTGCGTGCCTTTCTCGCTGTTGTCGACGAACTGCACTTCACCCGGGCCGCCGCCCGGCTCTACGTCGCCCAGCAGGCGCTCAGCCGGGATGTGCGGCGGCTGGAGCGGGAGCTGGGCGTGGAGCTGTTCGTGCGGACGACCCGGCAGGTGGCGCTGACGCCCGACGGGGAGCGGCTGGTGCCGTACGCGCGGCGCGTGCTGGAGGCGCAGGACGCGCTCGTGGGGGCGTTCAAGCAGGCACGGCCGTTGCTGGTGGACCTGAACTCGCCGGGGCTCGCCACCGGCGTGCGGGTGCTGCGGCGGGCCCGGGAGCTGGTGCCCGACGTGGAGTTGCTGGCGCGCTACGAGAGCGGGCTCACGCATGCCGCCGCCGAGATCCTCGCCGGGCGGCTGGACGTGTCGTTCGGGAGGTTCGCGGGGCTGGACCCGGCGGTGCGGGCCCGGCTGGAACAACAGCCCGTGCGGTACGAGCCGATGGCGGTGATCCTGCCCGAGGACCACCGGCTTACCGCGCTGGACGCCGTGCCGCTGGCGGAGCTGAGGGGCGAGACCGTGTACGCGGGTGCCGGCAATCCTCGCACGCCGGAGTGGACGGAGCTGGCGCGGGAGCTGTTCGCGGGGCGGGGGATCGAGGTCGCGCCCGCGGCGCCCCTCGTGGTGGGCGAGGAGGAGTTCGCGCGGGTCATGGCCAAGACGCGGACGCCCGTGCTGGCGGTGGTGGACTTCCCGCCCATGCCGCGCAGTGTGCTGCGGCCCCTCGTCGACCCCGTCCCGCTGTCCCCCGTCTCGCTGGTGTGGCGGAAGGGGTTCACGCATCCGGGGCTCGATGCCCTGCGGCGGGCCGCCACCGAACGAGCGAGCGCGGAAGTATGGCTTTCATATCCGCAGGACGGGTGGATTCCGGCCACAGATGCACTCATCATGATGAGTTTCATCTGATAGCACGCATGTCATATCTCTCCCCTCCTCTACATTCGGGCCCCCGGGTGCGTGTGATGGGCGGGGCGCCCCGGATCGGGTGGGGGTCCGGTCCGGTACAGGAAAGTGCGAGAGTCCGGCATCGAACACGCATCCGCAACCCGTGGGGGGAAGCGCGTGCACGTGGAGAACTGGCCGAAAGGCACCCAGCCGGAGCGGTCCGACGGCGACAGCCGAGACCAACACCGGTGTGACGTCGAGGGCGGCCTCGGTACCGACCCGTTCGCCCGGACCGGCGCCGCCGGTGACGAGGTGGTGTGGCCCGAGGCCGTCGGCAGAACGGGATCCGTGCCCCGGCCGTCGACCGCCTTCGCCGGTGTGCCCCGGCAACCCGACGCAGCCGGGCGCGAGGCCGACCGGCCCGGCACCGTGGCGTCCCCCTGGGAGCAGCCCGACCAGCCCGGCCGCAACCACGACCCGCACGAGGTGACCGTCCAACTCGACGGCGTCGGACGGGAACTGGACGGGCCGGGCAGGCACCCGGGCAAGGACCCGGACAAGGCCGGCCAGCCCGACGGACCGGTCTTCGTCGACGAGTCGGGGCGCCGCCGCAACCGGTACCGCAAGCTCGGCATCGCGGTCGGCACCGTCTGCGCCGCGTACGCCGTCGTCATCGTCGGCACGCTGGTGTCGGGCAACTCGGACGCGCCCTGGCTGCCGATGCCGATGCAGAAGGACGAGGCGCCGGCGGACAAGGTGGACACCCCGCCGCAGCCGGCCGAGTCGTCCGACGTCGCCGACACCGCCGAGGGGGTCGTGCCGCCGCCGAGCGCGGGGTCGGTCTCCCCGGGAGTGACACCCGCGCCGGGCCGCGGTGACTTCCGCGGTGACGCCCGCGACGACGGGAAGAAGAAGGCACCGGAGGCCTCCGCGAGCGCCCGGCCCACCGGCGGCGCGAGCGCCGGACCGCAGCCGAAGCCGACCACCGGCGTGAAGGACCCCGAGCCTTCGGCCTCCGCGTCCCAGCCGGCCGGCGGCGGCTCCAGCCCCACGCCCACCCCGACGCCCACACCCTCCGAGTCCAGCGGCCCCGCTCCCGGCACGGGATCCGGCACGGACACCGTCGCCGCCGAGGGTCCCCCGACCCCGGCACCGGTCGAGCCCGCCACCGCGGCACCGGAGAGTCCGCAGGAACCGCAGCCCTCGGAGACCCCCGCATAATGACCCGCTTCAGGCGCGGCGGCACGCCTTCGCGTGCCGCCGCCAAGCGCCGTACCCGCACACCCCGTACGCCCGAGACCGCCGACGGCACGGCCACAAGCCCCCCGAAGGGCTCGTCGAAGCGCCCGCCGAAGCGCCGGACCGTGCGGCTGCCGCTCCGCCACATCCTGCCGTGCCTGTTCCTCGTCGCCCTGATGGCGATGCTGATGCTGCGCGGCTACGTGCACAGCGAGATCCTCGCCGACCACCGGATCCGTCCGCCCGTGTCGAACGACCGGGTGCCGCAGCGGATCCTCGACGGCGGCCCGGTGATCGACACCCGCTCGGGCCGTGCGACCAGCCTCGACGTACCCGACCGCGAACTGGTCCTCACATTCGACGACGGCCCCGACCCCGTCTGGACGCCCAAGGTCCTCGACGTGCTGAGGAAGCACGACGCGCACGCCGTCTTCTTCATCACCGGCACCATGGCCTCCCGCTACCCGGACCTGGTGCGGCGCATGGTCGCCGAGGGCCACGAGATCGGGCTGCACACCTTCAACCACCCCGATCTCTCGCTCCAGTCCAAGGGCCGCATCGACTGGGAGCTGTCCCAGAACCAGATGGCGCTCGCGGGCGCCGCGGGCATCCGGACCTCGCTGTTCCGGCCGCCGTACTCGTCGTTCTCGGGCCGTATGGACAACCGGTCCTGGCCGGTGACGCAGTACATCGGCAGCCGCGGCTACATCACCGTCGTCAGCGACACCGACAGCGAGGACTGGAGCAGGCCCGGCGTCGACGAGATCATCCGCCGGGCCACACCGAAGGCCGGCGAGGGCGCGATCGTGCTGATGCACGACTCCGGCGGCGACCGCTCGCAGACCGTCGCCGCGCTCGACCGGTTCATCCTCCAACTGCGCGACCAGGGCTACGCGTTCCCCACCCTCACCGGGGCGCTCGACGCGCCCAGCGCGCACACCGAGGTCACCGGGCTCGGCCTGTGGAAGGGCAAGGCGTGGGTGGCGCTCGTCCAGGCGTCCGAGCGGATCACGGGTGTCCTCGTCGTGGCCCTCTCGGTCGTCGGCGTCCTCGTCCTCGCCCGCTTCGGCCTGATGCTGATCCTGTCGGTGTGCCACGCCCGCAAGGTCCGCCGCCGGAACTTCCGCTGGGGCCCCGACGGCCCCGTCACCGAACCGGTGTCCGTCCTCGTGCCCGCGTACAACGAGGCCAAGTGCATCGAGAAGACCGTCCGTTCGCTGGTGGCCAGTGACCACCCCATCGAGGTCCTCGTCATCGACGACGGGTCCAGCGACGGCACCGCCCGGATCGTCGAGGAGCTGGGCCGGGACCTGCCCGACGTACGGGTCGTGCGGCAGCTCAACGCGGGCAAGCCCGCCGCCCTCAACCGGGGCATCGCCAACGCCCGCCACGACCTGATCGTGATGATGGACGGCGACACGGTCTTCGAACCGTCCACCGTCCGCGAACTGGTCCAGCCGTTCGCCGACCCGCGCGTCGGCGCCGTCGCCGGGAACGCGAAGGTCGGCAACCGGGACACCCTCATCGGCGCCTGGCAGCACATCGAGTACGTGATGGGCTTCAACCTCGACCGCCGCATGTACGACGTCCTGCGCTGCATGCCCACCATTCCCGGTGCCGTCGGCGCCTTCCGCCGCGAGGCCCTCGAACGGGTCGGCGGCATGAGCGAGGACACCCTCGCCGAGGACACCGACATCACCATGGCCATGCACCGCGACGGCTGGCACGTCGTCTACGCGGAGAAGGCCCGCGCCTGGACCGAGGCGCCCGAATCCGTGCAGCAGCTGTGGTCGCAGCGCTACCGCTGGTGCTACGGCACCATGCAGGCGATCTGGAAGCACCGCAGGGCCCTCTTCGAGCGGGGCCCCTCGGGCCGCTTCGGACGTGTGGGCCTGCCGCTGGTGTCGCTGTTCATGGTGGTCGCGCCCCTGCTGGCCCCGCTCATCGACGTGTTCCTCCTGTACGGGCTGGTGTTCGGCCCGACGGAGAAGACGATCGGCGCGTGGTTCGGCGTCCTCTGCGTCCAGGCCGTGTGCGCGGCGTACGCCTTCCACCTCGACAAGGAACGCATGACCCACCTGATCTCCCTGCCGCTGCAACAACTCCTCTACCGCCAGCTGATGTACGTCGTCCTGCTCCAGTCGTGGATCACCGCCCTGACCGGCGGCCGGCTGCGCTGGCAGAAGCTGCGGCGCACGGGCGCGGTCGGACTGCCGGGTGAGCCCGGCGGGGCGGGCGCGGCGACCGCAGAGTCGAAGCCGCGTGAAGGGAGCCCGGTCGGATGAGCACCCTGACGCAGACCACGACGGAGGAGACCCCGAAGGCGCCGCCCGCGCCCGCCCGCGACCGCTACTTCGACTTCCTGCGGGCCCTCGCCATCTTCCGCGTGGTCCTCTACCACCTCACCGGCTGGGCCTGGCTGCCCCTCGTCTTCCCCTCCATGGGCGTGATGTTCGCCCTCGCCGGCAACCTCATGGCCCGCTCGCTGAAGCGTCCGGCCCTCCAGGTCGTCAAGGGCCGGCTCCGCCGGCTGCTGCCGCCCATCTGGCTGCTGGGCGTGATCGGCGTGACCGGCATGGTGGCCCAGGGCTGGGCACCCGACGCGGAGGGACATCCCGCGTGGTGGTGGTTCCACCTCACGTTCTGGATCCTCCCGATCAGCGACCCGCCGTACGCCGAGGGCCTGCCCGGCGTGCACGGCTTCATCGGCGCCGACTGGGCCGTCGAACTCGCCGGGCCCCTCTGGTACGTCCGCGCCTACCTCTGGTACGTCGTCCTGTCCCCGGTGCTGCTGCGCGCGTTGCGCGCGGTGCCCGTGGTGACGCTCCTCTTCCCGATCGTCCTGTCGGCCGCGTTCGAACTGGGCTATCTGTCCCTGCCCGGCGAGCGCTTCGCGTCGGGGCTCACGGACTTCAGCACCTTCGGCGCCTGCTGGATCCTCGGCATGGCCCACCAGGAGGGCATCCTCAGGCGCCTGCCCCGATACATCGTCCCCTCCGTCGCCCCGGCCGTGGCCCTGACGGGCCTCTGGTACGCCCTGAACCACGACTTCGGCAACGGCAACGACCTGGACGCCATGCCGTTCGCCCAGGCGCTGTACTCCCTCGGCACGGTGGCGCTGCTGCTCCACCTCAGCCCGTCATGGTCCGAGTGGCCGCGCCGGCTGCGCCGCTGGGACGGGGTGATCACCTTCCTCAACTCCCGTGCGGTGACGATCTATCTGTGGCACAACACGTGCATCCTCGTCGCCGCGACCCAGTGGGACCGGCTGTGGTCGGTGGTGGTCCTCGAACAGAACGTGCCCTGGCTGCTGGAGAGCGTCTGGCCCGTGCTGGCCCTCACCTGGGTGCTGATCGTCGGCTGTGTCGTCGCCTTCGGCTGGGCGGAGGACCTGGCGGCCCGCCGCCGACCGAGACTGTGGCCGAACGGCGGCCGGACCGGTCGGAGCGCGCGCAGGCACTGACCGGCCCCTGGGGGCGGTGTCGTTGGTGTCGCCGCCCCGTCGCTCCGCCGTCCCCCGTCCTCCCATGTATTGACCCCGTAACCAACCGGGATACGCACTTGCGTACGACTGAGCTGGTGATGGATGTTGGGCTCGCTGGAGGCAGGCGTTCCTTGCCTCGCCGAAGCGACCCGAGGAGTGACACCCGCCGATGACTCAGCCTCCCGGCCGGCCGCCGTACGACGGTTACGGGGCCCAGCAGCCGCAGCAACCGCCGTACCCGGGGCCGTACGGGCCCCCGCAGGGGGCGTCCGGTCAGGCTCTCGGTCAGCCCGGCCCCCCGCCGAACCCCTACACGACGGCCCCGCAGCAGCCGTACGGCGCCGGTCAGCCGCCCTACGGCGCGCCGGGCATGCCGGGCGCCCCCGGAGCGCCCGGCGCACCGAACTACGGTCAGCAGTACGGCGGCTACCCCCCGCCCCCGCCCTCCGGGGGCAACGGCGGCAAGATCGCGCTCATCGTGGTCGCCGCGGTGGCCGCCCTCGCGGTGATCGGCGGCGGGATCTTCCTGCTCACCTCCGACGACGGCGACGACACCACGGCCAAGCCCCGGCAGAGCGTGTCGGCGCGGGCCGACGAGTCGAAGACGCCCACCTCCGAGCCCACCGAGGAGTACACCCCGACCCCCGAGGACACCGACGCCGGCGGCGACGCGTCCACGGCGCCCCGCACGGGTGTCGAGGGCCAGTGGCAGGACGATGAGGCGCGCACCCTGACGATCGGCAAGGAGCAGTCCTCCGGCGACCTCCAGGGCCAGCACCCGCTGTCCTACATCGACATGGTCGGCGGCAAGGGCATCCTGACGGGAGTCGGCAAGTACCGCGACGAGAACAACTTCCGCATGGCGCTGCGGCCGATGGCCTCGGAGGACGTGGACGACAAGGACATCACCTTCGCCACGGTCCGCCGTTCCGGCAACGACGTCGTCATCACCTGGGAGGACGGCGGCGGCACGGACAAGCTGAGCTACGTGGGGGAGGCGTCGGGCTGACGGCCACGCTCCGCTTTGAGCGCACGTACGAGGTGACTGAACGGCCCCGGGCTCGTGGCGAGCACGGGGCCGGGCGCGTCGCTCTCGTGGAGGAGGAGAGCGCCGGTGGGGTGGGCGGCGCCCAGAGCCGCCCGGATCGCTCGGGTGACCGTGCGGGCGATCCTCACCAGCCATGGTCGTGGCGAACTTCTGGACCTCACCGAGCTGTTGACCTCGGAGCTTGTCTGCAACGCGTACCGGCACACGAAGGGGCCCTCCTCGGTGCGGCTGGTCGCCCTGCACGGTGGTCGACTGCGCGTCCTCGTGTGGGACGGGAGCCCGTACGTGGAGCCCTCGCTCGGCGAGGTGGGCGACGGCCCCTGCGTGCCCTCGCCGCCGGTGTCGGATGTCGAGCGTGGGCGGGGTCTCTTCCTCGTCCGGCAGTGCGCGGACCGGCGGAGGTGCTGGCCGTTGGAGGGCGGGAACCTCGGGCGGGGCGGGGGCAAGCCGATGCGGTTCGAGGTGGGTGGGGAGGTCGCGTGAGGGCGCTCGGGCCGGTCGACGTGCGGGCGGCGGGCCACCGGGTCATCGTGGGGGGAGAGGCGAAAGCTTCCTCGCCGCCATCCACCTTGGGAGGGCAACGTGGAGCAGTACGACCTGACAGAGGCCCAGAAGAAGGCCTTCGCGGAGAACGAGGCCGACTTCCGCAAGTTCGACGACCAGTTGCGTGACGTCCGGGAAGCCGCGCGAGCGCGCCTGAGGGGCAGCGGGTGGGATCCCGGCCCCGGATCCGAGGACGCCATTCGGTGTCTGTCGTGCCCGTGCCCCGACTTCCAGGCCGGCGGCCCCCAGGGCAAATGCAAGCGGGCCAGCTGCCGGCATTTCCTGATCGACCACGACCTGCCCATCTGAACGCGGGCAATCGCCGGTACGGAGGTGGCCATGAAGACCAAGCCTGCCTGTGGACCCGAGCGCGACCCGGAGTTCTTCGACGAGATCGACAAGGTCTTCGCCCGGCATCCCGAAGCCGCCCGCAGGTACGCGATGCGCTGCCTGAGGCGTGAACTCGATGTGCTGAAGATCGACTTCAGCAAGCAGGTGGCGCTGTCGCGGGTCGAGGACGGCCGGATCATCACCGAGTTCTACGACCGGGACGACGACGAAGTGCGCTCCTCCCACCATGCCTGTTGCCAGTGGCACCAAGGTCACTGCTACGAGCAGTGCCTGGAGTAGGAGTTCAAGGCTCCTGGTTCAAGTCTCCTTTTAGTGAACCCGGTTGTCATGTGTCCGCAGGCGGGCAGAGCGACCGCCTGCGGCACACCGTACCCCCTTGCGAACAGTGTGCGCGTCAACGTACGCTGTTCTTAACGACGCACGCCGTACGTACGCGGTGGGCCGCCATGAGGGGACGGAAGGTTCGTGATGGAGCAGACGGAGCACATGACGCGCCAACTCCCCGAGTCCTCCCGGCCGTTCTCCTCGTTCGTGCGGTTCGTCGCGTGCGGCGGTGGAGTCGGCGTCCTGTCCAGCGGGGCCGTCGCGCTGCTGGCCGCGCTGCTGCCGTGGGCCGTCGCGAACGCGGTCGTCACGGTCGTGTCGACCGTCCTGGCCACCGAGCTGCACGCCCGCTTCACCTTCGGCGCCGGGCGCCGGGCCGGACGGCGGGAGCACCTCCAGTCGGCCGGGTCGGCGGCCGCCGCGTACGGCGTGACCTGCGCGGCCATGGCCGTCCTGCACCTCGTGCACTCCGCCCCCGGTCTCCTCGTCGAGCAGGCCGTCTACCTGAGCGCGAGCGCGCTGGCCGGGGTCGGGCGGTTCGTGGTGCTCCGCGTCGTCGTGTTCGCCGCGGGGAAGCCGGCCGCGGCGACGGGCGGCCGGCTCCCCGTGGTGGCCCGGGGCGCCGGGCACCCGATCCGCCGCCCGCGCCCCGCCGTCACCTCGCTGTCGTACGGGTGGACCGACTGGTCCGCTTGGATCCGCCCCGCGGTCCTCTCCTCCCTGCCGGACAACTGGCAGGAGTGGGTGCGTCCCCAGACCGTTCCGGGTGCGTACGGTCGCTGGACCACGGTCGGTTCGTGGTCGCCGTGCACGGCTCAGTGACGGTCGACGGGGTGATCTCCGTGAGCTGGGGGGCCTTGCCTCGGCCTGTCAGCCCGCGAGGGCCGGCAGTGGCGCGGCGTCGTCGACGATCGAGGAGCCGTTCGCGAGGGGGATGGCCGACAGGACCTCGTCGGGGATGTCGAACGCCTCGACCAGAGTCGTCATGTGCGGCGCCAGGGCGGCGATGACGGCGTCGACGGCCTGTGGGAGCTCACGCACGTGCCGTACGGCCAGATGCCCCTCGGCCAGCAGGTCACCGGTGTGCTGGCGGATCCGGCGCAGCAGGAACAGCCGGCACAGGCCGTCCAGGAGGAAGCGGGCGGTGGGGTCCGCGGCATGCTCGGCCGCCGTGCGCAGGGCGTCGGCGGCCCGGGTCTCGGCGTGCGCCGCGACCATGGTGAGCGCGGCCTCGCTGGCGCCGTTCCAACGCGCGACCGGGTTGCCGGACGGGCCCTCGCGCAGGGCGACGCGGGCGCGTGCCCGCCACAGCGACTCGGCGGCGGCGAGCAGGCCGCGCAGGAAGTCCACGTCATCGAGGTCGCCGTCCGTGGCGGGGGTCTCGGTCTTCTCGGCCGTGTCGGTGCGGTGCCCGAGGACCATCTCCGCGGCGGCCTTCACCCAGATCACCAGGTTGTCGCCCTCCGCGGTGATGGTGCCCTCGTTGTCCGCCTGCAGGCCGGCCAGGGCGTTGACCGCGAACAGGCCCTGCGCTCCGCAGCGTTCCCGGCACTCGGTCATCACGTCACGGGCCTGCCAGGTGATCCAGCCCTTGGCGACGGCCACCAGACGTTCCGCGTCGTCCCGGTCCGCGGCGGTGTGCTCGGTCCACCGGGTCACGGCCTCGCGGTGCAGGAACGTCATGGCGTAGGTCTGGGCGAGCGCGTTCAGCAGGCGCCCGTGGTGGCTGCGGTGGGCGACCAGCGGGATGCGCTCGCCCGCCCGCGGGCCGCTGATGTGACGCAGGTGGGCGTGCCGGACCGCGATGGCCAGTGCGGTGCGGGAGGCGCCGACGGCCGCGGCGCTCATGCACAGCTTCCCCGTGGTGACCCGGCCGATCGAACGCAGGAACCGCTTGCGCCGGTTGCCCACATTGCTGTCGAGGGTGCCGTCCGGGGCCAGTTGGCCGTGCTCGGCCTCCAGGAGTGCCGCCCGGTCCAGCCGCACCTGGTCGAACGAGGTGAGGCAGTGGTCCACCGGGCTGCCCGCCCGCTCCGGGAGCGCCCGCACCTCGACACCCGGGAGGTGGCCCTTCTCGTCGCTCAGCGGGGTGAGGAAGAGGAAGACACCCCGGTCCTCGCCGCCGACGATCAACCTGGCGGCGACCACCGCGCTCTTGGGGCCGCCGATCAGGCTGGTGTTCGGCATGAACTTCCGGGCGCCGGGAGTGGGGGTGTGCAGGACGAAACCGCCGGTCGACGGATCGAAGGTCGCCGTGGTCTCCAGGGCGGCGGCATCGTTGCCATGGGCCAGCTCCGTGCAGAGGAACGTGCCCGTGCGGCGCAGCGTCGTGAAGTCGGACAGGTTCCGCCCATAGCCGTCGTGGTCGAGGATGCTGCCCAGGAACAAGTTGTAGTGAATGCTCGACAAGGTGCACAGCCCGCTGTCGACGAACCCTGTCCACTCGTGCAGCGCGGCCAGGCGCGCCGGGTCCGAGGCGAGGGACTCCGGGTTGTCGACCGCCGCGTTGACCAGCTGGAGACGGTCGTAGGACAGCTCGGTCCGGGTGAGGGGAGCGAGATCACGACGGCGGGAGAACGCCTCGGTGCGGATCAGCTTGCGCCAGGGCTCGTGCACCCTGCCGCGGTTCTGCCGGTCGAAGAGGAGATGGGCCAGATCCGCGGTGGTGAGCGAGTGCGGGCCGAAATGGTCAGTGGCGGCCGGCGACTGGGCAACGGGGTCGGTTTCTTCTGCGTCTCTGCTACCAGAGGCATTCTTGTGGAACGTCAGCAAGGCCATGGTCAAGACCTCTTCCCCCTGTTTTGGAACCCTGTTGATGGGAACGCAAGCCAAGAAGATACGGACCAACCGGTTTCTATTCAAGACCACCTTGGCTGGTTTACGGGTTCTTCATGTTCCACGGTGTGAGACGCAGCGTGACGGCGTCGGGTTCGCCGGGTCGGCGAGCTGAAGCTGAAGTTCCGCCTATGACGTGCCCTTTTACCTCCGGAGGCGGAGGTTCGGCGGATCTGGCACGAGGCGAAGTTGAGGGGTTGAAAAACCGGGCCGCCGGTTTTATTGTTGCTTTCGCCGGTCGGTTTCGAGGGAGTGACGGCCATCGAGTCTGCCGGTGATCCACCGCTCTTGTCGCGCACACTGCCTACGGAGTGTTACCGGTGCTAGCATACGAACCTGACGGTTTTTTTGTGCTCGTCGGGGGGTGCTTGGAGGTGTGTGGTGGCGCAGCAGGAACGAGCGATCAGGACGCGGGAGAAGATTCTCCTCGCAGCGGCTGAGGTTTTCGACGAGGTCGGGTATGACGCGGCCACGATCTCCGAGATCCTCAAGCGCTCGGGGGTGACCAAGGGTGCGCTGTACTTCCACTTCTCCTCCAAGGAGGAGTTGGCACAGGCGGTGCTCGCCAACCAGCTCGCGTCGGTGCCCCCGGCGCCGCCCCAGGACCTGGTGCTGCAGCAGGGGCTCGACGAGACGCTGGTGCTCGCGTATCTGCTCGCGAAGGGGGACCCGATGGTCCGAGGCAGTATCCGGCTCACCGTCGACCAGGTGGCGCCGGGTGACGGCCTGGATCGCAGGATCCCCATGCAGGGCTGGATCGATCACAACGTAGACCTCCTTGGGAAGGCGAAACAAAGCGGGGAAGTGCTGCCCCACATCGACGTCGACGCGGTCGCGCGGATGTTCGTCGGCGCCTTCACCGGGGTGCAGATGCTCTCGAAGATCATGACCGGGCACGCGGACATGACGGACCGGGTGATGGACCTCTATCGCCATCTGATGACCTCCATCGCGGTCCCCGCCGTGCTCGTACGGCTCGACTTCTCGCCGGACCGCGGGGAGAGGGTCTACGAGGCCGCCCTGAAACTGCGCGAGGCGGGGCAACCCGCGTCGGTCTGAGAGCTCCGAACAAAAGGGAAGTCCGATCAGCTCGCGGCGAGCGTGCGTGCCAGACGCCGCGAGCCGGGCTCCCCTTTTGTTCGGAGCTCTGAGAGGCATCCGCCCCACGGGCAGTCCGTCACCGGTCCATCAAGGGGGAGATGGAGAAGGGACCCGGTCCCTTCCGTGCGCACGCACTGGACAGGGTCGCTGACGGCCCGAAACCGACTGGACGGAGTGCACCAGATGCAAGCAACTGCCTGCCCGTACGCCCTCGACGCCTCCGGGACCGACCTCCCCGGGGAATCCGCGATGCTGCGGGAGCGGGGACCGGCGGTCGAGGTGGAGCTGCCGGGCGGGGTCGTCGCCTGGGCGGTGCTGCGGCAGCGCAACGTCGAGAAGCTGCTGACCGACCCGCGGGTGTCCAAGGACGCCCGGCAGCACTGGCCGGACTTCATCGAGGGGCGCATCACGGCCGACTGGCCGCTGTACCCCTGGGTGGCCAACAAGAACATGCTGTTCGCCTACGGGCCCGAACACACCCGGCTGCGCCGCCTGGTGGCGCACGCCTTCACCGGTCGGCGCACCGAGGCCATGAGGCCCCGGGTGGAGCGGCTCACCACGGAGCTGCTGGACGACCTCGCGGCCCTGCCCGCCGGCCAGGAGGTGGACCTCCGGGACACCTACGCCAAACTGCTGCCGATGCGGGTGATCTGCGAACTCTTCGGGGTCGCCCGGGGGGCCGACACCGATGCCCTGTCCGCGGCGATGCACACGGTGTTCAGCACCACGGTCAGCGCCGAAGAGATGGAGGCGGCCCGGATGCGGGCGTTCGGCCTGCTGTCCGCCCTCGTGGCGGCCAAGCGCGCGGAGCCCGGCGACGACCTGACCTCCCTGCTCATCGAGGCCCGCGACGACGGCAACCGGCTCAGCGAGGAAGAACTCCTCGGCACCCTCTTCCTTGTGCTCACCGGCGGCCAGGACAGCGCCCGTACGCTCCTCGCCAACGCCGTCGCCGCGCTGCTTACCCACCCCGACCAGCTCGCCCGCATCCGCGCCGGCCGCGCCACCTGGGAGGACGCGGTCGACGAGGCGGCGCGCACGCACACCCCCGGCGCCTACTCGCCGATGCGTTTCGCCGTCGAGGACATCGACCTGGACGGTGTCACCATCAAGAAGGGCGACGCCATCATCGTCAACTTCGCGGCGGGCGGGCTGGAGCCCGAACTGCACGGGAAGGACGCCGCGGACTTCGACGTCCTGCGCACCGACCGCGACCTGCTCGCCTACGGCCACGGGGTGCACCGCTGCCTCGGTGCCGCGCTCGGCAGGATGGAGGTCACCATCGGTCTCGCGGGCCTCTTCGAGCGGTTCCCCGACATGCGGCTCACCCGTCCCGTCGAGGAGCTGGCACCGGTGCCGAGCTTCCTGATCAACGGCTACGCCTCCGTCCCGGTGGTGCTCCGCCCCGAGTGAATCGCCGCACCCCACGGGGGTGTTGACGCAGAGTGATGAACCCGCCCCGCGGCCGATTCGGCCGCGGGGCGTTGTCGTGCCAGGCGTGCGCGCCGTCGTGTGTGTTGTCTGGGCACTGGTGGTCTGTGTGCCGACGTGTGGCTTGTCGACGGTTCCTGGGGAGAGGTGACGAATTCGGTGCGGGGCGAGGCCTGTTCCGTGTACATAACGTCATGGGGTGTGCACCTATAGTCGACTCATTTCAGGGGCCATCTAGAAACCGCGAAGGCGGTTTGATAATCTCCTCGGGTGAGGGAAGGGCTTGCTGGCCCGCGGGGGCGTCCCGAGCGTCGGTCCGCCTGGTCCCCTGCGTGATAACGGAGCGCCCCATGGCCAAACAGGAGCGCGCGGTGCGCACGCGCAACGCGCTCATCGAGTCCGCCGCCGAGCTGTTCGACCGGGAAGGCTTCGAAACGGCGTCCCTGTCCATGATCAGCGCCAGGGCCGGGGTCAGCAGCGGGGCGCTGCACTTCCACTTCGCCAGCAAGGCGGACCTCGCCGACGCGGTCGGCCAGGCGGCGGCCCTGCGACTGGGCCGCATCACCGCCCAGGACGCCGGCGACACGTTGCAGTCCCTCATCGACGCCACCTACGCCCTCGTGCGGGCGCTCGGTCAGGACGCCGTGCTGCGCGCCGGGTTCGACCTGGGCGACGGGGTCGGTCGGGTGCGGTCCGGTGCCGGGCTGCGTCGGGCCTGGCAGGAGTGGGTGGAGGAAGTGCTGGCCAAGGCGGATATGGAGGGGGCCCTCGCGCACGGGGTCTCCGCGGAGGACGCGGCCGCGGTGGTCGTCGCGGCGACCGCCGGCCTCGAATCCCTCGGCCGGCACGATCCGCGCTGGCTCACCGCGGATTCGTTGTCCCGCTTCTGGCGGCTGCTGCTGCCCCGGGTGGCGTGTACGTCCAGGCTGGGGACGCTGCGGCCGTCGGGGAGTGGGGGGAGGGTGCGAGGGGAGGGGGCGGGCGTATGGGGTACGGGCAGGGGCGGGGGCGCCTGATGGCTCGGGGGCGTGTGTGTGCGTCGGCGGGTGCGGGTGGGTGGGGGGTGTTCGCGCAGTTCCCCGCGCCCCTGAAGCCACGGGCCTGGCGGCCCGGCCTTCATCCTGAGAAGCGGCGTCCGGGGCTGCGCCCCGTGCCTTTCGACAGTGCGATCCGCTGAAGGCCGGGCCTTCAGGGCCGAACCTCAGGGCCGAACCTCAGGGCGGAGCCTTCAGGGCAAAGCCTTCACGGCCGAGCCTTCAGGGGGAGGACGGGCCGTAGGCCCGTTCCCTCAGGGGCGCGGGGAACTGCGCGACAAGCCACAACGGACCCGCATCCGCCAATGCAACCCGGTCCCCGAGTCACTGGGCGCCCGGTCCAGGCGACAGCCGGCTCAGCGCCCCCGGCGCCGCCAGGCGGGGCAGCGTGACGCGCCAGACGCGGGTGAGTGTCGTGGGGGAGAGCCACTCGGGATCGGTGCGGCCCAGGACCTCCAGACCAGTCGTCGCCGCGACCACGGACGCCGTCGCATCGGCGCGGGAGACGCCTCCGGCGAGCAGGTCCCGGGCCGCCGCCTCGGTGAGCAACCCATGGACGCAGGCCCGCCACTCCGCTCCCAGATCCACCTCCGTCCGGCACGCCTCGTCGCCGCTCAGCCGTGAGCCGGCCCGCGCCACCACGTCCTGGCGGAGCCGCTCGGCCAAGGCGTACGAGGCGTCGGTGAGGCGTTGCAGGGGGTCGAGGCCGGGCCGCCGGGTCGCGGTGCGGGCCGCCCGCCGCAGGTTCTCCGCGGCCACTGCCTGAACCGTCGCGGCCACGGCCGCCTTGTTCTCGAAGTGGAAGTGCAGTGCTCCGGGGCTCACCCCGGCGCCGGCACTGATCTCGGCCAGCTTCGCCCGCGCGTACCCGTGCCGCTCGAAGATCTCCGCGGCCGAGCGCACGAGGGCATGTCGGGTGTGCAGGGCGCGTTCCTGTTTCAGCACGGTGGGCTCCCCTCCGGGGCCTTGTCGATGTCGATGTCGGTGCCAGTGTCTCCCGACTATAAAACCAACCATGCGGTTTCTTTTCTACCCCGCCTTATCGGTTCGATTCCGGCAAGTAGGGCGCCCTCTCGTGGCGAGGTGCGACGGAAGCGTGCATTCAGCTACGGCGGCGGAGCGTGCCGGATCCCGATGTTGCAAACCAGCAGCGCGGTATGTTTCTATCGAAGGGAAGCGACGGGCTCGGGGTGATCCCCCGGGGAAATCGCCCGTTTCCGCGCTGAAACAGACTCCCGCAGCCGCGCCTACATCCCCCGAGGCGCGGCTGCGGGCCGTTTTCGTTCCTGTTTGTCAGCTTCTGGTCCGGACGTGCGGTGCGCGTGGTCGTGAGGAAACCGGCCACGAGGGGGGTAAAAAAATCCGCGCGCCTGGTATGTTTCTGGGGACGGTTGAGAGGGCCACGGGGGAAAGCAGAGCTGTGGCCCGCCCGTACGGGGAGGAGCGAACACGTCATGAACGTCTCAGGCGCTCACGTCGAAACCACTGACCGCCGGGAGGGGCCCAGGCCGGGCCTGCGTCTGGCCGTCGCGGCGGGCGCCGGGGTGCCGCAGCCCGGCGCCGCCCCCGCAGGGGACCGCGGGGGACCGGCCGGCGACCGAGGGGGCCGGACGCGGCGGACGGGCGTCGTGGACGTCGACGCGCTCCGCGCGTCCGACTCCCCCCGGCTCGGCGGCGAGAACCGCGACCATGTGCGCACCCTCGCCGAGCAGGAGGAACCGCTGCCGCCGATCCTGGTCCACCACCCGACGATGCGGGTCATCGACGGGATGCACCGGCTCGCCGCGGCCCGGCTGCGCGGTGCCACGACCATCGAGGTCGAGTACTTCGACGGTGACGAGGACGAGGTCTTCGCCCTGTCCGTCGAGCTGAACATCGCGCACGGCCTGCCCCTGTCCCAGGCCGACCGCGCGGCGGCGGCCGAGCGCATCCTCACCACCCACCCGTACTGGTCCGACCGCCGTATCGCCTCCAACGCGGGGCTCGCGCCGAGCACGGTCGCGGCGATCCGGCGCCGTTCAACGAGCCGAACCGACCAGTTGAACGCGCCCCGCGTCGGCCGGGACGGCCGGGTACGGCCGCTTCAGGCGACCGAGGGGCGGCTGCGGGCCAGCCAGGTCATCGCCGCGAACCCCACGGCGTCGCTCCGCGAGATCGCCGAGCGGGCCGGTATCGCCACGGCCACGGCGAAGGACGTACGGGACCGGATCCGCCGCGGGCAGGACCCGGTGCCGCAGGCGCCGCCCGCCAGGCGGGTCGCCGCGCGGGACGAACCGGGGCGCGGGGCCGGGCAGGCCGCCGGCGGCGCTCGTGGAACGGCGCATCTGTCGGCGGCGGCGATCGGGTTGATCCTGCCGAACATCTGCAAGGACCCGTCGCTGCGGACCGAGGCGGGGCGGATGCTGCTGCAGATGCTCAGCGTCCACTCGATCGGCGACGAGGCGAAGTGGCAGCGGCTGGCGCGGAGTGTGCCGGGGCATCGGGCGCCGGTGCTGGCGCAGGCGGCGCGGCGGTGTGCCGACCACTGGCTGCGGCTGGCCAATGAGTTGGAGATGCGGCGGGGTTGAGTTTTCGCGCCTTGCCGCCGTGGGGGGTTTCTCGCGGTGCGGGTGCGGGTTGTTCGTGGCTGGTCGCGCCCACGCGGCGGAGCCGCATGGTGTCAGCGCCCCGCGCCCTCAGGGCCGATTGCGGGCGGCGTGGAATTCAAGGCGCGCCTCTTTTCCGGCGAGCTTTTTCGAAGTGCACCTTCTTATGGAGGAAACCCCATGACTGATCATCCCGATCTTCTTGTCGAGACCCCCTGGATCTGGCGGGCCCGGCGGCCCCGGGCCCGGACGCGGCTCATTTGTTTTCCGCATGCCGGGGCCGGGGCCGGGGCCTACGGGGAGTGGGCGCGGTTGCTGCCGGCGGAGGTCGAGCTGGCCGCCGTGCAGTTGCCGGGGCGGCAGAACCGGATCGCCGAGGACCCGGTGACCGAGGTGGGCCCCCTGGTGAAAGTGCTGACGCAGGCGCTGCGGCCCTTCCTCGACGGGGACTTCGCCTTCTTCGGGCACTCCGGCGGCGCGGCGCTCGCGTACGAGGTCGCCAAGGCGCTGCGGGAGAAGGGCGGGCCCCGGCCGAGCCGGCTGTTCCTGTCCGCGCAGCCCGCGCCCGGCACCGTCGGCCGGATCCCGGTGATGCACACCCTCTCCGACGAGGAACTCGGCGCCGAGGTCGTCCGGCTGGGCGGGATCGAGCCCGAGATCGCCGAGGACGAGGAGGTCATGGAGGGCCTGCTGCCCACGCTGCGCGCCGACTTCACCCTCTGGGAGCGGCACCGGGTGGAACCGGGGGAGCCGCTGGACACCCCGATCACCGTGCTCAGCGGCGACGCGGACCCGCGGGCGCCCAAGGACACCCTCTACGGCTGGGCCGCGCACACCACCGGCGCCTTCCACACCCGGTTCTATCCGGGCGGCCACTTCTACTTCCTCCACGACCCGACCGAACTGGTCGCCCACCTCAGCCAGGTCCTCACCGGCCAGGCCCCCACCGGCCCGTCCCACGCCGCGTCCTCCCGGCCGGCACCCGAACTCGCGGGGAGCGCGCGATGACCCACACACCCGACCTCACCCCCGACCTCACCCCGGGCCTCGATCCCGCCGTCGCCGCCCGCCTCGCCACCGCCACACGGGCGATACCGGGCGTGCGCGACGCCGCCGTCGTCGTACGGCAGGGAGCACGGACCGTCGACAGCGGAGGAGAGGGCGCGGGCACGCCCCAGACGCCGCAGACAGCACAAACATCACAGGCACCGCAGACATCAACCGCACCGCAGGCGGCGTCGGCGTCGCCCTCCGAGCGGCCCTCCTCCGAGACCTTCGGCGGTGAGCTGCGCATCCCCGAGGGGGCGCCCACCACCCTTCAGGAAGGGCTGCGGCAGGCCGCCGAACTCGCCCCCGAGCAGGGCACCCTGTATCTGCGCAAGGGCAGCGAGCCCGACCTCCAGACCTACGCCGAACTCCTCGTCGAGGCGGAGCGGGTGCTCGCCGGGCTACGGGCGGCCGGGCTCGTCCCCGGTGACGCGGCCCTCTTCCAGTTCGGGGACCACCGGGCGTACATGACCGCCTTCTGGGCCTGTGTGCTCGGCGGGTTCGTGCCGACGCCGGTGGCCGTGGCGACGACGTACGAGAGCCACAACGAGACCACCCGCAAGCTGCACAACGCCTGGCAGCTGCTCGACCGGCCCGTGATCCTCACGGACCGGGCGACCGCGCCGGCGCTCGGCGCGCTGCACACCCTGTGGGGCGAGCCGGACCTGCGGATCCTCCGCGTCGGTGAACTCCTCGGCCACGAACGGGACTCCGACTGGTTCGCGACGACCCCGGACTCGCCGGTGATCAACCTGCTCACCTCGGGCAGCACCGGCGTCCCCAAGTGCGTGCAGCACACCAACGCCTCCGTCGCCGCGCGCGAATGGGCGGTGATCCAGGCACGCGGTTACACCAGCGAGGACGTCAGCCTCATCTGGATGCCGCTCGACCACGTGACGATGGTCTACTACAACGTCCGCGACATGTTCCTGCGGTGCCGGCACATCAACGGGCGCATCGACGACGTCCTCGGCGACCCGCTGCTCTGGCTGGACTGGATCGACCGGTACGGCGTCACCAACACCTGGGCGCCGAACTTCGCGTACAACCTGGTCAACGAGTGCGCCGACGAGGTCGGCCGGCGGAGCTGGGACCTGTCGCGGATGCGGGAGTTCGTCAACGCGGGCGAGCCCGTCGTCGCCACCACCAGCCACCGCTTCCTCGAACTGCTCGCCCCGCACGGGCTGCGCGCGGACGCGATGGTGCCGTGCTGGGGGATGTCCGAGACCTGCTCCGGCGTCACCTACACCCGGCAGAGCCGCGACGACCGGGAGCTGGGGACGGTCGTCGTCTCGCAGGCGTCCCTCGACGGCGACCTCGTCTACCAGTCGGTCGACGGCAAGGGCGCCGACGCGGTCGCGTTCACCGAGGTCGGCGGGCCCATCCCCGGCGTGACCGTCCGCGTCGTCGACGACCAGGGGCGGACGCTGCCCCAGGACCGGGTCGGCGAACTCCAGATCCGCGGTGTGACGATGCTGCGGCACTACCACGGCAACGCCGAGGCCAATCGGGACGCGTTCACCGACGACGGCTGGTTCCGCACCGGGGACCTCGCCTTCGTGCGGGACGGGTCGCTCGTCATCGCCGGGCGCAAGAAGGACCAGATCATCGTGCGGGGCGCCAACTTCGTCGCGCACGAACTGGAGAGCGTCGTCGAACAGGTCGAGGGCGTACGCGTCACGTTCTCGGCGGCGGCCGGGGTCCGCGAGCCCGGCGAGGGCTCCGACCGACTGGTGATCTTCTTCGTGCCGGCGCGCTGGGACGCCGAGTCGCTCGCCCGCACCTTCCAGGACGTACGGGCCGCGCTGGTCCGGGAGGCGGGGATCGCCCCCGACGTGGTCGTGCCCGTCACGGACACCGAGTTCCCGAAGACCGCGAGCGGCAAGATCCAGCGGGCCGCGCTCGTCGCCGACCTGCGCGCCGGACGGTTCGCCGACCGCATCGCCGACGAGGAGGACGAGACCGAGGACGCCGGTACGTGGTTCTTCCGCCGGCAGTGGTCGCGGCTGCCCGCCGCGCAGGCCCCCGCCGACAGCGGCTCCTCGCGGCTGGTGTTCTCCGCCGACTGCGGCACACGGGTCGTGTTCGCCGAGGAGGAGCAGCTCGCCGCGCTCGGCCTGGACGACGAACCCGCCGTGGTCGTCGGCCGGGGCCGCTCCTTCGCCGAGGTCGACCTCGACCGCTACCGGGTCGCGCCCGGCGACCCCGAGGACCTGCGCCGGGTCCTCACCGACGTCACCGCGCACTACGGGCCCATCGACTCGGTGGTGTTCGCCTGGCCGCTCGACGGCAAGGACGACGAGCCCACCGCCCGGATCACCGCCGTCAGCACCCAGCTCACCGCGCTGATGGGCGTGCTCGACGAGTTCGGCGCCCCGCTGCTGCTCGTCCTCACCGAGGGCGCCGCCCATGTACGGCCCGGCGACCGCGTCGACCTCGGCGTGTGCGCCCTGCCGGGGCTGATCCGCACGGCCGCCGCCGAGAACCCGCTGATCACCGTGCGGCAGCTCGACCTGCCCGCCGACCGCGCCCAGTGGGCCCGCGCCGTACGCACCGAACTCGCCGACCCCACCCACACCGGGGTGGTCGCCGCACGCGAGGGCCTGCGCTGGCAGCCCCGGCTGCGCCCCGTCGACGACGAGACCGAGGCCGAGGTCGCGCCGCCGCTGGTGCCGGGCGGGCTGTACCTGGTCACCGGCGGTCTCGGCGGGATCGCGAGCGACCTCGCCGGCTACCTGCTGGCCGCCTACGGCGCCCGGCTGCTGCTGGTGGGCCGGTCGCCCGCCGAGGGCGCGAAGGCGGCCCGGCTGCGGGACCTCACCGACCTCGGCGAGGTCACCTACCGCCAGGCCGACATCACCGACCCCGAGCAGCTGAACGCCGCGGTGACCGCCGCCGAGCAGCGTTGGGGACGCCCCCTCGACGGCGTCCTCCACCTGGCCGCAGCCGACGTCTCCGAGCAGTGGCAGAACCTCGAACGGCACACCCTGGCCCGCGAGTCCGAGGACGGGTTCCGTGCCCAGTACGCGGCCAAGGTCGCCGGCACGCTCGCCCTCGCCGATGTCCTGGAGAGCCGCCCGGAGGCGTCCCTGGTCCTCTTCGGCTCGGTGAACGGCGAGTTCGGCGGGCACTCCTTCGGCGCGTACTCCGCCGCCAACGCGTTCCTCGTGGGCTTCGCCGACCACTGGCACCACGAGCGCGGCCGGGACGTGCGCTGCCTCGCCTGGAGCATGTGGGACGACGTCGGCATGAGCCAGGGGCAGTCCACGGCGCCCGCACGCCGGCGCGGCTTCCGGGCGATCGACCCCGAACGGGGCCTGCGCTGCTTCCTCACGGCGACGGCACTGCCGTACCACTACCAGCTCATCGGGCTCGACGCGCGGAACCCCTTCGTCGTGGGCGAGCTGGCGCCGGACGAGCTGAGCGTGCGCGAGGTGCTGGTCGCGTACACCACCGACGCGGAGGAGGGCGCCGACCCGGCCGCCGTGCACGCGGCGCTCGCGCCCGCGCTCGCCGACCTGCCGGTGCCGGTACGGCTCCTGGAGGTCAGCCGTATCCCCAAGGACGGCAGCGGGGCCGTCGACACGACCCAGCTGCTGCTCGACATGGCGCCGCGCCGGGCGGCCCTCGGCCGGCGGACGCAGACCCCGCCGGAGGGGGAGCTGGAGCAGCGGATCGCCGCGATCTGGTCCGACGTGCTCGGGCAGCAGACCGTCGGCCGCGACGAGTCCTTCTTCGACCTCGGCGGCAACTCCCTGCGCGCGACCCGCCTGCTGGCCCGCGTCGACACGGAACTCGCTGTCCGCCTCAGCACCCACGAGCTGTACGAGAACCCGACGGTCGAGGGAATGGCGACGAGGGTGGCGGCGGCCACGGCGGCCACCGAGGCGGCCACGGCGGCGACCGAGGCGGTCGCGGTGACGACCGAGGCGGTCACGCCGACAGCGGCGGGAGCCGCGCGATGACCCGGCGGAGCCCGGCACTCTTACCGGAGGCGGCGGGGGCGGCTTCACCGGCCGTCCCGGCGCGGGTGGTCCCGCCCGCGGTCCCGCGGCGATCGGCGGCACCGGCGCCTTCCCCGACGGCGTCCGCCCCGGCGCCCCCGGCACCGGCGGACGCCCCGCCCACCCTCCTCCCCGCCCCCGACACCGGTCCGGCGCAGCTCGTCGTCCATCTGGGCGGGTGGGTGGATGCCGTGCGGATGCGGGGCGCCGTCAAGGGGGTGCTGGACCGGGGCGGGCGGAAGCCGTTCTGGCGGGAGCTGGACCTCGGGGCGCTGACCGTCGGCGAGCGGACCGACGCGCTGGACGGCCTGCTCGCCGCGGACCGGGGGAGCGTGGGGTCCCCCGGTCCGCCGGAGCGGGCCGCACTCGTCCGGCTGGCCTGGGAGCGGCATCTGCTGGTGCTCACCGCCCGGCAGCAGCACCACGACGAGGGCACCCTGCGCGCCCTGCTGCGGGACCTGCTGCGCTCGTACGCCGTTCCCGGCACCGTGCGCGCCCGGGGCGCCGAGCCGCCGACCGAGGAGACCGAGGTCCCGCTGACCGCGGCGGACGCCGGCCGGCTCACCCTGCGGGCCCTGGGGCTCGGCGTCGACCTGGAGACCGTCGTACGCGGCGCCTGGACGGTGGTCCTCGCGGGCGCCGCCGGACGCCGGGAGGCCGTGCTCGGCGGCGCCGACCTCTGCGTCCCGCCCCCCGGCGCCCCCGTGCCCGCCGCCGGGCGGGTCACCGTCACCGGCGTCCGGGCGATCCAGCACGGGCAGCCGCCGCTGACCCTCGTCATGCGCGCCGACCCCGGCCCGCTGGAGCTGCGGCTGCGCGGCCGGCGCGGACTGTTCGGGACCGAGGCCGCGCGGGACACCGCCGACCGGCTCGCGGGCGTCCTGCGACGGCTCGCGAACGATTCCCGGGCGGGCGTCTCGCACGCCGGTGAATTCACCGTCCAAGCGGCTCAATTGGTCGGTTGAACAACCTTGTTGGCCAATTAAGCGGCCGATTAGGGTCGTTGCAATCCCCTTTCAATCCCTTGCAATCCTCTTGCGATCCCCCTTTGTTTCGTCTTTTTCCTTGCGGTTCGCGGACTTGTGTTCCGCATTCGCGAAATTCCCGGAGTACGGGAAATCCAGTGAGAGAAGAGGTGTGGAAATTGACCGGCCAACAGCGCTCCGCGGAGGTGGAGTCGGCCCGTCAGGCAGTCGGCGCCGAACGCGCCCTGGTTCTGGAGGAGTTCAACGACACCGGCCGTGAGCTGCCGGTCACCACACTCGTCGCCCTCATCGAGGAGCAGGTCCGGCGCACCCCGGACGCGACGGCCCTGGTCTTCGGCTCCGAGACCCTGACGTACGCCGAGTTCAACGCCCGCGCCAACCGGCTCGCCCACCATCTGGCCGCCCTCGGCGTCACCCCCGGCACCCCGGTCGCGGTGGCCGTACCGCGCTCCCTGGAGCTGCTGGTCACCCTGGTCGCGGTGGTGAAGGCGGGCGGCGCCTATCTGCCGCTGGACCCCGACTACCCGGCCGACCGGCTCGCCTACATGCTGGAGCACACCGGCCCGGCCTGTGTCGTCGCCGACACCGCCGGGCGGGTGCCGGTGCCGGACGGCATCACCGTCGTCGCCCTCGACGACACCTCCCTCGACGGCCGCCCGGACACCGATCCCACGCCGGCCGTCACACCCGCCCACCCGGCGTACATCATCTTCACCTCGGGCTCCACCGGCCGCCCCAAGGGCGTCGTCGTCCCGCACGGCGCGATCGACAACCGGCTGCGGTGGATGCAGGCGGAGTACCCGCTCACCGCCGCCGACCGGGTGCTCCAGAAGACGCCGTCCGGGTTCGACGTGTCCGTGTGGGAGTTCTTCTGGGCGCTGCGGGAGGGCGCGGCGATCGTCGTCGCGGAACCCGGCGGCCACAAGGACCCCGCGTATCTGGCCCGGACCATCCGCGAACAGTCCGTCACCACCTGCCACTTCGTGCCGTCGATGCTCCAGGTGTTCCTCGCCGGGCTCGACGGGCCCGACGCGTCCGGCTGCACGGGCCTGCGCCGGGTCTTCTGCTCCGGCGAGGCCCTGCCCCGCGAGGCGGTACGGGAGTTCGGCCGGCTGCTGCCGGGCGTGGAGCTGCACAACCTGTACGGGCCGACCGAGGCCGCCGTCGACGTCACGTACCACCCCTGCGACACCGCCGCCGACGGGCCCGTACCGATCGGGAAGCCGGTGTGGAACACCCGGCTGTACGTCCTCGACGCCGGGCTGCGGCCCGTCGCGGTCGGCGAGCCCGGCGAGCTGTACCTCGCGGGCGTCCAGCTGGCGAGCGCCTACCTGGGCCGCCCCGAGATCACCGCCGACCGCTTCCTCGCCGACCCGTACGGGCCCGCCGGGACGCGGATGTACCGCACCGGCGACCTCGCCCGGTGGACCGCCGACGGTGAGGTCGAGTACCTCGGGCGCACCGACCACCAGGTCAAGCTGCGCGGGCTGCGCATCGAACTCGGCGAGATCGAGTCCGTGCTGCTCGCCCACCCGGCCGTACGGCAGGCCGCGGTCGTCGCCCACGAGGGGCGGCAACTGGTCGCCTACCTGGTCGCGGACGGCGGCCCGGCCGACGCGGCGCCCGGCGCCGGTGTCACCGCCGACGAGCTGAAGGCCCTGGCCGCCGAGCGGCTGCCCGAGTTCATGGTCCCGGCGTCCTTCATGTTCCTCGACACGCTTCCGCTGTCGCCCAACGGCAAGCTAGACCGCAAGGCGCTGCCCGAGCCGGTGTTCACCGCAGGGGAGTACCGGGAGCCCCAGGGCGAGCGGGAGCGCATCCTCGCCGAGGTCTACGCCCAGGTGCTGGGCCTCGACCGGGTCGGCGCCGACGACGACTTCCTCGCCATCGGCGGTGACTCGCTGCGCTCCGTCAAGGTGGTCGCCGAGGCCCGCGCCCGGGGCCTGGAGATCACCCAGCGGCAGCTGCTCACCCACCGCACGGTGGCGCGGCTCGCCCCGCACGCGGGCACCCCCGCCGAGACGTACGATGACGTGTCGGGCCCCCTGGTCCAGCTGGGCGACGAGGATCTGGCCGCCTTCCGCGAGCGCCACCCGAACCTGTCCGACGTATGGCCGCTGACGCCGATGCAGTCCGGGATGCTGTTCGAGTCGATGCTCAGCGACAGCGGCTACGACGCGTACCGCATGCAGACGGTGTTCACCTTCTCCGGCCGGGTCGACCCCGCGCGGATGCGGGAGGCCGGGCAGGGGCTGCTGGACCGGCACCCCGCGCTGCGCGTCGCCTTCGCCCCGGACACCCAGGGCGATCTGGTGCAACTGGTGGTGGACGGCGTCCAGCTCCCCTGGCAGGAGCTGGACCTGAGGACACTGGTGCCCGAGGAGCGGGAGGAGGCGTTCGAGCGGTTCCTCGCCGAGGACCAGGCCGTGCCCTTCGACCTCGCCACCCCGCCCCTGGTGCGGATGACGCTGATCCGGCTGGGCGCCGAACAGGCCGCGCTCGTCCTCACCCTGCACCACGCGCTCCTCGACGGCTGGTCCGAGCCGGTCCTCGCCCGGGACCTGCTCCGCCTGTACGCCTCCCACGGCCATCAGGCGCCCCTGCCGCCGGTGCGCGGCTTCCGCGACCACCTCGCGTGGCTGGCCCGGCAGGACCAGCGGGAGGCGGCGGAGGCATGGGCCGCCGAACTCGCCGGTGTGGACCGCCCGACGCTGCTCGCCGGCACGGCCGTCGCCCGCGACGAGGCGTCCGGCTCCGAGGTCGGCACCGCGACCGTCTCCCTCACCGACGAGGAGGCCGCCTCGCTGGTCCGGCGCGCCGGGGAGCTGGGCGTCACCCTCAACACCCTGGTGCAGGGTGCCTGGGCCGTCGTCCTCGGCCGGCTCACCGGACGCGACGACGTGCTGTTCGGGGCGACCGTCTCCGGCCGGCCGCCGGGGCTGCCCGGTGTCGAGTCGATGGTCGGGCTGTTCATCAACACCCTGCCCGTACGTGTGCGGTACGCCCCCGAGGACGGTCTCGGCACCCTGCTGACCGGCCTCCAGGAGCGGCAGACCGAGCTCCTCGACCACCACCACCAGTCCCTGAGCGGGTTGTACGAGGCCACCGGTCTCGGCGCCCTCTTCGACACGCTGCTCGTCTACCAGGCGTTCCCCGCCGACGAGTCCGCGCTCGCCGAGGCCGCTGCCGCCGCCCGCCTCACCCTCGACGGGACCCGTTCGCTCGGCGGCTCCAACTACCCGCTCACCCTGATCGCCGACACCGAACCCCGGCTGCGGCTCACCTTCCAGTACCAGCGGGGTGTGCTCGACCGGGCCACCGCCGACCGGATCGCCGGAGGCCTCCACACCGTGCTCCGCGCCCTGGCCGCCGACCCGGCCCACCCGGTGGGCGCCCTGGACCTGGGCGAGCCGATCGTCGCGGCGGACACCGTGATGGACAGCAAGGCGGGCCCCGCGGCGGACAGCGCCACCGACAGCACGGCGGCCAGCGCGACGGACAGCGCGACGGCGGCCACCGCCGACTCCGGTCCCCTCCCCCCGGCCCAACAGGCCCTGCGGGACCTGTTCGCGGACGTCCTCGGCACCGAGCCCGAACGGATCGGCGTCCACGACAACTTCTTCAACCTGGGTGTGACCTCGCTGCTCGCGACGCGGATCAAGAGCCGCATCCGTAAGCAGCTCGGTGCCGAGGTGTCCATCAAGACGATCTTCTCCAGCCCCACCCTCGCCCAGCTCGCCGACCACATCACGGCCGCCCCCGCGGCCGCCGGATCCGCCGGATCCCCCGCGTCCAGCCCGAGCAGGCCCCGTCTGCGCAGAATGAACAAGGAGTAGTCCGAAGTGATCCCGTTGTCGTTTGCCCAGCGTCGGCTCTGGTTCATCGACCGCTTCGAGGGCCCCTCTGCCACCTACAACGTGCCCCTCGCCCTCCACCTCACCGGAGAGCTCGACACCCGCGCCCTCGCCGCCTCGATCCGCGATGTGATCGGCCGCCACGAGAGCCTGCGCACGATCCTCTACGACGAGGACGGCGTCCCCTACCAGCGAATACTTCCGCCGGAGGAGATCCGGCCCGACATCCCCGTCGTGGACGTCGAGCCCGAGCGGCTCCCCGAGGCCATCGCCGAGGCCGTCTCGTACACCTTCGACCTGTACGCCGAGATCCCCGTGCGCGCCCGCATCCTGCGGCAGGCCCCGGACCGGCACGTCCTGCTGCTGCTGTTCCACCACATCGCCGCCGACGGCGAGTCCGGCGCCCCGCTGCTGCGGGACCTGAGCCTCGCCTACCGGGCCCGCCGCGAGGGTCGCGCCCCCGACTTCCCCGAACTGCCCGTCCAGTACGCCGACTACGCGCTCTGGCAGCGGGAGCTTCTCGGCGACGAGAACGACCCCGACAGCCTGGTCTCCCGCCAGCTCGCCCACTGGGAGGACGAGCTGGCCGGCCTGGCGCAGCCGCTCCAGCTGCCCCTGGACCGCACCCGCCCCTCGGTGGCCAGCCACCGCGGCGACACCGTCGAGTTCGAGCTGGAGCCGGAACTCCTCGCCCAGGTCGAGGAGCTGGCCACCGAGCGCGGACTGAGCGTGTCGATGGTCCTCCAGTCCGTCCTCGCCGTGCTGCTCCAGCAGCTCGGCGGCGGCGACGACATCCCGATCGGCTCCCCGATCGCGGGCCGCGGCGACGAGGACCTCGCCGACCTGGTCGGCTTCTTCGTCAACACCTGGGTGCTGCGGGTCCGCCTGGACGGCAACCCCACCTTCGAGGACGTCCTGGAGCAGGTCCGCGAGCGGGCCCTGAACGCCTACGACAACCAGGACGCCCCCTTCGAGATGCTGGTGGACCGGCTCAGCCCCGAGCGCTCCACCGCCTACAACCCGCTGTTCCAGGTGCTGTTCGCCTGGCAGAACATCACCCGCCCCGAGCTGGACCTGCCCGGCCTGGAGGCCCGCCTCGACTTCGAGCAGCTCGACACCAAGACCTCCAAGTTCGATCTGGAGTTCAACATCGCCCGGCACCACGACGGGCAGGGCGCGCGCGGCACCATCGAGTACGCCCTCGACCTGTTCGACCGGTCCACCGCCGAGGCCGTCGGCGCCCGCTTCGTCCGCGTCCTGCGGCAACTGATGGCCGACCCGGCCCTCCCGGTCGGCGCCGTCGACACCCTGGACCCGGCCGAGCGCCGACGCTTCCTCGTCGAGATGAACGCCACCGCCGAGCAGACCCCGATGGTCACCCTGGCCCGGCTGGTCGAGGAGCAGGTCGCCCTCAGCCCCGACGCCGAGGCCGTCGTCCACGAGGGCACCTCCCTGACGTACGGCGAGCTGAACGCCCGCGCCAACCGGCTGGCCCACGTCCTCGTCGAGCACGGCGTCGGCCCCGAGACGATCGTCGCGCTGTCCCTGCCCCGCTCCCTCGACCTCGTCGTGGCGCTGCTCGCGGTGCTGAAGTCCGGCGGCGCCTATCTGCCGATCGACCCCAAGTACCCGAGCCACCGCCTGGAGTACATCCTCGGCGAGGCCCGCCCGCACCTGGTCCTCACCGACTCCGCCACGGTCTCCGTGCTGCCGGAGACGAACGCCCCGAAGCTGTACGTCGACGAGCTGGACCTGTCCGGGCAGCCGGCCGGGAACCTCGCCGGCGGCGCCCACCCGCACAACCTGGCGTACGTCATGTACACCTCGGGCTCGACGGGCACCCCGAAGGGCGTCTCCCTCTCCCACCACAACATCGTCAACGGCGTCCTCCAGCTCGCCGAGCGCGTCGACATGGGCAAGGACTCGCGGACCCTCGCGGGCACCTCCATCAACTTCGACGTGTCGGTCTTCGAGATCTTCACGACGCTCACCCACGGCGGCACCGTCGAACTCGTCCGCGACGTCCTCGTCCTCGGCGAGCGCGCGGCCCGGGGCGAGGGCTGGCACGGCAGCCTCGTCAGCACCGTCCCGTCCGTCTTCGCCGAGCTGATGGACCACATCGCGGACACCACCAGCGTCGACACCCTCGTCTTCGCGGGCGAGGCGCTCTCCTCGACGCTCGCCGCCCGGGTCCGCGAGGCGTTCCCCGACGTAACGATCGTCAACGCCTACGGCCAGACCGAGAGCTTCTACGCCACCGCGTTCGCCATCGACGAGAGCCGCCGCTGGCACGGCGAGGGCAGCGCGCCCATCGGCACCCCGCTGGGCAACATGCGCGTCTACGTCCTCGGCCCCGGCCTCACCCCCGTACCGCAGGGCGTGGCGGGCGAGCTGTACGTCGCCGGCAACGTGGCGCGCGGCTACCACGGCCGCGCCGAGCTGACCGCCGACCGCTTCGTGGCCGACCCGTACGGGCCGCCCGGCTCCCGCATGTACCGCACGGGCGACCTCGCCCGCTGGAACGCCGACGGGCAGCTGGAGTACCTCGGCCGCGGCGACACCCAGGTCAAGGTGCGCGGCTTCCGCATCGAGCCCGGCGAGGTCGAGGCCGCGCTGACCGCGCACCCCGGCATCGCCCAGGCCGCCGTCGTCGCCCGCGCCCACGGCACCACCAAGCAGCTCGTCGGCTATGTCGTGCCCGCCTACAGCAGCGACTCCACCAGCACCGACCTGCGCGCCGGCGTCGAGACCGCCGATCTGCGGGCCTTCGTGGGGCAGCGGCTCCCGGACTTCATGGTCCCGTCCGCGTTCGTCGTCCTCGACCGCCTGCCGCTCGCCCCGAACGGCAAGCTCGACCGCAAGGCGCTGCCCGAGCCGGAGTTCACCGCGGGCGCCTACCGGGCCCCCGGCACCGAGCGCGAGCGCATCCTCGCCGAGGTGTACGCCGAGGTCCTCGGCCTCGAACGCGTCGGCGTCGACGACGACTTCTTCGCCGTGGGCGGCGACTCCATCCGCTCCATCCAGGTCGTCTCCCGCGCCCGCGCCCAGGGCGTCGAGGTCACCCCCCGGCAGATCTTCGAGCGCCGGACGGCCGCGGAGCTGGCCGCCGTCGCCTCCGAGCAGTCGACGGCCTCCGTCGTCCTGGAGGAGTACGAGGGCGGCGGCACCGGCGAGTTCCCGCTGCTGCCGATCGCCGAGTACATGCTCGAACTCGGCGGCTCCCACGACCGCTTCTCCATGGCCGTCCTCGCCGAACTCCCGCTCGGTATCGACCGTGCCGGCCTGGTCGCCA
>NZ_JAMGBG010000086.1 GCF_023516595.1 Streptomyces neyagawaensis | reverse complement strand
GGGCGGCGGCACCGGCGAGTTCCCGCTGCTGCCGATCGCCGAGTACATGCTCGAACTCGGCGGCTCCCACGACCGCTTCTCCATGGCCGTCCTCGCCGAACTCCCGCTCGGTATCGACCGTGCCGGCCTGGTCGCCACCCTCGACGCGGTCCTCGACCGCCACGACATCCTGCGCTCACGGCTCGACGCCGGGGCCCGCCGGATGATCGTCGGCGCGCCGGGCACCGTGGACGCGGGCACCCTGCTGCGCCGCGTCGCCTGCGACGCCCCCGGCGCCCCGGACGAGCTGGTGGCCGCCGAACTCGACGCGGCGACCGGCCGTCTGGACCCGGCCGCCGGGGTCATGGCCCAGTTCGTGTGGCTCGACCCGGCCGACCCGGAGGCCCCCGGCCGCCTGGTCATCGCCCTGCACCACCTCGTCGTCGACGGCGTCTCCTGGCGCATCCTCCTGCCCGACCTCGCCGCCGCCTGGCAGCAGGTCAAGGAGCGGGGCCGCGCGAAGCTGCCGGCCACCGGCACGTCCGTACGCCGCTGGACGCACGCCCTGATCGAGGAGGCCCGCTCCCCGGAGCGCACGGCCGAGCTGGACCTCTGGAAGCGCGTCCTCGACGGGCCCGACCCGCTGCTCTCCCACCGTCCGCTGGACCCCGCCGTCGACACCCGAGGCTCCCTCGACTTCGTCCGCGTCCAGCTCCCCGCCGACGTCACCGAGGCCCTCCTCACCACGGTCCCGGCCGCCTTCCACGGCGGCGTCAACGACGGTCTCCTCGCGGCCCTCGCCCTGGCCGTCACCAAGTGGCGGCGCGCGCGGAGCGTCTACGAGTCCTCCACCCTGATCAAGCTGGAGGGCCACGGCCGCGAACAGGACGTGGTCCCCGGCGCCGACCTCTCCGCCACGATCGGCTGGTTCACCAGCCTGTACCCGGTCCGCCTGGACGTCGCGGGCATCGACCTGGACGAGGCGTTCAAGGGGGGCAAGGCGGCAGGAGCCGCCGTGAAGGCCGTCAAGGAACAGCTCCTGTCGATCCCGGACAAGGGCCTCGGCCACGGCTTGCTGCGCTACTTGAACGAGGCGACCGCGGCCGACCTGAACGCGCTCGGCTCCACCGGCCAGATCGGCTTCAACTACCTGGGCCGCTTCTCCTCCGCCGACATGCCCGAGCACCTGCGGGGCAACGGCTTCACCCAGCTGCGCGAGCTCTCCGCCCCCCTCGACGAGGACATGCCCGCCATGTCGTCCCTGGAGATCAACTCCCTGGTCGTCGACACGGAGGACGGCGCACAGCTCGACGCGAGCATCGGCTTCCCGGCGACCCTCTTCGAGAAGGAGGACGTCGAGGAACTGGTGGACCTGTGGTTCACCGCGCTGACGGCCCTCGCCCGGCACGTCGGCCAGGAGGACGCCGGCGGTCTCACCCCCTCCGACCTGCCCCTCGTGGACGTCACCCAGCAGGACATCGAGCGGTGGGAGGAGACCTACCCCGGCCTCACCGACGTGTGGCCGCTCACGGCCCTCCAGTCGGGCCTGCTGTTCCACACGATGCTGAACGACGACTCCTGGGACGCCTACCAGATGCAGATGTCGTTCCACGTCACCGGCGAGGTCGACGCGGAGCGCATGCGCACCGCGGGCCAGGCCGTCCTGGACCGGCACCCGAACCTGCGGGCCGCGTTCGTCACCGACTCCGCCGGCCGCCAGGCCCAGGTCGTCGTCGACGGCGTCGAACTCCCCTGGCGGGAGATCGACCTGACCCACCTCCCGGAGGAGGAGCGCGAGGAGTCCTTCGAGCGGTTCCTCACCGCGGACCACGCGCAGGCGTTCGACCCGGCGGTCCCGCCGATGCTCCGCATGACCCTGGTGCGGATGACGGGCGAGACCTCCGAGCTGGTCCTCACCGCCAACCACGTCCTCTTCGACGGCTGGTCCTTCCCGCACCTGATGAAGGACCTCCTCCACCTGTACGGCTCCGGCGGCGACCCCTCGGTCCTGCCCCGCGTCCGCGGCTTCAAGGACTTCCTCACCTGGCTCGACCGCCAGGACCACGAGGCGTCCCGGCAGGCGTGGGCCCGTGAACTGGAGGGCGTCGAGGAACCCACCCTGCTCGTGCGGGGCGGCGCCCCCGCCACCGGCAGCCAGGGCATCGGCTCCGTCGACGTGCCCCTGCCCCTGGACGAGGTGCGCAGGCTCACCCGCCGCGCCTCGGAGCTGGGCGTCACCGTCAACACCCTGGTGCAGGGCGCCTGGGCGGTGCTGCTCGGCCGGCTCACCGGACGCCGGGACGTCGTGTTCGGCGCGACCGTCTCCGGGCGGCCCCCGGCGGTGCCGGACGTCGACTCGATGGTGGGCCTGTTCATCAACACGCTGCCCGTCCGCGTCGAGTACGCCCCCGGCGACTCCCTCGCCGACGTCCTCACCGCGCTCCAGGCACGGCAGGCCGCCCTGCTCGACCACCACCACCAGGGCCTGAGCGAGATCCAGCAGAGCACCGGCCTCAGCACCCTCTTCGACACCCTGGTCGTCTTCGAGTCCTACCCGGTGGACCGGGCCGGCCTCGACGAGGCCAACGCGGCGGCCGGGATCGCCTTCACCACCATCCGCCCCTCCACGGGCACCCACTACCCGCTGACCGTGATGGCGGACGCCGACCCGCATCTGCGGCTCGCCCTCCAGTTCCAGGAGCACGTCCTGGACCGGGCCGCCGTCGAGTCGTACGCGGCGCGCCTCGCCCTCGTCCTGCGGCAGCTGGCGGACGACCCGACCCTGCCGGTGGGTCTGGTCGACCTCCTGGAGCCGGCCGAGCACGAGCGTCTGCTGGAGCTGAGCGGCACCACCGCTCCCCGCCCCGAGACGACCGTCACCCGGCTCATCGAGAAGCAGACCGCGGCGACCCCGGACTCGATCGCGCTCGTCCACGAGGGCGCCCGGACGACGTACGAGCAGCTCAACTCCCGCGCCAACCGGCTCGCCCGGCTCCTCGTCGACCGCGGGGTGGGCCCGGAGACCGTCGTCGCCGTGTCCCTGCCCCGCTCGACGGAGCTGGCCGTCGCCCTGCTGGCGGTGCTGAAGGCGGGCGGCGCCTATCTGCCGATCGACCCCAAGTACCCGAGCCACCGCCTGGAGTACATCCTCGGCGAGGCCCGCCCG
>NZ_JAMGBG010000085.1 GCF_023516595.1 Streptomyces neyagawaensis | reverse complement strand
GCCCGGAGACCGTCGTCGCCGTGTCCCTGCCCCGCTCGACGGAGCTGGCCGTCGCCCTGCTGGCGGTGCTGAAGGCGGGCGGCGCCTATCTGCCGATCGACCCCAAGTACCCGAGCCACCGCCTGGAGTACATCCTCGGCGAGGCCCGCCCGACCCTGGTCCTCACGGACGCGGAGACGGTCGCGGTGCTGCCGGACACCGAGACGCCGAAGCTGTACGTCGACGAGCTGGAGCTCCCCGCCGACGACGGCGACCTCGGCCGCCCGGTCCACCCGCAGAACCTCGCGTACGTGATGTACACCTCGGGCTCCTCCGGCACCCCCAAGGGCGTCGCCATCACCCACGCCAACATCGTCAACGGTGTGCTGGGGCTCGCCGCCCGCATGGGCATCCAGGCCGGGTCCAAGGTCCTCGCCGGTACGTCGATCAACTTCGACGTCTCCGCGTTCGAGCTGTTCACCACGCTCGTCCACGGCGGCACGGCGGAGATCGTCCGGGACGTCCTCGTCCTCGGCGAGCGCGACCACTGGCGGGGGGCCGTCGTCAGCACGGTGCCGTCGGCGTTCGCGGAACTCCTTGACCAGATCGCCGACCGCACCTCCATGGACACGGTCGTCTTCGCGGGCGAGGCCCTGTCGTCGACGCTCGTCTCCCGGGTCCGCGAGGCGTTCCCCGGCGTCCGCGTCGTCAACGCCTACGGGCAGACGGAGAGCTTCTACGCCACCACGTTCGACGCGGCCGACTGGGACGGCACGGGCAGCGCGCCCGTCGGCACCCCGCTGCCCAACATGCGGGCGTACGTCCTCGGCGCGGGCCTCACCCCTGTGCCGCCGGGCGCCGTCGGCGAGCTGTACGTCGCCGGGAACCTGGGCCGCGGCTACCGCGGACGGCCCGACCTGACCGCCGACCGGTTCGTCGCCGACCCGTTCGGCGAGCCCGGCTCCCGGATGTACCGCACCGGTGACCTCGCCCGCTGGACCGAGGACGGGCAGATCGAGTACCTCGGCCGGGGTGACACCCAGGTCAAGGTGCGGGGCTTCCGCATCGAGCCCGGCGAGGTCGAGGCCGCCCTCGCCTCCCACCCGCAGGTGACGCAGGCCGCGGTGATCGCCCGCAACGGGCGCGGCACCAACGCCGGCAAGGTCCTCGTGGCGTACGTCGTACCCACCGCGTCCGACGCGGTGGACGCCGACGAGCTGGGCGCCCACGCGGCCCGCAAGCTCCCCGAGTTCATGGTCCCGGCCGCCTATGTCGTCCTCGACCGGCTGCCGCTGATGCCGAACGGCAAGCTCGACCGGGCCGCGCTGCCCGCCCCCGAGTTCGCCGGAGTGCCCTACCGGGCGCCGCGCACCAAGCGGGAGGAGATCCTCGCCGGGCTGTACGCCGAGGTCCTCGGCGTGGACGAGGTCGGCATCGACGACAACTTCTTCAACCTGGGCGGCCACTCGCTCCTCGCGACCCGTCTGATCAGCCGTATCCGCACCGCACTGGGCGTGGAGATCCCGATCAAGGTGGTCTTCGGCTCGCCCACGGTCGCCGAGCTGACGGCGCAGCTGTCCTCCGGCGACACCGTCCGCACCCCGCTGCGGCGCCTGCGCACCCGCCCCGAGAAGCTGCCTCTGTCGTTCGCGCAGCGCCGGCTGTGGTTCATCGACCGGTTCGAGGGCCCCTCGGCGACGTACAACATCCCGATGGCGCTGCGGCTGACCGGCGACCTGGACACCGAGGCGCTCGCCGAGGCGATCCGGGACGTCGTCGCCCGCCACGAGAGTCTGCGCACCGTGTACGCGGAGGACGTGGACGGCACCGCGTACCAGGTCGTCCTGGAGCCGGGGCAGTACAGCCTGCCCGTCCCGGTCGTCGAGGTGGCGGCGGACGACGTGGCGGACGCGGTCGCCCGCGCGGCCCGGCACCACTTCGACCTCGCGAGTGACATCCCCGTCAAGGCCGGCATCCTGCGCGTCGGGCCGGGCGAACACCTCCTGACCCTGCTCATCCACCACATCGCCAGCGACGGCGAGTCCATGGCCCCGCTGATCCGGGACATCTCCACCGCCTACGCGGCCCGCCGCGAGGGCCTCGCCCCCGAGTTCGCCGAACTGCCCGTGCAGTACGCCGACTACACGCTCTGGCAGCGGGACCTGCTCGGCGACGCCACCGACCCGGACAGCGTGCTCGCCGCGCAGTCCTCGTACTGGCGGCGCGAACTGGCCGCCGTACCGCAGCCGCTGAGGCTGCCCGTGGACCGGCCGCGCCCGCCGAAGGCGAGCTACCGGGGCGAGATGCTCGACTTCCGCCTCGACGACGACCTCCTGGTCGCCGTGGAGAAGCTGGCCCGCGAGCACGACGTGACCGTCTCCATGGTCATGCAGTCCGTCCTCGCGGTGCTGCTGCACCAGCTCGGCGGCGGCGACGACATCCCGATCGGCTCCCCGATCGCCGGCCGCACCGACGAGGCCCTCGCCGACCTGGTCGGGTTCTTCGTCAACACCTGGGTGCTGCGCGCCGAACTGTCCGCCAACCCCACCTTCGAGCAGCTGATCGCCCAGGTCCGCGACAAGGCCCTCGCCGCGTACGCCAACCAGGACGCCCCCTTCGAGCGCCTGGTGGAACTGCTCAACCCCGAGCGGTCCACGGCCTACCACCCGCTGTTCCAGGTCATGTTCGCCTGGCAGAACTTCGCGCAGGCCGACTTCGACCTGCCGGGCCTGGACGTCGCGTACGTGCCGACGCCCACCGGGACCGCCAAGTTCGACCTGTTCTTCAACCTCACCGAGGTGACGGGCCCGGACGGACGCGAGGTCGAGGGCCTGCTGGAGTACGCCACCGACCTGTTCGACCGGGAGACGGCCGAGCGCGTCGCCGACCGCTTCGTCCGGGTGTTGCGCCAGCTCGTCGCCGACCCGGCAGCCCGCGTCGGCGCCGTCGACCTCCTCGACGACGCAGAACGCGACCAGGTGTTGCACCGCTTCAACGACACCGCCGAGCCGACCCCGCACCTCACGGTCGCCGAACTCGTCGAGAAGCAGGTCGCCGCCACGCCGGACGCGGTCGCGATCGTCTCCGGTGACACCACCCTCGCCTACTGGGAGCTGAACGCCCGCGCCAACCGGCTCGCCCGCGAACTCGTCGCCCACGGCGTCGGCCCCGAGACCCTGGTCGCGGTGTCCCTGCCGCGCACCGCCGACCTCGCGGTCGCCCTGCTCGCCGTCCTCAAGTCGGGCGGCGCCTACCTCCCGATCGACCCCAAGTACCCGAGCCACCGCCTGGACCACATCCTCGGCGAGGCGGCCCCGGCCCTCGTCCTCACGGACACCGAGACCGTGTCGGTGCTCCCCGAGACGGACCTGCCGAAGCTGTATCTGGACCGGCTCGACCTCACCGACCGCTCCCCGGACAACCTGCCGGTCACCGCCCACCCACAGAACCTGGCGTACGTCATGTACACCTCGGGCTCGACGGGTGTGCCGAAGGGCGTGTCCCTCAGCCACCACAACATCGTCAACGGTGTGCTGCGGCTGATCCCGAGGGTCGGCGTCAAGAAGGGCTCGCGGATTCTCGCGGGCACCTCCATCAACTTCGACGTGTCGGTGTTCGAACTGTTCACCACGCTCAGCGTCGGCGGCAGCGCCGAGATCGTCCGGGACGTCCTCGTCCTCGGCGAACGCGACAGCTGGAACGGCACGATGATCTCCACCGTGCCGTCGGCCTTCACCGAGCTGCTCGACCAGCTCGCGGGCCGACTCACCGTCGAGACGGTCGTCTTCGCCGGCGAGGCCCTGCCCACCGCCCTGGTGGAGCGGATGCGGGAGCAGATCCCCGGCGTCCGCGTCGTCAACGCCTACGGCCAGACCGAGTCCTTCTACGCCACCACCCACACCGCGACCGGCACGGGAGCGGCCGGCGGCACCGGCAGCGCCCCCATCGGCACCCCCCTCGGCAACATGCGGGCCTACGTCCTCGGCCCCGGCTTCACCCCGGCCCCCGTGGGCGTGGTCGGCGAGCTGTACATCGCCGGCGACGTCAGCCGCGGCTACCGGGGACGGCCCGACCTGACCGCCGAGCGGTTCGTCGCCGACCCGTTCGGCCCGCCCGGCTCCCGGATGTACCGCACGGGCGACCTCGCCCGCTGGAACGCCGACGGGCAGCTGGAGTACGCCGGACGCGCCGACTCCCAGGTCAAGGTGCGGGGCTTCCGCATCGAGCCCGGCGAGGTCGAGGCCGCGATCACCGCGCACCCCGGTGTCGCCCAGGCGGCCGTAGTGGTCCGCGAGCACGGCAAGAGCAAGCAGCTCGTCGGCTATGTGGTCCCCGCCGACGCGGGGACGGGCGGTGACGGCGCCGGACAGCTCGGCGGCACCGACTTCGACCTCACCGCCGGACTCACCTCACGCGACCTGCGCTCCTTCGTCTCCGACCGGCTCCCCGAGTTCATGGTCCCGGCCGCCTTCGTCGTCATCGACCGGCTGCCGCTCGCCCCGAACGGCAAGCTCGACACCAAGGCCCTGCCCGAACCGGAGTTCAGCGGCGGCGAGTACCGGGCGCCCCGCACCCCCGACGAGGAGATCCTCGCCGCGGTCTACGCCGATGTCCTCGGCCACGGCCGGGTCGGCATCGACGACGACTTCTTCGCCGTCGGCGGCGACTCCATCCGCTCCATCCAGGTCGTCACCCGGGCCCGCGCCCAGGGCGTCGAGGTCAGCCCGCGCGAGATCTTCGAGCACCGCACGGTCGCCGAACTCGCCCGCGTGGCCCGCACCACCGGCACCGCCGTGCTCCTGGAGGAGTTCGAGGGCGGCGGCACGGGCACCCTGCCGCTGCTGCCGATCGCCCAGTACATGCTGGAACTCGGCGGCGACTTCGACCGCTTCTCCATGTCCCTGCCGCTGGAACTGCCCCTCGGTATCGACCGGTCCGGCCTCATCACCACCCTCGACGCCGTGTTCGACCGCCATGACCTGCTCCGGTCCCGGCTGACCGGCGCGAGCCTGGAGGTCACCCCGGCGGGCTCCACCGACACCGCCTCACTGATCCGGCGCGTCGCCTGCGACGGGACCTGGGACGAGACCTGGCTGCGTAACGCCGCCGCCGAACTCGACGCGGCCACCGGCCGACTGGACCCGGCGGCAGGGGTGATGGCCCAGTTCGTGTGGTTCGACCCGGCCGACCCGGAGATCCCCGGCCGGCTCCTCGTCGCCCTGCACCACCTGGTCGTCGACGGTGTCTCCTGGCGCATCCTGCTCCCCGACCTCGCCGAGGCGTGGAAGCAGCTGAAGGAGAACGGCACGGCGGAACTCCCGCCGGTCGGCACGTCCGTACGCCGCTGGACGCACGCCCTGATCGAGGAGGCCGGCTCGCCGGAGCGCACGGCCGAACTGGAGCTGTGGCGGGGCATCCTCGACGGCCCCGACCCGCTGCTGGGCTCCCGCCCGCTGGACCCGGCCGCCGACACCCGCTCCACCATGGACCACGTCTCGCTCCGCCTCCCCCCGGAGGTCACCGAGGCCCTCCTGACGAAGGTCCCGACGGCCTTCCACGGCGGCGTCAACGACGCCCTCCTCACGGCCCTCGCCCTCGCGGTGACCAAGTGGCGCCGCGGCAGGGGAGTGGACGAACCGTCGACGCTGGTCCGCCTCGAAGGCCACGGCCGCGAACAGGACGTCGTCCCCGGCGCGGACCTCTCCTCCACGATCGGCTGGTTCACCAGCATGTACCCGGTCCGCCTGGACACGACGGGCTTCGACGTGGACGAGGCGTTCGAGGGCGGCGCCACGACGGGCGCGGTGGTGAAGTCCGTCAAGGAGCAACTCCTCGCGATCCCGGACAAGGGCCTGGGCTACGGCTTGCTGCGCTACTTGAACGAGGGCACCGCGGCCGACCTCGGCGCTCTCGGCGCCGCCGGGCAGATCGGGTTCAACTACCTCGGCCGCTTCTCCTCCGCCGACATGCCGGAGGAACTCCGCAACCTCGGCTGGACCCAGCTCCCCGACGTGGCCCTCTCCCCGGACCTGGGCGGGATACCGGCCATGACCACCGTCGAGATCAACTCGGCGGTCATCGACACCGACCTCGGCGCCCAGCTGGACGCCTCCGTCGGCTTCCCGGCCGGCGTCCTCACCCGCACCGAGGTCGAGGACCTCATGTCCCTCTGGGCGGACGCGCTCACGGCGATCACCACCCATGTCACCGAGGACCCGGCGGCCGGCGGGCTCACCCCCTCCGACCTGCCCCTCGTCGACGTGACCCAGCGGGACATCGAGCAGTGGGAGGAGGCGTACCCCGGCCTCACCGACGTCTGGCCGCTCACCGCGCTCCAGTCGGGCCTGCTCTTCCAGTCCCTCCTGGACGACGACGCGGCGCACGACGCGTACCAGATGCAGATCGCCTTCCACGTCTCCGGCCGGATCGACCCGGGGCGCATGCGGGCCGCGGGCCAGGCCGTACTCGACCGCTACCCGAACCTGAGGGTCGCGTTCGTGACGGACTCGGCCGGTCGGCAGGTCCAGGCCGTCGTGGACGGCGTCCGCCTTCCCTGGCGGGAGGTCGACCTGCGCGACCTCCCGGAGCGGGAACGGGAGGAGGCGTTCGAGCGGTTCCTCGCCGAGGACCACACCGCCCACTTCGACCCGGCCGCCCCGCCGCTGCTGCGGCTGTCCCTCGTCCGGATGACCGACGACCGCTCCGAACTGGTCCTCACCGCCCACCACGTGCTGTTCGACGGCTGGTCCTTCCCGATCCTCATGCAGGACCTGCTCCACCTGTACGGCTCCGCCGGCGACCCGGCCGTCCTGCCCCGCACCCGCGGCTTCAAGGACTTCCTCACCTGGCTGTCCCGCCAGGACGAGGCGGAGACGGCCCGCGCCTGGGCGGCGGAACTGGCGGGCGTGGAGGAACCCACCCTCCTCGCACCCCCCGCCCCGGCCGGCGACGCGGAGGCGGACACGGCCACGGACGTCGGTGACCCCGGTGTCGGCCAGCTCGACGTACGGCTGCCGCTCGACGAGGCCCGCGCCCTCAACCGCCGCGCCTCCGAACTCGGCATCACTGTCAACACGCTCGTCCAGGGCGCCTGGGCGGTCGTCCTCGGCCGGCTGACGAACCGCTCGGACGTCGTGTTCGGCGCGACCGTCTCCGGACGGCCGCCGACGGTGACCGACGTGGACTCGATGGTCGGACTCTTCATCAACACCCTGCCCGTGCGCGTCGAGTACGGCCCCGGCGACTCCCTCGCCGACCTGCTCACCGGGCTCCAGCGGCGCCAGGCCGCACTGCTCGACCACCATCACCACGGGCTGAGCGAGATCCACCGGACAACCGGGCTGAGCACCCTCTTCGACACCCTCGTGGTCTTCGAGTCGTTCCCGGTCGACAAGGGGGGCATCGACTCCGCCAACAGCGCCGCCGGGATCGCCTTCACCGGCATCCGCCCCTTCTCCGGCACGCACTACCCGCTGACGGTGATGGCGGCCGCCGACCCGCACCTCCAGCTGGTCCTCCAGTACCAGCAGCACGTCTTCGACCGTGACACCGTCGAGGCGCTCGGCGGGCGGCTCGTGCGGGTCCTGCGGCAGATGGCGGCCGACCCGTCGGTCCCGGTGGGCCGCGTCGACCTCCTCGAACCGGCCGAGCACGATCGGCTCGCCGCACTGAGCGGCAGCCCGGCGAACACCCCGGCGCTGACCGTCGCCGGACTCGTCGAGCGGCAGGTCGCGGCCACCCCGGACGCGCCGGCCGTGGAGTACGGCGACACGACGCTGACGTACGCGGGGCTGAACGCGGCGGCCAACCGGCTCGCCCGGGAGCTCGTCGCCCACGGCGTCGGCCCGGAGAGCGTGGTCGCGGTGGCCCTGCCCCGCACGGAGGGCCTGGCGGTGGCCCTGCTGGCGGTACTGAAGGCGGGCGGCGCCTATCTGCCGATCGACCCCAAGTATCCGAGCCACCGCCTGGAGTACATCCTCGGCGAGGCCCGGCCCCAGCTGGTCCTCACCGACTCGGGGACGGTCTCCGTACTGCCCCCGACGACCGTGCCGAAGCTGTACGTCGACGAGCTGGTCCTCCCGGCCGACGACACCGACCTCGGCCGCCCGGTCCACCCGGAGAACCTCGCGTACGTGATGTACACCTCCGGTTCGACGGGCACCCCGAAGGGCGTCGCGATCACGCACTCCAACGTGGTCAACGGCGTGCTGCGGCTGGCCGGCCCGGTGGGCATGGCCCCCGGCCGCCGGATGCTCGCGGGCACCTCCGTCAACTTCGACGTCTCGGTGTTCGAGCTGTTCACGACCCTCGCCCACGGCGGCACCGTCGAGATCGTCCGCGACGTGCTCGCCCTGGGGGAGCGGGACGGCTGGCAGGGCTCCGTCATCAGCACCGTCCCGTCCGTCTTCGCCGAACTCGTCGACCAGCTCGCCGGCACCACCACCGTCGACACCCTGGTCTTCGCGGGCGAGGGCCTGCCCTCCGGGCTCGTACGCCGGGTCCGGGAGGTCTTCCCCGACGTGCGCGTGATCAACGCGTACGGCCAGACGGAGAGCTTCTACGCCACCCTCGCCGAGGTGGGCGACGCCACCGGCAGCGCCCCGATCGGCGCCCCGCTCGCCAACATGCGGGCCTACGTCCTCGGTCCGGGACTCACCCCGGTACCGCCGGGCGCGGTGGGGGAGCTGTACGTCGCGGGGAACGTCGGACGCGGCTACCGGGGGCGCCCCGAGCTGACCGCGGACCGGTTCGTCGCCGACCCGTTCGGC
>NZ_JAMGBG010000084.1 GCF_023516595.1 Streptomyces neyagawaensis | reverse complement strand
ACCGCGGACCGGTTCGTCGCCGACCCGTTCGGCCCGCCCGGCTCCCGCATGTACCGCACGGGCGACCTCGCCCGCTGGAACGCCGACGGGCAGCTGGAGTACGCGGGCCGAGGCGACGTCCAGGTGAAGGTGCGCGGCTTCCGGGTCGAGCCCGGCGAGGTGGAGGCGGCCCTGACGGCCCACCCGGCCGTCGACCGGGCCGTGGTGGTCGCGAAGCCGTACGGGAACAGCCGGCGGCTGGTGGCCTACGTGGTGCCCGGCGCCGACCTCGACACCGACGAGCTGCGGGCCCACACCGCCGGGCGGCTCCCGGAATTCATGGTCCCCTCCGCGTTCGTGCACCTGGACCGGCTGCCGCTCGCCCCGAACGGCAAACTCGACCACCGGGCGCTGCCCGAGCCCGAGTTCACCGGCGAGGCGTACCGGGCTCCGCGCACCGGCCGGGAGGAGGCCCTGGCGGTCCTCTTCGCGGAGGTCCTCGGCCTGGAGAAGGTCGGCATCGACGACGACTTCTTCTCCCTGGGCGGCCACTCCCTCCTCGCGGCCCGGCTCGTCAGCCGCGTCCGCCGGGAACTCGGCTGGTCGTTGCCCATGCGGGCGGTGTTCCAGGCGCCCACGGTGGCCGGGCTCGCCGCGCACGGCACGCGGACGGCGGGGGAGAACACCGACCCGTTCGCCCGCGTCCTGACCATCAAGCCCGGCGGGGACCGCGAACCCCTGTGGTTCGTGCACCTCACCGGCGGTCTCGCCTGGCCCTATCTGTCCTTCGCCGGGCACCTGCCCGCCGACCGGCCGGCGTACGGCATCCAGTCGCCCGCGTGGTCCGCCGTGCGGGACCTGGCCGCCGGGAATTCCCCCGAGTCGGGTTCGCCGTCGAATTCCCTGCCGAATTCGCTGGAATCCCTGGTGACGGATTACGTCACGGAGATACTCTCGATTCAGCCCGAGGGACCGTTCCATCTGATCGGCTGGTCCTTCGGCGGGGCGGTCGTCCACGCGATGGCCGCGGAACTCCAGTGCAGGGGCCACGAAGTAGCCCTCCTCGGTCTGCTCGACGCGGCACCGAGCGGCCACTTCGCGAACGACCCGGAACTCGAACTGGCCCAGGTGCGCACCCTCCTCGGCGCATTCGTCGGAGAGCTCGGCGGGAACGCCGGCGGAACGGACCAGGAAAGCCTCCTGGAGACCTCGTCGGAGTTCGTGGTCCACCACGTCGAACTGCTGAAGGACTTCACACCGCCGGTCTTCACGGGCGACGTGCTCTTCTTCAACGCGACGCTGAACCCCGAGGCGCCCTACACGGACCAGTGGGCACCGTACGTCGACGGCGAGCTGACGGCGTACGACGTCCACAGCACCCACCACGAGATGTGCCTTCCGGCGCACGCCGCCGGAATGGCGGAAGTCATCGGCCACAAGCTCGACGAGCTCGACAAGGCCCAGGACGGCACACCGTCCTGACCCCCTCGCGGGACCCCTAACCCCCCGGTCCCCGCGAATCCGTCCCCGGGGCGCACCCACAAGGAACGCCCCGGGGACGGAAAAAACCCTCAGAAAGCGCCCCGCGCCGAGAATTGGTAGGTCCGAATGTTCGTTCCCGATCCGTACCGGGAGCCGGACGGCTCGTGGATGACCGAGCTGATCCGCCTCAACCCCTTCGCCCTGCTGGTGTCCAACGGCCCCGCCGACGCCGACCCGTACGCCACCCACCTCCCCGTGATCCGCGACCCGGAGTGGACCGGCGCATGGACCGAGAACCTGGCCGGCGGCCGCCTCATCGGCCATATGAACCGGGAGAACCCGCACTGGACGGCCCTGGAGAACGGCACCCCCGTCCTCATCACCTTCACCGGCCCGCACGCCTATGTGTCGCCGACCGTCTACGACATCACACCGGCCGCCCCCACCTGGGACTTCACCTCCGTCCACGTCCACGGTGTCTTCGAGAAGATCGAGGCCGCCGCCCCCGGTGAGGACTCCCTGGAGGTCTGCAAGGACACCGTCAAGGCCTACGAGCGCGACTTCGGCGCCGCCAAGGCCTGGGACATGTCCCGCTCCATCGACTACTTCGCGACGATCCTGCCCGCGGTGGGCGCCTTCCGCGTCGAGATCACCGGCGCCGAGGGCATGTTCAAGCTCAGCCAGGAACAGGACGAGGAGATCCGCGAGCGGGTCCGCGAGGACTTCGCCCTGCGCGACTCCAGCCAGTACCGCGAGACGGCCGAACTCATGGACCGCATGGAGAAGACCGGCACCATCAAGGGCTGCCCGGTCCACCACTGAGTTCAACTGTCCACCCAGTACCGCCGTTGACGCTCCAAAAAGGCGCAACGTACCTTTCCAGCACACCACTTGCGGGAGAATTCATGGAAGCGAACACCGAAGCGTACGAGGTCGTGGGAATAGGTTTCGGACCGGCCAACCTCTCGCTCGCCATCGCACTGGAGGAGCAGCGCGGAAAGGACGAGAAGCAGCTCACCGCGGCCTTCTTCGAGAAGCAGCCGTCCCTCGGCTGGCACCGCAACATGCTGCTTCCCGACACCAAGATGCAGATTTCCTTCCTGAAGGATCTGGCGACCTTCCGCAATCCCGCCTCCCAGTGGAGCTTCATCGCCTATCTGCACGCCGCCGGCCGTCTCGCGCAGTTCGTGAACAACCAGAACTTCTTCCCCACCCGGAACGAATTCCACGACTATCTCGAATGGGCCGAGTCCAGTTTCTCGGACCGTGTCACCTACAACTCCGAGGTGAACGCGGTCCACCTGCCCGACGGACACGACGGCGGCCCCGTCGACACCGTCCGCGTCGAGGTGAAGGACAACGGCCCGCGCGGCGGCACCCGCCTCGTCGAGGCCCGCAACCTCGTCATCTCCACCGGCCTCGTCCCGAAGATGCCCGACGGTGTCGACCGCGGCGAACGCGTCTGGCACAGCTCCGAGTTCCTCGGCCGGTTCCACACGCTCGACCCGAGCCGGGTCCGCCGGTTCGCCGTCGTCGGCGCCGGCCAGAGCGCCGCCGAGATCACCCGGTACGTCTACGACACGATCCCGGACGCCGAGGTCTACGCGATCATGCCGTCGTACGGCTACTCGATCGCCGACGACACCCCCTACGCCAACCGCATCTTCGACGCCGACGCCGTCGACGACTACTACGGCGGCACCGACCGCACCCGCGAGTCGTTCTGGCGTTACCACCGCAACACCAACTACGGCGTCGCCGACGACGAGGTCATCCGCGACCTCTACCAGCGCGCGTACGACGACGAGGTGGCCCGGATCAAGCGCCTCCACCTGCTCAACCTCTCCCGCGTCCAGAGGGTCGACCAGAGGGCCGACGGGGCCCGGCTCACCATGCACTCCGTGCGCGACGACTCGGTGTACGACCTCGACGTCGACGCGATCGTCTTCGCCACCGGCTACGACTCCATGGACCCGACCGCCCTCCTGGGCGACCTGGCACCGTACTGCCTCCGCGACGACGAGGGCCGCCTCAGGGTCGAACGCGACTACCGCCTCGTCACGAAGCCCGAGCTGAACGTCGGCATCTACCTCCAGGGCGGCACCGAGCACACCCACGGCCTCGCCTCCTCGCTGCTGTCCAACATCGCCATCCGCAGCGGCGAGATCGCCGACGCCATCGCCATCGCCATCGACCTGGCGTCGCGCCGGCACACGACCGTCTGACCACCACCGATCCACGTCCCACGAGAGGGAGTTGAACCGAGATGAGCACCAACCCGTTCGACGACGCCAACGGCACCTTCCACGTCCTCGTCAACGACGAGGAACAGCACTCGCTGTGGCCGACCTTCACCCAGGTCCCGGCGGGCTGGCGGGTGGTGTTCGGCGACGCCGGCCGCCAGGACTGCCTCGACTACATCGAGCGGCACTGGACCGACCTGCGCCCCAAGAGCCTCCGCGAGGCGATGGCCGGCGCATGAGCGCCCGCCGCGAGGGGGTCCTCGCCCGCCCTCGCGCGGCGGTGCGCCGCCGGACCCCCCTCCGGCCGGCGTACCGCCGCGGGGAGCGCACCGCCACCCGCCGCCGGTACCTGATGTGCCAGCCGTACCCCTTCGACGCGGTGGAGGCGGACCGCCCCTGGACCGACCGGTCCTCCGCCCCTCTCACCTCCCGGCGGGCCCTGATGCAGTGGGGCCGCCTCTACAGCCTCTACCTCTCGCTCGGCCACGACGTCCGGCTGATCGGCCCGCTTCCCGGACTGCCCGACGCGGTCCGCGCGGCGGCGACCGCGGCGGTCGTGGACGGCCGGGTGCTGGGGGCACGCCGGGGCGGTCCGGCGGGTGAACCGGCGTACCTGGACTGGTTCCGCACGCACGGCTTCACCGAGGTACGGGGTGCCGTCCACGCCAACGAGGGCGCGCGGGACGTCCTGGTCACCGACCGCTGGATCCTCGCCGGCCGCCAGGTGGGGAGCGCCCCCGAGGCCCACCGCGAGGCCCTCGACTTCTTCCGGCGCCCCCTGATCAGCCTGGAGCTGGCGGACCCCCGCTTCCAGCACCTCGACACCGCGCTGGCCGTCCTGGACGGCGACGAGGTGATGTACCACCCGGCGGCGTTCACCGAGGTCAGCCGGGATGTGCTGGCCGGTCTCTTCCCCGACGCGCTCCTGGTCGACGAGTCGGCCGCGGCGTCGTCGGCGCTCAACGCGGTCAGCGACGGCCTCCATGTGGTCCTGCCGGAAACGGCGGAAGCGGTGGCGCCGGCGCTGCGGGAGCGGGGCTTTCGCCCGCTGCTGCTGGATCTGTCGGAGCTGGTGAGGGGAGACGGGGGAGTCAAGTCCTGCACGCTGGAGTTGGGACCTGGCGCCTCATAGCTCGGGGGTGCGCGGTTCGTCGGCGGGTGCGGGTTCGTCGTGGTTTCTCGCGCAGTTCCCCGCGCGCCTGAGAAGCGACCGGGGCCGCGCCCCGTGCTTTTCAGGATGAAGGACGGGCCGCAGGCCCGATCCCTTCAGGGGCGCGGGGAACTGCGCGAGAAACCCCCACCCACCCGCAGTCGCCAACGCACCCACCCCCCCGAGCTCTCCCGCGAACCACCAACCCACCCCCAAGAAGGGCCGCGCAGGCGAACCCCCGCCGCGCGGCCCTTCCTCATGCCCCAACAACCCGATCCTCCCGAGCAGTTGAACGAGGTAGGAAACATACCGCTGTCCCGGTATGTTTCAAGCCAACGCCAAGCCAATGCCAAGCCCCCGCCAGCCCGCAACCCGGAGCCACGGACGGAGACCCCATGTCCCAGGAAGTCCTCAGCCTGACCTCGAAGTTCGTCAGCACCCCCGGCGGCTTCACCAGCCTCCGCGAGCAGGCCCCCCTCGTCCGGGTGACCCTCCCGGATGTCGAGACCCCGGTCTGGCTGCTGACCCGCTACGAGGACGCCAAGGCCGCCCTCACGGACCCCCGCTTCGTGCGGGACAACCACAAACTCCCCGGCCAGGACGGCCCGAGCATCGCCGACCAGATGATCGAGGCGTACGGGTTGCCCGCGGAGTACCGCGACTACCTCGGCATCCTCGTCCTGGCCGACGGTGAGGACCACACCCGGATGCGCACCCTGATCACCCGCGCCTTCACGGCCCGCCGTATCAACGCCCTGCGCCCGAAGATCGAGAAGATCACCCACGACCTCTACGCGGCGATGGCCGCCAAGGGCGAGGCCGACCTCCTGGAGGACCTCAGCCACCCCCTCGCCGGCTTCGGCGTCTGCGAACTCATCGGCGTCGACGCGGCCGACCAGCCGCAGATCTGCGCGTGGATCCGCGACTACATCTCGGGCGACCCGGAGCGGTTCATCCCGGCCCTCAAGGGCATGGTCGAGCACTGCAAGAAGCTCATCGAGGAGCGCACGGCCGCCCTCTCGGACGACCTGATCTCCGAGCTGATCCGGGTGAGCCAGGAGGAGGGCGACTTCGGCGAGACCGAGATCGTCGCGATCTTCCTGCTGCTGATCAACACGGGCATCATGCCGCCCGCCCACTTCATCGCCGACGCGATCCTCGCCCTGCTCGACCACCCCGACCAGCTCGCCCGGCTGCGCGAGGAGCCCGAGCTGCTCGCCGGCCGCGCGGTCCCGGAACTCCTCCGTTTCACCACGCCCGTCCCGATCGGCGCCCCCATGTACGCCACCGAGGACCTGGAGCTGGGCGGTATGCCGGTCAAGCAGGGCGAGGTGGTCACAGCCGCGCTGCTCGGCGTGAACCACGACCCGCGCGAGTTCCCCGGCGGCGCCGACAAGCTCGACATCGGCCGTGAACTCGGCCGCGGCGTCGGCCACATGGCCTTCGGCCACGGCCCGCACTTCTGCATCGGCGCCGCCCTCGCCCGCCTCCAGGCCGAGGTGGTCCTGGAGACCCTGTTCGTCCGCAACGACGGCCTGACCCTCGCCGTGGACCGCGAGGCACTGGAGTACGTGGCGATGCCGGGCGACGGCATCCACCTGGTGTCGCTCCCGGTGCGCCTCTGACCCCGAAGGGTTAGTCCTCGCCCTCTTCTCCGGCAGCCATGGACTGAACACCCACCCCTGGTCGATCCTTGACGGACAGACGTGGGGGCCGGGTTCACATCCCTTGGACATCCCCGTACAGATCCCCGTACACGATCCCTGTACTTCTCGAACACCCTGATCAACGGCCCGCCCGGAGCGGGCCGTTCGGTCATGTACGGGCTCCTCGGCGGTACGCACCCGGCTCGTCCACCAGATCCGAGAGGAGACGAGCCATGGCCGACGCCGTTCTGCCCGACCCGGTTCTGATCGTGCTGCTGGGCGCGGCGGGCAGTGGGAAGAGCGCGCTCGCCGGAGCCTGGCCGCCGAGCGCGGTGCTGGAGCTGGACGAGTTCCGGGAGCGGATCTGCGACGACCCGATCGACGAGGACGCCACGGACGAGGCGGTCCACGTCCTCGGCGAGGTGCTGGAGGCGCGGCTGGCGCGCCGGCTGACGACGGTCGTCGACGCCGACGGCCCCGACCGCGTGGTGCGGGCGAAGCTGCTCGACATCGCCGGCCGGCACCGGGTCCCGGCGGCCGCGCTGATCATGACCACGCCGCTGGAGACCTGTCTGGAGCGCAACGCCCGGCGCCCGCCGGAACGCCGCGTCCCCGACGACGTCGTACGCCTCCAGTACGCGGAGACGGTCGACGCGACGCCCGGTCTGCCGGGGGAGGGGTTCGGGCATGTCGAGGCGGTGTACGGAGGGCCGATGCGGCTGGTGAGTTGAGCCCACGGTCTTTCGTGGAACCCTTGAACGCCTGGTCAGCGGGGCGGTGGTGCCGTGTCGGCGCCGCCGCCCCGTTCGCTGTGCGCGGCCGGGGAGGAACAGCCCCGCATTCTTGTCATGAACATGATGGAACGCCTTGTTGGGGCGCTCCGGCCCCGGTTACAACGGCAACCCATGCCAATCCGGGAGGGGTCATGACAGTGCGAGCAGCCGTAGCCGGAGCGAGCGGATATGCGGGAGGTGAGCTTCTCCGCCTGCTGATCGGGCACCCGGAGGTGGAGATCGGCGCCCTGACGGGGAACGCGAACGCCGGGCAGCCGCTGGGCGGCCTCCAGCCGCATCTGCCGCCCCTGGCGGACCGGGTGCTGGAACCGACGACGACCGAGGTGCTGAGGGGCCACGACGTCGTGTTCCTCGCCCTGCCGCACGGCCAGTCGGCGGCCGTCGCCCGCGAACTGGGCCCCGACGTCCTGGTCGTGGACTGCGGCGCCGACTTCCGGCTGCGCGGCGCCGGCGACTGGGAACGCTTCTACGGCTCCCCGCACGCCGGCACCTGGCCCTACGGCCTGCCCGAACTGCCCGGCGCGCGCGAGCTGCTGCGGAGCACGAACCGGATCGCGGTGCCGGGCTGCTACCCGACCGCCGTCTCCCTCGCCCTCTTCCCGGCGTACGCCGCCGGTCTCGCCGAACCCGAGGCCGTCGTCGTCGCCGCGTCCGGGACCTCCGGCGCGGGCAAGGCGGCCAAGCCGCACCTCCTCGGCTCCGAGGTCATGGGGTCGATGAGCCCGTACGGCGTGGGTGGTGAACACCGGCACACCCCTGAAATGATGCAGAACCTGAGCGCCGCCGCGGGGGAGCCGGTCTCCGTCTCCTTCACCCCGACCCTGGCGCCCATGCCCCGCGGCATCCTCGCCACGTGCAGCGCGAAGGCGAAGCCCGGGACCACCGCCGACGACGTACGCGCCGCGTACGAGAAGGCACTGCACGACGAACCGTTCGTCCGGCTGCTGCCCGAGGGGCAGTGGCCCGCCACCGCCGCCGTGTACGGGTCGAACGCCGCACAGATCCAGGTCGCCCTCGACACCTCGGCCGGCCGGATCATCGCGATCAGCGCCATCGACAACCTCACCAAGGGCACCGCGGGGGGTGCCGTCCAGAGCATGAACATCGCCCTCGGGCTCCCCGAGGACCTGGGGCTTTCCACGATCGGAGTCGCACCATGAGCGTCACCGCAGCGAAAGGGTTCACGGCGGCGGGCGTCGCCGCCGGAATCAAACAGAACGGCAATCCGGACCTCGCCCTCGTGGTCAACAACGGGCCGCGGTCGGCCGCCGCCGGCGTCTTCACCTCCAACCGCGTCCAGGCCGCCCCCGTCCAGTGGTCCCGCGAGGCCCTCGCCGACGGCCATGTGTCCGCGGTCGTCCTCAACTCCGGCGGCGCCAACGCCTGCACGGGCCCCGAGGGTTACCAGGACACGATCACCACCGCCCAGCGGGCAGCGGAGCTGCTCGGCCGCGGCGTCGAGGAGATCGCGGTCGCCTCGACCGGCCTCATCGGCGTACGGCTGCCGATGGACAAGCTGCTCAAGGGCGTCGAGACGGCCGCCGGGCAGCTGTCCGAGCACAGCGGCGAGAAGGCCGCCATCGCCATCAAGACCACCGACACCGTGCACAAGACATCCGTGTACCAGGGCGACGGCTGGACCGTCGGCGGCATGGCCAAGGGCGCCGGCATGCTCGCCCCCGGCCTCGCCACCATGCTGGCCGTGATCACCACCGACGCCGACCTGCCAAGTGCCGTGCTGGGGAAGGCACTTCGCGACGCCACCCGCACCACCTTCGACCGCGTCGACTCCGACGGCTGCATGTCCACCAACGACACCGTCCTGCTGCTCGCCTCGGGGGCCGCCGAAGTCGCCCCCGCCGAGGAGGAGTTCGCCGAGGCCGTACGCGCCGTCTGCGCCGACCTCGCCCGGCAGCTCATCGGTGACGCCGAGGGCGCGAGCAAGGACATCCGCATCGAGGTGACCGGCGCCGACAGCGAGTCCGACGCCGTCGAGGTGGGCCGCACCATCGCCCGCAACAACCTCCTCAAGTGCGCCATCCACGGCGAGGACCCCAACTGGGGCCGCGTGCTGTCCGCGATCGGCACGACCTCCGCCGTCTTCGACCCGGACCGGCTGAACGTCGCCATCAACGACGTCTGGGTCTGCAAGGGCGGCTCGGTCGGCGAGGACCGCTCGCTGGTCGACATGAGCGGCCGCGAGGTCCGCATCACCGCCGACCTCGCCGCCGGCACCGAGTCCGCCGTGATCTGGGCCAATGACCTGACCGCCCAGTACGTCCACGAGAACAGCGAGTACTCGTCGTGACCTCACCCATAGGAACCGGCGCCGACGCCGGACCCGACAGCCCTCTCACCCCCACCGGCATGGCCGCCGACCGCAGACAGAAGGCGCTGCCCAAGGCCCATGCGCTGGTCGAGGCACTGCCCTGGATGGCCCGCCACCGGGGCAAGACCATCGTCATCAAGTTCGGCGGCAACGCCATGGTCGACCAGTCCCTCAAGGCGGCCTTCGCCCAGGACATCCTGTTCCTGCGGCACGCCGGCCTGAACCCCGTCGTCGTGCACGGCGGGGGCCCGCAGATCAGCGCCCAGCTCGAACGCCTCGGCCTGAAGTCCCACTTCACCGGCGGCCTCCGGGTCACGACCGACGAGACCATGGACGTCGTCCGCATGGTCCTCGCCGGCCAGGTACAGCGCGAACTCGTCGGCCTCCTCAACGAGCACGGACCGCACGCCGTCGGCATGACTGGCGAGGACGCCCGGCTGATGACCGCCGTGAAGTGCTACGCCGACGTCGACGGCAAACCGGTCGACATCGGCCGCGTGGGCGAGGTCGCCACCGTGGACGCCGGGGTCGTCCAGGCCCTGATCGACAACGGCCGCATCCCCGTCATCTCCTCCATCGCCCGCAGCTCCGACACCAAGGACGCGGCCGAGGGCGGCGTCTACAACGTCAACGCGGACACCGCGGCCGCCGCCCTCGCCGCCGCGCTCGGCGCCGAGATGCTGCTCATCCTCACCGACGTCGAGGGCCTGTACGCGGACTGGCCGCACAGCGAGGAGGTCATCCCGAGGCTCAGCGCGAGCGAACTGCGCGATCTGCTGCCCGGCCTGGCCAGCGGCATGATCCCCAAGATGGAGGGCTGCCTGCACGCCGTCAGCAACGGGGTGCGCACCGCCCGCGTCATCGACGGCCGGGTCAAGCACTCGATCCTGCTGGAGATCTTCACCAACGAGGGCATCGGCACGATGGTCGTGCCCGACGAGAGCGAGTCCTCGGCAGCCACGGCCCGAATGGAGGCGGCCGCATGAGCGGCGATACGACCCACACCGCACCCGGCACACCCGGCGACCTCACCCGCCGCTGGCAGGGCGCGATGATGGACAACTTCGGCACCCCACGACTGCCGCTGGTGCGCGGCAAGGGCACCCGTGTCTGGGACGCGGACGGCCGTGAGTACCTGGATCTGCTGGCCGGGATCGCGGTCAACTCCCTCGGCCACGCCCACCCGGCGATCCTGTGCGCCCTCACCGAGCAGGCGGCCGGTCTCGGCCACATCTCGAACTTCTTCGTGGCCGAGCCGACGGTCGCCCTCGCCGAGCGCCTCCTCGAACTCTCCGGCCGCGCGGGCCGTGTGTACTTCTCCAACTCCGGAGCCGAGGCCAACGAGGCCGCCTTCAAGATGGGCCGGCTGACGGGCCGCCCCCACATGGTCGCCGCCGCCGGAGGCTTCCACGGCCGTACCATGGGTGCCCTCGCCCTCACCGGCCAGCCGGCCAAACGCACTCCGTTCGCCCCGCTCCCCGGCCCGGTCGACCATGTCCCGTACGGCGATGTGGACGCCCTGCGCGCGACGGTCACCCGGGACACCGCGGTGCTGATCCTGGAGCCGATCCAGGGCGAGAACGGTGTGATCGTCCCGCCGCCCGGGTATCTGACGGCGGCCCGTGAGATCACCGAGGCCACCGGCACCCTCCTGGTCCTCGACGAGGTGCAGACGGGTATCGGACGCACCGGCCACTGGTTCGCCGCCCAGGCCGAGGGCGTCGAGGCGGACGTGGTCACCCTGGCCAAGGGGCTCGGCGGCGGCCTCCCGATCGGCGCGACCCTCGCCTTCGGCCCCGCGGCCGACCTGCTCGCCCCGGGCACCCACGGCTCCACGTTCAGCGGCAACCCGATCGTCTGCGCGGCGGCCCTGGCGGTCCTGGAGACCATCGAGAGCGAGAACCTGCTGGCCCATGTGAAGCGAGTGGGGGAGAGGCTGCGTACGGGCGTCGAGGCCCTGGCGCACCCCTCGGTGACCGAAGTCCGCGGCACGGGCCTGCTCCTGGGCATCGTCCTGCGGGAACCGAAGGCCGCGCGAGTCCAACAGGAGGCCCAACAGGCGGGTTTCCTGGTCAACGCGGCAACCCCGAACGTGATCCGCCTGGCCCCACCGCTGATCCTGACGGAGGAGGACGCGGACCACTTCGTAGACCAACTTCCGTCCATCTTGGACGAAACGCGGTCTGGGCCGAGCTAGGGGCGCGGGGCTGTACCGATGTGCGGCTCCGCCGCGCGGGCGCGACAAGCCACGAACTACGCGCGGTCGCCGATGCTCAGAACCTCCCGAGCTCAAAGGCGCAAACACCCCCCAAAGACGACGGCGGGCTCCACGGGAATACCCCCGTGGAGCCCGCCGTCGTCACGATCTCACCGCCTCAGTGAACCCCCACCACCTCCGGCTCCGTCTCACCCGCGTCACCCGCCGGGGGCGCCTCCCCCTTGCCCGCCCCCTTCATCAGGAACAGGGCCAGCACGGCCGCGCCCACGACTCCCGCGGCACCCACGGTGAAACTGCTGGACACCGCGTCGGTGAACGCCTCGTGCACGGTCGAGACGAGCCCCGCGTCGTTCGTCCGCGCGGCCACGGCGAGCCCCTCGCCGATCGTCTCCCGCGCGGCGGCCGGCGCGGACTCCGGCATCTCGGAGGTGTACGTGCTGGACAGCACCGCACCCAGCACGGCCACACCGAACGCCGCACCCGCCTGCTGGATGGTGTCGTTGAGGGCGGACCCGACCCCCGCGTGCTCCTGGGGAACCGCCCCCATGAGCGCCGCGATCGCCGCCGGCATCGCGAGACCCGCGCCCGCGCCCATCAGCACCATGGCCACCGACAGCGTCCCGAAGCCGTCCCCGGGGGACAGCGTCGACAGCGTGGCGAACCCACCGGCGATGACCAGCAGACCGGAGACGGCGAGCGCCCGGTTGCCGATCTTCTTGGCGAGCGCGGCGCCGACCCCGTTGAAGACGAGCGAGGCGACGGCCGCGGGCATGAAGGCGAGGCCGGTCTTCGTGGGGGAGTAGCCCAGCACGAACTGGAGGTATTGCGTGAGCACCAGCATCAGACCGCCGTTGGCGAACGTCAGCAGGACCAGCGAGAAGCTCGACCCGGTGAACACCCGGTTCCGGAACAGCGCCACGGGCATCATCGGCTCGGGGATCCGGGTCTCCCAGATCCCGAAGGAGACCAGCGCGACCACGGCCACGACGGCCGCCGTCAGCGTGGCGGGGTGGGTGATGCCGTCCTTCGGCCACTCGTTGATCGCCCAGACCAGCGCCGTCATACCGACGACGGACAGCACCGTGCCGACCGGGTCCGGCTTGCGCCAGGGCCCCTTGGACTCCGGCATCAGCACCAGTGCCGAGACGATGGCGAGCGCCGCGATCGGGATGTTGATGAGGAAGACGGCGCCCCACCAGAAGTGGGCGATGAGCACACCGCCGAAAACGGGCCCGCCGACCAGCCCGATCATGGCCACCGCGCTCCACGCGCCGATCGCCTTCGGCCGCTCGTCCTCGTCGAAGACCGTGATGAGGATGGACAGGGTGCTCGGCATCAGCAGAGCGCCGCCGATACCCATCAGCACACGGGCGAAGATCAGCATCTCCGCGCTGCCGGCCCAGGTGGCCAGCACGGAGGCGGCCCCGAACACCGTCAGGCCGATGATCATGACCTTGCGGCGGCCGTACCGGTCGGACAGGCTCCCCGCGGTCAGCAGCAGACCGGCGAAGACCAGCATGTACGACTCCAGGATCCACTGGATGTCCTGGGCGCTCGCCTTGAGGTCCTCGGCGATCGGTGGGACCGCCACCGTCAGCACCATGTTGTCGATGACCAGCACCAGCGTGCTGAGGCACAACACGATCAGGATCAGCCAGCGGCGTGGATGACGCTCCGTGACGTCGACTTCCATGACGAAACCTTTCGAACAGAGTGTGGGGCTGCTCCGGACCTCAATAAAACCAGCAACGCGGTTTGTTATCCAGTCGGTTTCACGCCGCCCGTGTCGGACGCCTTCGAGCCGCCGTGATGAGTCGCTGCTTCCGGTCGCCGAGTCGCCAGTTCCGTACGACGTGCGCTCGCCGAACACCGTACGAGAGGCGTACAGTGTTCGCAAGCTCCGTACGGTGTTTCCGGATGCCGTTACCCTGAAGCCCGGGAGAGACGAGGAGGTCGCATGTCCGAGAACCAGGTGATCCAGTCGGTGTGGACCCGCCCGCGCCGCCAGAAGCGCGAGCAGCCCGCGCTGAGTCGGGAGGTCATCGTGGCCGAGGCGGTGCGACTGCTGGACGAGGAGGGCGCGGCCGCGCTGAGCATGCGCCGCCTCGGCACCCGGCTGAACGCGGGTGCGACCTCGATGTACTCGCATATGGCGAGCAAGGACGAGCTGATCGAGCTGGTCGTGGACCATGTCTACGGCGAGATGGAGGTGCCCGGCCCGGACGCGGCGAAGGACTGGCGGGCGGCGGCCTCGGCCTGTGCCCACAGTGTTCGTTCGACGATCTTGCGCCACCCCTGGATCGCCCCGATGCTGGGCGAGGTGGGTGTCTCCCTGGGGCCGAACTCGATGCGGCTCACGGAAGGCATGCTCGCCATGCTGGAGGAGGCGGGCTTCGATCTGGAGCAGGCCGACCATGTGGTGCGGATCCTCTTCGCCTACGTGATCGGCATGACCACGAGCGAGGCCGCCTGGCTCACGATGCTCGCCCGCAGCGGGCAGAGCCAGGAGGACTGGACGCGCAAGGTGTGGCCGGCCGTAGAACAGGCCACCCGCGACTATCCGCACCTCCGCCGGCGCTACACCGCGCAGGAAGGCGGCCGCTCGTCCGAGGTCCTCGTGGACAACTTCGGCTACGGCCTCGACTGGGTGCTGGACGGCCTCGGGTCCCGACTGGGCCAGGGCTCCCGGAAGGGGGCCGAGGTCGGCTGACCGGTCCCCGACCCGCGCGTTCCGCGAACCGTCCACGGCGTTCACCCCGGCCGTGGGCGGTTTTTCATTGGCCGGTTATGAACGCTGTACGGGCTTGCGCACAGTGTGCGCACTCCGTACAGTGTTCATCACGCCGCACAACGTGTGGTCGGGGCAAGGCCATCGGTATCCCAACCCTCCAAAGGACACGCCATGTCGAAGAAGGCGCAGCAGGGCTCGAAGTGGAACGACCTCCGCACCTGGAGGGCGACCGGCAGCTGGGAGGCCAGCGACAGCTGGGGGCTGACCGGCACCTGGCGGATGGAGGGCGCCTCCGGCTCCTGGGACGCCACGCAGGACACCTTCGGCAGGCCGCATCCGGCGCCCGAGCCCGCGGCGGCCCCCGTGACCACCACCGAGGCCCCGGCCGCCGTCGCCGACGTGATCGAGCTGGCCACCGGCCGCCGCGTCGATCTCGGCCACTGGCAGCGCCGCCTCGACGAACTGCGCGAGGAGCACGACGTGCCCGGCGCGACCCTCGCCTTCGTGGTCGACGACGAGGTGCAGGAGCTGGCCAGCGGCGTCCTCAACCGGCAGACCGGCGTGGAGGCCACCACCGACTCCGTCTTCCAGCTCGGCTCGATCGCCAAGGTCTACACGGCCGCCCTGATCATGCAGCTCGTCGAGTCCGGCGACCTCGACCTGGACGCGCCCGTCGTCTCCGTGCTCCCGGAGTTCGCCACCATCGACCCCGAGGCCACCAAGGTCATCACCAGCCGGATGCTGCTGTCCCACACCAGCGGCCTGACCTGCGACTTCCACCTCGACACCGGGCGCGGTGACGACAGCCTCGCCAAGTACGTCGAGGCCGCCAAGGGCGTGGCGATGGACTGCCCGCCGGGCACGGCCGTGTCGTACAGCGGCATCGGGTACGTGGTGCTCGGCCGCATCGTCGAGGTGCTGACCGGCACGACCTGGGACCAGGCGCTCAAGGACCGGCTGCTCACCCCGCTCGGCCTCACCCACACCATGACGCTCCCCGAGGAGGTCCTGCCGTTCCGCGCGGCGATGGGACATCTCGCCGGGCCGGACGGTGAGCAGACGCTCGCCCCGGCCTGGGACCTGATGCCGCGCGCCGCCGGCCCCGCCGCCCGCGTCTGCGCCACCGCCGGTGACCTCGTCCGCTTCGCCAAACTGCACCTCGACGGCGGCAGGGCGGCCGACGGCACCCGTGTCCTCGGCCCCGACTCGGTCGCCGCGATGCAGCAGCGCGAGACCGACGTGCCCGACAAGTGGACGGTCAGCGCCGACGGCTGGGGCCTCGGCTGGACCCTCTACGACTGGGACGGCGTGCCCGGCTTCGGCCACGACGGCGCCTCCATCGGCCAGTACGCCTACCTGCGGGTGGTGCCGGGCGCCGGTGTCGCGGTCGCCCTCCTCACCAACGGCGGCGGCTCCCGTCTGCTCTACGCCGACCTCCTGCGCGAACTCCTCGCCGACCTCGCCGACGTGACGATGCCGGCGCCGTTCGCCCCCGCCGAGCAGCCGCCCGCCGTCGACATCACGCCCTGGGCCGGCACCTACAAGCGCGAGGGCGTCCTCATCACCGTCTCCGAGCGGGACGGCAGGCCGCACCTGGTGTACGCCTTCGTCGACGGCATGGCGGGCTACTCCCCGGACCTCGAGATGGAGCTGGTCCCCCTCTCCGACACGGTCTTCGCCGGCGCGGGCGGCGGCGCCTCCTTCGCCGAGGACTGGATGCCGGTGGTCTTCGCCACCCTCGACGACGGCACGAAGTGCGCGTACATCGGCATGCGGGCGGCCCCCAAGACGGCGTGACCGCCCGGGGGTGCCGGGTGGTGACACGCGAGCGCCGGTCCCCCTGTGGGACCGGCGCCCGACGTCGTGACGCACGCTCACACGCGGGCCGTTCGCTTCTCCGGCTCCGCGATCGGCCGGTGCGAGCGGATGCGGAACCGCCTCAGCAGCGGCATCTCGACGAACGTGTACGACAGCCAGCCGGCCAGCACCGACAGCGCCAGTACGAACGGCAGCAGAGCGAAGAACGCCCCCGTCCCGAGCTGCCCGAAGTCACTGTCGAGCAGGTACCAGACGGTGACCTGCATGATGATCAGGTGCCACAGGAACATCCCGCAGGAGTTCCGCCCGAGCCACACGAGCGTCGGCCGGGAGAGCAACCGCTCCGGCCCGCTGCCCTGCGCCAGCAGCAACGGCGCCGCGAGCCCCACCGCGACCACCATGTGGCAGACGTACTTGAGGGCGGCCTCCTCCTTGGTGAGCACGATCGACGCGATGCTGCCCGCCCACTCCGTGTTGGACACGGCGAACGCCACGGCCGCCGCACCCCAGAAGGCCCACGGGTTGTTCCGCACGAACTCCACGAACGCCAGCCGCTGCCCGGTACGGGCCTTCGCGGCGACCAGCGCGAGCAGCATCCCCGCCGCCAGGAACCCGAGGTAACCGCGCAGCCACCACAGTGACGGCGGACCCAGCGGGCTCGACGGGCTGGTGGCGACGAGCCAGGTGAAGTCGGCGACGATCACCGCGGTGAGCAGCGCCCCCGCCAGCTTCAGGCTCTTGGTCGCCTTCAGCGCCCGGTGCAGCACGAACGCCGCCACGGGCAGCGCGATGTAGTAGTGCACCTCGGTGGCGAGGCTCCAGGTCTGCGCCCAGTTGGTCATGCCCGGATCGGTGCGCAGGTCCGCCCAGTTCTGCACGTGCTGCACGGTCAGCAGCCGCAGCGTGCGCCATCCGTCGCCGAGCTGCTCCCGGTTGAACACCAGCAGCGCGGTGACCATGAACAGCCAGTAGGCCGGGAAGATGCGCAGGACGCGGTGCCAGTAGTAGTGCAGCGTGTTCGGCTGCTTGCGGCCGCCGAGCGCGGCGTCGGCCCACGGGCGGTAGAGCAGATAGCCGCTGATGATCAGGAAGATCGGGATCGCCACCAGGAAGCCCGTCATCACCGGGGCGAAGGGCCCCGGCTTGCCGGTCTTGTCGATGAGCGCCCCGGTCCACTGCGCGAGGTGCGCGACGAGCACCATCAGCGTCGCGATCGCTCGCAGGCCGTCCACCGCGGGCTCGAAGGTCCGCTCGGCCCGTACGGGGGACTCCTTGGCGCCGGGCACGGCGCTGACCGGCGGTGCCGGCCGAGGTCTGTCCAGAGAAGTGGTCACGGCGAAGGGCCTCTCGTTCGGTAGGGCGGAGCTGACGTTGGCCGGGACGCTAACAAACCGCTCACGCGGTTTTCCAGATTGGCGAAAAGTGGTCGTTCGCCCTCCGCTCCCGCCATGGACCTCGCCTGAGTGCTCTGGCCTGGCCATCTGCGGTAGAACCCAACTGCCCGAAGGTGGGCGGATGTTCAAGTGTCCGATCCGCGCACTCCTCTGAAATGACCAAACCGCTCAAGCGGTTTGTTAAGGTGGCTGAGTTTTCGGAGTTTCGGAGTTTCCGACCCCCCACCCAGCGAACCCGACGGGAGTCCCCTTCGCCGTGGCTACGTTCCTCTACAAACTGGGCCGACTCGCCTTCCGACGGCGAGGCCGGACAACACTGTTGTGGCTGCTGATCCTGGTCGGCGTGGGCTATGCCGCCTCCGCCGCGCCCGCGCCGCCCGCCGACACCTTCTCGATGCCGGGCACCGAGTCACAGAAGGCCTTCGACCTGCTCAAGGAGCGCTTCCCGGACGCGAGCGCGGACGGCGCCACCGCCCGCGTGGTCGTCCGCGCCCCCGAGGGCAAGGTCTCCGACCCCGCCCAGAAGGCCAAGGTCGAGCAGCTCCTCGCCGACCTCGCCAAGGCGCCCCTGGTCAAGGGCGTCGCCGACCCCTACCAGGCGGGAGCCGTCAGCAAGGACGGCACCACCGCCTACGCGACCGTCCTCTACGAGGTCGCCGCCACCGAGCTGACCGACAAGGCGAAGGACGCCCTCACCGAGGCCACGGCCGACGCCCGCAAGAGCGGACTGACCGTCGAGGCGGGCGGTGACGCCGTCGCCGTGGAGGCCGCCAAGAACAACGCCGAGTCCCTCGGCATCCTGGTCTCCGCCGTCGTCCTGCTGCTGACCTTCGGCTCGATGGTCGCCGCCGGCATGTCCCTGCTGACCGCCGTCATCGGTGTCGGCGTCGGCATCTGCGGCATCACGGCTCTCGGCTCCACCCTCGGCCTGTCCAGCACGACCTCCACCCTGGCCCTGATGATCGGCCTGGCCGTCGGCATCGACTACGCCCTGTTCATCATCTCCCGCTACCGCTCCGAGATGCTGGAGGGCCGGGACCGCGAGGAGGCCGCCGGACGCGCCATCGGTACCGCGGGATCCGCCGTCGTCTTCGCGGGCCTGACCGTCATCGTCGCCCTCGCCGGCCTCGCCGTCGTCAACATCCCGATGCTCACCAAGATGGGTCTCGCCGCGGCCGGCACGGTCGCCGTCGCCGTGCTCATCGCCATCACCTTCGTCCCGGCGCTCCTCGGCTACGCCCCCTTCAAGTCGCTGCCCCGCCGCGAGCGCAAGAAGATCTCCGGCAAGCCACTCAGCGCCCGCCAGCAGCGCAAGGCAGCCAAGCGCGCCGCCAAGGCCCGGCCCAACCTCGGCTCCCGCTGGGCCGGCTGGGTGCTGCGCCACCCGGTCGCCGTCCTGCTCCTCGGCGTCATCGGCCTCGGCACCCTCGCCGTTCCGGCGGCGAGCCTGGAGCTGGGGCTGCCCGGCGAGGGCACGATGGCCGAGGACACCACCCAGCGCAAGGCGTACGACATGCTGTCGGACTCCTTCGGCGCCGGCTTCAACGGCCCGCTGCTCCTGACCGTCGAGGCCAAGGACGCCAAGGCCGCCGCCGAGCGCGTCGGCAAGGACCTCGCCGACCGGCCCGGTGTCGCCTCCGTCAGCCCCGCCACCGTCAACAAGGCGGGCGACACGGCGATGGTCAACGTCATCCCGACGACCGGCCCGACCGACGCGAAGACCGAGAAGCTGGTCCACTCCCTGCGCGCCGCCGCAGGCGGATTCGAGAAGGAGATCGGCGCGACCGTCCTGGTCACCGGCCAGACCGCCCTGTTCATCGACTTCTCCGAGACCCTCGACGACGCGATGGTCCCCTACCTGGGCCTCGTCGTCGGACTCGCCTTCGTCCTGCTCGTCCTCGTCTTCCGCTCGGTCCTGGTCCCGCTGAAGGCGGCCCTCGGGTTCCTGCTGTCGGTGACCGCGGCACTCGGCGCCGTCGTGGCCGTCTTCCAGTGGGGCTGGCTCAAGGACGTCTTCGGCATCGACCAGCCCGGACCGATCATGAGCACCATGCCGATCTTCATGATCGGCGTCGTCTTCGGTCTCGCCATGGACTACGAGGTCTTCCTCGTCACCCGGATGCGCGAGGCCTTCGTCCACGGCGAGCACCCCGGCGAGGCGGTCGTCACCGGCTTCCGGCACGGCGGCCGGGTGGTCGCCGCCGCCGCGATCATCATGGCGAGCGTCTTCTCCGGCTTCATCCTCGACGCCAACGACTTCGTCAAGATGATCGGCTTCGGTCTCGCCGTCGCCGTCCTCTTCGACGCCTTCGTCGTCCGGATGGCCATCGTGCCCGCCGTCCTCGCCCTCCTCGGCCGCTCCGCCTGGTGGCTGCCCCGCTGGCTGGACGCCGTCCTGCCCGACATGGACGTCGAGGGCGCCAAGCTCGCCACCGGCCGGCGCGGGGCGGTCCCGCGCCAGCGCCGGCGCGAACCGTCCCTCGTGGACTGACCCACCGCAACGACGGCCCCGTCCGGCGGCTCCCCAGGCCGCCGGGCGGGGCCCCTCTCCCCGCGAACGCCTCGGCCCCCCTCCCGACCCCCACCGTCGCGGTCCCTTCCTGAAGTCGCACCTCATCACGACCGAAGAAAAGGACCATCACCATGGCTCTTGCCGGCACGCTCATCCCGCCCAGCGCCACCTTCGTCACCACGGTGACCGAGGCCCTGCACCTGCGCAGCGTCAGACAGCCCGACGAGATCGCGTACATCCACCTCCGCGAGGGCGAGACCCCCGACGGCTCCCTCACCTACCGACAGCTCGAGACCGACGCCCACACCCGGGCCGCGGCCCTCGCGGCGGCCGGCCTCGAAGCGGGCGACAGCGCCCTGCTCCTGTATCCCTCGGGCCTGGAGTTCATCCGGTCGCTGCTGGGCTGCATGTACGCCCGGGTCGCCGCCGCCCCCGTCCAGGTCCCCACCCGTCGGCGCGGCGTCCAGCGACTGCGCCGGATCGCCGACGACGCGGGCACCACCACCGTCCTCACCACCGCGGCCCTCAAGGCCGACCTGGAGCGGCAGTTCGCCGACCTCCCCGAACTGGCCGGCCTCACCCTCGTCGACACCGAGGCCCTGCCCGCCACCCCCGTCGACTGGAACGGCCCCGCCCCGCTCCCCGACGACATCGCCCTGCTGCAGTACACCTCCGGCTCCACCGGAGACCCCAAGGGCGTGATGGTCTCCCACGCCAACTTCCTCGCCAACGTCTCCGAGACCGAGGACATCTGGCCCACCGGCCGCGACGGCGTCGTCGTGTCCTGGCTGCCCCTCTTCCACGACATGGGCATGCTGTTCGGCGTCCTGCTGCCCCTGTGCTCCGGCATCCCCGCCTACCTCATGGAGCCGGCCGCCTTCATCCGCCGCCCGCTGCGTTGGCTGGAGGCCCTCTCCACCTACCGGGGCACCCACGCCGCCGCACCGAGCTTCGCCTACGAGCTGTGCGTGAGCGCCCTGCGCGACGCCGGGGACGTCGACCTGGACCTCTCCTCGTGGCGGGTCGCGGCGAACGGGGCCGAACCGGTGCGCTGGCGGGCGGTGCGGGACTTCACCGAGACGTTCGCCCCGTACGGGTTCGCCCCCGAGGCCATGACCCCCGGCTACGGTCTGGCCGAGAACACCCTCAAGGCGACGGCGAGCCCCGCGGACCGGCCGCCGACCGTGCTGTGGGTGTCCTCGACGGCTCTCAAGGACGGCCGCCTGGAGATCGTGGGGGAGACGGCGCCCGACGCCCAGCCGCTGGTCGGCTCCGGCTTCCCCTCGGCGACCACCCGTGTCCGCGTGGTCGACCCGGTCACCCGCACCCCCCGCGAACCCGGCCGCCTGGGCGAGATCTGGATCAACGGCCCGTGCGTCGCCCTCGGCTACCGGGAACGCCCGCAGGAGACCCAGGAGGCGTTCGGGGGCCGCGTCGCCGGCGAGAGCGGCGCGGCCTCCTGTCTCCGTACGGGCGACCTGGGCTTCCTCCACGAAGGGGAACTGTTCGTCGCGGGACGCCTGAAGGACGTCATCATCCGCAACGGTCGCAACTTCTACCCCCAGGACATCGAGCTGTCCGCGGAGTCGGCGGTACCGGGGCTGCGGCCGAACTGCGCCGCGGCGTTCTCCGTGGACGACGGGGAGCGGGAACGGCTGGTGGTGGTCGTCGAGACCGACGGAAGGGTCCTCCGCGAGGTCGGGGCGGGCGAGCTGCGCGAACGGGTCGGGGCAGCCGTGCACGACGGACAGCGGCTGCGGGTCGACGAGGTCGTGGTGATACGCAGGGGCGCCCTGCCCCGCACCACCAGCGGGAAGGTCCAGCGCAGGGGCTGCCGCAAGCTCTATCTGGACGGGGCACTGGGGGTTGTGGCTGACTGAGCGGGTCCGCCGCGGGGCCCGGCCGGGTGAGCGCTTTCCTCACCGGCGGGCCCACGGCGGCGTGAGAGCAAAGTTCCCTTGCGGTCACCCGGTGCCACAGCACGGAAACGCGCCCTCCCTACCTTCGGACGCATAAGCCATCCCCCCAGCAAGTCCGAGCCCGGAGAACCGTGGAGGCGTCATGACAGCCCCGAGCACAGCCCCCGCTGCCAGTAGGGGAGGCCGCTGGATCCAGCACTGGGATCCGGAGGACGAGACCTTCTGGAACGAGACCGGCGAGAAGGTCGCCCGCCGCAACCTGATCTTCTCGATCCTCTCCGAGCACATCGGCTTCTCCATCTGGACCGTCTGGTCGGTGATGGTCCTCTTCATGGGCCCCGAGTACGGGCTCACCCCGGCCGACAAGTTCTTCATCGTGTCGATGGCCACCCTGGTCGGCGCCATCGTGCGCGTCCCGTACACCTTCGCGGTGGCGATCTTCGGCGGACGCAACTGGACGGTCGTCTCGGCGAGCCTGCTGCTCATCCCGACCGTCGCCGCCTTCGCGGTGATGGAGCCGGGAACCTCGTTCAACACGTTCCTGATCTGCGCGATGCTCGCCGGCATCGGCGGCGGCAACTTCGCCTCCTCCATGACCAACATCAACGCCTTCTTCCCCCTGAGGAAGAAGGGCTGGGCGCTCGGCCTCAACGCGGGCGGCGGCAACATCGGCGTCCCGGTCGTGCAGCTCGTCGGTCTCGCCGTCATCGGCGCCAGCGGCGGCCCGCGCGTCCTGCTCGGGATCTACATCCCGTTCATCGTCCTCGCCGCGGTCCTCGCCTGGCTCAGGATGGACAACATCGCCGAGCTGAAGAACGACACCGGCGCCGCCAAGGAAGCCGTCAAGGACGCCCACACCTGGATCATGTCCTTCCTCTACATCGGCACCTTCGGCTCCTTCATCGGCTACAGCTTCGCCTTCGGCCTCGTCCTGCAGACCCAGTTCGGCCGTACGCCCCTGCAGTCCGCGTACGTCACCTTCATCGGCCCCCTGCTCGGCTCGCTGATCCGCCCCGTGGGCGGCGCCCTCGCCGACAAGTACGGCGGCGCGAAGATCACGCTGTGGAACTATGTCGCCATGGCCGGCGCCACCGGTGTCATCGTCGTCGCCTCCATGCAGAAGTCGCTGCCGCTGTTCACCGTGGCGTTCATCGCGCTCTTCGTCCTCACCGGAATCGGCAACGGCTCCACCTTCAAGATGATCCCGGGCATCTTCCAGGCCAAGGCCCTCGCCAAGGGGTTGCGGGGAGAGGAGGCCGCGGCCTACGGACGCCGTCTCTCCGGCGCCACCATGGGCATCATCGGCGCGGTGGGCGCGCTCGGCGGCCTCGGGATCAACCTGGCCTTCCGTCAGTCCTTCCTCACGGTCGGCTCCGGCACCGGCGCCTTCGTCAGCTTCCTCGCCTTCTACGGGCTGTGCTTCGCGGTTACCTGGGCCGTATACCTTCGCCGGCCGGCCACCACGACGGTCACGGCGACGGCCGAGACGGAGAAGAAGCCGCAGCTCAGCTACGCCGAGGTGTGACATCACCCATGGCGTGACACGTGCGACGTAACACCAGCGACATCAACCCGAACCGAGCCTGTCACGCAGCGTTGACAGGCTCGTTCGGCATGTAGGTGCCAGAGCCAGGTACTACGACTCGGGCGGGACGAGAACCATGTACGACGAACAGCAGCGACCAGACCACGGCCCCCTGGCGGGGTTCACGGTGGGCGTGACAGCCGCGCGCCGCGCCGACGAACTGGGGGCCCTGCTCCAGCGTCGCGGAGCGTCCGTCCTCCACGCGCCGGCCCTCCGCATCGTGCCGCTCTCCGACGACAGCGAGCTGCTCGCCGCCACCAAGGACCTCCTCGCCCAGGCACCCGACATCGTGGTGGCGACCACCGCCATCGGTTTCCGCGGCTGGATCGAGGCGGCCGACGGCTGGGGCCTCGGCGAGGCCCTCCTGGACCGTCTCCGGGGCGTCGAGGTCCTCGCGCGCGGACCGAAGGTGAAGGGCGCGGTGCGCGCCGCGGGCCTCACCGAGGAGTGGTCCCCCTCCTCCGAATCGATGGCGGAGGTACTGGACCGGCTGCTGGAGCACGGTGTCGAGGGCCGCCGCATCGCCGTCCAGCTCCACGGCGAACCCCTCCCCGGCTTCGTGGAGTCGCTGCGGGCCGCCGGAGCGGAGGTCGTCGGCGTCCCCGTCTACCGCTGGCTGCCGCCGGAGGACCTCACCCCGGTCGACCGCCTCCTCGAAGCGACCGTCGGACGCGGCCTCGACGCCCTCACCTTCACCAGCGCGCCCGCCGCGGCCTCACTGCTGTCCCGCGCCGAGACCAAGGGGCTCCTCCCGGAACTGCTGAACGCCCTCCACCACGACGTCCTCCCCGCCTGCGTCGGCCCGGTGACGGCCCTTCCCCTCCAGGCCCACGGCATCGACACCGTCCAGCCCGAACGGTTCCGCCTCGGCCCCCTCGTCCAACTCCTCTGCCAGGAACTCCCGTCCCGCGCCCGCACCCTGCCCCTCGCCGGTCACCGCGTGGAGATCCGCGGCCACGCGGTCCTGGTCGACGGCGCCCTGCGCCCCGTCCCGCCCGCCGGCATGTCCCTGCTCCGCTCGCTGTGCCGCCGCCCCGGCTGGGTCGTCCCCCGCTCCGAACTCCTCAAGGCCCTCCCCGGCGCGGGCCGCGACGAACACGCCGTGGAGACGGCGATGGCCCGCCTGCGCACGGCGTTGGGAGCGCCGAAGCTCATCCAGACCGTGGTGAAACGGGGGTACCGGCTGGCGCTGGACCCGGCCGCCGACACGAAGTATGGAGCGCCGGGCGCCTGATAGCTCGGGGGTGCGCGGTTCGTTGGCGGGTGCGGGTGGTGTGTGGTTTCTCGCGCCCACGCGGCGGAGCCGCATGTGTCACCGCCCCGCGCCCCTGAAGGCTTGGGCCTGCGGCCCGGCCTTCGTCCCCGCGGCGCGCCGTTGAAAAGCACGGGGCGCGGCCCCGGCCGCTTTTCAGGGGCGGGGGGAACTGCGCGACAAGCCACAACGCACCCGCACCCGCCAACGAACCGCGCACCCCCGAGCTATCAGGCGCCCGGCCAAGTGCGACACGGCACCGTAGCGGGTACGAACACCTGAGCCCCCCCGACGCGGTGACCCCTAGGCGGTGACAGGCCCATGTCCTACACCCCCCGCTTCGACTGCGGCCATCTCTGCCTGGACCTCCTCGCCACCACCCACCCCGAGGAACAACTCACCTCGCCCGCGCACCTGCGCCGTTGGATCACCACAGCCGCCCTCGTCCCCGCGGACACCCCCCTCGACCACATCACCCCCGACTGGCTGCCAGCCTTCCGGGAACTGCGCGGCCACATAGCCGGGTTGGTCCACCCCGCGGCGTCCCCCACCACCCGGCCCGACCCCGACGCGTACGACGCCTCCCTCGCCCGGATCAACGAGCTGGCGAGACCCGCGCCCCCCGCCCCCCGAGCCGTCCGCACGGACACCGGCGTCCTCGCCCGCGCCCTCGCGCACACCCCTGACCGCGCCGCCCTCCTCGCGGTCGTCGCCCGCGACACCGTGGAGTTGCTCACCGACCCCGTCGCCTGCGCGAGCCTGCGCCAGTGCGCCGGCGACAACTGCCCCCTCGTGTACGTCGACACGTCCCGGGGCCGGCGGCGTCGCTGGTGCTCCAGCGAGATCTGCGGCAACCGTGAGCGCGTGGCCCGGCATCGCCGCCGCGCGGCTCTGTCACGCGCGTAGATCGCGTACCTTCCGCCCCACTTCCCCCCGCTTGGCGACGGATTGAGCATCTCCCTTGAGCGGCCTAGCAGTTGGGCAACCGGCCCGCTCACGTAAAGAAGCAGCAGTGCTGTTTTTCACACCGCGAGATCCACATCTTCACAATTCCCGCCCTCCGGCGCACGTTTTGAAGCCGGTTTGGGCGCGCTTGTCCCTCAGGGGTCCCACCAACCCCACGTTTAATCGAGAAAGTTGTGGCTCAACTCTGAACACACAACTGGTTACCTACGTATCCCGATGTGAGCGACCGACTGGGGGAACCCCCGGACACCGGAGGTAGCCGTGCGCAAGGATTCCGCTGTGGCTGATGACCGCCCGCACAGGGCACGACATCGCGCGTCGCAGCCCTCAGAGCCAGACGAGGAGCTGATGCGCGCGCTGTACCGCGAGCACGCTGGACCCTTGCTCGCGTACGTGCTGCGTCTGGTCGCGGGCGACCGTCAGCGCGCCGAGGACGTTGTGCAGGAAACTCTCATCAGGGCCTGGAAGAACGCCGGTCAGCTCAATCGAGCGACCGGATCGGTACGCCCCTGGCTGGTGACGGTCGCACGCCGCATCGTCATCGACGGCCACCGCAGCCGGCAGGCCCGGCCGCAGGAGGTCGACCCGTCGCCGCTGGAGGTCATCCCCGCGGAGGACGAGATCGACAAGGCGTTGTGGCTGATGACACTGTCGGACGCGCTGGACGACCTGACCCCTGCCCACAGGGAAGTCCTGGTCGAGACCTATTTCAAAGGGCGTACGGTCAATGAGGCGGCCGAGACGCTTGGCATCCCCAGTGGAACCGTCCGCTCCCGGGTGTTCTACGCCCTGCGGTCGATGAAGCTGGCTCTGGAGGAGCGCGGGGTGACGGCATGAGCAACATCTACGGGGGGTATGGACCGGGAATGCCCGGGTCTGTGCAAGGAGCCCAAGGTTCCGGCGACAACATCCACGAAACCGTCGGCGCGTACGCCCTCGGGATACTGGACGACGCCGAGGCCACACAATTCGAGGCCCATCTCGCCACGTGCGAGTGGTGCGGTCAGCAGCTCGACGAGCTGGCCGGCATGGAACCCATGCTGGCCGCCCTCGCCGATCTGCCCGCGGCCCAGGGGACACCGGCGATCGGCGAGTCCCTGGCGGCGAAACCGAGCACCAAGCTCTCGGACCGGCTGGTCGGCGAGGTCGTCCAGCACCGGGCCAAGAAGAGCCGGCGCAACTTCTTCATGCTGGCGGCGGGCATCGCCGCGATCGTCGCGGGTCCCACCGCGGTGTTCGCGACGACCGGCGGCGACAGCGGCACGCCGTCGGCCAAACCGGGCGTCGAGAACCAGGCCCAGACCGTGTTCACGGCGATCGACGACAAGGTGCAGCGCACGGACGCCTCCACCAAGGTCAGTGCCACGGTCGCCATGAAGGAGAAGGCCTGGGGCACCCAGGCGGTCCTGGAGCTGAAGAACGTCAAGGGCCCGGAGAAGTGCTCGCTGATCGCCGTCGGCAAGAACGGTGAGCGGGAGACGGTCACTTCCTGGTCCGTCCCGACCTGGGGTTACGGCATCGAGGGCGCCAAGACGGAGCAGGCCAGGAAGCCGCTCTACGTCGAGGGCGGCGCCGCCTTCACCCCGGACGAGATCGACCACTTCGAGGTCCTGACCTTCTCCGGCAAGAAGCTGGTCCAGGTCGAGGCGTAACCGACCGGTGCCCCGCGTCCCCTCGTCTTTCGGGGGCGCGGGGCACCGGCTGTTCCCCCCGGGGGCTACCGTCGCGTACGGTGGACGGCTGCCCAGCACGTCAGAAGGGGGCCCGGGTGGCCGCTCAGGTTCAGCAGGTAACGCTCGACTCCGCTCACGACTCCGTCCGTGAGCGGGAGATCGGCGTGGAACAGGAACATCTGGACCGGGTGTACCGGCGTCTCGAGGAGAAGATCCACGAGGCGGAGTTCCTGATGAACGACGCGGCAAAGCGCGGCCAGGTCGGCACCCCGGGCGCGCTCGCCGAACGGGACGCCCAGGTCTTCCGCGCGGGTATCCATCTGAACCGGCTGAACAACGAGTTCGAGGACTTCCTCTTCGGCCGTATCGACCTCCTCCTCGGCAAGGACGGCAAGAAGGGCCCGGACGGCGCGTACACCGCCGTCGAGCCCGCCGAGGGCGCGGTCCGCCCCGACAACACCGCCGACATCGCCGAGACCCTGCACATCGGCCGCATCGGCGTCCTCGACTCCGAGTACGCGCCGCTGGTCATCGACTGGCGGGCCCCCGCAGCCGCCCCCTTCTACCGCTCGACCCCGGTCGACCCCGGCCGGGTCGTCCGCCGCCGGGTCATCCGTTCCAAGGGCCGCAAGGTGCTCGGCGTGGAGGACGACCTGATGCGCCCCGAGCTGACGGCGCGCCTCGACGGCCACGAGCTGCCCGTCATCGGTGACGGAGCCCTCATGGCCGCCCTCGGCCAGGCCCGCAGCCACACCATGCGGGACATCGTCGCCTCCATCCAGGCCGAGCAGGACCTGGTGATCCGCGCCCCCGCCGCCTCCGTGACCTACGTGGAGGGCGGGCCCGGCACCGGCAAGACGGCCGTCGCCCTGCACCGCGCCGCGTACCTCCTCTACCAGGACCGGCGCCGGTACGCGGGCGGCATCCTCATCGTCTCCCCGACCCCGCTGCTTGTGGCGTACACCGAGGGCGTCCTGCCCTCGCTCGGCGAGGAGGGCCAGGTCGCCATCCGCGCCATCGGCTCCCTCGTCGACGGCGCCGAGGCCACCCTGTACGACTCCCCGGCCGTGGCCCGCGCCAAGGGCTCGTACCGCATGCTCAAGGTGCTGCGGAAGGCCGCCCGGGGCGCGCTGGAGCGGAGCGACGCGCCCACCCGGCTGCGTGTCGTCGCCTTCGGCCGGCGGCTGGAGCTGGAGGCCGAGGAACTGGACCGCGTCCGCCGCAACGCGCTCGGCGGCACCGCCCCCGTCAACCTGCTGCGGCCCCGCGCCCGCAAGCTCCTGCTCGACGCCCTGTGGGACCGGTCGGGCGCCGCGGGACGGCACACGGACCCCGAACTCGCCGCCGAGCTCCGCTCCTCCTTCGACGAGGACATCACGAGCGAGGACGACTTCATCGCCTTCCTCGACGCCTGGTGGCCCGAGCTGACGCCCCGCGCGGTCCTCACCGCCATGGCCGACGAGCGCCGCCTCGGCCGCTGGGCCCGGCGCATCCTCAACCCAGGCGAGGTCCGCCGGGTCGCCCGGTCCCTCAAGCGGGACGGCCTCTCCGTCCACGACGTCGCCATGCTCGACGAGCTCCAGGCGATCCTGGGCATGCCCGCCCGCCCCCGCAAGAAGCGCGAACTCGACCCGCTCGACCAGCTCACGGGCCTGGAGGAGCTGATGCCGGTGCGCGAGGAGACCCAGCGCGAGCGCGCCGAGCGGCTGGCCCAGGAACGCACCGAGTACGCGCACATCATCGTCGACGAGGCGCAGGACCTGACCCCGATGCAGTGGCGCATGGTGGGCCGCCGCGGCCGGCACGCCACCTGGACGGTCGTGGGCGACCCCGCCCAGTCCTCCTGGTCCGACCCGGACGAGGCGGCCGAGGCCCGCGACGAGGCGCTGGGCACCCGCCCGCGCCGCCGCTTCACCCTCACCGTCAACTACCGCAACCCGGCCGAGATCGCCGAACTGGCGGCGAAGGTGCTGGCGCTGGCGATGCCGGGCTCCCAGTCCCCGTCCGCGGTCCGCTCCACCGGCGTCGAGCCCCGCTTCGTCACCGCCCAGCGCGACACCCTGGCCCGCACGGTCCGCGCGGAGGCCGCGCGGCTGCTGGACCTCGTCGACGGGACGGTCGGCGTGGTCGTCGCGATGAACCGCCGCGAGGAGGCCGCGCGCTGGCTGGCCGGCCTCGGCGACCGCGTCGTCGCCCTCGGCAGCCTGGAGGCGAAGGGCCTGGAGTACGACGCGACGGTGGTCGTCTCCCCGGCGGAGATCGCCGACGAGTCCCCGGCGGGCCTGCGGGTCCTGTACGTGGCCCTGACGAGGGCGACCCAGCAACTGACGGTCGTCTCGGCGGAGAGGGACGACCCCGACGCGAACGGCGTACCGGATCTGCTGCGCGACTGACGCTGGAACCACCCGCACCCGCCGACGCATCGTCAACTCCCAGAACGTCGGGGCGCCTGTTAGCCTGGGTGGTGGCACCGGCTCGATCCAAGCCCCCGGGCCCAACCTTCGTCGCTCAGAGCGACCACTTGCCGCGAGGCGAGCATGGCGGGTCGGTGCCACTTGGACACCAGTAGTACGCGAGAGGCCCACGTCCCTGTGACGTGGGCCTCTTTCCGTTGAGAACAAAACGTTCACAATCCCACCGGGCTAACGCCTACTCGGTGGTAGGTGCGACGATCGGACGGCAAAACGCACCAACGCAGTAGCGAAAGCAGAGGAAGTCGGCCATGGCAACGGCGCCCAGCGTCTCCTACTCGATGACGGTCCGCCTGGAGGTGCCCGCGAGCGGAACCGCGGTCTCCCAGCTCACCGGAGCCGTCGAGTCCCACGGAGGCTCGGTGACCGGCCTCGACGTGACCGCCTCCGGCCACGAGAAGCTCCGTATCGACGTCACCATCGCGGCGACCTCCACCGCGCACGCCGACGAGATCGTCGAGCAGCTCCGCGGCATCGAGGGCGTGACGCTCGGCAAGGTCTCCGACCGTACGTTCCTGATGCACCTCGGCGGCAAGATCGAGATGGCGTCGAAGCACCCCATCCGCAACCGTGACGACCTCTCGATGATCTACACGCCGGGTGTGGCCCGCGTCTGCATGGCGATCGCCGAGAACCCCGAGGACGCCCGCCGCCTCACCATCAAGCGCAACTCCGTTGCGGTCGTGACGGACGGCTCGGCCGTCCTCGGCCTCGGCAACATCGGCCCCAAGGCCGCGCTGCCCGTCATGGAGGGCAAGGCGGCCCTCTTCAAGCGGTTCGCCGGCATCGACGCCTGGCCGCTCTGCCTCGACACCCAGGACACCGACGCGATCGTCGAGATCGTCAAGGCGATCGCCCCCGGCTTCGCGGGCATCAACCTGGAGGACATCTCCGCGCCCCGCTGCTTCGAGATCGAGGCCCGGCTGCGCGAGGCCCTCGACATCCCCGTCTTCCACGACGACCAGCACGGCACCGCGATCGTCGTGCTCGCCGCCCTCACCAACGCACTTCGCGTGGCGGGCAAGGGAATCGGCGACATCCGCGTCGTCATGTCGGGCGCCGGCGCGGCCGGTACGGCCATCCTGAAGCTGCTCATCGCCGCCGGTGTGAAGAACGCCGTCGTCGCCGACATCCACGGTGTCGTGCACTGCGACCGCGCGGACCTGGTCGACGCCGCCGCCGACTCCCCGCTGCGCTGGATCGCCGACAACACCAACCCCGAGGGCCTCACCGGCACGTTGAAGGAGGCCGTGCGCGACGCGGACGTCTTCATCGGCGTCTCCGCCCCGAACGTCCTCGACGGCGACGACGTGGCCGCCATGGCCGACAACGCGATCGTGTTCGCGCTCGCGAACCCGGACCCCGAGGTCGACCCCGCGGTGGCCCGTCAGACGGCGGCCGTCGTGGCCACCGGCCGCTCCGACTTCCCGAACCAGATCAACAACGTGCTGGTCTTCCCGGGTGTCTTCCGCGGTCTCCTCGACGCCCAGTCCCGCACCGTCAACACGGAGATGATGATCGCCGCCGCGAAGGCCCTCGCGGACGTCGTCACCGAGGACGAGCTGAACGCGAACTACATCATCCCGAGCGTCTTCAACGACAAGGTCGCGGGAGCGGTCGCCGGCGCGGTCCGCGAGGCCGCGAAGGCCGCCGGCGCCACCGCCTGACCCCGGTCACGGGTGGCCCGACAGCGGCTCCGGCCGTACTGTGACAGTCACCACGATAGGCCCGGATCCCGGCGCGTCGCGGGGGTCCGGGCCGTACGTACGCCTAGGGTGGCGGCCAGTCCGCCGTCGTGGCGGGCCGAGCGGGACCGGCGTGGACATGGCGCTTTTCGTGTGACTCCCATGGGTGTTCGTGTGACTCCCATGGGTGCCGGATTGGCTTTCCCGCCGCAGGTGAGTGCAGGATGCGTCCCTGGGCGCGAGGGTCTGACGACGGACCCGGGTCCGCCTCAACGGCAAGAAGAACACGGGAGTAACAACATGAACCGCAGTGAGCTGGTGGCCGCGCTGGCCGACCGCGCCGAGGTGACCCGCAAGGACGCCGACGCCGTGCTGGCCGCGTTCGCCGACGTCGTCGGTGACATCGTCTCCAAGGGCGACGAGAAGGTCACCATCCCCGGTTTCCTGACCTTCGAGCGCACCCACCGTGCCGCTCGCACCGCGCGTAACCCGCAGACCGGCGACCCGATCCAGATCCCCGCCGGCTACAGCGTCAAGGTCTCCGCGGGCAGCAAGCTCAAGGAAGCCGCCAAGGGCAAGTGATCCCGCCGCCCGTATGCCGCACGGCGGCGTACGAGGCCCGGTAACGCCAGTGGGGCGGCCTCCCGACACCGGGAGACCGCCCCACAGGCGTTTTTCGGGCGACGCCTCAGCCCGACGAGCGGCACGTCAGCCCCACGGGCGGCGCGTCAGCCGAGGGCCTTGCCCGGGAGTTCCACCTTCGCGCCGAGCTCCATGAGCTTTTCCATGCTGTGTCCGTCCGGGGGACGACCCCCGGACCCCCGGCAGGGAGCGGCGCTGCTGTGCGGCGGTGGTGGAGCCGCTCGGCCGCAGCGTCAGCCGAGGGCCTTGCCCGGGAGTTCCACCTTCGCGCCGAGCTCCATGAGCTTCTCCATGCGGTGTCCGTCCGGGGGACGACCCCCGGACCCCCGGCAGGGAGCGGCGCTGCTGTGCGGCGGTGGTGGAGCCGCTCGGCAGCAGTGTCAGCCGAGGGCCTTGCCCGGCAGTTCCACCTTGGCGCCGAGCTCCATGAGCTTCTCCATGCTGTGTCCGTCCGGGGGCCGACCCCCGGACCCCCGGCAGGGAGCGGTGCTGCCGTGCGGTGGTGGTGGGGCCGCTCGGTCGCAGCGTCAGCCGAGGGCCTTGCCCGGGAGTTCCACCTTCGCGCCGAGCTCCATGAGCTTCTCCATGAAGTTCTCGTAGCCGCGGTTGATGAGGTCGATGCCGTGGACGCGGGACGTGCCCTGGGCGGCGAGGGCCGCGATCAGGTACGAGAAGCCGCCGCGGAGGTCGGGGATGACCAGGTCGGCGCCCTGGAGCTTCGTCGGGCCCGACACGACCGCGGAGTGCAGGAAGTTCCGCTGGCCGAAGCGGCAGTCGGAGCCGCCGAGGCACTCGCGGTAGAGCTGGATGTGCGCGCCCATCTGGTTCAGCGCGGACGTGAAGCCCAGCCGGGACTCGTAGACCGTCTCGTGGATGATCGACAGGCCCGTGGCCTGCGTCAGAGCCACCACCAGCGGCTGCTGCCAGTCGGTCTGGAAACCGGGGTGGACGTCCGTCTCCAGGGCGATCGACTTCAGCTGGCCGCCGGGGTGCCAGAAGCGTATGCCCTCGTCGTCGATCTCGAACGCGCCACCCACCTTCCGGTAGGTGTTCAGGAACGTCATCATGGAACGCTGCTGGGCGCCCCGGACGTAGATGTCACCCTCCGTCGCCAGCGCGGCGGACGCCCAGGAGGCGGCCTCCAGACGGTCCGGGAGGGCCTTGTGGGTGTAGCCGCCGAGCGAGTCCACACCGGTGATGCGGATCGTGCGGTCGGTGTCCATCGCGATGATGGAGCCCATCTTCTGCAGGACGCAGATGAGGTCCTCGATCTCCGGCTCGATCGCCGCGTTCGACAGCTCCGTCACGCCCTCCGCGAGGACGGCCGTGAGCAGCACCTGCTCGGTCGCGCCGACCGACGGGTACGGCAGCCGGATCTTCGTACCGCGCAGCCGCCGCGGGGCCTCCAGGTACTGGCCGTCCTCCCGCTTCTCGATCTTCGCGCCGAACTGCCGCAGCACCTCGAAGTGGAAGTCGATGGGCCGACCACCGATGTCGCAGCCGCCGAGACCGGGGATGAAGGCGTGGCCGATCCGGTGCAGCAGCGGACCACAGAACAGGATCGGGATGCGCGAGGAGCCCGCGTGGGCGTCGATGTCGGCGACGTTCGCGCTCTCCACGTTCGTCGGGTCCATCACCAGCTCACCCGGTTCGTCCCCCGGGCGGACCGTGACGCCGTGCAGCTGGAGCAGCCCGCGCACCACCCGCACGTCGCGGATGTCGGGGACGTTGCGCAGCCGGCTCGGACCACTGCCGAGCAGCGCGGCGACCATGGCCTTGGGTACGAGGTTCTTCGCACCGCGGACACGGATCTCGCCACTGAGCGGGGTGCCGCCGTGTACAAGCAGTACGTCGTCAGAGCCGTTGACGGTCATGAATCTCGCGTTCCGTGGAGTAGGGCAGAGGGCGTTACGGCGTGGGGGGCCGACCGGTTTTCCCGTTGTGCGGGAGCCGTTTCGGCGTGGGCCGGAAGGGCTAGCGTAAACGCCGCCCACCCCCCTTCCGTAAGCCCGCGTACTTCTCAGACACGTCATGAGTTCGCCACAACACGAACCGTCCGCGGCCGGGCACATGGGGTCACCGAAACGGCTGTGCGCGGGGTCCGCACCGGTGCGCCCTGAGCTGCGTTCACTCCGCTCCCGGGATTGGCTCCCCGCGCGCGGGCAGGATGCGGGATCATGTCTGGCATGACCGAGGTGTCCTCGCTCACAGGGCGGCTGCTCGTGGCCACGCCCGCCCTGGCGGACCCGAACTTCGACCGCGCTGTGGTGCTGCTCCTCGACCACGACGAGGAGGGCTCGCTCGGGGTGGTCCTCAACCGCCCCACCCCGGTGGACGTCGGAGACATCCTGGAGGGCTGGGCGGAACTCGCCGGCGAACCCGGGGTCGTCTTCCAGGGCGGCCCGGTGTCCCTGGACTCGGCGCTCGGCGTCGCCGTGATACCCGGCGGCGGCCCCGTCGACCGGGCCCCGCTCGGCTGGCGGCGCGTCCACGGCGCGATCGGGCTCGTCGACCTGGAGGCCCCGCCGGAGCTCCTCGCCTCGGCGCTCGGCTCGCTGCGGATCTTCGCCGGCTACGCGGGCTGGGGCCCCGGCCAGTTGGAGGACGAACTGGTCGAGGGCGCCTGGTACGTCGTCGAGTCGGAACCCGGCGACGTGTCGTCCCCCTCGCCCGAACGGCTCTGGCGGGAGGTGCTGCGCCGCCAGCGCAGCGAACTCGCGATGGTGGCCACGTACCCCGACGACCCTTCGCTCAACTGATGCGTGCGGGCCCCAGTACCCTTGGCGGCATGAGCACTCTTGAGCCCGAGCGCGGTACTGGTACGGGGACCCTCGTCGAGCCGACGCCGCAGGTGTCGCACGGCGATGGTGACCACGAGCGCTTCGCCCACTACGTCCAGAAGGACAAGATCATGGCGAGCGCGCTCGACGGCACGCCCGTCGTGGCGTTGTGCGGGAAGGTGTGGGTACCGGGGCGCGACCCGAAGAAGTACCCCGTGTGCCCCATGTGCAAGGAGATCTTCGACTCGCTCGGTGCGGGTGGCGGGGACGACGAGGGCGGCGGCAAGAAGTAGCGGCCGGATCATGTGACCGCGGTGCCCCGGAAGCGGGTACCGCGGTCTTTGCTGCGCCGGACGCCTCATGGCTCGGGGGTGCGCGGTTCGTTGGCGGGTGCGGGTGCGTCGTGGCTTGTCGCGCAGTTCCCCGCGCCCCTGAAAAGCGACCGGGGCTGCGCCCCGTGCTTTTCAACGGGCGCTCCTCCGATCGCAAGGGCGCCGTGGGATGAAGGCCGGGCCGCCAGGCCCATGCCTTCAGGGGCGCGGGGAACTGCGCGAGAAACCACGAACCACCCGCAGTCGCCGACGAACATGCACCCCCGAGCCATCAGGCGCCCTCTCTTGGTCACAACTGGTCGAGACCTCTTGTGGTCATGTTCATGTACTCCATAGCCTCCGGTGTGTTGTGTAGAGCAAAACGCCCGTTGCAGAGAATGCAACACTCCGCACCCCCCTCCGGAGGACCACGCGCCATGAAGCTCGCCGCCCGACTCGTCGCCCCCATGGCGGCCCTCGCTCTCGCGGGGCTCACCGCCTGCGCCCCCGGGACGTCCGACAACTCGTCCGCCGCGAAGGACGACAGGACCGGCACCCTGCGGCTCTGGCTCTTCCGGGAGGTGAGCAACGAGCCGAAGGAACAGGTCGTCGACAAGGTCGTCGCCGCCTTCGAGAAGGCGCACGAGGGCGCGAAGGTCAAGGTCGAGTACATCCCCGTCGAGACCCGCGCGGAACGCATGAAGGCCGCCTTCAACGACCCGAAGAGCGCCCCCGACGTCATCGAGTACGGCAACACGGACACCGCCGGCTACGTCAAGGACGGCGGACTCGCCGACGTCACCACGGAGTTCAACGGCTGGGCCGACTCCAAGGACTCCGACCCCACCGCCAGGACCTCCGTCACCGTCGACGGCAAGGTCTACGGCGCCCCCTTCTTCGTGGGCGTCCGCGCCCTGTACTACCGCACGGACGTCTTCGACGAACTCGGCCTGGAGCCCCCGAGGACCCTGGACGAGCTGACGACCGCCGCCCAGCGGATCCGCGCGGCCCGGCCCGAGCTGTACGGCCTCGTCGTCGGCGGCGCATACACCTACGGCGCGATGCCCTTCGTCTGGGCCAACGGTGGCGAGATAGCCGAGGGCCGGGGCGGCTCGTACGCCTCCACCATCGACAGCGCCGCCGCCCGCAAGGGCATCGAGGCGTACACCTCGCTGTTCGGTGACGACAACTGCCCCGCCGCCAAGTGCGCGGGCATGGGCGGCAACGACACGGTCACCGCGTTCGCCGCGGGCAAGGCCGGCATGGCCATCGGGGGTGACTTCAGCCACGCCGCCGTGGAGGCCGGGAAGGTCAAGGGCAAGTACGCGGTCGTACCGCTCCCCGGGGTGAAGTCCGGTTCGGTGGCGCCGGCGTTCGCGGGCGGCAACAACATCGGCGTACTCAAAAGCACCACGCACCGCACGCTCGCCGTCGACCTCATGAAGCGGCTCGCGTCCAAGCGGACCCAGGGCGCGCTCTTCGACGCGATGGGCTTCCTGCCGACGTACACCGACGTCCGGGCCGAGGCGGCGAAGAAGGAGCCGTTCATCGAGCCGTTCGTGAAGACGCTGTCCTCGGGGACCAGGTTCGTGCCGGTCTCGCCCGCGTGGGCCCGGATCGACGCGTCGCTCGTGCTGCCGACGATGTTCCAGGAGGTCGTCAGCGGCAAGAAGGACGTGGACGAGGCGTCCGAGGACGCGGCGGACCGGATGAACGACGCGTTCAGCTCCGTCGGGTGACGCCGGTGCCCACCAGCCCGGGTGGCACGGTGCGTTCGCGGGTGCGAGGCGGTCCTACCGTCCCGTACCCCCGTGCCCGCCCGCGGCGCGCCGCGGCCTGGACTCCCTGGCTCTATCTCGCCCCCGCGCTCGTCGTGCTCGGCGCGCTGCTCGTGTATCCCGTCGGCCAGCTCGGTCTGATCTCCCTGCTGGAGTACACCCAGGCGCAGGTCAGCGGCGGCGAGCCGACCTCCTTCCGGGGGATCGGGAACTACGCCGAACTCTTCTCGGACGCCCAGTTCTGGCAGGTGCTGCTGGCCACCGTCGGCTTCGCCGCGGCCTGTGTGGTGTCCACGCTGGCCGTCGGCTGCGCCCTGGCCGTGCTGCTGACCCGGGTGCGGGCCGTGCCGCGGCTGGCGCTGATGCTGGCCGCGCTGGGCGCGTGGGCGACCCCGGCGGTCACCGGCTCGACGGTGTGGCTGCTGCTGTTCGACCCCGACTTCGGCCCCGTCAACCGGGTGCTCGGGCTGGGCGACCACTCCTGGACGTACGGGCGGTACAGCGCCTTCTTCCTCGTCCTGCTGGAAGTGGTGTGGTGCTCCTTCCCGTTCGTGATGGTGACGGTCTACGCGGGCATCCGGGCCGTCCCGTCCGAGGTCCTGGAGGCGGCGGCCCTCGACGGGGCCTCGCAGTGGCGGATCTGGCGGTCGGTGCTCGCCCCGATGCTCCGCCCGATCCTCGTCGTCGTCACCATTCAGTCGATCATCTGGGACTTCAAGGTCTTCACCCAGATCTATGTGATGACGGGCGGCGGCGGTATCGCCGGCCAGAACCTCGTACTGAACGTGTACGCCTACCAAAAGGCGTTCGCCGCCTCCGAGTACAGCCTCGGCTCGGCGATCGGCGTGGTGATGCTGGTGATTCTGCTGGCGATCACCCTGGTGTATTTGCGGCTGCTCCGCGGACAGGGGGAGGAGCTGTGAACGCGACGGGATTCCGGCGGCGGCCGAGGCGGCCCCGGCGGCTCGCCGCGGAGGCGTCCGCGCTGGTCATCGCGGCCGTGGTCGCGTTCCCGCTGTACTGGATGGTGTTGAGCGCGGTCAGACCGGCGGGGGAGATCGAGTCGGCCGAGCCCCGGCCCTGGACCCTCGCGCCGACACTCGATTCCTTCCGCCGGGTCCTCGGACAGCAGGAATTCGGCCGTTACTTCCTCAACAGCCTTGTCGTCGCCTGCACCGTGGTGATCGCCTCCGCGCTGATCGCGTTTCTCGCGGCGACGGCGGTGACCCGATTCCGCTTCCGTTTCCGGACCACCTTGTTGATCATGTTCTTGATCGCCCAGATGGTGCCCGTGGAGGCGCTCACCATCCCCTTGTTCTTCCTGATGCGGGACGCCGGTCAACTCAACACCCTGGGGGCCCTGATCCTGCCCCACATCGCCTTCTCCCTGCCCTTCGCGATCTGGATGCTGAGGGGCTTCGTGAAGGCCGTACCGGAGTCCCTGGAGGAGGCCGCCCAGCTCGACGGGGCGAGCCGTTCCCGATTCCTGTGGCAGATCCTTTTCCCGCTCGTCCTGCCGGGCTTGGTCGCCACCAGCGTCTTCTCCTTCATCTCGACCTGGAACGACTTCCTGTTCGCCAAGTCCTTCATCATCAGCGACACCTCCCGGTCGACGTTGCCGATGGCGCTGCTCGTCTTCTTCAAGCCGGAAGAACCCGACTGGGGCGGTGTGATGGCGGCGTCCACGGTGATGACGATTCCGGTGCTGGTCTTCTTCGTACTCGTCCAGCGACGGCTGGTCTCCGGACTGGGCGGAGCGGTCAAGGAGTGAAAGGAGTGACATGACGGAACCCGACGGAACGGACCTGATTCCGGCGCCACGACGCCTCGTACGGAACGGCTCCGGCCGCGGGCGGCTGGACGAGGGGACCCGGCTGGTGGCCGGCCCCGGCACCGAGGGCGTCGCACGCTGGCTGCGGGCGACGGTCGGCGCGGCGACCGGATACGCCCTCACCGCCGGCGGCGGCGAGTCCGTCTGCCGGCTCGTGCTGAGCATCGAGCCGGGCCTGCCCTCGGAGGGGTATCGCGTGGTCACCGGCGGTGCCGACCATCTCATCCAGGGCGGTAGCGCGGCAGGCGTGTTCTGGGGCGCGCAGACCTTCCGGCAACTGCTCGGGCCCGACGCCCACAGGCGGGCACCCCTGCGGCCCGGCCAGGACCGGGACCTCCCGGAGGTCACCGTGGAGGACGCCCCCCGCTTCGCCTGGCGCGGCCTCATGCTCGACGTCGCCCGGCACTTCCTGCCCAAGGACCAGGTGCTGCGTTATCTGGATCTGATGGCCGCGCACAAACTGAACGTCCTCCACTTCCACTTGACGGACGACCAGGGTTGGCGGATCGAGATCGAGCGATACCCGAGACTGACGGAGGTCGGTTCCTGGCGGGCCCGTACGAAATTCGGTCATAGGGCGTCACCGCTGTGGGAGGAGAAGCCGCACGGCGGTCACTACACACGCGACGACCTCCGCGAGATCGTCGCCTACGCCGCCGAACGGCATATCACCGTGGTCCCCGAGATCGACATCCCGGGACACAGCCAGGCCGCGATCGCCGCGTATCCGGAACTGGGCAACACCGATGTCGTCGACACGGCCTCCCTCACCGTCTGGGACACCTGGGGCATCAACGAAAACGTCCTCGCCCCCACGGACCACACCCTGCGCTTCTACGAAGGGGTCCTGGAGGAAGTCCTGGAACTCTTTCCCTCGACGTTCGTGCACATCGGCGGCGACGAGTGCGTCAAGGACCAGTGGAAGCGGTCGGCGACCGCGCAGGCGCGCATCCGGGAGTTCGGACTCACGGACGAGGAGGGCCTGCAGTCGTGGTTCGTCCGGCACTTCGACAACTGGCTGACGGCGCGCGGGCGTCGCCTGATCGGATGGGACGAAATCCTGCAGGGCGGCCTCGCGCCGGGTGCGGCCGTGTCGTCCTGGCGGGGCTACGCGGGCGGCGTCACGGCGGCCCGCGCGGGCCACGACGTGGTCATGTGCCCCGAGCAGCACGTGTACCTGGACCACCGTCAGCACGACGGCCCCGACGAACCGGTCCCGATCGGCTATGTGCGCACCCTGGAGGACGTCTTCCGGTTCGAGCCGGTTCCACCGGAGTTGACGCCCGAGGAGGCGCGGCATGTGCTGGGCACCCAGGCCAATGTGTGGACCGAGGTGATGGAGGACCCCGCGCGCGTCGACTACCAGGCGTTCCCGCGGCTCGCGGCCTTCGCCGAGGTGGCCTGGAGCAGGCTGCCCGCGCCCGCCGAACGGGACTTCGCCGACTTCGAACGGCGGATGACCTCCCACTATCGCCGACTTGACGCCCTGGGGGTCGGTTATCGGCCGCCCGGCGGACCCCGCCCGTGGCAGCGGCGCCCCGGCGTGCTCGGACGCCCGATCGAAGGGGTGCCCCCGAACGTGTGAGGCGGCGGCGCACCCGCGCGTCCGAAAGGCGATGCCCCGTGACGCGGCCCCCACCAGGAGGAAGAGGCGCAAGAATCACCGAAAGTCAGCAAAAAGAACCTGCGGGAGATCACGTACCAAAACGGACCATCCCTGGGGTGAGGTGGGCGAATGCCTCCTAGCGGACCCCCGCGTTCGGGCCTCGCGAGAATGTGCCAGAGTTGCCACGTCCGCCCTGTCAGCACGTACCGTACGGCAACACAGGCGGACCAGGGTCTGTCGTTCGGATCATGTCGGCTTCGGGCAACGGTGCCGGATGATGGCCGCTGGGCGGGGCGCGCAGCGAGCTCCGTCTCCAGGCGTGATCCGTGAGACAGGCCCTACGGTGGGGCAGCGGGAAGGGGCAGCCGGTTTGACCACGCACGCACCGCAGGCGGCGCAGGCCGTGACCCTGCCCGGCTCGCTCGACGAGGCCGTGGCGGCCCTCGCCGCCATGCCCTGGGCGGTTCCGGTGGCGGGCGGCACGGACCTCATGACCGCGGTCAACTCCGGGCAGCTCAGGCCCGCCGCGCTGGTCGGGCTGGGCAGGATCAGCGAGATCCGCGGCTGGCAGTACCAGGACGGGCACGCCCTGCTCGGCGCCGGACTGACGCACGCCCGGATGGGGCGCCCGGACTTCGCGGCGCTCATTCCGGCGCTCGCCGCCGCCGCGCGCGCAGCCGGACCGCCGCAGATCCGCAACGCGGGCACCCTCGGCGGCAACATCGCGACGGCCGCCCCCACGGGGGACGCGCTGCCGGTGCTGGCCGCCCTGGAGGCCACCCTGGTCATCGCGGGCCCGGGCGGGGCCCGCCGCGAGATGCCCGTCTCCCATCTGCTCGCCGGCATGGAGATGCTGCGCCCCGGCGAACTGATCGGGTTCGTGCGCGTGCCGCTGCTGCACGCCCCCCAGGTCTTCCTGAAGGCCACCGGGCGGACCGGCCCCGGCCGCGCCGCCGCCTCGGTCGCCCTCGTCCTCGACCCCGCCCGGCGCGGGGTGCGGTGCGCCGTCGGCGCCATAGCGCCGATGCCGCTGCGCCCGCTGGACGCCGAGGCGTGGGTCGCCGGACTGATCGACTGGGACGGCGAGCGCACCCTGGTCCCCGAGGCGTTGCAGGCCTTCGGCGAGTACGTCGCCGCCGCCTGTATCCCGGACCCGGCCCCCGAGGTCGACGGCTCCGTGCCACCGCTTCCGCCTGCCGTACTGCACCTGCGGCGCACCGTCGCCGCGCTGGCCCGACGAGCACTGGGGAGGGCGCTGTCGTGACCGACGACCAGCACGGAGAGGGCACCCCGCAGCAGGGGGGCCAGAGCGGCTGGGAGCGACTGCCGCAGGGCGACTACGACGACGGCGCCACCACCTTCGTTCAGCTCCCCGAGGGGGGCATCGACGCGCTGCTCGCCGCCGACAGTCCCCTCGCCGCGCCCGGCCACGGCTATGTGCCGCCGCCCATAGCGGCCAACCCGCCCGCCGCCGGGACCGACCCGTCCGGCACGGGCTCCTGGGCCATGCCGGCCGAGGGCACCCAGTGGCACGACCCGAACGCCGGGCAGCAGCAGCCCCCGGCGCAGGACGGGTTCACGTACAACCCCGGCTCGACCGGGCAGTGGACGTTCGAGGAACCCGCCGCGCAGGAAGGCACCGCACCCGGTCACGACGTGACCGGCGAGTGGTCGATTCCGGTCGCCGGAGGTGACCTTCCGGACGAATCGGGCGAGTTCAGTACGTCGGCCCTGGTCGAGCAGTGGGGCGGCACCCCGCCCGCCACCCTGCCCGGCGGCGCCCCCGCGCCCTGGGCGACCGAGCAGATCGGCACCGCGTGGACCGCGCCGCCGCCCCCGGCACGTGCCGAGGAGAGCGCCGCCGAGGAACCCCCGGTTGACGCGCCCGCCGAGGCCACGGGAGTGCCCTCCGGCACTGCCGTCGAGGCACCGGCCCCCGACAACACCGCCGAGGAGGCCCCCGAGGGCGCCCAGGAGCCCGCCGGGACCGCCGACCGGTCCGCCGAGGCCGACAGCGACCCCACGGGCCCGCAGGAGGCGAAGACGCCCGCCGAGGCGTCCGACGCCGAGACCTCCGGCACCGAGGACGCGGACGCCGCGGACCCGGCCGCCGAGCCCACCCCGCCCCCGCACGACGACCACCCCCTCGCCTCGTACGTCCTGAGCGTCAACGGCGCCGACCGGCCCGTCACCGACGCCTGGATCGGCGAGTCGCTGCTGTATGTGCTGCGCGAGCGGCTCGGCCTCGCGGGCGCCAAGGACGGCTGCTCCCAGGGCGAGTGCGGCGCCTGCAACGTCCAGGTCGACGGCCGCCTCGTGGCCTCCTGCCTGGTGCCCGCCGTCACCGCGGCGAGCAGCGAGGTGCGCACCGTCGAGGGTCTCGCCGTCGACGGACAGCCGTCCGACGTGCAGCGGGCGCTCGCCCGGTGCGGCGCCGTCCAGTGCGGCTTCTGCGTGCCGGGCATGGCGATGACCGTGCACGACCTCCTGGAGGGCAACCCGGCGCCCACCGAACTGGAGGCCCGCCAGGCGCTGTGCGGCAACCTCTGCCGCTGCTCCGGCTACCGCGGCGTGCTGGCGGCCGTCCGCGACGTCGTCGCCGAACGTGCGGCGCACGCGGCCGCCGACAGCGACACCGGGGCCGACACCGACGAGGCACGCATCCCGCACCAGGCGGGCCCCGGCGCGGGCGGCGTCAACGCGGCGGCGTACGAGGCCCAGGAGGCCCCGCCCCAGGCCCCGCACGACCCCGGCCAGTCGTACGGCGGCCAAGGGCTGTCCTTCGGCGGCCAGGACGACACGTACGGCGGTCAGGGGCAGTCGTTCGGCGGTCACGGCGACACCTACGGCGGACAGGGCCAGAGCTTCGGAGGTCAGGACCAGAGCTTCGGAGGTCAGGACCAGTCGTACGGAGGCCAGGACCAGTCGTACGGAGGCCAGGACCGGTCGTTCGGGGGGCACGACGACTCCTACGGCGGTCAGGGGCAGTCGTTCGGCGGTCATGACGACACCTACGGCGGTCAGGGCCAGAGCTTCGGGGGCCAGGACCAGTCGTTCGGTGGCCAGAGCGACACATATGGCGGTCAGGGGCAGTCGTTCGGTGGTCATGACGACACCTACGGCGGTCAGGGCCGGAACTTCGGCGATCAGGACCAGTCGTTCGGCCAGGACGGAGGCCAGGCGTGACCAACGACGCAGCCACCGCGACGCCCGCGATCACCGGCACCGCCGGCACCGCCGGGGACGCCGCGCCCGCACCGGAGGCACCGCCGCACGGGCTCGGCGTGTCCCTGCCGTCGGCCGACGCCCGCGCCAAGTCCGAGGGCACCTTCCCGTACGCGGCCGACCTGTGGGCCGAGGGCCTGCTCTGGGCGGCCGTCCTGCGCTCACCGCACCCGCACGCGCGCATCGTGTCCATCGACACGTCCCACGCGCGCGAGATGCCCGGCGTCCGGGCCGTCGTCACCCACGAGGACGTGCCGGGCACCCCGCTGCACGGCCGCGGCAAGATCGACCGGCCGGTGTTCGCGTCCGAGGTCGTCCGCCACCATGGCGAGCCCATCGCGGCCGTCGCCGCCGACCACCCGGACACCGCGCGGATGGCCGCCGCCGCCGTCATCGTCGAGTACGAGGTGCTCGACCCGGTGATCGACCCCGAGCAGGCCTTCGAGGCCGAACCCCTGCACCCCGACGGCAATCTGATCCGGCACATCCCGCTGCGCCACGGCGACCCCGACGCCTCCGGCGAGATCGTCGTCGAGGGGCAGTACCGCATCGGCCGCCAGGACCCGGCCCCCATCGGCGCCGAGGCCGGCCTCGCCGTGCCCCGCCCCGACGGCGGTGTCGAGCTGTACCTCGGTTCCACCGACCCGCACACCGACCGCGACACCGCCGCCGCCGTCTTCGGCCTGGCCGCCGACCGCGTGAAGATCGTCGTCACCGGGGTGCCCGGCGCCACCGCCGACCGCGAGGACCAGGGCTTCCAGCTCCCCCTCGGGCTGCTGGCGCTGAAGACCGGCTGCCCCGTCAAGCTGACCGCCACGCGCGAGGAGTCCTTCCTGGGCCACGCGCACCGGCACCCGACCCTCCTGCGCTACCGCCACCACGCGGACGCCGAAGGCAGGCTCGTCAAGGTCGAGGCCCAGATCCTGCTCGACGCCGGCGCGTACGCCGACACCTCGTCCGAGGCCCTGGCGGCGGCCGTGTCGTTCGCCTGCGGCCCGTACATCGTCCCCAACGCCTTCATCGAGGGCTGGGCGGTCCGCACCAACAACCCGCCCTCCGGCCATGTCCGTGGCGAGGGCGCCATGCAGGTGTGCGCCGCGTACGAGGCGCAGATGGACAAGCTCGCCAAGAAGCTGGGCCTCGACCCGGCCGAGCTGCGCATGCGCAACGTGATGTCCACGGGTGACGTGCTGCCGACCGGGCAGTCCGTGACCTGCCCGGCCCCGGTCGCCGAACTCCTCGAAGCGGTCCGGGAGTTCCCGCTCCCGGCGCTGCCGAAGGACACCCCCGAGGAGGAGTGGCTGCTGCCGGGCGGCCCCGAGGGCGCGGGCGAGCCGGGCGCGGTCCGGCGCGGCGTCGGCTACGGCCTCGGCATGGTCCACATGCTCGGCGCGGAGGGCGCCGACGAGGTCTCCACGGCCACCGTGAAGGTCCACGACGGCATCGCGACCGTGCTGTGCGCGGCCGTCGACACCGGCCAGGGCTTCTCCACCCTCGCCCGGCAGATCGTCCAGGAGACCCTCGGCATCGACGAGGTCCACATCGCCCAGGTCGACACCGACCAGCCCCCCGCGGGCGCCGGCTGCCGGGGTCGCCACACCTGGGTGTCGGGCGGCGCGGTGGAACGCGCGGCGAAGATGGTCCGCACGCAGCTGCTCCAGCCCCTGGCCCACAAGTTCGGCATGTCCACGGAGCTGCTCCAGATCACCGACGGCAAGATCACGTCGTACGACGGTGTCCTGTCGACGACGGTCGCGGAGGCACTCGACGGCAAGGAGCTGTGGGCCACCGCACAGTGCCGACCGCACCCCACCGAGCCGCTGGACGGCGCGGGCCAGGGCGACGCGTTCGTGGGCATGGCCTTCTGCGCGATCCGCGCGGTCGTGGACGTCGACATCGAACTCGGCTCCGTACGGGTCGTGGAGCTGGCGGTCGCCCAGGACGTGGGCCGGATCCTCAACCCCGCGCAGCTCGCCGCCCGGATCGAGGCGGGTGTCACCCAGGGCGTCGGCATCGCGCTGACGGAGAACCTGCGCACCCCGCGCGGTCTGATCCGCCACCCCGACCTGACCGGCTACTCCCTGCCGACCGCGCTCGACGCCCCCGACATCCAGATCGTCAAATTGGTGGAGGAACGGGACGTGGTGGCCCCCTTCGGCGCGAAGGCGGCCAGCGCGGTGCCGGTGGTCACCTCCCCGGCGGCCATCGCCTCCGCGGTACGGGCCGCGACGGGCCGCCCCGTGAACCGCCTGCCGATCCGGCCGCAGGCGGCGGTGGTGACGGGGGCCTGACCGGGCCTGACGCGTACGTGGCCGGTCGGTGCTGATGGGTGCCGGCCGTTCCTGAGGGTGCGTGGCCGGTCGGTGTTGCTGGGTGTCGGCTCTTCCAGAGGGGTGTGTGGCCGGTCGGTCCGGATGGGTGCCGACCGTCCCTGACGGGCGCGTGGCCCGTAGATACCGACGGCTGCTGGGCGTTCCTGACGCGTGCCCTGCCGCTCCTGAGCCATCCCGACCGGTCCCGGCGTGAGCCCGTTGGCTGGTGTTCGCGTGTGCGGCGGGCGTTGTCAGTGGGGCGGCGTAAGGTTCTGGGAGTGGGACGGCAACGGCCGCTGGGCGGTGCGGTGTTGTCCCCTGCCGGGGGGTAGCACGCCGCGCACCATGTGCTGGGGGAGCCGAGAGCACGATGACGATGGGGACCATGGGCCTGACGGACCTGAACGACTTGACGGACCTGACCGTGACCGCCGGACCGGCGACACTGTCGGGACTGGCGCTGGACCTGCCCGCCCTGCTGCTGGACGAGGAGTTCGGCCAGAGCAAGGTGTGGCGCTTCGAGGACTTCGACTTCCCGGCGACGCTCACGCACGAGCCGACCCGCCGCTTCCTGCGCGACATGGGCCTGCCCGAGGAGCACGCCCTCTTCCAGCTCGACACGGACATCCCGCTGCCGACCCTCGCCGAGTACTACGCGTACGAACGCCCCGGGTTCCCCGCCGACCGACTTCCCGCCGAGGCGACCCGACTGATCCGTCTCGGCCACTTCGTCGAGGGCAACAGCGTTGTCCTCGACGGCACGACGGGCGCCGCGCTCAACTGGAGCGAGCCCGAGTCCACGCTCTGCCCCCTCAACGCCGACATCTCCACCTTCGCGTTCACCCTCTGGCTCCTCCAGCGGGAGAAGCGCGAGAGGACGGCGACGGGCTGCTGGGTGGAAACCCTCCGCAACGAGGCCTGCGCGGGCGGCTGAGCCGACGGGTCGCCCCGCTGCGGGCGACCACGACAACGGCCGACCGCTTCACAACGGCCGACCGCTTCACAGCGGCCGGCCGTCCGACGTGGCTGGAGGGCGTCCGACGAGTTGCGAGGGAACTGCGACGGACGCACAACAGGGCGGCACCCTTCCGGGGTGCCGCCCTCGCGTTGTGCCTGGTCGCCTGACCGAGGCGCGCTGGAGGCCGTGGCGGGAATCGAACCCACGTAACTCGCTTTGCAGGCGAGTCCCTAAACCACTCGGGCACACGGCCGGGTTGGGGCAATCATGGTGCTTCGTGGAACTTCGGGTGATTGCTCCGAACTCGATGTACAGACCGTAGGCGGGGGAGTGGGCGGGGCTCAAGGGGTGCGTGGGGGTCGCAACGGGACTGCCATACGCCGTTCATGAAAGGGCGTGGCGTGGGGTGCCCGGGGTTCGTGGGGGAGTAGGGACGGGGGCGTACGACCAAGGTCGCACGGGGTGCGGGACTCCGGACAGGGGTCAATGTCGGGCATGCCCCTTACGCTGGCGGGCATGGGTGCTCTGAGGCCGCGTGGCACGGGCGTTGCGCAGGATGTTGGTCGGGTGGTTGTCGGCGAGCGTGCGGAGGGAGTGTTGGGGCGCTCCTACCGGGCGCTCAGCGTCGGCATCGTCTCCGTCGTGCTGCTGATCGCGTTCGAGGCGATGGCGGTCGGGACGGCCATGCCGGTCGCCGCACGGGAGTTGGACGGGGTCTCGGCGTACGGCTTCGTGTTCTCGGCGTACTTCACCACCAGCCTGTTCGGCATGGTGCTGTCCGGGCAGTGGTCGGACCTGCGGGGGCCGCTCGGGCCGCTGACCACGGGCATCGCCGCGTTCGCCGCCGGACTGCTGCTGTCCGGCACCGCGGGCGCGATGTGGCTGTTCATCGTCGGCCGGGCCGTCCAGGGACTTGGTGGCGGCCTGGTCATCGTCGCGCTGTACGTGGTGGTGGGGCGGGCATACCCGGAGCGGCTGCGGCCGTCCATCATGGCGGGGTTCGCCGCGAGCTGGATCATCCCCTCCGTCGTCGGCCCCCTCGCCGCGGGCGCCGTCACCGAACAGCTGGGCTGGCGCTGGGTCTTCGTGGGCATCCCGGTCCTGGTCGTGCTGCCGCTGGGGCTGGCACTGCCCCAGATACGGCGCCGGGCGTCAGGACCGGTCGGCGGCCCGGCGCCCGGCCCCGGCGCCCCGGCGGATATCCCGGCCGGTACCCCGGTCGACATCCAGGCCGGCGCCCCCTCCGTGTCGTCCCCGTCCACGGCGTCCCCGTCCACGGACGGCGCTTCTTCCGGCGCGCACCCCGCCGCGTCGCCCCCATCACCTGCATCTGCCCCTGCCCCTGGCGCCGCATCTGCGCCTGCCGGGGTCTCCGCCCCTTCCTCGGCTTCGGCCTCCCCCTCTCCGTCCCCCTCCTTCGACCGCCGCCGTATCCGGCTCGCCCTCGGTATCTCGGTGGGGGCCGGGCTCCTGCAGTACGCGGCCCAGGATCTGCGGTGGCTGTCGGTCGTGCCGGCCGCGGTCGGGGTGGCGCTGCTGGTGCCGGCCGTGCTGGGGCTGTTGCCGAGGGGGACGTACCGGGCGGTGCGGGGGCTGCCCTCCGTGGTGCTGCTGCGCGGGGTGGCGGCGGGGTCGTTCATCGCGGCCGAGTCGTTCGTGCCGCTGATGCTGGTCACCCAGCGGGGGCTGTCGCCGACGCTCGCCGGGTTCTCGCTCGCGGCGGGCGGCGGGGCGTGGGCGCTGGGGTCGTGGGTGCAGGCGCGGGCGCGCGTGGAGCCGTACCGGGAGCGGCTGATGACGACCGGGATGGTGGTGGTCGCGGCGGCGATCGTCACCGTGCCGAGCGTGCTGATCGAGACGGTGCCGGTGTGGACCGTGGCTGTCGCGTGGGCCTTCGGGTGCTTCGGGATGGGCCTTGTCATCTCCTCCACCAGTGTCCTGCTGCTCAAGCTCTCCGCCCCGGAGGAGGCAGGCACCAACTCCGCCGCGCTCCAGATCTCCGACGGCCTCTCCAACGCGCTGCTGCTCGCGGCCGGCGGCGCCGCCTTCGCCGCGCTCGGCGGCGGCGCGGCCGGCCACACGGCCACGACGGCCTCCGGCAGCGGCTCCCACCCGGCCGCGTTCATCGCCGTGTTCCTGCCGATGGCGGCCGTGGCGCTCCTGGGGGCCTGGGTGACGACACGGCTGCGGGAGCGGTGAGGGAGGAGGGGGTGAGGAGGGTGAGGGGCGGACCGTTGTCCGTAAACCGGTGGGGCCTCCGCCCGCCTCCCCTCTAACCTCGCCCCATGACCGAGATCACCCACCGCCTCGACCCCGCGCTCCATCGGGCCCTCGCCGACCTCGCCGACGCGCAGGGGCGGGGACCGGACGAGGTCGTGGGGGAGGCCGTGGAGGCGTACGTGCGGGCGCAAGGGGCGCTCGTGCGCGGGCATGCCGATCGGCTCGCCTCGGCGCATGCCGAGTTGTTGCGGAGGTTGGGGGAGTGAGCCGTCATCTGACCGTCGCCGAGGTCACCGCCCTCGCCGAGGTCGCCTTCGGCGGGCGGGCGCCCGAGCAGCGTGAGCCCGGACTGCTGGAGTCGGCCGTGCACCGGCCGCGCGCCCGTATGTTCGGCACCGCCGCCTACACCGACCTCCACGACCGGGCGGCCGCGCTGCTGCACGCCATCGCCACGAACCACCGCCTCGTCGACGGGAACAAGCGCACGGCCTGGCTCGCGGCGGCCACGTTCCTCGCCGTCAACGGCGTCGACCTCGCGGACGTGGACCAGGACCGGGCGTACGACCTGGTCATCGATGTCGCCTCCGGGGACGAGGGTGATGTCGGGGTGATCGCGGGGCGGCTGAGGTCGCTGTGAGGTGGATCCCATCGCCGGGGGAGCGGGTGTCGTACGCGCGTTGACCCGGTCCCGCCGCCGGTAGGGTGGCCCGGTTGTCATACGTAGCCGAGCCGGCCGAGCCGCTGTGGCAGGGCCGCTCGCCGCTACCCCACCGAGCCGCCCGACCACAGATCACAGACCGGAGACCGTGACTACCTCCCGCCCGTCGCCCACCGCCACCCTCAACGGAGGGCCCTCCGGGCCCGCGCCCATGACCGCTTCCTCGAACCACCACCTCTCACCCGCCTTCCCCGGCCGCGCCCCCTGGGGTACCGCCAGCAAGCTGCGTGCCTGGCAGCAAGGGGCGATGGAGAAGTACATCCAGGAGCAGCCGCGGGACTTCCTCGCGGTCGCGACGCCCGGCGCCGGGAAGACCACCTTCGCGCTGACGCTCGCGTCCTGGCTGCTGCACCACCACGTCGTGCAGCAGGTGACCGTCGTGGCGCCGACCGAGCACCTGAAGAAGCAGTGGGCGGAGGCCGCGGCGCGGATAGGGATCAAGCTGGACCCCGAGTACAGCGCGGGGCCGCTCGGCCGGGAGTACGACGGGGTCGCCGTCACCTACGCCGGTGTCGGCGTGCGCCCCATGCTGCACCGCAACCGCAGCGAACAGCGCAAGACCCTCGTCATCCTCGACGAGATCCACCACGCCGGCGACAGCAAGTCCTGGGGCGAGGCCTGCCTGGAGGCGTTCGAACCGGCCACCCGGCGGCTCGCCCTCACCGGTACGCCCTTCCGGTCCGACACCAACCCCATCCCGTTCGTGACGTACGAGGAGGGGCAGGACGGCATCCGGCGGTCCTCCGCCGACTACACCTACGGCTACGGCAACGCGCTCGCCGACAACGTCGTGCGGCCCGTCATCTTCCTCTCCTACAGCGGCAACATGCGCTGGCGCACCAAGGCCGGCGACGAGATCGCCGCGCGGCTCGGCGAGCCCATGACCAAGGACGCCATCAGCCAGGCCTGGCGCACCGCGCTCGATCCGCGCGGCGAGTGGATGCCGAGCGTGCTGCGCGCCGCCGACCAGCGGCTCACCGAGGTCAGGAAGGCCATCCCGGACGCGGGCGCCCTCGTCATCGCCTCCGACCAGGAGTCGGCGCGCGCCTACGCCAAGCTCATCCGGGAGATCACCGGCCACGGGGCGACCCTCGTCCTGTCCGACGACTCCGGCGCCTCGGACCGCATCGACGAGTTCAGCCACAACACCGACCGGTGGATGGTCGCCGTCCGTATGGTGTCCGAGGGCGTCGACGTGCCGCGGCTCGCGGTCGGCGTGTACGCCACCACCATCTCCACCCCTCTCTTCTTCGCGCAGGCCGTCGGGCGTTTCGTGCGGTCCCGACGGCGCGGCGAGACCGCGTCCGTGTTCCTGCCGACCGTGCCCGACCTCCTCGGCTTCGCCAACGAGATGGAGCGCGAACGCGACCACGTCCTCGACAAGCCCAAGAAGGGGGGCGAGGAGGACCCGTACGCCGAGGAGGAGAAGCTCCTCGCCGAGGCGGAGCGGCAGCAGGACGAGGACACCGGCGAGCAGGACATGCTGCCGTTCGAGGCGCTGGAGTCCGACGCGGTCTTCGACCGGGTCATGTACAACGGCGCCGAGTTCGGTATGCAGGCCCACCCGGGAAGCGAGGAGGAGCAGGACTACCTCGGGATCCCGGGGCTCCTCGAACCCGACCAGGTGCAGCTGCTGCTCCAGAAGCGGCAGGCCCGGCAGATCGCGCACAGCCGCCGGAAACCGGACGCGGAGGCCGACCTCGTCGAGCTGCCCGCCGACCGCCGGCCCGTCGTCACCCACAAGGAACTCCTCGAACTGCGCAAGCAGCTCAACAGCATGGTCGGCGCCTACTCCCACCAGAGCGGCAAGCCGCACGGCGTCATCCACACCGAGGTACGGCGTGTGTGCGGCGGACCGCCGAGCGCCGAGGCCACCGCGGGCCAACTGCGGCAGCGCATCGCCAAGGTGCAGGAGTGGGCCACCCGCATGAAGTGACAGCGGCGCCTGGCGGGGCGTCGGTCGCACGGGCGGATGACGGCTGTTCGCACGGCGCGCGGGGAGGCCCGCGCGCCGTGCGGAGCGCTGTGGGTGCCCTGTGAGCCGCGCCCCTACATTTCGCGACAAATCGAAGTAGTCCGTACCGCACCTTGACCGGATTCTGGACGGAGTCTTCCGCTCAGCGAACCGGCTCGTCTACTGTCCCGCTACGCAAACGCCCCGTGGCAGCGCCGCCGCGGAGCGCAGCCGTGAAGCGACTCCGCCCGGATGCCAACCGGGTCCAGCCGATCGGCGGCCTCTGTAGCGCGTCGCCGACGGGACCGGTGACGCATCCCTCGCGAAGGGGGCCGCCGCCCTCACCACGAAGGAGTGGGCGTCGTGACCGCGGAGACCTCTCAGACGCTGGACAGGGGACTGCGTGTCCTCAAACTTCTCGCCGATACCGACCACGGGCTGACCGTCACCGAGCTGTCCAACAAGCTCGGGGTCAACCGGACCGTTGTGTACCGTCTGCTCGCCACACTGGAGCAGCACTCGCTCGTACGACGTGACCTGGGCGGACGTGCCCGGGTCGGGCTCGGTGTGCTCCGCCTGGGCCGCCAGGTGCATCCGCTGGTGCGGGAGGCCGCGCTGCCGGCGCTGCGGTCGTTGGCCGAGGACATAGGTGCCACCGCGCACCTCACCCTCGTCGACGGCACCGAAGCGTTGGCCGTGGCTGTCGTCGAGCCGACGTGGACGGATTATCACGTCGCCTACCGGGCCGGATTCCGTCATGCGCTGGACCGGGGGGCCGCCGGACGCGCGATCCTGTCGGCCCGTCAGCAGCCGGGGGACTGGCCCGGGTACGCGCTCACGCACGGTGAGCTGGAGGCCGGGGCGAGCGGTGCCGCGGCGCCGCTGCTCGGTGTGAACGGGGTCGAGGGCAGCGTCGGCGTCGTCATGCTGGCGGACGCGGTGCCGGAGCGGGTGGGGCCGCGCGTGATGGACGCGGCCCGAGAGGTGGCGGACGCGCTCCGCTGACACGCGCGGCGGGCCGAGCCGAGGCACCCCCGTGACCTCGGCTCCCTGTGACCCCGGCCGTCTGTGACCCCGGTCTCCTGCGACCTGGAATCCGCCCGCCTGTCCTGGCGCCGCCCTTCTACGGCCGGGGCTCGTCCTACGGCCGGTGCGCGCCCTGCGGCGTCTCCAGGGTGTCCAGCGTCTCCAGCCACTCCAGGACCAGCTTCGCGAAGGTCTCCGGCTGTTCCATGTTGGCGTAGTGGGCCGTGCCCTCGATGGACGTGGCGCGACCGGGGCCGGCGACCGTGGTGGTGAGGCGTTCGGCCATGGCGATGAGGTCGGGGGCGTCGAGGGCGCCGTTGACCGCGAGGACCGGGACGGTGAGGGAGGCGGCGCGCGCCCAGGTGTCCGTCACCGGGACGTGCCAGTCCGTCTCGCCGAGGGAGTGCTTGGAGACGGTGTCGCGGTTCATCTCCCGCACGCGGCGCACGAGCTCGGCGTCCACGTCGTCCGCGCCGCGGTACGGGCCGACGACCGCCTCGGCGGCGACGTCGAGCCAGGTCTCGATGTCCCCGGCCATCAGCGCGCCGTAGTAGCGGGCGACCGAGTCCTTGGTCCACGGGTCCGTGAACTCGGGCTCGCTGGTGCCGACGTTGCTGACGACGAGGCCCCGTACGAGATCCGGGTGCTCCAGCGCGGTGTCGACCGCGATGCCTCCGCCCATCGACATGCCGATCAGCACGGCCGGGCCGGTGTCGAGGTGCCGCAGGAGCGCGGCGAGGTCGTCGGTGAACCGGAACGGCTTGCTCGCGTTGGCCGAGGCGCCGTGGCCGCGCGCGTCCGGTGTGATCACCCGGTGGTGTGCCGAGAGCGGCGGAACGAGATCGCGCCACATACGGCGATCGGTGAAGCCGCCGTGCAGCAGGACCAGCGGGAGGCCCGTGCCGGTGTCGCCGTAGGCGAGCGGGCCGTCGTCGGATGTGAATGTGAACACCTGAGAGGCATCAGTCATGACAACTAAGGTGTCATCTTGCGAGCGGAATGGCAACCCAGGTGTCATCCTGGTCGGGTGACGCAGAACGACAGCGACAACGAGACCGGTCGAGCCGCCCACGACGCCGACAAGGACCGACCACTCCCGCCCGAGGTCCTCGCCGGGCGGCTGTACGAGGTGTTCGCCGTCCTCGGCCCCCTGTACCGCCGGGTCACCAAGGCCGTGGAGCTGAAGGCGCCGATCGTGGGGCTCTCCATCGGCGTACGGGCCGTACTGGAGCTGCTGCGGGCCAGGGGCCCGATGACGGTGCCGCAGATGGGGCGGGCCCTGGCGGTGAGCCGGCAGTTCGTGCAGCGGATGGTCAACGAGGCGGCGGACGGCGACCTCGTCGAGGCCGTCCCCAACCCGGCGCACCAGCGGTCGTCCCTGATCCGGCTGACGGACGCGGGGCGCACCGCCATCGAGGACCTCATCGCCCGTGAGAGCCGGCTGATGGCGCAGGTCGGGGGCGACATCACCGGCGCGGACATCGACTCCTGTGTGCATGTGCTCACGCAGATGCTCGCGGTCTTCGAGGACACCGACGGGAAGTGAGTTCCGGCACCCTGGGCCGGGCCTGCGCCCACCGCCCCCTGGCCGGAACCGCGCGTCGCGTTAGATTGACTCCGTGCTCTCTCGCCTCTCCCGTCTATCGCGTCCCGCCGCCGTAGCCGTCTGTGCCGTGCCCGTCGTGGGGCTGCTCGCGACGGTCGCGTTCGCACCGTTGCCGTTCACCATCGCGCAGCCCGGTATGACGGCGAACGTCCTCGGCGAGAACAAGGGCGAGCCGGTGATCACCATCTCCGGCGCGCAGACCCGGCGGACCACCGGCGAACTGCGCATGACGACCATCGTGGCGACGGGCCCCGACGCCGACGTCGACCTCGGTGACGTGCTCGACAACTGGTTCCGCACCGACCGGGCCGTCATGCCGCGCGACGCGGTCTACCCCAGCGGCGAGTCCGTGAAGGAGATCGAGGAGTACAACGCGGCAGAGATGAAGGAGTCCCAGGACACGGCCACCGAGGCGGCCCTCGCGTACCTCGGTGAGGACGCCGACGACGTCAAGGTCACCCTGCGGCTCGCCGACGTCGGCGGCCCCAGCGCCGGTCTGCTGTTCTCCCTCGGCATCGTCGACAAGCTCGACGGTGACGGCAGCGGCGGCGATCTCACCGGCGGCCGGGTCATCGCCGGTACGGGGACCATCGACGGCTCCGGCAAGGTTGGCGCCGTCGGCGGGGTGCCCCTGAAGACCCAGGCCGCCCGCCGTGACGGCGCCACGATCTTCCTGGTCCCCAAGGCCGAGTGCGCCGACGCGAAGGCCGAGCTGCCGAAGGGGCTCAGGCTCATCCCGGTGACCACGCTGAAGAACGCGGTCAGCTCCCTGGTGGCCCTGGAGACGGGCAAGGGCTCGGTCCCCAGCTGCTGACCCGACCACCGGCTTCCCCCACCTCGACCACGAGCCGCCCTGCCCGCGCCGCGCGTGACGTGGAGCGGCCGGAAACCGCCGCTCCTTCCTGGCCCGTCCCCTCGGCGGGCCGGGATCCGCTCACTCGCCCCCGCCCGGGGTGACGACGAACCCCTCCGCCACCATCCACTCCAACGCCACCTGGTGCGGATCCTCCCCCTCCACATCGACCCTTGCATTCAGCTTCCGGGCCACGTCGTTGTTCAGCTTCGCCGTGATCGGGGCCAGGACGTCGGCGATGGCCGGCCATTTCCTCAGGGTCGCGGAGTTGATCTCGGGGGCCGCGTTGTAGTGCGGGAAGAACCGCCGGTCGTCCTCCATCACCGCGAGCCGCATCGACGCGATGCGGCCGTCGGTGGTGAAGACCTCCCCGTACACACAACTCCCCTTCGCCGCCTGCGTGTAGATGATCCCGGTGTCCATCTGGGTGATGTTCCCGGCGGGCAGGCTCATGCCGTACGCCTTCTGCAACCCCGGCAGCCCGTCCGCGCGGTTGGCGAACTCGCCCTCCACGCACAGGGTGACGGCGTCGGGGTCCCGCCCCGCGAGAACGGCCACCTCGGAGAGGTTCCTCGTGCGGTACCGGTCGGCGTTGGCTCGGTTCAGGGCGAGGGCGTACGTGTTGTCCAGGGCCGACGGCGGCAGCCAGGTCACCCCGTTCCTCAGGTCGGCGTCGCGCACCGCCTCCCACTGCCGGCGCGCATCGGCGATGGGGGCGCTGTTGCCCTGGTACGTGATCCAGGCGGTGCCCGTGTACTCGAACATGGCGTCCGCCTCGCCGCTCCTGACCGCCTCCCGGGCGCCGAAGGACCCCTGGACGCCGGTCCGGTCGAGCACCTCCGCGCCGGCCGCCTGGAAGGCGATGCCCATGATCGCGCCGAGGATCAGGTTCTCCGTGAAGTCCTTCGACGTCACGGTCAGCTCGGCGCCCTCCAGGGGCCGGCCCCGTCCGACGGAGCCCGGCCGTACGTCGTCCGTCATGGGGGAGCCGCTGGTCAGCCCGCACCCGGTGACGGCCAGCAGTCCGCAGAGCAGGACGGCCGCACGCTGCGCCGACCCGACCGGGCTCATGGGCCCTCCTCCAGGCCCCGCGGCCGCAGCAGCACCTCCGCGAGCGAGGCCAGCCAGTCCACCAGCAGGGCCAGCGCCACCGTGAGGATCGAGCCGAGGACGAGGACGGGCACGCGCTGGTTGGTGATGCCGGTGGTGATCAGTACGCCGAGGCCGCCGCCCCCGCCGAACGCGGCGAGGGTGGCCGTGCCGACGTTCAGGACGAGGGCCGTGCGGACGCCCGCGAGGATCAGCGGCACGGCCAGCGGGAGTTCGACGCGTGTGAGCACCTCCGCGGGTGACATGCCGATGCCCCGGGCGGCTTCGAGGAGCGTCGGCTCGTTCGCCCTGAGGCCGGCCATCGTGTTCGACAGAACCGGCAGGACGGCGTAGGCGATCATGCCGGTCAGGGCCGCCGTCCGTCCGATGCCGAGCCAGATCACCAGCAGCGCCAGCAGACCGATGGCGGGGGTGGCCTGCCCCGCGTTGGCGACGGCCCGGACGAAGGGCGTGGCCGCGCGGAATCTCCGCCGGGTCAGCAGGACGCCCAGCGGGACGGCGATGACCAGTACGAAGAAGGTGGAGACGGCGGTCAGCGCGATGTGCTGCCGCAGGGCCAGCCACACCTGCCCGTTCGCCAGGGCGTTCGCGGAGATCGCGTCCAGCTCGGCGTGCCGGAACCAGAGCCAGGTGCTGACGAGGACGACGACGAGGAGGCTCGGCAGCAGGGTGAGCTTCCGCCAGGTGATCCTGAGGGGGCGGGCCTCGTAGGGGGCAGGTGCTGCGCCGGGCGACCCGTCCGGGGACCCGGACGGGTAGGGCGACGCGGGCGCGACGGGGGTGCCGGGGGCAGCGGACGTGGCGTCCGCCCCCGGGGCCGTGCCCGGCGGCGCGCTCACCCCGCGCTCCCCACGGCGTCCCCCTCCGGTTCCTCGGCGATGTCGGCCTCCGGGATTCCCGTGGCCCCACTCCCTGCCGGACTCGCGGTGGCTTCACCAGCCGGCCGACCGGCGGCCCCGCCCTGCGGCCGCCCCGCGGCTTCGCCCTGCGGTCTTCCGGCGGCGTCGCCCTCCGGTCTTCCGGCGGCTTGGCCCTGCGGTCTTCCGGCGGCTTCGCCCTCCGGCCGCCCGGCGGCCTGGCCCTCCGGCCTCCCCGCCGTGTCACCCTCCACCCTCCCCGCCGTGACCTCCTCCGCTTCCGGCAGCGTGGGACCGGGTCGGGTCGCCTCCAGTTCCTCCTGGTGTTCCCGCGCGCGTCTGCGGTCGGCGGCCAGCAGCCCGCGCACGGTGTCGAGGAGGCCCTCCAGGTGGACGGCGCCCGCGTACACGCCGTTCGGGCCGGTGATCGCGACCCGGCCCGCGCTGTCGGTCAGTACCGCCTCCAGGGCCTCCCGGAGCGTGGCGTCCCTGGTCACCGTCCCGCCGACCGGGGTCCCGGCCTCCGTGAGCGGCCCCTCGGTGTGCGCCAGGTCCTCGCGCCGCAGCCATCGGAGGGGCCGGCCGCGCCGGTCCAGCAGCAGCATCTCGTCGGCGGCGCTCGCCCGCAGCCGGCCCCGGACCTGCTGGATCGGCTCCCCTTGATGTGCCGTCGGGCAGCCGGTGCCGTCCAAGTCCCGCAGGCGGGTGAGGTCGAGCCGCCTCAGGGCGGCGCCCGTGCCGACGAAAGCGGAGACGAAGTCGTCGGCGGGGTGGGCGAGGATCGCCTCCGGGGTGTCGAACTGGGCGATCCTCGACCGCTCCCCGAGGACCGCGATCCGGTCGCCGAGCTTGATCGCCTCGTCGATGTCATGCGTGACGAACACGATGGTCTTGCGCAGCTCGCGCTGGAGCCGGAGCAACTCGTCCTGGAGATGGCCCCGGGTGACCGGGTCCACCGCGCCGAACGGCTCGTCCATCAGCAGCACCGGCGGATCGGCGGCCAGCGCCCGCGCCACACCCACCCGCTGCTGCTGGCCGCCGGAGAGCCTGCGCGGATACCGGTCGCGGAACTCGCCCGGGTCGAGCCCCACCAGCTCCAGCATCTCCGTCACCCGCGCCCTGACCCGTCGCCCGGACCAGCCGGCCAGCCGGGGCACGAGGGCGATGTTCTGGGCGACCGTCATGTGCGGGAAGAGGCCGGACGACTGGATGGCGTAGCCGATCTCGCGGCGCAGCTTGACCGGATCAAGTCCGGTGACGTCCTCACCGTTGATCCGGACGGATCCACTGGACGGCTCGATCAACCTGTTGATCATCTTGAGTGTCGTCGACTTGCCGCATCCCGAGGGCCCCACGAACACGACCGTCTCGCCGGCACGGATGCGCATGGTCACACCGTCGACGGAGGGTCGGGGGTTGCCCGGATAGTGCTTTGTGAGGTCGACCAGCTCGATGGCGGCGCCGGTGTCAGCCACGGATCCCCCTCGGGATCGTCAGCCGCCCGAGCAGGACGTACCCGGCATCGAACAGCAGCGCGAGGACGACGATGCCGAGCGTGCCCGCGAGCACCTGGTTGAGCGCGTTGGCGCTGCCCAGCGAGGCGATACCGCGGAAGATCTCGTTGCCGAGTCCCGGCCCGGAGGCGTACGCGGCGATCGCGGCGATGCCCATCAGCATCTGGGTGGCGACCCGGACGCCGGTGAGGATCGGCGGCCAGGCCAGCGGCAGCTCCACCCGCAGCAGCCGGCGCGCCCGGGACATCCCGATGCCCTTCGCCGCGTCCACCAGCGCCGGATCGACCCCGCGCAGCCCCACGATCGCGTTCCGCACGACGGGCAGCAGCCCGTACAGCGTCAGCGCGATCACCGTGGGGGCGACACCCAGCCCCACCACCGGGATCAGCAGGCCGATCATCGCGAGGGAGGGGACGGTGAGCACGGCCGAGGTCGTGGCGGTGGCGAGACCGGCCGCCCACTCCCGCCGGTAGGTGAGGACGCCGATCGCCACCCCGGCGACCGTCGCCACGACCACGCACTGCAGGACGGCACTGGCGTGCTGGTACGCGTCGAACAGCAGCCTCTCGCGGTAGCTGCCCACGTAGTCCCAGAAACCCACCGCACGTACCCCCAGATCGGCTACGTCGTCGTCTCCCGGTCCGCCGCCGCCTGCTCCACCAGCGGGATGACCCGCAGCGGAACGGGGTTCTCCATGACGATCGCCGTGGCGGCCCGGACGATGCCATCAAAACCGACGACCCGGTCGATCACCCGCTGGAGATCCGCGTTCGAACGGGCCACCAGCCGGCACAGCATGTCGCCGCTGCCGGTCGTCGTGTGCAGCTCCAGCACCTCCGGCACGGTCGCCAAGTGCGCCCGGACGTCCGCGCCTTGACCCTGCCGGATCTGCAGCGTCGCGAACGCCGTCACCGGGTAGCCGAGCGCCGCCGGGTCCACCTGGGGGCCGAAGCCGCGAATGACTCCATTCGACTGAAGGCGGTCCAGCCGCGCCTGCACCGTGCCCCGCGCGACCCCCAGCCGCCGCGACATCTCCAGCACCCCGATACGCGGCTCGCGCGCCAGCAGCACGATCAGCCGCCCGTCCAGATGATCGATCGCCATGAGCTCTCCCGAGGTGAGCATCCTGTACAGAACAAGCCCGAGTATGGGGTCACGACTGTGCAGATTGTCCAGCCATGATGCGAACTATTGCGCACCTTGCGGGAGCGGGGAGAACCTGCGGCCATGGCAGCCACCTCTGCGCACCCGCACCCCGTCCCTGACACCGCTCGGCAGGCCGACCCCTTCCCGGTCAAGGGAATGGACGCTGTCGTCTTCGCCGTGGGCAACGCCAAACAGGCCGCCCACTACTACTCCACCGCCTTCGGCATGCGGCTCGTCGCCTACTCCGGCCCCGAGACCGGCAACCGCGAGACGGCCAGCTACGTCCTGGAGAACGGCTCGGCCCGGTTCGTCCTCACCTCGGTCGTCAAGGCGACCACCACCTGGGGCCACTTCCTCGCCGAGCACGTCGCCGAGCACGGCGACGGCGTCATCGACCTCGCCATCGAGGTCCCCGACGCCCGCCGCGCCTACGAGTACGCCATCGAGCACGGCGCCCGCTCCGTCGCCGAGCCCTACGAGGTGAAGGACGAGCACGGCACGGTCGTCCTCGCCGCGATCGCCACGTACGGCACGACCCGGCACACCCTCGTCGAGCGCACCGGCTACGACGGCCCGTACCTCCCCGGCTACGTCGCCGCCGCCCCCATGGTCGAGCCGCCCGCCCAGCGCACGTTCCAGGCCATCGACCACTGCGTCGGCAACGTCGAACTCGGCCGCATGAACGAGTGGGTGGAGTTCTACAACCGGGTCATGGGCTTCACGAACATGAAGGAGTTCGTGGGCGACGACATCGCCACCGAGTACAGCGCGTTGATGTCGAAGGTGGTGGCGGACGGCACGCTCAAGGTCAAGTTCCCCATCAACGAGCCCGCCATCGCCAAGAAGAAGTCCCAGATCGACGAGTACCTGGAGTTCTACGGCGGCGCGGGCGTCCAGCACATCGCCCTCAACACGAACGACATCGTGCGGACCGTACGGACGATGCGGGCGGCCGGGGTGGAGTTCCTCAACACGCCGGACTCGTACTACGACACGCTCGGCGAGTGGGTCGGCGACACGAGGGTCCCCATCGAGACCCTGCGCGAGCTGAAGATCCTCGCGGACCGGGACGAGGACGGGTACCTGCTGCAGATCTTCACGAAGCCGGTGCAGGACCGGCCGACGGTGTTCTTCGAGATCATCGAGCGGCACGGGTCGATGGGCTTCGGGAAGGGCAACTTCAAGGCGCTGTTCGAGGCGATCGAGAGGGAGCAGGAGAAGAGGGGCAACCTGTAGGGCGCCTCATAGCTCGGGGGGCGCGGTTCGTCGGCGGGTGCGGGTGAGTGGGGGCCGTTCGCGCAGTTCCCCGCGCCCCTGAAGGGAACGGGCCTGCGGCCCGCCCTTCATCGGAAAAGCACGGGGCCGTAGGCCCCTGCTTTTCCAGGGGCGCGGGGAACTGCGCGAGAAACCACAACGAACCCGCACCCGCCGACGAACCGCGCCCCCCGAGCTCTTGTGCGGACACATCCCTCCCCCTAGAGATAGGGATTGATCCGCCGCGCCTCCTCCCCGTGGCGCCGCGCAGACGCCGTCAGCCCCAGCGCCCGCTCGATCTCCGCCCGGTGGTGCACGTACACCGCCGACCGCACCTCACCGCCCCGCGCCGGATCCGTCGCCCGTCTCGCGTACTCCAGTGCCTCCTCGTGCGACCCGGCCCGGTGCAGCGCCCACCCCAGCGCGTCGGCGACCTTCAGCCCCGGCTGTCGGCGCCACTCCGCGCGCAGTACCCGCACGGCCTTAGCGGGATCGCCGTGGTCCGCCTCCAGCGCGCCGAGGACCAGCGCCTCGTTCACCCCCGCGGCCGCGGACCGCCGGACCAGCTCCCGCACCACCCCGTACTGCTTCGCCGCCGCCCCGGCCCGCCCCAGCGACTCGTACAGCTCGCCCAGTTCCAGGGCCACCCGGGCCGACGGCCGCCGCGTGAGCGCGGCCCGGTACGCCCGTACCCCCTCGGCCGTCCTGCCCGTCGCCGCCAGCACCCGCCCGTGTCCCGCGAGCGCGTCCGCCGCGCCCGGGTCGGCCCGGGTCGCCGCCGTGAAGTAGCGGGACGCCTCGGCCGGCTCGCCCCGCTCCCAGGCCAGCTCCCCGGCCCGGACCCACAGCGCCGCCTCCTCGGCCGGGGTCCCCGCGGCCGCCGCCGCGTCGGTGAGCGCGGCGGCCGCGTCCTCGCGGCGGCCCTGGTCCCAGTAGACGCGGGCGGCCCACGCCTGGGCCGCCGGGCCGGAGTCGGCGTCGAGGAGCCGCTCCAGGGTGCCGCGCACAGCCTTGTAGCGGCCGAGCCCGTCGTACGCGTCGAGGAGCAGCGCGTGCGACGTCCAGCGGCCCGGCGACGCCTCCACCGCCCGTTCGCCCCAGCGCAGCGCCGCCGGGAAGTCGCGCCGGGTGTTCGCGAGCGCGGTCATGCCGTCGAGCGCGTCGGCGTTGCCGTGTGGGCGCAGCCGCAGCGAGGCGCGCAGGGCCTTCTCGGCCCTCGGAAGGTCCGAGACGCGGCCGGTGCGCCGCGCCCGCTCCACGTACGCCGCGCCCAGCACCGCCCACGCCCCGCTGTCCCGGGGCCGCGTCCGCACCCGCTTCTCACGGTCGGCGACGAGCACCGCCAGCTCGTCCGCCCCGACCGACAGCCCGGCGGCCAGCACCCCGGCCCCCGCGCGGGCCCGCACCTCCGCCAGCACCGGCGCACGCCCCCCGGCCCCCGCCACGGCCCCCGG
>NZ_JAMGBG010000083.1 GCF_023516595.1 Streptomyces neyagawaensis | reverse complement strand
TGTCGGTGGCGTGCCGGACTCCGTCCGGCGGGTCGGGGGGCGGTGTGGTGGTTCCCTGCCGGGCGGGCGGTCGGTCCTGCTTCGCCGCGCGGCTACGGCTGCCACACCACCCGGTGTTCCCCCAGCTCCGCCAGTACCGCGTGGTTCGCCTCCCAGCCGTCCGGGAATTTGACGGTCACGCCCAGTTGGACCGGCTCGGTGGACGGGTGGTCGTCCAGGAGGTCGGTCACTCCCGCGCGGCAGACCACGATGCAGGCGTGGCGGTGGCGGGAGGCGAGGACGCACAGGCGTCCGGTCTCCAGGTGGAAGGCCGTCGCGTCGGGGCGGCCGGAGAGCGGATGCAGGACGACGGTCACGTCGTACTCCCGGCCCTGGAGCCGGTTCGCCGTGTCGACCACCACGTCGGACACCCCCAGCTCGGCCAGCGCGGCGCGCACCGCGGCGGCCTGGTCCCGGTGGGCCGTGCCGACGGCGATCCGGTCGGCGGTCAGCGGCACCGGCTCCTCGGCCCGCTCGGACGTCGCCGCCCCGCCCCGGTCCAGCAGCCGCCGTACGACCAGGGCGACCGCCCGTACCGCCTCGGGGTCGGTCCGGGGCGTGTGGCGGGCCGGCAGTTCCAGCAGCCCCCACCCCGACTCGGCGGCCTCGTCGATGACCCGGTCCGGGCCGGACCCGTCGGACGGCACCGTGAAGGCGAGCCGCCGGTCCCCGTGCCCCGTGCCGCTGCGGAACGGCGTGAACGGGTAGAACGCGTCGGAAACCAGCGGCGCGGCCGACGCCGGGAGCCGCCACGACACCGGCAGCCGGTGCTGGGGCAGCTCGGGGTTGTGCGCGAGCAGCGTCGTCACCGCCGACGCCGACGGGTCGTACGACAGCCCCGCCCACTGCTCGCCGCCCACGATCGAGAACGGGTCCAGCTGCCCGGGGTCGCCCACGAACAGCGCCCGCTCGAACAGCCCCGCCACGGCCAGCAGCGCGTCCGACCGCATCTGGTACGCCTCGTCGACGATCGCGTGCCGCCACGGCTCGACACCCTTGACGTGGGCCCACTTGGCGGCCGTGGAGATCACGACGTCGAGGCCCGCCAGCTCGGCCGCCTTCGTCGACTTCTTCACGTTCGGCAGGGCGTCGAGCGCCTTGTCGTACGGGTCGGAGTCACTGCTGTGCAGCCGGCCCACCGGCAGCTCGGGGTCCTTCTCCGCGAGCCGGATCACCAGGTCGTCCACCTGCGCGTTCGTCTGCGCGATGACCATCAGCGGGCGTCCGGCGGAGGCCAGCTCCAGCGCGGCGCGGACGACGAGCGTGGACTTGCCTGCGCCGGGCGGCGAGTCGACCACCACCCCGCGATGCGTGCCGTGCAGGGTGTCGCGGAGGATCGCCTCGGTGGCCCGCCCTGCCGCGGCCCCCGGGTCGAGCACTGCCTCGGCGCTGGTCACAGGACGTCCTCCTCGGTCACCGGGTCCGGCAGCGGTACGGCGTCGGGCTCACCCGGCGGCCCGCCGTGCGTCCACGGGGTGTCCTCGGGTTCGGGCAGCTTCGCCCCGCCCCGCTGGTCGTGCTCGAACAGCGTGAAGCAGACCCGGTCGCCCTTCTCCGGGACCGACCCGACCTCCGGCTCCTTGCCCCGCCCCATCTTGTCCATGATCCGCAGCGTGAGGAGCACCCCGCGGCCGCCGTCCTCCGCGTCCTCCTCGGCCGCCACGAACTCGGCGGTCTGCGGCTTCCCGCCCAGCGAGCGGTACACCTTCACGCGCTCCCCGAGATGCGGCCGGTCCTGCGTCCGTACGGTGACCAGCGGCCGGGGGCTCGGCCGCCTGCCCTCGCTGTACGCCATCACGACATCGGTGACCTCACCGGCGAACGCCTCCCCGGACAGCCGCCGCCCCGCCATCACCAGCGGGTCGTCGAGGGCCTCCTGGGCGTCGAGCCGGGCCTGCTCCCGCTCCCGCGCGGCCAGTTTGTTCGCGGCGGTGACCGCGTCGTCGATGCGGGGCTGCGGGGGCTCCCCGGCGACGATCCGGTCCCGGTGGCCGGTGAAGGACCAGCGGTCCCGGGTCCACCGGTCGGCCGCGTGGGCGCCCTCCGGCAGGGCGCGCAGCAGGTCGAGGCCGTGCCAGACGGCGTCCCAGGTGGGCCGGGTGCGGCTCTCCACGAGGGCGCGGACCTCGCGCTCGGCGGCGGTCAGCGCGCCGAGGCGTGCGTCGGCCTCCAGCCCGTCCTCGGCGGCGGACAGCGCCAGCCGGGCCCGGTCGTACCGCTCGATGGCCGGGGCCAGCAGCTTGTTGTCGAACGCCGGGTCCGTCGCCGGACCGGCGGGCGGGCACAGCAACTGGCCCTCGGAGTCCCGCGCCAGCTCGGCCCGCCGCGCCGCCGCCTCGCCCGACTCGCCCTCCGGCGGGTCGATCCACGCGAGCAGCGACGCGAGGTGCTGGTCCTCGACGCCGGACTGCCCGGTCGCCCAGTGCCGCGCCAGTAGATCGGTCAGGGCGAGCAGCAGAGAGGAGCCGGGCACCCGCGCCCGCTCCCCGAAGTGGGTGAGCCACCGCCCGAGCAGCGGCACCCGCGGCGGCGCCGGGTGGGGTGCCTCCGGGTCCTGCTCGGCGGTCCGCCGGAACCGCATGGAGCGCCCGAGGAGCCGGACGAAGTCGATGCCGGTGCGGCTCGGCACGATCAACTGCGGGGCGTCGGCGCACAGTTCGACCTCGACCTTGACCCGCTTGCCGGTCTCCGGGTCGGTCTCTCTGCGCTCGGCCGCCTCCACGACGTCGGCGTACGCGTCCACGTAGGGCAGCACGATGTCCGCCAGCTCCGCCAGGAACGCGAACCGCAGGTCACGGTCGCGGGGTTGGGGGACGACCAGCAGCCGGGGCGCGTCCCGGTCGGTGCCGACGAGCGCCCCGAGCGGGGCCCCGGCCTCACCGGCCGTGATGAGCGGCACGAACACCAGCGGAGTCGCGGTCAGATGCCGGTGCAGGACGGTGGCGGCGGGCTGGGCGCGGCCCGAGCTGATGGCTTCGAGGCGGGCGAGGGTGGCGATCAGTGACACACGGCCCCCTCGGTGACCGGGACGGGCGCACCGGCCGCCGCGAGGGCCTCGGCGCGCAGCTCCGCCGCCCGGCGCAGCGCCGCCACCGTCGGGTCGTCGGGGTCGCCCGCCCTGCCGTGGGCCGCCGCCAGGACGTCCTCGACGGTGGTGAGTCCGCCCAACTCGGCTCGCGCGGCCCGCCCCAGGGAGGTCACCGCGCCGTCCGCGCGGGAACGGGCCCGGCAGTGGAAGGCCAGCTCGCAGGCGGCGAGGCACTCGGGGGCGTAGCTGGCGGAGAGGGTCTCGACGGCGGTCGTCAGCTCGTCACGGGGGAGGTCGGGGGCGAAGCAGGTGCCTTCGGGGAGGGCGGCGGCGATGTCCTCGATCCGGGTGAGCCGGGTCAACTGGCGTCGGGTGACCGCGCGTTGCTTGCGGATGTCGACCGCGGCGGCCGTGGGCAGGTTGGTGAAGTCCTTCGGGCACACGAGCAGCACCCGGTGGTGGACGGCGGGCGCGGGGTCGAGCCGGGCGGCCACCTCCTCCAGCGCCAGGACGTAGACGGCGGACTGGCGGGCGGCGGCGCCCACCTTCGCGGGGTCCGCCGAACCGTCCAGCATCGGGAAGGACTTGATCTCGACGACCGTCCAGGTGCCGTCCGGGTGGACCACCACCGCGTCCGGCTCCAGGAAGGCGGGGGAGCCCGCCACGTCCAGGGCCACCATGGGGTGGTCGAGCAGCGCCCAGCCGCCCGCGTCGGTGGCCTCCCGCAGGGCCAGTGCCGTACGGGCGGCGCGGCCCTCGGGGCCGACGGCGGCGAGGTCGGGGACGGACGCGCCGGCCGGCGGCTCGGCGCCCAGGTCCAGCTTCTCGTGGACGAGTCTCAGCAGCTCCGCTCCGCCGTCCGCCTTCACCCGGGCCTCGAAGGCGTTGCCCCGCATGAAGGCGAACTGCGACTGGCCGAAGGCGGAGGGCGAACCGAGCGCGTCCGCCAGCACCGCCTTGTTCACCCCGGCGCCGTCCAGCAGCGCGCGGCGCTCGCAGCCCGGGTTGGCCGCGAGCGCGGCGAGGGCGCGCGCGTCCAGCGCCTTCGGTGGGACCTCGGGTCCGCGCAGCTCAGCGAGCTGCTGCCGGAGCGCCGTCCCCTGCTTCCGAGGGGGCGGCACCCGGCTCGGGTTCGGTGATCCGCTGCCGTGGAATTCGCTCACCCGGCGAAGTCTGGCATCCGGCACTGACAATCGGGGACAGGGAGCCGGGAGAGGCCGCCGGGACGGGGGTGACGGCACTGTCCGCACGCTCCTCCCGGCGCGGCCCGCCGTCGCCCTTGCTCCGGACCACGAGGCCGGTGCCGGCGCGGTCGCCGTCGGTCGCCGTGAGCCCGAGCGCGACCCGGCACCGGTCCGCGGTCCGCAGCACCAGCGGCGCCAGCAGCAGACCGACGCCCATCACGGCGGCGCCCGCCGCCGCGTCGAGGAAGTAGTGGTTCGCGGTGCCCATGACCACGAGGGTGGTGATCACGGGGTAGCCGATGGCGGCGGCCCGGACGAGGCGCGAGCCGCCGCCGAAGCGCCAGAGGATCACCCCGCACCACAGCGCCCAGCCGACGTGCAGGCTCGGCATCGCGGCGTACTGGTTGGTCATGCCCCCCAGGCCGCGGGGCGCGCTGGCCTCGCCGCCCCACCAGCCCCAGGAGCTGTAGTGGGCCATGGTGTCGACGAAGCCGTACGCCGGGTCGAGCAGCCGGGGCGGGCAGGTCGGGAGCAGGGTGAAGCCGATCAGGCCGATGAACGTGGAGGTCATCAGCCAAGTGCGGGCCGCGCGGTAGCGCACGGCGTGGGAGCGGAAGAGCCACACCAGGAGTACGGGTGTGACCAGGTAGTGCAGGGACGCGTACCAGAAGTCGGCGGGTATGCCTATCCAGGGCTCCTGTGTGAACAGCCGGTTCAGCGGATGCTCGGCGTTGAGGCTCAGGGCCTTCTCGAAGCGCAGGATCGCCAGGCCGTGCTCCACGGCGGTCGACGTGTCGCCCCGGGCGAGCAGCCGGCCGGCCGAGTACGCCCCGTACACCAGCAGGATCAGCGGCAACTCGGTCCACCAGCGGAGCCGCGTGTGCGTGCCTGGCACTGCCTCGGTAACCGGTGCGTCGGTCCTCTCGGTGACCGGTGCTTCGGCCGCCTCGGTCTGCGGCATCCGATCGCCCTCCCCCATCTGCGTCCACTGTGTTCATCTGTGCGTCGTGCGCGGGACGTCCTCCCGTGTGCAGGACGTTGTCCAAGACGCTGGGATCGCCCCTCGGGTTGCCCCCCGGCAGTCTGAGCGATGATGGACGCGTCCGCCTCTTCATTCTCTCTTCTCCCAGAGGACACCCGGAAAGGTTTTCGCATGGCACCGCGCATCCTGCTGGCCCGCCACGGACAGACGGAATGGTCCCGGCTCGGGAAGCACACCGGCAGGACGGACGTCCCCCTCCTCGAAGAGGGCCGACGCGGTGCCAAGCTGCTGGGCGAGCGCCTGCACCGGCCGCCCCTGGACGGGCTCCCCGGAGTCGAGGTCCGTACGAGTCCCCTCTCACGCGCGCGTGAGACCTGCGAACTGGCCGGGTTCGGCGAGCGCGCCACCGCGTGGGACACGCTCATGGAGGTCGACTACGGGACGTACGAGGGGCTCACCCCGGCCGACATCCACGCCGTACGGCCCGGCTGGCTCATGTGGCGCGACGGCGTCCCCGAGGGGGAGACCCTCCAGCAGCTCACCGCGCGCGCGGACGAGGTGGTGGAGTGGGCGCGGAGCGAGGAGCGGGATGTGCTGGTCTTCGCCCACGGGCACATCCTGCGGTCCATAGCCGCCCGCTGGCTCGGCCAGGGCATCGACTTCGCCGCCCGTGTCCGCCTCAACCCGACGTCCCTGTCGGTCCTCGGCTGGGCCTACGGCGACCCGGCGATCGAGTCGTGGAACGACACGGGGCACCTGTCCGGCTGAGACGCCTCCCCCCACGCGCAGCCAGGCCCGAAGTACTGCTAGGCGGTTCGCGCGACCCCCGCGTGGCGTTCCAGGAACGCCGACACGCCTGCCGCGCGGCGGTGCGGCAGCAGGACGCGGGCCGTGCCCGCGAGCATCTGCTGGACCCGGGAGGACTGGACCTCGTCCAGCAGGTCGAGGACCCGCATCCCCGCCGCCGCGGCCTCGTCGGGGCGGCCCCCGCGCGCGAGGTCGTCGGCCAGTTCGGCGGTGTAGAGGGCGATGTTGCGGGTGAAGTGCGGGTTCTGGAGTTGCGCGGCCCGCCGCGCGTGCCGGGCCGCGCGGGGCCAGTCGCCGAGCGTGGACCAGCACTGCGCCTCCAGTGCCTCCAGCTCGGCCTCGCCGTAGAAGGTCATCCACTCCGGGTCGGCGTCGGACGTCCCCCGCCCGAACAGGGCGTGTGCCCGGGCCAGGGCCTGCTCGCACCCGGTGCGGTCGGCGAGCCCCGACCAGCCGCCCGCCTCCCGCAGCGCCAGCAGGGACATCAGCCGCGGTGAACCGAGGGGCCGCGCCACCCGCTGCGCGGCCTGTGCCGCCCGTACCGCCTCCCGCGGTCGGCCCGCGTCCCGCGCGAGGAACGCCGTGTTGCAGAACGCGTGCGCCTCCAGGGCCGGGTCGCCCGACATCCGGGCCGTGGCGAGCGCCTCCGCGTAGTGGGAGCGGGCGTCGTCGAAACGCCCCGAGTCATGGGCCAGCCAGCCCACGGAGATGGCGAGTTCACCGGCGCCCGCGTACAGCCGGTCGGCGCTGGCCTGCCGGGTGGTCCCCGCGTCGAGCAGCGCGTACGCGGCCCGCAGCGGCGCCGAGGCCCTGCGGTACAGCCCGTCGGCCCCGTGCCTGTCGTCGAGCAGCCGGATCTTGCGCACGGCCGCTTCGAGGGCCCCCGCCTCCGACGAACCCGCGCGATGCGCGGAACGGCCCGCGGCCGAGGCCGTGCCCGCGAGGGCGAAGGGGCCGAAGGAGGCGGCCGCCATGGCGGCGGTACCCCCGGTCATGAATGCGCGACGCTGCACGTCGCTCTCCTCGTGGTCCTGGTACGTGTGGTGCGTGTCCCGCCGACCGCGCACATAGCCCGTGTCGCCCGGCGGGTCCTGCATGTCGTACGTCTCTTGCGTCTCATACGGCTCGTACGCCCCTTCCGCCTCACCCCTCTCACCCAGGGAGGAGCGCGAGCGGCTCTTGGTGCGAGGGGAGGGCGCCTCCTCGGTGGAGCGCGCCCCCCTACCGCGTACCTCCGCGCGGGGCGCAAACCCCAGGTCGGTCAGGGTCCGGCCCGGGAACATATGCAGGAACACCCGTTCGTACGCGTAGTTCGGGCAGCGGATCTCTCCTGACTCGACCCGCCCGACGTAGCGCGCGTCACAGCTCACCCGCTCACCGATCTCACGCGCGGCCCGGCGTACCGCCGCGGCGAACTCGCCCGGCGAGCGCTGCCCGCGCAGCCGCCGAAAGACGAGGTTCGGCCGCTGTGGCCGGGGGGACTGGGATGAGGTCACCGATGACGACGCCATGGTCGGGCCCTCTCTCGCGAACCGTCGAACCGTGCCGGAATCAGGGGAGTTGTCCCAGGCGAGTTGTCCGCGTCCTGGGTGGTTGGTTCCTCTGTGTCCGGCGGGGCAAGAACGTACCCGCCCCGCGGATGCCTCGATGCGAGGTTTGGCTACAAACCGGATATCTCATCCTTGATCTGCCATGAACTGCCATCCTTTGCGGCACGGTTCCGCCGTAGCCGTTGACGGGCCCGCGCGTTGGGCAACGTGGACCGGGAGTGCCCGAACTCCCGCTGCCGTCTGCCGGAAGAAGGGGGTTGTACGCGTTGGAGGCCCGGATGAAGAACGTCGAACCCCGTACGCCGTTGTCCGACGTGCCCGCCGCGGAGCACTGGCCGACCCCCGAACACCCTGCCCCGCCGGCCCAGTCGGCCTCCGAGTGCGACCTCGTGACCGTCCCCGCGCGGCAGGGTCTGGAGGCCGTCGACATCCTCCGGCGCGGGGCCCTCGACGTGGTCGGGCCCGTCATGACCGTGGGGCCCGTCCTGCACGACGACGCCTGCGACACCCTCGGGTTCCTCGTCCCGCCGGGCACGGCCGACGCGTGGGACGTGCCGGGCAGCACCTGTACGCAGAGCGAAGGGCGGGGCGCGGAACTGGCCCCCGCGGACGGCGCCGACTGGCTGCTGCCGCCGGGGGAGGCGGACCTGGCGACGGACCCGGCGGTGCTGCGGGCGGCGCTCGGTGAGGCGGCGCGGCTGATCGAGGCCGCCGACAACTGCCGCTGAACGGCGCGGACCGTGCCGCCGCCGGACGTCGCCCAGGAAAGGGCGGCGGCCAGGAAGGGGCGGCGGCCAGGAAGGGGCGGCGGCCAGGAAGGGGTGGCGGCCAGGAAGGGGCGGCGGCCAGGAAGGGGCGGCGGCCATGGCCCGTCGGGGAGCGCACCGGCGTGGAGGCCCTGCTCCGCACGGTCGATAATGGCCGTATGGGCAGGTCCAAGAAGGGGCGGGGACGGGGAGCCGACGTCGTCGCCGAAGCGGTCGACGGAGGGCTCGCCGAGCTGGTGCCGGATCCGGACCGGACGCGGGCCTGGACGCTGCTCGTCGACGGGGCTCCGCAGTCGCACGTCGACCTCGACGACCCCGCGTATCTGTCGTTCGAGTACCAGCGGCGGCTCGGTCACGTCATCGATCTCGTCGCCCCGGCCGGGCGGCCCGTGCACGCCGTGCACCTCGGCGGGGGCGCCTTCACGCTCGCCCGGTACGTCGCCGCCACCCGGCCCCGGTCCACCCAGCAGATCGTCGAACGTGACGCGGCACTCGTCCAACTCGTACGGCGTGAGCTGCCGTTGGACCCGAACGCCCGGGTGAGGGTGCGGTCGACGGACGCACGCGAGGGTCTGGCCAAGGTGCCGGACGGCTGGGCGGACCTGGTGATCGCGGATGTGTTCAGCGGGGCACGCACCCCGGCACATCTGACGTCGACGGAGTTCCTCACGGACGTACGGCGCGTGCTGAAGCCCGACGGGTGCTACGCCGCCAATGTCGCCGACGGTCCCCCGCTCGCCCATCTGCGCGGCCAGATCGCCACCGCCGCCGCCGTCCTCCCCGAACTCGCGCTGGTCGCCGACCCGGCCGTGCTCCGGGGCAAACGATTCGGCAACGCGGTCCTCGTGGCCTCGGGCCGTCCGCTGCCGCTCGCCGAACTCACCCGCCGCGCCGCCTCCGACCCGCATCCCGGCCGCGTCGAGCACGGCAGGGCGCTCACCGACTTCACCGGCGGGGCGGCACCCGTGACCGACGCGGCGGCCGTCGCCTCGCCCGCCCCGCCGCCCTCGGTGTTCCGCTGACCCGCGGCCGGGGCCGGGCAGTCGGCGGTCAGAAGTTCTGCACGTCCACGCGGGGCGCGCTGTCGTGCCAGGTGCAGAACACCGACACCCGGTCCGAACCCGCGGCGAAGTCCACGCGGATCCAGGACTCCGTCTTCCACACCTGCATCGACCAGCCCGAACCGGGCGTGGCCGAGACGAGGGTCGCGTACGTCCTCGTCAGCGAGAAGACCACCCGGCCGCCCTCGGTGTCGTACGCCTTGACCTCACCGGAGTCACCGGAGGAGCCGGTGCTCGGACCCGGGCTGACCCGCGGGGACTTCGTCGGGACCGGCGACGCCGTGCCGGTGCCATTCCTCCCCTGACCGCCCTTCCGCTCCGGCCGGCCGGTGCTGGGGGAGGGGTCCGGGCCGGCGGTGTCGGAGACCCGCGCGGGCTCCTCGCGGTCCTTCCCCGTGTCCTTCGCGTCGGCGGCCGTGATGGGCAGGGCCCGGGGCGGGTCGTAGGCGGTGCCGGCCATCACCGTGTGAACACCCCACCACGACAACGTGACCGCCGCGCCCGTGGCGAGCAGCCAGGCCAGTACGTGTAGCAGTCCTCTGCGCATCGCGGCCATCCTGCACCACGAGTCCCACCCGTGTCGTGGGGTGCGGGGTCCCGTCCGGCGGTGGAGGGCCAGTGGCGGCCGTGTGCGCGGAGGGTGTGGACAAGTTGTCCACAGGCCCCGACCGGGCTCGTCCCGATGGCGTACGGTGCGGCGCATGGCAAGTGTGCTCGTGGTCGAGGACGACCAGTTCGTACGCTCGGCGCTGATCAGGCATCTGACGGACGCCGCACACACCGTGCGCAGCGTCGGCACGGCCCTGGAGGCGCTGCGCGAGGTCGCCCATCACCACTTCGACCTGGTCGTCCTCGACCTCGGACTGCCCGATCTGGACGGCTCCGAGGCGCTGAAGATGCTGCGCGGGATCACCGACGTCCCGGTGATCGTCGCCACCGCGCGGGACGACGAGACGGAGATCGTCCGGCTGCTCAACGCGGGCGCGGACGACTACCTGACCAAGCCGTTCTCCGTCGAGCACCTGTCCGCCCGGATGGCCGCGGTCCTGCGCCGCGCGCGCGGCCCCGTGGGGGAGCCACCCCCGTCCACGGTCATCCGCGTCGGCGGGCTCGCCATCGACCCGCTGCGTCGCCAGGCCGAACTGGACGGCGTACGACTCGACCTGACACGACGCGAGTTCGACCTCCTCGCGTTCCTCGCCGGACGGCCCGGTGTGGTCGTCCCCCGCAAGGAACTCCTGGCGGAGGTGTGGCAGCAGTCCTACGGGGACGACCAGACGATCGACGTCCATCTGTCGTGGCTGCGGCGGAAGTTGGGGGAGACGGCGGCGCGACCGCGCTATCTGCACACCCTGCGGGGCGTCGGGGTGAAGCTGGAGCCACCCGGGCCGGCGGTGCTGCCATGAGGTGGGCGCTGGTCAAGGTGTGCGTGGCGGTGACGACGATGGTCGTGGTCGCCTTCGCCGTGCCGCTCGGTCTGGTCATCAAGGAGATGGCCCGCGACCGCGCCTTCTCGAACGCCGAACGGGAGGCGGCGGCCATCGCCCCGGCCCTGTCCATCACCAACGACCGCGAGCAGTTGGAGCGGGTCGTCGCCTCGGCGGGCGCGGACGACGGGCTCGCGGTCCACCTCCCCGCGGTCGGCGACGGGGCCATCGCGCTCGACCTCGGCCGGCAGCGCGCCTCCGACAAGGACATCGCCACCGTGCGCGAGCTGGGCCGCGCGTCCACCACCGAGGTGGCGGGCGGGTCCACGCTGCTCCAGCCCACCGCGCTCAGCTCGGGCGAGATAGCGGTCGTGGAGGTGTTCGTCCCCGAGGCCGAGGTGAGCAACGGCGTGGCCACCGCGTGGGCGGTGCTCGCCGGTGTGGGGGTGGCCCTCGTCGTCGGCTCGGTGGCGGTGGCCGACCGGCTGGGGGTGCGGATGGTCCGGCCCGCCCGGCGGCTGGTGGACAGTGCCCATGACCTGGGCGAGGGGCAGTTGGGGGCGCGGGTGCCCGAGGAGGGGCCGAAGGAACTGCGGCTGGCGGCGGTGGCGTTCAACGCGATGGCCGACCAGGTGGTCCAGCTCCTGGCGAACGAGCGGGAGCTGGCGGCCGACCTGTCGCACCGGCTGCGCACGCCGCTGACCGTGCTGCGGCTCAACGCGGCCTCGCTCGGCGACGGGCCTGCCGCCGAGCAGACCCGGGCGGCGGTGGAGCAGCTGGAGCGCGAGGTCGACACGATCATCCGGACGGCGCGGGAGGCCAAGCCGCAGACCGCGGCGGTGGGGCCGGGCGCCGGGTGCGACGCGGCGGAGGTGGTCCGGGAGCGGATGGCGTTCTGGTCGGCGCTCGCGGAGGACGAGGGCCGCAAGTGGCGGGTGGCCGGGGTCGAGCGGCCGGTCCGCATACCCGTTGCACGGGCCGACCTCGCCGCCGCGCTCGACGCCCTCCTCGGCAATGTCTTCCGGCACACGGCGGAGGGCACCGCCTTCGCCGTCGACGTGCACAACGGCGAGGACGCCGTGATCGTGCTCGTCTCCGACGCGGGCCCCGGCATCGCCGACCCCGAGGCGGCCATGGCACGCGGCCGAGGCTCCGGGCACGACGGCTCGACCGGGCTCGGCCTCGACATCGTCCGCCGCCTCGCGGAGGCGACGGGCGGCGACGTACGCATCGGGTCGTCGGTGCTGGGCGGCACCGAGGTGCGGATCTGGATCCAGCTGGGCGCCAAGGGCGGGAGGGGGCCGAGAAGCAAGGGGCACCGCGGGGCGATGCGGCGGCGTCGGCAGACCGGCTTGGCATCGGTCTTCAAGTAGCTGCCGGGCTCCGTGGTTTCGGGTGGCCGCCGGGCTCCGGCGTGGTGCCGTCGCCCGCAGGGGCTCACCGTCGGCGCACGGCCCGGGTCACCCGGGTCGCCACCGCCGCGTAGGTGGTGCCCACGGCGAGGGAGGCGAGGAGGGCGAGGACGGGGAAGTCGTCCTCGAGGTGGGGGTAGACCTGGAAGTGGGTCAGATAGATGTAGAGGGAGCTGCCCGCGAGGAGGCCGGCCAGGCGGTTCAGGGGGGCGAGGCTGGGCAGCGTCGGGACCCAGATCAGCAGGGTCAGGCCGGCGATCACCACGACGGTGCGCAGCTGCTGGTCCGGCTGGAACAGGCCGGGCGTGGCGAGCACCAGGACGGCGGTCAGGAGCAGGCGCCGCCGGGCCGTGGTGGCGCGGGCCGCCGCCCAGCCCAGGGCGAAGAGCCAGAAGACCACCGTGGGGCCGAGGTGGAAGCGGGCGGGGGCCAGGCCGGCGATGTCGTAGCGGCCGAGAAGCCCTACGGCCAGCAGGGCGAGCGGGAGGCCGAAGGGGTGGCGCCGCTCCAGACGGTCGACCAGGGGGAGGGCCAGCAACAGGGCGAGGGCGACGAGGAAGTAGAGCAGGGCCTCTATGAACCAGTAGTGCCACTCGTGGCGTTCGGTTCCCTGGTCGAGGAGGCTGTTGAGGAGAAGGGCGTTCGCGGGATCGTAGACGCCGGTCGCCAGGACGGCCGCGGTGATCCACGCCGCGCTCGGCAGGGCGATCCGGGCGATGCTGCGCCACAGGTGCCGCACGCGCACGCGGTGTTCGGCGTCGGTGAGGTGGAAGCGGGCGAAGTTGTGGCCCGCGACGCCGATGAGGATGTGGGCCGCGCCCTGGAGGGTGAAGAGATGGATGTGCGAGCCGACGATCAGGACGATGCCGACGGCGCGCAGGGCGATGCCGGTCTCCAGGGTGCGGCGCAGACCGGCGCGGGCGGGGGCCGGCCCCGGCTGGGCCGAGACGGCCGAGGGCGCCGCCGGGGCCAGGTCGCGCAGGGGGCGGGTGTGCCAGTCGGGCGGGAGGGCGCCGAGTACCTGCTCCAGGCGCACGGACATCTCGACGTAGCAGAGGGAGTCGCCGCCGAGTCCGACGAAGGTGCTGTCGTCGGTGACGTCGGTGCGGTCGAGGATCTCGGCGTAGAGGGCGCGGAGTTGATCGATGGGGCGCCGGTCGTCGGTGGAGGGCTGGCCGTGGACCGGGGGGCGGTCGGCTGCCGTGCTCCGCCGGGCGGCCGTGCCCCGCTGGGCGGCCGTGACGCTCTCCGGGGCAGGGATGTGCTCGGGGACCGGGGTGGTCCCCGCGCCCCCGGCGTGCCCGTCGGTCGGGGTGTCGGCTGACGCGGGAGCGGCCGGGCGGGTCAGGTGGCGGACCGCCGTGTAGTCGGGCTTACCCGTGGGCAGGCGGGGGAGGTCAGCCTCGGGGAGGGCGCGGAGGCGTACCGCCCGGGGCGGGAGACCGCACGCGGCCGCGGCCAGGCGCCGGAGGCGGGGCTCGTCGGCGGCGGTTCCGGCGGCGAGGACCGCCAATTCGTCCCCGTCGCCCGCGCAGTACGCCGTCACACCGTGCCGCTCCAGCGCGGCCTCGACGCGCTGCGGGTCGATGCGCAGGCCGAGGATCTTCGCGAAGCGGCTGCGGCGGCCGACGATCTCGTACAGGCCGTCGGGGGCCTGCCGGGCGAGGTCGCCGGTGCGGAGTTCGGTGACGGTGCGGCCGAGGGAGAGGTCGGCGGGGCTCTCGGCGTAACCGAGCATCACGTTGGGGCCCGAGTAGACCAGTTCGCCCACGAGGGCCTGCCGGTCGCCCTCGCCGCCGGCCGGGCCGTGGTCCGAGGCGCGAACGGGGGCGAGTCCCTGGCCGGGAGCGAGCCCGTGGTCGGCGGTGGGTCCGTGGCCGGGAGTGAGTGCGTGACCGGGGGCGAGTGCGTGCTCGTGGTCGTCGAGCGGCCGCAGGTGGAAGGAGCCGCCGGGGATCGGGATGCCGACGGCCTCCGGGCGGGTGGCCGCGAGGTGGGGCGGCAGGTAGGCCATACGGGCCGTGGCCTCGGTCTGGCCGTACATGACGAACAGGTCCCAGCCGCGGCGGCGCCCCAACTCGGCGTAGCGGGCGACCCGTTCGGGCGCGAGTCGGCCGCCGGCCTGGGTGATCCGGCGCAGTCGCGGCAGCTCCATCCGGTCGAAGCCGATCCGGTCGAGCAGGTCGAAGGTGTACGGCACCCCGGCGAGGGATGTCGCTCCGGCGGCGCGGAACTCGGCCCAGAACGCGTCGTCGGTGACCGACCGCTCGGTGAGGAGCAGCCCGGCGCCGCGCGCGAGATGGCTGTGGATGACGGACAGGCCGTAGCAGTAGTGCATCGGGAGGGTGGTGGCCGCCCGGTCGGTGTCGGTGATGCCGAGGTAGGTGGCGATGGACTCGGCGTTGGCCTGCACGTTCTCGTGCGAGAGCCGTACGAGCTTGGGGGAGCCCGTCGAGCCAGAGGTGCTCAGCAGGAGGGCGAGGTCCGGGTGGAGGGTGTGGGCGGTGCCGGGGTGGTGCTCGTCGAGCGTCCAGGTGCCGTCGGCGCCGGTGCGGGCCACCACGTCGGGCGCGTACGCGGCGGTGAGGGACGCGACGGCCTCGTCGCCGTCGCCGGGGACGAGCAGCACGGGGTGGCCGGCGGAGAGGGCGGCGAGGTAGGTGACCAGCGCGTCGGCGCGGTTGGCCCCGGCCACCAGCACCAGCCGCCGTACGCGGCCGAGTCGCTCCGCGGTGGCGGCGACGCGCTCGGCGAGGGCACGGTAGGTGACCGTGCCCGTGGGGGTGTGGAGGGCGACGCGGTCGCCGTACGCGGCGAGGTCGCGGGCGAAGGGCACCATGCGCGGTCGCGGGTGGGGACCCGGGAGCAGGATCGGGCCGGCCGGAGCGGGGAGGGCGGGCAGGGCGGCGAAGGCGGCCCGGACGGGGCCGGAGGAGTGGATCACGGGGCGCGGCCTTTCCGGAACAGCGTCCGCGGGTAACACACGCCCCTTGACGCTTAGGCAAGCTTTACCTTATTCATAGCATGTTCACAGTTGGCCAAGAAGCGTCAGTTCGCCCTCGCCGACCGAGGCCACGACCCCTTGGTGCACCGGTGAGCCGCGTAGGAAAGGCACACATATGCGACCCCCTCTGGGTGGCCGGATCTTCGCGCTCGTCGCGGCCGGTCTGCTGCTCCCCGCCCTCGCCGCCTGCGGCTCCGGCGACGACAAGGACGGCGGGTCGGGTGAGGCGGGCGACGCGTCCCTCGTCATCTACACCGGCCGCAACGAGAAGCTGGTCAAGCCGATCCTGGACAAGCTGGAGAAGGCCGTGGGCGCCGACGTGGAGGTGCGCTACGGCGACAGCGCCGAACTCGCGGCGCAGATCCTGGAGGAGGGCGACCGCACCAAGGCCGGGCTGTTCTTCTCCCAGGACGCCGGGGCGCTCGGCGCGCTCTCCCGCGAGGGCATGCTGGCGAAGCTGCCGCAGAGCACCCTCGACAAGGTCGACAAGGCGTACCGCGGCGGCGAGGGCGACTGGGTGGGCCTGTCGGGTCGCGTCCGCGTCATCGCGTACAACCCCGACAAGGTGAGCGCGGACGACGTGCCGGACAGCGTCCACGACGTGGTGAAGCCCACGTGGAAGGGCAAGGTCGGCTTCGCGCCCACCAACGCCTCCTTCCAGGCGTTCGTCACCGGGATGCGCGTCCTGGAGGGGGACGACGCGGCCCGGAAGTGGCTGGAGGACCTCAAGGCCAACGGGTCCAAGACCTACACCAACAACCTCGCCACCCTCGACGCCGTGGAGGCCGGCGAGGTGTCGCTGGGCCTCGTCAACCACTACTACTGGTACGAGCGGGTCGCTGAAAAGGGCGAGGACGGCGTCGACGCCAAGTTGCACTTCCTGCCCGGCAAGGACCCCGGCTCCCTCATCAACGTGGCCGGCGCCGGCGTCCTCGCCGCGAACGAGGACCAGGCCGCCACCGCGCGGAAGGCCGTGGACTACCTGCTCTCCAAGGAGGCGCAGACCTACTTCGCGGACACGACGAAGGAGTACCCGCTGGCCGCGGGCGTCACCAGCTCCGTCGAGGGGCTGCCGCCGTTCGAGTCGCTCCAGTCGCCCGACATCGACCTCGGCAAGCTGGAGTCCCTCCAGGAGACCCTGGCGATGCTCCAGGACGTCGGGCTGGTCTGACGGGCCGTGAAACCCTCGCCGACCGCCGCGCGGACGCAGTCCGAGCGCGCGCGGGCCACCCCCCGTCCGGCGGAGAAGACCGCCTCCTTCGCCGGACGCGGGGCACAGCGCAGGCCGCCCCTGGTCCTGCTCGTCCCCGCCTGTGTGGCCGCCCTGTTCGCCCTGCTTCCCCTCGGCTATCTCGCCGTCCGCGCGCTCGAACGCGGCCCCGCCTTCGCCTGGGAGGTCGTCGCCGACGAGCGGACGCTGGACCTCCTCGCGCGCAGCCTGGGCCTGACCGTCGTGGTCGTCGCCACCTGTGTGGTCCTCGGGGTCTCACTGGCCTGGCTGACGGTGCGTACGGCGCTGCCGGGCGCCCGCTTCTGGGCGGTGGCCGCGACCCTGCCGCTGGCCGTGCCCAGCTATGTGGCGGCCTTCGCGTGGCTGTCGGCCGAACCGGGCCTCGCCGGATTCGGCGGGGCCGCGCTCTCGCTGACGCTGGTCAGCTTCCCGTATGTGCTGCTGCCGGTCGCGGCGGCGCTCAGGGGCATCGACCCGGCGCAGGAGGAGGCCGCGCGCTCCCTCGGGGACGGTCCGCTCCGCACGTTCCTCCGGGTCACCCTGCCGCAGCTGCGTCCGGCGGCGGCGGGCGGGGCGCTGCTCGTCGCGCTGTACGTGCTCTCCGACTTCGGCGCCGTCTCCCTCATGCGGTACGACACCTTCACCCGGGCCATCCACACCTCCTACCGGGCCTCCTTCGACCGCACCCCCGCCGCCGCGCTCAGCGTCGTGCTGGTGCTGATGACCGTGGCCCTGGTCGCCGCGGAGGCGCGGACGCGCGGCCGTGCCGGGCACGCCAGGACCGGCGGGGGCACCGCCCGCCCGGCGGTGCCCGTGGCGCTCGGCCGCTGGAAGCCGCTCGCCCTGCTGTGGTGCGGTGCGGTGACCGCCGTGGCCGTGGCCTTCCCGCTCGGCACCCTCGGCTACTGGCTCGCGGTCGGCTCCTCCGCCACCTGGGACCTCGGCGGTCTCGCCGAGACGGCCTGGGCCACGCTCGGCGTCGCCGCTGCGGGCGCCGCCCTCACCACGCTCCTCGCCCTGCCCGTCGGTGTGATCGCCGCCCGGCACCGGGGGCGCGGGGCACGGCTGCTGGAACAGGCCGCCTACGCCGGGCACGCGCTCCCCGGCATCACGGTCGCCCTGTCCCTGGTCTTCTTCGCCGTCCGCTACGCCTACCCGCTCTACCAGCGGCTGCCCCTGCTGGTGTGTGCGTACGCCGTCCTCTTCCTGCCGGTCGCGGTGGCCGCCACCCGTGCCGCCGTGCTCCAGGCCCCGCCCGTCCTGGAGGACGTGGCCCGCTCGCTCGGCCGTCGGCCCTGGCAGGTGCTTCGCGAGATCACCGTCCCGCTGGCCGCGCCGGGCGTCGCCGCCGGGGCCGCGCTGACCTTCGTCGTTTGCATGAAAGAACTCCCGGCGACCCTGCTCCTGCGCCCCACCGGCATGGACACCCTCGCCACCCGCCTGTGGACCGAGACGGGCGCGGGCTCCTTCGCGGCGGCCGCCCCGTACGCCGCCGCGCTCATCCTGTTGGCCGCCGTGCCTTCGTACCTGCTGGGGAGGCACCGATCATGAACAAGTCCCACGCGAACGAGCCGGGCACGGACGTACCGGACACACAGGCATCCACCACGGACGAACAGCACACGATCGAACAAGAACCGTCACAGCGGCGGGGGGACGGGCTCGAAGCAAACGAGACGCACGCAAATCCGGCGCAGTCGGACGACCCGCACACCAACGCGCTCCAGGTCGAGGGCCTCACGAAGTCCTACACGGCCGGCCACGACCCGGTCCTGCGCGCTCTCCGGCTCACCGTCCCGGCGGGTGCCCTGGCGGCCGTCCTCGGCCCCTCCGGAGGCGGCAAGACGACCCTGCTGAGGATCGTGGCCGGGTTCCTGCGGGCCGACGCGGGCACCGTCCGGCTCGGCGGGCGGACCCTCGCCGGACCCGGTGTCCATGTGCCGCCGGAGCGGCGCCGCATCGGGATCGTGCCCCAGGAGGGCGCCCTCTTCCCGCACCTGAGCGTTGCGCGGAACGTGGCCTTCGGGCTCACCGGGCTGACCCGGGGCGAACGGCGGCAGCGCACCGGCGAACTCCTGGAACTCGTCGGCCTCGCCGGATACGGCGACCGGATGCCGCACGAGCTCTCGGGCGGCCAGCAGCAGCGCGTGGCCCTCGCCCGGGCCCTCGCGCCCCGGCCCCAGCTGGTGCTGCTGGACGAGCCGTTCAACGCCCTCGACAGCGCCCTCAGGGCGGGCGTACGGGCCGACGTACGCGCCGCGCTGCGGGCGACCGGGGCCACGGCGCTCCTCGTCACCCACGACCAGCAGGAGGCGCTCTCCACGGCCGACCTCGTCGCCGTCGTCCGGGACGGCCGCGTCGCCCAGTGCGCCACCCCGCAGGACCTCTACCGCCGCCCGGCCGACCCCTGGGTCGCGGGCTTCGTCGGCGACGCGGTGCTGCTCCCCGCCACCGTCGGCGGCGACGGCACGGCCCGGACCCCGCTCGGCGCCGTCCCGCTCGCCGCCGCGCCCGACGGGCCGGCCACGGGCACCGTGCTGCTCCGCCCGGAACAGCTGCGGCTCACCGCTCCGGCCGCCGAGGGCGCCGTGCGGGGCACGGTCACCGACGTGTGCTTCTACGGCCACGACGCCATGGTCACCGTCGCCGTCGAGGGCCACGACACCCCGGTCGGCGTGCGCGTCGCGGGCCCGCTGCCGGTGCGGCCGGGCGAGGCGACCGGCATCCGTGTCACGGGCGAGGCGACCCTGCACCCGGCGGGCTGAACGGGCCTGCCCGGCGGGCTGAACGGGTCGTCCGCGTGACGGGTCCTGTGCGTTCGCCGCACCCCCGATGCGCGCACCCTGATGCGTGTATATGACACCTAGTGAGATGGCTCACGTATGTGACGGTCACGTTTCGACGAACAGGGATTACGTTTCAACAAAGGGGGACAAGAAGGCTTGACGCGCGACCTGGCATAGGGCTGTTATGGCGACCACCGTGTTCGGTCAAGTTGGTTTCTGGTCGATTTCGATCAATAACCGACGAGGGCCTCTTAACGACCGAACCACTTGTCCCCAGGGAGCCGTTCATGCATCTCACACCTTCCGGTCTCTCCGTGCCCGGCACGAGCCGCCGCACCCTGCTGCGCGGCATAGGCGGGGCCGCGGCGCTCGGCGCGGGCGTCCCGCTGCTCAGCGCCTGCGGCGGCAGTGGCAGCTCGGCCACTGACTCGAAGACCGTCTCGCTCGGCTCCAACGCCTCCGACGCGGTGCCGAAGAAGGCGTTCGCGGAGATCTACGCCGACTTCGCCAAGAAGTCCGGCATCAAGGTCGACGTGAACACCAAGGACCACAACACGTTCCAGGAGCAGATCAACTCCTACCTGCAGGGCACGCCGGACGACGTGTTCCACTGGTTCGCGGGCTACCGGATGCAGTTCTTCGCGGCCAAGGGGCTGGCCAGCCCGATCGACGAGGTGTGGGAGAAGATCGGGGGGAACTTCCCCGAGGCGATGAAGAAGCTCAGCCAGGGTGAGGACGGCAAGTCCTACTTCGTGCCGCTGTACACGTACCCCTGGGCGCTCTTCTACCGCAAGAGCGTCTTCAAGGAGAAGGGCTACGAGGTTCCCACCACGTGGGACCAGCTCATCGCGCTGTGCAAGCAGATGAAGAAGGACGGCCTGGTCCCGATCGCCTTCGGTGACAAGGACGCCTGGCCCGCGATGGGCACGTTCGACCAGATCAACTTCCGCGCCAACGGCTACGACTTCCACGTCGAGCTGATGGCGGGCAAGGTCGCCTGGACGGACGCCAAGGTCCGCAAGACGTTCGACCTGTGGACCGAGCTGCTGCCGTACCACCAGGAGGGCGCGGTCGGCCGTACCTGGCAGGACGCGGCGCAGACGCTGGTGTCGAAGAAGGCGGGCATGTACCTGCTGGGCTCCTTCGTGGGCCAGCAGTTCACCAACAAGGCCGACCTGGACGACCTGGACTTCTTCGCCTTCCCGGAGATCGACCCGGCGTACGGCCAGGACACCGTCGAGGCCCCCACCGACGGCTTCATGATGAGCAAGAGCCCGAAGAACAAGGCCGGCGCCGTCAAGCTCCTGGAGTTCCTCGGCACCCCCGAGGCGGAGCAGATCTACCTCAAGGCCGACCCGAACGTGGTGGCCGCCTCCACCAAGGCCGACACCTCCTCGTACACGCCGCTGCAGAAGAAGGCGTACGACATGATCTCCGGCGCCAAGAGCCTGACGCAGTTCATGGACCGCGACAGCCGCCCGGACTTCACCTCCACGGTGATGCAGCCGTCGCTGCAGAAGTTCATCCGTGACCCCAAGGGCATCGACAGCCTGCTCTCGTCGATCGAGCGCCAGAAGAAGACGATCTTCGCGTCCTGACGGCCGACCGTCCCGACGGCCGCCCCACGACCGCTTCGGCGGTCGCACGGGCGGCCGCCGGGGCGGCTGTCCCCAGGACTGTCCGCCCCCAAGACCGTCCTCACGACTGGATGACCGACAGACATGACGACCACACCCACCAAGAGCCCGGAAGCGCCCGCGCCGCCTCCGGGCTCCACCCCTGCCCCGAAGACGGCGGCCACCAAGGTGCCCCAGGGGCACAAGCGCCTCCTCACCCGGCGTGACCGGCTCACGCTGGGCCTGATGGCGGGCCTGCCGACGATCCTGCACGTCGCCCTCGTCTGGGTGACCGCGCTCGCCTCGATCCTGCTGGCGTTCACCACCTGGGACGGCATCGGCTTCGACTCCATCGAGTGGGTCGGGCTGCACAACTTCTCGGAACTGTTCACCAACAACCCGCAGTTCTGGCCCGCGGTCGAGCACAACATCGTGTGGTTCGTCGTGCTGATCCTGATCCCGACGCCGATGGGGCTGTTCCTCGCGGTGCAGCTGGACAAGCAGATCCGCTTCAGCCGCGTCTACCAGACCGCGTTCTTCCTGCCCGTCGTGATGTCGCTCGCGGTCATCGGCTTCGTGTGGCAGCTGATCTACAACCCCGACACGGGCCTGATCAACAGCATCATCGGCGCCAACAAGCCCGGTCACTACATCGACTGGATCGGCGACCCGGACCTGAACCTGTGGGCGATCCTGATCGCCGCTTCGTGGCGCCACACCGGCTACATGATGATCCTCTACCTGGCCGGTCTGAAGAGCGTCGACCCGTCCCTGCGGGAGGCCTCCGCGCTCGACGGGGCCAACGAGTGGCAGACGTTCAAGAACGTCATCTTCCCGACCCTGCGCCCCACGAACACCGTCGTGCTGGTCGTCACCATCATCGAGGCCCTGCGCGCCTTCGACCTCGTCTTCGTCTTCAACAAGGGCGCCGAGGGCACCGAGCTGCTGTCGATCCTGGTCACCAACAACATCATCGGTGAGTCCAGCCGTATCGGATACGGCTCGGCCATCGCCGTCGTCCTGCTGGTGATCTCCCTCGCCGTGATCATCCCCTACCTGATCGCGACCTTCCGGAAGGAGCGGCGCGCATGAGCACCACCGTCGCCACCGACGCTCTGAAGAAGCGCACTCCCGTCCGCCCCGCCCGGGTCCTGCTCCACGTCTTCCTCGGCGGCGCGGCGCTCGCCTGGCTGGCGCCCCTGCTGTGGGCGCTCTACGCGGCGATGCGCCCGTACGGCGAGACCAGCGAGAAGGGCTATGTCTCCTGGCCCGACAAGCTCAGCCTCGAGAACTTCACGAACGCGTTCACCCAGTCGGAGATGACGCACTACTTCGTGAACACGCTGATCATCGCCGTGCCCGCGGTGCTGCTGACGCTGTTCCTGTCGTCGATGGTCGCGTTCTACGTCAGCCGCTTCGACTTCCGCGTCAACCTCTTCCTGCTGCTGGTCTTCACCGCGGGCAACCTGCTCCCGCAGCAGGTCATCATCACCCCGCTGTACCGCCTGTACCTGCTCATCGACATCCCAGGCATCACGATGAGCGGCAAGCTCTACGACTCCGCGCTCGGCCTGGTCCTCATCCACGTGGCCTTCCAGTCCGGCTTCTGCGCCTTCGTGCTGAGCAACTACATGCGCTCCCTGCCGCACGAGCTGACCGAGGCCGCGCTCGTCGACGGCGCCTCCGTGTGGCGCCTGTACTGGCAGATCGTGCTGCCGCTGTGCAAGCCCGCGATGGCCGCCCTGGCGACGTTGCTGTCCATCTGGATCTACAACGACTTCTTCTGGGCGCTGGTGCTGATCTCCACCGGTGAGAACATGCCGATCACCTCGGCGCTGAACAACCTCTCCGGCCAGTACTTCACCGACCCCAACCTGGTCGCCGCCGGCGCCCTGCTCACCGCCATCCCGACGCTGGTCGTGTACTTCGCGCTCCAGCGGCAGTTCGTCAGCGGTCTGACGCTCGGCGCCAACAAGGGCTGACACCGGCCCCGTTCGAAAGAGAACCAACCGCACCCATGAGCACCCTGAACGTCCCCGGCATCGCGTACGGCGGCGACTACAACCCCGAGCAGTGGCCCGAGGAGGTCTGGCACGAGGACGTACGCCTCATGCGCGAGGCCGGCGTCACCATGGTGAGCGTCAACATCTTCTCGTGGGCGCTCCTGGAGCCCCGCGAGGGCGAGTACGACTTCTCCCGCCTGGACCGCATCCTCGCGCTGCTCCACGAGAACGGCATCGCGGCCGACCTCGCCACCCCGACGGCGGCGCCCCCGGCGTGGTTCTTCCGCGCCCACCCGGAGGCGCTCCCGGTCGACAAGGACGGCCGCACCCTGTCGTACGGCAGCCGCCAGACGTTCTGCCCGTCGAGCCCCGCCTACCGTGAGGCGGCCCTGCGGATGGCCGGCGAACTCGGCCGCCGCTACGCCGACCACCCGGCGGTGGTCATGTGGCACGTCCACAACGAGTACGGCTGCCACAACGGCGAGTGCCACTGCGACACCAGCGCCGCCGCGTTCCGCGTCTGGCTGCGGGAGAAGTACGACGACGACCTGGCGGCGCTCAACAACGCCTGGGGCACGACGTTCTGGAGCCAGTGGTACTACGACTGGGACGAGATCATCCCGCCCCGCGCCACCGGTGCGGTCCCCAACCCGACGCACCAGCTGGACTGGCGCCGCTTCTGCAGCGACGCGCTGCTGTCCCTGCTGAAGGCGGAGCGGGAGGTACTGCGGGGCGCGGCCCCCGAGGTGCCCGCCACCACCAACTTCATGGTGATGTTCAACTTCGACAAGCTGGACTACTGGCGCTGGGCGCCCGAGCTGGACATCGTCTCCAACGACCACTACCTCCAGTCCACGGACCCCGAGTCGGAGATCGACATCGCGCTCAGCGGCGACCTGGTGCGCTCCCTCGCGGGCGGCCGTCCCTGGCTGCTGATGGAGCACTCCACCGGCGCGGTCAACTGGCAGCCCGTCAACCGTGCCAAGACGGCGGGCGAGCTGCGCCGCAACGCGCTCTCCCACGTGGCGCGCGGCGCCGACGGCATCGCCTACTTCCAGTGGCGGGCCGCGAAGGCGGGCGCCGAGCAGTGGCACTCGGCGATGCTTCCGCACGCCGGCACCGACAGCCGGATCTGGCGGGACGTCGTCGCGCTGGGCGCGGACCTGAAGGCGCTGGCGGAGGTGCGCGGCAGCACGGGCACCGCCGAGGTGGCCGTCGTCTGGGACTGGGACGCCTGGTGGGCCGTCGAACTGCCCTCCCAGCCGAGCGGTGAGCTGCGCTTCCAGGAGCTGGTGCGGGCCTGGTACGAGCCGCTGTGGCGGTCCGGCGTGGCGGTGGACTTCGTCCGCCCCGACGCGGACCTGTCGGCGTACAAGCTCGTGCTCGCGCCGAGCCTGTACCTGGTGGACGACGAGGGCGCGGCGAACCTCACCGGCTTCGCGGAGCGGGGCGGCACGCTGGCCGTCGGCTTCCACAGCGGGGCGGTCGACGAGAACTGCCACATCCGCCTCGGCGGCTACCCGGGGGCGTTCCGTGAGGCGCTGGGCGTCCACACGGACGAGGTCTTCCCGCTGCTGCCGGACGAGTCGGTGGAGCTGACCGGGCTCGGCGAGGGCGCGCGGGGTGCCCTGTGGTCCGAGCGGGTCGCGCTGCGGGGCGCCGAGGCGGTCGCCACGTACGCCTCCGGCCCGCTCGCCGGGGTCCCGGCGGTGACCCGCCACGCGTACGGCACGGGCACGACCTGGTACGTGGCGACCCGCCCCGACCCGGAGGCCCTCGCGTCGCTGCTGGACCGCGTCCGCGAGGAGGCGGGCGTGCGCCCGGTCCGCACGACCCCGGCGTCCGTCGAGGCGGCCCTGCGCCGCGGCCCGGAGGCGGACTACGTCTTCCTGATCAACCACGGCGAGTCGGAGGCCGAGATCGAGGTGGCCCCGAACGCCGTCGACCTCCTGACGGGCCAACCCGCCACCACCGGCTCACTGAAGCTGGCGGCGGGCGACGCGGCGGTGGTACGGGAACCGCGCTGACGGTCGCGGCCTGCTGGGGCGCCCGTACGAGCACTGACACTTCGGAGTCGGTGTCGTGCGGGCGCCCGGGCGTATTCCTGCTCATTTCATAATCTCAGTCCATGAGTGAGACCTCGTACGGCATCGGCGAAGGCCCCGCCACCAGGGTCAGCCTCTCCCTGCCGGAGGGCACCGCCGAGGCGATTCGTCAGCGGGTGGGCAAGCGGGAGTTCTCGGCGTTCATCACCGAGGCGGTGGAGCGTGAACTGCGGGGGCAGATCCTCGACGAGTACCTCGCCGACTACGAGAAGCGCAAGGGCCCGATCTCCCCGGACGAGCAGGAGCGTGCCCGGCGGATCTTCGATGAGGTGTTCGCCGAGGAGGGGCAGTGGCCCGCCGCAAGCTGAGCCACGAGGGCACTCTCGTCCTGGACTGTGAAGGCCTGTCCAGGCTCGTGGACGACAGGGAGCCGGTCGTCGCCCTGGTCGCCGAGGCGCGCAGGCGCGGCATGGATGTGGCCGTCAGCGCGCTCACGATCATCGAAGCGGTGCACCGGAGGACCGACCGGGCACGGCTCACCGGGATCCTGTCCGGCGTGCGGATCGTGCCCGTCGGGGACGAGGAGGCCCGAGCGGCGTCGGCCATGCTGATGTCCGCCGGTCTCCACGGCCACAAGTACGCCCTCGACGCCGCGGTCGCCGAGATGGCCCTGCGGCAGCGCCGCCCGGTGGTCATGCTCACCTCGGACGTCGACGACATGGCGAAACTCTGCGGGGAAAGGGTGCGCTTGGTCGCCGTGTAGAGCCGTTCCGGCGCGGGTGTCCTGAGACGAGAGCGGTGTGGCGGCGCGAGGCATCGACATCGTCGTACGCGCGCTCGCCGGAAGGGACACGGACCCCTCCCGGCCTGATGGATATACTGATGCATCCAGTGGATATCCAGGAGGTTCCCCGTGGCCAAGACGCTGATCGACATCGATGAGGAGCTGCTGGCGGAGGCCGCCATAGCGTTCGGGACCAAGACGAAGAAGGACACCGTCAACGCGGCGCTGAGGGACGGTGTGGAACGCAAGAAGCGGGCGCTCGCGCTGGCCCGGCTGGCGGCGAAGGCGGACGCGGGTGACTTCGACGAGCTGCTGGACAAGGAGACGTACCGTCGGTGAGCACCGCCTCCTACCTCATCGACACCAGCGCTCTGGTCCGCATCCTGCGGCGCCCGGCCCGTTCCGTCTGGGAGAGGCCCCTGGAGGAAGGGCTGATCGCGCGCTGCCCTCTCACCGAGGTCGAGTTCCTTTACAGCGCGAAGAACGCGGAGGACCGGGCGGAACTGGTCCATGATCTCGACGCGCTGTTCGGCTGGACGCCCTTGGACGAGCGGGCCGTCACGCGGGCGTGGGACGTGCAGCGGCAGCTCACCGAGAAGGGGCGGCACCGTTCCGCGGGCGCGGTGGATCTGCTCGTCGCCGCGACCGCCGAGCTACAGGGCCTGACGATGCTCCACTACGACCACGACTTCGAGACGATCGCTTCGGTCACCGGCCAGCCGACGCAGTGGCTCGCGCCGCCTGGCAGCCTCTGAAGGCCCTGGTGACGGCCGCGGTAACCCCGAGGGGCGCGATGCTCCCCTAATGGCACCGCGCCCCTTGCCCCCGTTCCCCCCGGTTCGGTGGTGTTACGGCGTGGGCGTCGCCAGGGGCGGGAGTGCGCCTGTCTTCGCTGCCTGGGCGTACCAGAGCGCGCTCGACTTGGGGGTGCGGGTGAGCGTCGCGTAGTCGACGTACACCGCGCCGAAGCGCTTGCCGTAGCCGTAGGCCCACTCGAAGTTGTCCAGCAGGGACCACAGGTAGTAGCCGCGCACGTCCGCGCCCTCCGCGATGGCGCGGCGCACGGCGCGCAGATGGCCGTGGAGGTAGGCGATGCGCTCCGGGTCGTGGACGCGGCCGTCGCTGTCCATCTTGTCGTCGTAGGCCGCGCCGTTCTCCGTGACGTACAGCGGCAGGCCGGGCGCCTCCCGCGTGTACCGCATGATCAGCTCGTGCAGGCCGGTCGGGTCGATGGTCCAGCCCATCTCCGTGCGCTCGCCCGGCGTCTGGTGGAACAGCACGTCGTCCGCGCCCGGCCACGGCGAGTGGTCGCTCGCGCCGTGGCCGTCCGCCCGCGGCCCGGCCATGTCCGGCGACGCCGCGCCGACCAGTGTGGGCGTGTAGTAGTTCAGGCCCAGCGCGTCCAACGGCTGGTGGGCCGTCGCCACGTCACCGTCCTGCACGAACGACCAGTCCGTCAGCTGCGACGTCGCCGCGAACAGCGACTCCGGGTACGCCCCGTGCAGCATCGGCCCGTGGAAGACCCCGTTCGCCAGGTCGTCGATCTTCCGGACCGCCGCCAGGTCCTCCGGGGTGTTCGACAGCGGCCGCACGACGGACGAGTTCAGGCTCACCGCCACCGAGTTGCGCGCCGGCATCACCGAGCGCAGCGCCACCGTGCCGAGACCGTGCGCCAGGTTCAGATGGTGGGCCGCGCGCAGCGACGCCACCGGGTCCGTACGGCCCGGCGCGTGCACCCCGGAGCCGTAGCCCAGGAACGCGCTGCACCACGGCTCGTTCAGCGTGATCCACTGCTCGACGCGGTCGCCCAGCGCCTCGCCCACGATCCGCGCGTACTCGGCGAAGCGGTACGCGGTCTCGCGCTCCGGCCAGCCCCCCGCGTCCTCCAACTCCTGGGGCAGGTCCCAGTGGTAGAGCGTCACGGCCGGCTTGATGTTCTTCGCCAGCAGCTCGTCGACCAGCCGGCGGTAGAAGTCCAGGCCACGCTGGATCGCCGGGCCCCGGCCCGTCGGCTGCACCCGCGACCAGGAGATCGAGAAGCGGTACGAGGAGAGACCCAGGTCCGCCATCAGCGCCACGTCGTCGCGGTAGCGGTGGTAGTGGTCGACAGCGATGTCACCGGTCTCGCCACCGGCCGTCTTGCCCGGTGTGTGGCTGAAGGTGTCCCAGATCGAGGGCGTGCGGCCGTCCTCCCGCACCGCCCCCTCGATCTGGTACGCGGACGTCGCCGCGCCCCAGAGGAAGGCGGGAGGAAAGGTCACTGGCGTCGTGGGCTCAGGCATGGAAGCGCTCCCATTGGTGGTCGATCAGACCGACGGTGTGGGTGGGGGGAAAGAGAACTGAGGGCGGAAGGGGCCGGGGCGGCGGTGGCCCGGCCCCCAGGGGTGCGAGACGCACGGCGCGGGGATCAGCCCTTCACCGCGCCCTGCATGATGCCGCCGACGATCTGCTTGCCGAAGATCGCGAAGACCAGCAGCAGCGGCAGTGTGCTGAGCAGTGCGCCCGCCATGATCAAAGCCTGGTCGGGGGTGTAGCCCCGGCCGAGACCGGCGACCGCGACCTGCACGGTCGGGTTGCCCAGCTGGGTCAGGACGAGGAACGGCCAGAGGAAGTCGTTCCAGGTCTGGACGAACATCAGCATGCCCAGCACGGCCATCGCGGGCCGCGCGGCGGGGAAGACCACGTGCCAGATCACCCGCCAGCTGCTCGCGCCGTCGACGCGGGCCGCCTCGATGATCTCGTCGGGCAGCGCCTGGAGCAGGTACTGCCGCATGAAGAACACACCGAACGCGCTGACCAGCGACGGCAGGATGACCGCCTGGAGCTGGTCCGTCCAGTCGAGCTTGGCGACCAACATGTACAGCGGGATCACCTGGAGCTGCGGCGGCACCATCATGGTGCCGATCACGATCAGCATCAGCGCGCCACGGCCCCGGAACTTCAGCTTGGCGAAGGCGAAGCCGGCGATGGTCGACAGGAAGACGATGGTCAGCGAGGAGACGCCCGCCACGATCGTGGTGTTGAGGAACGCCTCGCCGAGGTTGGCGTCCTTCCAGGCCACCTCGATCTTGTCGAAGAGGTTCGCGCCGAACCAGAACGGCGGCGGGGTCTCCGCCAGCCGCGCGTTGTCCCGGGAGGCGGCGACGGCCGTCCAGAACAGCGGGAACAGCGAGACCAGGGTGAACGCGATGAGGATGACGTAGGCGACCGGCCCGGCGTGATGCTGACCGCCCGCCCGAGCCGCCTTCGGTCCGCGCCTGCGCCTGCCGTTCTCCGGCGGCTCGGGTGCGGCGTCGGCCGGGGGCTTGGTGATTGTCGTCGTCACGGCCGGTCTCCTAACTACTGGCGCGCAGCCGGCGCGAGATGACGTAGTTGATGATTCCGACCACGATGAGGATCAGGAACATCGTCCAGGCGATCGCCGAGGCGCGGCCCAGGTGCTGGTTCACCCAGCCCTGCTCGTACAGGTAGAGGCCGAGCGTCTGGAACTGGTGCTGGGAGCCGCCCGACGCGCCCTTGTTGGCGTCGAACAGCAGGGGCTCGGCGAAGAGCTGCGAGGCACCGATGGTCGAGACGACGCAGGTGAACAGGATGGTCGGGCGCAGCGACGGCAGCGTCACATGGAGGAACTGCTTCCAGCGGCTTGCGCCGTCGAGGGCCGCCGACTCGTACAGGTCCTGCGGGATCGCCTGCATCGCGGCCAGGTAGATCAGCGCGTTGTAGCCGGTCCAGCGCCAGATGACGACGGTCGACACGGCGATCTTCGAGTACCAGGTGCCGTTCTGCCAGTCGACCTGGTCCATGCCGAACAGCCCCAGGAACCAGTTGATCATTCCGTAGTCACGGCCGAAGAGCAGCACGAACACCAGGGTGGCGGCGGCGATCGACGTGGCGTACGGGGCGAGCATCACGACCCGGTAGAAGGTCGAGGCGCGGAGCTTGTAGTTGAGGATGTGCGCGATGCCCAGCGCCATCATCAGCTGCGGGACGGTCGAGATGATCCCGATGATCAGGGTGTTCTTCGCCGCGTTCCAGAAGAACTCGTCGTCGAAGATGCGGGTGAAGTTGCGCAGCCCCACCCAGCTCATGTCGGTGGGGGCGGTCAGCTCCACCGCGTGCAGCGAGGCCCAGCCGGTGTAGAGCAGCGGGAACAGGCCGAACGCGACGAACAGCAGGAAGAAGGGCGAGACGAAGGCGTACGGGCTCCAGCGCACGTCCCGCTGCCAGCGGCGGGACAGCCGGGCCCGGCGTCGTTCCTCGGACGCGGACTCCGCGGGCGGGCGGGCCGGGGCCGCGCCCCCCTTGACGGGGGGCGCGGCGGCGTCGTGCCGTGTGGGCATACCGGTCACTTGTCCAGTGCGTTGTCGATGGTCTTGACGGCGTTCTTCCAGGCCTCCCCGGCCGACTTGCCCTGGGCCACGAGGATCACGCCGTTGTCGGTCAGGCCCTGCTGGATGATCTGGTCCTTCGGGCCGATCGTCTGCACGGGGATGTTCTTGGCGGCCTCGGCGAAGATCGTGCCGATCGGCGCGTCACCGGTCATGTCGTTCTTCGCGTTCTTGACCGCGTCCGAGTCGTAGGCGGCCGGGGTGCTGGGGAAGCTGCCCTGTACGGCGAAGAGCTTCGCCTGCTGCTCGGGAGCCGTCAACCAGGCGGCCAGCTTCGCGGCCTCCTCGGCGTTCTTGCCGTTCTTCGGCACGGACAGGAAGGAGCCGCCCCAGTTGCCGGACTTCGGGGCCTGGGCGATCTCCCACTTGCCGGCCGCCTCGGGCTTCGACTTGCCCTTGATGTAGCCGAGCATCCACGGCGGGCAGGACATCGCGGCGAACTTGCTGTTGGCGATCGTGGTGTCCCAGGCGGGCTGGAACTGCGTCTGGTTGCCGACCAGCCCGTCCTTCGCGGCCTTGGCCGTGAGGTCGAAGGCGTTCTTGACGGCCGGGTTCGTCTTGTAGATGACCTCACCGGAGGAGTCGTAGAACCGGTCCTTCTCACTGCTGAGGATCGCCTGCAGCAGACCGCCGGGGGAGTCCAGGAACGTGGTGCCCTTGGGCGCCTTCGCCTTGTACTTGTTGCCGGTCTCGACGAGCTTGTCCCAGCTGCCCGCCCACAGCTTGCCGACCTCGGCGCGGTCGGTGGGCAGTCCGGCCTTCTCGAAGAGGTCCTTGCGGTAGCAGATGGCCATGGGGCCGACGTCGGTGCCGAGGGCGACGGTCTGGCCGCCGGAGGTGGTGCCCTGCTGCCACTTCCAGGGCAGGTAGTCGTCCTTCTTGCCGTACTTCGACAGGTCGAGCAGCTTGTCCGACTGGGTGCCGACGATCTCGGCGATGTTGCCGACCTCGACCATCTGGATGTCCTGCAGACCGCTGCCCGTGGTCAGGTGGTTGAGGAGAGCGGGGTAGTAGTTCTCGTTCCGCTCCACGACGGTCTGCTGGATGTCGATGTCCGGGTGGAGCTTCTCGTACTCCTTGTACAGGCCGGACTCCTCGAAGCCCGCGGTGCCGAACAGCCCCAGGGTGATCTTGGTCTTGCCGCCACCACTACCCGACGACGTGTCGTCCTCGTCCTTGCCGTCGTCGGCACAGCCGGCGAGCAGCCCGGCGCCCAGCGCCGCGACGGCCGCGATGACCACCGTCTTGCGCGTAGTGCGGGCGATCCGGGTGCCCCCGCCCGACCGCAGCCGAGAGTGGGGGAGGGTACGTGCTCGCATTGCGTCCTCCTGATGCCCTGACGTGCCGACCCCCCGGCCAACTGCGTTGTTGGGCCCGTTTTTTCACTGCTGCGGCTCGGGCGGGGAACGTGCGGGATGTGTAAGTGCCAGGTACTGTGGGAGCGCTCCCACAAGTGATGTGTTGAAGAGTCGTCGGTTCGTGCGGGGGTGTCAAGGGAGTCGGCGTGGAGAGATGTCTTCGGTTATCGGGCTGTTAACTAACGCCGGGACCGAGGTCCGAGCATGCCCCGAACCGTCCGCCGGCGCGACCGGGGGGACTTCAGAGGTCGGCGGGATCGGGGAGACGAACAGGTCGGCGGCGGGGTCCGCGCCGGTCCGGGGGCCGGGTCCCGGCGTCCGGAACAGGGGTCGCCGGACATCGTCCGGGAAGCGGGACTGTTAGATTCCACGCCAGCGCGGTGTGAACGGGAGGCGACCATGGTGGCAGGCCACGGAGCACGGGGCCGAAGCGGCCGGCGGCCGACCCTGGAAGAGGTCGCCGCACGGGCCGGTGTCGGCCGCGGCACGGTGTCCCGGGTGATCAACGGCTCGCCACGGGTCAGCGAGGCGACCCGGGCGGCGGTCGAGGCGGCCGTCGCGGAGCTGGGCTACGTCCCGAACACGGCGGCCCGCGCCCTCGCGGCGAACCGCACCGACGCGATCGCGATGGTCGTGCCCGAGCCGGAGACCCGCTTCTTCTCCGAGCCGTACTTCTCCGACATCCTCAAGGGCGTGGGCGCCCAGCTCTCCGACACGGAGATGCAGCTCCTGCTGATCTTCGCGGGCAGCGACCGCGAGCGCCGGAGGCTGGCCCAGTACCTCGCGGCCCACCGGGTCGACGGGGTCCTGCTGGTCTCCGTGCACGCCGACGACCCGTTGCCGGACCTGCTGTCGCAGCTGGAGATCCCGGCGGTGATCAGCGGTCCGCGCTCCGAGCACGAGACACTGCCCTCGGTCGACTCCGACAACTACGGCGGCGGCCGCTCGGCGGTGGAGCACCTGATCGAACGCGGCCGTTCCCGGATAGCCACGATCACCGGCCGCCTCGACGTCTACGGCGCCCAGCGCCGTATCGAGGGCTACCGCGACGCCCTGGAGGACGCGGGGCGCGAGGTGGACGAGCGGCTGATCGTCCCCGGTGACTTCACGGAGGAGGGCGGCCGCCGGGCGATGTGGGAGCTGCTGGAGCGCTGCCCCGACCTCGACGCGGTCTTCGCCGAGTCCGACGTGATGGCGGCCGGTGCCCGTCAGGTCCTCCGCGAGGCCGGACGCCGGCTGCCCGACGATGTCGCCATGGTGGGCTACGACGACTCCGCCATCGCCCGCCACATGGACCCGCCCCTCACCAGCGTCCGGCAGCCGATCGAGGAGATGGGCCGCGCCATGATCGATCTGCTCCTCGACGAGATCGCCGACCGCCGTCCGGCGATCTCGCGGGGCCTGGAACGCCGCCAGGTGGTCCTGCCCACGGAGCTGGTGGCGCGGGCGTCGTCCTGAACGCGGCCGGCCCGGGGCGTGTGTCGCACGTGGCGCCGGCCCCCCAACAGAGAAACGCCCCAGGGGATGGGGCGTGATGTTCCGGGGTCCCCCGGGCGTGCACGGGGGCTACAGCCTCGTGCCGCCGGGGCACATACTGGTGGAGCCGGGTGTGAGGCGATATCGACGCCTCACACCCGGCCCTCCCGTGGTCACGGGATTCAGCAGCCGGTGCTGGCCGAGCTGGTCGGGAGCTCCGCCTCGTCACCGGCGGTCTCCAGGCCCTGCAGGTCGAGGATCTGGTCCATGTCGCACCTCCTTTCCATGATCGTGGGGACGGGACGGGGGACGGACGGACCGTGAAGGTTCGCCGGGTGTCAGCAGTTGGTGCTGGCGGAGCTGGTGGGGAGCTCCGCCTCGTCACCGGCGGTCTCCAGGCCCTGCAGGTCGAGAATCTGGTCCATGTCACTCATCCTTTGCTGATCGGTTTCTCTGGGTGGTGCACCGGACACCGGGTGGTGTCCGGACCCGCTGATCGGTGATCAGCGGGAGCTTGTGGGGTCCGCCGGCGCCGACGGACGGTCGGTGAAGAAGGGCAGGAAGCGTCCCTGGTCGCCCATCACCGCGGCGGTGGTGAGCAGGACGCCCGCCGTGCCGGTGGCGAGGTCCATGGACAGCTTCAGCAGGAGGTCACCGGGGAAGGCCATGTGCCCCTGGTGGGAGAGCGCGTACCAGCCGAGCCGGTCCAGATGCCGGGCGACCACCGCGGGCCGCGCCAGCTCCGGGTCGCGGCGGCCGACCCGCTCCAGCGCCGCGACGAGCCCCGAGCGGCCCATGAACAGCTGCGGCATCACCACGAACTCGGGTGTGCAGGCGGTCAGCAGCGCGGGAAGGGCCTCCCGCAGCCGGTCGTCGTCCCGCAGGGTCAGCACCTCGTCCGCCACCAGGGCGATCCCGGCGCTTCCCACATCCAGGTAGCACAGGGTGCGTACGCCGGCCTCCTCCACCTGGAGCGAGCCGTTCGGCGTGGTCGTGCAGCGGTCGAGATCGCGGTGGACGGCGGTCACGGCCAGGTCGAGATGGCCGGGGTCCCCGGACACCTCGTACAGCCGGAGGAAGAACAGCGCCACTCCCGACCAGCCGCGCATCAGTCCCGCCCGGACGGGCGGAGGGTCCTGCGCGGTGGGGCCGCCCGTGACCGGGCGGTTCGTCCGCAGCGCCCCGGCGAGCGTGTCGGCGATGTGGGCGATGTCCTCGTCGAAGTCGACGGTCTGCCAGCGCTCCGCGAGGTGCAGGCGGGTGAGGCCGATGCCGGTCAGCCCGTCGTACAGGCCGATGCCCTGTGCGGTGCGCGCCGCGTCACGGGTGCGGTCGACGAGGCGGGCGGCCGCCCCGGTGTGGCCGAGGTGGTCCAGGGCGTAGGCCAGGCCGTGCGTGCCGTTGTAGAAGCCCTGGCGGGGGCCCGGCCGGTCGGCGGCCTCGACCAGCCACTCCTGGTGGGCGTCGGGTACGGGGAACCCGCACACCGACAGGGCCCACAGGACGCCCGCGGCGCCGTTGGCGAACGTGGCGCCCGAGGTGGTGAACTGCTCGCAGTCGCCGGGGAACAGCCGGTCGGGGTGGGAGAGGTCGGCGCAGGACACGATCGCCGAGGCCATCGAGGCGGCCGCCTCCCGCACCGGGGGGAGCCCCGTCCCCGCCGGCGCCGACTGCGCCGTGCCGGACGGCAGCAGCATCCGCCGTACCGGGTCCAGGTAGCCCTCGGGCAGGGGGAACCGCTCGGCGATGAAGTCCAGTTGCTCGGCGGTCTTCTTGGGGTCGAGCGCCCGCAGCTTCTCGTAGGGGAGGAACATCGCGGCCTTGAGGGAGGCCAGACAGTAGTGGTCGAGGTCGATGCCCCGCAGGCCGGTCTCGGCGGAGAAGCCCATCGTGGCGACGGCCGGCCGGTGGTCGGTGTCGGCGGCGTCGAACGCCGCCTCGTAGTCGATCAGGGCGACCGAGTCGTCCGGGCGGACCAGGACGTTGCCGTAGTGCAGATCGCCGAAGCCCACACCGCGGGCGTGGAAACCGGCCAGGACCCGCTCGATCCGGTCCAGGACACCCAGGACCCGCTCGGTGTACGCCCGGTAGTCCTCGGGGGAGGAGTTCTCCGAGACGATCATCGGGTGGATCCGGGCCATCCACACCCAGAGGTTCGAGGCGTCCACGTGTTCCATGGCCAGGAATTCATGGCCGTCCATCGTGAAGTAGTCGAGGACGCCGGGTGCGCCCTCCGCGCCGGACAGCCGGTCCAGGGCCCATTTCTCCCTGCGTAATCGGGTCACCGCGTCATGGGACTTCATGTCGAGGCCCGCGTACGGTCGTGCCTCCTTGAGGACGCACACCTTTCCGTCGCTTTTCCGTTCCGCGAGATAGACGCCACCCGCGTTGGAGAAATGCATGGCGCGCTGAATTCGGTACGGGAATTCCGGGCCGGTGGTGCGCCGGTCCAGGACCTCCTGGACGAAGGGCGGGACCGGGGCCCAGTCGGGCAGGGTGAACACCGGCCGGCGCTGGTCCGGCACCAGAGTGCCGTCGGGCCGCGTCAGGGCGGGCACCACGGCGCCGTTCGGTTCGGTGCAGAACCGCTCGACGAACGCCCCGTACCGCAGGTGGAGCGGGCTGTCCGGCCACTGGAGGTCGCTGAGGACGCGGGGCCCGGTGATTCCGTCGAGCCGCTTCGTCAGGTCCTCCAGGAGGGTGAGGAGCTGCTCGTCGTCGTGGGGGTAGATCGTGATCAGCTTGCCGCTGCCGGAGCGCGGCGCGTACTTCGTGTTGTGCGCGAGGTGGACCTCGCGGGTGCTCAGATGCTTGAACTGCACGTTCTCGCCGACGCAGTGGTCCCAGACGATCTCCAGGGCGCGGTCGGTGTGCTCGGGGCCGGCCGAGACATGGATCTTCCAGCCCTGGTCCGGCAGGTTCCTGACGGGCGGCACGAGGTGGGTCCAGCCGGCCCGCTCGGTGCGGGTCCAGCCGGCCGGGGCCGGCCGGGTCGCGACGGTGAACGGGGCGAATCCGCGGTCCCAGTGGTCGGGCGTCTCGAAGAAGAGCGGGTCCGCGTAGCAGTAGATCTGCGGATCTCCGACGGCCATGACTCTTCCGGTCCTTCCGATGGCGTGGGGTGCGGGGAGGGTGGAGCGGGGGTGGGGCAAAGGAATTGCCCAAATGGAATTCCCGGACTTTCCGTATTTCCGTTCCGGGCTTTCCTGGTTATATCTTCACCTGCTTTATCGGAGGGAGTCAATATCCGATTCAGAGTTTTCTTCGATTTCTTCGGCGAGGTTTTTCGGCAGGGCACCGCGCAGCCGCTCCAGCTCGGCGAGGACGTCCGGGAGCGGCGGCGCGGTCCGGCCGTCGCGCCGGCCCGTGGTCATGCTGACGCCGGGCCGCGTCGGTGCCACCGACAGGTTGGGGCGCTCCGCGAGCGCCTTCAGATGCCGGACGTAGGCGGGGTTGTCCTCCACCCGTGGTGGCAGGGACGGGGCCAGGACGATCGGCGCGGCGGTGCCGTGCAGCGCCAGCAGGCTCGGGCTGTCGCCCAGGCCGAGCGCCGCACGCGCCATGTAGTGCAGCGAGGCCGGGTAGACGGCCACCGAGTCGGCCCACTCGGCGAGTTCGACGTGCAGGGCCGTCGGGAGCGGGTCGTCGGTCCAGGTGTCGCCGATCGCCTGCCGGCCGGTGAGCGCCGACAGCGCCTGGAGCGTCACGAAGCGCTGTGCGCTGCGCGTGGCGACGACCTGCACCGCCGTGTCCGGGTACTTGCTGCGCATCCAGGTCAGCCAGTACGGCAGGTGGACGGCGTTGACGGCCCCGGAGGCGATCAACAGGAGTCTGCGGCCGGTGAACGGGGGCGGTGCCGCCTTCGGTGGCGCGGCCGGGGTGTCGGCCGAGGGGGCAGCCGGGGTGTCGCCCATGCGGGGGCTCCTCCTTGCCAGGGATCTTCAGGGGGTGAGGGAGTCGGCCGGTGCCGGGTGCCCGGGCGGGTACATCACGCGGGGGACCGGCCCGTCCACGGGCAGGGACGCGTCCGGGCGCATCGTGTAGAGACGGGTGTGGTCGAGCGTGCAGGCCGGCTGCTCGGCGCCCTCGACCATCAGCGACAAGGCCAGCACGACCTCCAGATAGCCACGCGGCCGTACCCGGACGCCGCTCACCCGGGCGAGGGCCCGCACCCGCGAACCCACCGGCACCGCCGTGAGGAAACGGACCCGGTCCAGGCGGTAGTTCAGCGCCACGTCGATCCAGCTCGGATCGAAGAGGGTGGAGGTGAGATACGGGATGAGGCCGAGCGTGTAGAAGCCGTGCGCCACGGGCACCCCGTAGGGGCCGGACGCGGCCCGCTCGGCGTCCAGATGGATGGCCTGCCAGTCGTGGGTGGCGTCGGCGAAGCCCCGTACCGCCTCGGGCGTCACCTCGTGCCACGGGCTCGGCCCGAGTTCGCGGCCCAGCCTGCGCGTGAACCACTCGGCGATGTCGTCCAGCGTCACGGCCGGCTGCCCGGCCGGCTCAGAAGCCCATGGCATGGACGCCTCCGTCGACATGGACGATCTCCCCCGTCGTGGCGGTGAAGTAGTCGGAGAGCAGGGCCACGCACGCCTTCGCCACCGGCGTCGCGAGGTTCTCGTCCCAGCCCAGGGGGGCCAGATCGGCCCAGGTGCCGCCGTCCTCGTCCGGCGGGGCGTCGGACACCCCGTTCGCCGCCAGCGTGTTGAGGGGCCCGGCGGCGACCAGGTTCACCCGGACGCCCTGGGGGCCGAGATAGCGGGCGAGGTAGCGGGCCGTGGACTCCAGGCCCGCCTTGGCGACGCCCATCCAGTCGTAGTCGGGCCAGGACACGGAGGCGTCGAAGTCGAGCCCGACCACCGCCCCGCCGCCCTTCATCATCGGCAGCACCGCGGCCACCAGCGACTTCAGCGAGTACGCGGAGGTGTGCACGGCGGTCGCGACGTCCTCCCAGGGCGTCTGCATGAACCGTCCGCCGAGCGCGCCCGGCGGGGCGTACGCGATGGAGTGCAGCACCCCGTCGAAGCGGTCGCCGTGCTCGGCGAGCCGGTCCGGCAGCGTCCGCAGCTGCTCCGCGTCCGTCACGTCGAGCTCGACGACGGGCGCCGGTTCGGGCATCCGCTCGACGATCCGCCGCACCAGACGCGGCCGGATGCTGGTGAGCACCACCTCCGCGCCGGCCCGCTGCGCCTCGACGGCCGTGTGGTACGCGATGGACGACTCGGTGATGACCCCGGTGACCAGGATCCGCTTCCCGGCGAGCAGCATCGTCGTCACGCTCCCAGCGACAGGCCGCCGTCGACGGGCAGCACCGCGCCCGTGACGTAGCTCGACCCCTCCGAGGCGAGGAAGCCGACGACCTCGGCGATCTCCTCGGCGGAGCCCTGACGGCCCAGCGGCACCTGGGACGTGATGCCCTCCTTGACCTTCTCGGGCAGCCGTACCGTCATGTCGGTGTCGACCCAGCCCGGGGCCACGGTGTTGACGGTCACCCCGTACGGGCTGAGCTCCAGCGCCAGCGAGCGGGCCAGGCCGATCATCCCGGCCTTGGAGGACGCGTAGTTGGCCTGGCCGACCGAGCCCGTGAGGCCGGCGACCGACGACACGAAGACGATCCGGCCCTCGCGTTTGCGCATCATCTCGCGCACCACGGCGCGGGTGACGCGGTAGGCGCCCATCAGATTGGTGTCCATCACCGCGGCGAAGTCCGGCTCCGACATGACGGCGAAGGCACGGTCGCGGGTGATGCCGGAGTTGGCGACCAGGACGTCGATGCCGCCCAGGGTCTGCTCGACCTCGTTCACGGCGTGGTGGACGGACTCGGGGTCGCGGACGTCGCACTGCACCGCGAAGAGGTCCGAGGGCGGGTCGCTGCGGTAGGTGACGGCGACCTTCATGCCGTCGGCCGCGAGCCGCCTGGCCACGGCCAGGCCGATCCCTCGGTTACCGCCCGTGACGAGTGCCACTCGGCTCATGCTCCGGTCTCCTTCTGCTCTCTCGCGTGGTCGCGTCCGGTGAGGCGTGCGCCGGGTCACGGGCGCCCCCTCGGTACGTTCCGTTCGGGTCTCCGCCGGCTTCGTCGGCTTTTCCGCCCGCTCGCGCAGGGCTGCCGGGAGGGGCCCCTGCGGCAGGGCGTCCGCCAGGAACGCCGCCAGGGAGGCCACCGTGGGGTGTTCGCGCAGATCGGCGGGCGTCACCTCGAGGCCCAGCAGATCGGACAGCCGCCCCAGCACCACCAGACTCATCAACGAGTCCATGCCGGCCGCGAACAGGCTCTGCCGGGTCCGCACGTCCTCGGGCTCGCACTCCATGACGGCGGCCACCTCGTCCCGCACGAGCACCTCTAGTTGGGCGCGGGTGGGGGGTGCGGGGTTGGGGGTGGTGCCGGTGCGGGGTGCGGGGTTCGGGGTGGTGCCGGTGGTGGGTGCCGGGTTCGAGGTGGTGCCGGTGGGGGGTGCGGGGGCGCCGGTGGGGGTCGTGGCACGGGGGCCCTTGGCGGGCGGGGGAGCCGTGGCGGCGAGCGGGGAGTCGGTGGGGGCGGCGGAGGCGGAGGCGGAGGGGTGCGGGGTGTCGGCGCGGCGGGCCGCGACCGGTCGGCGGCGGCCCCGGCCGGCCAGGGACGGCGCCCTGCCCAGGGCGGCGAACGCGGCCCCGTCCTCCTCCGCGACACCCTCCTCGTCCGCTGCCTGCGGAGCGGACGCCCTGCGGACGTCGGCCATGGCGGAGCTCGGCGGCGTGGCCGCGGCGGGTTGCGCGGCCCCTGCCTGAGCGGTGGCCGGTTGCGTGGCGTCGGTGTCGGCGGAGGGCTGCTGCGTAGCGTCGGTTCGGGCGTCGACCGGCTGCGTGCCCTCTGCTCCGGTGGCGGCGGGTTGTGTGGCGTCGGTCCGGGCGTCGGTCGGCTGTGTGGTCTCTGCTCCGGTGGCGGCGGGTTGTGTGGCGTCGGTCCGGGCGTCGGTCGGCTGTGCGGTCTCTGCCCCGGCGGTGGCCGGTTGCGTGGCGTCGGCGTCGGCTGTGGGCTGCTGCGTGGCGTCCGCCCCGGCAGCGGCCGGCTGCGTGGCGGTGGTCCCCGAGACCGCCGTCGCCGCAGTGGCCGGCTCCGGCTGCCGTTCCTCCATGGGTTTCGGTCCCGGAGCGGCTCCCTCGGGTGCCGTTGTCCCCTCCGGCCCGGTGGTCGGTGCGGCTGCCCCCGTCGGGGCCGTCGCCGCCGCAGTGAGCCAGTGGCTGCGGCGGTGGTCCCAGCTGCGTGGGGGGAGGGGGAGCAGGGTGCCGGTGTGCCAGACGGCGTTCCAGGCGATGGGGTGGCCGTGGCAGTGCAGGGCCGCCACGGTCAGGGCCAGCGCGTCCAGGGGGTGTTCCTCGCGCCGCAGCGTGGGCCGTACCACCGCCTCGGCGACGTCCAGGGAGCGCAGCGTGGCCCCGATCGGGCCGACGAGCACCGGGTGCGGGCTCACCTCGACGAAGACCTCGTGCCCGTCCCGCGCGGCCAGCCCCACCGCGTCGGAGAGCAGGACCGGCTGCCGCAGGTTGTCCACCCAGTAGCGGGCGTCCATCGGGGTCGCGCGGCCGGGGGTGACGGTCGAGTAGAGCGGGACGCGGGGCGTACGGGGGCGGATGTCCGCGAGCTGGGCGGCGAGTTCGTCGAGGATCTCGTCGACCTGCGGCGAGTGGCACGCCACGTCGATGTTGACCGGCAGCGCCTTGACGCCCTCGGCCTGCCAGGCCGCCGTGAGCAACTCCACGGCGTCACGGTCGCCGGAGACGACGGTCGCCGACGGGCTCAGCCGGATGGCCACCGTCACCTCGCGGTCGAGTCCGTGCCCGGCGACGAACCGCGTGACCTCCTCGGGGTCGGCGGACACCACCGCCATCGCCCCGCGCCCGGAGAGCCCCTTCATCAGCCGCGAGCGCCGACAGGTGACCCGTACGCCGTCCTCCAGGGAGAGCGCGCCGGCGACGACGGCCGCCGCGACCTCGCCCATGGAGTGGCCGACGACGGCGGCCGGTTCGACGCCCCGCGCCCGCAGGGACGCGGCCAGCGCCACATGGACGGAGAACAGCACGGGCTGCATCACGTCCGTCGGGTCCAGCGCCGTCGCGGCGCCCTCGGCGAGCACCTCGCGCACCGAGAACCCGGACTCCTCCCGCACCAGCGGGTCCAGCGCGTCGATCGCCTCGGCGAACGCGGCGTCCTCGGTCAGCAGTTCCCTCGCCATGCCGGGCCATTGCGCGCCCTGCCCGGAGAAGACGAACACGGGCCGCGCGTCGTCCCGCACCCAGCCGGCGACGACCCCGGTGTCCTCCTCGCCCGTGGACAGCAGGAGCAGCCGGTCGAGCAGTTCACCGGTGTCGCGCGCCACGACGGCGGCGCGGACCGGGCCGTGGGAGCGGCGCACCGTCGTGGTGTGCGCGACACTCGCCGCGGACACCGTGTCGCGGTGCTCGGCCACCCACGCGTGCAGGGCCGCCGCCTGCTCGCGGCAGGCGTGCGGGGAGCTGCCGTCGACCGTGACGACCACGGGACGTGACGCGGAGGCGTCGTCCGCCGTGGCGTCGTCCGCGTGGCCGGCGTCCCGGCCGCCGTCCGTGCCGGGAGGCGCCTCCTCCAGGACGACATGCGCGTTGCTCCCGCCGAACCCGAAGGAGCTCACGCCCGCCGTCCGGGGACCGGTGCCCGACGGCCACGGTGTGCGCTCGGCCACCACCCGCACCGGCGCGTCGGCCGGGATCGCGGGGTTCAGAGCCCGGAAGTGCAGCGTGGCCGGGAGCTCGCCGTGCCGCAGGGCCAGCACCGTCTTCAGGAACCCGGCGACACCTGCGGCCGCCTCCAGATGCCCCAGGTTGGTCTTGACCGCGCCGACCAGCAGCGGGCGTTCCGGGGCGCGTCCCTCACCGGTGACCGAGGTGATCGCGCCCATCTCGATGGGGTCGCCGACCGCCGTGCCGGTGCCGTGCGCCTCCACGTAGTCGACGGTGGCCGGGTCGAGGCCCGCGTTCTCGTACGCGGCGGCCAGCAGCTCGGCCTGGGCCTGCCCGTTGGGTGCCATCAGCCCGTTGGAGCGCCCGTTGTGGTTGACGGCGCTGCCCCGGATCACGGCCAGCACCCGGTCGCCGTCGCGTACGGCGTCGGACAGCCGCTTCAGGACGACGACCCCGCAGCCCTCGCCGCGCCCGTACCCGTGCGCCCCGGCGTCGAAGGTGTGGCAGCGCCCGTCGGGCGACAGCATGCCCGCCTCCTCGAACGCGACGGAGGCGCCCGGAGACAGCAGCAGGTTCACCCCGCCGGCGAGGGCGAGTTCGGACTCCCCGGCCCGCAGGCTCTGGCAGGCGAGATGGACGGCGACCAGCGAGGCGGAGCAGGCGGTGTCGACGAGCATGCTGGGTCCGCGCAGCCCGAGGCTGTACGACAGCCGGCCCGCGATGACGCCCATGGAGGACCCCGCCGCGCTCCAGCCGCCCATGTCCTCGGGGCTGTCGGGCGCGTAGTCCGCGGTGCTCGCGCCGAGGAAGACGCCGGCCCTGCGGCCCTCCAGGGTGCGCGCGGGGATCCCGGCGTGCTCCAGGGCCTCCTGGGCGACCTCCAGGACGAGCCGCTGCTGCGGGTCGGTCATCGCCGCCTCCTTGGGCGAGATGCCGAAGTAGGCGGCGTCGAACCGGTCGATGTCGTCGAGGAACCCGCCGAGGCCGGCGGCGCCCTCCCGGATGCGGTCGGCGCCCGGCAGCCCGCTCCAACGTCCGGGCGGGGTGCGGTGGATGGCGTCGCCGCCGTCGAGCAGGAACCGCCAGTACTCCTCGGGCCCCCGGATCCCGCCGGGCAGCCGACACCCGGCCCCCACGACCGCGATCGGCTCACGGACGGCCGGGGCCGCGACGGGTCGAGCCGGGGAGGCCGCCGACGTGGACGGGGTGGCGGCCCCGGAAGTGGCGGCAGCCCCGGACGCGGCGGCGGACCCCGACGCGGTGCCGACGGGCCCGTACCCGGGTGCGGTGGCAGACCCGGACGCGGTGCCGACGGGCCCGCACCCGGGTGCGGTGGCAGACCCGGACGCGGTGCCGACGGGCCCGTACCCGGGTGCGGTGGCAGACCCGGACGCGGCGGCGATGGACTCCGTCGTGGCCGCGGCCGACCCCGGCGGGACCGGGGCGGCGGGTGCCGCGCCGTGCTCGGCCGACAGTTCGGCCACCAGCGCGGCGATCGTCGGGAAGCTGTACGCGATGTCCACCGGCAGGTTCCGGTCGAGGAGTTCGGAGAGTTCACCGGAGAGGGAGACGAGCTTCATGGAGGACAGTCCGTAGTCCCCGAAGGGCCGGTCGGTCTCCACCGTCTCCCGCGCGATGCCGGCGTTGCGCATCACCCATTCGACGGCCCACGCGCGCAATTCAGACGCTGGTCTCGGCGATATCGGCACGGGTCTCACCTCCGTTCGTCCGGGCGGGAAGGATGTCGGTCACCTTGTCGAGGGCCTCCGCGAGCAGGACGCGGGCATCCGCCTTGTCGTCCTTCGGGATCAGATCGGCGGGACTCGTCCCCAGGCTGCGCAGAAAACCGTAGTACTCGTTCCTGAGCAGCGAACCGACCAGCGCGTCATGGTATTCACCGTCGAGGAAGAAGAAATCCCTGAGGATTCCCTCCACTTTGATGGGGCCCTTGAGGAAGATCTGCACCATCTGTTTGTTGTAGAGGCCGGCCATGAGATGGACCCGGTGGGCGTTGCGCTGGTGGAAGAGATGGTCCAGCAGCAAATGCATGGATTCCATCCCGTAGCCGAGGCCCCACAGTTCGGGTGAGCCGACCACATTGCCGACCTCGAAGTTCCCGGGATAGGTGAGCTGCTGGTAGGTGACCCCGCCCACCGGTTCCCCGGACCGGTCGACCACCATCAGATAGGTGATCCCGTGCCTGGCCATGAGGGCTTCCATCCCATCGCCGGTGGTGAAGGTCTGCCCGCCCGAGGAGTACACGGACGCGACGGAGGACGACCACTGGGCGATGAGCTCGTAGTCCTGCTTGCCGTTGATCGGCCGCAGCGAGACGTACTCTCCTTGCATTTCTCCCACCCTCGTGATGCCGGAGCGGTATGCGGCCCGGGCTGGAACAATGGTCTGCTCGCGATCTCCCGGGGAAGTTCTGAGCGAATCCCGGGAAATCGTCGCCGACGGGCGGGGTCGCCGCCCGCCGGCTTGTGTCACCGGGCCGCGGGGGACGTCGGATTCCGGTGGCGTGATGCGAACAAAGGTCAACACGCGGCCATTTGAAGCGTCAAGCGGAAAGTGCCGTACCAGGAGCGGGGAACGGCAAGTGCCGTAGTCTCCCCGATCTGCGTGCGGGCAGGCCGCCCTGCCCTTTCGGGCATACGGCGAGGTGACCCGTGTGCCGCCGACGGAAAGTGCCGTAGTCGTACGGTATTTGAGAGCCGGACATCGAGAATTGTCAGCCGTATCGGTTAGCGTCTTGGACGTGGCACAGCGCACCGCCCCGACGGCGCGCCGGTGTCCACGTTCCCGCTCCGGAATCCGCGCCCCGTCGCGATCCGTCGAGCCGCCCCTGGCACGGGGCCCCTGATCACCGAGATCGGAGATGACGTGCTGGCAGCGACGCGCACCACCCCCCGAGGGCGCCTCCCATGACCCTCACGACCTACGAGACCACAGGCCCCGCCGGCACCCTTCTGCGGCCGGGCGCACAGGCACACCGGACCGCCGACGCGCTGCGGGCCCTCGGTGTCCTGCCCCGTCACCGTGTGGCCCTGCACGCGAGCAACTCGCCCGCCTTCGTGGCGGTGCTGCTGGGCCTGATGCACCTGGGCGCCGGTGTCGTCCTCGTGGACCACCTCAGGTCACCGAGGTCGGCCGCGGCGGCCGCCGCACGGGCCGGCGCCGACCGGCTGATCCATGAGGGGCCGCCCTCGCAGGAGTGGTCCGGCCCGGTGCCGTCGCTGTCCCTCGACGCGCCGGCACTGCGAGGCGCCCTGCTCGACGAGGAGGGCCCGGCGCGGTCACCGGCCCCCATACCGGGGGAGACGGCACCGGCCCGGACGCCGGGCACCCCGGAACCGTGGACCGCCGCGGCCCCGCCGGCCCTGGACGTCTGGGCCCGCCGCGACGACGCCCTGATCGCCTGGTCCTCCGGTTCCACCGGCGAACCCAAGGCGATCGTGCGCTCCGGCCGCTCGGTCCTCGCCAACACCCGGCGCACCGTCGAGCGGATGGGGTACCGCGACGACGACGTCCTCGCCCCCCTGCTGCCCTTCAGCCACCAGTACGGCTTCTCCCTCGTGCTCCTCGCCCACCTCAGCGGCTGCCGGTTGCTCGTCACCCCGTACCGGCGGCTGGACCGGGCCCTCGACACCGTTGCCGCCCACCGGGCGACCGTCGTCGACGCCACGCCCTCCGTCCACCGCTCACTGCTGCGCCTGGCCGAGCTGCGACCGGAACGGGTGGAGGAGTTGCGCTCCGTCCGTCTGTGGTGCACCGGCGGCGGCCCCCTCGACACGGCCCTCGCCCGCGACTTCCGGGCCACCATGGGGCGGCCGCTGCTGGACGGCTACGGCAGCACCGAGCTCGGCAACGTGGCCCTCGCCGGCCCCGACGCCCCCGAGGACTGTCTGCCGCTGCCCGGCGTCCAGGTGTCCGTGCGCGATCCGGCGGGCCGCCCGCTCCCGCCCGGCGAACCGGGCGAGGTGTGGGTGCGCACCCCCGACGCGACGGTCGGCCTCCTGGACGCCGACGGCACCACCGTGCGGCCGCCGGGCGACGGCGACTTCCGCACCCATGACCTCGGCGTCCTCGACGCCCGCGGCGGGCTGCGCGTCCTCGGCCGGATGTCCGCCGTCACCCGGCACGGCTACACCCTCTACCCGGCCGCGCTGGCCCGCCGGGCCGAACGCTGCGGCGGACCCGTCCATGTCGTCGCCGTCCGGCACGGCGACCGCGAGACGCGACTGGTCTTCGTGGTGGAGGACCCCCTACGACGCTCCCCGGCCGCCTGGGCCGGGGACTTCCGGAAGGTGCTGGAGCCCTACGAGCTGCCCAACCTCGTGCTGGTGCTCGACGCCTTCCCCCTCAGCAGCAACGGCAAGACCGATGTGTCCCGACTCGAGGAACGAGCCCGCAGGGCTCTGGCGAAGGGTGAGCAGACATGAGCGCAGCCGTACCGAGCCCCGGAGTTCCCGACGCGCTGCCCCGGTACGGGCCGGGCCCGCGCCGGGTCGTGATCACCGGCCGGGGAGCCATCACCCCGCTCGGCCTGACCTGGGACGAGACCTGGGCGGCCCTGCTGGACGGCCGCAGCGGCGTCGCCCCGTTCACTCAACTCGACGCCTCCGACCTGCCCGTGCGGTTCGGCGGCGAGGTGAAGAACTTCCGCGCCGAGGACCACCTCGACCACAAGACCGTGCGCCGGCTCGACCGCACCGTGCACCTCGCCCTGGTCGCCGCCGAGGAGGCCGTCCGGGACGCGGGCCTTCAGGTCACCCCCGAGACGGCGCCGCGCGCCGCCGTCATCCTCGGCACCGCCAGCGGCCCCGCCCGCAACGCCGTGACCGCCGCCAAGGCGATGGCCGAACGGGGCCCCCGCGCCGTCAGCCCCTACTTCTTCCCCAGCAGCGGCGTCGACAGCGCCTGCGGCGAGATCTCGCTGCGCTTCGGCCTCCAGGGCTCGTCCACCTCCATGACCACCGCCTGCGCCACCGGCAGCACCTGCCTCGGCGAGGCCATGCGGATGATCCGCCTCGGCATCGCGGACGTGGTGATCGCCGGCGGCGTCGACGACTCCCTGACCCGTGTCGACGTCAACGGCGCGGCCGTCTCCCGGGCGCTGTCCCGCCGCAACGACGAACCCGAGCGGGCCTGCCGCCCCTTCGACACGGCCCGCGACGGCTTCGTCATGAGCGCCGGCGCCGGAGTGGTCGTCCTGGAGAGCGAGGAGCACGCCGTCGCCCGCGGCGCCCGCATCCACGGGGAACTCGCCGGATACGGCGCCACCACCGACGCGTACCACGTCACCGCCCCGCACCCCGACGGGCTGCCCGCCCAGCGGGCCGCGCTGCTGGCCCTCGCCGAGGCCGGACTCGACCCCGACGCCGTCGACTACATCAACGCCCACGGCACCAGCACCCCCAAGAACGACACCACCGAGATCAAGGTGATCCGCGGGGTGTTCGGCTCCCACGCCACCCGTGTCCCGATCAGCTCCATCAAGAGCATGACGGGCCACATGCTCGGCGCCTCCGGCGCCGTCGAGGCCATCACCGCCCTGGAGACCCTCACGGCGGGCCGCATCCCGCCCACGATCAACTGCGACGACCCCGAGGACCAGGAGCTCGACTTCGTCCCGCACAAGGCGCGCGACCACGACGTGGACGTCGCCGTCAGCAACTCGTTCGGCTTCGGCGGCCACAACGCCGCCCTCGTCCTGCGGCGCTGGCGGCCCACCCACTGATCAACGAACGCAGCGAGGAGAACAACGTGAACACCACAGCCACGGGCAAGCGCGGAAACTTCGCCGCCGCGGTCGACGCGGACAGCGGGCCCGACGCGACCGCCTTCGAGGCCCCCTACGACTGGCCCGCCATCGACGAGTGCGTCCGCAGCCAAGGGGCCGCCGTCGTCCGCGGACTGGTCGACCGCTCGCTCGTCGACGCCTTCAACCGCGAACTGGACGAGTGGCTGGAGAACAACCCCCGCACCGTCGGCTCCGACACCGGCTCCGGCATCTACGACCTGTTCCTCGGCCGACGGACCCTGCGCGTGCACGGCGTCCCCGGGAAGGTCAGGGCCTCCCACGACCTCATCACCCACCCCGAGATCGTCGCCTGCATGCGCCGGCTGCTGGCCCCCTGGTCCAACGAGATCCTGCTCAGCGTCGCCGAACTCATCCAGATCGGCCCCCGCGAGGCCGCCCAGATGATCCACCGCGACACCGGCTCGTGGTGGCCCCACCTGCCGCGCCAGGAGCACCCCTGGAACGCCAGCGCCATGGTGGCGCTCACCCCCTTCACCCCCGAGACCGGCGCCACCCGCGTCGTGCCCGGCAGCTGCCACTGGCCGCTCGACCAGAGCCCGCGCGGCGACCAGATCGGCCGCGCCGTCATGGAACCCGGCGACGCCCTGCTGTTCCGCGGCGACGTCCTGCACGGCGGCGGCGCCAACCGCACCACCGACCGCTCCCGCCGGGGCATCGCCCTCAGCTACTGCGCGGGCTGGCTGCGCCCGGTCGACAACAACATGCTCGCCGTACCGCCGTCGATGGCCGCCGAATGCTCCGACGAACTCCTCGGCCTCCTCGGCTACGTCGCCCACGACGCCACCCGGCAGGGCGGCGGACTGGTCGGCATGTACGACAACGGGGACCCGCTGAAGGCCCTGCGCGGCGGCCTGCTCGGCTGACCGGCGGCCGCACCGGCCGGCGGGGCGCTTCGCCGGGCGGCCCCCGCCCGGCCCCCACCACACCCCTAGGGGGTGTGGTGAAAGTCCCGCACAGCACCCACGGCGCCCGGCACGCTCCCGCGAGCTCTTCGAGCAGGGGGTACCCCCACTCGCGGCACCGGCCAAAGACCCACGTAGCGCCGCTACGAGGGCCTTCGTCCGCCACTCCCCCAAGCTCTTCGAGCAGGGGGGACCCCAGGCCACGCACCGGACACCGCGGGCACCGCACTGGACTTTCACCACACCCCCTGGCCCCGGGCCACCCCATGCGAACGCCCCGCGCGGCCCCGGCCGAACCGATGTCAGGAGGAAAACGTGTCCGTACCACCGGCGAACACTCCCCGGCCGCACGGGTCCGGGACCGCGGTCATGGGCCCCGCGCCCGGCCACGGAGGAGACCCCGCCCGGCAACCGGGCGACGACGGCTTCGCGGCGGACGCCGCCGAGGCGGTGTGGCGCAACCGGGAGGAACTGGTCGCCGTCCTGGAGACCATCGCCACCCGCAGGGCCGCCGAGGACGAGATCGGCTTCGCGCTGGCCGCCCTCCGGGGCGCCGACGGCGAACTCGCCGCCCACCGGCCGCGCCACATCGGCGAACTCGGCGTCTTCCTGCCCTCCAACAACCTGCTCTACTCGTACGTCCTGTTCGGGCTGATCCCCGCCCTCTACACCCGGCACATCGTGATGCGCCCCTCCCAGCGGGCCCTGACCCAGACCCGGGAGATCCACCGGATCATGTCCGCCGACCCGCTGTTACGGGGGCGCCACCCCGTCGAACTCGTCTCCATGACGCAGCGCGAGTTCCTCGGGCGCTGCGCCGACGCCGAGGCCGTCGTGTTCAACGGGCGGCCCGAGAACGCGATCGGCGTGGGGGAGCGGATGGGCGAGAACACCCTGTTCCTCGCGTTCGGCTCCGGGCCCAACCCGCTGGTCGTGGGAGCCGACGGCGACGTCAAGCAGGCCGCGGCCGACATCCTCGGCACCCGGATGTTCAACTCCGGCCAGGACTGCCTCTGCCCGGACGTCGTGTTCGCCCACGACGACATCGCGGACGACCTGCTCACCGCGCTCCGCGAGGGCGCCGCCGAGGTCCCCGTCGGCCCGCTGCTCGACCCGCGCACGGTGGTGGCGCCGCTCAGCTACCCCGACGCCGTGGAACAGGCGGCGGAGTTCCTCGGCGCGCACCGCGACCGGGTGACCTTCGGCGGCCGGGCGGACCCGCGCACCGGCCTCGTCGAACCGACCGTGCTCGACCTGTCCTGGGACCCGTCCTTCGCGCCGCCGGAGTTCTTCGCCCCCGTCGTCTGCGTGATGCGCTACTCCACCGGCGCCGACCTCCAGCGCTGGCTCGACAGCCCCGCCGAACTCCTGCGCGGTATGTACGTGTCCGTGTACGGCGAGCACGCCCTGCGCGGCGACCGGGCCGGCACCGGCGTCGTCCTGCGCGAACGCACCGCCCTCGACGCCGAGGACGGCAACCAGCCGCTGGGCGGCTACGGCTGGCAGGCCGGCCATGTCCGCTCCGGCGGACGCGTCACGGCACGCCCCCTGCTGCTCTCCGCCGAACTCGGCAGGGGCGACACCGACGCCGAGGGGCCCCGCGCATGACCGCCGTGACCCCCGCACCGGACGACGCCCCCGCCGCCCCGGCCCTCCGGGGCTGCTGGGACACGGTCGCCCTTACGCTCGCCGACGCCGGCGTCCGCATGGTCCTCGGACTGCCCTCCGACGACCCCGGCCTCCTCGACGCCGCCACCGCCGTACCCGAACTCCGCGTCGGCGTCATCGGCGACCAGCGCATCGCCGCGTGCGCCGCCGCCGGGTACGCGACGGCCGCACGGCAACCCGTCGTGCTCGCCCTCAACTCCGGCCCCTCCTTCGCCAACGCCATGGCCGGCCTGCTCGAGGCGTCCTCCCTGTCGCTGCCCGTCGTCGTGATCACCACCCGGGTACCGGCCGAGGACATCGGCCGGGGCGCCTTCCAATACCTGGACCAGCGGCGCATGGTCGAGTCCCTCGCGGGCTGGACCCACCTCGTGGACACCCCGGAACAGCTCGTCTGGGCGGTCCGCCGGGCCGTGGAACTCGCCGTGGCGGACGGCCCCTGCCTCACGGTCCTGGAGATCGCCGACGACGTGACCGCGCGGGACGTCGAACAGGGCCCCGCCGCCGGTCCCGTCCGCCGCCCGCGCTCCGTACCCCCGTCCGCCGAACTGGACGCGGCCGCCGCCACGTTGCGGGCCGCGCGCCGCCCCGTCGTCATCGCGGGCGGCGGCACCCGCTGGGCCGACACCGGCCGCCTCGGCACCCTCGCCGACCTGCTCGGTGGCCCCGTGTTCACCACGGCCTCCGGCCGCGGCGCCCTCGACGAACACCACCGCAGGGCGTACGGCCTCGTCGGCCTCTACACCACACCGCCCGCCCACGACCTCCTCGACGACGCCGACACCCTGCTCGTCCTCGGCAGCCGCATGGAGGAGACCGCCCGCATGGGCTGGCGGTCCTGGCGCGACGCCCAGGTCATCCGGGCGGACGCCCGCCCGGCCGCCTTCTCCGAGGCCGGCCCGGTGGCACAGCCCCTCCTCGGCGACGTCGGTCTGACGATCGACGCCCTCACCGACCGCCTCGCCGCCGACCCGCCCCGCCCCGACCCCGACTGGACGGCGCGTCAGGAACACGTCCGCGCCGCCCAGGCGCGGCACACCAACGCCGACTTCGCCGACTCCCCGGTCCGCGCCGTGCTGCGCGCCGCCCAGCGGGAACTCGGCACCCGGATCACCCTGGTCCAGGAGAACGGACTGCACGACATCTGGACCTACCACTACCCGCTGCTCCGCCTCGGCCCCGACACCACCGTCGTCTGCCCCGGCGAGCAGACGATGATGGGCTTCGGCCTCGGCGCCGCCGTCGGCGCCGCGCTGGCCCGCCCCGACCGGCCCACCCTGCTCGTCACCGGCGACAGCGCCTTCCGGATGAGCGTCGGCGCCCTGGACGTCCTGCGCCGCCTCGACCTCGGTGTGATCACCGTGGTCCTCGACAACCAGGGCTTCGGCTGGCCCCGGCGGCTGCGGGCCGCCGACCCCACCGGCCCGCACGTCTCCACGACCTGGGAGGCCGCCGCCCCCGCCGAGCACACCGCCGAGGTCTTCGGCGGCTGGGGGACCGCCGTCCATGACGCGACCGCGCTGGACGAGGCCATGGGCCGGGCCGCGGAGCACGCCCTCAAGGGGCGGTTCTCCGTCCTCCGGGTGCCCGTACCCGACACCGACGTGCCCCTGGGAATCCGGGCCGCCGGCTACTGAGCACGCAACGACACGAGGAGAGACGCCATGCCCACGAGCCGGGTACCGCTGCCCCGCTGGCGCGGGTTCAACCTGCACCAGATGTTCTCCACCAGCTCCCGCTGGGGCGAGATGATGCCCATGGACGACCACCGGATCAGCGAGGACGACTTCCGCTGGATCCGCGACTGGGGCTTCGACTACGTCCGGGTGCCGTTCTCGTACCTGTTCCTCATCGGCGACGCCGAACGCCGCACCTACCCCGAGGAACGCCTCGCCGTCCTCGACCGGGTCGTGGAACTCGGGCGGACCTACGACGTCCACGTCCAGCTGAACCTGTGGCGGGCCCCCGGCCACACCAACTTCGGCTACCCCTACAACGAGCCCGAGCCCGGCTCGCTGTGGGTCGACGACCCCTTCGGCTCCCGTGACCTGTTCGTCCACCTGTGGGAGATCCTCGCCGAACGCTACCGGGGCATCCCCTCCACACGGCTCAGCTTCGACCTGGTCAACGAGCCGCCCGCGGCCTCCCTCGTCCCCGGCCTCACCGACGACCACATCCTCGCCGTGTACGCCGCGGCGATCGACGCGATCCGCGCCAAGGACCCCGAGCGGCTGCTCCTCGTCGAGGGCCTCGACTGGGCGTACACCCCGGTCTCCGCCGACTGGTGCGCCGAGCGCGGCGTCGCCCAGAGCCTGCACTCCTTCGCCCCGCTCGCCCTGTCCCACTACCGCTGCGAGCACGCCCCCGAACAGCTGCGCGCCATGGACCCGGTGCCGACCTGGCCGATGGAACTGCCGCCCGTGCCCGCCGAACTGCCCGTGCCCCCCGAGGCGCAGGAGAGCGCCGCGCGCATGATGCGGGACCGCGGCATCAAGGGCGGCCCCTACGGCCGCGACGAGCTGGCGGCATCCCTGAAGCCGTGGTTCGACGTCGCCGACGCCGGGATCGGGGTGCACGCCGGGGAGACCGGCGCCCACAACACGGTGCCGCACCAGGTGGTGCTGCCCTGGCTCGACGACATGCTCGGGCTGCTCACCGACCACGGCGTCGGCTGGGCCCTGTGGAATCTGCGCGGCCCGTTCGGCGTGCTCGACTCCGGCCGCGGCGACGTCGCCTACGACGACTGGCACGGCCACCTCCTGGACCGGGAGATGCTCCGCGTCCTCCAGAAGCACTGACCCGAGCACCCGTACGGGAACCGAGAGGAGCCCCTCCCGTGCCGACCGACACCCACCCGGCCGCCCCGGATCTGCGGACCGGCGGGCTGGTCACCGCCGTCCGAGCCCACGCCCACGCCGCCGGGGACGATCCCGCCGTCTCGTTCGCCGACTACACGGAGGACTACGCCGGCGTCATCCGGACCGTCACCTACGAGGAACTGGACCGCAAGGCCCGCGCCGTGGCCGCCGCCCTCCAGAAGACCGCCCCGCCCGGCGCACGCGTCGCCCTGGTGTGCCCCCACGAGATCAGCTACATCCTCGGCTTCCTCGGCTGCCTGTACGCCGGGCTCGTCGCGGTGCCGCTGCCCGCCCCCGACGTACGCCGCTCCCGCAGCCGTATCGACGCCGTCCTGCTGGACTCCGACCCGGCGCTGGTGCTGACCACGGCGGGCGCCGCCGACCGCGTCACCGCCGCGCTCGGGCCGGACGGCGGCGACCGCCGGGTGCTGATCATCGACGAACTCGCCGAGGAGGACGCCGCCGACTGGCGGGAGCCCGTGCTCACGGCCGACACCCTGGCGTACCTCCAGTACACCTCCGGCTCCACCGGCACCCCCAGCGGGGTGCGCGTCACCCACGGCAACCTCATCGCCAACTGCCGGCAGATCGCGCGGGCCTCCACCTATCTCGCGCCCGGTCGCGTCGTCGCCAGCTGGGTGCCGTTCTTCCACGACATGGGCCTCGTCATGGGCCTGGCCCTGCCGCTGGTCCAGGGCGTGCACTCGGTGCATCTGAGCCCCTCGGACTTCATCCAGTCGCCGTATCGCTGGCTCAAGCTGATCAGCGACTTCCGCGCGGTGTGGACCGGGGGCCCCAACTTCGCCTACGACCTGTGCGTCGACCGGATCACCGACGCCCAGAAGAAGCACCTCGACCTCAGCTGCCTCGAAGGGCTCGTCAACGGCAGCGAGGTCGTCCGCCCGCACAGCATGGACCGCTTCAACCGGGCCTTCGCCGAGTGCGGCCTGCCGCCCCAACTGGACAGCCCCGCCTACGGGCTGGCCGAGGCCACCCTCGCCGTCACCGCCCCGCCGCCCACCATGCAGCCGGACCTCGTGTACTCCTTCCACCGGGAGGCCCTCGCCGACGGCAAGGTCGAGACCTGCGCCGACGACGATCCCTCGGCCCGGCAGATGGTGGCCTGCGGGGTCCCCCTCACCGGCATCCACATCCGGATCGTCGACCCGGAGACCTGGCAGGAGACCGAACCGGACCGCGTCGGCGAGATCTGGGTGCAGGGACCCAATGTGGCCGACGGCTACTGGCGCCGGCCCCAGCGCACCGAGGAGGTCTTCAACGCCCGCTGCGCCGGGCGCGACGGCCGGCCCGTGATGGGGGAGTGGCTGCGCACCGGCGACATGGGGTTCTTCCACCGGGAGCGGCTGTTCATCGCCGGCCGGCTGAAGGACCTGATCATCATCGACGGCCGCAACCACGACCCGGCCGACCTGGAGACCACCGTCCAGGCCGCCCTGGACGGCCACGACCTGGGCACCGGCGGCGTCGCGGTCTTCGCCGTCGACGGTGAGGACGGCGAACGTGTCGTCGCCGTCGCCGAGATCCGGCGGCGCGTCGGCGACCTCGACGCCGTCGGCGCCGAGGTGCGGCGCGCGGTCGCCGACGGGCACGGCGTCCCGGTCAGCGACGTCGTGCTGATCCCCTGGGGCGAGATCCCCCGCACCAGCAGCCGCAAGGTCAAGCGGGGCCTGTGCCGCGACCACTATCTGCGCGGCGAACTGCGCGCGCTGGACTGACGCCCCGATGACCCACTGACCCACGATTCCCGGTCGGCCGCGCACCGCGGCCGGCCACCCACCCCAACCGCACAACCCGACACCGAGGAGACAACCATGACCAACGCCGCCGTCCTCGACGACCTCGCCCTCGTCATCGCCGATCTGTCGCAGATCGACGTGAGCGACATCGCCCCGGAGAAGAGCTTCCAGGAGGACCTCGACATCGACTCGCTGGAGCTCGTCGAGCTCGGGGTGCGGGTGGAGGAGAAGTTCTCCGTGAAGATCCCCGACGACGTCCTCGGCACCCTCAAGACCGTGGGCGCCATGGCTGACTTCGTCGCCGGGCAGCTGTAGGGCCTGCCGTTTGGATCACGCCTGGGTCGCGGGGCTTGGCACGCACATCTGCGGCGTTGTCGTCGGTTGCCAACTCCCCCACGCTCGAACAACCTCGCGCGGGGGGACCCCCATCGCGTTGACGCCCTCCTCCGCCTTGCAGCTGCACGCACCAAGCCCCGCTCACCGGCAGCCATCAAGGCGCCGTAGCCGGAAACCGGCATGATCCAAACGACAGGCCCTGGCCGCCGTCCGCCGGGACGGACCCGTGGCCGGCGGCCGCGGACGGACACGAGCACGGGAGAGACGGATGACGGAACCGGGCGCACCGGCCGCGGACGCGGCCCCCCGGGAGGACACCGTGGACCACGTGTTCGGTCACGTGGTCGCCGACCCGTACCGATGGCTGGAGGACGCCTCCTCCGAACGGACCGCGCGCTGGCTGCGCGTCCAGGAGGAGCGGTTCGGCGCCTCGGTACGGGCACGGCCCGAACGGGACACCTGGTACCGGCGGGTGACCGAACTCGCCGACGCGGGCGCCACCAAGCCGCCCGTGCCGCGAGGGCGGCTGGTCTTTTTCGAGGACCAGCGGCCGGGCGCCGAGCATCCGGTGCTGTATGTCGCCGGTCCGGACGACGAGGTCCGGGCCCTGGTCGACCCGGCGCGCCTCGATCCGTCCGGCCGGACGGTGCTCGGCGCGTGGTCGGTGTCCCCGGACGGCGCCCGGCTGGCCTGCCAGCTGTCCTCCGACGGTCTGGAGGAACCGGCGCTGCACGTCCTGGACACCGCGACGGGAGCCTTCGTGGAGGGCCCCGTCGACCGTACGCGCGGCCCGGCACCCGCATGGGTGCCGGGCCGTTCCGGCCATGACGGCTTCTACTACGTGCGCCGTCTGCCGCCCGACGGGATCCCGGCCGGGCGGCCCGGCTTCCACCGCCGCGTCCACTGGCACCGCCTGGGCACCGACCCGGACTCGGACCCGGTGGTCCACGGCGACGACACCGAACCGTCCGCGGCGTACGGGGTGGCGGTGAGCGGCGCGGGCCGCTGGCTCACCGTCTCGGCCCGCGTCGGCCACCGCCCGGGCAACCGGCTGTGGCTCGCGGACCTCACCGCAGGCCCCCCGGAGACACCCGACTTGAGGCCGCTCGCCGAAGGCGAGGGCGCCGACTCCGCGCTGGAGGTAGGCCGGGACGGCACGGCCCGTGTGCTCACCGGCTCCGGCGCGGACGGCCGCAGGCTGTGCGTGTTCGACCCGGCCGACCCCGGCGCCCGGTGGACCGAGCTGATCGGTGAACGCTCCGGCGCGGTGCTCCAGTCGGTGGCGGCGTTGGACGGCCCGGGCGGCCGTCCCGTGCTCGTCGCGCTGTGGTCGCGGCAGGCGTGCGCCGAACTCACCCTGCACGACGCGGACTCGGGCCGGATGACCGGCCGGGTGCCGCTGCCGGGACGCGGGACCGTGTTCCACATGACCGCGCGCCCCGAGGGCGGCGGCGACCTCTGGTTCTCGTACACCGACTACGCCACCGCGCAGCGGGTGTTCCGCTACGACGCCCGCGAGGGCACCGTCACCGAGTGGCCCGTGCCCGGCCGCGGCCCGCACCCGGCCGCCCGCACCCCTGGAGCGGGCCCCCGACCCCCGGAAATCCGTACCCGGTTCGTGGAGTACCCCTCGACCGACGGCGTCCGGGTCACCATGGCGCTGGTCGTACCGCCCGACGTGACCGATGCCGAGCTGGCGGGGGAGACCGCCCCGAGCCGCCCCCGGCCCCTGCTGATGCGGGGCTACGGCGGTTTCGGCGTCCAGGCCCGCCCGTACTACGCGCCCGAGGTCCTCGCCTGGGTCGGGGCGGGCGGAGTCTTCGCCGAGCCGCACATCCGCGGGGGCGGGGAACGGGGCGAGCGCTGGCACCACGCGGGCCGGCGGGAGTCCAAGCAGCGCTCCGTGGACGACTTCCACGCCGCCGGGGACTGGCTGACGGCCCGCGGCTGGACCACGCCCGCACGGCTGGCCCTGACCGGCACCTCCAACGGCGGGCTCCTCGTGGGCGCCGCCGTGGTGCAGCGCCCGGACCGGTACCGGGCCGTGAACTGCGCCGCCCCGCTGCTCGACATGGTGCGCTACGAGCGCTTCGGCCTCGGGCGGGCCTGGGTCCACGAGTACGGCAGCGCGGCGGTGGAGCGGGAACTGGAATGGCTGCTGTCGTACTCGCCGTACCACCACGTCCGCCCCGGAGTGCGATACCCGGCGGTGCTGCTGTCGGCGTTCGACAACGACACCCGCGTCGATCCGCTGCACGCCCGCAAGATGTGCGCGGCCCTTCAGCACGCGGCGGTCGACGGCGCCGAGATCGTGCTGCGCCGTGAGGACCTGGGCCACGGGGCGCGCTCACGCAGCGAGGCGGCCGGGTACGCGGCCGACGTCCTGACGTTCCTCGGCGCCGCCACAGGACTGCGGCCGCGGGAGCTGCCCACCCGGTGAGGGCGGGCGGCTCCCGCGGCCGCGAGGCCGTGCCCGTGGGTCAGTTGAACGCCTCGGGCACCCACAGCCGGGCCGCCGCGTCACGGGCGACGAGGAAGCCGGCGATGGCGAGGATCCACCCGGTGGCGCCGGTCGCCCGCTTGGAGATCCAGGCGTTCATGCGCTCCAGCGCGGGCTCGACGGCCGAGCGCAGCAGCACCCGTCCGGCCAGCAGCACCACGGCGGGCACCACCATGACCAGGCAGTAGCCGGCCAGCAGGGTGGTGATCTCGACGGTGTTCAGCCCGGAGGTCGTCAGCATGCTGATGGCGCCGAGGTACGGCAGCATCGTCGCCACCTCGGCGAGCCCGGCCAGCAGGGCGAGCCCCACCATCCAGCCGGCGGAGGAGCTGGAGCTGACGCGGTCGCGCCACTTGCCGGTGCTGTTCTTGCCCTTCTTCTCCTGCCGCTTGGGGTCGAAGCGGAAGCTCAGCAGGAACAGGCCGACACCGACGCCCAGTTGGATCCACAGCCCGGTCCTGGCGTCCAGGGCCTCACCCGCGACGGAGAACAGGTTGTCGGCCCCGTAGACGATGGCGAGGCCGACACCGAAGTAGAAGACGGTGATGGTCACGAGGTAGACCAGCACCTTGCCGACGTTGAAGCGTCCTGGGGCCAGCAGCAGCCACACGGGGATGAACAGGGTGCCCATGCTGGTGCTGTCGAGCAGGGCCAGACCGGCCAGCGACAGCAATAACGCGGTGCTCAAAGGGGTTCTCCTCGGTCTTTCCGATCGTCCATCAGTCGGTCCAGGTAGCGGCTCAGCAACTGCCGTACGTGGTCGGGTCTCAGCAGTTCGGGCTCGACGGCTCGCTGGACGGTCAGACCGTCGGCGAAGGCGATCAGCGCGAAGGCCTCGGCGCGGGGGTCGAGGCCGACGGGCAGCCGGCCGAGCCGCTGCGCGAGGGCCAGCGCCTGCGCGCACCGGTCGCGGATCTCCCGTGAGCCGGCGGAGTGCACCTCCCGCAGCGCGGGGTGGTAGGCGGCCCGCGCGAGGAAGGCCAGCCAGATCCTGGCCTCGGTCCCGCTGCCCTCGTCGGCGCCCGTGAGGACGCCGAGGGAGGTCAGCAGCCGCTGCTTGACGTCGTGCGGGTCGCAACGCTCCAGCAGGGTCGCGACACGGGTGTTCATCGCCTCGCCGACATACTGCGCGGCGAAGACCAGCAATTCGTCCTTGGTCCGGAAGTACGTCTGCACCAGGCCCGTGGTCGCGCCGAGTTCCCGCGCGATGCGCGGGATGCTGGCGGCTTCCAGGCCTTCCGACTCGACCACTCGCAACAGGGCCTGAGCCACCTGCCGACGTCGTTCCACAGGGTCTGCGTAACGTGGCACAACGTTAGATTAAGCTCTTAATCTAACGAGGGTCAACGAGGTCCCGGGCCGGCCCAGCCGCCGGGGCCGCGCCGATTGGCCGGATCAACTCGCTTGCAGGGGAGGGAGGTTGGGTGCCGAGCATGCCGTGCCGCCGGCCACCGCGGGGCGGTCCGCGCCCTGGGCGCGCGGGGTCAGCCGTCCTTGCGGGCGGCGACCTTCACCAGGGTGCGCACGCACAACTCCCGTGCCTCGCGCGGGGAGCGGGAGCCGCTGAGCGGATAGACGCGGGCGGTGTACAGCGCGGCCCAGGTGTGCAGCGCGATCCAGTCCGGATCCAGCCGGGGGTCGATGCTGCCGTCGGCGCGCCCCCGTTCGAGCACCGAGGCGACGACCGCGTCCTCGGGTGTCGCCCCCCAACTGCCGCTGGGCTGTTCCTGGAGCCACCAGGAGAAGACCTCGTCGGAGTCGACGAGTTCGGAGCAGAGCCGCGCGTACGCCTCCAGGCCTGTGCCCTCGTCCAGACGTGCCCTTCCGAGCACAGCTCTGTACTCGGAGTGCACGAACGCGTGGATGCCCTCGACCAGGGCGGTGCGGTCGGAGTAATAACGGTGCAGCGTGCTCCGGGCGACTCCCGCCGCCGCCGCGACCTCACCGAGGGACGCCGCAGGGGACCGTGTGAGCACGGCGATCCCGGCGCGCAGGATCGCCAGGCGCGTCCGTTCCCTGGTGCGGCTCTCCTGAATGCTGCTCCCCACGGCACGAGCGTAGGCAGCGGTGGCGCGGAACGGGGCACCCTTGACAAGAATGAGACACCACTGACTCACTATCGGCATGGATGATTCATTATCGTCCCGCGTCGACCTACGTCGACGCGCGGCACTCTTATGGGGCCTCGCACGCCCCAACCGGAACGTCCTCCTCGTCGCCCTCGCCCTCGCCCTGGGGTCCTCCGCCACCGGACTCGTCGCCCCGCTGGCGACCCGGTCGGTCCTCGACACCCTCGACCGCGGCGACTCCCTGGTCCGGCCCGTCCTCCTGCTCGTCGCCCTGCTGGTCACCGGCGCCGTCCTCGGCCGCGCCCAGTGGGCGCTGCTCGGCCGCGTCGCCGAACGCGTCGTCCACGACGCCCGCACGACGATGGTCCGCCGCTATCTCCGCGCCCAGGTCTTCCCGTTGCTGGCCCGCCCCGCCGGGGACCTCGTCACGCGGGTCACCTCCGACTCCGTGCTGCTGCGCCAGGCCGTCTCGACCAGCGTGATCACCCTGGTCAACGGCGTGGTCCTGGTGGTCGGTTCGCTCGTGCTGATGGCCGTGCTCGACCTGGTGCTGGTGCTCGCCACCCTGGTGGCCGTCGTCGTGGTGGTCGCCCTGTTCACCTCGCTGCTGCCCGGCATCGCCCGCGCCCGGGAGCGGTCGCAGAGCTCCCTCGGCGCGCTCGGCGCCGAACTGGAGGGCACCCTGCGCGCGGTCAGGACGGTGAAGGCCGCCCGCGCCGAGGGACGCCAGCTCGCCCGGCTCACGGAGCACTCCGAACGGGCCCGCGCGCAGAGCATGGTGGCCGTACGGCGCGAGTCGACGGTGTGGGCCGTCTCCTGGGCCGGGGTCCAGGCGGCGATCATCGCGGTCCTCGCCCTGGGGGCCTGGCGGGTCTCCGGGGGCGCGATGACCGTCCCCACCCTGATCGCCTTCCTGCTCTACACCTTCGGGCTCCTCGACCCCATCGTGGGCATGAGCACCAGCCTCAGCACCCTCCAGGCCGGTCTCGCCGCGGCGGCCCGCATCCACGAGGTCGACACCCTGGAGGCCGAACCGGAGGCGCGGGGGAGCGCGCCCGGCGACCTCGCGCGACGGATCGCCGCCCTCCCCGCGCACGCGCCGCTCGTCGAACTGCGCGGGGTGACCGCCGGATACGGCACCGGCCCCGACGTCCTGCGGGGCCTCGACCTCGCCATGCCCCGCCGCGGCCATGTGGCCCTCGTCGGCCCCTCGGGCGCCGGCAAGACGACGGTGTTCTCCCTCATGCTCGGCTTCGTCCTGCCCTCGGCGGGCGAACTCCGGCTGGCGGACGTCCCGTACGCCCGCCTCGGCACCGACGAGGTGCGGCGCCATCTCGCCTATGTGGAGCAGGAGACGCCCGTGGTGCCGGGCACGATCCGCGACAACCTGCTCTTCGTGAACCCCGACGCCGACGAGGCGGAGGTGGCGGCCGTACTGGAGCGCGTCCGGCTCGCCGACGCCGTCGCGGCCCTGCCGAGGGGGCTCGACACCCCCCTGCGCGACAGCTCCCTCTCCGGCGGCCAGCGCCAGCGCGTCGCCCTGGCCCGCGCGCTCCTGGCGGACGCCGAGGTCCTGCTCCTGGACGAGGCGACGGCCCAGCTCGACGGCCTCACCGAGGCGGCGATCCAGGAGGCCGTACGGGAGCAGGCGCGGCGCGGCCTCGTCGTGACGATCGCCCACCGGCTGTCCACCGTGCTCGACGCCGACGAGATCGTGGTGATGGAAGCGGGCCGGGTCGCCGCGCGCGGCACGCACACCGGACTCCTGCGGACCAGCGCCCTGTACCGCGCGCTGGTGGCGGCGCTGAAGATCGAGACAGATGACACCGCGGCCACGGCGGGCGCCGCTCCGTTGCAGCGGTGAACACCACCAGGCCGATCGTTTCCTGTTGCACCCATCGAAATGAGCCAATGAATGGCCCTGTTTGCCGCCTGAAAATGACACCAAAACAACACCGAAAGACCCCGGAGGTACGCTCGCCATTGTTCAGGTCGCTTCGGTGGCCGCTTTTATGGAGAGGAAGTCACATGGTCCGGACCGGTATTCACTTGGTGGCCGCCATCTGTACGGCACTGCTGGCCACCACCCTCGTCCTCGTGACCCCGGCCGCCGCGCAGGCGGCGACGCCGGGTATGTCCACCAGCTTTACAGGGGGTGAATTAAGCGGTGCGACCCTTGTGCAGCCGTCCGGGGAGCGGACCGAGGACGACCTGCCCTGGACGAATCCCGCGGGCCGTGAGTTCCCCTGGACCTGAGGCTGGCGCGAACGCATCGAAATGCAGCTGAAAACCATTCAACACTTCATCCGGAGTTTGGCGGGAAACGCGCGTCTCGGATGAGCCGGCAATGGCAACGAATCACGTGTCAGCGCGTACGGTGATGTTCCCCCTCCCCCTTTCCCGTGTGGCAGCACGGCCGAGGGGGTGACGGGTGGAAGGTTGCTCAAGGTGACGGAGGGTGTCTCGTTGCGCCGGTTGTCCTTCAGGGTGCTCGGCCCGCTCAAGGCCGAGATCGAGGGCGAACCGCTCGCGCTCGGCGGAGCACGACAGCGGAAGGTCCTCGCGATGCTCGTCCTGTCGGCCGGACAGGTCGTCTCCGTCGACAGCCTCATCGAAGCCGTGTGGCAGGGGGCACCCCCGACGACCGCCCGCAACCAGATCGCCATCTGTATCACGGCGCTCCGGAGGATCTTCCGGAGCGCCGCCGTCGACGACGAACTCATCAGGACCGCCCACCACGGATACACCCTCATCCAGGGCGACCACCGCATCGACGTACAGGCCGCCCACGCCCTGCTCGCCGAAGCCCGCACGGCCGCCGCCGAGGGCCGCACCGAGGAGGCCGCGAGCTGCTACGAACGGCTGCTCGACATGTGGTACGGGCCGCCCCTCGAAGGGCTCACGGGCGGCCACCTCGACCACGCCGGCGCCCGCCTCGGCGAACTGTGGCTCGATCTCAACGAGGAGTACGCCGCCCTCCAGATCCAGCTCGGCCGCTACCGGGCGGCGGCCGACCGACTCGTCACCCTCGTCGAGGAGCACCCCCTGCGCGAACAGGCCCGGCTGCACCTGATGTCGGCCCAGCACCTCGCCGGCCGGCGCGCCGACGCCCTGGAGACCTACCGCGCCGGACGCAAGATCCTGGTGGAGGAACTCGGCATAGAGCCGGGCCCCGCGCTCCAGCAGCTCCACCGGCGCATACTCCAGGACTCGGAGACGGCCGTCACCCGGGACCAGCCGCCCCACCCCCGTACCTCGGCAGCGACCTCCACGCCCGCCCAACTACCCCTGCCCGCCGCCGCCTTCACCGGCCGCGAGGAGGAGATCGCCCTGCTCGACGAGCTGGTGCACACCTCCGCCTCCGCCGAACCCCTGGCGATCGCCGCGCTCTCCGGGGCCAGCGGCGTCGGCAAGAGCGCCCTCGCCATCCACTGGGCCAACCGGGTCGCCGAGCACTACCCCGACGGCCAGCTGTTCATGGACCTCTGCGGCTACGACGTGCACGAGAAACCCGTGTCCGCCATGAAGGCGCTGGACAGCTCCCTGCGCGCCCTCGGCGTCCACGGCGCCCTCATCCCCGCCGACCTCAAGGAACGCGCCGCGCTGTACCGCAGCCTGATGGACGGCAAGCGCATGCTGATCGTCCTGGACAACGTGCGCTCGATCGACCAGATCCTGCCGCTCTTCCCGGGCCGCGGCGACTGCTGCGTCGTCATCACCAGCCGCGACCCCCTGGGTGACCTCACCGGCGACTACCCCGTGCTGCGCATCCCCCTCAGACCCCTGAACACCGACGAGGCGTGCCGGATGCTGGGCGTCATGATCGGACCCGAGCGGGTCGGCGCGGAACCCGGCATGGCCGCCCGACTGGCCCAGCTGTGCGACGGCCTGCCGCTCGCCCTGCGCATCCTCGGCGCCCAACTCGTCAACAAACCGCACCGCTCGCTGTCCCAGCTGGTCGCCCGGCTCGCCGACCGCCGTCGCCGACTGGACCTGCTCAGCCCCGACCACGGCGGCCTGCGCGCCGAGTTCGCCCTCAGCTACCGCGAACTGCCCCCGGCCGCCGCCCAGATGTACCGCAGACTCGGTCTGCTGAGCCTGTCCCACTTCTCGGCCTGGGTCGGGGCGGCCGCGCTCGGCACCGACCTCGACCACGCCGAGGACCTCCTCGACGTCCTCGTCGACGCCCAACTGCTGGAGGTGTCCCCGCACGGCCGGCTCGGCAGCCCCCGCTACCGCTTCCTCGACCTGCTGCGCCTGTTCGCCTGGGAGCGGGCGCACGAGGAGGACACGCCGGCCGAACGCGAGGCGGCCCTGGACCGCACCGTCGCCACCCTCCTCGTCCTGGCCGACACGGCGCACGAGCAGCTCAGCGGCAAGGGCCATCTGCCCCCGCTGCCGGGACCGGGCGACCTGCCCCTGGCGACCCGGCAGATCGAGCACATCCTCGGCTGCCCCATGGAATGGTTCGAGACGGAACGCCCGATCCTCATCGACCTGGTCCGGGTCTGCGCGGAGTCCGGCCGCGCCTTCCCCGCCTGGGCCCTGGCGGCCCGGCTGGTACCGCTGTGCGAGACCCGCGGCCACCCCGTCGACTGGCGCTCCACCACCGAGTGGGCGCTCATGGCCGCGCGCGAGGCGGGAGACGAACTCGGCGTCGGCATGATGCTGCGCTCCCTCGGGGCACTCGCCATCTACCAGCGCCAGTACCAGCAGGCGGAGCCGCTCCTGGAACAGGCCATGGAACACCTGGAGGAGGCGGGCGACGTCCAGGGCCAGGCCCTGGCGCTGCGCAACATCGCCGTCTGCCTCCGCTTCGCCGGCGACCTCGACCGGGCCGCCGACCACTGCCGGGCGGCCCTCGACCTGTTCGACCGGACCGAGGACATCAGCGGCCGGGCCCACGCGGTCGGACTGCTGGCCCAGATCGAGGTGGAACGGGGCAACGTCCGCCTCGGCATCCGGCTCACCCGCCAGGCCATCGCCGCGAGCGAGGGCGACTACGCGCTGCGCAGCAAGACGCAGAACATCTACCGGCTGGCCGAGGCCCTGCTGCGTACCGGGGAACTGCGCGAGGCCGAGCGGGCCGGACGCAAGGTCGTGCAGCTGACCCGCGTCCAGGGAGACCGCATGGGGGAGGCGTACGGGCTGCGCGTCCTCGGCGAGGTCCAGTGGCGCCAGTTCTGCCTGGACGAGGCGGTGGCCACCCTGCGGGACGCCTACGAGGCCGCGGGCGGCATCGGGGACCGCTTCCTCCAGGCCCGCGTCCAGGTGGACCTCGCCTGCGCGGAGGCGCTGAGGGGCGAGCGCGACACCGCGCTGCTGCACCTGTGGGAGGCCCTCGCCGCGTTCCGGCTCCTGCGGGCGCCGGTGTGGGAGGGGCACACCGTCAGGCTGCGCAAGCTGCTCGACGACCTCGGCAAGGAGACACCCGGCGTCACCGAACTGACCCGCGCGCTGCACGCCTCCTGAACGGGTTCCCCAACTGCTCCCTGAACAGCTTCCTGAACAGGTTCCTGAACGGTGAAACCCTCCGTTCTTTCCCCGTCGTTTCCGTCGCCCGCGCTCACCGAAAGCGCCGGCAAACCGTGACTCGCTAACGTCTTCCCTGAGAGCGCTCCCATTCGGACGGATCAGCGAGTGAAGGTGAGCATCATGAACGAGCTGACGGACCTGATTTCGCATCGGTTCTCGCGGGCGGAACCCCGGAGACTCGTGATTTCGTACATGGAAGGGCTGTTGTCGAGCGAGCTGCGCAAGACCGCCTTCGCACTCGCCTCACGCGCCAGGGAAGTCGGCCCCGACGGAATGCAGCGACTGCTGCGCACGGCGAAGTGGGACGCCGACGCCGTACGCGACGACCTCCGCGCCTATGTGCTGCGGAACACCCGTGTCCCGGAGACCGGTCAGGGTGACCGCGACCGCCCGGTTCTCGTCACCGCCCAGCAGACCTTCGTGAAAAAGGGCAGACATTCGGCGGGGACGGCCTGGCAGTACTCCAGCGAGCACGGGCGGATGGAGAACTGTCAGATAGGGCTGTTCCTCAGCTATGTCTCGGAACACGGCACCTCGGTTCTCGACCGGGAACTGTATCTGCCCCGTGAGTGGCTGCGGGACCGGTCCCGGGGCATGTCCGCGGTCCTGCCGCAGCGGGCGCAGTACGCCTCGAAGGCCCGGCTGAACCAGCAGATGATCGCCCGGGTGCTGGACGACGGCCCGCACCTGCCGTGGGTGAGCGTGCCGGAGCGCGAGCTGTGGGACGAGGACCTCCGCCTCTGGCTGGAGGAACGGGGCGTGCCCTACGTCCTGAAGCTGAACCCCGAGGACACCGCGGCCCTGCTGCCGCGCGGCATGGCGGACGACCTGCTGGCGCCCCCGCCCGGCGGCCGGACGGCCGGGGTCAACACGCTGCCCTGGCAGACCGTGCGCCTGCGGGGCCCGGCGGCCGGCCGACGCGCCCACTGGCTGCTGATCCACCAGCCGACGGCCCCGTCCCGCCGCCCGCAGTCGTATCTGTGCGCCGGACACTCCACCACCGTCACGGAGTTCATCCGCGCGGTACGGGCCCAGGCGACCACCCAGCGCTGTCTGGCCGTCCTACGAAGAGAGGTCGGCCTGGACGCCTACCAGGTCCGCGCCATCACCGGCTGGTACCGCCACACAACCCTCTCGCTCCTCGCCCACGCCTTCCGCTCGTTCTCGCTGGACTGCCCGGCCCGCGAGCCGGTCCACACCTGATCCGGCAACCACTGGCCCCGGTCCGCCGTCGCTGAGCCTGACGAGGTTCGTCAGGCTCAGGAGGCCGCAGCCAGGAAGCGACGGGAACAACGGGAACCTGCGGAACGGTTGCGTTCGGAGCATGGCTTTGTAACCGGGGCGGGAGGCGTTTCGACGTGACCGTGGGAGTCGCCTTCTGACCGAGTTTGGTGGCCCGACGGGGAAGTCGGAGTCCTGATCGAGACGCACGGCCTCCCACTGGACGTCATGGTGACCTCGGCCGGTCCGCACGACCGTAAGCCGGCCAGGGACCTGCTGACCCCCGCCCGCCGGCTCCACCCTGAACTCGCCATTGTCCGGGCCGACTCCGCCCACCGTGGTCAGTTCGCGGAAGGGCCCAAGGCCGAACTGAAGCTCACGATCAACACCGTGAACAGGTCCAAGGACGCCAAGGGCTTCGTCGTGGCCCGGCATACGAACAGGGACAGCGCAGCCAGGGACTCATCCTTCCTGCCTTCGCATTCGAATTCCGTGCCACGCTTCCGGAGCACGATTCACGCAATGCTTTTCGAGGAGCGATATCCCCATGTCCTCTCTCTCCCGTCCCGCTGTCGCCTTCGCTTTCCATTCCGGCTACGACCACACCGCCGTGATAGCCGAGGCCGTGGCGCGTGGTGCCGCGCAGTCCGGTGCCGAGGTGATCTCCACTCCCGTGGACACGATCACGGATGAGCAGTGGGTGCAGCTGGACGCCGCCGACGCGATCATCTTCGGTGCCTCCACCTACATGGGCACCGACTCCGCCGCCTTCCACACCTTCGCCGAGGCCGGCAGCAAGCGCTGGTACACCCAGACCTGGGCCGACAAGATCGCCGCCGGGTTCACCAACTCCGGTGCGAAGAACGGCGACAAGTCCTTGTCTGAAGCCGTTGTCCTTCCGGGAGCGACGGGTTCGTTTCCGCTGGTCAGGTGTAGGGGTGGTGTTTCGGCGGGAGGGAGCGATCGCCCTGGCCCGGTGAACACGCAGGTGCCTTGGGCCCATACCTGGGCTTGATTCCCAACCGCACTCGCTGCATGGCTCCTACTCGCCCCCGTAGGTACCGGGCGTCTGGCCAGTCACGCGCTGAAAGGCGGCGATGAAGGCGCTGGGCTTTCGGTATCCCACAGCCCGCGCGGTGGCCTTGACGGACGCGCCGGTCGCCAGATGGCCTACTGCGGCGCGGACACGGACCCGAGTCCTCCACTGCGAGAAGGTCAGTCCCGTCTCGGCGAGGAAGAGCCGTGACAGCGTACGTACCCCGCTGTGCACCTCCGCCGCCCACATCGCCAGTTCTCGCTGATCTCCGGGCGATTCGATGAGTCGCTCGGTGATCGTACGCAAGCGCGGTTCGGCGGGAATGGGCACCTGGATCGAGTGGGTCGGCAGCGGCCGGAGGACTTCGAAGAGGAGAGCTTCGGCATGCCGGCGGTTCGCCGCGTCCGGCTCGGCCCGCAGGTATCGGATGAGCTCACGAAGCAGCGGCCCGACGGCGACGCCGGTGGGCCGCGCCCAGTCGATGGGGCAGCGCGTGGCCATGAACCGGATGACGCACAGTTCACCGGCATGCCGTGTCGTCCCCGTGTGCTCGACACGGCCGGGAATCCACAGGCCGTGCCCCGGAGGCACCAGCCAGTCGTGCGAGACCGTGCGCAGGGTGACGGAAGTGGTCGACGCCCACAGCAGCATCGGCTCCGCATGGGTATGGGGTGCCACCTGGAGGGGCGGATGCGCATGCTGGTGATCGATGCTCAGGATCGGCGAGGCGGCTCCCTCGCCCAGAGCTGTCACCTGAGCCTTGACGCTCATCTCTCCATCCGCCGATCCGTCCCGTCCTGGCCCAGCAGTCCCGTTCGCCCCGTGCTCCGATCACGGTCTGGCCGTTCCGGGGTATCGCATGGCCACCATGCGCACAAGCCCCATCCTACGGTTAGGCATGCCTAACTTGATGCCCGGGGCGTGGTGCGTACCCACCTCGCGTTGCGGCGTCGACGCATGGGAAGAGGACGTCACCATGAACCGGATCAAGCCCGTCAGCCGTCGGATGCTGTCGGTCGAAGTCATGCGCAAGGAGTGGAGGACCGGAAACTTCTTGCTGGTGACCGTGGGTGGAGAGGACCTCAAGGACTTCCGGCCGATCGGAGTGGACCAGGCCTTCAGGCTCCTGTTCCGGCGGCCCGGCCAGGACCGGCTCTGGCTGCCCTCCCGGTCCGACGCCACATGGATGGCGCAGTACATGATGACGGGCAAGGCGGTACGCCCCTACGTCCGTTTCTACACGGTCCGGCACTTCTGGCCAGACCGCAACGAAATGGACATCGAGTTCGTGCTCCACGAAGGCGACAGTCCGGCCTCCACCTGGGCGCGGGGTGCCCGCCCCGGCGAACCGGTCGGCATCCTCGACGAGGGAGCCACCTACAGCCCGCCCCATGGCGTGGAATGGCAACTGCTCGTAGGGGACGAGACCGCGGTGCCGGCCATCCTGTCCATCCTGGACTCCGACGAGGGCGCGTTGCCCAGCGAAGTGTTCCTCGAGGTACCCAGCAGCGCGGACATCCAGCAGTTGAACACGCCGCAGAACGTCATCGTGCACTGGCTTCCGCGCGACGGCCGCCCCGGACTTCCGGGGCGCTACGCTCTCGACACCGTGATGAAGGCCGCCCTGCCGGCAGGGCGTTTCGCCACCTTCGTGGCGGGTGAGAATCACCTGCCCACGACACTGCGGCGGCACCTCGTCCATGAGCGCGGCGTCGACAAGTCCGACATCACTTTCGTCGGTTACTGGCGTCACGGCAGGGCGACTCCGGGATGACGGCCGGGGTGTTGGGTCGAGGCCGTCCGCGTGGACCGCCCTTTTCACCCCACAGCAGGCCGTCTTCGTCGCCATCGAATCCGAAAAGCACCAGTGCTGGACCGGCCCGATCTACTTCATGACGCACGGCGTCCGGAACGAAGAGCGGGCCCGCGAACTCGCGGCCGCGCTCCACGCCGCCCTCTACGCCGACCTGGATCCCCTCACCCGCGCCGTCCCTCCCGCATCCTGACGGGGACGAAGCCACCGCACTGGTGACATCACTTCTCGCTGACATTGATCATGAGGCGGCCTGGGCTCGATGTGCCGGCGGCGCGGTGTGCGGTGCGCGGGCCAGGTCGGTGAGCAGGTCGGGGATGTGTCGGCTGATCTGCACCTACTGTGCGGTGAGCCGCCAGGTGACCGCGCCCTCGACGGCCTTCTGTAGTTCGTGGAGCGGACGGACAGGGCCGTCGTCAGGGTCGTCGTGGGTCGCGATGGCGGCGGAGATGGCGGGCAGTGCGTCGTGCACGCGACTGTCGGCGCGCGGATGGTCGTCGAGTCCCACAAGCACGATCGGTCCCCGTGGTGTGCGCCCTCGGGCAACGACGAAGGGCTGACCCGTTTTCACAGGTCAGCCCTTGATCGTTAAGGGTGAGTGACGGGACTCGAACCCGCGACATCCTGGACCACAACCAGGTGCTCTACCAGCTGAGCTACACCCACCATGACCGGCGGTTCATCCGAAGGTTTCCCCGACCGGCCGAGAAAAAGTGTACAGGGTCTTCAGGGGTGCCCGCGCACACGTTTCCCCGCGGGGCTTCCGGGGCCCGGCAGGGCCCCCGGAGCCGGCCTAGCCCGCGGGCAGGACGTGCTTCGCGGCGATCGTGCGGGCGGTGTCGGAGTCGGGGCCGGGGTGCGGGACGAAGATCGCCTCGCGGTAGTAGCGGAGTTCGGCGATGGATTCGCGGATGTCCGCCAGCGCGCGGTGGTTGCCGTTCTTCTCCGGGCTGTTGAAGTACGCCCTCGGGTACCAGCGCCGGGCCAGCTCCTTGATCGAGGAGACGTCCACGATCCGGTAGTGGAGGTAGTCCTCCAGCGTCGGCATGTCCCGCAGCAGGAAACCGCGGTCCGTGCCCACCGAGTTCCCGCACAGCGGCGCCTTGCCCGGCTCCTTCACGTGTTCGCGAACGTACGTGAGGACCTGCTCCTCGGCGTCCGCCAGGGTCGTGCCGCCGGGCAGCGCGTCGAGCAGACCGGACGCGGTGTGCATCTGACGCACCACCTCCGGCATGGTCTCCAGCGCCGAGTCCGGCGGGCGGATGACGATGTCGACACCGTCACCGAGCACGTTCAGCTCGGAGTCGGTGACGAGGGCGGCCACCTCGATGAGCGCGTCGTCGGACAGCGAGAGGCCGGTCATCTCGCAGTCGATCCACACCATGCGATCGTTCATGTGTCTCACCTTACGGCCCGTGACAGCCGTACGGCCCGGTCCTGCACCGGGGTGATCCAGTGCGGGACCGGGCCGTCATGCGCCGCTACGGGCTAGTGCGCGCTGCGCTGCCCCGGCAGCCGGCCGGTGGCGTACAGCTCCGGCTTGGCGCCGCCGTCCGCCGCGAGGGACGCCGACGACGCCAGGGCGCTCGCCGCGGCCGTACGACGGGCCTGGAGCGGCACCCCGTGGGCGTGCTCCGGCGACACCGCGGACGGACCGTGGTGGCCGGCCTGGCTGTCGTGCTCGACGGGCTTGTCGCCCTGCGGACGGCGGGCACGGTAGGCCGCCCGGTACGCCGCGGGGGACGAGCCGAGCTGGCGGCGGAAGTGCCCGCGCAGCGCCACCGGCGAACGGAAGCCGCAACGGCCCGCGACCTCGTCCACCGAGTAGTCCGACGTCTCCAGCAGCCGCTGCGCCTGCAGCACCCGCTGGGTGATCAGCCACTGGAGCGGGGCGCTGCCGGTCAGCGACCGGAACCGGCGGTCGAACGTGCGCCGGCTCATGTAGGCGCGTGCGGCGAGCGTCTCCACGTCGAACTGCTCGTGGAGGTGCTCCAGCGCCCAGGCGACGACCTCGGCGAGCGGGTCGGCGCCGATCTCCTCCGGTAAAGACCGATCGAGATAGCGCTCCTGGCCGCCCGACCGGCGCGGCGGGACCACCAGCCGGCGGGCGAGCGCGCCGGCCGCCTCGTTGCCGTGGTCCGTCCGCACGATGTGCAGACATAGATCGATTCCGGCCGCGGTGCCGGCCGATGTCAGTACGTCCCCGTCGTCCACGAAAAGCTCCCGTGGATCGACATGGACGGACGGATAGCGCTTGGCCAGCGTCGGCGCGTACATCCAGTGCGTGGTGGCCGGTCTGCCGTCCAGCAGTCCGGCCGCGGCCAGCACGAACGCACCGGTGCACAGCCCCACGATGCGGGCGCCCTCTTCGTGCGCGCGACGCAGGGCGTCGAGCGCTTCCTCCGGCGGCGGTGAGGTGATCGAACGCCATGCGGGCACGACCACCGTGCCCGCCCGCGAGATCGCCTCGAGGCCGTTCGGTGCGGTGAGTTCCAGGCCCCCTGTGGTCCGCAGGGGTCCTTCCTCGCCCGCGCACACCAGAAGGCGGTAGCGCGGTACGCCGGCGTCCTGGCGGTCGATCCCGAACACCGACAGTGGTATGGAACTCTCGAAGATGGGGCCGCCGCTGAACAGCAGCACCGCGACGATCTCCTTGCGGCGACGCCCGGAAAGCTTCCGGGCCGCGGCATCCGGCGCGGCGGTGGAGTCGTGGCTCATCCTGCTAAGCCCCCCTCGGTGGTCGCGGCTCCTCGGTTGTGTCGCTCCTGCACGTTTCCCCTCGGTCCTGCACGAGTCCCCCGCCGTAAGACAGTCATGATCGAATCTACTGTGTCCCGTGGTGCCGGCGTGACCAGTTCGCCACCCGGCACATTGTCGACATGGCAACTTGGCGTAAAGCATTCGATCACGAAGCGTTGCACTCGTGGGCCGTGCAGGGAAGTACGCCTCGTCCCAGTGGCTGGTCCACGTAGGGTGCGCGCGGCCCCGGGACCCCTTTCAGTGCAGGTCGAACCGGGCGTGGAGGGGTGTTCGACCCTGGGATGCCCGGTGAGCCGAAGTTGGCTGAAAAGATACGGGGGTGTGTGCGGAAACCGGTCAGTCGCCCGGCGTACTCGGACCGGAGGTCCGCCCGCCCCTGTGAGCCCCTGAGTCTGTGCGGCCGCGTCGGCCGCGCTGAGGGGAGTGCTCTTCGGCCACGGCGTGTTCGGTTCGGGCCGAGGGGGCCGCGTGTGCCAGGTCGGCCGCGAGGGCGGCTCCGCGTTCGGACCGGCGCAGGAGGACGCGGCACACTCCGGTCACCGCGGCCAGGCCCAGCGCCGCGCCGGTCGCGCCGGCCAGCGAGGTGCCGTACCAGACGAGGACGACCGGCACGAGCACACAGCTGAACGCCGCCCAGCGGACCACGTCCGTCGCGGTGTCGGGATGGGCGGGGGAGAGGACGGGGACGCCGGCGGGGGGAGGGCCGGCGGCCGGAGGGGGACCGTCCGCCGCGGAGGGGCAGGGGGTGTCGGGGACGGTGCGCGGGGCGTCGGGGGCGGGGTGGGGGGACTGTCGGACGGTGCGGTGTGCGGACACGGGCTTGCTCGCTTCTGGCTCCCTCGGGTCTGGCTTACCGGGGTTCAACGCCTGTTCGACCCGTCGGTCACTGCCGACACCCCCTCGGGTGGACCGGCGGGCGCAACCCCGTGTGTCACTCCGGCCGTACGGTGCCCCGGCCGGGCGGCGTGAACCGGCTGTACGGGGCAGCAACCGTTGCGTTACGGGCGGGGGGTCGTGCATGCTCCCTGGAACCCCGCGGAGCCGGTGCGCGGAGGAGGCGTGCGGCCGTACCCTTGGGGGTATGGGGTTGGGAAGATGATTCCCGGACACAGCTCCGCCTCACACTGACGTCCCACCCACGTCGTCCCACCCACGAGGATCCAGACGCCGAGACACCCATGGCCGGTCACGAATTCTTCGACTCCGCGGACCGCAAGCGACGTCCCGTCGCCGATCACACGGCGGCCGACCCCCTCGCGGCGGAAGAGGCGCGCCCCAGCTGCGATCCCGCCTTCAAGCACGGCGTCGTCGTCGGCTTCGACGGTTCGACGTCCAGTGAGCGCGCCCTCGCCTACGCGATCGGCATGGCCCGCCGCTCCGGCTCGGGCCTGATCATCGTCCATGTCGCCAACCGGCTGCCCACGACCGTGTGGGCCGGCTGCGAGCCGCCGGTCTTCGTCGACGTACCGGATCACCGCACCGAGGTGCTCGGGCTGGAGCTCGCCTGCGCCGACTATCTCGCCGAGGTGCCGTGGATCCTCGTCGAGCGCGGCGGTGACATCTGCCACGAACTCGAAGAGGTCGGGCGGGAGTACGAGGCCGACGCGATCGTCGTCGGATCCACGCACGGCATCGTCGGGCGGATCTTCGGCTCCGTCGCCGGACGCCTCGCGAAGCGGGCGCAGCGGCCCGTCATCGTCATTCCGTAGCCCCTCGTCACTCGGCTCCCTTCCAGCTCCTCCCCTCGCATGCCTTCCTTTCCGCAACTCCCTTTCCCCGCAGGTGGGATGGGTGGAGGTCCGTGCGGGTCCCCGTGTGCCGCCGTGTGAACCTACTGGCGCGTAGAGGTGTTTGTGCTCTTGTGAAGGGCATAACCCGATCGCCGCACCACCGCACACGCACGAAGGGAGCCCCGCCGTGGACAACGACGTCTCCGCGGGAAGCAACACCACGACTCTCGGCCAACTCGCTCTCGGACTGACCCTGTTGGCGTTCGGTCTCGGGCACACCCGGATGATCGACGGCCTGACCGAGGCCGACGCCGGCCCGCTCGCCGCCTATGTCGGCGGCGTCGCCCTCTTCGTCGCCGGTCTCCTCGCCTTCCGCGACCGCGACGGATTCACGGGCACGGCCCACGCCGGGCTCGGCGCCCTCTGGTTCACCTGGTCCGTGGGCGACCTCGGGTCCGCCGACGCGAAGGGGCTGTTCCTGCTCCTGTTCGCCCTCGTCGCGCTGAGCCTGACGCTCGGGGCGTCCGGCGCCGCGACGCTCACGCGGGCGACGTACGGGCTGCTGTGCGCGGCCATGCTGCTGCTGGCCGTCGCGTCCTTCGGCGACAGCGGCGCGCTCGCGAAGGCCGGCGGATGGGTGGCCGCCGTGGGCGGGCTGGTGGCCTGGTACGCGGCCACCGCGGCGTTGGCCCACTGGCCCACGACGCTTCCCAGGCGGGCTGCCGGACGGGGTGTGACGGCCACGGGTTGACGGCAGCCGGTGTCGGGGAGTTGGGCGGCCCCGGCGACATGAGCGGACCCCCACGGGTGAGATGTCACCACGTGGGGGTCCGTTCGGTTGGTGCGCGGGAGGTCAGGGCTCCTCGGAGCGGGCGCCCGCCGGCAGCCGGTACGGCGTCCCGACTACTCCACCGTCACCGACTTCGCCAGGTTGCGCGGCTTGTCGATGTCCCGGCCGAGGGCCAGGGCCGTGTGGTAGGCGAGGAGTTGGAGGGGGATGCCCATGAGGATCGGGTCGAGCTCGTCCTCGTTCTTGGGGACGAGGATCGTCTGGTCGGCCTTCTCCTGCTCCTGGTGGGCGACGGCGAGGATCTTGCCGCTGCGGGCCTTGATCTCCTCCAGGGCGGCGCGGTTCTTCTCCAGCAGGTCGTCGTCGGGGACGATCGCGACCGTGGGGAGGGCCGGCTCGATCAGGGCCAGCGGACCGTGCTTCAGCTCGGAGGCGGGGTAGGCCTCGGCGTGGATGTAGGAGACCTCCTTGAGCTTGAGGGAGGCCTCACGGGCGACCGGGTAGCCGCGGACCCGGCCGATGAAGAGCATCGAGCGGGCCTCGGCGTACTCCAGGGCCAGCTTCTTGATCGCCTCCTCCTGGCGCAGCATCTCGGCGATCTGGCCGGGCAGCTTGCGCAGGCCCTCGATGATCCGCTTGCCGTCGCGGACCGAGAGGTCGCGGGTGCGGCCGAGGTGCAGGGCGAGGAGCGCGAAGGCCACCGTCGTGTTGGTGAAGCACTTCGTGGAGACCACGCAGACCTCGGGGCCCGCGTGGACGTAGATGCCGCCGTCGGCCTCGCGGGCGATCGCCGAGCCGACGACGTTCACCACACCGAGGACGCGGGCGCCCTTGCGCTTCAGCTCTTGGACGGCCGCCAGCACGTCGTAGGTCTCACCGGACTGGGAGACGGCGACGTAGAGGGTGTCGGGGTCCACGACCGCGTTGCGGTAGCGGAACTCGGAGGCCGGCTCGGCGTCGGCGGGGATACGGGCCAGCTCCTCGATCATCTGGGCGCCGATCATGCCCGCGTGGTACGAGGTGCCGCAGCCGAGGATCTTCACCCGGCGGATCTGGCGCGCCTCGCGGGCGTCCAGGTTGAGGCCGCCGAGGTGCACGGTGGAGAACCGGTCGTCGATGCGGCCGCGCAGCACACGGTCCACGGCGTCGGCCTGCTCGTGGATCTCCTTGTGCATGTACGTGTCGTGGCCGCCCATGTCGTACGAGGCCGCCTCCCACTCCACGGTGGTGGGCTCCGCGGTGGTGCGGGTGCCCTCCGTGGTGAAGGTGCGGAAGTCGTCGGCCTTGAGGGTGGCCATCTCGCCGTCGTCGAGGGTCACTATCTGCCGGGTGTGGGCGACCAGCGCGGCGATGTCCGAGGCGACGAACATCTCCTTCTCGCCGATGCCGAGGACGACCGGGGAGCCGTTGCGGGCGACGACGATGCGGTCGTTGAAGTCGGCGTGCATCACGGCGATGCCGTAGGTGCCCTCGACGATGCGGACCGCCTGGCGGACCTTCTCCTCCAGGGTGGTGGCCTGGGAGCGGGCGATGAGATGGGTGAGGACCTCGGTGTCGGTCTCGGAGAGGAACTCGACGCCGTCCGCCTCGAGCTTCTTCCGCAGGTCGGAGGCGTTGTCGATGATGCCGTTGTGGACGACGGCGACCTTGTTGTCGGCCGACATGTGCGGGTGGGCGTTCACATCGGACGGGGCGCCGTGGGTGGCCCAGCGGGTGTGGGCGATGCCGGTGGTGCCCTTGAAGCGCGCGGGGACCTTGGCCTCCAGGTCGCGGACCCGGCCCTTGGCCTTGACCATCTTCAGGCCCGCCGCCTTGGGCGAGGTGACCACTATGCCCGCCGAGTCGTAGCCCCGGTACTCCAGGCGCTGCAGGCCCTCCAGGAGCAGCGGCGCGACATCACGCTTGCCGATGTAGCCGACAATTCCGCACATATATGGGTATCCCGTTTCTCGGTCGGTGTGGACCGGGTCCGTGGCCTTCCCGTCAGCCGTAGACGATGCGGCGCAGCTGCCTGAGCGTGAGCTCCGGCGGCGCGACCGCCCGGTATTTCAGGTCCGCCTCGATCCGTTCGAAGATCGCCGCGTTCACCAGGCCCTGGGCCTGGAGCTCGCGGTGGCGGCGACGGACGTAGTCCTCCGTCGTCTCGTCAAAGTAGGCGAGCACGTCCTGGATCACCCGCAGCGCCTCGCCCCGGCTCAGGGGCGTGGATCGCGTCAGATGATCGACAAGTTCGTCGTGCACCCGGTAGATCCTGAGGTACGAGCGTGCGTTTCGCAAGAATTCTGCCCGATTTCGGGCAGGCCCCTGTGGTGGAGCCTTGGGAGAGCGTTGAACGTGTTACGGGTGCCTGTTCGCTGTCCGGCCCCCCGATGGCCCGCAGCCCGTCGCCTGAGGCGACGACTTTCGGACGTCATGGACATTGCTCGTATGGGTGTTCCCGAGTCGCCGGCCGAGCGCATGAGCATGGCCGCGCAGCACGAGTACCTGCGCGCCCGCTACTCCCGGCGCACGATGATCAGAGGCGGCGCGGTCACGATCGGCGCCGTCACGGGCGGCGTGTTCGTGCCGGGCACCGCGGTCCGGGCCGCCACCCGGAGCGCCGTCCCCACCCAGGGCGCGCCGCGCGCCGAGCACGTCGACGGCTCCCTCGTCGCCCCCTTCGGCCGGGTCACATGCGCTTGAGGACCGCCTGCTTGGCCAGCGTGAACTCCTCGTCCGTGAGGACACCCGACCTGTGCAGCTCGCCCAGTTCGCGCAGGCGGCGCAGCAGGGCGTCGTGGTCGTCGCCGCCGCCGACGGGCGCGAGCTGCTTCGGCCCGGTGTCGCCGGCGCTCGACGGATGCGGCAGCCTGGCCTGTACGGCCGCCGCGACCAGCGCCATCAGCGGGTCCTTCTTGAAGCCCCACAGCTCCACGGAGTTCGGGTCGTACTTGGCCGGCGCCTTGGTCGGCGCGTTCCGCACGGTGAAGCGCAGGGCGCCGTTCTCCAGGCCCACCGAGGGCTGCCAGTCCACGGCCGCGATGTCGGCCAGCGCCAGTGTCCGGGGTCCGGCCGCCGCCTTCGCGTCCTCCGTCTTCCAGTTCCACTCCAGGCGCACGTGCTCGCCGTCGAAGCTCGCCGTGCCGTCCCCGGCGGAGACGGAGAGCGGGACGACCGGGCCCGGCAGCAGATACGCACCCACCGCGTCGGCGGGCACCTGCTCCAGCAGCAGCGCGTTGCGTATCTCGTCCACGACGTACTCGGCGACCCCGTACCGGTCGGCGTCGACGCACAGTTGATACGGGTCGTTGCCGTCGGTGAGGCGGCCGCCCGTCACCTGGAGCAGCGGGTCGGCGCCATCGCGCAGCCTCAGGCGCAACCGCCCCGACTTCCTGCCCTGCTCGAACGAGATCCCCGCCAACGCGCCCAGGGGGACGGAGAGTTCACCGAGTGTCTTGCGGAGGAGACTCACGCTCTTGTCGCGGCCCGGCGTGAGCCGCAGGGTGTCGCCGTCGAAGGTCCACGACCCGTCCCGCTGGAGGATTTCCGCCATGGGGGGATTCTTTCACCGGCCCGGCACCGAGGTGGTCTAGACCTAGCGGCCCATTGCGGGGATGGTGGTGTCGTCCGTTCGGTTGTGGGAGGGAGCACGTGGTGAGACCGCGCCACAGATCGACTCGTCTACTCGGTGCGCTGCTGCTCGTGGTGTCCGGGATCTTCGCCGTGGGAGCCGCGCCCGTGTCCGAGAACGCCGACGTCACCACGGTCCCCCTCGGGCAGGTGATCCCGGCCCCCGCCCGGGTCGAGGCCGGGGGAACGCCGTACCGGCTGACGAGCGGCGCACGCGTCGTCGTGGACGGCGGCCCCGGGGCGCGGCGGGTGGGGGAGTACCTGGCGGGCGTCCTGCGGCCGTCGACCGGCTACCGGCTGCCCGTGACGGACCGGGCGAGGGGCGAAGGAGGCGATGTCCGGCTGCGGTTGGCCGCGCACGAGCGGGCGCTCGGGCAGGAGGGATACCGGCTGCGCAGCGCCCGCTCCGGCGTCACGATCACCGCCCGCACGGCCGCCGGCCTCTTCCACGGGGTGCAGACCCTGCGCCAACTGCTGCCCCCGGCGGTCGAGAAGGACTCCGTGCAGCCGGGGCCCTGGACGGTCGCCGGCGGCACCGTCGAGGACGTGCCGCGCTACGGCTGGCGCGGGGCCATGCTCGACGTGTCCCGGCACTTCTTCACCGTCGACCAGGTCAAGCGGTATGTCGACCAGCTGGCGCTCTACAAGTTCAACAAGCTGCATCTGCACCTCTCCGACGACCAGGGCTGGCGCATCGCCGTCGACTCCTGGCCGCGGCTCGCCGCCCACGGTGGCTCCACCCAGGTCGGCGGCGGCCCCGGCGGGTACTACACGAAGGCCGACTACCGGGAGATCGTCCGGTACGCGGCCTCCCGCCACCTGGAGGTCGTCCCCGAGATCGACATGCCCGGCCACACCAACGCGGCCCTCGCCTCCTACGCCGAGCTGAACTGCGACGGCGTCGCGCCCCCGCTCTACACCGGCACCGACGTCGGCTTCAGCTCGCTGTGCGTCGACAAGGACGTGACGTACGACTTCGTGGACGACGTCGTACGGGAGCTGGCCGCGCTCACGCCCGGCCGGTACCTCCACATCGGCGGCGACGAGGCGCACTCCACCAGCCACGCGGACTACGTGACGTTCATGGACCGGGTGCAGCCGGTCGTCGCCCGGTACGGCAAGACGGTCGTCGGCTGGCACCAGCTCACCGGCGCGACACCGGCGCGGGGCGCGCTCGCCCAGTACTGGGGCCTCGACGGCACCGAGCCGGAGGAGAAGGAGCGGGTCGCGGCCGCCGCGCGCAACGGCACGGGGATCGTCCTGTCGCCGGCCGACCGGATCTACCTCGACATGAAGTACGACAAGGACACGCGGCTGGGGCTCGACTGGGCGGGATACGTGGAGGTGCGGCGGTCCTACGACTGGGATCCGGGCGCCTATCTGGCGGGGGCGGGGGTGCCGGAGTCCGCGGTGCGGGGGGTCGAGGCGCCGCTGTGGACGGAGACGATCGTGACGCCGGCCGACATGGATCACATGGTGTTCCCGAGGCTGCCGGGCGTCGCCGAGCTGGGCTGGTCACCGGCGTCCACGCACGACTGGGGTGACTACCGGGTGCGGCTTGCCGCGCAGGGGCCGCGGTGGGAGGCGCGCGGGATTGGGTATTACCGGTCGCCACAGGTGCCGTGGGGTGGGCCGGGCGCGCGGTAGTGCTCGGGGGTTCGGGTCTCGTCGGCGGGTGCGGGTGGTATGTGGTTGCTCGCGCAGTTCCCCGCGCCCCTGAAAAGCGACCGGGGCTGCGCCCCGTGCTTTTCAGGGGCGCCCATCCGATCGCAACGGCGACACCCGATGAAGGCCGGGCCGCCAGGCCCGTCCCTCCAGGGGCGCGGGGCCGTGACACATGCGGCTCCGCCGCGTGGGCGCGACCAGCCCCCACCCAGCCGCACCCGCATGCCTCGGCACGACGCGACGGGCACCTCGGAGGACCGTACTCCGAGGTGCCCGTCTGCTCCTGGGGTGTGTACCGGGGGCTAACGGCCCGCTATCGGGTTCTTCAGGTCGCCGACCAGCTGTAGCGCGCCCGCCGGGTCCGACAGGTCGACCATCTGGCGGTTGTCGCGCAGTTGAAGGCGGTTGAGGCAGGACAGCGCGAACTCGGGGGCGAACATGTCGTACTGGGCGAACCTGTCGGCGAGTTCCGGCAGCGCCCGCTGGTGGTCGCGGACCGTCTCGGCGACCGTCCGCCAGAAGTCCTCCTCCTCCAGCACGCCCTCCTCGGCGAGCTGGGCGGCGAGGAAGCGGAAGAAGCAGTCGAAGACGTCCGTGAAGATCGACAGGAGTTTCTTGTCGTCGGGGACGTCCACGCGCAGCCGCTCGACCGTCGGCGGGAGGACCGCCTGCGGGTCCATGACCGCGATCTCCTCGGCGATGTCCTTGTAGATCGCCCGCTCGACCACGCCGTCCTTCAGGACCAGGATGACGTTCTCGCCGTGCGGCATGAACACCAGGTCGTAGGCGTAGAAGCTGTGCAGGAGCGGGGTGAGGTACGCCGTCAGATAGCGGCGCAGCCACTCCGTCGGGGTGAGGCCCGAACGGGCGATCAGGGCCGCCGCGAAGCCGTTGCCCTCATGGTCGACATGGAGCAGGGAGGCCATCGTCGCCAGCGACTCGCCCTCCTGGAGCCCGGAGACGGGGCTCTCCCGCCACAGCGCGGCCAGCATCTTGCGGTACGGGGAGTACCGGTCGGTGGCGGCCTCGTACTCCAGGTGCCGGTAGCCGACGGCGGCCCGCTCGCGGATGATCGACAGGCCCGTCGACTTCAGCACCGGGTCGTTCTCGATGAGGGCGGCCAGCCAGTCGTTGATCGCCGGGGTCGCCTCCATGTACGCCGCCGAAAGGCCCCGCATGAAGCCCATGTTGAGGACCGACAGGGCCGTCTTGACGTAGTGCTTCTCCGGGCTGGAGCTGTTGAAGAAGGTCCGGATGGACTGCTGGGCCAGGTACTCGTCGTCGCCCTCGCCGAGCAGCACGAGGTGCCGCTGGGCGACCTCGGCGGCGAAGGTGACGGAGAGCTTGTTCCACCACTGCCAGGGGTGGACCGGGATGAAGAGGTAGTCGGCCGGGTCGAGTTCCAGGTCGGTGAGGACGGAGGTGAAGCGGGCGACGGTCTCCGCGCCCAGCTCGTCCCGCAGGAACGCCTCGTACTCGATGCCGACGCCCGCCGTGAACGCCGCCCGCGAACGGTGCGCGGCCAGCCAGACCAGGCGGACCGGGCTCGCCGTCTCGGGGGCGTAGGCCAGGTACTCGTGGACACCGAAGCCGAGGCGGCCGTTGTTGGCGACGAAGCAGGGGTGGCCCTCGGTCATCCCGGTCTCGATGGCCTGGAAGCCGGCGTCCACCAGCTCGGTGACCGGGATCTGCGGTTTGGTCAGCTTGTAGCAGGTGCCGGAGAGGGTGGAGGAGATCTCCTCGAGGTAGACCGGGAGGATCTCGTCGCTCAGCCCCAGGGAGTCCTTCAGTTCGATGAAGAAGTCCAGGGCGGCGAGGGGGAGGTCGACGCCGTTCCGGTGACGGGTGATCGAGTCGGCGTCGACCTGCCAGTGGTCGAGGGCGTAGCGCCGCGCGGTGAACCCGTAGCGGGTCCGACCGTCGTCGCCGCGGACCTCGAAGCGGCCGTCGGCGGTGGCCTCCGGAGTGATGAGCCGCTCATGGGCGAACTCGGCGAGGGCCTTGCGGATGAGCAGGCGGTTGGCCCGTGCCCAGCGGTGGGGGGACAGATGCGCCACGGCATCGGACGGGGTCATACGGGGACTCCTCGGGCGGCGAGGCGGTGACGGGCGAGGAACTGCTCGCGCGTGCAGAAGCTGAGCAGGGCGCGCTTCTCCGGCTTGTCGATCTCGCGGTCGGGGACGAAACCGACGAACGCGTTGAGCGCGTGCACCGCGGTGTTGGACACGTCCGGCTCGACGACGACACGGCGGGTGGCCGGGTCCTCGAAGAGGTGCGCCATCACGGCGGTGATCACGGATCGGGTGAACCCGTGTACGGGGGTGTCCGTCGGCGGCACCAGGAAGTGCATGCCGACATCGCCGGGCTCCGGCTCGTACAGGCCCACCAGCTCGCGGTGCGCAGGGTCGTACTTCTCCATGAGGAACGCGGGCTCGCCGTCGCGCAGGCCCAGAAAGGCGTGATGGTGCGGGTCGGCCGCGATCTCCCTGTAGGCGCGCTCGACGTCCGCCGGCCGGGCGTCCTGCATCATCCAGTACGCGGCCTTGGGGTGCGTGACCCAGCGGTGCAGCAGCTCGGCGTCCTTCAGCGGGTCCAGGGGACGGAAGGTGAAGGTCATACGGCGAACTCCTGGAAGGCGATGGACTTCTCGACCGGGTAGTACTCGGTGCCCAGCAGCTCGCGGATGATGGACGCGTTGCGGTACGCGCCCATGCCCAGGTCGGGTGAGGTGACGCTGTGGGTGTGGACGCCCGCGTTCTGCAGGAAGATCCCGCGGCCGGTGGTGTCGACGGCGTAGTTGCGGGCCACGTCGAAGCGGCCGTGGCCGTCGAAGACGAGCCGGTCGCGGATCGGGGTGAGGAACGCCGGCGGCCGGTAGTGGTAGCCGGTGGCCAGGACCAGGCCCTCGGTCTCGATCTCGAAGTCCTTGCCCTGCTCGTCCTGGCGGAAGCCGAGCGTGTACCGCCCGGCCTCGTGGGTGGCGCTGTTCAGGGACGAGTTGGTGAGCAGCCGGGTCGGGACCGGGCGGCCGCCGGCGGTCACGTTCTTCTGGTAGAGCAGGTCGAAGATGGAGTCGATCAGCTCCGAGTTGATGCCCTTGAACAGGCCCTTCTGCTGCTTCTCCAGCCGGTAGCGGGTCTCCTCGGGCAGCGCGCGGAAGTAGTCGATGTAGTCCGGTGACGTCATCTCCAGCGTCAGCTTGGTGTATTCGAGGGGGAAGAACCGCGGGGAGCGGGTGACCCAGTTGAGCTGGTAGCCGTGGACGTCGATCTCGGACAGCAGCTCGTGGTAGATCTCCGCGGCGCTCTGGCCGCTGCCGACGATCGTGATCGACTTCTTCTTCAGCAGCTCCGCCTTGCGGTGCATGTACTGGGCGTTGTGGAAGAAGTCGCCGCCCAGGCCCTCGCACGCCCCGGGGAGGTAGGGGACGGTGCCGGTGCCGAGGACCAGCCGTCGGGCGCGCAGGACGTCCCCGCCGGCCGTCCGCACGGCGTACACGTCGTCCTCGTACGTCACCTCGGTGACCGTCGTGCCGAAGCGGACGTTGGTCAGCCGGTTCGCGGCCCAGCGGCAGTAGTCGTCGTACTCGACGCGCAGGGGGTAGAAGTTCTCGCGGATGTAGAACGAGTACAGCCGGCCGGAGTCCTTCAGGTAGTTGAGGAAGGAGTACGGCGACGTCGGGTCGGCGAGGGTGACCAGGTCCGACATGAACGGGGTCTGGAGGTGGGCGCCGTCGAGGAACATCCCCGAGTGCCACTCGAAGTGCGGCTTCGCGTCCAGGAAGATCCCGTCGAGCTCGGCGATCGGCTCGGTGAGGCAGGCCAGGCCGAGGTTGAAGGGTCCCAGTCCGATGCCGATGAAGTCGTGGACGTGCACGGCGGATTCAGGAAGCGACGCGGTCAAGGGATTCTCCCAGGTACTGCTCGGCGTGGCCGGCGATCAGATCGAGCACGGCGGCGATGTCGGCGACCGTGGTCTCGGGGTTGAGCAGGGTGAACTTCAGGTAGTGGCGGCCGCCCACCTTGGTGCCCGCGACCACGGCGTCGCCGGAGGCGAACAGGGCCTTGCGGGCGTACAGGTTGGCGCGGTCGATCTCGGCCGGGTCGGTGACGGCCTCGGGGATGTAGCGGTAGACCAGCGTCGACAGCCGGGGCTCCACGACCACGTCGTAGCGCGGGTCGGCGGCGAGCAGCCTCCAGCCCTCCTCCGCCAGGTCGCACACCTCGTCGAAGAGCTGCCCGACGCCGTCGGCGCCCATCGTGCGCAGCGTCATCCACAGCTTCAGCGCGTCGAAGCGGCGGGTGGTCTGGAGGGACTTGTCGACCTGGTTGGGGATGCGCTCGGTGACCATGCGGCGCGGGTTCAGGTATTCCGCGTGGTAGGTGGCGTGGCGCAGGGTCGCCCCGTCCCGGACCAGGACGGCGGACGAACTCACCGGCTGGAAGAAGGACTTGTGGAAGTCGACGGTGACCGAGTCGGCGCGCTCGATCCCGTCGAGCAGGGCGCGCCGCTTGCGGGAGACGAGCAGTCCGCAGCCGTAGGCGGCGTCGACGTGCATCCACGCCCCGTACTGTTCGCACAGCTCGGCTGTCTCGGGCAGCGGGTCTATGGACCCGAAGTCGGTGGTGCCGGCGGTGGCGACGACGGCCATGGGGACGAGGCCGTCGGCCTTGCAGCGCTCCAGCTCACGGGCGAGCGCCATGGTCTGCATCCGCTTGTCGGCGTCGACCGGGACGGAGACGACCGCGTCCTGCCCGAGGCCCAGCAGTTTCGCGGACTTCTTCACGCTGAAGTGGCTGACCTCGGAGGCGAAGATCCGCAGTCGGGCGTTGTCGGCGGGCCCTTGCCACCCGCCGGGCCCCGGCTTCGCCTCCTCCCGGGCGAGGAGCAGGGCCTGGAGGTTGGACTGCGAGCCGCCGGAGGTGAACACGCCGTCGGCGGCGGGGCCGAAGCCGACGCGCTCGTTGGTCCAGTCGATGAGTTTCCGCTCGATCAGGGTGCCGCCCGCGGACTGGTCCCAGGTGTCCAGCGAGGAGTTGACGGCGGACAGGACGGCCTCGCCGAGCACGGCCGGGATGACGACCGGGCAGTTGAGGTGGGCGAGGTAGCGGGGGTGGTGGAAGTAGATCGCGTCCCGGAGGTACACGTCCTCCAGCTCGTCGAGGACGGCGGCCGTGTCGTGCAGCGGCTTGTCGAGGTCGATCCCCTCGATGACGGGAGCGAGGGCGTCGACGCCGACACCGGTGAACGGCCGGTCGGTGGTGGCGAGTTTGGCCGCCACCCGCTCCACGCCTTCGGTCACGGTGCGGCAGTACCGCTCCGCGGTCGTGTCATTGAGCAGGTGCGAGCGCATGGGAAGGTCCTCCGAGCGGGGCGGTCCGGGTGGGACGGAGAGATGAGAGGAGTGGGGTACGTAATCCCGGATTCAATTTAGGTAAGCCTAACCTAACTAAGTTGAGAGAGGTCATGCCTCTTCCGTGACTGTCATCACGTCAGTCACGGGGGCGTCAGGGGCAGTTGGCCCGACGAGCGCCCTATTCGCCGCGCTCGCGCAGCTGTTCCTCCGTCAGACCCTCACGCCAGTACCCGACGAAGGTCACGCGCCGCTTGTCGATCCCGCGCTCCCGCACGAGATGCCGGCGCAGTTCCTTGACCCGGCCGGACTCACCGGCGATCCACGCGTACGGAAGCCGGCCGGGCGGCAGAGGGGCGGCACGGACGGCGTCCAGCGCGGTCGGTGCGCCCTCGCCGCGCACCAGCCAGGTGATCTCGGCGTCGGCCTCGGTGGACAGGTCCTGGATGTCCCCCGCGTGGTGGACCTCCAGCCAGACCCGTGCCGGCATCCCGGCGGGCAGCGACTCCAGGATCGCCGAGGCGGCGGGCAGCGCCGTCTCGTCCCCCCAGATCACCATCAGATCGGTGTCGGCCGGCGGCCGGAACCGGATCGCCCGGTTGTCGGCGATCGCCGGCCCGAGCAGCACGACCCGGTCCCCGGCCGACGCCCGCGACGCCCACCGCGACGCGGGCCCGGCGGGCACGGCGGCCCCCGGCTCCACCCCGTGCAGCACGAAGTCGATGTCGATCTCGACGGTCTCCCCGCGCACGTCGGTCCGCAGCCCGCGCAGCGTGTACGAGCGCATCACCGCCCGCACGTCGTCCGGCAGTTCCCGCCACGCCTGCCACCAGCCGTCGCCCAGCTCGTACGGCACAGCCGGCACGTCCTGCCCCGGCTGCGGCAGGAACAGCGACAGCGACTGGTCCCTCCCGTCCGACAGGAAGAACCGCAGGTCGTCCCCACCGAAGGAGACGCGCACCAGAGACGGCCCCAGCCGCTCCGTCCGCACGACCTGAAGGGAGAAGAAACGGAAGGGGGCGGCTACGGCCGTCGTCATCGATAGCTCCTGAGTCGGGGTCAGGGTGCGGCTGTGCAAGAGGTCGCGCCCAGCATGGTCAGGGGCGCGGGGTGTTGATATGTGCGGCGCCGCCGCGTGTGCGCGACGCCACAGCCGGACGCGCGGCTCACCCACGGTCAAGGCCTCAACGGACCTTCTTCGCCTTCTCGATCGCCTCGGCCAGCTCCTCCAGAAGCGGCGCGCACTTGTCGTAGGACAGGATCGGCTCGGGGTTGCGCCCGATGACCTGACCGGCCTTGACCGCGGGCAGCTTCTTCCAGGTCGCCTCTTCGATCGCGTCCGGCTGGATCGCCGACGTGCGGTTGTCCATGATGATGACGTCCGCGTCGTACTTGTCGACGTTCTCCCAGCTGAGGTTCTCGAACCAGCCGCCGCTGGCCTTCAGCGCCTCGGCGCTCGGCTCGACGAAGTTCACGCCGAGGGCCTTGAAGTACTCCAGGTCGATGGAGAGGTTCGAGCCGGACACGTAGAAGATGTCCTGGCTGGCGGAACCGGCCAGCACCTTGATGTCCGGCTTGGCCTTGGTGGCCGCGCGCAGCCGGGCGGCGGCGTCCTCGAACCGCTTCTTCGCCGCGGTGACCTTCTCCGACGTGACGTCCGCGCCCAGCGACTCGGCCAGCTCGTAGACCCGCTGGAGCGGCTCGGTCATCTGGCGGTCGTACACGGAGATGCCGACGCTCGGGGCGAGCTTGGCGATCTTGTCCTTGGACGCCTCGGGCACGTACCAGAGGGTGCCCGCGTCGTCGAACATCGTGGTGATGAGGACGTCGGGCGAGAGGGCCGCGTACTTCTCGACGCTGAACTCGTCCCAGATGTTGCCGACGACGGTGACCTTGCTGATGTCGAGGTCGCCGGCCTGGACGTCGGCCTTGCCGTTCTGCAGCTTGGTCGGGCCGAAGACCCCCTTCACGCCGATGCCGTAGTCGTGCAGCGCGGCGGCGACACCCACGAACGCGACGATGTTCGCCGGGGTCTTGTCGAGCTTGACGGTCTCCTTGCGGTCGTCCTTGAACGTCCAGGGGCCCGACTTGGCGGCAGCCGTCTCCTTGCCGGAGCCGGCGCCACCGCTCGCCTTGTCGTCTCCGCAGGCGGCGAGCACGGCACCGAGACCGAGTGCGCCACCGGCGGCGAGGATGCCACGGCGGGTGAGGTGAGCGGCGCTGGCGTTGGGCATGAGTATGGCTACTTTCGAACGGGGCGGAGTGCCGCCCGAGGGTGAGTTCGAAGATAGGTTAGCCTAACCTCACTTCCTGTCCAGGGGGTGGGGTCTGCTGGAGGGATGCCGCGTCCGGGCGCGCGTCCCCGTGGCGGGCGAACCGCCCCCGCACGTCAGAAGGCCGGATCCGTGAGAACGAATCCGGCCTCCTCGATACGGCGGTGTCAGCCCACGAGCCCCAACTCGCGGGCGATCAGCATGCGTTGGACCTCGCTCGTGCCCTCGCCGATCTCCAGGATCTTGGAGTCACGCCACATACGGGCCACCGGGTACTCGTTCATGAAGCCGTAGCCGCCGTGGATCTGCGTGGCGTCACGGGCGTTGTCGACGGCGACCGTGGAGGAGTACAGCTTCGCCAGCGCCGCCTCCTTCTTGAACGGTTCCCCGGCGACCAGCCGTGAGGCCGCGTCCCGCCAGGCGAGGCGGGCCGTGTGGGCCTTCATCTCCATGTCGGCGATCTTGAACTGGATCGCCTGGTTGGAGCCGATCGGCCGGCCGAAGGCATGGCGCTCCTTGGCGTACTTCACCGACTCGTCGACACAGCCCTGGGCGAGCCCCGTGGCGAGCGCCGAGATGGCGATCCGGCCCTCGTCGAGGATGCGCAGGAACTGCGCGTAGCCACGGCCGAGTTCGCCGAGGAGGTTCTCCGCGGGCACCCGGACGTCGGAGAAGGACAGCTCACGGGTGTCGGAGGCGTTCCAGCCGACCTTCGAGTAGGGGGCCGCCACCGTGAAGCCCGGAGTGCCGGACGGGACGATGATGGAGGAGATCAGCGGCTTGCCCTCCGGAGTGCGGCCGGTCACCGCCGTGACCGTGACGAGCCCCGTGATGTCGGTCCCGGAGTTGGTGATGAAGCACTTGCTGCCGTTGATCACCCACTCGTTGGTCTCCTCGTCGAGCCGGGCCGTCGTACGGGTCGCGCCCGCGTCCGAGCCGCCGTCGGGCTCGGTGAGGCCGAACGCGCCCAGGATCTCCCCGGAGCACAGCCGCGGCAGCCACTCCTCCTTCTGGGCCGGCGTGCCGAACAGATGGATCGGCATGGCGCCCAGGGACACCCCCGCTTCCAGGGTGATGGCCACGGACGAGTCCACCCGCGCCAGCTCCTCCAGGGCGATACCGAGCGCCAGGTAGTCGCCGCCCATACCCCCGTACTCCTCCGGGAACGGCAGCCCGAACAGGCCCATACGGCCCATCTCCCGCACGATCTCGTACGGGAACTCATGGCGCTCGTAGAAGTCGCCGATCTTCGGCGCGACGACCTCGTGCGCGAACTCCTCGACCGTACGGCGGAGTTCTTCCAGTTCGGGAGAGAGGTGGTGGTCCATGAAAACTCACTGCTCCTTGTGGGAGAGGGCTCGTACGGTGCGGGACGGGCTGGGTCGGCCCAGGTGGTCGGCCATCCACGCGCTGGTGGCGACGAGACGGCCGAGGTCGACGCCGGTGTCGATGCCGAGGCCCCGCAGCATCCACACGAGGTCTTCCGTGGCGAGGTTGCCGGTGGCGCTCTTGGCGTAGGGGCAGCCGCCGAGGCCGCCGGCGGAGGCGTCGACGGTCGTGACGCCGTGCCGCAGCGCCGCGAGGGTGTTGGCGAGGGCCTGGCCGTAGGTGTCGTGGAAGTGGACACCGAGGGCCGGGGTCGGCACCCCCGCCTCGGTCAGCGCGGTGAGCAGTGCCTGCACATGGCCCGGGGTGGCGACGCCGATGGTGTCGCCGAGGCTCAGCTCGTCGCAGCCCATGTCGAGCAGGGCCCGGCAGACCCGGACGACCTGCGGGATGGGCACCGGGCCCTCCCAGGGGTCGCCGAAGCACATGGAGAGATAGCCCCGCACCTGCACCCCGTCGGCCTTCGCCCGGGTCACCACCGGGTCGAACATGGCCAGCGCCTCGTCGACCGTGCGGTTGAGGTTGGCCTTGGCGAAGGACTCGGTGGCGCTGGCGAAGACGGCCACCCGGCGGGCGCCCAGCGCCAGGGCCCGGTCGAGGCCGCGCTCGTTGGGCACCAGGACCGGCAGGTCCACCGGCAGATCGGCGACCTGCGGGAACAACGCCTCGGCGTCGGCGAGCTGCGGCACCCACTTGGGGTGCACGAAGCTCGTCGCCTCGATCGTCGTCAGCCCCGCGTCGGCCAGGCGGCGGACGAACTCGGCCTTCACCTCCGTCGGGACGGTCGCCTTCTCGTTCTGCAGGCCGTCACGGGCGCCGACCTCGTGGATACGGACCCGCGTCGGGAGCCCGTCGGCGGCCGGTGCGGGCACGGTCATCGGCAGGCCCGGGGCGGAACCCTCCGCGGTCGCCCCCATGCTGTCCGGTGACGTCATCGCGCGGCCTCCTCGTCCTGCTCGTGCGGGGCGACGACCGCCAGCACCTGGTCCATGGCGACGGTCGTGCCCGGCGCCACGTCCAGTTCGGTGACGGTCCCGGCGTGCGGTGCGGCGATGACGTGCTCCATCTTCATCGCCTCCACCACCAGCAGACTCTGACCGGCGCTCACCTCGTCGCCGACGGCCACCTTCACCACGGTGACCGTGCCGGGCATCGGCGCCGTCAGCGAGTCCGCGCCCCCGTGGGCCGCGCCGGTCAGGGCGGCGGCCACCCGGTCGTGGTCCCGTACGTGCCAGGCGTCGCCGTCCCGGCCGAGCCAGCCCTCGGCGTGGTGGAAGGTGTGGCGGACGCCGTCCAGGGTCACGGAGACCCGGTCGCCCGTGATGGTGTGGGTGCCCAGCGGGCGATGGGTGACGGGTTCGAGGCCCGGCACCCGCAGGTCGAAGGCCGGGGGAACGGTCTCTCCGCCCAGGCGCCAGCCGTTCGGCACCGAGAAGGGGTCCGTCCAGCCCTCGCCGCGCGGCGTCAGCGCGTCGAGCCGCAGGGCCGCCGCCGCTTCGTACACGGCCTCGGGCACCCCGTCCGGTACGAGCCCGTCGACCTCCCGCTCGACCAGGCCCGTGTCCAGGTCGCCCGTGACCACCGCCGGATGTGCCAGCAGCCGGCGCAGGAACCCGGCGTTCGTCTGCACGCCCAGGGTGACCGTCCCGGCGAGGGCGGCCCGGAGCCGGCGCAGCGCGGTGGGCCGGTCGGGGCCGTACGCGATGACCTTGGAGAGCATCGGGTCGTACAGCGAACCGACCTCCGTGCCCTCGGTGAGGCCGGAGTCCGTGCGGACGCCGTCGCCCTGCGGTTCGCGCAGGGCGAGGATCGTGCCGCCGGAGGGCAGGAAGCCGCGCGAGGGGTCCTCGGCGCAGATCCGGGCCTCGACGGCGTGGCCCGTCAGCCGGATGTCGTCCTGGGTGAGGGCCAGTCGCTCGCCCGCCGCCACCCGCAGCTGCCACTCCACCAAGTCGACGCCCGTGACCAGCTCGGTCACCGGGTGCTCCACCTGGAGGCGCGTGTTCATCTCCATGAAGTAGTACGACGACGGATCGCCGCCGGGGACGATGAACTCGACGGTGCCCGCGCCGGAGTAGCCGCAGGAGCGGGCCGCCTGGACCGCCGCCTCGCCCATCGCGGCACGGGTGGCCTCGTCGAGCAGGACGCTGGGCGCCTCCTCGATGACCTTCTGGTGGCGGCGCTGGAGCGAGCACTCGCGCTCGCCGAGGTGGATCACGTGCCCGTGGTTGTCGGCCAGGACCTGGATCTCGATGTGCCGGGGGCGGTCGATCCACCGCTCCACGAGGAGGGTGTCGTCACCGAAGGAGGCGCGGGCCTCACGGCGGGCGGCCGCGATCTCGTCGGCGAGCGCCGACTCGTCCCGCACCAGCCGCATGCCCTTGCCGCCGCCGCCCGCACTGGGCTTCAGCAGCACCGGCATCCCGATCTCCCGCGCCGCGTCCGCGAGCTGGCCGTCGGTCAGACCGCTGCCGCTGGAGCCGGGGACCACCGGCACCCCGGCCGCCCGGACCGTCTCCTTGGCGCGGATCTTGTCGCCCATCAGGGAGATGGCGTCGGCGGGGGGCCCGATGAAGACGAGTCCCGCCTCGGCGCACGCCCGCGCGAACCCGGCGTTCTCCGCGAGGAAGCCGTACCCCGGGTGCACGGCCTGCGCGCCCGTGCGGGCCGCCGCCTCCAGCAGGCGCTCCACCGACAGATAGCTCTCCGCCGCCGGCGCGGGACCGATCCGTACCGCCGTGTCGGCCTCCCGTACGTGCCGGGCGTCGGCGTCCGCGTCGGAGTACACCGCGACCGAGCGGACGCCGAGGGCGCGGAGGGTGCGGATGACGCGGACGGCGATCTCGCCCCGGTTGGCCACCAGCACCGTGTCGAACATGCTCACGTTCACAAGCCCCCTCACATCCGGAAGACGCCGAACTGGGGGTCACCCAGGGGCGCGTTGGCGCAGGCGGTCAGGGCGAGGCCCAGGACCTGGCGGGTGTCCAGCGGGTCGATCACGCCGTCGTCCCAGAGGCGGGCGGTGGCGTAGTAGGCGTTCCCCTGGCGCTCGTACTGGGCGCGGATCGGGTCCTTGAAGGACTCCTCGTCCTCCAGCGGCCACTGCTCGCCGCGCGCCTCCAACTGGTCCCGCTTGACGGTCGCGAGGACGGACGCGGCCTGCTCGCCGCCCATCACCGAGATCTTGGCGTTGGGCCACATCCACAGAAAGCGCGGCGAGTACGCCCGGCCGCACATCGAGTAGTTGCCGGCGCCGTACGAACCGCCGACCACGACCGTCAGCTTGGGGACGCGGGTGCAGGCCACCGCCGTCACCATCTTCGCGCCGTGCTTGGCGATGCCGCCGGCCTCGTAGTCCCGGCCGACCATGAAGCCGGAGATGTTCTGAAGGAACACCAGCGGGATGCCGCGCTGGTCGCACAGCTCGATGAAGTGGGCGCCCTTCTGGGCCGATTCCGAGAACAGGATGCCGTTGTTGGCGACGATCCCCACCGGGTGGCCGTGGATCCGGGCGAAGCCGGTGACGAGGGTCTGCCCGAACTCCGCCTTGAACTCGGCGAAGCGCGAGCCGTCGACCACGCGCGCGATGACCTCCCGCACGTCGTACGGGGTGCGCGAGTCGACCGGCACCGCCCCGTACAGCGTGTACGGGTCCACCTTGGGCTCGACGGCCGGCTCCACCGACCAGGGGAGCGGGCCGCGCGAGGGGAGCGTGGACACGATCGTGCGCACGATCCGCAGGGCGTGCGCGTCGTCCTCGGCGAGGTGGTCGGTGACCCCGGAGACCCGGGAGTGGACCTCGCCGCCGCCCAGCTCCTCCGCGGTGACGACCTCACCGGTGGCGGCCTTCACCAGCGGGGGGCCGCCGAGGAAGATCGTCCCCTGGTTGCGGACGATCACGGCCTCGTCGCTCATCGCCGGGACGTACGCGCCGCCCGCCGTGCACGAGCCGAGGACGGCCGCGATCTGCGGGATGCCCGCGCCCGACATCCGGGCCTGGTTGTAGAAGATCCGGCCGAAGTGCTCACGGTCGGGGAAGACCTCGTCCTGCATGGGCAGGAAGGCGCCGCCCGAGTCGACGAGGTAGAGGCAGGGGAGGCGGTTCTCCAGCGCCACCTCCTGGGCCCTCAGGTGCTTCTTCACCGTCATCGGGTAGTACGTGCCGCCCTTGACGGTGGCGTCGTTGGCCACGATCACGCACTCGCGGCCGCTGACCCTGCCGATCCCGGCGATCACCCCGGCCGCCGGCGCCTGCCCGTCGTACATGCCGTCGGCGGCGAGGGGGGCCAGCTCCAGGAAGGGCGAGCCCGGGTCCAGGAGGGTGTCGACCCGGTCCCTCGGCAGCAGCTTGCCGCGGGCGGTGTGCCGGGCGCGCGCCTTCTCGCCGCCGCCGAGGCGGGCGGCGGCCAGCCTGGCGCGCAGCTCCTCGCCGAGGGCGCGGTGCGCGGCCTCATTGGCCCGAAACGACTCCGCCGCGGGGTCCACCGCGGTCGTGAGCTCCGGTGCCTGGTCCATCGTGCGGTCCCCTCACCTTTGTTAATGAGCGTTAACGCATTTCCTCCAGGTTAACGACCGCTAACCTCCCTGTCTAGAATTGGCTCCATGGCCACCAGAACCGACGCCCCCACCCGCCGCGAGCAGATCCTCAAGGAGGCCGCCCGGCTGTTCGCCGAGCGAGGCTTCCACGGGGTCGGCGTCGACGAGATAGGCGCCGCCGTCGGCATCAGCGGCCCCGGCCTCTACCGTCACTTCGCCGGCAAGGACGCGATGCTCGCCGAGCTGCTGGTCGGCATCAGCGGGCAGCTCCTGACGGGTGCGAAGCGGCGGCTGGCGGAGGCCGACGGGGGGCCGGCCGGGGCGGTGCTCGACTCGCTCATCGAGGGGCACATCGACTTCGCCCTCGACGACCGCCCCCTCATCACCCTGCACGACCGTGAGCTGGACCGCCTCCGCGACAGCGACCGCAAGCTGGTGCGCCAGCTCCAGCGGCAGTACGTCGAACTGTGGGTCGAGGTGCTCCGCGAGGTCTACCCCGCCCTCGCCGAGCCCGCCGCCCGCTCGGCCGTCCACTCGGTCTTCGGCCTCCTGAACTCCACCCCCCACCTCGGCCGCCCGGGCTCCCTCCCGGGCCGCACGGCGACGGCGGAGCTGCTGCACAGGATGGCCAGGGGCGCGTTCGCGGCGGCGGGCGGGGACGCGGCGCCGTACGGCTGACGTTGCTGCCTGTCTTCACCGAGGCCGGCACTCAGTCATCCCTTGCGTGGTGCTCCGTTCGGGCACGCGCAGTGACCAGAGTGCGTCAGGACGTGAGTCGCGCCCGCGAGGTGTGGATGGGCCGACCAGCTGCCGGGCGCCTGGTGTATCCAGGCATCGCATGGTGCTGACCTGCGGCGGAGCTGTAGGCCTCGGCTGCGAGGCCAAGCTTTCGGTGCAGCGCTGGCGTATCCCACTAGACTCCGACACGTTCTCGCCTGGACGGCGAGCTGAAGCAGGCCGAGTGTGGAACGGGCAGTGATCGAGTGGGGTCGAGTGCGGTCGGCGCGGGGGAGCAGGAACTTCCGATGCCGTTGACGCTGGGGGAGCTGAAGTCGTACCTGGCGAAGGCGGCTGATCTACTTCGGGGCAGTATCGATCAGGCGGACTTCAAGGCGTACATCTTCCCCTTGATGTTCTTCAAACGGATCAGCGATGTGTACGACGAGGAGTATGCCCGCGCGCTCGACGAGTCCGACGGCGACCACACGTACGCGGCGTTCGAGGAGAACCACCGGTTCATCATCCCCGAGGGATGCCACTGGGAAGACGTGCGCGAGCGCACCGAGAACGTCGGTGAGGCGCTCAAGAGCGCCTTTCGGGGGATCGAGCAGGCCAACCAGGGCACGCTGTACGGCATCTTCGGTGGCGCGACCTGGACCAACAAGGACAAGCTCCCGGACAGCAACCTGATCGACCTGATCGAGCACTTCTCGACCAAGACTCTTTCGATCTCCCAGGCCGCCCCCGACGTGCTGGGACAGGCGTACGAGTACCTGATCAAGCGGTTCGCCGACCAGTCGAACAAGAAGGCAGGCGAGTACTACACCCCGCGCGAGGTGGTCGCGCTCCTGGTCAACATCCTCGATCCCCAGGAAGGCGAGACGGTCTACGATCCGGCCTGTGGCACCGGTGGCATGCTGATCGAGGTCATCCAGCACATCAAGGCCTGCGGCGGCGACCCGAAGACGGTGCTCGGCAAGCTGTACGGCCAGGAGAAGGTGCTCACCACCTCGGCGATCGCCCGGATGAACCTGCTGCTGCATGGCATGGAGGACTTCCACATCGAGCGCGGCGATACGTTGCGCGACCCGGCCTACTTCGACCACGGTCGGTTGGCGCGGTTCGACTGCGTAATCGCCAACCCGCCGTTCTCGTTGAAGAACTGGGGCCAGGAGCAGTGGGCCTCCGATCCGTGGGGCCGTAATGAGCTGGGCGGGGTGCCGCCGAAGGGGTACGCCGACTGGGCCTGGGTCCAGCACATGCTCACCTCCGCCGCGCCCACCGGCGGAAGGGTCGCGGTCGTCCTCCCGCGGGGCGCCCTGTTCCGTCAGGGCGCTGAGGGTCGCGTCCGCGAGCACATCCTCAAAGCCGGCTTCGTGGAGGCCGTCATCGGTCTGGCGCCCAACCTGTTCTACGGCGCCGGCCTTGCCGCCTGCGTGCTGATCCTGCGCCGTCAGCGCCCCGCCGAGCAGCAGGACAAAGTGCTCTTCGTCAACGGAGAGTCGCTTTTCAAGCGTGGCCGTAACCAGAACACCCTCGAGCCCGACCACGCCGAGACCCTCCTGAAGGCATACCTGGAGTACGCCGACCAGCTCGGCCTGGCCGCGGTCGCGACCCTGGACGACATCAGGGCCAACGGCTGGAACCTGAACATCCCGCTGTACGTCGAGCCCGCCGACACCGGCGAGCAGATCACCCTGGAGCAGGCCTTGGCCGACCTGGAGACCGCCCACGCGGAGGCCCGCGAGACCCGCGCAGCGCTGGAGGCCGAGCTGGCGAAGTGGGGGCTGGGCGTATGACCACGACGAGTCCGAAGCGGATCACCCAGCGGGAGCTGGAGTCCTACCTGTGGGATGCCGCGGTGCTGCTGCGCGGCCTGATCGACGCCGGCGACTACAAGCAGTACATCTTCCCTTTGGTCTTCCTCAAGCGCATCTCCGACGTCTACGACGAGGAGCACGCCGCCGCCCTGGAGGTGTACGGCGACGAGGAGCTCGCCGACCTCCGGGAGAACCACCGATTCGCCATCCCCGATGGTGCCCACTGGGCCGACCTGCGCAAGGTCACCAGTGACGTCGGCACCGCACTCAAGGCCGCGATGCGGTCCATCGAGTCCGCCAACCCCGACACCCTCACCGGCGTCTTCGGTGACGGCGAGTGGACCAACAAGGACCTGCTCCCCGACTCGACCCTCTCGGACCTGATCGAGCACTTCTCGACCAAGACGCTGTCGGTGGCGAACCTGCCGGAGGACGAGCTCGGACAGGGCTATGAGTACCTGATCAAGAAGTTCGCCGACGACTCCGGCCACACGGCCCAGGAGTTCTACACCAACCGCACCCTGGTGCACCTGATGACCATGATGCTGGAACCTCGGCCGGGGGAGTCGGTCTACGACCCGACCTGCGGCACGGGCGGCATGCTCATCTCCACCGTCGCCGAGCTCAAGCGCCGGGGCAAGGAGTGGCGGAACCTCCGCCTGTACGGCCAGGAGCTCAACTACGGCACCTCGGCGATCGCGAAGATGAACCTCTTCCTCCACGGCATCGCCGACGGCCATATCACCCACGGCGACACCCTCGCCAAGCCGGCCTTCCTCGATGCCCACGGCCGGCTGCGGACCTTCGACGTCGTCCTGGCCAACCCGCCCTACTCCATCAAGAGTTGGAACCGGTCTGCCTTCACCAAGGATCCGTACGGGCGCAACCTGTGGGGCGTACCGCCCCAGAACGCTGCCGACTATGCCTTCATCCAGCACATCGAGGCGAGCCTGGATCCCAAGACCGGTCGTGCCGCGATCCTGCTGCCTCACGGGGTGCTGAACCGGATCGGGGAGGCGACAGTTCGCAAGGCCATGATCGATGCCGACGCCGTCGAGGCGGTGATCGGCCTGGCCCACGGACTCTTCTACAACTCGGGCATGGAAGCGATCGTGTTGGTCCTCCGAAAGCAGAAGTCGGCTGACCGTAAGCACAAGGTGCTCTTCATCGACGCGAAGAGAGAGTTCTACCGAGCAGGCGTCCAGTCCTTCCTCTCCGAGAAGCATCAGCACAAAATCCTGCACGTGTTCCAGAACTTCGCGGACGTGCCGGGTTTCGCCCGAGTCGCCACCCTCGACGAGATCCGCGCCAACAACGGCAACATGGCCATCCCGCAGTACGTCACACCTGCTGCGCCAGGGGGTGGGGTGACGCCTGCTGACTCGGTCGCAGCGGCGCTCGTGGGTTGGCGTGAGGCTGCGGCATCGGTAGACGTCGCTGTCGCGGACGTACTCGGTTTGTTGCGCGCGGAGGTTGCCCGGTGAGTCTCAACCTTGACAAGAGCGGCTGGAAGCGCGTGCGACTGGGTGACGTCATCCGTCGATCGCGCAGCCAGGCTGATCCGGCGAACGGTGACGTCGACCGCTACGTCGGTGGCGGACACATCGACAGCGACAGCCTCACCATCGAGCGCTTCGGAGACGTCAACGACGGTCAGATGGGCTCGACGTTCACTTACGTCTTCAAGCCGGGTCAGATTCTCTTCGTCTCGGCACGTCCCTACCTTCGTAAGTCCGGCGTCGTGAACTTCTCCGGCGTCGTCGCCGACAAGACCTACGTCCTCGACGCCATTCCCGAGAACGGACTCCTGCAAGAGTTCCTGCCCTTCGTTCTCGCCTCCGACCACTTCATCGCCTACGCGACCGCCGAGGCAACCGGCTCGATGAACCCGCGTCTGCTTTGGGGGCAGATGCAGCGGTACGAGTTCCATGTCCCGCCTCTCGACGAACAGCAGCGCCTTGCCGACCTCCTCTGGGCCGTCGAGCGCCATCGCGTGGCGGTGCCCCTGGCGTCGCTACTTCGTGTGGAAGCTGGGCTGCTGAGAAGCCTTGCGGCTAATCAAGACGGTGAACTACGGACAATCGCTGACCTTGGATCCGTCTTGATGGGCCGTCAGAGATCGCCCCAGCACGCCACAGGGGACCACATGGTGCCTTATCTCCGCGTGGCTAATGTAGGGGACAACGAATTGCGCATGGCCGATGTGCGCAAGATGAACTTCACGCCCAGCGAGCAAAGGCTGTACTCTCTGCAGCCCGGAGACATTCTGGTGAGCGAAGGTCAAAGTCGGGATCTAGTAGGTCAGTCGGCGCTTGTCGAGGAATTTCCTGAGCCGATGTTCTTCCAAAACACACTGATTCGCTTTCGCGCCAATACGGAGATCGTCCGGCCGTGGTATGCGCAAGCGGTGTTCCGATCGCTCCTGTTTGATGGAACCTTCGCTGACGTGGCGACGCAAACCACATCGATCGCGCACCTTGGGGTGAAGCGATTCGCTGGCATCCAGGTCCTGATTCCAGGGCTCGCGGAGCAGGATGAGTTCTTGGACCGGTTCGCTGCAGTTCGAGCGGGCATTGACGCTGCGAAGCAGGAGAAGGATGCACTTACCCAGCTCCGGCAAGCCGTTTCGGAGGAGATCTTCGGGGGTGTCGAGTGACCTTCAACGAGGCGAACACCGTCCGCGACTTCGTCCGGGATCTGGTGCAGTTGGCCGGTGTGCGGTTTGTGTCGGGGAGCCACCTGCCGCGGCGCACCGATGAGGTGTTACTGGAGCAGCAGGTGCGGGAGGCGTTGATCCGCCTCAACCCGACCATCGAGGCGGATCCGCGTCTGGCCGATGAGGTGATCTACCAGCTGCGGGCGATCCTGATCTCCGCGCGCAGCACACCTAATCCGGTCGTGGCGAACGAGCAGTTCGCGGCATGGCTCACAGGGCAGAAAACCATGCCGTTCGGGCCCGACGGCGAGCATGTGACCGTCAGACTGATCGACTTCGACCACCCCGGCGAGCACAGCGCGAACAACTGGATCGTGTCGACCGAGGTGACCTACGGGGTCGGGCGGTTGGAGCGGCGCTTCGACCTGGTGATCTGGTGCAACGGGTTCCCGCTCGTCGTGGGGGAGGCGAAGTCGCCGGTGCGGCCGGCGTACTCCTGGATCGACGCGGCCGCGCAGGTCAAGGAGGACTACGAGGTCAACGTCCCGGCGTTCTTCGTGCCGAACGTTCTCAGCTTTGCCACCGACGGCAAGGACCTCCGCTACGGGTCGGTCGGGATGCCGGTGGAGCTGTGGGGGCCGTGGCGGGCCGATGAGTCCGGTGACGACCACACGCCGGTGAAGACAGGCCTCGCGACGGTCAAGGACGCGGTCGAGGGCGTTCTGGATCCGGATGCGATCTTGGACTTTCTGCGGTTCTTCACGCTGTTCGCGACCGACAAGAAGCATCGCAAGATCAAGGTGATCGCGCGGTTCCAGCAGTTCCAGGCGACCAACCTGATCGTGGAGCGGGTGCTGCACGGGCGGATCAAGCAGGGGCTGATCTGGCACTTCCAGGGGTCGGGGAAGTCGCTCCTGATGGTGTTCACCGCGCAGAAGCTGCGCGCGATGGCGGGGTTGACCTCGCCCACGGTGATCATCGTGGTCGACCGGATCGACCTCGACACCCAGATCACCGCGACGTTCAACGCCTCCGACGTACCGAACCTGGTTTCGACGGAGTCCCGCAAGGAACTTCAGGAGCTCCTGGCTGTGGGGGCGCGGAAGGTCATCATCACCACGATCCACAAGTTCGGTGAAGCACCCGGTGTGCTGGACGAGCGCGACAACATCATCGTGATGGTCGACGAGGCCCACCGCTCGCAGGAGGGTGACTACGGCCGGAAGATGCGGGAGGCGCTGCCCAACGCGTTCCTGTTTGGGCTGACCGGGACGCCGATCAACAAGCGCGACCGCAACACGTTCATGTGGTTCGGCTCCGAGGCCGACGAGCACGGGTATCTCTCGCGCTACTCCTTCTCCGACTCCATCCGCGACGGCGCCACACTGCCGCTGCACTTCGAGCCACGCCTCTCGGAGATCCACCTGGACGAGGAGTCGATCAAGACGGCCTTCAACGAACTCGCCGACCGCCATGGGCTCACCGAGGAGGACCGCACCGCACTGTCGAAGAAGGCCGCCTCGCTGGAGACGCTGATCAAGGCCCCCGACAGGGTCCGCAAGATCGCCGTCGACATCGCCGAGCACTTCACCACGAAGGTCGAACCGCAGGGCTTCAAGGCACAGGTCGTGGTCTACGACAAGGCCGCCTGCATGGCGTACAAGAAAGTGCTTGATGGCCTGCTCGGCTCGGACGTGTCCACGATCGTGATGTCCGCCGGCCGCGGGGACAAGCCGGCGTGGAAGCAGTGGACGCCGGGCCGGGAGGAGCTGGAGCGGATCACCGCTCGCTTCAACGACCCCGCCGACCCACTGAAGATCATCATTGTGACCGCGAAACTCCTCACCGGCTTCGACGCCCCGGTCCTCTACGCCCAGTACATCGACAAGCCCCTGCGCGAGCACACCCTGCTCCAGGCGATCTGCCGCACGAACCGGGTTTACCCGCCTGCCAAGACGCATGGCCTGATAGTGGACTACCTCGGCATCTTCGACGATGTCGCCAAGGCCTTCGAGTTCGACGACAAGTCCGTCCAGCAGGTCATCTCCAACATCGCCGTACTCCGCGCGCAGCTCGGCCCTGCGATCGAGGCTGCTCTGGCGTTCTTTCCCGGCGTGAACCGCACCGTCGGCGGCTACGAGGGCCTGATCCAGGCGCAGACCGCGATCGACTCCGACGAGTCCCGTGACGCCTTCGGAGCCGCGTACAGCTTTGTCGCCCAGCTCTGGGAGACCCTCTCCCCAGACCCGATCCTGTCCGAGTACGAGTCGGACTACCGCTGGCTGACCGACGTCTACCAGTCCGTGCAGCCCACCGATGTCACCGGCCGACTGGTCTGGCACACGCTGGGCGCCAAGACGCTTGAGCTCATAAACAAGCACGTCACCGTGGAGGTCCCCCGCACCGACCTGGAGACCATCGTCCTCGATGCGCAGGTCATCGAGGACCTGATGACCGGCAAGCGTAAGGACATCGACCCCGTCGAGGTCGAGAAGTGGATCACGGCACGCATCGCCAGGCACGTCGGCAACCCGGCTTTCATCGAGCTCGGCCAGCGGTTGAATGCTCTGAAGCAGAAGTACGCCCACTCTCAGCAGGCATCGCTGGAGTTCCTCAAGGAGCTCTTCGCGCTGGCGCGAGACACCGTCGCAGCGGAGAAGGCCGCCGCTGAAGTGCCCCGCGAGGAGCGTGGCAAGGCCGCCTTGACCGAGCTCTTCGACTCGCTCAAGGGCGAGGAGACCCCGATCATCGCAGAGAAGGTCGTCGACGAGGTCGACTCCGTCGTCCGTACCGTCCGCTTCGACGGCTGGCAGAGCACCACCGAAGGCGATCGCCTCGTCCAGCAGGCGCTCCGCAAGGCGCTCTACATCAAGTTCAAGATCCGTGACCAGGATGTTTTCGGGAAGGCGCTGGGATACATCCGGGAGTACTACTGACGGCTCCGTAGCCCTGGTCAGGCGGCAAGAGCGCGTTGTGCAGGGGGCTGCGTGGCTGTCACGTAGCCGGGGCCGCCGGACGGTCGTACCGCTTCCCGGTGGCCCCAGACGCTTTCGGCCTACAACAGGTGGTCCGCCTTACCCGCCTTGATGTCCAGAATGAGGGTGCGGAGGGCTTCGCGGGTGTCGGTGAGGGGGGTGTCCTCCTGGCCGGCGACGGCGATGTAGGCGTTGCCATGGGGGTCGGTGCCTATACGGAAACAGTTGTTGCCCTCGGCGCAGAAGGGCTCTTCCCAGGTGATATCGGTTCTCAAGGCCGTTCCTCAGAGTTGGCGGGCGATGTCGTGCATGAAGTCGCGTGAGGCCTGCCGGTCCAGCGATTCGGCGTGCCACCAGTCCATGTGGGCACGGTACTTGGCAAGTTGCGCATCGGCGTGAGTGAACTCTCCGCCATGCGCGGAGTCCAGCTGGACGGTGTCCAGTTGAGGGACAGCACCGTGGGCGTACAGGACTGCGTGTCCCGCGCCCGGGAAGGCGCCGACGTCGGTTGTGAGAACGCGGATGTCGACATTCTCCATCTCGGACATCTCGCACAGATGCTGAAGTTGCTCTCGGGTTGTGCGTCGCCCTCCGAACTGCATGCGGAGGGCCCATTCGTGGACGTACGCGATGTAGTGGGGGGCGTTGTCACGCTCCAGGACCTGTTGCCGCTGAATGCGTTGGGCGACTCGTAGTTCGACTTCGGACTTGGGGAGCGGAGGCAAGGCCGCGTCGAAGATGGCGCGGGCGTATCCGCTCAACTGGAGCAGCCCGGGGACATGCACCGTCTGGAGCGTGCGCAGCCGGGTGGCAAACCACTCCAACTCGGCGACGTCCAGCAGGCGTTGAGGGAGGGTGCCTCGGTACTGCTCCCACCATCCGCGTTTGCCTGAGTCGGCCATGGCGACGAGGGCCTCAACGTAGGCGTGGTCGGCACAGTCGTAGTTGCTGGCGAGGATGCGGATGCGTTCGGCCGAGGTGGCGCGGACGCCGGTCTCCATGTTGGACACCTTTGTTCGGTCCAGGCCCAGCAACCCTGCGGCGTACTCAGTGGTCCGGCCTGCCGCGAGCCGCATGCTCCGCAACTCGGCTCCCAGGCGCCGCTGGCGCTCACTTGGTGTGGGGCGTGTCGGCATTGGCACCTTCCTGCTTGCTCGGTCGAACTCAGTCTGCCCTCAGCGGGACGCATGAGTCCAACACGTGGAGGCAATGCAGAAGTTCATGTGGCACGTGTGCCACCCAATCCTCTACAGTCGGTAATGGGTCGATCGCAGATCCGTTACGACCCTCGGCAGTGCATCACGCGTGTCCGCCCGCGTTCTCCTCCCCTGGGAGGGGTGGGCTCGCGTCAGGGAGACGGGCCACCGGTATGGGTCTCGCGGGCGATGGAGCTACCCAAAGAAGACCTTCACGCTCGCCCAAATTGCCTAGTCACCAAAGGAGTTGCTGTGCAGTTCGAAGCCGCGTTCAACCCCTCGTGCGCCTCGCGACCGAATTCCGACCCGTCGCCCGCGCCTTCAGGGGTCTGCCTGTCACCGACTCTCGCCCACGCCGAACTCCCCTTCATCGAGCCCCTCCCCGAGTCGCTGTCCTGCAGTTTCACCCTCCCGGCCGCCTCGCACAGTCCCGGCATTGTCCGTGCCGCCACGCGCGCGATCCTCCGAGTGCACGGGCTGGCGGAGGTGACGGACGCGGTGGTGCAGGTGGCGAGTGAGCTGACCGCCTGCGCCTGCCGGTTCTCACCGTCCGCTCAGGTGTACGTGTCGCTGCGCTACCGGGAGGGAGCGGTGCGCGTCACCCTCTACGACGACCACCCGCGGCATGCCAACACGCGTCTGGAGGCGGCCTGTCAGACGCACCGAGGGGTGACCCTGCGGGTGCTGGACCAGGTGGTGCGGGCCTGCGACGGGGATTGGGGGATCGGCGGTGGCCTGGACCAGGACATGGGCACCCGGATGTGGGCGCTTCTGCCGTGGGAGGGGGCTCGCGCCTACGGGAGCGCGCCAGGGCCAGCTGACTGTCAGTGACTTCTGCGGGGCGGCAGCCGGTGACTCCGTCGCTCGGCACCGACTCGGGGCGAGGCGTGGTGAATCATGCCTGTGTCGAGCTCGGAGACAGCGCCATCAGGCCAAGCCCCCGGCTTCGCATATGCCTGCTTCCGGCACCGGTCCAGCGTCGGTAAACTGCGCGCACGAGCGGTCAGGTCGGCGTGGCCCCATGTGGCCCTGTTCTTCAGAGGGGGCCAACATGCGTTCCGACCGGCACTCTTTACGTACCCCCTGCCCGCACGTCCGCCGTGATGGGCGAACAGGGGGACGCGCATGAGTGCACTCGGTCACCGCATCAGACACGAGCGGCAGATCCGCTCCTTACGTCGCGAGTACGCACGGCTTCGTTCCTCCGCGACGAATATGGGTGAACCCGCGAGTGTCCTGCTCCGCGATGGGCTGGCCGTGCTCCCGGAGTTCTTCGACACGGCCCAGGTCGACGTGATGAGAGCGGCTGCCCCTTCCGTAGAGGAATGCAGGCTGTCGCCGGAGGGCACACTTACAGCGGCTAACACAAAGAGGTGGGTCGGCGCCGATGGCCGTGTCCGGGGCGGGAGTTGACCGTTCGGTCCGGTGTGGGGACATCGCCGTGGATCGTGTCGGATGAGCTGTGGGACCGCCTGGAGCCGCTGCTGCCGCAGCGTGCGCGGC
>NZ_JAMGBG010000082.1 GCF_023516595.1 Streptomyces neyagawaensis | reverse complement strand
ACAGCGGCTAACACAAAGAGGTGGGTCGGCGCCGATGGCCGTGTCCGGGGCGGGAGTTGACCGTTCGGTCCGGTGTGGGGACATCGCCGTGGATCGTGTCGGATGAGCTGTGGGACCGCCTGGAGCCGCTGCTGCCGCAGCGTGCGCGGCGCTTCCGCTACCCGGGCCGCAAACCGCTGCCGGACCGGGAGGTGCTGTGCGGGATCCTGTACGTGCTGCACACCGGCATCCAGTGGGAGTACCTGCCCCAGGAGCTCGGCTTCGGCTCAGGCATGACCTGCTGGCGCAGGCTGCGGGACTGGAACGAGGCCGGCGTCTGGCAGCGGCTGCACGAGGTCCTGCTCGCCGAGCTGAACGCGGCGGCGAAACTCGACTGGTCGCGCTGCGTGGTCGACTCCTCCCACGTCAGGGCGCTAAAAAGGGGAGCCACACAGGCCCGTCGCCGGTCGACCGGGGCCGGGCCGGTTCGAAACACCATCTGATCACCGACGGGAACGGCACCCCACTCGCGGTCATCCTCACCGGCGGCAACCGCAACGACGTCACCCAGCTGCTGCCGCTCCTCGACGCCATCCCGCCGGTCCGCGGCCGGGTCGGACGTCCCCGCCGCAAGCCCGACTCACTGTTCGCCGACCGCGGCTACGACCACGACATCTACCGCGACCAGGTCCGTGCCCGCCGGATCCTGCCCGTGATCGCCCGCCGCGGCACGCCCCACGGCAGCGGGCTGGGTGTTTACCGCTGGGTGGTGGAGCGCACGTTCGCCTGGCTGCACGGCTTCCGACGTCTTCGGGTGCGCTGGGAACGGCGAGCTGACATCCACGAGGCGTTCCTCAAACTCGCCTGCTGCCTCATCACCCACCGACAACTCAGCTCATTGTGTTA
>NZ_JAMGBG010000081.1 GCF_023516595.1 Streptomyces neyagawaensis | reverse complement strand
TACCGCTGGGTGGTGGAGCGCACGTTCGCCTGGCTGCACGGCTTCCGACGTCTTCGGGTGCGCTGGGAACGGCGAGCTGACATCCACGAGGCGTTCCTCAAACTCGCCTGCTGCCTCATCACCCACCGACAACTCAGCTCATTGTGTTAGCCGCTGTAAGCGTGAAAGGGCTGTTCCTCGAACGGCCACGCTGCCGGGCGAGGCGCCCGGCGTGACGAGCGTTACCCCCTTGGTTGTCTGGACGGGTGTTCGTACTCGCCGGTACGGTTGGGTCTGAGCAAGCGCTTAGCCAAGCGGAGTGTGGCCGTCGGGCCGGTTCCGCCGGCTTGCAGCCATGTGGGTGAGAGTGGCGCCGGTTCGGGCGCAGAAAGGGGTCGGCCGTGCGCCGTACGGTGTTCAACGAGGATCACGAGGCGTTCCGGGAGACCCTGCGTGCCTTCATCGAGGCCGAGGTCGTCCCCGTCTACGACGAGTGGCTGGCCGCGGGCCAGGCGCCGCGCGACTTCTACTACAAGCTCGCCGAGCTGGGCGTCTTCGGCATCCGCGTGGACGAGGAGTACGGCGGCGCCGGCATCGACTCGTACAAGTTCGAGGCCGTCCTCTACGAGGAGACCGCCCGCGCCGGCATCACCTTCGGCGGCTCCGGCGTGCACGTGCTGCTCGGCCTGCCGTACATCAAGATGCTCGCCAACGAGGAGCAGAAGAAGCGGTACCTGCCCAAGTTCGTCTCCGGCGAGGAGATGTGGGCGATCGCGATGACCGAGCCGGGCACCGGCTCCGACCTCGCGGGCATGCGCACCAGCGCCAAGCTCAGCGAGGACGGCACGCACTACGTCCTCAACGGCGCCAAGACCTTCATCACCGGCGGTGTGCACGCCGACCGCATGATCGTGTGCGCCCGCACGGCCGCCCCGACCAAGGAGGACCGCCGCCACGGCATCTCCCTGTTCGTCGTGGACACCAAGGCCGAGGGCTACTCGGTCGGCCGCAAGCTCGACAAGCTCGGCCTGAAGACCTCCGACACAGCCGAGCTGGCCTTCGTCGACGTCAAGGTCCCCGTCGAGGACCTCCTCGGCGAGGAGCACAAGGGCTTCTACTACCTCGGCCACAACCTCGCCTCCGAGCGCTGGGGCATCGCCTACGGCGCCTACGCGCAGGCCAAGGCCGCGATCCGGTTCGCCAAGCAGTACGTGCAGGAGCGCGTCGTCTTCGGCCAGCCCGTCGCCGCCTTCCAGAACACCAAGTTCGAGCTGGCCGCCTGCCAGGCCGAGGTGGACGCCGCCGAGGCCGTCGTCGACCGCGCCACGGAGGCCCTCGACGCCGGTGAGCTGACCCCGGCCGAGGCCGCCAGCGCCAAGCTGTTCACCACCGAGGTCGCACACCGCGTCATCGACCGCTGCCTCCAGCTGCACGGCGGCTACGGCTTCATGAACGAGTACCCGATCGCCCGCCTGTACGCGGACAACCGCGTCAACCGCATCTACGGCGGCACCAGCGAGATCATGAAGTCGATCATCGCGAAGGACATGGGTCTGTAAGGTCCCGGCAATTACCGTCCAGTACAACTGACCCCATGAGTCAGGCACCACTTATGGATCTCCTCGATCTGCTCGACCTGGAGCAGATCGAGGAGAACATCTTCCGCGGCCGGTCCAGGCCCGCCATCGTCCCGCGCGTCTTCGGCGGGCAGGTCGCGGCACAGGCGCTCGTCGCCGCGGGGCGGACGGTCCCCGAGGACCGGCTGCCCCACTCCCTCCACGCGTACTTCCTGCGCACCGGCGACCCGGGCGCGCCCATCGTCTACACGGTCGACCGCATGAACGACGGCCGTTCCTTCACCGCGCGCCGCGTCGTCGCCGTCCAGCACGGGCAGCCGATCTTCGCGCTGTCGGCGTCCTTCCAGCGGTGGGAGGAGGGCATGGAACACCAGGCCCCCATGCCGTCCGCGCCGGACCCGGAGACGCTGCCCACCGCCGAGGAGCGGCTCCCGGCGTACGGCCTCGACGGGGCTGTCGTCGAGAAGATGCTGGAGGCGCGGGCCGCCGTCGACCTGCGCTATGTCGACGACCCGCCCTTCGGCCGCTACGGCGAGCCCCGCGAACCCCGCTCCCAGGTGTGGTTCCGCGCCAACGGCAAGCTCGACGACGACCCCCTGCTGCACGTCGTGCTCGCGACCTACGTCTCCGACATGACGCTCCTCGACTCGATCCTGCTCGCGCACGGGCGCGGCGGCTGGGCCGTCGGCGACGTCGTCGGGGCGTCGCTGGACCACGCGATGTGGTTCCACCGGCCGTTCCGCGCCGACGAGTGGCTGCTGTACGACCAGGAGTCGCCGTCCGCGTCGGGCGGGCGCGGCCTCGGCCAGGGCCGTATCTACACCCGCGACGGCCGGCTCGCGATCTCCGTGATCCAGGAGGGCGTCGTCCGCGTCCCCCGACCGAAGACGGCCTGAGGCCCCGGGGCCGAGGACCAGGGGACCGCGGCTGCCACCGACCCCGCCCGACCGGCTCTCCGCCGGTCCCGCTCGGTCTCCCGCCGGTCGTGTCTGGCCCTTGGCCCGTCCCGTCCGGCGCCCTCGCCGGTGCCGCTCGGTCTCCCGCCGGTCGTGTCCGGCCCTTGGCCCGTCCCGTCCGGCGCCCTCGCCGGTGCCGCTCGGTCTTCCGCCGGTCGTGTCTGGCCCTTGGCGCGTCCCGTCCGGTGCCTTCGCCGGTGCCGCTCGGTCTTCCGCCGGTCGTGTCTGGCCCTTGGCGCGTCCCGTCCGGTGCCTTCGCCGGTCGGGCTCGGCCCCCGGCCGGTCCCCCTTGGTCCCCCACCGGTCGGGCTCGGCCCCCTGCCGGTCCCCCTTGGTCCCCCCACCGGTCCCGCACGGCCCCCTGCCGGTCTCGTCGGGCCCTTCGCCCGTCGTCACCAGGTCGCGCAGTCCGCCGTCGCCCGGCCCGACGGGCTCGCCCGCCGCGTCCAGGAAGCGCGCGCCCAGGGCGGCGAGCATGCCCGCGCCGCCGTCCGTCGTGGCGCTGCCACCCACCCCGAACACGATCGTGCGGGCGCCCGAGTCGAGCGCGGCGCGCAACAGCTCTCCGGAGTCGTACGTGGAGGCGGTGAGCGGCGCGAAGACCCCCGCGGGCAGCCGTCCCGTCCGGCGCCTTCGCCGGTCCCGCTCGGGCCCCGGCCGGTCCCGACCGGCCCCCCGCCCGTCCCGTCCGGCGCCTTCGGCGGTTTCGGTCGGCTCTTCGCCCGGAGGGCCCTAGCTCTCCTTCAGGCCCGCCTGTTCCAGCAGGTACGCCGTCATCGGGTCGTAGTAGCGCGGGCTGAGTACGTGGTCGTCGAGGGGGACCGCGACCTGGAGGGTGCCCTCGGACTCGCCCAGGAAGAGGGCCGGGTCGTTGGAGTCCGCGTAGCCGACGGAGTCGATGCCGAGCTGGCCCGCGCAGCCCGCCCAGCCGTGGTCGGCGACCACCAGGTCGGGCAGCGGCCGGCCGGCGCCCTCCAGACCGCGCAGGATCGCCCGCATCGGCTCGGGCGAGTGGGTGTGCCAGAGCGTGGCGCCGTGCTCCAGGACGGCCACGTCCGCGAACTGCATCACGTAGCCCTCGTCCGTCTGGAGCCCGTCCGGGATCACGACGATCTCGCAGCCCGCCGCGCGCAGCGCCCGCGCCGTCTCGTGGTGCACGTGCAGCAGACCGCCGGGGTGGCCGGTGGCGAATAGCACGCGCTGCCCGCCCTCCGCCGCCTTGCGCAGCCGGGCCGCCATGCGCTCCAGCGCGTCGACCGTCAGATCGGGGTCGATGGTGTCCTGGCCGTAGCGGTACCCGGGGTCGTCGTTCACGCCGACGCGCTCGGCCATCACGGCCAGGACGTCCTGCTCGTCGCTCCAGCGGTCGCCGAGCTCCAGCCCGAGCCAGTAGTGGCGGTTGCCGTTGGCCAGTTCGCGGTAGTGGGAGAGGTTGTTCTCGCGCGGCGTGGCGACGTCGCCCGCGATACGCGTCCTTACGAGGTGTTCGACGAGCTCGGCGCGGCTGGGGGTCCCGGGTATCGGCATGCGTCCATTGTGAGGCAGACAACTGCGGGAGTCGCGGGCGTACCGCCCGCTGCGACCCGCGTCACTCTCCGTCGGCCGGTCGTTCGCCCCGCGGGTTCACTCCTGGCGCAGCGCGAACCACAACTCCATCCGTACGTCCGGGTCGTCCAGGTCCGCCCCCAGCAACGCGGCGCAGCGGCTCACCCGTTGGCGGACCGTGTTGCGGTGCACGGCCAGCGCGACGGCCGTACGGTCCCAACTCCCGTGCAGCGAAAGCCAGGTCCGCAGGGTCTCCACGAGCGCCGGGGAGCCGGCGAGCGGCGCCAGCAGGGTGCGGGCGTGGGCGGTGGCGTCCTCCGCCGGCACGAGATCGGCGAGGGCGGTACGGGACCCGTGCCGCACCAGTGCCGTCCGGGTGGCCCGCGCCCGGGCCAGCGCGCGGGCGGCCTGCGCGTCCGCGGAGGGCCATGCCTCCGGCCCCGCCGGCGCGCTCACCCCGCACGTCCAGCCCGGCTGGGCGATGACCTCGCGGCCGGCGGGGAGCAGGACCCGTACGACGTCGCCGTGCGCGTCCACCAGCGCGGAGCCGAGGGCCGCGCCGAGCGCGGCGGCCGTCAGGGGGTCGGGTGAGGACGCGTCGTCGGTGGGGCGGGCGTGCACGACCAGCCACGCGTCGGCGCCGCCCAGCAGGGGCGCGACGTCCTGCGGGTCCGAGCCGAGCAACAGCCGCACCAGGGCGGAGACGCGGGCCGCGCCGGTGCCGCTCTGCTGCTCGCCGGTGAGGAGGGAGAGGAGCACGGCGGCGACGGAGGTGATCGTGTGGGTGCCGGGGTCGCGGTGGGGGGTGGCGACTGCGAGGGCGAAGCGAGGCGGCGAGCCGAGGGCGTAGGCCGTGAGGTGGGTGCCGTCGACCGTGTCCGTGGCGGACGTGGGGGCGGGTGCGGGGGTGCGCGGGGTGGGCTCGGGGGGTTGCTGTGCGCGGGCGGCCGTGGCCGCGGGCGCGTCGGGGCTTGTCGCGCCGTTCCCCGCGCCCCCGGAGGAGTGGGGGTGCACCACCGCTGTGAGGGTGCCCAGGGCTCGGGTGATCGCCTCCCCCGGGTCGCCTCCGGAGGCCGCCAGTTCCGTGCCCTCCGGGCCGTACAGCACCGCTCGGCCGCCGATGCGCTGGGCGAGTTGGCGCAGGACCGCTCGGACCGGGTCCGGGCGGGACGCTGCGGCGGCCAGGCTCTGCTGGGCCTCCGTGACGCGGCGGAGTTCGGTGTGCCTCGCCTGGGCCATCAGCTGCCACACCGCTCGGGCGACGCCGGAGAACGTCGTGCGGGGCGGGACCTCGATCAGGGGCAGCTCGTAGGTGTCGCAGGCGGCCACCAGGGCCCTCGGGACCGAGTCGTGGACCGGGGCGAGGCCGAAGCCGAGGGCGGCGCCGCCCGCCGCGACGATCCGGGAGACGTAGTCGTCGAAGTAGGTGCCGGACCCGGCGGCCTCAGGGATGTGCACGCCCGCCGTCAGCAGCAGCTCACCGCCGAGCAGATACGGATAGGGGTCGGACATCTCCGAGGTGTGCGCCCAGTGGATCACCGTGGCGCCGCCCGCCGGGCCCGCGATCTGCCGCAGCCCCAGGTCCTCGCGGGCGAGGAGGGCGGACAGGGGGACGGGAGGGGTGGGCGGTACGGCCGGGACCGCCGCGTCCGACATGATGTGCGTTCCCTCCATCAGGCACGGCTCAGATGGATGAAACGTACACTTCGCAGTCGCTTTCCGGCCACCTACTGTCGATGCACGCACCCGCCGGCGACATCGAGCTGAGGAGGCCCCGTGGCCGTCGACTATGTCGTGATCGTCGTGTATCTGGCCGGCATGCTGGCCATGGGCTGGTGGGGCATGCGCCGCGCCCGCTCCAAGAGCGAGTTCCTCGTCGCCGGCCGGCGCCTCGGCCCGGCGATGTACTCCGGGACCATGGCCGCCATCGTCCTCGGCGGCGCCTCCACCATCGGCGGCGTCGGCCTCGGCTACCAGTACGGACTCTCCGGCGCCTGGATGGTGTTCACCATCGGCCTCGGGCTCCTCGCCCTCTCCGTCTTCTTCTCGGCCCGGATCGCCCGGCTGAAGGTCTACACCGTCTCCGAGATGCTCGACCTCCGCTACGGCGGCCGCGCGGGCGTCATCTCCGGAGTCGTGATGTGGGCGTACACGCTGATGCTGGCCGTCACCTCCACCATCGCCTACGCCACGATCTTCGATGTGCTGTTCGACATGAACCGCACCCTCGCGATCGTCCTCGGCGGCTCCATCGTCGTCGCCTACTCCACGCTCGGCGGCATGTGGTCGATCACCCTGACCGACATGGTGCAGTTCGTGGTGAAGACCGTCGGCGTGCTGCTGCTCCTGCTGCCCATCGCCGTCGTCAAGGCCGGCGGGTTCGGCGCGATGCGGGACGAGCTGCCCACCTCGTACTTCGATCCGCTGGGCATCGGCGGCGAGACGATCTTCACGTACGTCCTCATCTACACCTTCGGCATGCTCATCGGGCAGGACATCTGGCAGCGCGTGTTCACCGCCCGCAGCGACCGCACCGCCAAGTGGGGCGGCACCGTCGCCGGCACCTACTGCCTGGCCTACGCCCTCGCCGGCGCCGTCATCGGCACCGCCGCCAAGGTGCTGTTCCCGAACCTCGCCAACGCCGACGACGCCTTCGCGACCATCGTCAAGGAGGAACTCCCCGTCGGTGTGCGGGGCCTGGTGCTTGCCGCCGCCCTCGCGGCCGTGATGTCCACCTCCTCCGGTGCCCTCATCGCCTGCGCGACCGTCGCCAACAACGACATCTGGTCGCGGCTGCGCGGCGCCGTCGGCCGGGCCGGGGGCGACGACCACGACGAGGTCAGGGGCAACCGGGCGTTCATCCTCCTCATGGGCATCGCCGTCATCTGCACGGCGATCGCGCTGAACAACGTCGTCGAGGCGCTGACCGTCGCCTACAACCTGCTCGTCGGCGGCCTCCTCGTGCCCATCCTCGGCGGACTGCTGTGGAAGCGCGGCACCGTGCAGGGCGCGCTCGCCTCGGTCGTGGTCGGCGGCGTCGCGGTGATCGTCCTGATGGCCACCCACGGCATCCTCGCCAACGAGCCCGTCTACTACGGCCTCCTGGCCTCCCTGGCCGCCTATCTGATCGTCTCCCTGGCCACCCCCGCCACGGACGCGGCCGTTCTCGCCGCCTGGCGCGAACGGCTGGCAGGCCGGACACCCGAACCCGCGTCCGACCCCGTCCCGGCCCCCCAGTAGAGTCGAACAAGAAGTAGCACATAAAGCCCAAAAGGCTCTGAACGATGCGCGCGCGACGAAGCGCGGGAAAGAAGGCAGTACCTCATGAGCAGCAACGACACGCCCCGCGGCCCCGTCGACTCCTCACGCGTCCCCCGGTACGCCGGGCCCGCGACCTTCGCCCGGCTGCCGCGCCTGGACGAGGTCGGCGGACGGGCCGACGTCGCGGTCGTGGGCGTGCCGTTCGACTCGGGTGTCTCCTACCGGCCGGGCGCCCGCTTCGGCGGCAACGCCATCCGTGAGGCGTCCCGGCTGCTGCGCCCCTACAACCCGGCCCAGGACGCCTCCCCGTTCGCCCTCGCCCAGGTCGCGGACGCCGGTGACATCGCCGCCAACCCGTTCAACATCAACGAGGCCGTGGAAACCGTCGAGGCGGCCGCCGACGAGCTGCTCGACAGCGGGGCCCGGCTGATGACCCTCGGCGGCGACCACACCATCGCGCTGCCACTGCTCCGCTCCGTCGCCAAGAAGCACGGCCCGGTCGCGCTGCTCCACTTCGACGCGCACCTCGACACCTGGGACACCTACTTCGGCGCCGAGTACACCCACGGCACCCCGTTCCGGCGGGCCGTGGAGGAGGGCATCCTCGACACCTCGGCCCTCTCCCACGTGGGCACCCGCGGCCCGCTGTACGGCAAGCAGGACCTCACCGACGACGAGAAGATGGGCTTCGGCATCGTCACGTCCGCCGACATCTACCGGCGCGGCGCCGACGAGGTCGCCGACCAGCTGCGCCAGCGCATCGGCGACCGCCCGCTGTACATCTCCATCGACATCGACTGCCTGGACCCGGCGCACGCGCCCGGCACCGGCACCCCGGAGGCGGGCGGCATGACCTCGCGGGAACTCCTGGAGATCCTGCGCGGCCTGGCCTCCTGCAACCTGGTCTCCGCGGACGTCGTCGAGGTGGCGCCCGCGTACGATCACGCCGAGATCACCGCGGTGGCCGCCTCGCACACGGCGTACGAACTCACCACGATCATGTCCCGCCAGATCGCCGAGGCCCGCCGGGCGAACGCGGCCGAGTGATCCGCGACAGGGACCACGAGGAGAAGGCAGCGCAGTGACCCACGACCACGACCTGGTACTCCGCCCCACGGCCGCCCAGCGGGAGGCCGCGCTGAACCCCCCGCCCGGCCGCACCGGCGGGGACCTGGTCGTGGAGACACTGGCCGGGCTCGGCGCGACCACGGTGTTCGGGCTGCCCGGCCAGCACGCCCTCGGCATGTTCGACGCCCTGCGCCGCTCCGACCTGCGGTACGTCGGCCTGCGCGTGGAGAACAACGCCGGGTTCGCGGCGGACGCGTACGGCCGGATCACCGGTGAGGCCGCCCCGCTGCTGCTGTCCACCGGCCCCGGCGCGCTGACCTCGCTGGCCGCGCTCCAGGAGGCCGCCGCGGCGTCCGCCCCCGTCCTCGCCATCAGCAGCCAGATCCCGACGGCCGGCCTGGGCGGCGGCCGCCACGGCTATCTGCACGAACTTCCCGACCAGTCGGCCTCGTTCCGGGGTGTCGTCAAGTCCGTCCACACCGTCCGTACGCAGTCGCAGATCCCGTCGGCGATCGCCGACGCCTGGGAGTCGGCGCTGACCGCCCCGCACGGTCCGGTGTGGGTGGAGATCCCGCAGGACGTGCTGCTCGCGGAGACGTTGATCCCGGTGGTGACGGGCGGCGACGCCTTCCCCGAGGAGCTTCCGCCGCGCCCCGAGCTGACGGCCGTTGCGGCCCATCTGCTGGCGACCGCCGCCCGCCCGGCGATCATCGCGGGCGGGGGAGTCGTACGGGCGGACGCGGCGGGCAAACTGCGGCAGCTGGCGGAGCGGCTGTCGGCGCCGGTCGTGACCACGTTCGGCGGCAAGGGCGCCTTCCCGTGGACCCACCCGTTGTCGCTCCAGTCGTGGCTGGAGGACCGGCACACCACGGACTTCCTGGAGGACGCGGACGTCCTGCTGGTCGTCGGCTCGGGCCTCGGTGAACTCTCCTCGAACTACCACACGTTCAAGCCGCGCGGCCGGGTCGTCCAGATCGAGGCGGACCTCGGCAAGCTGGAGTCCAACCATCCCGCGCTGGGCATCCACGCGGACGCGCGGCTCGCGTTGCAAGCGCTGCTCGAGACGATCGAGGAGCCCCGCGAGGACACGTCCGCGCCCGAGCGGGTACGGGAGGTCCTGGCGAAGGTCCGCGCACGCATCGACGGCCAGGAACTCACCCTGGAACAGGACCTGCTGGCGTCCATCCGGCGGGCCCTGCCGTCCCGTGCGCCCTCCTTCTGGGACATGACGATCCTCGCGTACTGGGCGTGGTCGGCGTTCGATCCGCGGGGCGCCAACACGATGCACTCCGCGCAGGGTTCCGGCGGTCTCGGCTACGCCTTCCCGGCGGCCCTCGGCGCGGCCGTCGCCGACCCCACGTCCCCCGTCCTCGCGGTTTCCGGCGACGGCGGCGCGCTGTACTCCATCGCCGAGCTGGCCACGGCCCGGCAGTACGACCTGAACGTCACATGGCTGATCGTCGACGACGGCGGGTACGGCATCCTCCGCGAGTACATGACGGACGCGTTCGGCGAGGCGACCGGCACGGAACTGAGCCGGCCGGACTACGTGGCGCTGGCGGAGTCGTTCGGCGTACCGGGGGTGCGCACGACCCCCGAGACCCTCGCGGAGGACCTGGCCAAGGCCCTCGCCGCACCCGGCCCGTCGGTGGTGGTGCTCCCGGCGGTGCTGCGGATGTTCGCGCCCACGCACGTACCGGCGTAGGGGGCGTGGCGGGAAGCCCACCGGCTCGGTCGGCCGGCGGGTGCGGGTGGGTGGTTCACACGACGGGACGGGCCGCCCGGAGTTCTCGCTCCGGGCGGCCCGTCCGTGTGATGTCGGCCGGTCAGCGCAGGAAGCTGCCGAACAGGGCGTTCGTGTACGGGGCCGAGAGGTCCTTCGGGCCGAAGGCCAGGGCGGACTTCGTGGTGAGGCCGGACGCGGTGCCGCGCAGGAGCCAGACGGCGCCGTTGGAGGCGTTCTCCGCGATGGAGGCGGCCGCCAGGTCGCGGTGGCCGTCGCCGTCGACGTCGAGCAGGGCGGTCGTGGCGCCGAACTGGTCGTTCGCCTCGGCCGCGCCGGGAACGCCCGCCGTGTTCTGGTGGAAGACCTGGGCGCCGGTGCCGGTGAGCCCGGCGGCGCTGCCGTGGAGCAGGGCGACCGAACCGGCGTCGGCGAGGGTGCCGACGTCCTCGCCCTCGATGCCGAGCGCGACGTCCGCGAAGCCGTCGCCCGTGACGTCGGCGACGGAGACGGCGGAGCCGACGCGGTCGCCCTCCTCCTCGGCGCCGGGGAAGCCCGGCAGGTCCTGGTCGAAGGTGTGGGTGTTCGCGTCGGTCAGGCCGGCGGCGGAGCCGTAGGCGATACGGCCCTTCCGGGACCAGTCGTCGGCGCCGACCACCAGGTCGTCGTAACCGTCGCCGTTCACGTCGCCGACGCCCGTCCCCGCGTCGCCGCCCGCGGTTTCGCCGGGCGCCTGACCGCGGGTGAAGCCGGTGGCGCCGCCGCCCATGAGCAGGCGGTTCCCCCAGGTGCCGTCGCCGGTGTAGACCCACTGGACGAGGTCGTCGCGGCCGTCGCCGTTGAAGTCGCCGACCTCGCCGGAGACCACGGGGCCGGTGATGGAGGAGGGGCCGTCCTCGCAGCCGCCGCCCGTCGCACAGGAGGCGTCCTCCTCGGAATAGCCCCACCACAGCGACTTGTCGAGGAGCGGCAGGACGGCGGTGGGCTTGCCGTCGCGCTTGATCGGGCCCTTCCACAGTGCGGCCGGGGCACCCGACGGGTCGTCGCCGCTGACCCGCTGCGCGGAGAACAGCGCCAGGTCGGTCTTGCCGTCGCCGTCGAAGTCACCGGCCTGGGGCACGGCCCCGTAGGCGATGGCCGTGCCGCCGGTCAGGCCGGACGCGGAACCCCACAGGATCACCGAGCCCTCCTTGCCACCCGCGATCACGAGGTCGCCGTAGCCGTCGCGGTCCAGGTCGGCCTTGGCGAACGAGGCGCCGAAGGACTGGTTCTGGGTGGCGGCCCCGGGGATCCCGGTGGTCGAGCGGCTGACGATCTTCTTGTTCGCCGTCGACAGCCCCTTGGCCGAGCCGTACGTCACGGCCACGTACCCGGCCTTCGTCTTGCCGGACACCGTCGCGCCCGGCGCGCCGATGACCAGGTCGGCGTAGCCGTCCCCGTTGAAGTCGTCGGCGGCCGGGACCGAGGTCGGGGCGGCCGACGCGGAGCCGGAGCCGGTCAGCACCACAGAGGCGGCCAGGGGTACGGCCAGGAGGGCGCTGCTGATCCTGCGTCGGGTGGCTCGGGGCGTTCGGGACATGGGCGGTGCCTTTCGAATCGATCGTGAGAGCTGCTGCTCAGGAAGTGCGACTCGAACAGGGGGGCGGGGGTTGTAGGTGAAAGCGGGGTTGTACGAGGGTTGGGCGTTTTTCGGTCAGGTTCGCAGACGCGCCGCGAGTCCCGCGAAGTAGCCGCGGTGCACGGCGGTCAGATCGACCTCGTCGGGGTCCAGCAGCCACAACAGGTGGGCGCCCTCGATGAACGCGGCCACCTCCGCCGCCAGGACCGCCGGGTCCAGGTCGGCGCGGGCCGTGCCGTCCGCCGCCGCCCGCGTGAACAGGGCGGTCAGATGGGCCCGCAGCGCCCGGCCCCGGTCGCGGAACCAGGTGTGCAGGGCGGAGCCCGGCTCCAGGTTCTCGGCGGTGAGGGTGGTGTGCAGGGCGGCGAGTTCGCGTTCGGCGGCGGCGGTGTGCTCGGCGTCCCGGACGAACCAGTCGAAGGCCTGGTCGAGGGTGGGCTCGGCGTCCGGGGGGACCGCCAGCCGCTCCAGGGCGCGCCGGTCCGCCTCTTCCAGGACGGCCTGGACGAGACCGTCCTTGCTGCCGAAGTGGTGGATCAGGGCGGAGGGGGTGGCGCCGGCCCGCTCGGCGATGGCGGCCACACCCGTGCCGCGCACGCCCTGCTGCGCGAACAGCTTGATCGCCGCGTCGACCATCGCGCGCCGACGTGCCACGCCCCGCTTCTGCACCTGCCCCTTGACTCCGGCCATGGGGATCAGGGTGCCGGGCGGAGGGCGGGGGCGTCCAACTCGAAAAACGGGTGCGTGGCCTGCGCCGAGTCATTATCTTGAATGACCATGCAGGAAAATGCTTCTTCGAACATGACGGGGACGGGGATCGAGAAGGTGGCTGAGAACGTGGCTGACAATGTGGCGGCGGACGCGTCGGGGAGTCCGGCCGGGGGTGCGTGCGCTTCCCTGGTCGGCCGGGAGCGGATCGTGTCCACCGACGGCGTCGAGCTGTGGGCCGAGGAGTTCGGCAGCCCCGGCGACCCCACGGTGCTGCTGGTCATGGGGGCCCAGGCGCAGGGCGTGCAGTGGAACGACGGTCTGGTGCGGCGCCTCGTCGACGGGGGCCGCCGGGTCGTCCGGTACGACCACCGCGACACCGGCCGCTCCTCCACCGTCGACTACGCGGCCCGGCCGTACACGGTCGCCGACCTGGCGTCCGACGCGCTCGCCGTCCTGGACGCGTTCGGGGTGGACCGCGCGCATCTCGTGGGCGCCTCGCTGGGTGGGATCATCGCGCAGCGGATCGCCGTCACGGCTCCGGAGCGGGTCCTGACCCTGACGAGCCTGTCGTCCCAGCCCCTCGGTACGGACACGGCGGCCGTGGTCCTGCGGGCCATGGAGGGCACGCCCCCTTCCCCTGATGAACTGCCGCCGCCCGAGCCGGAGTTGCTGGCCGCGCTCGCCTCCGCCTTCCCCGGCCCGGACACCGGTCCCGAGGAGTACCTCGCCCTCCGCCTGCCGCTGTGGCGGGTGCTGCACGGCCCGGTGCTGCCGTTCCCCGAGGAGGAGTACCGGGCGATGGAGCGGCGGGTGTACGAGCGGGCCCGCGATCTGCTCGTCGGGTTGAACCACACGCTCGCCGGGGCCGCAGGCGGCGACTCCACGGCGGACCTCGCCTCCGTCACCGCGCCGACGCTCGTGCTGCACGGCACGGAGGACCCGATGTTCCCGCCCCCGCACGCCGAGGCCACCGCCGCCGCGATCCCGGGCGCCCGCCTGGTCATGGTCGAGGGCATGGGCCACACCCTGCCCCCGGCCCTGGACACCCGCCTCGCCGACGAGATCCTGCGCCACACTTCCTGAGTGCGAGCGGGCGGCCTGGCGTGTGCGGTCCCGGCTCCGTCCGGATCAGCCCGCCGTCGCCGCCGAGCGGGCGCGGAACGTGCGGCGGTATGTGTCCGGCGGCACTCCGACCGTGCGGTTGAAGTGCCGCCGCAGGGTCGTCGCCGTACCCATGCCGGTGGCCTCCGCGACGGCGTCCACCCCGTCGTCGGTGGCCTCCAGCAACTCCTGGGCGCGCCGGATGCGTTGGGTCAGCAGCCACTGCAACGGGGTGGTGCCGGTCGCCGCGCGGAAGTGGCGGCCCAGGTGGCGGGCGCTCATGTTCGCCCTGCGCGCCAGGTCCTCCACGGTCAGCGGCTGGTCGAGGCGTTCGAGAACCCAGGGGAGCAGCGCGCCGAGCGGATGGTCGTCGCGCGCGGGCACCGGGGCCGTGACGAACTGGGCCTGCCCTCCCGCCCGGTGCGGCGGTACGACCAGTCGCCGGGCCGCGGTGTTGGCGACCGCCGAACCGTGGTCCAGGCGCACCAGATGCAGACAGAGGTCCAGCGCGGCGGCCTTGCCCGCGGACGTGAGCACGCTGCCGTTGTCCACGTACAGCACGTCCGGGTCGACCTCCACCTCCGGGTGGCGGGCGGCCAGGACATCGGTGTGGGCCCAGTGCGTGGTCGCCCGTCTGCCGTCCAGCAGGCCGGCGGCGGCCAGCACGAACGCGCCCGTGCACAGCGAGGCCACCCGTGCGCCCGCCTCGTGGGCCGCGCGCACCGCGTCGACCAGGGCGGCGGGCGGTTCCTCGTCGACGTGGGCCCAGCCGGGGACGATCACCGTGTCCGCGTGGGGGAGTCGGTCCAGCCCGTGGTCGGGTTCCATCCGGAACCGGCCGACCCGCACCGCGTCCGGTCCGCAGACCGAGACGTCGTACCAGGGGCCGGGGACGCCGTCCGGGACGGACGCGAAGATCTCGTACGCCACGGACAGTTCGAAGTGCAGCATGCCCTCGGTGACGGCCAGCGCTACGGAAACCATGTCCGGAATTGTACGGGGCATGTCGTTCCGGACACTCACCAGGAGGCCACCACCCTCGCCAGGATGGTCACAACGGAACGACGGAACGCATCACGACGGAACGACGGAACGACGGATCGACGTGATGACCGAACGCCGGTGCCAGGTGCGGCTTTTCGCGTACGGCGACGGCGACGAACGGTGGGAGAGACGATGGGTACGGCGACGGGGTCGGGGCGGCGCACGGTGGCGGTCTTCGGCGCGTACGGGCACACCGGGCGGTTCGTGGTGGCGGAGCTGCGGGCGCGCGGTTTCCACCCGGTGGCGGTGGGGCGGGACGCCGGCAAGCTGCGGGCGTTCGCGGCCGCCGAGCCGGGACCGGAGCACGGGCAGGCCCTCGACGCCCGGACGGCCTCCGTCGACGACGCGGCCTCGCTCGACCGCGCGTTGGCCGGCGCGGACGCGGTGATCAACTGCGCAGGGCCCTTCGCGGTGACCGCCGCCCCGGTGATCGAGGCGGCCCTGCGCGCCGGGATCCCGTACGTGGACGTGGCGGCCGAGATCGAGGCCAACGCCGACACCTTCGCCCACTTCACCGAACGGGCCCGTGCCGCCGGGGCGTTGATCGTGCCGGCGATGGCGTTCTACGGCGGCCTCGGCGACCTGCTCGTCACGGCGGCGATGGGGGACTGGAAGGCGGCCGACGAGGCGCACATCGCGTACGGGCTGAGCGGCTGGCACCCCACGGCCGGGACCCGCGCGGCGGGCGCCGTCTCCCGCGAGCGCAGGGACGGCCGCCGGGTGCGCTACGCGAACGGCGGGCTGGAGTACCGGGACGACGCCGCGCCCGGCCTGAAGTGGCCCTTCCCTGAGCCGATGGGCACCAGGGCCGTCATCGGCGAGTTCAGCATGGCCGACATCGTCACCGTGCCCAGCCATCTGTCCGTCCCCGACGTGACCACGTACATGACCGTCGAGGCCGCCGGTGAACTCGCGAACCCGGACACCCCGGCCCCCACCGCCACCGACGAGCAAGGGCGTTCCGCGCAGACCTTCGTCGTCGACGCCGTCGTCCGCTCCGGCGGGGTGGAGCGGCGGGCCGTGGCGCGCGGCCAGGACATCTACGCCGTCAGTGCGCCCCTCGCGGTGGAGGCGGTGGACCGCGTCCTCACGGGGCGGACCCGCAGGAAGGGTGTCGTCTCCGCCGGGGCGGCCTTCGACGCGGCCGACTTCCTGCGGGCGCTGTCGGCGCACCTCACCGTCGAACTGGTCCGGTGACCGGCTGCGCGCAGCGCCCCGACAGCCCCCGGCGACGCGACGGGCTCCCGGCCGTTCGTCGGCCGGGAGCCCGCGCGGCACGGCGCCGCCGCTACCAGATCGCCTCGACCCACTCCGGGTGGTCGATGAACGGGTTCCGGTTGCCCTGGTAGTCGGAGTAGATGAGGTCGTTGCGGCGCTCTTCCCACGCGTCCGGCGGGTCCTCGTCGTTCCAGGCCTTCAGGACGGAGAGTCGGCCGTGGAAGCGGGTGCCGCCGTTGTCGACGGAGTCGTTGGGCTCCAGGTTGGGCCAGCCGTCGTCCCCTTCGTAGCGGACGGCCATGTAGAGGATCATGCGGGCCACGTCGCCCTTGACCGCGTCGCGCGGCTCGAAGGAGTTCGAGTCGATGAGGCTGCCGCCGCTGTTGGTGAAGGTGCTGCCGCCGTTGTCGAAGTCGAGGTTGCCGCGCCGGGCGTTGACCTGGACGTCCTCGGCCCGCAGGTGGTGCAGGTCGGTGCCGGGGCCGGCGGAGGTGCCGAAGTCGCCGTGGGACTGGGCCCACACGTGCTCGCGGTTCCAGTTGCCGGTGCTGCCGCCGTTGAGGGACTTGCTGCGGGAGATGCCGCTGTACAGCAGCTTCACGTTGCTGCTGTTGTTGGGGTCCTGGTCGGTGACCTTCAGCGCGTTCCAGACCGCCGAGTACGAGATGGACGTCTGGTCGCTGATGATCGTGTGCAGCGAGGACTTCAGCGCCGTGCCGGTCTTGCCGATCGCGTTCGCGTAGTACGTGTCGTCGTACGCCGTCGTCGTCGCCGAGGCGGGGGCGGCGGTGGCCGCCGGCAGGACGAGACCGGCGAGCACGGCCGACGTCGCGAGCGCGACCGTCTTCCAACTGCGTATCCGCGCAGCAGGCATGAGGGGTTGTCCCTTCCCAGAGGGCCGCGTGGACGGAGGGGTGGTTCGGGGAGTCTCTGTCTACGCGGGTTGACTGTGTGGGTAATCGAGAGATTGGCATGGACGGGTCATTCCGTGTGTAACCGGCAGGGGGCGGTTCGGTGACGTTTTTGAGAACGCGTCAACTTCGGTTCACTGCAAGCCCGCTGTGCGCCCTGATCCAAGGGGAGACCCTCATTGACGTGCGACGTCAGGAGTGCTGGGGGCCGGCGGCGGAAGGCGCCGAGGCGGTGGACGGCGGGGCCGGGAGGTCCAGGAGGGTCAGGTAACGGCTGACGTGGGTGGCCGCGTTGAGCATGGCGACGCCTCGCGCGGTCAGCCTGTGCTGCCAGTCGTCGAGGGAGGAGGTGAGGGCCTCCGCGCCGCCGGCCGTGCGGATCCGCCGGACCACGGTGGCGATGTGGTCGAGTGGACGGCCGCCGCGCCGCAGTAGATGGGCGAGCTCGGCGTCGCGGACGTCGTCGGCGCGGAAGACGCGGTACCCGGTGGCCGGGTCACGCGCGGGGGCGAGGATGCCCGCCTCCTCCCACTTCCGCAGCGTCGCCGGGGTGACCTCCAGATGGCGGGCCAACTCGCCGACGCTCCAAGGCCGGTGGGCCCCCGGCCCGGTCGGCTCCGCATGCCCCGCGTGCTCCGCGTGCTCCGTCGTCAGCCGGCCGAGGGCGTCCCGTACCGCTTCGAGGGTCTCCCGGTCGCGGAGCAGTCGGCTGTGGCCGTGGTCGACGAGGGTCAGCGCTTCGTCGAGCGCACCGCCGTGGAGCGCGCGCATGATGCGGCCGGCGGCCCCGTGCCCGTACGCCGGGACGAGGGCGAGGAAGGCGCGCAGGGCCGCCGCGTGCAGCTCGGTGTAGACGCGGTAGCCGCTGTCCGTGCGCTCGGCGGGCGGGAGGAACCCGTCCCGCTCGTAGTTGCGGACCGCCTGGGCCGACAGGCCGTGCTCACGCGCGAGATCGGAAGGTCGCAGGCTCGTCATCGTTTGAGACTTTACGGTCATGCCGAGCAGCTGTGCACGCGGAATGCGGCACCAAGTCTCAACCGGACCTTCAAAGATACGATGGAGGCTCATGAGTCAGGACATCCGAGACTTCGTGCCCCCGTCGTGCGACCTTCTGGCGCTCGGCGAACCCACCCACCAGGAACCGGCCTTCGCGCGGCTCCGCAACGACCTGTTCGCCGAGCTGGTCGGGCACGGCTTCCGCTCCGTCGCGCTGGAGACGGATCGCGTGGCCGCGCTCGCCGTGGACGACTACGTCCGGGAGGGGATCGGCACCCTCGACACGGTGATGCGCGACGGCTTCTCCCACGGCTTCGGCGAACTGGACGGCAACCGGCGGCTGATCGCCTGGATGCGCAGGTACAACGAGGGCCGGGCGCCCGGGGAGAGGCTGACGTTCCACGGCTTCGACGCCCCGCTGGAGACCATGAGCGCCCCCAGCCCCCGCCCCTACCTCGAACACGCCGCCGCGTACCTGCGGCACAGCCCGGCCCCCGGCCCGGATCTCGACTTCGCCCACCTGGTGGGCGACGACGAGCGGTGGAGCCGTACGGAGGCGGTCCTGGACCCCGCCCGGTCGGTCGGCGACTCGACGGACGCCGCACGGCTGCGGGTGATCGCGGACGACATGCTCGCAGCTCTCCACGAACGCGCGCCGGAACTCATCGCGGCGACCTCGCGGGACGCCTGGACCCGGACCAGGATCCACCTCACCGCCGTCATCGGGCTGCTGCGCTACCACCGGGAGGCGGCCCAGCGCATCGAGGAGGGCGCGCGGGTGACCCGGCTGTGTGTCACCCGGGACATGCTCATGGCCCGCAACCTCCTCGACATCCGCCGGACCGAGGCCCGCCGCGGCCCGACCCTGGTCTTCTCCCACAACCTCCACCTCCAGCGGAACCCCGGCACCCTGCGCATGGGGGACGCGGAGGTGAACTGGTACGGCGCCGGAGCCGTCGTGGCGTCGCTGGAGGGCGAGCGGTACGCCTTCGTCGCCGGCAGCCTCGGGCGCAGCGAGGCCATCGCGCTCGGCGAACCCGACCCGGACACCTACGAGGGCGGCCTGCAACGCCGGATCTCCACCTGGGCCCTGACCCCGGCCGCCGCGATCCCGACCGCCCGCACCCGCACCGACACCACACCCCCGCAGGGATATTTCCCCCTCAATCGGGCCACCTTGGACGGCGCCGACGCCGTCCTGCACATCGCGGCGGGGTGAGGGTCCCGGCGGACGAACGGACGAACGGACGAACGGACGGGCGGTCGGTCGGGCGGTCGGTCGGGCGGTCGGTCGGGCGGTCGGTCGGACGGGCGGACGGACGGGCGGACGGACGGACGGACGGGCGGACGGGCGGACGGGTCGGGGGCGGCAGGGCAACCTCCGGGGGTGCCCTTTCGTCTTCCTTCCCGGGCCTGCAACCCTGTGTACGACGTGTGACCAGCCGACCGACCCGAACCGTTCACCGGAGAACCCATGCCGTCCAGTGCGAAGAGACCCAGCCGACTGAACGACACCATGGCCGTATAAGTTGATATCCATAGCCTCGCGGGTGTTCTCGCGAATAAGCAGCGGAATCTCCTCCGTCGAATGGCGCCGCCCCCGCGTCCTGCTGTGGGTCGCGGTCAGTGTGACGGCGCTGGGGTTCTTCGTCGCGCTGGAGATCGCCGCCCGCCACTACGGTCTGCCGGGACCGCTCACCAACCAGGCCCGAGAAGTCGTGTTCGCCCCCAAATCGGGGCCGTTGCTGTACGCCAGCATGGCGCTGACGATGGTGGTGCTCACCTGGCGGCAACGACTGATCGCGGCCGCCGTCGCCGTCGGCATCGACCTCGTCTTCTTCCTGGTGCGGTGGGCCGCGGGCGCCGACATGATGTTCGGCAACGGCGCGCTGTGGGTGATCCTCGGCTGCGCCGTCATCGCCCTCACCCGCCGCACCGGCCGGGACAGAACCCTGCTCCTCAAGGGGGTCGGGCTGGGGCTGCTGCTGGTGGCCGGCCGCAAGACCGGTGACACGTGGCTGCTCATCACCTCCAAGACCCAGCCGCTGGTGCTCGACCAGTACCTGGCCTCCGCCGACCACGCGCTCGGCAACCCGTCATGGCTGATGGGCCGGCTGGTCCGGGCCACCGGACCCGTCGGCACCCACCTCCTGGACTGGATCTACATCCAGCTCGCGGTGGCCGCCGTCGCCGTCGCCCTCTACCAGCTCCGCCATGTGGTGGCCGAACGCCGCTTCCCCCGCCACCACCTGGTGCGCACCTTCCTGGTGATCGGCCTCCTCGGCCCCGGCATCTACATGATCTTCCCAGTGGTGGGGCCGGTCTTCGCCTACGGCGGCGGCGCCATGGGAACCGGCGGCGAGCACTGGGCCGTGGCCGACCTGTGGCCGCACACGGCCCCGCCGATCGGCGTCCCGGAGGCCATGCCGTACGACGGGATCACCCCCCGCAACTGCATGCCCAGCCTGCACACCGCGTGGGCCACCGCGATCTTCCTCCATTCCCGCGGCGGCCCCCGAGCCCTGCGCCACGCGGGCACGTTCTGGCTGGTCGCCACGCTCTGCGCGACGCTCGGCTTCGGCTACCACTACGGGGTGGACCTCATCGCAGGTGTCGTGTTCACCCTCACCATCGAGGCGGCCCTGCGCACCTACGACCGGGGCTGGGACCGCTCGGGACTCCAGCTGGTCGCCTACGGCTCGACGGTGTTCGTGGCGCTGCTGGTGTCGTACCGCTGGCTGCCGGAGGAGATGGCCAGGTACCCGTGGGTCGCCGGACCGATGCTGCTCACCGCCATGGGGTCCGTGATCTACGGCTACGCGCGCGTCGCCGGGCGGTGGGAGCCGAAGGCCGCGCCGCTGCCCAGGCCGGAACGACGTCTCGAACTGGTGTGAGCGGCACGGCGGGCCGGTCTCAGCCCCTCAACCGCTCACCCAACTCGTCGAGGTCGGACACGAACCACGTCTGACGGTTGCGGTTGCACTCACGGACGAAGTCCCGCAGGGCCGTACTCGCCGTCGTGTGGCGGGAGATGTCGCCGACGACGGCGAGGCCCACGCGGTACTGCACGAACTTCTGGACGATGTCGCCGGCGACCCGGGTCCGCAGCTGGAAGAACGACTCGTCGAACCGCTCGACGGGGACGACGACCCACGCGGCGCCGTGGTACCCGGCGTCGCCGATGAGATCCAGCACATCGCTCTCGCAGGCGATCGGCTCGCCCTCGGGGGCGCACAGCAGCACGGGCACGTCGTGGATCGTCCGCAGGGTGATCGTCATGGACGCCGAGGCTACGCGCCGAACGGGCCCCCCGGCCACGCGTTTCCCGGCGGAGGAACCCTGTCGTCCGTACGCGCCGGTCCTCCACACTGGGCCCGGGGGAGGGGAGATGGACCCGGAGGCTGAGCCACGCGCGGCGGCGCCCGCTCCTCGACGCGGGGAACTCGACGTACTGCGCGCCCTGGTCGTGCTCGGCCTGGTCTTCTTCCACGCGGCCCTCGTCTTCTCCCCGGACGACGACTTCTACGTCAAGAACGGCGACACGACCGACGTCGTGACCGTGCTCGCCGGGCTCGGCGTGGTGTGGGCGATGCCCATGCTGTTCCTCGTCGCGGGCCTCGGCGCCCGGCACTCCCTGCGCCGCCGCGGCCCCGCCGGGTTCGCCCGGGAACGCCTGCTGCGCCTCGGCGTGCCGCTCGTCTTCGCGTCCCTCGCCCTCAACCCGCTCCCGCAGTGGCTGCGGCTGAGGGCGGCGGACCCGGCGTACGACGAGTCGTACGGGCGATTCTGGCTGCGTTTCCTCACCGTGCAGCCGGACCTCGCCGACTTCCCGTTCGTCGTCGACGGCCGTTACTTCGAGACGGGGCACCTGTGGTTCGTCGTGCTCCTGCTCGCCTTCTGCCTCCTCCTCGTGCCGGTCGCCGGGCTGCTCGCGGTCGGCGGGGACCGCATCGCGGCGGCGGTGCCCCGCCACCCGTCCCTCCTGTTGCTCCCGGCCCTCCCGCTCGCCCTCGTCAACGCGTTCCTCGGCATGGAGGAGAGCTTCGCGGGCTGGAACCGCTGGGCCTATCTGCTGTTCTTCCTCATGGGGTACGCCCTGGCCGACGACCCGCGCGTCCGTGCCGCCCTGCGCCGGGTCGCCGTGCCGGTCGGTGTGCTCGGCCTCGCCCTGTTCGCCGCGACGGCCCCCGGCTTCGTCGCCGCCGGCGACGAGGACCCCTTCACCTCCTGGGCGCCGCTCGCGCTGCTCACCCGGGCCCTGTTCGGGGCGGCGGGCTGGTGCTGGGTCCTGGCGATCCTGGGCCTGCTGGACCGGCGGCGCCCCTCCGCCGGGCCCGTCGAGGGCGCGCGCGGAGGCGGGCGGGACGTATGGCCGTACCTCTCGCTCGCGGCGATGCCGCTCTACGTCCTGCACCAGCCGGTCGTGGTGGCCTTCGCCTACGGGGTGGTGGGCTGGAGCGCGCCGATCGCCGTCAAGTACGCGGCGATCGTGACCGGTTCACTCGTGGTGATCCTCGTGGCGTACGAGTACGGGGTGCGCAGGACGCGGGTGACGCGGTTCCTGCTCGGGATGCGCCGCCCTCCGGGGTAGTGCGGGGCCTACGCGCTGTGGACGAGCTGGATCAGGTTGCCGCAGGTGTCGTCCAGGACGGCGGTGGTGACCGGGCCCATCTCCAGCGGCGGCTGGGTGAAGCGCACGCCGAGCGCGCTCAGGCGGTCGTACTCCGCGGGGACGTCGTCCACGGCGAAGGACGTGGCCGGGATGCCGTCCTCGACCAGAGCCGCCTTGTACGGCCGCACCGCCGGGTGGCCGGAGGGCTCCAGGAGCAGCTCGGTCCCCTCGGGCTCCTCCGGGGAGACCACGGTCAGCCACCGGTCCGTGCCGCCCATCGGGACGTCGTGCTTCTTCACGAAGCCCAGCACGTCCGTGTAGAAGCGCAGGGCCTTCTCCTGGTCGTCGACGAAGACGCTGGTGATGTGGATCCTCATGGGGTGCTCTCCGGTCCGTCGGGCCTGAGCCATCGGGTCATGATGCGCTCCAGGGGCTCAGTGTTCAGATCATGGAACTTGTAGCGGCCCTGGCGGCGCGTGACGACCAGACCCGCTGACTCCAGGACGGCCAGATGCTGGCTGATCGCCTGCCGGGACAGCCCGAGACCGTGCTTGGTGACCAGCCGCGCGCATATCTCGAACAGCGTCTGCCCGTCCCGTTCCACCAGCTCGTCGAGGATGCGCCGCCGGGTCGGGTCGGCCAGCGCCTTGAACACATCCTCCGCCATGCTCTCCACGATAGGCAAGCAATGACTTGCCTATCAAGCGGGTGGCGCGGGACGACCGGGGCGTCAAGGGGGCCCGCCCCAGGAGCGATGCGGGGGTCCGGCGCAGTGATCTCGGCGGCCGGGGCTGGGAGGGTCGGGGGAGACGCACGTCTTCACCCAGGGGGAACACAGATGCGCCGCACACATCGTGCCGTGACCGCCGTCCTGCTCGCCGCCACGCTCATCGGGGTCTCGGCCCCGATGGCCGCGGCCCGGCAACCCGACCCCGTGCAACGGCAGTTGGATCTGCTCGTCGAACGGGACGGGGTGCCCGGGGCCCTCGCCCACGACGGGAGGACCACCCGCCGGGCCGGGGTCGCGGACAGGGTGTCGGGGCGGCCCATGGTCGGGCCCGCCGGCCGGTTCCGGATGGCCAGCAACACCAAGGCGTTCACCGCGACGGCGGTGATGCGCCTCGTCGCCGACGGACGGATACGGCTCGGCGACCGGGCGGGCACCTATCTGCCGCAGCTCGCCCGACGCGACATCACCGTACGGCAGTTGCTGATGCAGACCAGCGGGCTGCCGGAGTACGCCACGCTCGTCGACTGGAGCAGACCCGGCACCGAGGAGGAGTACCTGGCCCTCGCCCTGGCCGAGGAGCCCGTCTTCCCGCCGGGCACCGACTGGGGGTACTCCAACACCAACTACCTGGTCCTCGGCATGCTGATCGACAAGGTCTCCGGCACCGACTACCGGACGTACGTCGAGCGCGTGATCCTGCGCCCGCTGCGCCTGGACCACACCTACTGGCCCGCGCCCGGCGAACTGACCCTGCGTGGACCGCACGCCCGCAACTACGGCATCCACCCCGCGCGCCCCGAGGCCGGCCACGTCGACGTGACCGAACTTCCGGGGTACGAGTTCGGGGCGTCCGGCGGGCTCGTCACCACCCCCGGCGACCTCAACGCCTTCTGGGACGGCCTGTTCGGGGGCCGGCTCCTGCCCCGCTGGGCGGTGCGCCTGATGACCTCCGACACCAGCGACGTCGGCGGCCACGACGTCTACCCGCCGGGCAGCCGCTACGGCTACGGCGTCTCCTCCACCCCCCTCAGCTGCGGCGGCTCCTACTGGGGCCACGGCGGCGACCTCCCCGGCAGCTCGGTCGCCGGGGGGCGGGCCACGGGCGGCCGGGGCACCGTCACCGTCTACACCACCACCTGGGCGGCGGCGGGCGACAGCCTCCGCCATCTGCAGGGCGCGGTGGACGCGGCCCTCTGCGCCGAGGACCACTGAGCGGGCAGGGGGCGAGTTCTGGCGGGTGCGGGTGGTCCGTGGTTTCTCGCGCGGTTCCCCGCGCCCCTGAAAGGGGGCCGGGGCCGCGCCCCGTGCCTCGCACGCGCCGCCACAGCGCTCGCGTGCGGAGGCGAGGGTGCGACGCCCCGCACACGCCCGGTCAGATGCCGAACGGGGCCGCGTAGTGCACGGTGCCGCTCGGCAAGGGGTGCGCGGGGTCGAGGGCGAGGGCCATCAGGGCCTCGTCGGGGACGTCGACGGTCAGGCGGATGCCGTGCAGGGAGGCGCGGCCGAAGCCGAACCGCGGGTAGTACTCCGGGTGGCCCAGGACGACGACGAAACGTTCGCCCCTCGATGAGGCGGCCCGCAGCGCGGCCCGGACGGCCGCCGCCCCCGCGCCGGTCCGCTGACGGTCCGGCAGGACCGCCACCGGGGCCAGGCACAGCGCCGGAGTGCTGTCGACATGGCAGCGGGTCAGCAGCGCGTGGCCGACGACCGCGCCGTCCTCCCCGGTGGCGACGATCGACAGGCCATCGATCCAGCCGGCGTCGGCGCGCAGCGCCTCGACGAGGTCGGCCTCCTCTGGCCGCCCGAACGCCGCCAGGGTGACGGCACGTACGGCGGGGATGTCCGCGTCGGTCTCGGCGCGCGTGGTCCACGACTGGGGCATGACGGGTGGATGTCCGTTTCGTTGGCGTTCAAGGGGGTGTCGCCCGGGACCGCTGGCACCGGCCGCGAAACTGTGCTGGAAATCACGAACTGACGTGCAACTTTCGGTCATCTTTGCGAGTCGAGTGGGGTGAACGCGCCACAAGTGCGTTCGCCGTCACTCAAGGGGGAAACCTTAATGACTCACCGGATGTCCCGGACGCACCGGACGTCCCGCGCGGCCCGTGTGCTCGCCACGGGCCTAGGGGTCGGACTGCTCGTACCGCTGGCCGTCGCCCTCGCGCCGAACGCGGTCGCCGCACCGCCGCCGGTCACCTGCACCTCGGACAAGGCGGGGCTGGCCGAGAAGCTCCAGAAGGACATCGCGGCGGCGGTGGCCAAGCGCAAGGGCACGATGGCTGTCGGGGTCTACGACCGGACCACCAACACCACCTGCACCCTGCGCGGCAGTTCCGCGTACGACTCGGCCAGCGTGGTGAAGGTGACCGTGCTCGCGGCGCTCCTGTGGGACGCCAAGAAGTCCGGCCGGTTCCTCACCGACCGCGAGACCAAGCTCGCCACCGCGATGATCACCAAGTCCGACAACGCCGCCACCAGCACGCTGTGGAAGCAGCTCGGCATGACCAAGATCAAGGGCTTCCTGGTGGCCGCCAAGATGACCCAGACCAAGCCCGGCGCGAACAACTACTGGGGCCTCACCCAGATCACGGTCCGCGACGAGCAGCGGCTGCTCGCGCTCCTCGCCGAGAAGAACACCGTCCTCAGCGACAACGCCCGCGCCTACGTGCTGAAGCTGATGAACCAGGTCGTCTCCTCGCAGCGCTGGGGCACCCCGGCCGGTGCGCCGTCCTCGGTGAAGGTGCACGTCAAGAACGGCTGGCTGTCCCGGGCCACGCACGGCTGGCGGGTGCACTCCGTCGGCGTGTTCCAGGGCGGCGGCCGTGACTACCGCATCACCGTCCTCACCCACGGCAACCCCGACATGACGTACGGCGTGAACAGCATCCAGGCCGTCGCCAAGGTCATCCACAAGGACCTGGTGCCCGTGACGAGCGCGGCGAGCGCGCAGCGTTACGTGCCGACCAGCGACCCCAAGGAGGCGTTCGTGGCGGTGCCGCCGACTGGCTGATCCGGCGCCTCGCCGGCCGGCGGAGACCCGCCGGCCGGTGCCCGCCCGCCGCCTGTGTCCGACCGCCCGCCGTCGACGTCCGACCAGCGTCGACGGCGCGCGGGCGTCAGCCGCTCGTCAGGACGACGAGCCGCTGGGTCGCCCGGGTCATCGCCACGTAGTGGTCCACCGCTCCCTCGATGCCGGCGCCGAAGTCCTGCGGGTCGACGAGGACGACCAGGTCGAACTCCAGACCCTTCGCCAGCTCGGGGGTCAGGGAGCGGACCCGTGAGGTCGCCCGGAACGAGGGATCGCCGATGACACAGGCGGTCCCTTCGCCGTGTGCGGCGAGCCACTCCTCCAGGATCGCGTCCCGCCGCTCGACGGACCCGTGCAGGACGGGCACGCCACCGCCGCGGATGGACGTCGGGACGTTGGCGTCCGGCAGCGCCACCCGGATGACCGGCTCGGCCTCCGCCATGATCTCCGCCGGTGTCCGGTAGTTGATGCTCAGAGAGGCCAGTTCGACGCGGTCGAGACCGACCCGCTCCAGCCTCTCCCGCCACGACTCCGTGAACCCGTGCCGGGCCTGCGCCCGGTCCCCGACGATGGTGAAGCTCCGCGACGGGCAGCGCAGCAGCAGCATCTGCCACTCCGCGTCGGTCAGTTCCTGCGCCTCGTCCACCACGATGTGCGCGAACGGGCCGGCGAGCAGATCAGGGTCGGCGGTGGGCACCTCGGACTCGTCGACCAGGCTCACCCGCGCGTCCGCACCCCGCAGCATCACCACGAGGCCCTCCCCGTCGTCCCCGTCGGCTCCGGAGACGGCCGCCGCCTCGATCAGGTTGTCGACGACCTGTTCCATACGGACGCGCTGCGCGGCGAGGACGGCCTCCCGGCGGCGCCTGCGCCGGGCGGTCTCCGGGTCGCCGAGCCGCTGCCGGGCCGCGTCGAGGAGCGGCAGGTCGGACACCGTCCACGCCTGAGGGTCCCCCGCCCGCCGCAGCCTGCGTACGTCGTCGGGCCCGAGCCAGGGCGCGCACCTGCGCAGATAGGCGGGTACCGTCCACAGGTCCGCGACCAGGTCGGCCGCCTCGATCAGCGGCCACGCGTGGTCGAAGACGGCCAGCAGGTCACGGTCCCGTGCCAGCGCCTTCCTCAGCAGGTCGGGCGAGGTCCCGTCGTCGTGCTTGTCGTGCTTGTCCACCAGGATCGTGAGGAGTTCGCCCCACACCTGCTCGCGGGCCTCGTTGTGCGGGGTGCCGGGCTCCGCCGCCGCGAACGCCTCGGCCCAGTCGTCGGGGCTCACCCACACGTCCGACCAGTGGGTCTCGACCAGCAGCCCCTTGGTGGGCGGCTCCTCGTAGAACCGGACGGCCTCCTCGATGGCCCGCACCATGCCGGCGGACGCCTTCAGCCGGGCCACCTCCGGGTCGGCCTCGACCCCGGCGCCCTCGCCCTCGGCGACCAGGTCCCGCAGCACACAGATCCGCACCCCCTCCTCACCGAGGCTCGGCAGGACGTCGGCGACGTACGACAGGTAGGGCCGGTGCGGGCCGACGAAGAGGATGCCGCCGCGGCGGTGGTCGACACGGGGGTCGGCGTGCAGGAGGTAGGCCGAGCGGTGCAGGGCGACGACGGTCTTGCCGGTGCCGGGACCGCCGTCGACGACGAGGGCGCCCCGGGAGCCCGCGCGGATGACGGCGTCCTGGTCGGCCTGGATGGTGCCGAGGACGTCCCGCATCCGCTCCGACCGGTTGCCGGCGAGACTCGCGATGAAGGCGGACTGGTCGTCGAGCGCGGCATGCCCCTCGAACCCGTCCGGGGTGAACACCTCGTCCCAGTAGTCGCTGATCCGGCCGTCCGTCCAGCGATACCTGCGGCGGCTCGCCAGCCCCATCGGGTTGGCGTGGGTCGCCCCGAAGAACGGCTCCGCCGCGGGGGACCGCCAGTCGACGAGCAGCCGGCGGCCCGTGCTGCCGGTGAGGCCGAGCCGTCCGATGTAGACGGGGTCGGTGCCGTCCGCGCCGACCATGCGGCCCAGGCACAGGTCCAGTCCGAAGCGGCGCAGGGTGCGCAGCCGGGCGCTCAGCCGGTGGATCTCCGCGTCCCGGTCCATCGCCTGCCTGCCCGTGCCGCCCGGCGCCCTGCGCTCGGCGGCGAGACGGGCGGACACCTCGGCGATCGTCTGCTCCAGGCACTCCGCGACGGCCGCCAGATGCCGCTCGTCACCCGCGATCAGCGCCGGGTCGGCCTTGGCGGCGAGACGCTCGGGAAGGTCGAACGCGCTGGTGGACAGGGAATTCACGGCGACTGACTCCGATCTGGGGCGGACCCCGGTGTGCGGCACGGGCGTGGGGAAGCGGCTCACGCGGACCCGGATGTACGGCACGGGCGCAGGGGTACGGCTCACGCGGACCCGAGGGGCGTGTCCGCGTCGGCCCCGGCCGCCCCGTCGAGCAGCAGCCGCGCGGCCACCGTCGTGCCGTCGGTGCGGACGGTGGTGGCGACCGCCTTGGCCCGCCGGCCGGTCTCGGGGGCCAGGGCCGCCTCCAGCGCCGCCGACAGGGACGCGTACGTCGGGACGGGGCCGTCGTGGGCCACGCCGATGCCCAGGTCGGCCACCCGGCCCGCCCAGTACGGCTGGTCCACGACCTGGGGCACGACCACCTGCGGTACCCCGGAGCGGGTGGCCGTCACGGTGGTGCCCGCGCCGCCGTGGTGCACGACGGCGGCCACGCGGGGGAACAGCGCCTGATGGCCGACCTCGCCGACGGCGAAGCAGTCGTCCCGGTCGTCGATCGGGCCGAGCCCGGCCCAGCCGCGTCCGACGAGCACCCGGCGGCCCCGGTCACGGACCGCCTCGACGGCGATCCGGGCGATGTCCGGCGACCGCATGGCCATGCTGCCGAAGCCCACGTACACCGGGGGCTCGCCCGCCTCCAGCCACGCCGACAGGTCCTCGGGCAGGGGGCGCTCGTCCGGCAGCAACCACGCGCCGGTCTGCACCACGTCGAGGTGGGTCAGCCCCTCGACGGGCCCGAGGACCGGGTCCGCCGCCAGCCACGGCCGGTCGGTGAAGACGTGGTCGCGGACGTTGTCCACCGGGGCGAGGCCGATCGCCGCCCGGTGGGTGTTGAGGGCCTCGCCGTACAGGGCGTTCACCCGCTGGGCGTCCAGGTCCCACAGCGCCCGGTTGTCCGTCATGCCGGGCGGGGCCGGCGGGCCGGGGCGGCCCGGCGGCGGGAAGTGCGGCGACGGCAGCCCCAGCGGATGGAAACCGGCGTACACGTAGCGCAGGCCGTGCAGCTCGGCGACGGACCGGGCGCCGGCGGGCAGCAGTCCGGTCGCCACGAGCGCGTCGCACCCCTCGGCCGCCGCGCCGACCGTCTCGAAGTGCGCGGCGACCAGAGCGGACGCCAGCCGGAACGCGTCCTGCCGCGTCGGCGGTTTCGCCCCCACCGCCAGCGCACGCACCGACGGACCGAACGGCACATGCGGGACGCCGACCCTGGCCAGCAGCTCCGCGAACTCCTCGTCCGGGGGCGCGCACACCACCGCCTCGGCACCGAGTTCCCGCAGCCGCACCGCGAGTCCCGCCAGCGGCTCCACGTCCCCGCGCGATCCGTACGACATCAACAGCACACGCATGAAGTGCCCCCCGTCTTCCCGCCGATTTCCCGTCGACCACGGCTTCGGCCGGTGATTGTGCGGGACGGAGGGGGCCTTGCCGCAAGGCCCCCCATGCGCTATACGTTGAGAGTGGCAAGGAGTGCGTGACTCCTTGCCTTCGCTGTTTCCGGGGCTCGCGGCGGACGGATCCGGCCGATTCACGGGGAGTCCACCTCGACGGCATCGAGCCGCCCTACGGTGACCGCCATGCGCCCGACACCCCCTTCGACGACCCGCCTGCGGACCGCACTGGCCGCCGCCACCGCCGGTCTCGCCGCGGCCGCCTGTCTCACCGCCGCCGGACCGGCGAACGCCCAGGCCGCCAGGGCCTGTTCGCCCTCCGTGTCCATCGCCGGCTACTCCGACGCCCTCGACAAGACGACGTACGGGGACGCCTTCGTCGGCAACTTCTCCGCCCTCGCCACCGACACCGACGGCTCTCTCCTCGCGCTCTCCGACCGCTCCGCCCTCTTCGCCCTCGACGCCCGCACCCTCAGGCCGAGAGCCGTGGTGCCGCTGGCCACCGACACCGGTGCCGCGCTCGACGCCGAGGGCCTCGTCGTCGACCGGGACGGCACCCGCCTGGTCGCCTCGGAGACCGAGCCGTCCGTACGCCGGTACGACCGTACGGGCCGCCCGCTGGGCGACCTGCCGGTGCCCGACGCGCTGAGGGTCGCCCCCGCCGGGCGGGCCACCGCCAACCAGACCTTCGAGGGGCTCACCCTCCTGCCCGGCGGACGCACCCTCCTCGCCACCATGGAGGAGGCGCTCGCCGGCGACACCACCGATGTCGTCCGCTTCCAGACCTGGCGGCGGCACGGCGGCGGCCGGGACTTCCGGCTCGGCGCCCAGTACGGCTACCGCGCCGACACCGGCCTCGGGGTCGTGGAGGCCGCCGGGCTGCCCGGCGGGCGGCTGCTCGTCCTGGAACGCGGCTTCACCGCGGGCGTCGGCAACACCGTCCGCCTCTACCTCGCCGACACCCGCCGGGCCACCGACACCAGCGGCGTCGACGTCCTCACCGGCGGCGACGACGGCGTACGGCTCGTCCGCAAGACCCTTCTCGCCGACCTCGTCAACTGCCCGAGCCTCGGCGCCACCGCGAAGCAGCCGCAGCCCAACCCGCTGCTCGACAACATCGAGGGCATAACGGTCACCGGGCACCACCGAGGCCGCCTGGACGTGCTGCTCGTCAGCGACGACAACCAGAACGCCGCCCAGACGACCCGCTTCTACGCGCTGCGGGTCCGCCTGCGCTGAGTCGCCCGGCCGATTCCCTCGGCCGTTCCCGTGCCCGTTGCCGGTCGAGGGGTCCCGCCGTACACGTCGGTGGGGCCCCTCGACCGTCGGGGGAGAGGCCACGTGAACCGTTGGGGCACCCTCGTCCGATGAGGGGGTGTGAGCGAGATGAAGCGGGGGAGTCCGGGCGACGCCGAGCTGATGCGGGCCGTCGCGGACGGCGACCGTCGCGCCTTCGAGGAGCTGTACCGCCACTACGCGCCGTGGCTCGGCTTGCGGTTGCGCGGGCGGTGCGCCGATCCGGTGCTGGTCGACGACGTGGTGCAGGAGACGTTCCTCGACGTGTGGCGGGGAGCGGCCCGCTACCACCGGGAGGGCGATGTGGCGGGCTGGCTGTGGCGGATCGGGTCGCGTCGGCTGGTGGACGCGCTGCGCGGCGACGGCGCCCGCGGCCGGCTGCGGCAGGCGCTGGCCCGGCTGCGCCACCGCGACCAGGCGTCCGCCGAGGAACAGGTGCTGGCCCGGGTCCGCCACGGCGACCTGGCGGGCTCGCTCGCCGCGCTCTCGCCGGAACTGCGGGCGGTGCTCCAGGCCACGGTCATCGACGGACTGACGACCCGTGAGGCGGCCGTCCTGCTGGGCATACCGCCCGGCACGGTCAAGACCCGGGCCATGCGCGCCCGGAAGCAACTGCGGGAGGGCCTGGCATGAGCTGGCACACGGACGACGCGGACCTGCGGGAGTACGCCGCCGGAGCGCTGGCGCCACCCCGACTGTGGTCCGTCGAGACCCATCTCGCCGCCTGCGCCGACTGCCGGACGGCTCTCGGGTCCCATGTCCCGCCCGCCGCGACCGACTTGGGCTGGGCGCGGCTCGACGCCGCACTCGACGCCCCGCGACCCGGCCCCGTCGAGTCGCTGCTGATCCGGTTCGGGGTCGCCGACCACACCGCGCGGCTGCTCGCGGCGACCCCGCTGCTGCGGGGCTCCTGGCTCGGCGCCGTGGTGCTCACCCTGGCCCTCGCGGTCGTCGTGGCGCTCAACGCGTCCCCGCTGATGCTGCTGGCCACGGCGCCGTTGCTGCCGCTGGCGGGGGTGGCCGTGTCCTTCGGCCCCGGCCTGGACCCGATGTACGAGACGGCCGTCGTCGCGCCGATGCACACCTTCCGGCTGCTGATGGTGCGGACCGTCGCCGTGCTCGCCACGACGACGGCGCTGAGCGCCCTGGCGAGTCTGGCGCTGCCGTCGCTCGGTCTCGCGGCGCTCGGCTGGCTGCTGCCGGCCCTCGCGCTCACCTCGACCGGCGTCGCGCTGACCGCCCGGCTGGGGCCCGTCCTCGCGCCCGCGCTGGTCGGCGGGGCCTGGGCCGCCCTGGTGGCGCTGAGCCGCCTGCTGGCGTCCGGCACACCGCTGCCCTTCACCGCCGAGGGCCAGGGCGGGGCGGCGGCGGTCGCCGTGGTGGCGACGGTGCTGCTCGTGGCGGCACGCGACCGCTTCGACAGCGGGGCCCTGCCCGGCCCGTCCTTCCGATCCTCGCGCACCCTTCGATCCGCAGCCAGGAGGCTGTCATGACACGACCCACGGTCTCGGCCGCCGGCCTGACCCTGAGCTACCGCGGCACCAGGGCCGTCGACGAGGTGACGCTGCGCCTCACCGAGGGCGTCACCGGCCTGCTCGGGCCGAACGGCGCGGGCAAGACGACGCTGCTGCGGATCCTCGCCACGGCGACCGTGCCGGACAACGGCGCGTTCACCGTGCTCGGCCACGACCCGAGCACCGTCACAGGGCGGCAGGACGCCCGCCGGGTCCTCGGCTATCTGCCGCAGAACCCCGGCTTCCACCCGGACTTCACCGCCTTCGAGTTCGTCGACTACGTGGCCATCCTGAAAGAGCTGACGGACCGGCGGACCCGGCATGCCGAGGCCCGCCGGGTCCTCGACGCGGTCGGGCTCGCGGACGTGCGCGGAAAGAGGATCCGGAAACTCTCCGGCGGGATGAAGCAGCGTGTGGCGCTGGCCGCCGCCCTGGTCGGCGACCCCGGCTTCCTCGTCCTGGACGAGCCCACGGTCGGCCTGGACCCCGAGCAGCGGATGCGGTTCAGGGAGCTGATCGCGGAGGCCGGCGAGGGCCGCACGGTGCTGCTGTCCACCCACCAGACGGAGGACGTCGCGATGCTGTGCCACCGGGTGGTGGTCATGGACAAGGGGCGGGTGCGGTTCGACGGCACCCCGGCCGAGCTGACGGCGGTGGCCGACGGCCGGGTGTGGCGCAGCACGGAGCGGCAGCCGGGCGCCCGGGCGGGCTGGCGCACCGGCACCGGCGAGTTCCGCAACGTCGGGGACCCGCCCGAGGGCGCCCGGCTGGTCGAGCCGACGCTGGAGGACGGCTATCTGCTGGCCCTCGGCGGCGACCCGGTGACGGAGGTGGCGGTATGACGGCGCTGACCCGGACCCCGGTCACCGCGCCCGCGCCGCCGTCGGCCGGGGACGGCCTGCGGGCGGTGCTCGCGCTGGCCCGCGTGGAGGCGCGGCGTCTGCTGCTGCACCCCCTGGTGCTGGTCTCGCTGGCGGGGTACCTGGCGCTGCTGCTGTGGCCGGGCGGCGAGCCCGAGGACGCCTACCCGGTGCTCCAGGACGTCGACCGCGAGACCCAGTTCGGCCAGCTGCTGCTGGGACTCGCGGTGATGATCGCCGCGAACCTGGGGGTGCTGCGCTCCCACCGGCGGGGCACCGACGGCTCCTTCGCGGTGCTGGTGGTGCAGCCGTGGCGGCGGACCTGCGCGCATGTCCTGTCGGTGCTGCCGACGGCGCTCGTCGGGGCGCTGGTCGTGGCCGGACAGTTCACCGCCGAGGCGCTGAAACCCGGTGCGGTCGGCCACGGCTCGGTGTTCGAACTGGTGACCGGGCCG
>NZ_JAMGBG010000080.1 GCF_023516595.1 Streptomyces neyagawaensis | reverse complement strand
GAGGCGCTGAAACCCGGTGCGGTCGGCCACGGCTCGGTGTTCGAACTGGTGACCGGGCCGCTGCTGATCCTGCTGCTCGCCGTCCTGGGTGTCCTGCTGGGCCGGCTGATCCGGTCGTCGTTCGTGGCCCCGCTCGCCGCGGTCGCCGTCATCACCGCCGCCTTCGTCTTCGTGGCCGACTCCAGCAGCCCCGCCTGGCTGCGCGGCCTTGCGCCCGTCCTCTTCGACGAGGGCGCCCGGCCGCTGCCGTCCGCCCTGCTGGGCCGGCCCGCCGGGTGGCACGCCCTGTACCTGCTGGCGCTCGCGGTGCTCGCGGCGGCGGGCGCGGTCCGGGCGAGCGGCGGCCCGACCAGGGCCGTACGGGTCACCGCGCTCACGGCACTCGGAGCGGTCGTGGCCGCCGTCGTGCTCCAGGGCACGGCACCCACGGACGCGGTGCGCGAGGCGCGCGAGGTGGCGACCCGGGACCCGGCCGAGACGCAGGACTGCGAGCGGCGCGGGCCGACGACGTACTGCGCCTTCCCCGAGTTCACGCCCTGGATCGACGAGTGGGCCCGGGTCACGGACCGCGTGCGGTCGCTGGCGGGCGGTGCGGGCGCGGAACAGGCGCTGACCGTACGGCAGAAGGTGAACGCCCTCGACGGGCCGTCGGGTGTGCGGGAGCCGTTGCCTGCCGCACCCGGCGAGGTGACGGCGAGCACGGCCTGGGGCGGGGAACGCGAACTGGAGTTCGCGGTGAGTGTCGCCCGGGGGCTGGTCGTCGGGCACGAGCGGAGCGAGGGGGCGTACTGCGACGCGCGGGGCGTGCTCATGGTGTGGCTGGCTATCCGCGCGACCCGCGACGGCGAGGCCCTGTTCCACCGGACCGGCGACGCCTACAACAGCCCCGGTGTGATCCAGGCGCCGGTCACTGCGGTCGCCCTGCGGGACCGCGAACTCGCCGTCGTCGAGCGGCTGCTCGCTGTGCCGCAGGAGCGGGTGGGACGCGCGGTGCGGGCGCACTGGGCGGAGCTGTCCGCCGCCGGTACGACCACCGACCGCGCGGCCGCCCTGCTGGGCGTCACCGCACCGGCAGAGACGGCCGCCGACCGGGAATGGATGTGCGCGTGAGGCGGCGGGCGGCGGTGGTGGCGGCCCTGACGCGGCCCACGGTGCGGTCCCTGCCGTGGCGGCTGCTCGCGGGCGGCTGGGCGCTGGGGGTGGTCGTCGCCGTCGTACCGGCGCTGTTCTCGCTGGACCTCCCGGCGGCGGTTCTGGCCAACATGGTGCGGGCGGCGGCCCTGTGCGGGGCTGTCGGCACGGCGTTCGCGCTGGACGATCCGGCCCGGCACACCACCGGGGCCGTTCCCGTGCCGCGCCCGCTGAGGCAGACGTTGAGGGTGGCGGTGGTCGGTCTCGCGGGCGCGGTCTGGTGGGCGGCGGTCCTCGGCGTCGTACGGGCGGGCGCCGACGCCGAATCCTGGGCCGCGCTGCCAGCCGGGGCCCTCACGGTCGAGGCCGCGGCGCTGTCCGGGCTGGCGCTGGCGCTCGCCGGGGCGGCGGTCCGGTTCAGCGCGGTCCGGCTGCCGGGCCCGGCGGTCGCCGCCGCGCTG
>NZ_JAMGBG010000008.1 GCF_023516595.1 Streptomyces neyagawaensis | reverse complement strand
GTCACCGTGGAGACCGGCGCCCGCTACGTCCTCGACGCCCGCCGCAAACACGGGCCGACCCTGCTGGACCCCGACCCGGACGACCGCGCCCGCCGCGTCGGCCTGCTCCTGACCGCCGTAAGGGCCGCCGCCGACCTGGGCGCCCACGCCGTGCACTGCTTCAGCGGCGTCATCCCGCCCGGCACCGACCAGGACACCGCGTGGAAGCGCCTCCCCGACGCGCTCGCCCCCGTCCTCGACGCGGCCACCGCCGCCGGGGTCCCGCTCGCCGTCGAACCCGAACCCGGGCACCTCCTCGCCACGCTCGCCGACTTCCACCGACTGCGTGAGGCCCTCGACAGCCCCGCCGCCCTCGGCCTCACCCTCGACATCGGCCACTGCCAGTGCCTCGAACCCCTCCCGCCAGCCCACTGCGTCCGCGCCGCCGCGCCCTGGCTGCGCCACGTCCAGATCGAGGACATGCGGCGCGGTGTCCACGACCACCTGCCGCTCGGCGAGGGCGAGATCGACTTCCCGGCCGTCCTCGACGCGCTGGCCGCCGTCGACTACCGGGCCCTGACCGTCGTCGAACTGCCCCGCCACTCCCATGCCGGCCCGCACCAGGCCGAGCGGTCCCTCTTTTTCCTCCGCCGGGCGACCGGCCGCTCGGCGGGCCCGCCGCCGGGTCCCGCCGCCGTACCTCCCGGGAGCACCTCGTGATCCACCACCGCCCCCCGACACCGGCCGACCCGGCGGCCCGCCCCGGCCACCCGGCCCACACCGCCCCCGCCGCACTGCGCGGCTCGCTGACCGCTCGGCTCGACGACCCCGCCCGCGCCTGGCTGGACCGGGCCCTCGACGAGGCCGCCGACCATCCCGGCACCCACGGCCCCATCTCCGTGTGGGAGCTGCGCCTCGCCGAGGCGGGCCGGCGCTGCGGCACCGAGCACGCCGACGCCGTCCGCGTCCTGATCCTGCACGCGGCCCGCGCCGACACCGCCGCGCTCGACCGGGTCTACCGGCAGGGCACCGCCGACGAACGCCGGGCCGTGCTGCACGCCCTGCCCCACCTCGTGCCCGGCCCCGACGCGCTGCATCTCGTCGAGGACGCCCTGCGCACCAACGACACCCGCCTCGTCGCCGCCGCCCTCGGCCCCTACGGGGCCCGCCACCTCGGCCCGCACGACTGGCGGCACGCCGTCCTCAAGTGCCTGTTCACCGGCGTACCCGTCGACGAGATCACCGATCTGGCCCGCCGCGCCCACGGCGACACCGAACTGGCCCGCATGCTCGGCGCGTTCGCCGACGAGCGCACCGCCGCGGGCCGTCCCGTGCCCGGGGACCTGTACCGCGTCCTGGCCCTGACCGCGCCCCCACATGCCGACGGGACCGGCATCGACGGCAAGGAGACCTGATGCGCATCTTCGACCCCCACATCCATATGACGTCCCGCACCACCGACGACTACGAGGCGATGCACGAGGCGGGCGTCCGCGCGGTCGTGGAGCCGGCCTTCTGGCTGGGACAGCCCCGCACGTCCCCGGCCACCTTCCTCGACTACTTCGACTCGCTGCTCGGCTGGGAGCCCTTCCGGGCCGCCCAGTACGGCATCGCCCACCACTGCGCGATCGCCCTCAACCCCAAGGAGGCCAACGACCCGAACTGCACCCCCGTCCTGGACCACCTGCCCCGCTATCTCCTCAAGGACCGTGTCGTGGCCGTCGGCGAGATCGGCTACGACTCCATGACCCCCGCCGAGGACCTCGCTCTGGAGCACCAGCTCCAGCTCGCCGCCGACCACGGCCTGCCCGCCCTCGTGCACACCCCGCACCGCGACAAGCTCGCCGGACTGCGCCGCACCGTCGAGGTGGTGCGGGCCTCCGAGCTGCCGCCGGAGCGGGTGCTGCTGGACCACCTCAACGAGACCACCGTCAAGGAGGCCAAGGACAGCGGCGCCTGGCTCGGCTTCTCCGTCTACCCCGACACCAAGATGGACGAGGAGCGCATGGTCGCCGTCATCAAGGCGTTCGGCACGGAGAAGGTACTGGTCAACTCCGCCGCCGACTGGGGCAGAAGCGATCCCCTGAAGACCCGACGGGTCGCCGACGCCCTGCTCGCCGCCGGGTTCGGCGAGGACGACGTGGACCTCGTGCTGTGGCGCAACCCGGTCGCCTTCTACGGGCTCAGCGGCCGCCTCGACCTCGACTCCCTCACCACCGGCGCCACCCACGAGGGCAACAGCATCCTGCGCGGCGGGGAGTGACCCATGCGCTTCCGCCACCCCGACGGATCCACCGTCCACCTCGCCTACTGCACCAATGTGCACCCGGCCGAGACCCTCGACGGCGTCCTCGCCCAACTGCGCGACCACTGCGAGCCCGTCCGGCGGCGCCTCGGCCGTGACCGCCTCGGCATCGGCCTGTGGCTAGCCAAGGACGCCGCCGACGCCCTGACCACCGACCCGTCCGCCCTGCGTGGGCTGCGCGCCGCACTGGACCGGCGCGGCCTGGAGGTCGTCACCCTCAACGGCTTCCCGTACCAGGGCTTCGGCGCGGAGGAGGTCAAGTACCGCGTGTACCGGCCGGACTGGGCCGACCCCGAGCGCCTCGACCACACCACCTCCCTGGCCCGGGTCCTCGCCGCGCTCCTCCCCGACGACGTCACCGAGGGCACCGTCTCGACGCTCCCGCTGGCCTGGCGCACCGCCTACGACGACACGCGCGCCGACACCGCCCACGCGGCCCTGCGCACCCTCGGCGAACGCCTCGACGCCGTCGCCGAGCTGACCGGCCGCTCGATCCGCGTCGGACTGGAACCCGAACCCGGCTGCACCGTCGAGACCACCGCCGACGCCATCGGCCCGCTCACCTCGATCGGCCACGACCGCATCGGTGTCTGCGTCGACACCTGCCATCTCGCCACCTCCTTCGAGGACCCGCACACCGCCCTGGACGCGCTCGTCCGGGCCCGCGTCCCCGTCGTGAAGTCGCAGCTCTCGGCCGCCCTGCACGCCGAGCACCCCCACCTTCCCGAGGTCCGCGAGGCGCTCGCCGCCTTCGACGAACCCCGCTTCCTGCACCAGACCCGCACGGCCACGGCCGCCGGTCTGCGCGGCACCGACGACCTCGGGGAGGCCCTCACGGGTGACGCCCTCCCCGACGCGTCCCCGTGGCGGGCCCACTTCCACGTCCCGCTGCACGCGGCGCCCGCCGCCCCCCTCACCTCCACGCTCGCGGTCCTCAAGGCCGCCCTCACCCGCCTGGTCGGCGGCGCCCACCCCCTCACCCACCATCTGGAGGTCGAGACGTACACCTGGCAGGCCCTGCCGGCGGAGCTGCGCCCCACCACCCGCGCCCGCCTCACCGACGGCATCGCCGCCGAACTGGGCCTGGCCCGCGACCTGCTGACGGACCTCGGTCTGAAGGAGCTGCCGTGACCACCCCCACCCCGCTCCTCGTCCTCGACGTCGTCGGACTCACCCCGCGCCTCCTCGACCACATGCCCCACCTGAAGTCCCTCGCCCGGTCGGGCTCCCGCGCCCACCTCGGCACCGTCCTGCCCGCCGTCACCTGCGCCGCCCAGTCGACCTTCCTCACCGGCTCGCTCCCCGCCGAGCACGGCATCGTCGGCAACGGCTGGTACTTCCGGGAACTCGGCGACGTCCTGCTGTGGCGCCAGCACAACGCCCTCGTCGCCGGGGACAAGCTGTGGGACGCCGCCCGCCGCGCCCACCCCGGCTACACCGTCGCCAACATCTGCTGGTGGTACGCCATGGGCGCCGACACCGACATCACCGTCACCCCCCGCCCGATCTACTACTCCGACGGCCGCAAGGAACCCGACTGCTACACCCGGCCCCCGGCCCTGCACGACGAACTCACCGAGAATTTCGGCACCTTCCCCCTGTTCCACTTCTGGGGCCCCGGCGCCGATCTCGTCTCCAGCCGCTGGATCATCGACGCGACCCGCCACATCAACCGCACCCGCAGGCCCGATCTGACCCTCTGCTACCTCCCGCACCTCGACTACGACCTCCAGCGCCACGGCCCCGACGACCCCCGCTCCCTGAAGGCGGCCGCCGACCTGGACCGGGCCCTGGCACCCCTGCTCGACGACGCCCGCGCCGAGGGCCGCACCGTGGTCGCGCTCTCCGAGTACGGCATCACCCGCGTGGACCGGCCCATCGACATCAACCGCGCCCTGCGCCGCGCCGGCCTGCTGGAGGTGCACACCCAGGACGGCATGGAGTACCTCGACCCGATGGCCTCACGGGGCCTTCGCGGTCGCCGACCACCAGATCGCCCATGTCTACGTCCGCCGGCCCGAGGACCTGGAGGCCACCAGGGAGGCCCTCGCCGTTCTCCCCGGCATCGACCAGCTCCTCGACGACGAGGGCAAGAAGGCCCACCACCTCGACCATCCGCGCTCCGGCGAACTCGTCGCCGTGGCCGAGCCGGACGCCTGGTTCACGTACTACTACTGGCTCGACGACGACCGCGCCCCCGACTTCGCGCGCACCGTCGAGATCCACCGCAAACCCGGCTACGACCCGGTCGAGCTGTTCCTGGACCCGCGCGACCCGTATGTGAAGGTCAAGGCGGCCACCGCGCTGGCCCGCAAGAAGCTGGGGATGCGCTACCGCATGGCGGTCGTGCCTCTGGACCCCTCACCTCTGCGCGGCAGCCACGGCCGGCTCCCCCTGAGCGACGACGACGGTCCGCTCCTCATCTGCTCCACCCCCCGCGCCGTCGGCGACCGCCTCGCGGCCACCGATGTGAAGGCACTGCTGCTCCGACTGGCCGGTCTGTCGTGACCGTCCGGCATCAGCACCGATCTCAGTGAAGCACCCGCCACTGACAACGCCCTCCCACACCAAGGAGTCCCCGGCATGAGCCGCACGCACCAGTCCGACCCCGAACTCAGCCATCGCCTCAGCAGACGAGGCATGCTCGGCGTGGCCGCGGGCGCCACCGTCGCCGCCCTCCTGGGCACCGCCGCGTCCCCCGCCCAGGCCGCCGACGCCACAGAGGCGGCCGCCGCGGGCAAGGGCCGGGGCCGCCCCGTCCTGCCCCCCGGCCGCCTCGGCATCCAGCTCTACAGCCTCCGCGACAAGGTCTCCACCCTCGGCTTCGCCCCCGTCTTCGCCGAGCTGGAGAAGTACGGCTACGACGAGGTCGAGTTCGCGGGCTACACCCAGGGCTCCGCGGGCCCGATCACCCTGGCGCAGCTGAAGCGGCTGGCCCGCAACCACGGCCTCACCCCGATCGGCAGCCACGTCGGCTACTACTCCGACGACCCGAACGCGTACACCTTCGCCCAGAACCTCGACAAGGTCCTCGACGACGCCCAGGCCCTCGGCCTGAAGCACATCGGCACCGCCGCCGGCCCGTTCCGCTACGGCACCACCGTCGACGCGATGAAGCGTGCGGCCGAGGAGTTCAACACCTACGGGGCGGCGGCCAGGGCGCGCGGCATGAAGTTCTACCAGCACAACCACTCCGAGGAGTTCGCCTTCGCCTCCGACAAGCCGCACGTCCGCCTCTACGACGTGCTGCTCCGCGAGACCGACCCCAGCCTCGTCTACCTGGAGATGGACATCTTCTGGGCGTACGTGGCGCAGTTCCGCTTCTCGAAGCGGCCCGACGGCACCCCCGCCCCGTTCGAGCCCCTCGACTACGTCCTCAAGCGCCCGAACCGCTATCCCCTCTTCCATGTGAAGGACGGCGAGAGCGACCCGTCGAACCCCTTCGGCTACCGCATGGTGGATGTCGGCGACGGCGACATCGACTACCAGAAGTTCATCTCGGCCGTCACCCGCCTCAAGGGCCACCGCCTCGCCCACCACTGGCAGGCCGAACACGACAACCCCGCCGAGTCCTTCACCTTCGCCCGCCGCTCCAGCGAGCACCTGCACGCGCTCCGGGAGAAGTGCTGACCCGAGCGACCCCGACAACGGCAGCAGACGGCCGCCCCGTGGCGCGGGATCACGGGGCGACCGCCTGCCGCGGTACACGGCACCACCACGGGGGCGCCCACGGCCGCCCCCGCCCAGCACCGGGCCTGGCGCCACGTCCCCCTCGGCGGCGAGCTGCTGGTGAAGGCGGTCATCCAGGGGCCGCCGGGGGAGGGCGGCGGGGGGCTTCCCCGAGTACCACCTCAGGTCGTGACCATCCGACCGTGACCACCCGATCACCTCTGGTGAGAGCCGTGCGGACCCGCTCGGGGAGGCCCGCACGACCCCGCCCCGGGGGCGGATATGCAGGTGAAAGCCACTCCGAAACCTTGGTATTGTTGTCCATGTCGCCGCGGGGAACACCCCCGGCCAGGCGGCGGACACCTTGTCCGGGTGGCGGAATGGCAGACGCGCTAGCTTGAGGTGCTAGTGCCCTTTATCGGGCGTGGGGGTTCAAGTCCCCCCTCGGACACATCCATGAAGCGGGCTCATCGCGAAGACGATGAGCCCGCTTCGTCATGCCCGGAGCACACCGGGGGCGTGTCGCCGCACTGCCTCCGGCAGCCCATCACCCTCGACGGGGCGACCGCGACGGGCGTACCGAGCCCGCACGGCTCCATGATCGGCCGGTCGGCCGGTCGGCCGTCGTCGGCGCGGGCCGGGCAGTTGCCCGGCCGTGAGCCCCCGGTGATCTCCATGAAGTGGGGCGAGTGAGACAGCGACTCGCGGCAAGAGTCCCGACCTCGCGGTCGGGGCCCTTCCCGTATGCGGCCGAGCTCTTTCTTTTCTCTTCAACTTCTAGTCGAATAGCGCCACTTCAATCACACCCGTGTCATGCGTTGCGGATGTCCCTGACCAGGACGCCCCCTGTCCGCAGCCGACCGAGGAGACATAAATGCCCAGCTCCCCCCTGAGCCGTCGCGCGTTCGTGCTGCTCGGCGCCGCCGTCGCCGCGGCCGCCGGCACCCGGACGTCGATCGCCGTCGCGGCGCCCGCCCGCACCCCGGTGCCCGTCCGCATCGTCGACGACCGGGCGACCCCCGCCACCCGCGCGCTCTACGCCTACCTGAAGCGGCAGCAGGGCCAGGGCATCCTCTTCGGACACCAGCACGACCTCACCTACGGCTTCACCTTCACCACCCCCGACGGCCGGGCGTCCGACACCCGGGCGGCGGTCGGCGACTACCCCGCGATCTTCGGCTGGGACACCCTCGTTCTCGACGGCGACGAACGTCCCGGCGTCGAGGGCGGCACCCACGCCGAGAACATCGCCGCGCTCAGCCGCTGCATCCGGCAGGGCGACGCACGCGGCGGGATCAACACCCTCAGCGCCCATCTGCCGAACTTCGTCACCGGCGGGAACTTCTACGACACCACGGGCCGCGTGGTCCGACAGATCCTGCCCGGCGGGGCCAAGCACGCGGCCTTCAACGCCTTCCTCGACCGCGTCGCCAAGGCGGTCAAGGGCGCGCGGCGGCCGGACGGCACCGCGATCCCCGTGATCTTCCGCCCCTTCCACGAGAACAACGGCGGCTGGTTCTGGTGGGGCGCCGGCCACACCACCTCGGGCGAGTTCATCGAACTGTTCCGCTACACCGTCGAGTACCTGCGCGACACCAAGGGCGTCCACAACCTGCTCTACGCCTACTCGCCCAACGCCGGTCTCGGCGGCGACCCGGCCGGCTACCTGAGGACCTACCCGGGCGACCGCTTCGTCGACATCCTCGGCTACGACTCCTACGACGAAGCCGCCGGGCCGACCCCCTGGCTGGACGGCCTGGTCCGGGACCTCGCGATGGTGGTCCGGCTGGCCACCGAGCGCGACAAGGTGCCCGCCTTCACCGAGTTCGGGGAGAGCGGCACCGAGGTCCGCGATCCGCAGTGGTTCACCCACCTGCTGGGAGCCCTCAAGGCGGACCCGCTGGCCCGCCAGGTGACGTACATGGCCACCTGGGCCAACTTCGGCGGCACCCGACGCGCCTACGTGCCGTACCCGGGCCACGCCCTGCTGCCGGACTTCACCGCCTTCCACAAAGACCCCCACACCCTGTTCGCCGCCGACCTCCGGGACGTGTTCACGGCGCGCACCACCGCCGTCAGGAACAGCCCTGTCATGCACCTGGTGACCCCCACGGACCGGCAGCGGGTGACGGCCGCCCGGACCACCGTCCGGGTGCGGGTCACGCCCGCGCGGGCGAGCCGCGTCACCTACTCCGTGAACGGCGGACGGGCCCGAGCGCTGCGCCTCGACGCCGACGGCTACCACTCGGCCGTGTGGTCGATCGGCCCCGCCCTGCGGAAGAAGGGCTCGGCGACCCTCACCGTGCGCGCCCGGGTGGACGGCGAGACGCTCACCGACTCCGCCGTCGTCCTCCTCGGCGAGGCCCCACCGCTGCCCGCCGGCTGGATCGACGACTTCGAGGGGTACGCCGGTGACGACATCGCCCTGAGCGAGGCGTACACCCACCTCAACACCCACACCCTCACCCTGTCGCCCGACCACAAGTCCTCCGGCTCCTACGGACTGGCCTACGCGTACGACTTCACCGGCGCCGAGTTCACCGGCATCGGCCGAGCGCTCGTCGCCGACTGGTCCGCGTTCACGTCCCTGGCGATGTGGCTGCGCGGCGACGGCTCGGAGAACGCCGGGGCGGTGGAGATCGTCGCCGACGGCATCCCGTTCCAGTACCGGTTCCCGCTGGCCGACACCACCGGGCAGGAGATCACGATGCCCTTCGGCGAGTTCCAGCCCGCGCCCTGGGACACCACACACCCCGGAGCCGTGCTCGACGCGGCCCGACTGGCCAAGGTGACGGCGTTCACCCTGTACCTCGGCCGGGCGGACGCCACGGTGACCAAGGGCGTCGTGTACGTCGACGCCGTCAGGGCCGTCAGGGCCGCAGCCCAGCCGCGGAAAATACGGTGACCCGGCCCCGTCGCCGTCCCTAGACTCGGCACACATCGCGCGCCGCACGAGATCGCGGCGCGCGCTCCAAGTGACGTGTGACGTGTGCCGAGAGAGGGGGGACCAGCCGTGTGCGACCGCACCGCTGTCGTCGTCCCCTCGTCCCTGTACGAGGTGATCCTCGTGTCCTCGTCCGTCCGGTGCCCGCTGCGCGGCCGGTACCGGATGCCCGTGACGCCGGCCTGACGTCGGACCCACGCGCCGAGGCGGAGGACAGCCCTGTCCTGCGGCCTTGTTAGGCGTGCCATCGTCGTCCCTCGCCCCGCACGGGAATCGCGCTGCCCTGATACAGCTCAGCTGAAAGGCCACGGGCCATGCGCACCTTCGACGCCACCACCCTGACCGCCGTCCGCAACCTGGGCATCCTCGCCCACGTCGACGCCGGGAAGACCACCGTCACCGAGCGGATCCTCTATGTCACCGGGACCACGCACAAGCGGGGCGAGGTCCACGACGGCACCACCGTCACCGACTTCGACCCGCAGGAACGCGACCGCGGCATCACGATCTTCTCGGCGGCCGTGAGCTGCGCCTGGGACGGCCACCGCGTCAACCTCATCGACACTCCCGGCCACGTCGACTTCGCCGACGAGGTGGAGCGCTCGCTGAGGGTGCTCGACGGCGCGATCGCCGTGTTCGACGCGGTCGCCGGCGTGGAGCCGCAGAGCGAGTCGGTGTGGCGGCAGGCCGACCGGCACGGCGTACCGAGGATCGCCTTCGTCAACAAGCTCGACCGTGCCGGAGCCGACCTCGACACCGCGGTCGACTCCATCCGGCGGCGGCTGCACCCCGCGCCGCTGGTCGTGCAGCTGCCCATCGGCACGGAGGACGGCTTCACCGGCGTCGTGGACCTGCTCCGCATGCGGGCGCTGACCTGGGCCGACGGCAGTGACGAGGTCCAGGAAGGGCCCGTGCCCGACGCCCTGCGCGACGAGGCGGAGCGCCGACGACGGCGGCTGGAGGAGGCCGTGGCGGAACTGCACCCCGTCGCCCTCGACGAGTTCTGCGCCGAGGGCACCCTGTCCGCGCCGACGCTCGCCGCGGCGCTGCGCGACCTGACCGCGACCGGTGACGGCGTGGTCGTCCTGTGCGGCTCCGCCTACCGCAACCGCGGCATCGAACCACTGCTCGACGCGGCCGTGGCGTATCTGCCCTCGCCGCTGGACGTGCCGCCCGTACGCGGCACGCACGACGGTACGGAGCAGGAACGCGCCGCCGACCCCGAGGCACCTCTCGCCGCGCTGGCGTTCAAGGTCAGCGCGACGGCCACCGGGCGGCTGACCTATCTGCGGCTGTACTCGGGGACGATCAGGAAGGGGGACACCGTGCTCGACGCGGCCACGCGGCGCACCGAGCGCATCGGCCGGATCCTGCGGGTGCGGGCCGACCGACACGCCGAACTGGACCGGGCGTCGGCGGGCGACATCGTCGCCGTGATCGGCCTCAAGGCGGCCCGGCCGGGCACCACCCTGTGCGCACCGGCGGCTCCGCTGCTCCTCGAACCGCCGTCCGTCGCCGACCCGGTGGTGTCGGTGGCCGTGGAGGCCCGCAGGAGCTCCGACACCGACCGGCTGGCTTCGGCGCTGGCCCGACTGGCGGAGGAGGACCCCTCGCTGGTGGTGCGGACCGACCCCGAGACCGGGCAGACCGTGCTGTCCGGGATGGGGGAACTGCACCTGGAGGTGGCGGTGGAGAAGATCCGGCAGACGTCCGGTGTGGAGGTCACCGTCGGCCGGCCGCGGGTGGCCTACCGCGAGACGGTCGTCCGGGGCGTGTCCGGACTGGTCTTCCGGCACGTCAAACAGGACGGCGGCGCCGGGCAGTTCGCCCATGTCGTCCTCGACGTGGCACCACTGGAGGCGACGGACGGCGACGCCGACGGCGGCACGACCGGCTTCGCCTTCCGCTCGACGGTCGTCGGCGGGCGGGTGCCGCAGGAGTTCGTGCGCGCGGTCGAGGCCGGGTGCCGGGACGCCCTCGCGGAGGGCCCGCTCGGCGGTCACCCGGTCACCGGGCTGAGCGTCACCCTCACCGACGGGGCGACCCACTCCAAGGACTCCTCGGAGATGGCGTTCCGCACGGCCGGGCGGCTCGCGCTGCGCGAGGCGCTGCGGGGCAGTGCGATGACGCTGCTGGAACCGGTCGCCGAGGCCACCGTGACCGTGCCCGCGGACGCGGTCGGCGGGGTCCTCGGGGATCTCGCGGCGCGGCGCGGGCGGGTGTCGGACTCGGTGGCGCGGGCGGGGTCGGTGGTGGTCACCACCACCGTGCCGCTGGCCGAGCTGTTCGGGTACGCCACCCGGTTGCGCAGCCGTACGCAGGGGAGGGGGACGTTCACGACCCGCCCCGCGGGTTACGCGGTGGCCCCCACCGTCGTGGTGAGCGAGCGGTAGGTGCCCTTGTCGCGCAGTTCCCCGCGCCCCTGTCAGGGGCGCGGGGAACTGTCCCGCGTCACGCCCAGGGAGTCACTGCCGTGAAGTACGCCCCCCGTGTTGCCTCCACTCCCACGTCCTTCCAGGTCACCCCTTGTTTCCCGACCAACCTCACGGTGGGCAACAGGAAACCCGTGGACCCCGGTCGGCGGGAGGACGAATCTCAGATCGTCAGCACCGGGCCCGGCCCGCATGACCAAGCGGGAAGCCCGGTGAGAACCAGCAAGGGGGAACCATGCGCAAGATGACCCGTGTCGCCGCCGCGCTCCTGACCTCGACGGCCGCGGTGGTGGCGCTCAGCGGCACCGCCCAGGCGAAGGCGGTCGAGGCCAGGCTCGCCCAGGAGACGATCTACGGCTGCGACTACGGCGCGGTCTGCATCTACCCGGAGGGCAAGCACTTCTCCGAAGCCAACCCCACCCACAAGTTCTGGAGCTACAAGGCCCACAACCTGAGCGGGCAGTACAACTACCACTGGGTGTTCAACAACCAGTACGGCGGCGCGACCGCGGATCTGTGCAAGCAGTACAACGGCGGGGACTGCATCGAGACGATCCCCGAGGGGTGGGCCTTCTACCGCGACCTGACGACCATCAACTCGATCACGCTCCGTCCGTAGCGCGACGGCGAGCGACTGCGTGACGACGTCCGGAACCGGCTGCCCGCGGTTCCGGGCGTCCCTGTTTTCGCCACTCCGGGTGAAAGACTTGGCCGCCCCCGAGGACCCGGCAGTAACCTGGGCATCCGCCGTCTCACGGCCGCTCTGCCTTGGGGGACACCTTGGGGGACCCGCAGCACGGACAGCAACCAGACCCTCATCACGGACGGGACCGGGACGCGCTGACCACGCTGTCCTTCCCGGCGCAACTGAGACGGCTCAGACAAGAGCGCGGACTGTCCCTCACCGACCTGGCCCGGCGCACCCACTACAGCAAGGGCTACCTCAGCAAGATCGAGACCGGTACGAAGCGCGCGACCGTCGACGTCGCCCGACTGTGCGACCACGTGCTGGGCGCCGAGGGGGAGTTGCTGCGGCTGGTGCAGCAGGCGCCGCCCCGTGACGGCGACCTGCGCACCGACACCGACGCCGTGGAGCGGCAGTCCGACGATGCCGGTCCTTACCGCGGTTTGGCGGCGTTCACCCCCCGGGACGCCGAGATGTTCTTCGGCCGGGAGCGCGCGACGGCCGCACTGGTGGAGCGGATCTTCGAACGGATCGGCGGCGGCCCCCTGATGCTCGTCGCACCGTCCGGCGCGGGCAAGTCCTCACTGCTCAACGCGGGCCTCGTCCCGGCCCTGCGCCGCGGCGACCTCCCCATGCCGGGCGCCGACCGCTGGCCGGTGGTGCTGCTCACCCCCACCTCGCGCCCCCTGGACGAACTGCTGGAGCGCGTCGCGAAGGCGCTGGGCAGCGACCTCGGCATCACCGCCGACGAGGTACGGGACAATCCGGGCGCCCTGCTCGGCGCCGTACGGGCCCGCTCGGAGACCCCGCCGCGGACCGAGGGGCCCCGGCGGCCCCCGCCGTCCCGACCGGTGCTGATCGTCGACCAGTTCGAGGAACTCTTCACGCTCTGCCCGGACGAGGACGAACGCCGCGCGTACGTCCACGTGTTGTGCGCCCTCGCGACCTCCCGGCCCGCGGACCACCCGCACCCCGCCGCCGTCGTGGTGCTCGGTGTACGCGGCGACTTCACCGGCCGCTGTCTGGATCTCCCCGAGCTGGCCCGGGTCTTCACCGACGGGCTGTTCGTCCTGTCGCCGATGACCGTCGCGGAACTGCGCGAGTCCATCACACGCCCCGCCGAACTCGCCGGGGTCACCCTCGAACCCGGCCTGGTCCCCCTGCTGTTGCGGGACGCCGGACTCCGCGACGACCCCGGCACCGGCCCCCGGCCCTCCACGACCGGCTCCGACGAGACACCCTCCGGCGCGCTTCCCCTGGTCTCCCACGCGCTGCTCGCCACCTGGCAGCGGCGCCGCGACTCCGCGCTGACCGTCGACGGGTACGAACGGGCCGGCGGTATCCAGGGGGCGGTCGCCCGCACCGCCGAGAACGTGTTCGCCCGGCTGTATCCCGCCGAGCAGAAGACGATCCGCCGCATCCTGTCCCGGCTGGTCCTCGTCATGGACGGGGCCGGGGCGACCCGCCGCCGGATGAGCCGGGACGCCCTGATGGCGCAGCTCGGCGACGCGGACGGGGCCGCCGCCGCGCTCGACGCCTTCGTCCGGGCCCGGCTCATCACGCTGGACAGCGACACCGTCGAGATCACCCACGAGGCCCTGCTGCACGCCTGGCCCCGCCTCCGGGACTGGATCCACGCCGACCGGGCCGGCCTCCTCCTCCACCAGCAACTCGCCCACGCCGCCGCCGAATGGGAGCGCGAGAACCGCGACCCGTCCGCCCTCTACCGGGGCACCCGCCTCGACACCGTACGGACGTGGGCCGACGAGTCGGACGGCCGGGCCCGGCTCGGGCCCGAGGAGGAGGCGTTCCTGACGGCCAGCCAGGCCGAGGAGGACGGCCGGCGCAGACAGGCCCGACGACAGGTGCGGCTGCGGCAGTCCATGCTCGCCACCCTCGCCGTGCTGTTGGGCCTCGCCGTCACCGCCGGAGCGCTCGCCTACCAGCAGCGCGAGGCCGCCCTCGACCAGGAGCGCGTCGCCCGCTCCCAGGCCCTCGCCGCGCGGTCCGCGTCCCTCGCCGGGGGCCGGCCCGAGGCGTCGATGCTCCTCGCGGAGGCGGCCTACCGGGCCGCCCCCACCGCCGAGGCGCGCGGCGCCCTGCTCAGCACCCAGTCGCAGCCCTTCTCCGCCCGCCTCGACGGCCACCACGGACCGGTCAACGCGGTGGCGTTCGCCCCCGGCGACCGGATGCTCGCCACCGCCAGCTCCGACGGCACGGTGACCCTGCGCGACACCACCGAAGGCCATCGGATCCTCGCCCGGTTCACCGTGCCCGGACGGGTGCGCTCGGTCGCCTTCAGCCCCGACGGACGTACGGTCGCGGTGACGTCGACCGACGGACCGGTGACCCTGTGGAGCACCACCGCCCACCGCAGGACGGGCGTGCTCTCCGACGCCACGAAGGGCGCGCGGGCCGTGGCCTTCGACCCGCGCGGCGGCAGGCTCGCGGTCGCGGCCGCCGACGGCACCGTCCGCCTGTGGGACACCGCGTCCCGGCCGCCCCGGCCCGTCAATACCCTCCGCGGCCACAAGGGCACCCTCAACGCGCTGGCGTACGCCCCCGACGGGCGGACGCTCGTCTCCGCCGGCGTCGACCGCGCCGTACGGATCTGGGACACCCGGCGGAACGAGTTCGTCGGCGCCCTCAAGGGCCACACCGACGAGGTGCTGGGCGTCGCCTTCTCCCCGGACGGCACCACGGTGGCCTCCGCCGGCGTCGACCGGACGGTACGCCTGTGGGACGTGCGCGAGAGACGGCTGACGGCCACGTTCACCGGGAGCAGCGACGACATCAACGCCGTCGTCTTCACCCCGGACGGAACGACGGTCGTCGGCGCGGTCGGCGACGGCACGACCCGGCTGTGGGACGTGCGCGGCGGCCGGCAGACCGCGGTGCTCGCCGGGCACACCGACTACGTCCTCGGGGTGGCCGTGACCTCCGACGGCGCCCTGCTGGCCACGGCCGGGTTCGACCAGTCCGTCGCCCTGTGGGACCTCGCCGGGCCGGTCCTGACGTCCCGTCCGTTCACCGAGGTCTGGCAGACCGCGTACAGCCCCGATGGGAAGCTGCTGGCCACCGCCGACGCCGACCACGCCGTACGACTGTGGGACGCGCTGACGCACACCCTGGTGGCGGCACTGAAGGGGCACACGGAGACCGTGTTCTCGGTGGCGTTCTCGCCCGACGGCCGGACCCTCGCGTCGGCGGGCTCCGACGGCACGGTCCGGCTGTGGGACGTCGCGCGGCGCGCGGCGCTGAAGAAGCTGACCGGGCACGCCGGGCAGGTTTTCGCGGTCGCCTTCGCCCCCGACGGGCTGACCCTGGCGTCGGCGGGCGCCGACCACACGGTGCGCCTGTGGGACGTGGCGAAGCGCCGCCAGACCACCGTGCTCGGCGGCCACAAGGACTTCGTCAACGATGTCGCCTTCAGCCCCGACGGCCGCACCCTGGCCGGTGCCGGCGATGATCTGACCGTACGGTTGTGGGACGTCGCCTCGCACCGCGAACTGGGCGCGCTCCGCGGGCACTCGGGCGCCGTGCGGGGCGTCGCGTTCAGCCCGGACGGCCGCACCCTCGCCAGCAGCGGCAACGACGGCACCGTACGCCTGTGGGACGTCCGGCACCGCCACTTCGAGGCCGCCCTCATCGGCCACTCGGGCGCGGTGCGCGGTGTGGCGTTCAGCCCGGACGGCCGCACCCTCGCCAGCAGCGGCAACGACCGCACGGTCCGCCTGTGGGACGTCGCCGGGCGGCGGCCGTGGGCGACGCTCAGCGGCCACACCAACGCGGTGTGGGGCGTCGACTTCGCGCCCGGCGGGCGGACGGTGGCCAGCAGCAGCACCGACGGCACCGTACGGCTGTGGGACCTCGACCCGGACGCGCGGCTGGCGGACATCTGCCGGTTGCGCGCCGGGATCGGCCCCGAGGAGCGCGCCACACTGCTGCCGGGGGTGCCCGTCGCGGCGGACGCGGGGGAGTGCGGGAGCCGCTGAGCGACACAGCGGGCCGTCGACCGGCCATCTACCAGCCCTCCACCGGCCCTCCACCGGGCCGTTCACTGGCGGCGGGCGACACTCCGTGCCGTCCACCAGCCGTCCACCGGCGCCGGGTGACACGCCGGGCCTTCCGCCGCCGCTCGGCGGCACTTGGCAACCCCCCTGGTCGCGAGGGGTTTCCCAGGTGTTTCCCGTTGCCCGGTGGGATGGGGCGACGCCCGGATCTCGACGCGCGGGGTGGTGGTCGAGCAGGCTGCTGTCCGACCACCACCAGTTCATCGGACCGACAGGAAACGGGGGTTCCGGCATGGTGAGCCGGACCAGTCTCATCAGCACACTGATCGCACTCATGGCCCTGCTGCTGTGCGCGCCGCTGACCACGGCCGCGGCGGCACCGTCCGCACCGTCCGCTCCCGCCGCCGGCTGCGGCGTCCTCGCGCCGGGCGCCTCGGCCGCCGCCGAGCGGGCGATCGCCGCCGCCTGCGCCGAGGTCGCCGCGGGCACCTGGTACACGTGGGGCGGCGGCCACGGCGCCCAACCCGGTCCCACCTACGGGCAGGTGGACCCCACCGACCCGGCCAGCGAACACGACCCCGAGCGGCGCGGCTTCGACTGCTCCGGCCTCGTCCGGTACGCGTACGCCCAGGCCGCCGGCGGTACGGACATCCTCAACGGCGTCGCCAGCCAGCAGTACTACACGCACCGTGCCGCGGCCCGCTTCACCGCCGCCCAGGGTCTCGCCCCGCTGCTCCCGGGCGATCTCCTGGCCTACGGCAACAAGAAGGACCTGCACCACATCGCCATCTACCTCGGCGCGGGCAAGATGGTCGAGGCCAAGCAGTCCGGCACCAAGCTGATGGTCAGTGACGTCCGCCTCGGCGGCGACTACTTCGGTGCCGTCCGGGTCAACACCGGCCAGGTCACCGGCCACATCCACCAGACGTGGGGCACCGACGTGTGGACCAAGGCCGAGCCCCGCCTCGCGGCCGAGCGCGTCTACGCCTTCCCGTACTCGACCACCATCCGCGTCTACTGCCAGAAGCACGCGGAGAAGGTCAACGCGGAGGGCTACGAGAACGACGCCTGGTCCTACCTGCCGGACTACAAGGCATGGGTCACCAACATCTACATCAAGGGCCCGGACTGGCTCGTGGGCGTACCCAACTGCGACGACGTGCCCTTCCCGCCTCCGGGCCAGTGACAGACCGTTCGGGCAACACATCGGGCCAGTGACACATCGCGCCGGTGACCGTCGGGGGGCGGCCACCGGCGCGAGCCGTTCCCGACTCTCCCGGACCGCGGCTCCGACAGCCTCCCGGGACCACTTCAACGTCCCCTCTCGAGCGGGCCTTGAGTGGTACGCGGTGATCTCGCCAGGTGGATGGCGAGAAGGAGGAGGACATGAGCGTGACCCTGAAGGAGTACTCCCAGGAGGAGTTGGCCGCTCAGCCCATCGGGTCATGGACCGGTGAGGCGTACCGTCACGTGGTCGGCGCCCTCCGTGCGCAGTTGGCGGTGGAGGGGCTCACGCAGCCGCACTGGTGGACGCTCAACCACGTTGCCGGGGAGCCGGGGAGGTGGACCCGCGCGACACTGATCGAGCGGTTGGCGAAGTACGAGGACCTCGGGATCGACTTCGACGGTGTCTTCGACGATCTCGTCGCCCGTGGCTGGCTGACGGAGGACGCGGGGCTCATGACCTTGACCGAGGCCGGTGAGGACGGGCGCCTTCGGGCCCGGGAACGCAACGCCCGTGTGCATCGGCAGATGCATGAAGGCGTCGACACGGCCGACTTCGTCACCACCGTCAACGTCCTGCGCCGCATGGTCGCCAACCTGGGCGGCGACGGCAACCTGCCGGACTGACGGGCGCCGCCGTCCGCCGCGGCCGGGACGAGGCGGACCTGGGCCCGTGCCGCACAACGCCCCGGCCGTGCCCGTACGCTGCGTCAGCGTACGGGCACATTCTGTGGACAGTACGCGGATCTTCCCGCCAGGCTAGGTGCCGTCGGGGCATGGGGGCCACAGCGCACGAAGACCGGAGGTGGCCGCGGATGACGGGCGGCGGCATGGGCAACGAGTACGACGAGGCACCGGCCGACGAGGGGACGGTGGTGGACCGCGAACCGGATCCCTCGGACAGTCTGCGGACGTGGGGCGCCGTGACACAGGCGCTGCGCGAGCACGCGGGTTACAGCCGGGCCGAGTTCGCGGACCTCGTCCGCTTCTCCAGGCACACGGTGGAATCGGTGGAGCAGGGGCGCCGGATGCCGGACGTGACCTATGTGGAGCGGGCCGATGAACTGCTCGGGAACACGGGGGCGCTGCGCAAGTCGTCCCAGTACGTGACGCGGGGGAGAGGGGACGTGGGCCTCGCGGCCTGGTTCCGCCAGTGGGCCCGGCTGGAGCGGGTCGCGGCGAGCCTGTGCACCTATGAATGCAGGGTGGTGCCGGGGCTGTTGCAGTCCAGGGACTACGCGCGGGCGGTCTTCGAGGGGACCGTCCCGGTGACGCCGGACGACCAGCTGGAGAGCTTCATGGACCGGCGGATGGAGCGGCAGCGGATGCTGTCCGAGCGGCCGACGACCCCGTTCAGCTTCATCGTCGAGGAGCATGTCTTCCGGCGGCGGTTCGGCGACGCCACCCGGATGCGGGGGCTGTTCGACCATGTGCTGGAGCTGAGCGCGCCGCGCAATGTGACGCTCCAGATCGTGCCGCTGGAAGCCGGGTTGCACGCGTGCCTCGACGGGCCGGTGCGCCTGCTGGAGACACCGAAGAGCCAGCGGTACGCCTACTCGGAAGGGCAGCAGAACGGCCGTCTGATCTGCGACGCGAAAGAGGTGAGCCTGCTCCACCAGCGCTATGACACACTGCGCTCGCAGGCCCTGAACGCCAAGGATTCCCGGGCGCTGCTGGAGCGACTCCGAGGGGAACTAGACCTATGAGCACGACGGAACTGGCGTGGTTCAAGTCCAGCTACAGCGGCAGCCAGGGTGACGACTGCGTCGAAGTCGCCGTCACCCGGCAGGCCGTGTGCGTACGGGACTCCAAGGACCTGGCCCTCCCTCACTTCGCGGTCGCCCGCGAGGGATGGGCGCGGTTCGTGGGGTTCGTGGGACACGGCGGAGGCCCCCGGCAGGCGGGCCCCACCGCGTAGAACACGGCGGTGGGCGCCTTCCGCGCGGAGGCGCCCACCGGTACGTCGTGTGCCGCCGCCAGGGCTCTCGGCCGTACGTGGCACGTCAGTTGGCGAGGGGCAGCCGTTCGACATGGGCGACCCGGAGGGAGTCGATGTCGGCCAGGGTGTGCTTGTCCGCCAGCTCCACGTACTCGTCGAAGTCGCCCTCGGCGGAGTCGGTCTCGCCCGGTCCGAGGTGGGTGGAGCTGACGTACGCCTGGCCCACGAAGTCGCCGTCGTCGTCGAACCCGTTGACGATCACGGTGTAGTTGGCGGGTTCGCCGCCCTTGTTGGTGATCTCGTAGTCGAAGCGGTACGTCGTGCTCGCGTCGCAGTCGTTGTAGTCGAACTCGTCGCGGTCGTTGCACCGTTCGCCCTCGTCGAGGAGGTCGTTCCGCTCCTTCGCGAGCTTCCCGCCCGAGATCTCGACATGGCTCATGGCGTCGTCCCCACCGGCCACGGACCACCAGGTGACGCCGGCGCCGACGAGCAGTCCCGCCACGACTCCGAGGGCGACGAGCGCGCCCCGTCCGCCCAGTCGCCTCGGCGTCACCTCGGGGCCGTGCGGCGTCACCTCGGTTCTCATCGGCGTCACATCGGGTATCTGCGGCATCCGGTCGGTCATGGCGCTGCTCCTCGTAGGGATGGATGGTCGTTCCACCGACATCCACACCGTTGGCGCGGAAACGGTTGCACTGATCGCCGTCCCGCCGTCCCGCCGATCACGGAAAACGACCACCACAGGACGATTTCAGCCCACTACAGGGCACCGCGGGGCCCGTACGTTCGTCGTATGCCAACCAGCAAGCACCTCCTGACCTCGGTCCAGGTGGCCCGCTTCGTCGCGCAGGGATTCCTGCGCCTGGACGGGGTGGTGCCGCCGGAGACCAACGAACGGGCCATCGCCGCGCTCGCCCAGGGCCTGCCCGGCGTGCCCTACGGCACCCCGCTGGGCGAGGCGTTCCCACCCGGCACCTTCGTCCGCGAACTGCTCGACCTGCCCGTCGTCGCCGGTGCCGTGGAGAGCCTGGTCGGGCCCGGACCGACCGTCGACCACCACGCCGTGCACGTCCGTGAGCCCCACGAGGGCCACGCCCAGGACCTCCACGCGGACGCGATCATCGACGTACGGCCGGACGCCTTCGACATCCAGCTCATGTACTACCCGCACGAGGTGACCGCCGAGATGGGCGGCACGCTCAGCGTGCCCGGCAGCCATCTGCGCAGGATCAACGAGACGGACATCGGCCGCGTCCAGAACCTGCGCGGCCAGACCCGGCTGACCTGCCCGGCGGGCACGGTCGTCCTCGTACACCACGGCATCTGGCACGGCGGCCGCCGCAACGACACCGCCCGCCGCCGCTACATGTACAAGCTGCGCCTCAACCCGACCGTGCCGCAGGTACGCCTGTGGGACACCACCGACCTGCACGACCCGGCCGTCACCGCCGAACTGGACACCCACTTCCCGTGGTACGAACAGGCCACCGGCCGACTGGAGATCCACAACCGGGCCCTGCTGTGGCGGGCCCTGACCGGCGACCCGTCGTTCGACGTCGAGTACTGGGTCACCCGCGTCAGCAACCGGCCCGCCCTGAGGAGCCACGCATGAGGCAACAGGTCCTGGTCCTCTATCTGTCGACCTCGGCGCTCGACTCCCCGGTCGTCGGCTGGTCCCGCTACGACGGGACCGGCCGGACCCGCCCCACGGCCGGCGACAGCGACGAACCGCCCTACGACACGGGGCTCGACGCGCTGCTCGACGGGTGGCGGCTGTTCCAGGCGTCGCAACTGCTGCCGCCCCAGTCCGGCCACGAGTACGACGTCTCCTTCCTGAAGCACGAGTTCTTCTTCGAGAAACTGGAGGAGACCTCGTCCTGATCCCCGGGGTGCCCGTGGCCCGGTCGCGGGGCGTGGCGTACCGGGCCACGGGAGTCCGGGATCAGTAGCCGTAGATCATCTTGTAGGCGACCTCGGGCAGGAACTGACCGGCCGAGGAACCGGGGCCGACACCGCAGTTGCCGTCCGACTCGCCCGGCACCTTGATCCACAGCAGCATCTCGGCGCCGCCGCCCATCTGTGTGGCCGGGCCGATCCGGCGGCCCGACGGGTTGCACCACTGGCCGTTGGAGCCGTTGCCGTTGCGGCTGGTGTCCACGACGAACGGCTTGGTGTAGCCGTAGCGGGCGCTGAGCTGGCTGTTCACCGCGTTGCCGTAGGCGGAGTTCTCGCCCGTGGTGAGGTAGTTGGAGATGTTCAGCGAGAAGCCGTGGGCCTGCCGCAGGCCCGCCTCGTGCAGCCGCTTGGCCATGGTCGCGGCGTCCGTCCAGGCGGGGTTGCCGGCGTCCATGTAGACCCAGGTGTTGGGAGCCTGGCGGCTGAACTGGGAGACGGCGCCGCTGAGCATGCTCTGGCGCTCGGCTATCTGGGCCTGGTTCATGCAGCCGTAGTCCCCGAGGGAGTCCGGCTCCAGGATCACCAGGGCCGGACGGTTGCCGATACCGCCGGCGAACTGGGAGATCCAGCTCGCGTAGGCGGACGGCGAGGAGGCCCCGCCCGCGGAGTGCCCGCCGCAGTAGTCGCGGTTGTAGACGTTGTACGCGACGAGGATGGGCAGCTTGTCCCGGCTGTCCGCGGCGCCCGTGAACGAGCTGGTGGCGGAGCCGATCGAGCCGCTCCACGAGCCGAACCAGCGGGCCATCGGGGTGTTGGCGATCGAGTTGTTGATCGCCGACGCCCGGCCGTCACCGGGGTTGGCCGCGACCCACCGCTTCGCGCTGTTGTCAGGGTCCACATAGAACCCGCTGGTCATGCTGGTCGGGTCGGCGGCATGGGCGGAGGGGGCGGCGGTGAGCGCGAGCGGCAGAGCGCAGAGCGCTGCCATCAGGACGCGGAGCCTGCGGCGCATGACTTCTCCTCGGATTCCTGGCAGGGATGCGGCGCGCGCTCTCGTCCAGAGCGTGCGACGCGCTGACTCTGAGGAAGTGCGGGGGTTCGACGTGCTCAGAAAGGGAGGTGGGAGCGCTCCCATTGGAAGCGCTTCCAGTGGTGCGGAGGGTGCTGAGAACCTTTGGGGTGTGCTCGGTATCGTGTGGCTGGCTGGTAGAACTGTCAAGAGTCGAGGTGTGAAACTCCCTCTGTACACGGTGAGTTCGAGGCTCTACGGTCGCTGTGACCGGAAGCGCTCCCAGTTTTCGGTCAGGGGGGAGAGGTACATGGTCATGGCGGACGATCCGCCGCGTCGGCAGCCCACACTCGAGGCCGTGGCCGAACTCGCGGGCGTCTCCCGGTCGGTGGCCTCCCGTGTCCTCAACAACGCGCCGCATGTCAGCCAGGGGAAACGCGACGCCGTCGAGCGGGCCGTCCGGGAACTGGGCTATGTGCCCAATCCGACCGCGCGCGCACTGGCCACCCGTCAGACGGGAGCGGCCGCCCTGGTCGTCTCCGGCGAGGACCCGTCGATCTTCGCGGACCCGTTCTTCGCCCAGGTGATCGTGGGGGCGTCGGCGGCGCTGGAGGAGGCCGACCTGCATCTGATGCTCTGCCTGGCCGCGACCGACCGGGGCCGCAAACGCGTGGAGGAACTCCTCCGCGGCAAGGGCGCCGACGGGGTCATGCTGATGGCGCTGCGCGAGAACGATCCGCTGGCGCGGACGGCCGAGGAGGCGGAGATGCCGGTGGTGTTCGGGGGCCGCCCCGTCGGCTCGGCTCCCCGTTGGTACGTGGACGTCGACAACACCGGCGGGGCGCGCGAGGCGACGGAGTACCTGCTCTCCCGGGGCCGGACCCGGGTGGCCGTGATCTGCGGGCGGCTGGACACCGAGGTGGGCCGTGCGCGGTACCGCGGCTACCAGGACGCCATGCTGGCCGCCGGCCTCGAACCGTTCCCGCCCCACGAGGGCGACTTCACGGAGCCCAGCGGGGCCGCTGTCATGGCCGCGCTGCTGCTCCAGCATCCCGACCTGGACGCGGTGTTCGCCGCCAACGACAACATGGCGGCGGGGGCGCTGCGCACCCTGCGGGAGGCCGGGCGAAGCGTCCCCGCCGACGTCGCCGTGGTCGGCTTCGACGACCTGGCCGTCGCCCGGATCGCGGATCCGCCGCTCACCACCGTCCACCAGCCGATACCGGCGCTCGGCCGCGAGATGGCCCGCATGCTCGTCGCCCTCCTCAACGGCGAGGATCCCACGCCACTGATCCTCCCCACCCGCCTGGTCACCCGCACCAGTGCGTGACCTTGACGGGGCTGGCCGTTGCGCCCCGGACCGCTACCGGGGTGTGGGTGTCGTCCTGTCGGTGGGTGTGGGCGTGGTGCAGGGCGAGGGTCGTCTTGCCGATCCCACCCAGTCCGTCTTGAGTGCGTGGGTCCGGCCGACAAACACCCCCGACGCCGAACCTGGCAGGTTCCCTGCCCCTGTCGGTGCCTGCACGTCCTGAGCCCAGCGCACCGCTTCAGCCGGAAGTGTCACCGTCCGGGCGCCGTCACCGGTGAGTGGTACGTCCCCTATCGGCATCTCCGCGGATGACTGGGCACGATCCGGTAGTCGCGCTGGAAGACCAGGTTGTGCAGGTCGCCGGTGGCGATGGCCCGCAGTGTGGGAACCTCCGCCGCCGCCTGGTCGGGCGTGAACACGTTCAGGGGCCAGTCGTGGACGGTCGCGCCTCGCAGATGCGGGTGGTGGAACCCGCCCCCGTAGTACGCCAGTAACGTGATCGGCGCGATCTCCGTCTCGCGCTGCTCCGGCCAGGACAGCGTCCAGGACGCTGCGAGGCCTGCGTCCCGGGTGTGTCGGACCCCGGTCGCGTCGACCTCGCCCGTGCCGAGGAGCAGAGTGGCGTCGAACTCGTCGAGGACCTGCACGGCGTACGGGTGGAGCAGTTCGACGGCGCGCCGGAAGTGCTGCTCCTTGCCGAGGCGGGACACGGTGTCGCCGCCCTCGCCGTGGGTGCCGTCGCGCAGGTCGGCGAAGTGCCGGGCCAGCGCCTCGATGTGCGGGAGGCCCGTGGTGTCCGGTGCCCTGGTTGTCATGCTGTCTCCTTCCGTGGCCACAGCCGGTCGCGCAGCGCCGTGCCGAGCCAGTGCCTCAGTGGAGGGTCATGCGGGTCGGAGCCGTCGGCGGTGAGGAAGACGGCGTGCGGGGTGCGGGGGAAGACCCGCAGACGTACGTCGTTACCGACGGCGCGCAGTCGTCGCGCGTACCCCGTGACGTCGTCGGCGACCGGGTCGAGATCCCCGACGGCGAGAATGGCCGGGGCCAGCCCGTCGAGCCGCCCGGCCTCCAGGGGGGTGCTGTGCAGCCGCTGGTCGTCCCGTACGGCGATGCCGTTCGCCCCGCGGTACCGCCGCCACGCCTGCCGCAGGTCCTCGGCTGCGGGGAACGCTCCCGGCACGCGGCTGTAGGAGGGGGCGGCGCAGTCGGGGTCGAGCGGCGGGTAGGCCAGCACCTGGGCAGCGAGCGGTTCACCCCGGTCGCGGCGGACGAGGGCCGCGCAGGCGGCGATGGTGCCGCCCGCGCTGTCACCCCCGACCACGACCGGTTCGCCGGGCTCCGCCTGCTCGCCTGCCCATGTCAGTGCGGTCAGGACGTCGTCGAGCTGGGCCGGGTGCCGGTGGCGGGGTGCCAGACGATATCCGGTGCTGACAACGGTGCATCCCGACACCCGGGCGAGATCCATGACCGGTTCGTGCCAGTGCTCCACGGACCCCGCCTGCCAGCTGCCCCCGTGCGCCCAGACCAGCCAACCGTACGGGTTCGGGCCGGGCCGGTAGACCCGCACCGGGATGCTGTGCGTCCCGGCGTCGAGCGACCTGCCCTCCCAGTCGGCCTCCTCGCGCCGCGGGTCGCCGAGACGTACGGAGGTGGGGGCCGGTAGGCCGGCGTCAGGCGGCCCGTACGGCCCGTCGTCAGTGCGCACTCGACCGGGCGCCGCGCAGGAACAGGGCGCTGGTGAGGGTGCCGAGGAGCACGATGGCGGCGTTCACCGCGATCGCGACCTTCAGACCGCCGAGGATGGCCGAGGCTCCGGCGCCGGTCATGGCGGCGGTGGCGACGGCACTCATGATCGGCGTGCCCATGGTGATGCCGACCTGCTGGGTCATCGTGGCGAGGCCGGTGGCCAGCCCCTGTTCGTGATCGGCGAGCCCCGAGGTGGCGGTGACCATGAAGCCCACGATGACGAGCATGTTGCCCACCCCACCGGCGAAGGTGCCGATCAGCAGCAGCCACATCCACGAGCGGTCGTCGCCGAGGCCGAGCAGCGCGGCCGTGAAGACGGTCTGCAGAATCCCGCCGGTGATCAGTGTCGACTTGCTGCCGATGCGTCCGATGACCTTCGGGGCGATGGTGCCGCCCACGACGGTTCCGATGCCGAGCACGCCGAAGGACAGACCGGCGGCGAGCGGGGAGAAACCGAGCACTTCCTGGAGGTAGAGGGTCAGCAGGAAGACCAGGGAGGTCTCGGTGAGGAACGCGATCAGGCCGGCGATATTGCCCCAGGCCACCGACCGCTTGCCGAGCACAGCGAGCGGCACGAGTGGCGCGGACACCTTGCGCTCGACGGCGTAGAACACCAGCAGCAGGGCCACACCCACGACCAGCGACACCAGGGCCTCGGACGAACCCCACCCCTTCTCGCCCGCCTGGGTGAGCCCGAAGACGATGGCCAGCAGGCCGAGCGTGACGCTGACGGCGCCGGGCAGATCCAGCTTGGGACGCTCGTCCGGGCGGGACTCCTTGATGACCGTCGGGGCGATGAACAGCACGGCGAGGGCCACGGGCACATTGATGAAGAACGCCCAGCGCCACGACAGCAGGTCGGTCAGCAGGCCGCCGAGGATGGCGCCGGTGGTGAACCCGGCCGACATCAGCGCCCCGTTGAGACCGAGGGCCTTCTCGCGCAGCGGGCCCTCCGGGAACGAGGTCGTCAGCAGCGACAGCCCGGCCGGGGTGACAGCGGCGGTGGCCAGGCCCTGGAAGACGCGGGCCACGATCAGTACCTCGGGGTTCTGCGCCAGGCCGCCCACGAGCGAGGCCGCGCCCAGGACGACGAGGCCGCCGAGGAACAGCCGGCGGCGGCCGAACAGGTCCGCGACCCGGCCGAACAGCAGGGTGAAGCCCGCCGCGCACAGTGCGAACGACGTGGCGATCCACTGCAGATGCGACAGTGAGAAGCCCAGACCCTCACCGATCACCGGCAGCGCCACGTTCAGGATGGAGAAGTCCACGGCCAGCATGAACTGGGCCGCGAGCAACAGCACCAGCACCAACCGAAGCCGGGGGGTGAGCGCGGCCGGGGCCGTACCGGCGGCGGTGCCGGAGACGGTACCGGCCGCCTCCGAATCAGTGACAGACATGACGTCGAATCCCTTTCCTCTTCCTCTCGTTTCCTGACACCCGGCGCGCGCTCGGTCGCGTCACGCGCGGTTACGGAAGAAGAGACTCGTCGACCCCCGGTATCCCTGCCAGCACCCTGTCTTGCACAGCCGGCGCGAGGGTAGTCATCACATGACCACCCTTAGGGCCTCCAACCTTCGGGACGGGCAGGCATCATGGGGAGTCAGCGGGAGTCAGTGGCCACGGCCTGTCGCACACCGCCGATCTGGAGGCATGGATGGACGCCCCGTCCGAGCTGGGAGACTTCCTCAAGTCGCGCCGCGCCGCGCTGCGCCCCGAGGACGTCGGCATCACCCCGCACCCGACTCGCCGCCGCGTCAGTGGTCTGCGCCGTGAGGAGTTGGCGGTGCTCGCCGGCGTCAGCATCACCCACTACACCCGTCTGGAACAGGGCCGTGCCCCCAGCGCCTCCGACGGCGTGCTGGAGGCGATCGCGCGTACGCTGCGCCTCTCCGACGACGAGACGGCCCATCTGAAGGACCTCGCCCGCCCCGTCGCCGCTGCCGCCCGCCCGGCTCCGCCCCGGGTCGCCCATGCCAGCGCCTCGGCCCGGCAGTTGCTGGCGGCGATGAGCGATGTGCCAGCCCTCGTCCTGGACCGGCGCAACGACGTTCTCGCCTGGAACCGGATGGGGCATGCTCTGCTCGCCGGACATCTGGCGCCCGAGAGCCCCGACGTGCCGGCGACCCGCCCCAACCTGACCCGGATGCTCTTCCTGGACGAGCGGTACCAGGAGTTGTTCACGAACTGGAACGAGGAGGCCCAACTCGGTGTCGCCTCCCTGCGCCTGGTTGCCGGCCGCCACCCCCACGACCGCGGCCTTGCGGAACTCGTCGGTCAGCTCACCATGAACAGCGACGAGTTCGCTTCCCGCTGGGCACGGCACCCGGTACGCACCTGCACCTCAGGGGTGAAACACCTGCGTCATCCGCAAGTCGGCGCGATGGACCTCAGCTTCGAGAACCTTGTCATCCCCGGCGCTTCCGGCCAACGCCTCATCGCCTACACGGCGGAGCCCGGCTCGCCGTCGGAGGCGGCGCTGCGGCTCCTCGGTAGCGTGACGGCTCCGGTGGCACAGGACCCGACGGCTGTACGGAGCTGAAGCGCCGCCGGACACGCCGCCGGGCGATGCCCGCCTCCCTCAGGCGCTGCGCCGCCCGGCGAGCGGAGGCTCCATCGGGTGCGCTACGTGGGCGAGGCGCGTGTAGGTGTACGCCGCCGAGGCCATGGTCATGTGGTGGTGCCAGGCGGGGAAGGAACGCCCGGCGAAGTCGAGCAGATCATGGCTGGGAGCTGGGCCGCCCCGCAGGGTCGAGCTCGGTGAACAGCCGGTACGTGTGCTGCCCACCGCTGGTCTGCCACGGCACGAGGGTGGACAGGATCTGCGCCTGCCGGAATCTGCCGTCGGCCCCCCGGTAACGGTGGCGATGCGCCGGCTCCACGGCCGTTGTGCACCGGGGGCGCCCGGGAGTCCGCCGACCGCAATGGCGGCCCTCACCGGGCACGGGCGGCGAGGAGCTACGTGTGGCCATGCTGCCCACCAGGTCGAGCATGTGCTTCCACGGCGGCTGGAAGCTCTCAGTCTCGGGTATGCGGGCGCGTCGGCGTAGCTGAGCGTCATCGGTCCACTGCCGAGGAAGGAACAGACGCCAGTCGATCGGGAAGTTGGCACCGGGGCATGACAGGAAGAGAGCGATCCCCAACTGGCAGTTGAGGCGCCGCCCGGTTGAGGTGACGAACCGCCGCTGCACGCCCACGGAGTGGCCGCCACGCTTGGGCACGGCGACCGGCGTCAGGGTCCAGGCCCGTACGGACGACCTCTCCTCGACCCACCGGTTCAGCGCGTCACGGGCGGGTTCCCACTCCCATGGACTGCTGTTGATGAACTGCTGTAAGGAATACCAGGCCGTAGGAGAGGCGGAGACGGACTCGGGCGTCTGGCCGTGGCCCAACGAGGTACTGCTCGCCAAGCTGGACGCGGCAGCGAAGCTCGACAGGTCGCGTTGTGTGGTCGACTCCTCCCACGTCAGGGCCTGCGGTTGGACCAGGGATCGCGTGGCGTGTCGGTCGGGTGGGCAGGGGCAGTGGCTGGGTGGTCGTTGCCCGGTGGCGGGACGCCCGGCCGGCGATGGGGTCGCGTCGTTGGACGGCCGGCCACGCGACCGCGAGAGCCACCGGCCCTGACCAGCTCGCGTCGGCCAGGTCGGCCCGTTCGGCCCCACCCCCGCCCGTCTGGACCCCACCCCGCCCTATTCGACCCCACTCCACTCAGCCTGCCCCTAACAGGCGCTGCCCCCGGCCGGGGCCCGGCGTGTCACGAGGCGTTCTTGCGGACCTCCTCCAGCTGGACCGGGCGGCGCTCGGCCACCGACAGCGTGCAGGCCTCGGCGATCCAGCTGGCCTCGATCGCGTCGGCGACCGTGCAGGGGGAGGGGCGGGTGCCTGCCACGACCTCGGTGAACGCGGTCAGTTCGGCGCGGTACGCGGGGGCGAAGCGGTCCATGAAGAAGTTGTGCGGCGGCCCGGCGGGGAAGGTCACGCCCGGCTCCGCTGAGCGCAGCGGGAGCTGGCCGTCGAGCCCCGCCGCGATGCTGTCCTTCATCCCGTGCACCTCAAGGCGCACGTCGTACCCGCGCGCGTTGTGGCGGGTGTTGGAGATGACGCCGATGGTCCCGTCGTCGAACGTGAGCAGCGAGGACGCCGTGTCGACGTCACCGGCCTCCTTGATGTACTCCGCGCCCTTGTTGCCGCCCGTCGCGTACACCTCCACGACCTCGCGGCCCGTCACCCAGCGCACGATGTCGAAGTCGTGCACCGCGCAGTCCCGGAAGATGCCGCCCGACACCGCCACGTACGCCGCCGGCGGCGGAGCCGGGTCCAGCGTCGTCGACCGCACGGTGTGCAGCGCGCCCAGCTCACCGCTGAGCACCGCCTCACGCGCGGTCACACAGCCCGCGTCGAAGCGGCGGTTGTAGCCGATCTGCACCTCGATGCCGCTGTCCCGGACGGCGCGCAGCACGGTGAGGCTGTCCTCCACCGTCTTCGCCACCGGCTTCTCGCAGAACACCGGGATGCCCGCCTCGACGGCGGCGAGGATCAGTCCGGGGTGCGCGTCCGTCGCCGCCGTGATCACGACTCCGTCGATCCCGGAGGCGAACACCGCCTCCGGGGAGTCGGCGACCGTGGCGCCGAACTTCTCCGCCGCCGCGGCCGCCGCCGCGGCCACCGGGTCGGAGACCACCAGCTCCTCCACGATGTCCAGCCCGGACAGTGTCCCGGCGTGGAAGGCGCCGATACGGCCCAGCCCCAGAATGCCAATACGCATGATCGAGTGTCCCTTTCAGATGTACGGGGGGAGAGAAGGAGGAGAAAGAAAACGAGGAGGAGGGTACGTGCAGGTCAGAGGGTCAGTCGGTCGCGCCCACCACGTTCTGGTCCCAGTCGATCAGTGAACCGGTGACCACACCACTGCGGTCGGACAGCAGGAACACGACGAAGTCGGCGATCTCGTCGACCTGGCCGAGCTTCCCCATCGGCAGCCGCTCCGCCGCCCGTTCCCGCCAGTCGTCGCCCGCGTCGTGGAACTCCCGCTGGATCGCGTCCTCGCCCTCCGTCTCCGTCCAGCCGATGTTGAGGTCGTTGATCCGGATCCGGTCCCAGCGGTGGGCGTGCGCGGCGTTGCGGGTGAGGCCCGCCAGGCCGGCCTTCGCGGCGGAGTACGGCGCGAGGAACGGAGGGCCGCCGTGCGCGCAGTTCGAGCCGATGTTGACGATCGTGCCGGGCGCCCCGCGGGCCACCAGATGCGCCACCACCGCCTGCATGGCGAAGAAGGGGGCGCGCAGGTTGATCGCGATGTGCGCGTCGAACAGCTCCGGTGAGGTGTCGAGCAGCGAGCCGCGCGAGGTCAGCCCAGCTGCGTTCACCAGGCTGTCGACCCGGCCGTGGGCCGCGATCACCTTGTCCACGCTGCCGCGCACCCGCTCCGGGTCGGCGAGGTCCGCCCGTACGAAGGTCGCGCCGGTCTCCGCCACCAGCTTCTCGCCGACCTCGGCGCGGCGGCCCGTGAACGCGACGGTCGCGCCCTCGCGCAGGGCCGCGCGGACGACGCCCGCGCCGACGCCCTGGCTGCCGCCGTTGACGAGGACGACCTTGTCCTCCAGGAGTGCCATCCGGGGTGCTTCCTTTCGTTCGAGCCCGGCGCTTCGGCCGACGGGCGGTGCCGGCGGCGAAACCGGCGCCGGCGGTTCAGGTGACGCGCCGGCGGTTCGGGTGACGCGCCGGCGGTTCGGGTGACGCGTCGACGGTCAGGTGACGCGCTGGTCGTCGGGTGACGCGCCGGCGGTTCACGTACGGCCCCCGCGGTTCAGGTGCGGCGTCGTTCCGCGTCGGCCCGTAGTGCCTCGCGCAGCCGTGCCGGGCTCCACTCCTCCGCCACCGCACGCCACAGCGTGTCCGCCTGGGACGGCGGGGCGAGTCCGTCGACCGGCGGGTCACGGTCCAGGTTCGTGGGGAACGCGTAGCCCTCGGCGGTGGCCGCGACCACGCGGCGCAGCGCGTCCTCGGGGGCGCCCTCGGCCCTGCGTGCCAGCAGGACCGGGAACACGGCGTTCGTCATGGCCTCGCGGTCCACCGTCTCCATCGCCCGGCCGAACGCGGAGGAGACCTGGAGCAGGTTCGCCATCCGCCGGATGTCCGTCGACCGGTTGTGCCCGGCGGCGTGGAACAGCGCCGGGTTGAAGAAGACCGCGTCGCCCTTCTCCAGCGGGAGCTGCACATGGTGGGCGTCGAAGTACGCGGCGAACTCGGGCAGCCGCCACGCCAGGTAGCCCGGCTCGTACGTCTGTGAGTACGGCAGGTACAGGGTCGGGCCGGACTCGACGGGCATGTCGCAGTGGGCGACCGCGCCCTGGAGGGTCAGCACGGGGGAGAGCCGGTGGACGTGCGCCGGGTACCCGGCCGCCCGCTCCCGGCCGAGGAAGCCGAGGTGGTAGTCGCGGTGCGGGCTCTGCGCCGCGCCGCCCGGGTTGACCACGTTGATCTGCGACGTCACCTGGTAGCCGGGGCCCAGCCAGGCCTCGGATACCAGCGCCAGCATGTCGTTGGCGTAGTAGTCGGCGAACGCCTCCGGGGCGCGCAGGGCCGTCTTCTCCAGCGCGTTCCACACCCGGTCGTTGGCGCCGGGCTTCGCGAAGTGGTCGCCGCGGGCCGACCCGGAGGCCCGTTCCTCCTCGATCAGCGCGGTGAAGGCCGCGGTGGCGGCGTCCACGACCCGCGGGTCCGGGAAGGCCCGCTTGAGGACGACGACACCGGGACCGTCGAGCATCGCCCGGACCAGCTCGACCTGCACGGCGCGGCGGTCCGCCGCCGCGCGGAGCCGCTCGCTGTCGTAGACGGGGACGTTCCGCTCGACGCCCTCCGCGTACGGGTGGTCGCGGGGATCGGTGGTGCGCTCGACCAGGGCGCGGAAGGCGTCGAGGTCGCAGTCCTCCTCGAACAGCCAGATCGCCGAGCCCGCAGCGGTGAGGGCCATGCCGGGTCCTTTCCCTGGTCTGGTCGGCCGGTCTTTCGTCGCGCCGCCGTCTCTGCCAGTCTTGGGCCCGGACCACCCTCATTCAACCCTCAGCAGCCCCTCAAAAACCCCTCATCCACAGCCGGGAACGCAGCCATGGGACACCCCTACACGATCCGTGAGATCGCCCGTCAGGCCGGGCTGAGCCTGGCCACGGTCGACCGGGTCCTCAACGGCCGCGGCGGGGTGCGGGAGAGCACCGCCCGCGAGGTCGAGCAGGCGATCAAGGACCTGGACCGGCAGCGGACCCAGGTGCGCATCGGCGGCCGTACGTTCATGGTCGACATCGTGATGCAGTCGCCGGACCGGTTCTCGACGGCGGTGCGGGAGGCCCTGGAGGCCGAACTGCCGTCCCTGCACCCGGCGGTCGTCCGTTCCCGCTTCCATTTCCGGGAGACCGGGCCCGCCTCGGAGATGGTGCGGATGCTCGACCGGATCGGGCGGCGCGGCTCGCAGGGCGTGATCCTCAAGGCCCCCGACGTCCCCGAGGTCACCGCCGCCATCGAACGGCTGGTCGCGGCCGGCATCCCTGTCGTCACCCTCGCGACGGACCTGCCGAGCAGCCCGCGCAGCGCGTACGTCGGCATCGACAACCGGGCCGCCGGGGCGACCGCCGCGTATCTGGTCCGGCAGTGGCTCGGCGACCGGCCCGGCGCCGTCCTGGTGACGATCAGCCGGGGCTTCTACCGCAACGAGGAGGAGCGCGAGATGGGCTTCCGGGCGGCGATGCGGGCCGCCGCACCGGCCCGGCGGCTCGTCGAGGTCACCGACAGCGACGGCCTCGACGCCACCCAGCGAGACCTGGTCCGGGACGCGCTGGAGCGGGAGCCGGATCTCGCCGCCGTCTACTCGATCGGCGGCGGCAACACCGCGACGCTCGACGCCTTCGCCGCCGCGGGGCGCGAGCCGCATGTCTTCGTCGCGCACGACCTGGACCACGACAACACCCGGCTGCTGCGGGCCGGCCGGCTGTCCGCCGTGCTCCACCACGACCTCCGCCAGGACCTGCGCCGCGCCTGCCAGACCATCATGCGCGCCCACCAGGCCCTCCCGGACGAGGGCCCGTCCCTGCCGTCGGCGATCCAGGTGGTCACTCCGTACAACATGCCGCCGGGGAACGGATAGGAGGGTGGCGACGGTGTGCATGGCCGGGCGGGACCGGTTGGCCGTCGGCCGGTCCGGCCGGTGGGCGAGCCCCGCTCGCCCTGTCTGCGGGTTCATTCGGGCCGACCGGGCTCGAGAAGGCCGCCGCCAGGTGCCGCCAGGTGAATCAGAGCCGGTTGGGTGACGATGGAGGTGTACGGCCGACCGTGCTCTTCCAGGAGGAGGCAGCGGCATGACTTATCCCTCTGATTCCTCGGGCACTCGCCCTCCGCGCGGCGGCGAGCCACAAGACGCCCCCTTGACCGAGGGCCTGGGCGCGTTGGCGAACAGGGGCTGGCAGATCCTGCTCACCACGGGCCTGGCCACGATCGCCCTGGGCGTCGTGGTGTTCGCCTGGCCGGAGGAGACGCTGCGGGTCGTCGGCGTGCTCTTCGGCATCTACCTGCTGGCCACCGGCGTGTTCCAGCTGGCCGCCGCCTTCGGCACACACGTCCCCCGGCATCTTCGGGTGCTGCACTTCCTCACGGGTGCGCTCTCCGTCCTGCTGGGGCTGATCTGCTTCCGGGGCACCGTGCAGTCGATCTTTCTGCTCGCCCTGTGGATCGGCTTCAGCTGGCTGCTGCGCGGCATCATGGTGACGGCCGCTGCGGCCTCCGCCGAGGACATGCCGGCACGCGGCTGGCAGCTGTTCTACGGGATCATCAGCACGCTGGCGGGCATCGTGCTGATCGTCTCGCCGTTCACCTCGATCGCCGCACTGACCCTGGCGGTGGGCGTCATGGCCGTGGTCCTCGGGGTGGTCGAGGTGTTCCAGGCCATCAGGATGCGCGTCGAAGTCGGCCGCCTCGCTCCGAGCGGCACTGCCACACAGCGGCGGCCCCTGTTCCACCGTCCGCACCCCCAGCACTGATCACCGGGACCGGACCGGGCAGCCACGGACGAGCGGCGACGCGGTACTCCGTGCAGTGCACTCCGTACAGCGGGCGGCCACCCGGGGACCCGGGAGTCCGCCCCTCCGGGACGTCCCCTCAGTGGCGCATCGCGCGCTTCGGCGGCATCCCCGGCCGGTCCTTCGGCAGCAGCAGGCGCAGGGCACCCGGCCGGACACCGCACACGACGGGCAGGGGCAGCCGTACCGCTTCGCCGTCGACGCCCGCGTCGAGATGCCGGACCTCACCGTGCAGCGTGATACGGGGAGCGGACCAGATGACGGCTCCGTCCCCCGCCGACCCGGCACCGCGCTCGTGCTGTCGCAGTTCGTCGCGCAGATGCCGCAAGAGTTCCGGGGGAGGCTGCGCCCGGTGCTTGAGAACGATGACGCCCAGCTGTCCTGTGCTGAGGGAGAAGCGACGTCCCAGCCAACGCGGTGTGGCCAGGTGGTAGGGGTTGTTGGAGATCAGCACCACCTGCGGGAACTCGACGGTTCCCCAGGGTGTGTCCACGCGGGCCTCGACCCACTGCTTGCCCTTGGCGTAGTCGGGTGCCACCGCGGCGAAGGCGCGAGGCTTGTCCTCCCGGTACCCGGGCTCCAGCAGGGCGTCGGCGTACACACCGAAAGAGACGTTGTTGACGAAGACACGCGAGCCGAGCACCCCCAGGTCCACCTGCGCGGGCTCACCGTCGACCAGGGCGTCCAGTGCCCGTCCCGGATCGCGCACATCGAGGCCCAGGTCCCGGGCGAAGTGGTTGCGGGTGCCCGCCGGGACCACGACCAGCGACCGGCCCGTGTCGGCGGCCACCGCGGCGACCGCCGACACGGTGCCGTCACCGCCGGCGACCCCCAGCACCTGCGCCCCCTCCACCACGGCGTTCCTCGCGAGCGACGACGCGTCCTCCTCCGCGCTGGTCGTCCGGACCTGGGCTCCCATGGCCTCGGCCTGCTGTACCAGGCCGTAACGAGCCGTCTTGCCGCCGCCTGAGCGTGGATTCATCACGATCACCACCGGGGCACGCGTCCGAGCGCCGGCCATCACCGCATCCCCTCTCGGTGCTCGGGAGGTGGGAAGGACGCGCCGGCCCTTGTTCGCCGGGGCCGCCGGGCTTCCGCCGGGCAGGGGGCCTGGGGTGCGGTGCCGTGCGGGGGAACGTGCCGGTGCCTGCTGGGGGTGCGGAGGGGGATGGCATGCCGTCTCACCTTCCCGGTAGAGGGCTGGACCGGTTCCCCTCCATCGTCACTCCGCCCAGCCTCGTCCTGCCTGGCGAGAGATGATCACTGCCGGCAGTCCTCTCGCCGCGCCCCCGCAAAGTCGGCACGGAACCACGGAGTGTCGACACCGGCCGTCGACTGACAGGTTCAGGCGCCCTCGGGCGCCGCCTCGGACCCGAACCGGCGTCTGTATGCCGACGGGGTGATGCCCGTCTCCCGGCGCATCAGAGTGCGAAGGTTGGCGGCCGTCCCGAGTCCGCTGTCCCGCGCGACCAGCTCGAAGCGCGACTGGCCTCGCTCGATCAACCGGCATGCCAGGGCGAGTCGTTCCCCGGTGAGCCAGGCCAACGGCGTCGTTCCGAGCTGGGCCCGGAAGCGGCGGTGCAGCGTCGCAGGGCTGACCGCCGCGCGCGCCGCGAGGTCGGAGACCGTCAGCGGTGCCGCCAGCCGTTCCTGGGCCCAGGCCAGGACCGGCGCCAGGGACTCGTCGGGCAGGTCGGGCATGGGCCGCTCCACGAACTGCCGCTGCCCGCCGTCCCGGTGGGCAGCGAAGACCAGTCGCCGGCTCACCGCGTTGGCGACCTCCGCGCCATGGTCGCGACGGACCACGTGCAGCCCGAGATCGAGCGCGGCCGCGCTCCCCGCGGCGGTGAGGATGTCGCCGTCGTCCACGAACAGAACGTCCGACTCGAGGCGTACGGCTGGGAAGCGGGCCCTGAAGGAATCCGCCCACTGCCAGTGCGCGGTGGCCCGGCGGCCATCGAGGACCCCCGCCTCCGCCAGGGTGAAGGCACCGCTGCAGAAGCCGACCAGACGCGCTCCCCGGGCGTGCGCCCGGCGGACGGCGTCGAGCACCGCAGGGCGGCGGGGCACGTCCACGTCGGGACGGTTGGGGACGATCAGGGTGTCCGCCGTGTCGGCCGCGTCGAGGTCGGCGACGTCGGTGAGCGTGAAGAATCCGTCCCGCATCGGGGTACGGGGCTCGGGGGAGCAGACCCTGAAGTCGTAGAGCTCACGGCCGATCTCCGGCCTGCGCAGTCCGAAGACCTCGGTGGCGCAGCCCAGCTCGAAGGGGTTCGAGTTCTCGTCGACGATCACGACGACCCGGTGCGCGCCCACCGAACGCGGTGCGTGCGAGGATTCTTTCGCCATGCGCGATTCCTAGCACTCACACCTGCCGGGCGGAACGGCTCAGCATGGGTCCATGAGCAACGAACCGATCCCTCTCAGCGGGGCGCTGGCCTCGTTCGACGCCCTGTGGAGCCCTCGCGTCGTCACGCGTGTCAACGACTACGACGTCCGTGTGGCCAAGGTCGAGGGCGAGCACGTCTGGCACGTCCACGACGCCACCGACGAGTTCTTCCTGGTGCTCGACGGCGAACTGCACATCTCCTTGCGCGAGCCCGCGGGCGAACGCACGGTCCTGCTCCCGCGAGGGTCGGTCTTCACCGTGCCCCGAGGCACGGAGCACAAGCCGTACGCCCCCTCCGGCGCCGCGATCCTCATGTTCGAGCCCTCCGGGACCCTGACCGTCGGCGATCGCCATGACGAGATCCCGGACCACGTGGACGCGACGACCGGCCACGCACTCGGCACCTGAGCCGCCAGGCTTCGGACTCGCCCCCTCGGCCGGGCGTACGCGCCAGCGGCCTACGCGTCGCTCGGCTCAGCTCGACACCAGCTGGGCCGCGCGGCGCTCCGCCGGGGCCTCCACGGTCACGGCCACGGTCACCTGCTCCGGCACGGTCACCGTGGCCGTCGCCGTCTCCCGGCCCTCACGGTTGCCGTACAGCCAGGCGATGTCCCGCCCGAACGACCAGACCAGCGAGCCCAGCGCCACCGCGACGACCGCGAAGTTCGCCGCGTACGGCAGCAGTCCGGAGGCGGCGACCAGCAGGAAGACGCCCTGGATCGCGGCGACCGTCTTGCGGGCCATGCTGTGCGGGAGGGAACCGTTCAGCCACGGCATGGCCTTGGCGGCGGCGACGAAGCCGTACCGCATCAGGCCGATCAGCAGCACCCACGGGCCGAGCGACATCGACACGTACACGCTCAGGACCAGGATCAGGAACGCGTCGACCTCCATGTCGAAGCGGGCGCCCAGCGCCGTCGACGTGCCCGTGCGCCGGGCCACCTTGCCGTCGACGCCGTCGAGTATCAGGGCCACGGCGGTCAGACCGACGAACAGCGAGACGGGCGGCGAGCTCTGGAAGGAGTCGGCGACCAGCGCGGTGACCGCGCCGACCAGGACCGCGCGGCCGAGCGTGACCCGGTTCGCGGGGCCGAAGGAGCGGGGCCGGGTGCGCAGCAGCGCGCGGTTGAGGACCGCCCAGGTGGCGAACGCGAACGCCAGCCCGGTCAGCCAGCCGGCGGGACCCAGTCCGATCGCCGTACCCAGGAAGGCGAGCAGCAGCACCTGGGCGCCCGCGCCCACCGCCGTCTCAGAGAGCACCAGCCGGCCGTCGTAAGTGTTGTTCAGGGCCACCGCAAACCTTCCGAACGTGTGTGGAAGAGTCGATCACCGCCGCGTACCGTTCCGCGACGTCCACCGCTGCGTACGTGGAGAACCGCCCGACCGTTCACGGAGACCCCTATGAAACACACAGCCCGCGCCTTCTGGCTCAGCGCCCCGGGACGGGGCGAGATCCGCGAGGAGCGCCTCGCCGCCCCGGCCGACGGCGAGGTGCTCGTCCGCACGCTGTACACGGGTGTCAGCCGGGGCACGGAGACCCTCGTGTTCAGCGGTCGCGTACCCGAGAACCAGCGCGCGACCATGCGCGCGCCCTTCCAGGAAGGGGAGTTCCCGGCCCCGGTGAAGTACGGCTATCTCAGCGTCGGCCGGGTCGAAGAGGGGCCGGACGCACTGGTCGGCCGGAACGTGTTCTGCCTGTATCCGCACCAGAGCCACTACGTCGTCCCGACGAGCGCCGTCACCGTCGTGCCGGAGTCCGTCCCCGCGGCCCGCGCCGTCCTCGCCGGCACCGTCGAGACCGCCGTCAACGCCCTGTGGGACGCCGCGCCCCTCGTCGGCGACCGGATCGCCGTCGTCGGCGGCGGCATGGTCGGCTGCTCGGTGGCCGCCCTCCTCGCCGGGTACCCCGGTGTCCGGGTCCAACTCGTCGACGCCGACCCCGCGCGCGCCGACATCGCCCGCGCCCTCGGTGTGGACTTCGCGCTGCCCGGCGACGCGCTCGGGGAGTGCGACCTCGTCGTGCACGCCAGCGCCAGCGAACAGGGCCTCGTCACCTCGCTCGGCCTGCTCGCCGCCGAGGGCACCGTCATCGAACTCAGCTGGTACGGCGACCGGCGGATCGCCCTGCCGCTCGGCGAGGCCTTCCACTCGCGCCGGCTCACCATCCGCAGCAGCCAGGTCGGCACCGTCTCCCCGGCTGCCCGCCCCGGCCGCACCTACGCCGACCGGTTGGCGCTCGCCCTCGAACTCCTCGCCGACGCACGCTTCGACGCGCTCGTCACGGGGGAGTGTGCCTTCGACGAACTCCCGGACGTGCTGCCGAGGCTCGCGAGCGGAGAGCTGCCGGGGCTCTGCCATCGGGTACGGTACGCCGCCGAGTGACCTACTGACCGGTCAGCGCTCCCGCCCCACCCGTCCCTGAACTGCCCCGACGGAACGCTGACCTCCAAGAAACCGCAAAACTCGGCTGAACAACGGGTAGGGAGCAGCCGTACTACACGGCATGCCCCGGCCCGGGGGCAGACGTACCGCACTGGAGGGTCGTCCGTTGTTCAGCATCACCGTCCGCGATCACATCATGATCGCCCACAGCTTCCGCGGGGAGGTCTTCGGACCCGCGCAGCGCCTGCACGGCGCCACCTTCCTCGTGGACGCCACCTTCCGGCGCGCCGAACTGGACGACGACAACATCGTCGTAGACATCGGGCTGGCCACGCAGGAGCTGGGTGCCGTGGTGAGCGAGTTGAACTACCGCAACCTCGACAACGAGCCCGACTTCGCGAACACCAACACCTCGACGGAGTTCCTCGCCAAGGTGATCGCGGACCGGCTCGCCGAGCGGATCCACAAGGGCGCCATGGGCGAGAACGCCAAGGGCATCGCGAGCATCACGGTCACTCTGCACGAATCGCACATCGCCTGGGCGAGTTACGAGCGTGCCCTGTGACCGACACGACCATCGAACGGGCGGACCTCGGCACCGCCTCCCAGACGAGCGGTGCAGCCCAGGCGGACGGGGGAGAGCAAGTGAGGCTCGGCTATGTGCCCGTGCAGAACGCGGCGCTGAAGACCGCCGCGATCGTGCCCATGTCGCTGCGCTCCGTGCACTTCGTGATGCCGGGCGGCGTCGACGACCTGGCCCGCCCCAGCGGCGGCAACGCCTACGACCGCCGGATCTGCCTCGATCTGCCCGGATTCGGCTGGCAGGTGCACCAGCACGCCCTTCCCGGCAGCTGGCCGCGCCCCGACGCGGACGCCCGCGCCGAACTCGCCCGTACGCTGCGGGAATTCCCCGACGGTACGGTCGTCCTCCTGGACGGACTTGTCGCCTGCGGGGTCCCCGAGATCATCCTCCCCGAGGCCGAACGCCTCTGCCTGGCCGTCCTGGTGCATCTGCCGCTCGGCGACGAGACCGGCCTGGAGCCGGACGTGGCCGCCGACCTCGACGCCAAGGAACGCACGACCCTGCGGGGCGTGTCCGCCGTGATCGCGACCAGCGACTGGGCGGTCCGCCGACTGGTGTCCCACCACGGCCTCGCTCCCGAGCGGGTCCATGTCGCCGCCCCCGGCGCCGACATCGCCCCCCTCGCCTCCGGCACCGACGGCGTCTCCCGGCTGCTGTGCGTCGCCGCGGTCACCCCGCGCAAGGGCCAGCACCGGCTGGTCGAGGCCCTCGCGACGGTCACCGACCTGCCGTGGAGCTGCGTCCTCGTCGGCGGCATCGACCAGGACCCCGAGTACGTCGACCACATCCGGGGCCTCGTCGCCAAGTTCGGCCTGGAGGACCGGCTGCACCTCGCCGGACCGCAGGCGGGCGCCGAACTCGACGCCAGCTACGCCTCCGCCGACCTGATGGTCCTCACCTCGTACGCGGAGACCTACGGCATGGCGGTCACCGAGGCCCTCGCCCGGGGGATCCCCGTGCTGGCCACGGACGTCGGCGGTCTCCCGGAGGCCGTCGGCCGCGCCCCCGACGGCGGCGTGCCCGGCATCCTCGTCCCGCCGGAGAACCCCGCGGCCATCGCGTCGGAGCTGCGCGGCTGGTTCGGGGAGGCCGACGTGCGGCGCCGGCTGAAGGCCGCGGCACGCGGACGCCGCGCCGCGCTCGACGGCTGGGCGACCACGGCCCGCAGCCTGGCCCACGTCCTCGGACGACTGCGTCACGAACCCCGGAGGGCGGCATGACCACTCCAGCCTCGACGGCGACCACGGCGACCGCGTCCGCGGGCGCGGCGGGTTCCCCGGGCATACCCGCGGGCGCCCCGCTCCCCGCGGGTGGGGCGGCGACCACCGTCGGTGGGGCGGCTCCCGTCGCGGGCATATCCGTGCTCTCCGCGGCCTCCGCCTCCGGCGCCGCGCTCAGCATGGCGGGGCGGGGCGGTGACACCCCGGCGGCCGAGGGACACCAGTACGCCCCGCAGTGGCTGGAGTTGCGGGAGAGCGCCGACGCCGCCGCGCGCGCGACGGACCTGCTCGACCCGCTGCGCATACGTCTCGCGAACCTGCCCCGCCGCGCCACCGGCCTGGTCGTCCACGACCTCGGCTGCGGCACCGGCTCGATGGGCCGCTGGCTCGCGCCCCGGCTCGACGGCGCCCAGCAGTGGGTCCTGCACGACCAGGACCCCGCCCTGCTGCGGCTGGCCATCGAGCGGGCGCCCCGCGCGGGCGCCGACGGCAGCCCCGTCACGGTCACCACCCGGCGCGGCGACATCGGGCGGCTCACGGCGGACGACCTGGCCGGGGCCTCCCTCGTCACCGCGTCCGCGCTGCTCGACGTCCTCACCCGCGAGGAGATCGAGGCGCTCGCCGGGGCCTGCGCGGACGCCGGCGTCCCCGCGCTGCTGACGCTCTCCGTCGTCGGCCGCGCCGACCTCGCACCGGCCCACCCCATGGACCAGGAGATAGCCGAGGCGTTCAACGCCCACCAGCGCGCGAGCGAGCTGCTCGGCCCCGACGCGATCACCGTGGCCTGCGAGGCGTTCGCCCAGCGGGGCGCCACGGTCCGGGTCCACCCGAGCCCCTGGCAGCTCGACGACCGGCACATCGCCCTCACCGAGGAGTGGCTGCGCGGCTGGGTCGGCGCGGCCTGCGAACAGCGCCCCGAACTCACCGAGCGCGCCGAGGCCTACCTGCGCGACCGCCTGGCGGCCTGCGCGGCGGGCGAGTTGCACGTCACCCTCCACCACAGCGACCTCCTGGCCCTGCCCCGGCCGACGGGCGGCACGTCATGACGGCGCCGGTGGACACCCGGGTGTCGGCGGGCGAACGACGGGTCCGGGTACGCCCGAAGGGAGTCCGGGCCCGTGTGCGGGCGAGCGCCCCGTCGGCGCGGGCGCGCATGCGCACCACCGCGCCCGTCACCCTCCCGCGCCAACGGACGCTGACCGAGGCACCGCCCACCGCGACACCGGCCGACACCCGCACGCAAGCCCACGGCGCCGCCGCGCGCCCCGCCCCGGCGAAGCCCCCGACCGTGGTCACCCCGGCGGCCCGCCGCCCCTCGCCGGGCCCGGTCCGGGCACCCCGGGCCTCCTCGGCCCCGCTGCCCGGCCACGCGCCCTTGACGGAGGCGCCCGCAGAGCCGTTCGACGGCCACCGGACCGGGGCCGACGCGGCACCCGGCCGTCCGGCACCGCGCGCGCTGCCGGGTGAGGGCGCCTCCGGTGCTCCGGCAGCCGTCCCGGCAGAGGGCGACGCCCCGGCCGAGCCACCCCGCCGGGGCGCCGGCAAGGTGCTCCGTGCCCTGCGCGCCCACTTCGGGAGCATTGCCGGAACGATCATTCTCGTGGTCGTCGTGTGGCGGCTCGGGACCGGTGTGTTCGTGGACGGGCTGCGGCGCATCGACGGCGGGACGCTGGTCGCCGCCGTCGGTATCGGCGTACTGACGACCGTGGTCAGCGCCTGGCGCTGGTGCGCGGTGACGAGGGCGCTGGGCCTGCGGCTGCCGCTCGGCCCGGCCGTCGCGGACTACTACCGGGCGCTGTTCCTCAACGCGGCGCTCCCCGGCGGTGTCCTCGGCGACGTGCACCGGGCCGTCCGGCACGGGCAGAGCTCCGGGGACATGGGGCGGGGCGTGCGCGCGGTGGTCATCGAGCGGACGGCGGGTCAGCTGGTGCTGGCCGTCGTGGGCGTGGCGGCTCTGCTGACGATGCCTTCACCGGTGCTGGAGCAGACCCGTCATACGGCGGGCGTCCTGGCGCTGGTCACCCTGGGTGCGACCGCGATCTGGGCGGCGCTGCGGATGGGCCGGAAGCCGCGTCCCGAGGCCGGCCGGGGCGGCCGGGTCCGCGCCGCCCTCACCGAGGCGCGCGGCGCCCTGCTGAACCGCGACAGCGGCCCGGCGGTGCTGATCTCCTCCGTGGTGGTGCTGGCCGGGTACGTGGCGATGTTCCTGCTCGCCGCCCGCGTCGCCGGCACCTCCGCGGGCCCGGCGGCCCTGGTGCCGCTCGCGCTGCTGGCCCTGATCGCCATGAGCCTGCCGCTGAACGTCGGCGGCTGGGGCCCCCGCGAGGGCGTCACCGCCTGGTCGTTCGGCGCGGCCGGCCTGGGGGCCTCCCAGGGCCTGACCGTGGCCGTCGTCTACGGCGTGCTCAGCTTCGCGGCGGCGCTGCCGGGGGCCCTGGTCCTCGTCGGCCGCTGGTACGGCTCGCTGCGGGCCCGCCGTCAGTCGGCGGCCGGAGCGTCCGAGGTGACCACGGAGAAGTACGCCCCGAAGGACTCGACGAACCCCTCCAGCAATTCCTTCCCCTTCGTGGCGGACGCCAACGAAGGACGGCCGATCACACCGGAATCGGTGTAGGCCGACATACCGAGGGAGAGGAGATGACGGCGGTCGTCGGCAAGGAAATCGGTGGTCTCGTGACCGGGCCGGACCAATTCCGGATGGCAATGCAGAAGTATGGAGGTCTCAATTTCTCCCGCATGCATATCACTGAGCAACGAGGTCTCGACGCCCGCCCGTTCACGGGCGGCCTCCCAGTCCTCCATCGCCGGGAAAAGCGCCATTCGATGTCCCGCCGCGGTGGATTCCTGGACGACATTGCCCAGGACGTAATTCCCGCCGTGTCCGTTCACCACGACCAGCGCCTCGACGCCCGACCGGCGCAGCGAGTCGGCGATGTCGCGGACCATCGCGTGCAGGGTCGTCGCGGAAATGCTCACCGTGCCCGGCCAGCCGGCGTGCTCGTGCGAGCAGGCGATGGTCACGGGCGGCAGGAGGTGCACCGGGTAGGCGGCGGCTATCTCCCGCGCTATGGCGCACGCCACCAGCGTGTCCGTGGCCAGCGGCAGATACGGGCCGTGCTGCTCGAAGCTGCCGACCGGAAGCACCGCGACCTGTCGGCCGACCCCCGCCCCGCGCTCCCGTACGTCCGCGGTGGTGTCGGCGGGCAGCAGACCGTATACCGTCGGCTGCTGTCCCCGTCCCTCCTGCCGCGCACCGGACTCCGTTCCCGAACTGCTCATCTTTTCCCGGCCTTTCGTCTCTGCTGATGCTCCGTCATTTTCGCATGACGTCAGGACTCACCAGATAGGAACCAGATCATGACAGAAAATGTTGGCGTACTCGGCGCTCACGCCCAGTCCTCCGGTGCCGTCCGCGTGGTCAATGCACCGCTGCCCACGACGTACGGCGACTTCGAGGCCGTAGGTTATCTCGACCAGGATCGCGGCGAGGAACAAGTGGCGCTGGTGTACGGCGACATCAGCGGCAGCGAGAACATACTCGTCCGGCTGCACTCGGAGTGCCTGACCGGTGACGCGTTCGGCTCCCAGCACTGCGAATGCGGGGAGCAGCTCGACAGCGCGCTGCGCGCCATCGTCACGGAGGGCCGGGGCGTCCTCGTCTACCTGCGTGGCCACGAGGGACGCGGCATCGGGCTGCTCGCCAAGCTCCAGGCGATGAAGCTCCAGGCCGAGGGTCTGGACACCGTCGAGGCGAACATCGCCCTCGGCCTGCCGGTGGACGCCCGCGACTACCGGGTGGCGGCCGAGATGCTGCACGACCTCGGCGTACGGTCCGTGCGGCTGATGTCGAACAACCCGCGCAAGCGGGAGGCGCTGCTGCGCCACGGCATCCAGGTCTCCGAGCAGGTGCCGCTGCTGATCACGCCCTGCGAGGACAACATCACCTACCTGCGCACCAAGCGTGAGCGGCTGGACCACTACCTGCCCCATCTGGACGCCGTGGTCCACTCCTCCTGAGCGCCGCACCACGTACGTTCCCGCACGTCGCACGGGGTCGCGCGGCGGCCGTCATCGGATCGTCCGACACCGGCCGCCGCGCCCGCCGTAACGTTCCGGCGGGGCGGTGCGCACGGCGCGCCCCCGGGCCCACTCCGCTGCCGTACCGCATGAACGTTCGCCTGTGGTGGAAGACCTGACTCCGTCGGGTGAACCGACCACGACCGGACGAAGGGAGCCGCGTACGTGATCCGCAGCGCACGGGTCGTCGTCATAGGCGGCGGTGTCATCGGCACGAGCATCGCCTACCATCTCGCCGCCGCAGGAGTGGACGACGTCGTCCTCGTCGAACGGGACGAACTCGCCTCCGGCTCCACCGCCCGGGCCGCCGGCGGCGTACGCGCACAGTTCTCCGACGAACTGAACATCCAGCTCGGTGCCCGCAGCCTGGAGGCGTTCGGCCGGTTCGGACAGGACCTGGGCCACGACATCGGGCTCCACCGCGTCGGCTACCTCTTCCTGCTGTCGACGCCCGACGAGGTCGCCCAGTTCGAGGCCGGCGTACAGCTGCAGAACGACCTGGGTGTGCCCAGCCGCATGATCGACCCCGCCGAGGCCCAGCGGCTCTCCCCGCTGATCAGCACCGACGGGCTGCTCGCCGCCGCGTTCTCGCCCGACGACGGGCACTGCACCCCCGAGTCCGTGGTCCACGGCTACGCCGCGGGCGCCCGCCGCCACGGCGCGACCGTCCTGCGCAACTGCGAGGTCCTCGGCATCGAGACCTGGCGGGACACCATCACCGCCGTGGTCACCGGCAAGGGCCGCATCGTCACCGACACCGTGGTGTGCGCGGCCGGCGCCTGGTCCCGCTCCGTCGGCGCCATGGTCGGCGTGGACCTCCCGGTGGAGCCGCTGCGCCGCCAGATCGCGGTCACCGAACCAGTGCCGGGCCTGCCGCCCGACCTGCCCATGACGATCGACTTCACCAGCAGCCTCTACTTCCACAGCGAGGGCCCCGGCCTCCTCGTCGGCATGTCCGACCCCGACGAACGGCCCGGCTTCGCCACCGACACCCACGACCGCTGGATCCCCCGCCTCTACGCGGCCATGGAACACCGGGCGCCCGCCCTGCTCGACCTGCGCCGCACGGGCGGCTGGGCCGGCCTGTACGAGATCACACCGGACCACAACGCCCTGATCGGCGAGGCCGGTTCATGCTCCCGCTTCCTCTACGCGACCGGTTTCTCCGGCCACGGGTTCCTCCAGGGCCCGGCGGTCGGCGAGGTGGTCCGCGACCTGTACCTCGGCCGCGTACCCTTCGTCGACATCAGCCCCTTGAGCGTCGACCGCTTCACGGCCGACGCGTTGCGCCCGGAGGCCAACCTCGTATGACCGATCGCCACTTGTGGCTCCGCCACGAGACCCGTACCACCGAACGCCGCACCCCGATCGTCCCGTCCGACGCCCGGCGGCTCGTCGAGAGCGGCGTACGGATCACCGTCGAGGACTCCCCGCAGCGGATCTTCCCGACGGAGGCGTACGAGGAGGCGGGCTGCGAGGTCACCGAGCCCGGCCGCTGGCCGTCGGCGCCGTCGAACGCCGTGATCGTCGGGCTGAAGGAACTCCCCGACGAGCCCGCCGAACTCACCCACCGGCACATCTTCTTCGGGCACGCCTACAAGGGCCAGCCCGGCGCCGAGGCGCTGCTGCGCAGGTTCGCCGCCGGGGGCGGGGCGCTGCTGGACCTGGAGTACCTGGTGGACGACCAGGGCCGCCGCCTTGCCGCGTTCGGCTTCTGGGCCGGCTACCTCGGCGCGGCCCTGGCGGTCCTGCACCACCGGGGTGGCCTGGAGACGCCGCTGGTACCCATGGCCAAGGAGGAGATGGAGGCCCGGCTGCGCGCCTCCGAGGGCGACCTCACCGCGCTGGTGATCGGCGCCCTGGGCCGCAGCGGGAGCGGTGCGCGAGCCGCGCTCGACGAGGCCGGCGTCGAGCCCACCTGCTGGGACGTGGCCGAGACCCGTGACCTCGACAGGGGCGCCCTGCTCGCCCACGACCTGATGGTCAACACCGTCCTGACGACGAGCCCGGTGCCGCCGTTCCTCACGGACAAGGACCTCGACGAACCGGACCGCCGACTGCGCACCCTCGCCGACGTCACCGTCGACGTCGGCTCACCCATGAACGTCCTGCCGGTCTACGACACCACCACCGACTGGGACCACCCGGTCCGCCGCCTGCGCGAGCACCCACCCCTCGACCTGATCGCGATCGACAACCTGCCCTCCCTGCTGCCCCGCGAGGCGAGCACCGACTTCTCCGCCGCGCTGCTGCCGCAGCTGCTGGACTTCCGGACCGGCGGCGCGTGGGGCCGCTGCCTCGACCGGTTCCGCCGCGCGTCCCATGAACTCGGCCTGACTACAAGGGAGTTGCCGGATGACTGATGGCGCGGTCCCCGCGAGCGGCACCGTCCACTGGGTCGGTGCCGGCCTCTCCACGGGCAGCGGCCTGGCGAAGCTGTGCGGCACCGCCGCCCGGGTACGGCTGTGGCACCGCACCGAGGAGCGCGCCGAGGGGGCCCTGACCGCCCTCGGCCTCGCGGGCCGCGCCGAGCCCCGCGCGTACACACGCGCGGGGCTCGCGGCCGAGCTGGCCCCGGGTGACGTGGTCGTCTCGATGCTCCCGGCCCCGGAGCACGCGCCGCTGCTCGGGGCGTGCGTCGAGGCGCGGGCGCACTTCGCCTGCTCCAGCTATGTCTCCGACCCGGTCCTGGAACTGGCGCCGGCGGCCGGGGCGGCGGGCGTCACCGTCCTCACCGAGGCGGGCCTCGACCCCGGCATCGACCACCTCTTCGCCCACAGCCTGATCGCCCGGGCGACCGCCGCGATCGGGCCCGACACGGCCGCCTCGTACACCCTGACCTCGTACTGCGGCGGCGTCCCGGCCGTACCGAACGACTTCCGATACCGCTTCAGCTGGGCGCCCGCCGGTGTCCTGAACGCCCTGCGCGCACCGGCCCGCTACATCGAGGACGGTACGGAGACGACGGTCGAGCGCCCCTGGCGGGCGACCCGCCCGTACGTCGTCGACGGTGCCGTCGACGGCACCGTCGACGGTGATGTCGGCGGTGATGTCAAAGGCGAGACCTTCGAGGCCTACCCCAACCGCGACAGCGTGTCGTTCCTCGCCCAGTACGGCCTCCCGCCGGCCTGGAAACCGCGCACCTTCGTCCGCGGCACGCTGCGCCTCGACGGCTGGCTCACCGCGTGGGCCCCGGTCTTCGCGGAACTCGAACGGGACGACGACCGGCGCATCGCCGCGCTGGCCGGTGAGCTGGCCGCGCGGCACCCGATGACGGAGACCGACCGGGACCGCGTCGTCCTGGCCGTCACCCTCGACGTCGACGCCGGCTCCGGTGACCGCTGGTCGGGCCGCTACCTCCTCGACCTGACCGGCACGGCGGAGGAGAGCGCCATGGCCCGCTGCGTCTCCCGCCCCCTGGCCCTCGGCGTCACCCACATCCTCGACGGCTCCCTGCCCCCGGGCCTCCTCCGCGCGGCGGAGACGGCGGAACGCTCGGAGAAGTGGCTCACGGAACTGGCCGAGGACGGGGTGGAGTTCGCGTTGCGGGTGGAGAACTGAGGGGGTGGGGGCGGTGTCATGGCCGCCCCCGGTGGGTGGATCAGGCGGTTTCCCGCGCCGAGTAACCGCTGTGCATCACGACGGTTGTCGGGATGCACGTGAGCGTTGCGATTGCGATTACTCCCAGTGCAGACAGCGCGATGAGTGCTGCCCTGTGCGTGCTTCTCAAGGCGTACCTCTCAGAGCATGAATCGCTCAGTTGTGCCACGCCGGAACGGTTGTTCGCGACGTGCCCGAAGCTTAGTGAATCATGCTCGGTGACGCCCGGGTGATCGCAGAATCGTTGATCTTGTAGCCGGTCACAGACGCAATCGATCAAACTCGATCACTCTCGTGCGGATGCGATCCAACTCTTCCTCGGCCCCCGCCTCCTCCTCCGCCGCCTGGAGCCGCCGCGCCGCTTCGATCGCGGCCGTCAGATGGCGGACCGCGGCGGCTGACCGGCCGCGTTCGAACTCGCAGACGCCGAGGGCGCGCCGGGCCTGGACCTCCTCCAGTGCCGCCCCGATGTCCCTGGCCAGCGTCAGGGCCCGCCGGAGGTGGTCCGCCGCGCGGTCGACGTCGGACAGGGCCCGGTGGGCGAGCCCCAGCCGGGTGAGGGTGATCGCCTCGTTCTTCTGCGCGCCCATCCGGCGGAAGACGGGCAGGGCCTCCCGGCACAGGGCGACCGCCGCCGGGGCCTTGCCCGTGAGCAGGTGGATCTCGGCGAGGTTGATCTGGAGGATCGCCCTGTCCGAGGGGCTCCCCGTGCGCTCCGCGATCCGCAGTGAGCGCTCCAACGTCCGTCGGGCGCGCTCCGGGTCGCCGGTGCGCAGGAACAGATTGCCGAGGTTGTTGAGCGTCTTGGCCAGCATGCGCTCGTCGCCCGTGGCCTCGAAACCCTCGATCGCGTCCTGGAACCAGGACAGCGCGTCCGCGTGCTCGGACAGGTAGAGCAGGCAGATGGCGATGTTGTTCTGGCATCGGGCCACGCGCCACCGGTCCCCGGCGGGCGCGCACAGCGTCAGGGACTCCCGCTGGAACTCCAGGGCCTCGGGAAAGCGGCCCATGTGCCAGTGCAGCACCCCCAGTTCACGGAGCGCCTCGGCCTGGGCGTCCTCGTCGCCGACGGTCCGCGCACAGGTCAGGGCCTCCCTCGCCGTCCGGTCCGCCTCCGGGAACCGCCCGGTCGCCGTGTACGCCGCGCACAGGTCGAGCAGGGCCCGGCACCACTCCTTGCGGCGCCCCGCACCGCGCCAGTACCCGGCGGCCGCGCCGTGCAGCCGTACCGCGTCGGTCCAGTAGCACTCGCCGTCCAGGAACCCCGCCAGGACATGGCTGAGGAGGGCTGCCCGGGCCGACGACCCGTGGCTCCGCAGCCGCTGTTCGGCGCTCAGCAGGTTCTGTCGCTCGGTGGTGAACCAGGTGAGGGCCTCGGCGGCGGTGCGGGGCACGGGCAGGTGTGCGGACCGGGCGGCGGGGGCCGGGTCGGGTAGGTCCAGACGGATACGGCGGGGGTACAGCAGCCGGTCGCAGTGGTCCGCCGTGCGGAGGTAGTGCTCCAGCAGTCGGTCGCGGGCCGCTTCGCGCCGCTCGTCGGTGTCCTGGGCGCCGCACAGCAGATGCGCGTACTCGCCGAGCAGGTCGTGGAAGCGGAAGCGGTTCGGGACCGGTTCCTGGAGGACGTGGCACTGCAGGAGCGACTCCAGGAGGCGTTCCGTCTCGTCGAGAGGCCGGCCGAGGAGCGCGGCGGCCGCCTGCGGGCCGAACTCGGGGCCCGGATGGAGGCTGAGCAGGCGGAAGGCGGACTGCTCGGCGGGGGAGAGGGTCTGGTAGGAGACCTCGAAGGCGCGGGCGATCTCGGAGTAGCCGTCGCGGATCTGGGCGAGGCGGTCGGTGGTCCGCGACAGCAGGCCCCGCAGCACGGAGAGGTCCCACGAGGGGTGTGCGCTCAGCCGGTTGGCGGCGATCTCGATGGCGAGCGGAAGATGGCCGCAGAGCCGGACGATCTCCTCCAACTCCTCCCGCTCCTTCCGCCCTTCTCGCTCCTCCCGCTCCCTCCGCCCTTCCTGCTCATCCAGTTCCTCCCGCTGACCGGCCCTGCCCGGGGGCCGTGGACCGTCGAGGCCGGCGCACTCGCGGAACAGTGCGACTGCGTCGGCCGTGGGCAGCACGTCCAAGGCCAGGGAGCGTCCCCGCGGCAATCCCACCAGCCGGCGGCGGCTGGTGATGAGGACGAAGCACTCCGTCGCGCCGGGCAGCAGGGGGCGTACCTGCTCCGGGCCCGCCGCGTCGTCGAGGATGATCAGGGCACGGCGGTGGCCGAGGGCCTGGCGCCACAGCGCGGCGCGTTCCTCGACGTCGGCGGGGATGGACTGCGGCGGCACCTCCAGAAGGCGCAGGAGCGTGGCGAGCGCGGCCCCGGAGGTGAGGGGCTCCTGGCCCTGGGCGTGGGCGCGGAGATTCACGTAGAGGCAGCCGTCGGGGAAGCGGCCGGTGAACTCGTGGGCCGCGCGGATCGCCAGCGCGGACTTGCCGACGCCCGCCATCCCGGAGATGGACTCCAGGGTGACGACCGCGCCGTCACGCGAGGCTGTGTCGATCGCGGAGCGGATCCGTTCCATCTCGGCGCGGCGGCCCACGAGGGGGCCCTGCCGGGGGAGATGGTCGGGCACGCGCTGCGGCCGGACGGCGGCCGGTGACGTGGGCCGTGGCTCGGCGGGCCGTCGGACGAGGTCGTGCGGCGGGCCCCCGGCGAGGATGTGCCGGTGGACGCGGACCAGTTCCTCGCCCGGGTCCGTGCCGAACTCGGTGCGCAGGATCCGCCGCACCCGCTGGTAGAGGTGCAGGGCCTCGGCCTGCCGGCCGCCGCCGTAGTACGCGACCATCAACTGGCCCGCGAGGGCCTCGTCGCCACGGTACTCGTCGACCAGCGGGGACAGCTCGCCCGCCGTCTCGGCGAAGCGGCCCAGTCGCAGCTCCACCGCGACGCGCGCGCCGACCACGGCACGTCTCTTCTCCGCGAGAGCGGTCCGGACCCGCCGGGCCCACAGGCCGGGCAGGCCGGCCAGCGGCTCCGTCCATAGGCTCTCGGCCTCCCGGAACAGCACCGCCGCACGGGTGTCGTCCCCCTCGGCGGCCACCGTTCCCGCGCGGTCGGCGAGACGGAGGAAGCGGTGCCAGTCGACCGTCTCGGGGGCGGCGACCAGGGTGTAGGTGTGGGTGCGATGCGTGATCGCCGGGGCGCTCGGGCCCGGCGCCGCCTCCCGGATCGCCCGGCGGAGCCGGGAGACATAGGTGTGGACGTTCTCCCGGGCGCGCCCCGGAGGATCGTCCCAGAGCCGGTCGACGAGAGAGTCCAGCGGCACCGGACGGCCGACGTCCAGGGCCAGGGCAGCCAGGACCGACGCCTCCTTGCCGGAACCGAGACCGAGCCGGCCGTCCTGGACACCGAGGCCGACGGGGCCGAGAACATGGATCTCCACCAGCGTTCCTCTCGCCGGTACACCCGTTCAAGGACCGCGCAGACTGCACAGAATGACACCTCGTCACCTGGGAAACCAGACACGCCTCGAACTGTCGGCCGGATCCTTGTCCTTTATCCGGGAGCGGTGGCGGGTAGGGCACCTTCGATGCATGTACGCGGCATCCGTCGGTGCCCGTCGCGGGCTCGGATTCGACCACGGGGGCGGACAGGATGAGCGGCGGCACGGGCGGACTCGGCGGCCTTCCCGGACGCGGTGAACGCGGTCCGGACGGTGGCGCGGCCACCATCGGCAACCACATCGGCGGGGACGCGCGGGTGCACGGAGTCGTCGTCCAGGCCGACGAGGTGCACGGAGGCATCCACACCCATCTGCCGCCCCCGGCCCCATCGACGCCCGTACCCCGCCAGCTTCCCCCCGCGGTGCCCCACTTCACCGACCGGGAGGGCGACCTCGCCGCGCTGGAGCGGCTGTCGCCGCGCCGGACCGGGCTGGTCGTCGTGACGGGGCCCGCCGGGGTGGGGAAGACCTCCCTGGTCACCCGGTGGCTGCGCCGGATCGGCGGTGACTTCCCCGACGGGCAGTTCTACGCCGATCTACGGGGCCACGACCTCGCCGACGCGGCGGCGCCCGGCGAGATCCTCGGCCGGTTCCTCCGCGCCCTGTACCCCGGCCCGGTGCCCGCCGACACCGCCGAACAGAGCGCGCTGTGGCGTTCGGTCACCTCCGGGCTGCGGCTCGCCGTCCTCCTCGACAACGCCTGCACCGCGGCCCAGGCCCGGCCGCTGCTGCCCGGCTCGGACCGCTGCCTCGTCGTCGTCACCGGCCGCCGCCGGCTGACCGGGCTCGGCATCGACGGCGCCGCCTTCCACACCGTCGAGGTCATGCCGCCCGAGGCGGCCGAGGAACTGCTGATCAGAGGAGTCGGCCGGGAACGGGTCGCCGACGACCCGGCCGCCGCCCGTGCGGTGGTCAGCCTCTGCGCGGGGCTGCCCCTGGCGGTGTGCGTGGCCGCCGCCCGGCTCGCCTCCCGCCCCAGACAGCCGCTCCGCGCGCTGGCCGAGGCGCTCGCCCGCCCCGGTGACCGACTGGCCGTGCTGGCCGTGGAAGGAGAGACCGCGGTGCGAGGCGCACTCGACGAGTCCTACCGGGCCCTGCCCGCCCCGGCGGCCCGGCTCTACCGGCTGCTGGGGCTGCTGCCCACCCCCGAGCTGGACGGACGGCTCGCCGCGGCCACCGGTGACCTGACCCTCGACGAGGCGGACGGACTGCTCGACGTGCTCGTCGAGTCCCACCTCCTCCAGGACCTCGGCGAGGACCGCTACCGCTTCCACGACCTCGTCCGTCTCCACGCCCGCCAGCAGGCCGCCGGCTACGAGCACGACGAGGCACTGCGCAGGGCCGGCGACTGGTACCTGGCGACCACCACCCGCGCCGAACAGCTCATCACTCCGGCGCAGTTCACCCTGGAGCGGGCCGACGAGCACTGGCCCGACCTCGAACCACCCTTCGACGACGAGACCGGTGCGCTGGCCTGGCTCGACCGTCACCGGACCAACCTGATGGCCGTGCTGCGCGCCGCCGCCGAACGCCGCTGGTCCACGCTCACCTGGCAGCTCGTCGACGCCATGTGGCCCCTCTTCCTGCGCCTGCGCTTCTACGACCTGTGGATCGAGGCCCACGAACTGGGACTCGCCGCCGCCCGCCACGCCGGACACGCCGAGGCCGAGCGCCAGATGCTCAACTCCGGCGCCATCGGCCTGAGCGCCGCGGGCCGCGTCGACGAGGCGATCACCTGGTACGCCGCCTCACGGGAGGCGGCCCGTGCCGCCGGCGACCACCGGGACGAGGGCCAGGCACTCCTCGGCCTCGGCGTGGCCCACTTCCGGTCGGGACGGCTCACCGAGGCCGTGCCCCCGGTGGAGCAGGCCATCGCCCTGTGGGAGGGAGCAGGCTACCCGCGCGGTACGGGACTGGCCCGGATCGTGCTGGGCGAGATCGCCCTCGCGGCGGGCGAACTGCCCCCGGCGGTCTTCCACTTGGAGCAGGCATACGCGATCCTCACCGCGGTGGACGACCCGCACGAGGCCGCGCGGGCGCTGGCCTTCCTGGGGCGGGCGCGGGCCCGGTCCGGGGAACGGGCCGCCGGCATCCGGCAACTGCGCAGCGCGCTGCGGACGTTCGAGCGGCTGGGCGCTCCGCACTGGCAGGCCCGGACCCTGGAGATGCTGGGCCGGTGCGCCGAGGACGCGGGCGACACCGATGCCGCCCGCGACCACTACCTACGGGCGCTGCCGCTGACCGCGACGGTCAGCGCCGACGACGAGCGCCGGGTCACGGCACTCCTCGACGCCCTGCCACGGCCGTGAAGGGGTACGCCCGACCGCCAGCCATCGCCCACCCGCCAGCGGCAGCACCACCAGCACACAGCCGGGGTGGGCCGCCAGCAGACCCGTGGCCTCGCCGGCGGCTCCGGCCGCGTTCGGCCTCGGCCGGAGCCCGAAGAGGACGTCCGCGAGGTCCCGCCGGGGCGCGGGGCCGTCCACGTCGACGCAGTGACCGTCGGTGAACCATGCGGCCAGGATCGCGGCGAGTCCTCCGGCCGGCACCGTCACGCGGGCACCTCCCGGCCGGCGGACGGCCAGATCAAGGACGCGTCGGGCAGCGGGAGCGGTCCGCCCAGCGGAGCGTGCGCGGGCTGCCCCAGACCCAGCAGCCGGTACAGCAACGCCCGCATATTGCGGTGGAAACGCCCCGGCTCGGAAGTGATGCGCGCCGCGACCGCCTCGTATGCGGGCCTGCGGTACTCGGCCGCCGCGTAGGCGAACTGCCCGGCGAGCGGGTGGAACGGGGAGAGAGCCGGGGCCAGCAGCGCCAGTTCGGCCGCGGGCGAGTCCGGGTTGGTCTCGTCGTCCGCCGTGCCGGTCAGCAGGATCGGCGCCTCGGTCAGGGTGCCGTACAGGGTGACCGAGCCGTGGTCGCCGACGATGAGGTCGGCGGCGCACAGCACCGGCCGCCAGTCCATGTCGGGGGGTACGACGCCGAGGCCCCGTTCCGTCCAGGAGGCCAGCCAGGCGCGGACCTGACGCGCACCATGGCCGGACCACACATTGGGGTGGACGAGGACGACGACGCGGTGGAGGTCGTCGCGGAGTTCGTGGACCAGCCGGGGCAGGAGGCTCTCGAAGCGGGCGAACGAGGACTCGGGCCCCCACGTCGAGGTCACCGCGATCAGCCGCCGTCCCGCGTGGAGGCCGAGCGCCCGGCGGTAGGCGTCCCGCCGGGGCAGGCTCGCGACGATCCGGTCGTGCGCGGGGTCGCCCACCACCTGAGCGACGGGCAGGGCCTCCGGGCACGAGCCGGCCAGGGCGGCACGGTCGTCCTCATGGGCCAGGACCACCGCGGCCGGCGGGCGCCCGCCGGGCAGCAGGTCCTCCCGGCGCAGACCGAAGACCGGCGAGCCCGCCGCGGCGGCGAAACGCTTGAGGAAGCAGGCCCCGTGCGGCAGCAGCACCACCGGGGCACGCACCCCGTCCATGGCGCGCGGGCCCGCCGCGACGGCGAGGTCGAACGAGGCGCGCGTCGCCTCCTCCCAGGGCAGCACCGCGCCGCCCGACCCGCGCAGGTAGCGGACCGTGCCGTCACTCAGCTCGTGCGGCGGCACGGTGAACACGACCTGCACGCGGAAGTCCGACTCCAGCAGCGCGACCACGTCGAGCAGACGCTTGACGTAGGTGACGGTGTGGGCGACCACCAGGACGGTTCTGCGCCCGGTCAGTGTGAGCCACTGCCGGGCCGGAGTCCCCGCAAGCGCCGGGAGGTCCGAGGAACGAGCGGGCGTACCGAATGCCGACATGACATCCCCCGTGTCGTACAGCCGATTGGATACCCGGCCTCTTCCCGCACGACTGGACGGAGCCCTTGCCCGTTCCTTGCAGAAACCTTGCCCGCCGGGTCAGTCCAGCACGGCCTCGTGGACCAGTCGTTTCAGGTCCGGGTATACCGAGAACGACGAGCGGCGTCGTACCTGGGTCATGAACTGGACGGTCAGGTCCCGGCGGGGGTCCACCCAGAAGATCGTGGTGGCGGCGCCGGTCCAGCCGAAGGTGCCGAGGGAGGAGGGGCTCTCGGTGACCTCGGGGTCGATGACGACGGAGACGCCGAGGCCGAAGCCGACGCCCACGTTCCCCGGCTGCCGGTGGAAGCCACTGCCGTAGGTGTGGATGTCGACGCCGCCCGGCAGCTGGTTGGAGGCCATCATGTCGACGGACTCGGGAGTCAGCAGACGGACCCCGTCGAGTTCGCCGCGGCGGCGCAGGAACTCCGCGAAGCGGTGGTAGTCGCGGGCGGTGGCGACCATGCCGCCGCTGCCGGACAGGAAGCGGGGCCGGCCGTGCAGGGGCAGCCCCGGCACCGGGGCGATCGAGCCGTCCTCCTGCTCGCCGTACAGCTGGGCCAGCCGCCCGGCCTGCTCGGGGGAGACCTGGAAACCCGCGTCGGTCATCCCCAGCGGGCCGAGGATCCGCTCGGCGAAGAACGCGTCGAGGGACTGCCCCGACACCACCTCGACGATCCGGCCGAGGACGTTGCTGGCGACGGAGTAGTTCCACTGCGTGCCCGGCTCGAACTGCAGGGGCAGACGCGCGTACTCCGCGCAGGTCTGGGCGAGGTCGGCGCCCGGCCGGACCGAGTGCTCCAAGCCCGCGTCCCGATAGAGCGCGTCCACCGGGTGGTCGTAGTAGAAGCCGAACGTCAGGCCCGAGGTGTGGGTCATCAGATGCCGGACGAGGATCGGCTGCCGCGCCGGACGGGTCCGGATCCCGGCGCCCTCACCGGACTCGTACACCCGGGGCTCGGCGAACTCCGGCAGATGGCGGGAGACCGGGTCCGTGAGGGACAGCAGCCCCTCCTCGACCAGTATCAGCGCGGCCACCGACGTGACCGGCTTGGTCATCGAGTAGACCCGCCACAATGTGTCGGTCTCGACGGGCAGCCCCGCGTCCACGTCGCGCCGGCCGTACGTCGTGAGGTGGGCGACGCGGCCGTGCCGGGCGACGGAGAGCAGATAGCCGGGGAGCCGGCCGTCGTCGACCTGGCGGCCCAGGTACTCGTCGAGGCGGGCCAGGGTCTTCGGGTCGAGGCCGGCCTCGCGCGGCTCGCTCTGTCGGCGCAGTCGTTCCATGGTGCTTCTCCTCCGGTGGCCCGGTCACGGCTCACAGTCGTCCTTGCCTTCATCGTTCCGTACTGATCGCGATCCATCCCTCGGAGCACGGGCGGGTCGGGGCATTCGTCCGGCAAGTGGCGCACCCAGCGCCGACACCCCGGCCAGCAGCCAGAACGCGGGCCCCGCGGCGAGCGGCAGCAGCGTCGCGGCGGCCGCCACGCCGAGCGTCGGCCCGATGTTCATCGCCGTCTGCTGGAGGCCGCCCACCACCCCCGCCGCCTCCGGCGGAGCGTCCCGTACGACCACCGCGGTGGCCGTCACCATCATCGCGCCGAACCCGGCGCCCAGGAGCAGGAAGCCACCGCCGATCACCGCCGTCGGGGAGCCGGGCCGCACCGCCGACAGCACCAGCACCCCGGCGGTGAGCAGCAGGGTCCCGGTCAGGGCCGTCGGGCGGGCGCCCCACCGGCGCAGCAGCACCGCCGAGAGCGGTGCGCCGAGGATCATCATGACGCCGCCGGGCAGCGCGACGAGGCTGGTGCGCAGCGGGTCCATGCCGAGCACGTCCTGGAGCAGGTGGCTGCCGACGAACAGCGCGCCCATCATCGCCGCCGACGCGGTCACCAGCACCCCGAGGGCCGCGCCCGCCGTCGCCGAGCCGAGCACGGCGGGCGGCAACAGCGGATCGGGCGCCCGCCGTTCATGCCGTACGAGGGCAGCGCCGGCGGCGCCGGCCACGAGCAGGCCGAGCACACCGGTCACCGTCCAGCCGTGCCCCGGGATCCCGACCAGGGTGTGCACGAGCGCAGCGAGCGCCACGGCGAGCAGGGCCGCGCCACGGGTGTCGAGGCCGCCGACGGGCGCGCCGCGGGCCGCCCGCGGAGCGCGGACCGCGAGGGCCAGCAGGCCCATGACCAGCGCCGGTATCACGTTCAGGAAGAACACCGCGCGCCAGCCCAGCTCCGTCACCAGCACGCCGCCCACCAGCGGGCCGGCCGCGGCGGCCACCCCGATGGCGCTGGTCCGCAGCGCCACGGGCATGCCCAGCCGGTCGGGCGGGAACGCGGCCCGCAGCATCCCGAGCGTGGCCGGCTGCAGCAGCGCCCCGAACACCCCCTGGACGACCCGCAGCGCGATCACCCATCCCACACCGGGCGCGAGGCCGATGCCCGCCGAGGCGGCGCCGAACCCCAACACGCCCCAGGCGAAGACCCGTTGGTGCCCGAACCGGTCACCGAGTCGCCCCGCGAAGACCAGCAGGCTCGCCACCGTGATCAGATAGGCGGTGCTGGTCCACTGCACCTCGGCGAAGGAGGCGTCCAGGTCCCGGCGCAGGGTGGGCTGGGCGATCGTCAGCACGGTTCCGTCGAGGGCGACGATCACCGCGCCGAGCACGCTGTTCGCGAGCGTCAGCCGGCGGTACGGCACCGACACGGCCGGCCGTTCGTCCGCGCCGGCCTCCCGGGTGACCGCGCTCATCGGTCCTCACGCCCGAGGTGCGCGTCGAGGGCAGCGTCGAGCAGGGGCGTGAAGTCGTCCTTCCCCGTGGTGAGTTGGAGGCTGCCCCAGGCCCACAGCTGGGCGATGCCGTACAGGTTCGCCAGGAGCGCCCCGGCGACGAGCCGGGCGTCGACGTCCGGCCGGGCCCGGCCGACGAGGTCCACGAGTAGTCCGAACACCGGGAGGCTGGCGTCGCGCAGCCCCAACGTGTTGCTCTCCAGCAGATCATGACGGAACATCAGCTCGTGCATGCCCCGGTGGGTGAGCGCGAAGTCGAGGTACACCCGGCCCAGCGTCGCCACCTGCCGCCGGGGGCTCTCCGTGCCGTCGCCGAGGGCCGCGGCGCCCCTGGCCGCGAGGTCCTCGAAGCCCCGGCGCGCGATCGCCGACAGCAGCTCCAGATGCGTCGGGAAGTACCGGCGCGGCGCCCCGTGGGACACCCCCGCCCGCCGTGCGATCTCCCGCAACGACAGCGCCTGCACACCCTCGGTCGTCACCAACTCGACCCCGACATCCACGAGCCGGGTCCTGAGACCGGCGTTCCGCTCACTCATGGACACTGTCTACCGCACGGGCGTAGACAGTGTCTACCAGTTGCGTGCGGCGTATCGGGGAATCACGGGCCACCGTCGGCACGTTGACCTGTCATGACCCCGGACACATCTGACACGGACGCCGTACAGAACGCCCTGCTCGGCCTGGTCTCCACAGTCGACGGCGGCGTGCTGGTCACCCTCAAGGCGGACGGCCGCCCCCAGCTCTCGAACGTCAACCACGCCTATTACCCCGACGAGCGGACGATCCGGGTGTCGATCACCGACGGACGCGCCAAGACCCGCAACATGCGCCGCGACCCCCGCGTCTCGTACCACGTGACCAGCGCCGACCGCTGGGCCTACACGGTCGCCGAGGGCACGGCCGACCTCACGCCGGTGGCCGAGGATCCCTACGACGAGACCGTCGAGGAACTGGTCAGGCTGTACCGGGACGTGCTGGGCGAGCACCCCGACTGGGACGACTACCGCGCGGCGATGGTCCGCGACCGCAGGCTCGTGCTGCGGCTGCGCGTGGAACGGGCATACGGCATCCCCAAACGCTGAGGTGTCATCCGGCGGCCCCGTCGACCTTGTCGAGCACGCACAGGTCCCCGTTGTCGGGGTCGCCGATGAACATCCACAGGACGGCCTTCTCGGGCGTCCCCCGCGCCTCGTACTCCGTCCACACCTCGCTCGGCGTGAAGGTGAGGCGGACCTCCGACATGGGTCTGTCGGTCTCGAACTCCTCCGACTCGCGGTGCTCCCAGATGCCGGTGCCGGGGTCCGGTGCCCTGCTGGGGGCGAGGTCGTCGCCCTTGAAGTCGCCGCACACCCCGTCCGAGGTGAACGTCCCGTCCTCGCGCAGCACCAGCCGCCCGCCGGAGTCGTCCCGCCAGGTGCCGACGACCTGCTCGTCGCGCAGGGCGAGCGCCTCGCCGTCCGGTATCGGGAGCGGACTCAGCGCCCGGCCCAGGAGCATCAGGGTGACGGCCCCGACGACCAGCAGGACGGGGGCCACCAGCAGGCACCCCACCCCGGCCGCCAGGCCGATCAGCACACCCTTGCGGGACTTCTCTCTCCGCATCCCCACCCCCGGCCGGCCCCGCGTGATCGCGGCGCCGGCGTCATCATCCCTCCGACCTGCGCGGACCTCCGCGGCGGGGTGGCCGCCCGCGGTGCGGCGACCGTCCGGGTGCCCGAAGGGGGGAGGGGGCGCACGGCAGGGCCCCGAACACCACCGGTGCTCGGGGCCCGTGATCGGGGACGGGGAGGTCAGGCCGCGACGCGCTCCCGGTCGTTCGCCGGGTCGGTCGCGCGGACGCCGAGGAGTTCGGTCGGGACCTTGTGGGTCTCGCGGGCGGTGAGGGCCGCGAGCACCGGCGGCACGCACAGCGCCGCGGTGAACAGCGCCACCGCGAACCAGTCGTCCCCGTCGGGCCCGGCGATCTGCGCGGCGAAGGTGACGGCGAAACCGGCGACCGCGAAGCCGATCTGGGTGCCGATGGCCATGCCGGACAGCCGGACCTTCGTGGAGAACATCTCGCCGTAGAAGGAGGGCCAGATGCCGTTCGCGGCGCTGTAGACGACACCGAAGGTGACGATGCCGAGGACGAGGACCAGCGGATACGCGCCGGTGGAGACCGCCCACAGGTAGACGAACATCATCACCGCGCTGCCGGCCGCGCCGATCAGGAACACCGGGCGGCGGCCGACGCGGTCGGAGAGCGTGGCCCACAGCGGGATCGCGGCGAGCGCGACCAGGTTGGCCAGCGCGCCCACCCACAGCATCGAGGAACGCGACAGACCGACCGACTCGCTCGTGCCGTACGCCAGCGCCCACACGGTGAAGATCGTCGAGACCGAGGCGACCATGGCGCCCGCGATCACCCGCAGCACATCCGCCCAGTGCTCACGCATCAGCACGGCGAGCGGGAGCTTCGCGACACCCTCGGAGGCGGTCTGCTGCCGGGTGAACGCGGGGGTCTCGTTCAGCGTGCGGCGGATGACGTAGCCCGCGACGGCGACCGCGATGCTCATCCAGAACGGGACGCGCCAACCCCAGGACAGCAGCTGGTCCTCGGGGAGCGCGGCGATCGGGATGAAGACCAGGGTCGCGAGCAGCTGGCCGCCCTGGGTGCCGCTCAGGGTGAAGCTGGTGAAGAAGCCGCGCCGGTCCTCCGGTGCGTGTTCCAGCGTCATGGAGTTGGCGCTGGCCTGCTCACCCGCCGCCGAGATGCCCTGGAGGACACGGCAGAGCACCAGCAGGACCGGGGCGAGGGTGCCGACCTGGTCACGGGTGGGCAGGCAGCCGATGAGGAACGTCGACAGACCCATCAGGATCAGTGTGAAGACCATGATCTTCTTGCGGCCCAGCCGGTCACCGAAGTGGCCGAGGAAGAGCGCGCCGATCGGCCGCGCCGCGTAGGCGACACCGAAGGTGGCCAGGGACAGCAGGGTCGCGGTCGCCGGGTCGGACTCGTCGAAGAAGACCGTCGGGAAGATCAGGGCGGCGGCGCTGCCGTAGATGAAGAAGTCGTAGTACTCCAGGGCGCTGCCGATCCAGGCGGCCGTGGCGGCCTTCCTGGGCTGACCGGGAGGTGCGGCGGGGACGGACACGGCGTGCTCCTTCGAGGGATCTCCCCCATGGGAGGGAGTGAAGCGGAGGAAGGCTAGGCAGGGCAAGACATGCCTGGGCAGAGCAGGGCGGTGCGAGACGTGGGGGAGGGGGCCGGGTCCCCGGGGGTGCTGGGGCGGCCGTGCCGGGTGCTACCCGGGTAATTAACGCACTGGATAGTTAGTAGCGGTTGGCTACGGATGTTGCGCCCACGTTTCCCGGGTGTCAAGGGGTGGCGTCGAACGAACCTCCCGGCCCCGGAGCGGGTGGGGGCGCCGTCGTCAGTCCGCCGCGCGGTCCGCCGTCAGATATGCGATCACCATGTCGCCGAGCATCTTGCGGTAGTGCTCGCGCAGGTCGGGGGCGACCAGGTCGCGGCCGAAGAGGGCTCCGAAGGTGTGCCGGTTGGAGACCCGGAAGAAGCAGAAGGAGCTGATCATCGCGTGCAGGTCGACGGCGTCGACATCGGCCGTGAACAGGCCGGACCGCTGCCCCGACTCCAGGATGCGGCGGATCACGTCCAGCGCCGGCGAGCCGATCCTGCCCAGCTTCTCGGAGGCGGCGATGTGCTCGGCCTCGTGGATGTTCTCGATGCTGACCAGGCGGATGAAGTCCGGGTGCCGTTCGTGGTGGTCAAAGGTGACCTCGGCCAGGCGCCGGATGGCGGCGACCGGGTCCAGGTGCTCGACGTCCAGCTCCTGCTCCGCCTGCCGGATCACGGAGTACGCCCGCTCCAGCACGGCCGTGAACAACTGCTCCTTGCCGCCGAAGTAGTAGTAGATCATCCGCTTGGTGGTGCGGGTGCGGGCGGCGATCTCGTCGACCCGGGCCCCCGCGAAACCGGAGCGGGCGAACTCCTTGGTCGCGACGTCGAGGATCTCGGCCTTGGTGCGGGCCGCGTCACGGATGCGCCCGTTCGGTCGTGCCGGTTCTTCGACGCTGGTCATCGCGTTCCTTCGGGCAAGGGGCCAGTGACCGCGATTGTAGAAGAGGGCTTCCCCTGGTCGATCCGGGGTGCTATCACTAACGTACTAGTTCGTACATTAGAGAGCCGCTCAGGAGGCCCCGCCGTGCCCCAGGTCTCGACCCCCGCCCCGACCCGTGACGCGTATCTCGTCGGCCTCATCGGCTCCGGCATCGGGCCCTCGCTCAGCCCCGCGCTGCACCAGCGGGAGGCCGACCGGCAGGGGCTGCGGTACCTGTACCGGCTGATCGACATCGACCGCGTCGGCGTCGGCCCCGAGGCGGTGGGGGACCTGGTGCGCGCCGCCCGGGACCTCGGCTTCGACGGGCTGAACATCACCCACCCCTGCAAGCAGCTCGTCATCGAGCATCTCGACGCGCTCGCGCCGGGGGCCGCCGCGCTCGGCGCCGTCAACACCGTGGTCTTCGAGGACGGCCGCGCCATCGGCCACAACACGGACGTCACCGGCTTCGCCGCGTCCTTCGCCCGCGGCCTGCCCGACGTCCCGCTGGAGAAGGTCGTGCAGCTGGGCGCCGGCGGCGCCGGTGCGGCCGTCGCCCACGCCATGCTCACCCTCGGCGCGGAGCACGTCACCGTCGTCGACGCGATGTCCGACCGCGCGGCCGGCCTCGCCACTGCCCTCGACCGGCACTTCGGCGCGGGACGCGCGGCCGCCGCGACCCCGGACGCGTTGCCGGCGCTGCTCGGCCGGGCCGACGGCGTGGTGCACGCGACGCCGACCGGAATGGCCGCGCACCCCGGCCTGCCCTTCGCCGCGGAGCTGCTGCACCCCGGGCTGTGGGTGGCCGAGGTGGTGTACCGCCCCCTGGAGACGGAGCTGCTGCGCACGGCCCGCACGATGGGGTGCGCCACGCTGGACGGGGGAGGGATGGCGGTGTTCCAGGCGGCGGACGCGTTCCGCCTGTTCACGGGGAGGGAGGCGGACGCGACCCGCATGCTGGCCGACATCGCCGAGCTGGCCGGGGTCGCGGGGGCCGCGCGCTAGCCGCGTCGCCGCGTCCCTGAGGGGACCGTCCCGATCGTCGGCAGCACAGTCGGCCTCGCCCGGCGTCGGCAGCACAGTCGGCCTCGCCCGGCGTCGGCAGCACAGACGAAATCACCCGGTCGTCGGCAGTACAGCCTGCCTCACCCGGTCGTCGGCAGCACAGCTGGAATAGAGGAGCAGCACCATGCGCACAGCCATCGCCACCGTCTCCCTCAGCGGGTCCCTCACCGAGAAGCTCACCGCCGCCGCGCGGGCCGGGTTCGACGGGGTGGAGATCTTCGAGAACGATCTGCTGGCCAGTCCGCTCTCGCCGGAGGAGATCCGCGCCCGGTGCGCCGACCTGGGACTGGGCATCGACCTGTACCAGCCGATGCGGGACATCGAGGCCGTGCCGGCGGACGAGTTCGACCGGAACCTGCGGCGGGCCCGGCACAAGTTCGAGCTGATGCGGCGGCTCGGCGCCGACACGGTCCTCGTGTGCTCCAGCGTCCATCCGCTCGCCGAGGACGACGACGCCCTCGCCGCCGCCCAGCTGCACCGGCTCGCCGAACTCGCCCAGGACTTCGGGATCCGCGTCGCCTACGAGGCGCTGGCCTGGGGGCGGCACGTCAGCACGTACGACCACGCCTGGCGCATCGTCGAGGCCGCCGACCACCCCGCGCTCGGCACCTGCCTCGACAGTTTCCACATCCTCGCCCGGGGCTCCGACCCCAAGGGCATCGAGGACATCCCCGGCGAGAAGATCTTCTTCCTCCAGCTGGCCGACGCCCCGCTGATGGCGATGGACGTGCTCCAGTGGAGCCGCCACTACCGCTGCTTCCCCGGCCAGGGCGGCTTCGACCTCGCGGGCCTCGTCCGGCATGTGCGGGCGGCGGGATACCAGGGCCCCCTGTCCCTGGAGGTCTTCAACGACGTGTTCCGGCAGGCCGAGGCAGGCCCCACCGCCGTCGACGCCCACCGCTCCCTGCTGATGCTCCAGGAGGCGACGGGCCTGGCCACGCTGCCGGAGCCCGTCGTGCCCACCGGCGTCGCGTTCACCGAACTCGTCACCCCCGACGCCGAGCCCGTGGCCGCCCTGCTCGGCGCCCTCGGCTTCGCCCGCACCGCCCGCCACCGCAGCAAGCCGGTGGACCTGTGGCGGCAGGGCGAGGCACGGGTCCTGGTCAACACCGGCCCGGCGGCCCGCCGCGACGGCACCCAACTCGCCGCGATCGGCCTGGAGTCACCCGACCCGGCGGGCGCCGCCCGCCGCGCGGAGGCCCTGCTCGCCCCGGTGCTGCCCCGCCGCCGCGCCCCCGAGGACGTCGCCCTCGACGCGGTCGCCGCCCCCGACGGCACCGAACTCTTCTTCTGCGCCACCGACCGCCCCGAACTCCCCAGCTGGACGGACGACTTCCGTCCCCTGCCCCACGCGGAACCCGCCCACCACCTCCAGCGCGTGGACCACCTCGCGCTCACCCAGCCCTGGCACCAGTTCGACGAGGCGGCCCTCTTCCACCGGACCGTCCTCGGCCTGCCCGCCCACGAGAGCGTGGACGTCGCCGACCCCTACGGCCTGTTCCGCAGCCGCCCCGTCAGCAACGCCGACGGCAGTGTCCGGATCGCCCTGAGCGTCGGCCCGGCCCCCACGGACGACTCCGCCCGCGCCCAGCACATCGCCCTCACCACGGACGACGTGGTCGCCGCGGCCCGCGCCTTCCGTGCCGCCGGGGGCCGGCTCCTCGCCGTCCCCGCCAACTACCACGACGACCTGGCCGCCCGCTTCGAGTTCGCCGACGGCGAGCTGGAGACGTACCGCGAACTCGGCATCCTCTACGACCGCGACGCGGACGGCGTCTTCCGCCACTGCTACACCGAGACCGTCGGCCGCGTCTTCTTCGAACTCGTCCAACGCGACGGCGACTACCGCGGCTACGGAGCCCAGAACGCCCCCGTACGCCTTGCCGCCCAGCACGGCCGCCGCCCCGTCGGATGACGCGGGTCGTCGACGACCGGACCGGGACGAACGTCCGTCGCGGTCCATCGAACGATGCAGCGCGGGATCGTCCGGAGGACTGACGAGCCGCCGCCCCCGCTCTTCCTACGATGAAGCCGATCCCCTCACCGGCCGCACGTGAGCGTGGTGTGTCTTCGACGGAAAGAGCCGAGCAGTGAGTCCTGCCTCCAAGAACCTGACCGAAGGATCCGCGACCTTCCTCGTCGGCCTGGCCCTGAAGCTGTTCACCGGCGGCGTCGAGATCCCGGTTCTCACCCTCACCAAGGTGGGAGTGGTCCTGATGGCCGTCGGCGGCTGCCTGGTCCTCCTGGGTCTCGTCCAGGCAGGGAGGACGGCCGGCTCGCGACACTGAAGGGCCGACGCCTGCTCACTGGCGGCTGACGGTGCGCGTCACACCCGTGACCACCGTCGTGGCCAGGATCCAGCCCGTGATGACGAGGACGTACGACAGCCACTGCCCCCCACCCTCGGGCGCGTACGCCCGTTCCTGACCGAAGTCGATGATCGGCAGCAGCAGGTCGAGGGTGTAGAAGACCGCGTTGAACTCCGGCGCCTCGTCGGCCTTCAGGGGCTCCGGCGGGTGCAGGGCGTACGCCACCGAGCCCACCGCCAGCAGGGACAGCAGCCAGACGGCCGCGCGCAGCGGACGGAACCCGTAGCCGACGGTCGCGTCCTGGACGAGGCCCCACAGCCGCCCGTACCAGGGGAGGGTGGCCCGTCGCCGGCGCTGCTTGGCGAGCTGCACCAGACGGGCCGCGTCATCGTCGCCGATGCGACGGTACGCGGCGGTCAACTGCTCGTAGGAGTGGGGGATGAACCCGTCGTCGTCCCGCGCCAGCATCGGCAGCCGCCGCGGCGCCGGGAGATGCGACAGGAGCGAGGTGTAGGTCAGGTCGTTGAGGCGTACCTGCGCGGGCACCACGTCGGGTTCCATGAGCAGGACCTCGATCTGCGAGCGACGGAGGTTGAGGACGCCCTCCATCCGGGGGCCGCCGCGCAGCCACAGTTCACCGACGACGCAACTGCTGGCCCGTAACGCCGTGCCGCCGGGGTGCGCCAGACGCGCGTACGACAGATCCAGGCGCCCCGCGACGCGGGCGCCGCGCATCTCGACCCGGCCCCGCACCTGCGCGCGACGCAGCTCCACGTCGGCCTCGGCGGTGAGCGTCTCGGCGGTGAGCGCGACGCCGTCCCGCCGGTCCAGGCGGGCGTCGTTGAGGTTGACGGATCCGGCGACCCGCGCGCCGGCGAGCCTGACCTCGCCCCGCGCCCGCAGCCCGGGGGCGCACAACTCCTCGCCGACCTCGGCCTGGTTCAGCCGCAGCGCCGGTTCCTCGCCGTCCGGCGCGGTGAACTCGGCCCGCTCCATGAACAGGGTCCCGGAGATCTGCGCCCCCGTCAGCTTCACCGGGCCCCCGAACCGGCAGCGCGTCAGCCGCAGTCCGCCGTCGACCCGGACCCGCGCCGACCGCAGTCCCGGCAGCACGGAGCCGGTGAGGTTGAGATAGGCGAGCTGCGCGCCGGAGAGGTCCGGGACCTCCTCGAAGCGGCAGTCGCTGAGCCGTACGACGCTGTCGACCGTCGCGTACTTCAGATCCAGCGTGCCGGTGATCCGGGCCCCCGAGATCTTGAGCGCGGCGACCTCGCCCTCCTCGCGGGGCGCGGTGAGGAGCAGTGTCCGCAGGACCGCCGCCCGCACGGTCCTTCCGGGACCCCCATCAGGTCCCTCCGTGGCCCCGTCGTCGGTGGCTCCGTCCTCGGCGGCGCCGAAGTCCACCGAGACACCGCGGGGGAAGGCCTCCCAGACGCGTCGCTCGGCCGGGGTGAGGTCGTCGATCATCATCAACGGGACTCTCACCCGCGACACTTGTACCTGTCAACCACCCCGTTTCGGCCGGTCAGTGGCCCCAGACAAAGTCGTGGGAGCGGTGCGCGTCCGTGAGGCCGTTCACGAAGAACCGGTCGTAGTACTCGTTCTCCACGTGATGGACCTGGAGCCACACGCCCGGCACATGGATGGCGTCCGTGTGCGCGGGGAAGCGGCCGTGGGTGCGCAGGACGTACTCGCAGACGTCACGGGCGCACTCCACGACCCGGTCGTCGTACTCGCTGGCCTCCGTGAGATACCGCTGCCCGTAGTCCTCCCGGTAGATACGGGCGAAGACGTCACGGTCCGTGTAGACGCCGTCCTTGCCGAACTTCGCGTCGATGATCGTCCGTACGGCCTCGGCCATGGACGGGAACGCGGGCGGGCAGGCCGCGGCGATCAACTGCTCCCCGTCGGGGGAGCGCAGACCCACCGGGTGCGCGCGCACCGTCGCGTACTTCGGCAGGGGGATGTGCCAGCGGAGGATGTCGGCGGGACGCCAGCGCGGGGTGACGAAGTCGAAGCCGAGCATCCTGCCGTACGCCCGGGAGAACTTGGGGTCGCCGAGGGCGATCTGCGGGTTCACGGACGCGTGGATCCAGGCGCCGAGGCCCATCGCCTCGGCGGTGAGCATCAGGTTCTGCAGCAGCAGATCGGCCTCGATCTGGGTGCGCATGGGGCCGAGGGCGCCGAGCGGCAGCTTCAGATCGCCGTTCAGGAAGCCGTTCCTGACCCACTTGCGCACCCCCGCCGGGCGGTAGAAGTTGCGGTCGTCGACGAACGTGGGGCGGGCGCCGTCCGGCTGCGTCAGCAGATACATCAGGGCGTTGACGTACTGGTGGGAGAGGTCCACCACCGGGAACAGCAGGGTCGTGCCCGGCAGGTTGGACAGGAAGCGGTTCGAGTCGAGGTACGCGGGGAAGTCCCGCTTGCCCGGCGCGACGTCGAGCCGGTGGTCCAGCACCTTCACCTTCGCCCGGTGCGCCCGTGCCACCAGGGTCTCGGCGTCGAACGGCTCGTCCGGCGCCGGCGGCAGCCTGCGCAGGAAGTAGGTGCCCGAGTCGTTGATGAGGAAGAAGTGGGTGCCCTGGGCGTTGTCCGGGCTCCCGGCGGTGCGGCCCGCCATCGTCAGGTTGGGCTTGGACATGATGGGTGTGCCGTTGTCCGGGTCCTCGAAGGGCCGGTCGGGCATGGTCAGCCCCGTGGTGCCGGTGATCGCGATCAGCACCGCCTCCTCCAGCTCCGTCAGCGGGCGCACGGCGTGGGAGGAGGTGTAGGTCATGGTCCCCGCGGACACCTTGGCGCCCCGGCTGACCCGGTGGGTACGGCGCCGCCACACGGTGTTCAGCAGCGGACGCCGGAAGAGGTCGGCGAGGCCGGGATGGGTGGACGCGGTGAGGCCGGTCGTGCCGGAGTGCTCGTCCCCGGGCAGCCCGGACGGGTTGTCGGTGAAGGTCATGCTGTTCCCCCGTTGTGTGGTTCAGGGCCCGGGGCCGTACCGCACCCCGGGCCGTGGGTCACGGCGTCATGGTGAACCGCCGTCGCTCGTGGTGCCGTTGTCCGTCGGCCGCACCGTCCGCCACGGAGCGAACGCGCTCGCCCCGCGCGGGAGCAGCGGCGCCAGCTCCGGACAGTGGCGCAGGACGACGGAGTTCATGCCGCCCTTCTCGACCCAGTCGATGCCGAGCGGTGTGTAGACCTCCGGCCGGTAGTCGACCGTCAGGAAGCGGTCGCTCTGGAGCCGCCGACTGGCCATCAGGATGAAGATCCGGAACGCGGTGTCGCTGAACCCGAAGCCCTCCGGCGGGTTCTCCGCGAACAGCCCCACCACGGTGTCGATCTCGTCGACGTCGCGGTACACGTCCTTCAGCCGGGCCACGGTCTCCGCGTTCTCCGTCAACTCCTCGAACGAACGGATCCGCGGCTTGTGCAGCCCGGCCCGGAAGTCGTTGTAGCGCGGCACCCCGCGCCGCCTGGTGCGGACGAGGTCCACCACCGACAGGTCGATGATCTCCCCGTCGCGCTCGAACCGCTGGAGCGAGCGCGGGAAGTTGTGCAGGGTGATCGCGCCCGGGTGGGCGATGCCGAACGAGTACAGGGAGTTCGCGAGGCCCGTCTTGCGGATCTGCGTCTCGGCGGCGCCGCCCTGGATGTCCGGGAAGCCCACCGTCTCCAGGCGCCGCCCGAACTGGTGCTCACGCAGCTCGTAGTCGTCCGGGATCAGCGGATGCATGCGGTAGACGGTGACGAAGTCCTCCGTCAGCGAGTACGGCGCCGTGTGGTGGTCCGGCAGCGTCTTCGGGATGCCGGTCAGCGAGTGCGCCTCGAACAGCCACAGCCCCAGCTGGTTCAGCCAGTTCTTCGGCGGGCCCGACCAGTTGGTGTGCAGCGCGACGTCGATCGCCTCGGTGGCGAGGATCGCCGGGGTCCACTCCACCGTGTGGATCTTCGCGATCAGCGCGGAGACCACCAGCCGGGCGGTGTGGTAGATCCGTTCCTCGCTCATCGTCGGGTACTCGGCGCGCAGCGCCGCGCAGACCGCGTTGTGCTCGCGGGCGAACAGCGTGTGCATCGCGCTGAGCCCCATCCACCAGCTCTCGTTGAACCCGGTGAGCGGGATGCCGTTGCCGTTCATCGGCAAGTGGCCTTCCTCCAAACGGAGTTCGGCACGTCCGTCGGCCTCCCGGAGGAACCGCGCGGTCCGCTCGTCCGCCCCGTACACCTCGGAGCCGTCCCACCAGTGGGAGGCGCTGTTGGCGAACAGGATCGGCGGCTGCCCCGGCCGTTCGATGCCCTCGTTCTCCGCGAACCGCATCACGTTCTCGGCCGGCCCGTTCGGGGTGTTGTGCCATCCGCCGTGTCCGGGCGGGAGCGGCACCTCCACACTGCGGTCGCCGGGCTTGTGGCGGCGGTGGTTGACCCAGTCGTGCACCTGGAACTGGATCCATGCCGCCGCCAGCACATTGAGCGAGGTCGCGGGCACGAAGCTCTCGCGGTGCAGCAGCTGACGGCTGACCGTGACCGGGTTCGGGACGTCGAAGAGGTCCGGCCGGTGGTCCGGTGCCAGATTGCGGCCGAAGGCGGCACCGACCGCGCCCATCCTCGGCTCGGACAGGTCGTTGTACGTCCCGTCGTACGACCGCTCCGTGCGCAGCCGCTCCGGGATCGGCTCCGGCACGGGCTGGGTCTGGGGCGGCGCCTCGCCCGGCTCGGTGTCGATCAGGTTCAGCCGGCGCAGCACCTTCCGCAGGAACACCAGGTTCAGCAGGCTCAGCGACACCGGCAGCCGGTGCCAGGGGACGTACCGGTTCAGCAGCGCCATCGCGGCCCCCACGGGACGGCCGAGGAGCCGGTTGCGCAAGGGTTCCGCGGTGACGAAGCGCAGCCCGAGACGGTGCGCGCCGCTCGCCCGGTACGCGGCCTTCCGCGCCCGGTTGATGTTCCCCAGTGGCCGGAATTCGTCGGTCGTGTACCAGGGGTTGAAGGTCAGGTCCTCGACGCGCCCCGCCGCGGCCCGCGCCTCGGCGCCGTCCAGCTCCTGGCTCGGGATGGTGAGCCGCGCGATCGGCACCGCCGGCGCCACCGCGTCCTTCCACTCCACCGACGCGTCCTCGACAGGGGTGCGCCGCTCGTCCACGTACCGCTGGACGCACAGGTCGAACGCCACGTCGGCCTGCCCGAGGCGCCGCGCGAACTCGCGGTGCAGGAAGTCGGGGTCCCGCCGGTCGGGCGCGGGTGCCACCGGCGTCCCTGGCGCGGGCCGGAGCAGGTACCGCACGGGCCCGGCGTCGCCCCACAGCATCGCCCCGCGGCTCCAATAGGTCTCGTTCGCAAGGGAGTTCACCGAGCGGCGGGTGGCCTCGCGCACGTTTCGCCGCATCCGCCCGGCAGCGCTGAACCCCACGGCCAGCGGCAGCTTCACCAACAGCCCGAACGCCTTCCGCAGCGGACTCCGCGCCCCCGCCATGGCCTTGGCGAACGCCACGAACTCGCGCGCGTTCGCGGCGTGCGACACCGGGAAGCTGGTGGCCAGCAGGTCGTGGCTCTCGTCGTCCGACACCCGTACGCGTATCGCCGCGCCCCGCAGGTCCGGGGAGCCGTCGCCCTGCCGGATGCCGCTCGCGTTGGAGAGCCGGACCACCGCCGGATACTCGGCGCCGGGCTGCGCGAAGCCGACGCGCAGGGCCGCCGGGAGGTCGTCGTGGAAACGCAGCCGCGCGTTCTCCACGGCCACCGGTGCCTTGGCGTGGAACGCCCGCGCGATCCCGCCGCCCCCGGCCCGCCGGTTCCTGACCTGGACCTCCATCAGCTCCCGGGCCAGCCGCTCGAACACGAGCCGCTCGGCCTCCGGGCTGCCGCCTTCGTACCGCTCGTATCGCTGGTTGCGCTGTTCGTGCTGCCCGGTCTCGGCCATCGGTCGCTTCCTTCGTGCGGACGCGTACACATGCGTACGGGATGCATACGGGACAGGGGCCGCACGCTACCGGCGGCGCCCGGTGGCCACAGCGACAGTTCACGCCATGTACACATCTAAGTACAATATGGAGGACAGTCGTATTTGGCATGTCATGGCGGCATTCGAACGCGCGTCCGGCTCGTCTTGACCCCGTTAACCCCGTCGCCGCGTGTCCGGGCCCGGCGGTAGGGTCGCGCGCATGTCGGAGGGGTGGAAGTCGATCGACCGGGCTGAGCTGGAAGCGGTCGACTGGGCGGGGCTGAAGCACAACTACGGGACCGCGGAGGACGTGCCGGAACTGCTGCGCCGCTGCGCGGGATCTGACCCGGACGACGCGGAGGACGCCGCGTTCGATTTGCTGAACCACCTCTACCACCAGGGCGGTTGGGTCTGCCCGGCCGCGACGGCCGCGCTCCCCTTCGTGCTGCGCCTGGCCGCCGCCCCGCAGGTGACGCCCCGGCGCACGCTGCTGGAACTGGTGGGACGTCTGGCCGCGGACGCCGGAATGGTCGAGGCGCGGTTCCTGGACCCCCACTGGTCCGCGACGTGGGAACGCCATCTGCCCGATGTGCTCGCCCTGCTGGCCGACCCCCAACCGGAGATCCGACGGGCCGCCGCCGACGTCATCGGCGCGTGCGCCGACCCCGGAGACGACGCCCTTCCCGCACTCCTGAGCCGCTGGCACGCCGAGAGCGACCCGGTGACCCGGCTCGACCTGGTCCTCGCGCTCGGCAACGCGGTCCGCCGGGGGCCGGTCGGCGCCCTGTCCGACGAGGCCGCCGCCCCGTCGGATGAGGCCGCCACCCCGTCCTACGAGGCCGCCGCCCTCCTCGATTCGCTGCTCGCCGCTCCGGAGCCGCAACTGCGCCTGGCGGCGGTGCTTGCGCTCGGCGACGGCCCCCGGGCCTCCGCGGCTGCTTCGGCGGAGGGGCGGCTGGAGATCGCGCTGGGCGCGTTGCGTGATCCGAGTGTGGAGCTGTGGCAGCGCACCAGTGCCGGGGAGTGCGGCGCGCGGGGCATGCACCAGTGGACGGCGTCCCTGTTCGACGACGCGTCCCCCGCCTTCGCCCTCGGCCTGATGGCCGATCACCCCGACGAGGAACAGCGGGTCGGCGGTCTCGAACAGGCGGCCAGGGTGCTGTCGCGGTGGCGGTCACCCGCCGACGCGCTGCTGCCGGGCGTCGTGGCACGGCTGGACGACCCGGCCACCGAGGTCCGCTACCGGGCGGCCGAACTGCTGGCCTGCCTGGGCCCGGCGGCGACCGCCCACGCCGACGCGGTCGCCGCGCTGCTCGACGACACCGCCGTCCGGGCGACCCGCGGGGGAGAGACGGTCGCCGAGGCGGCGGTATGGGCACTGGCCCGGATGGACGACCCGCGCTGCCTGCCCCGCCTGACCGAACATGTGGCCGGTACCCGCCCCGGCTTCGCGTCGGTCGGCGCGTACTACGGCAGCTCCGCGAACTCCTTCCATCACCCCACCCTGCCCGCCCTCCACGAGGTGCTGGTCCGCCTCCCGGACCACGCGGAGGCGCTGCTGCCGGGCGTCTGCGACCGGCTCAGCCCCACCGAGGACATCCGGCTGCTCGGCCGGTTGGGCGAGGTGCTCGCCGCGTGGGGGCCCGCCGCGGAGCCGGCGGTACCACGGCTGCTCGACCTCCTGGCGGACGACGAACGGTGGCCGGCGGCGGCGACGGCCCTGGCGGGCATCGGCCGGGCCGGCCGGGCGGGACGAGAGGCGCTGCTGGCCCGGTCACGCACCGGCGGGCCGGACGCGGAACTCGCCGCCTGGGCGTACTGGCGGGTCGGCGGCGATCCTGGACCCGCCCTGGACGTGCTCGGACCCGCCGCCACGGACGAGGACCGCGCCACCCACACCGCGCTGAGCAGACTGGCCGACCTCGGCCCGCACGCCGCCGGGTACGCGGACCGGCTCCGCGAGCTGGCGGCGGCGGAGGACGACTGGGGCAGAACACAGGCGGCGCACGCGCTGTGGGCCGTGACCGGCGGCGACACGGAGACCGCCGTCCCGGCGCTCATGGAGACGGTGAGGAAGCTGCCCACCGGCACGTACCTGCCGGCGATGCTGCCGGCGGTACGTCACCTGGCCCGCATGGGCGAAGCCGCGGTCCCGGCGGCCCGTCTCCTCCAGGACCTGCCCGCCGACGACCGCCGCGTGCACTACTTCGGCGGCTGGCGGGGCTTCACGGAGGACGAGTCCATCCGGATGGCGGTCGATGAGCTGCTGGCGGGGTGCTCGGGCGCCTAGTGGGTGGAGGGCTCGGGTGCTTGGGCGGGTGCGGGTGGGTGGGGGCTGGTCGCGCAGTTCCCCGCGCCCCTGAAGGGATCGGGCCTGCGGCCCGCCCTTCATCGGAAAAGCACGGGGCCGCAGGCCCCTGCTTTTCCAGGGGCGCGGGGAACTGCGTGAGAAACCACGACGAACCCGCACCCGGACAACGCACCCCCGGAGGGCTACTCCTTCGAGGACTCCACCGCATGCCCCCCGAACTGGTTCCGCAGCGCCGCCACCATCTTCATCTGCGGGGAGTCGTCCTGGCGGGACGCGAAGCGGGCGAACAGGGACGCGGTGATCGCCGGCAGCGGTACCGCGTTGTCGATGGCGGCCTCGACCGTCCACCGCCCCTCCCCGGAGTCGGCGGCGTAGCCGCGCAGCTTCTCCAGGTGTTCGTCGGCGTCCAGCGCGTTGACCGCGAGGTCCAGCAGCCAGGAACGGATGACCGTCCCCTGCTGCCAGGACCGGAACACCTCACGGACGTCCGTCACCGAGTCCACGGCCTCCAGCAGCTCCCAGCCCTCGGCGTACGCCTGCATCATGGCGTACTCGATGCCGTTGTGGACCATCTTGGAGAAGTGCCCGGCGCCGACCTTCCCGGCGTGGACGTACCCGTACGGCCCTTCCGGCTTGAGCGCTTCGAAGATCGGCTGGAGCCGGTCCACGTGCTCCTTGTCGCCGCCGACCATCAGCGCGTAGCCGTTCTCCAGGCCCCACACGCCGCCCGAGACGCCCGCGTCGACGAAGCCGATGCCCTTGGCTCCCAGCTCCTCGGCGTGCTTCTCGTCGTCCGTCCAGCGGGAGTTGCCGCCGTCGACGACGGTGTCGCCGGCCGACAGCAGGTCCGCCAACTCGTCCACGACGGACTGGGTGGCGCCGCCGGCGGGGACCATCACCCAGACCGTGCGGGGCGCTTCGAGCCGCTCGACGAGTTCGGCCAGGCTGCCCACGTCGGAGACGTCGGGGTTGCGGTCGTAGCCGATGACGGTGTGGCCGGCGCGGCGGATCCGCTCGCGCATGTTCCCGCCCATCTTGCCGAGACCGATGAGACCGAGCTGCATGTCAGTTCACTTCTTCCTGAGCGTCACGGGAGTCATGGGAGTCGTGGGTGTCGTGGGTGGCATGGGGGGCGTTGGCGTCGCGCAGCGCGCGGTACGCGGCGACCAGGGCCGCCGTGGACGGGTCGAGCCCGGTCACGTCGGCGCCGTCGGTCAGCGCGGGTTCCACCCGCTTCGCGAGGACCTTGCCCAGCTCGACGCCCCACTGGTCGAAGGAGTCGATGTTCCAGATCGCGCCCTGTACGAACACCTTGTGCTCGTACAGCGCGATCAGTTGGCCGAGGACCGAGGGGGTCAGCTCGGGTGCCAGGACGGTCGTCGTGGGGCGGTTGCCGCGGAACGTGCGGTGCGGCACCTGCTCCTCGGGCACCCCTTCGGCCCGTACCTCCTCGGCGGTCTTCCCGAAGGCCAGCGCCTGGCCCTGCGCGAAGAGGTTGGCCATCAACAGGTCGTGCTGTGCGGCGAGTTCGGGCTCCAGCTCGGCGACCGGGCGGGCGAAGCCGATGAGGTCGGCCGGGATCAGCTTGGTGCCCTGGTGCAACAACTGGAAGTAGGCGTGCTGACCGTTGGTGCCGGGCGTGCCCCACACCACCGGACCGGTCTGCCACTCGACGGGCAGCCCGTCGCGGCCCACGGACTTGCCGTTGGACTCCATGTCCAGCTGTTGCAGATACGCGGTGAACTTGGACAGGTAGTGCGAGTAGGGCAGCACCGCGTGCGACTGGGCGTCGAAGAAGTCGCCGTACCAGATCCCCAACAGGCCCAGCAGCAGCGGGGCGTTGGCCTCCGGCGGTGCCGTCCTGAAGTGGTCGTCGATCGTGCGGAAGCCGTCCAGCAGCTCCCGGAAGCGGTCCGGGCCGATGGCGATCATCAGGGAGAGGCCGATCGCCGAGTCGAAGGAGTAGCGGCCCCCGACCCAGTCCCAGAACTCGAACATGTTGTCCGGGTCGATCCCGAACTCGGTGACCTTCCCCGCGTTCGTCGACAGCGCCACGAAGTGCCGGGCCACCGCCTTCTCCGCCCCGCTCCCGATCCCGTTCCCGGCTCCGTCCGAGTGGGAGGTGCCCCCGTCGCCGAGTCCGGCCAGCAGCCAGGACCGCGCCGACGTCGCGTTGGTGAGCGTCTCGATCGTCGTGAACGTCTTCGACGCGACGACGAACAGCGTCTCCGCCTGGTCGAGGTCGCGCACCGCCTCGTGCAGGTCGGCGCCGTCGACGTTCGACACGAACCGCACGGTCAGCGACCGGTCGGTGTACGCCCGCAGCGCCTCGTACGCCATCGCCGGACCGAGGTCGGAACCGCCGATGCCGATGTTGACGACATTGCGGATACGGCGGCCGGTGTGGCCGGTCCAGTCGCCGGAGCGGACCCGGTCCGCGAAGGCGGCCATCCGGTCGAGGACCGCGTGCACGGCCGGAACGACGTTCTCGCCGTCCACCTCGACCACGGCGTCGCGCGGGGCGCGCAGCGCGGTGTGCAGGACCGGCCGGTTCTCGGTGACGTTGACGCGCTCGCCGCGGAACATCGCGTCCCGCTGCCCGAACACATCGGTCGCAGCGGCGAGTTCGAGGAGCAGCGCCAGCGTCTCGTCGGTGATCAGGTGCTTGGAGTAGTCGATCCGCAGATCGCCGGCGTGGACGACGTAGCGTTCGGCGCGCCCGGGGTCGGCGGCGAACAGCTCGCGCAGCGAGGGATGGAGCATCGGGCCCGCGCGGTGGTCCCCCAACCCGGCCCACTCCGGGCGCCGGTTGAGGCGGGGGGCGTCACTCATCGCCGGCGGCCTCCCCGGTGTGCTCGCCGCCGCGCAGGGCGATCTCGTACATCTCGTCCGCGTCGAGACGGCGCAGTTCCTCGGCGATCAGCTCGGAGGTGGCGCGCACCTTCAGGGCGAGGGTGCGGGACGGCTGGCCCGGCAGGGTCAGCGTGGCGAGCGGGCCCTCTGGGCGGTCGATGACGATCTCCCCGTTCTTCGTGCCGAGTCGCACACCCGTCACGACCGGCCCGGCGGTGACGACGCGCTCGACGGCGACGCCGAGACGGGCCTCCAGCCAGCGGGCCAGCAGTTCGGCGCTCGGGTTGTCGGCCTCGCTGTCCACGGCCGCCGAGGTGATCCTCGTGCGGGCCTGGTCGAGGGCGGCGGCGAGCATGGAACGCCACGGTGTCAGCCGCGTCCAGGCCAGGTCGGTGTCACCCGGCGTGTACGAGATGACCCGCTGCTCCAGCGCGGCGAGCGGGGACTCGACGGCGTACATGTCGGTGATCCGGCGCTGCGCCAGCGCCCCCAGCGGGTCCTTCGCCGGGTTCTCGGGGGCGTCCACCGGCCACCACACCACGACCGGGGCGTCCGGCAGCAGCAGCGGCAGCACGACGGAGTCGGCGTGGTCGGAGACCTCGCCGTACGTCCGCAGCACGACCGTCTCGCCGGTGCCCGCGTCGGCGCCCACGCGCACCTCGGCGTCCAGGTGCGACCGGGTGCGGTCGCGGGGGGTGCGGGCGTGCCGCTTGATGACGACCAGGGTGCGCGCGGGGTGCTCGTGCGAGGCCTCCTCGGCCGCCTTGATCGAGTCGTAGGCGTTCTCCTCGTCCGTCACGATCACCATCGTGAGGACCATGCCCACGGCGGGCGTGCCGATGGCCCGGCGTCCCTGCACCAGGGCCTTGTTGATCTTGCTTGCCGTGGTGTCCGTCAGGTCGAATTTCATGGCCTGCGCCAGCTCCGTCCGTCTCGTGCGAGCATCTCGTCGGCTTCCTCGGGGCCCCAACTGCCCGAGGGGTACTGCGCGGGCCTGCCGTGCTTGGCCCAGTACTCCTCGATCGGGTCGAGGATCTTCCAGGACTCCTCCACCTCCTGGTGGCGGGGGAAGAGGTTGGCGTCGCCGAGCAGCACGTCAAGGATCAGCCGTTCGTACGCCTCCGGGCTGGACTCCGTGAACGACTCGCCGTACGCGAAGTCCATGGTGACGTCCCGGATCTCCATCGAGGTACCCGGCACCTTCGAACCGAAGCGCACGGTCATGCCCTCGTCCGGCTGCACCCGGATGACGATCGCGTTCTTCCCCAGCTCCTCGGTGGCCGTGGAGTCGAACGGGGAGTGCGGGGCGGTCTGGAAGACGACCGCGATCTCGGTGACCCGGCGGCCGAGCCGTTTGCCGGTGCGCAGGTAGAACGGGACACCGGCCCAGCGGCGGTTGTCGATCTCCAGCTTGACGGCCGCGTACGTGTCGGTCCGGGAGTTCGGGTCGATGCCGTCCTCCTCCAGGTAGCCGACCACCTTCTCGCCGCCCTGCCAGGCCTGCGTGTACTGGCCGCGCACGGTGTGGGCGCCCAGATCGGCGGGGAGCCGCACCGACTTGAGGACCTTCAGCTTCTCGGTGAGCAGCGCCTCGGCGTCGAAGGCGATCGGCTCCTCCATGGCGGTGAGCGCCATCAGCTGGAGGAGATGGTTCTGGATGACGTCGCGGGCGGCGCCGATGCCGTCGTAGTAGCCTGCCCGGCCGCCGATGCCGATGTCCTCGGCCATGGTGATCTGGACGTGGTCGACGTACGACCGGTTCCAGATGGGCTCGTACATCTGGTTGGCGAACCGCAGCGCCAGGAGGTTCTGGACGGTCTCCTTGCCGAGGTAGTGGTCGATGCGGAAGACCTGGTCCGGGTCGAACACCTCGTGCACGATCTCGTTCAGTTCGATGGCGCTGGCCAGGTTGTGGCCGAACGGCTTCTCGATGACCGCGCGCCGCCAGGAGCCCTCGGGCGGGTCGGCCAGCCCGTGCTTCTTGAGCTGCTGGACGACCTTCGGGAAGAACTTCGGCGGTACGGAGAGGTAGAAGGCGAAGTTGCCGCTGGTGCCCCGCGAGGCGTTCAACTCCTCGACGGCCGAGCGCAGTTGCCTGAACGCCTCGTCGTCGTCGAAGTCGCCCGGCACGAACCGCATGCCCTCGGCGAGCTGCTGCCAGACCTCCTCGCGGAACTCGGTGCGCGCGTGCTCGCGCACCGCGTCGTGCACCACCTGCGCGAAGTCCTGGTCCTCCCAGTCCCGGCGGGCGAAGCCCACCAGCGAGAAGCCCGGCGGGAGCATCCCGCGGTTGGCCAGGTCGTACACGGCCGGCATCAGCTTCTTGCGGGACAGGTCACCGGTCACCCCGAAGATGACGAGGCCGGACGGCCCCGCGATCCGCGGGAGCCGGCGGTCGCGCGGGTCCCGCAGCGGATTGGTCCAGTCGGTTGCCGCGTACGAGGTCGTCTCCAAGGTCATTCCCCATCAACTCCCTTGCCGTTCATGGACTTCGCCACCGCGTCCAGCAGGTCCTGCCACGCCGCCGCGAACTTGGCGACGCCCTCCTCCTCCAACTGCCGCACGACCTCGTCGTAAGAGATGCCGAGCGCCTCGACGGCCGCGAGATCGGCGCGGGCCTGCGCGTAGCCGCCGGTGACCGTGTCACCGTGGATCACCCCGTGCGCGGCGGTGGCGCGCAGGGTCGCCTCCGGCATCGTGTTGACGGTGCCCGGCGCCACCAGTTCGTCGACGTACAGGGTCGGCTTGTACGCCGGGTCCTTCACCCCGGTCGACGCCCACAGCGGGCGCTGCCTGTTGGCGCGGGCCCCGGCGAGCGCCGTCCAGCGGTCGCCGCCGAAGACCTCCTCGTACGCCTGGTAGGCGAGCCGCGCGTTGGCGAGCGCGGCGCGGCCCCTGAGCCCGAGCGCCTCGTCCGTGCCGAGCAGGGTCAGCCGCTTGTCGATCTCGGTGTCGACACGGGAGACGAAGAAGGAGGCGACGGAGTGGACGGCCGACAGGTCGAGGCCCTTGCGCCGCGCCTTCTCCAGGCCCGCCAGATACGCCTCCATCACCTCGCCGTACCGCTCCAGCGAGAAGATCAGCGTGACGTTGACGCTGATGCCGAGGCCGACGACCTCGGTGATCGCCGGCAGGCCCGCCCTGGTCGCCGGGATCTTGATCATGACGTTGGGGCGGTCGACCAGCCAGACGAGCTGCCTGGCCTCGGCGATCGTCGCGCGGGTGTCGTGGGCCAGCCGGGGGTCGACCTCGATGGAGACCCGGCCGTCCCGCCCGCCCGTCGCCTCGTACACCGGGCGCAGGACGTCGGCGGCGGCGCGTACGTCGGCGGTCGTCATCATCCGGACGGCCTCGTCGACCGTCACCCCGCGCACGGCCAGGTCGTCGAGCTGCTCCTCGTAGCCCTTCCCGGAGCCGATCGCGGCCTGGAAGATGGACGGGTTGGTGGTCACGCCGACGACATGCCCGGACGTGACGAGTTCGGCGAGGTTCCCGGAGGTGACGCGCTCGCGGGAGAGGTCGTCGAGCCAGACGGAGACGCCCTCCTCGGAGAGACGTCGTAGGGGGTCCGCGGCGGCGGTCGCCGCGGTCGTTTCGGTGGTCACAGTGATCATCTTCCTTCAGGCGCTCGCGTCAACCGCGGACGGCGGCCAGGGATTCCCTCGCGGCGGTGACGACGTTCTCGGGGGTGAAGCCGTACTCGGTGAACAGGGTCTCGGCGTCGGCGGAGGCACCGAAGTGCTCCAGGGAGACGAGGCGACCGCTGTCACCGACGTACCGGTACCAGGTGAGACCGATGCCGGCCTCGACCGCCACGCGGGCCTTCACGGACGGCGGCAGCACGCTTTCGCGGTAGGCGCGCGGCTGCTCCTCGAACCACTCCACCGACGGCATCGACACCACCCGGGTCCCGACCCCCTCGGCCTCCAGTCGCTCCCGCGCGGCGACGGCGAGCCGCACCTCGGAGCCGGTGGCGAGGAGGATCACGTCGGGCGTCGGGGTGGAGGACTCCCGGAGCACATAGCCGCCCTTCGCGGCGTCGGCGTTCGGCGCGTACGTGGGGACGCCCTGGCGGGTGAGCGCCAGCCCGTGCGGCGCGGGGTGCGTGGTGTGCCGCCGCAGGATCTCCGCCCAGGCGATCGCCGTCTCGTTGGCGTCGGCCGGTCGGACGATGTTCAGGCCGGGGATGGCGCGCAGCGAGGCCAGGTGCTCGACCGGCTGGTGGGTGGGGCCGTCCTCGCCGAGGCCGATGGAGTCGTGCGTCCACACGTAGGTCACGGGGAGCTGCATCAGCGCGGAGAGCCGGACGGCGTTGCGCATGTAGTCGGAGAACACCAGGAAGGTGCCGCCGTAGACGCGGGTGTTGCCGTGCAGCGCGATGCCGTTCAGCTCGGCGGCCATCGAGTGCTCGCGGATGCCGAAGTGGATGGTCCGGCCGTACGGGTTCGCCTCGGGCAGCGGGTTGTCCGCCGGGAGGAACGACGACGTCTTGTCGATGGTCGTGTTGTTCGAACCGGCGAGGTCGGCGGAGCCGCCCCACAGTTCGGGGATGACGGCGCCGAGCGCCTGGAGGACCTTGCCGGACGCGGCACGGGTCGCGACGGACGAGCCCTCCTCGAACACCGGCAGGTGCGACTCCCAGCCCCCGGGCAGTCGGCCGGCCACCACTCGGTCGAACAGCTGTGCATGCTGGGGCTGGGCGGCGCGCCACTCGGCGATCCGCTTGTCCCAGGCGGCGTGCGCCTCGGCGCCCCGGTCGAGGGCCTCGCGGGTGTGGGCGAGGACGTCGTCGGCGACCTGGAACGTCCTGTTCGCGTCGAAGCCGAGGACCCGCTTGGTGGCCGCGATCTCCTCTTCGCCGAGCGCGGAGCCGTGCGCGGCCTCGGTGTTCTGCGCGTTCGGCGCCGGCCAGGCGATGATCGTGCGCATCGCGATGAAGGAGGGACGCGAGGTCTCCTCCCGGGCGGCTGTCAGCGCGTCGTACAGGGCGTGCACGTCGATGTTCCCGTTGAACGCCGGCTCGATCCGCTGGACGTGCCAGCCGTACGCCTCGTACCGCCCCAGCACGTCCTCGGAGAACGCGGTGGCGGTGTCGCCCTCGATGGAGATGTGGTTGTCGTCGTAGAGGAAGACCAGGTTGCCGAGCTTCTGATGGCCCGCCAGGGACGACGCCTCGGCGGAGATGCCCTCCTCCAGGTCGCCGTCGGAGACGATCGCCCAGACGGTGTGGTCGAACGGGGACGTGCCCTCGGGCGCGTCCGGGTCGAACAGACCGCGCTCGTAGCGGGCTGCCATCGCCATGCCGACGGCGTTGGCGACGCCCTGCCCGAGCGGACCGGTCGTGGTCTCGACCCCCGCCGTGTGCCCGTACTCGGGGTGGCCCGGCGTCTTCGAACCATGGGTGCGGAACGCCTTCAGGTCGTCCAGCTCCAGCTCGTACCCGGCGAGGAACAGCTGGGTGTACAGGGTCAGCGAGGTGTGGCCGGGGGAGAGGACGAAGCGGTCGCGGCCGGTCCACTCGGGATCGGCGGGGTCATGTCGCATCACCTTCTGAAAGAGCGTGTACGCGGCGGGCGCCAGGCTCATCGCTGTCCCGGGGTGCCCGTTGCCGACCTTCTGGACGGCGTCGGCCGCCAGCAGGCGCGCGGTGTCGACGGCACGTCGGTCGAGTTCTGTCCAGTTCATCTTCAAGAAGTCCTCGATAGGTGCGGCGGATTGGTCCTTTCGCCTTCAAAACTAAAAGTCTGACTTTTGAGAAGGAAGGTTGCCGTGTGCCACCCTTCGGTGAAACTGGGACACCGGCGGACCTGGGCGGGCGGGGGCATGAAGGACACGGGCATCGGGGACGGCGGCGACGTCGGGGAGAGCGGCCGCATCAGAACCTTCCCCTTCCCGGCGGACCTCAGCCTCTCCGGTGTCGGCATGCAGGTCGGCCCGATGGACGACCGCCGCACCTGGCACGCGGACGTCCCCCTGGAACGGGTGCACCGCATCGACTTCCACGTCGTGATGCTGTTCGACCACGGCCCCGTCACCCACATGGTCGACTTCACCGAGTACGAGGCGGACGCGGGCGATCTGCTGTGGATCCGCCCCGGACAGGTGCATCGCTTCTCACGCACCACCGGGTACCGCGGGACCGTCCTCACCATGCAACCGGGCTTCCTGCCCCGGGAAACGGTCGAGGCCACCGGCCTCTACCGCTACGACCTGCCGCCGCTGCTCCGCCCCGACCAGGCCCGACTCGCCGGCCTGCGCGCCTCACTGGCGCACCTGGAGCGCGAGTACGTCGACACCGCCACCCTGCCGCTCGGCCTGCACACCGCCGTGCTGCGGCACTCCCTGACGGCGTTTCTGCTGCGTCTGGCCCATCTGGCGGACAGCTCGGCCGAGGCGGCACCGAGCCACCACGACACGACGTTCACCCGCTTCCGGGATGCCGTGGAGCGGGAGTTCGCCACCAACCACAGCGTCAGCGCGTACGCCGACGCCCTCGGCTACTCGCGCCGCACCCTCGTGAGGGCGGTGCGCGCGGCCACCGGGGAGACCCCGAAGGGCTTCATCGACAAGCGGGTGGTCCTGGAGGCGAAACGGCTACTGGCCCACACCGACCTGCCCACGGGCCGTGTCGGCGCGGCGGTGGGCTTCCCCGACTCGGCGAACTTCTCCAAGTTCTTCCAGCTGCACACCGGGACGACGCCGGTGGCGTTCCGGGCGGAAATGCGCTGACCCCCGCGCCGTACGGGCGACGCACGGGGGGCGCCGTCCACGGGAAAGGGGCCCCGCCCGTGGACGGAGCCCCTCCCCGTGGGGTTCAGTTGCCCTTTCAGCAGCTCTCAGCGGCTCTCAGCGGCCGAAGTTGAACCAGTTCACGTTCACGAAGTCCTGCGGCTGACCGCTCGTGAAGGTCAGATACACGTCGTGCGTCCCGGTGACCCGGCTGATGTTCGCGGGCACCGTCCGCCAGGACTGCCAGCCCCCGGTGTTGGCGAGGGCGAAACTGCCGACGGGGGCGTTGGAGCGGCTGTCGAGGCGGACCTCGACCAGTCCGCTCACGCCGGCGTTCGCCCCGCTGGCCACCCGGGCGACGAACTGCGTGGCCCCCGTGGAGCCGAAGTCGACGTTCTGGTACAGCGCCCAGTCGCCGCCCGCGAGGGAGCCGATGTTCTGGCCGCCGCCGGAGTCGGACGTGCTCTCGGTGCTGACCCCGCTCTGACCGTTGAACGACTCGGCCTGGATGGCGCTGTACGCGTCACGGGTGCCCGACGGCGGGGGAGTGGTGGTGCCTCCGGCCGCCGACAGCACCTGGACGTAGTCCACCACCATGGGGACCCCGGAGCGGGTGTCGCCGTCCAGCCCACCGCCGAACGCGTCGGGGAAGGCGCCGCCCATGGCCACGTTGAGGATGATGAAGAAGCCGTGGTTGGTGGCGTTGGTCCAGGTCGTGGCGTCCACCTGGTTGGCGTTGACCGAGTGGAACTGTGTGCCGTCGACGGAGAACCGGATCGTCTCCGGGGTCACCGAGCGGTCCCACTCCATGGTGTAGGTGTGGAAGCCCGACTGGCAGGTGGTGCCCGGGCAGGCGGTGGAGCTGCCGATACCGGTCGTCTCGTTGCACGGGCCGCCGGGGTTGGTGCCGCAGTGCATGGTGGCCCACACCTGGTTGCGGCCCTGGACGTTCTCCATGATGTCCAGCTCGCCGACGCTCGGCCAGTTCTGGTAGTTGCCCCGGTAGGGCGCGCCCAGCATCCAGAACGCGGGCCAGTAGCCCTCGGCGGCCGTGCCCGTCACGTTCGGCGTCTGGAGCCGGGACTCGACCCTCAGCTTGCCGCCGGCCGGGGGCTGGAAGTCGGTGCGGTTGGTCTCGATGCGGCCCGAGGTCCATCGGCCCGCGGAGTCGCGCAGCGGGGTGATGCGCAGATTGCCGTTGCCGTCGAGCGAGACGTTGGAGGTGCTGTTGGTCATCGTCTCGACCTCGCCGGTGCCCCAGTTGGCGGGTCCGCCGGGGTACGAGGTCCCGGTGGCGTACTGCCAGTTGGAGGTGTTCACACCGGTGCCGGCCGAGCCGTTGAAGTCGTCGAGGAAGACCTGGGTCCAGCCGGAGGGCGGGGTGGGGGCGGCCCCCTGCGCGGCGGTCGCCCCCGCCGTGGCCAGCGCCACCGCGCTGACGACGGCGAGGAGCACGCGCCGGAGCGGGCGGCGACGACGACGCCCGACGGGTATGCCGGAGGGTTCACTCATGGCGGCCTCTTTGGGGTGGGGAGTACGGAGTGAGGTGCGCGGGTGGAGAACGCTCTGCTCGGTCCCGTTCGTTGAGAGCGCTCTCAGAAGAGGAGCGTGCGGCCAATGTGCGCTCCGCCGCCGCGGCCGTCAAGAGTTAAAGCGGAGAAAGTGCTTGCGGGAAGGGCGAGTTCACCCTGTGAAGGCGGCGGCGTCGCGGGGGTGGTTTTGCACGGACGCTGTGAGCGGACCGGAACATATTCGGTGGCTCGGCTCCCGGCCGAGCCGCTAGCTTCGCCCCCATGGTGGACACTCACGGCACGTGTACGGATCGATTCACGCCGGTGCGCTCGGCGTTGGCCGCCTCGCTGGCCGACAAGGACGTCGGGGCCTCGGTGGCGGTGTTCGTGGACGGTGAGCCGGAGGTCGACCTGTGGGGCGGCCACGTCGACGCGGACCGCACGATCCCCTGGCAGCGGGACACCCTCACCAACGTCTGGTCCAGCACCAAGACGATGACCGCGCTCTGCGCGCTGATCCTCGCCGACCGCGGCGCCCTCGACCTGGACGCGCCGGTGGCCGCGTACTGGCCCGAGTTCGCCGCCGTGGGCAAGGAGGGCGTACGGGTGAGCCATCTGCTCTCCCACACCGCAGGGCTGCCCTTCTTCGACGCGCCGACCACGCTGGAGGACCTCTACGACTGGCCGACGGTCACCGCCCGGCTCGCCGCGCAGGCGCCCGCCTGGGAGCCCGGCACCGACGCCGGGTACCACGCGGTCACCCAGGGGTATCTCATCGGCGAGGTCGTGCGCCGGGTCACCGGCCGCAGCCTCGGCACGTTCTTCGCCGAGGAGGTCGCCGGGCCGCTGGGCGCCGACTTCCACATCGGCCTCGGCCCCGAGCACGACCAGCGGGTCGCGCCGATCCTCCCGCCGCCCTCCTCCCCGCCCCGCGGGGGCCCGAAGCCCAACCCGGAGATCCCGCCGGCCACCGCCAACACCCTCGCCTGGCGGCGCGCCGAGATCCCGGCGGCGAACGGCCACGGCAACGCCCGCTCGATCGCCGCGGTCCAGTCGCTGCTCGCCTGCGGCGGCGAGGCCCGAGGCGTGCGGCTGCTCTCGGAGAAGGGGTGCGAGCGGGTCCTGGAGGAGCAGTTCGACGGCACCGACCGGGTCCTCGGCGTACCGATGCGCTGGGGCCTGGGCTACGGCCTGAACGGCGGCCAGCTCCCCAACCCCCGCACCTGCTTCTGGGGCGGCTGGGGCGGCTCCCTCGTCCTCGTCGACCTCGACGCCCGGATGTCCGTCGCCTACACGATGAACCAGATGATCGACAACGGCGGCATCGGCGACGACCGCGCGTTCCTGATACTGGCATCGGTCTACGAGGGACTCATGGCCTGAGAAACCCGGCACGGCGCCCGGTGCCGGCGCGGGCGGCCCTCAGGAAGGCGGGGCGGACGGCGGCGTCGGCCGGGGCGTGGATACGGCGGAGCGGCCCGGGATCAGGGATCCCCGGCCGCTGCCGCCGCTGTTGACGCCGCCGCGGCCCGCCCTCGGCGTCGACGCCTCGTCCGGCTGCCAGCCCAGGGCTCGGGAGATGCCCCTCGCCGCGACCCGTACCGCCGGGGTCAGCACCGGGACCTGCGCGCCCGCCTGGGGCACGACCACCGACACGGCGGCGACCACCGCCCCGCCCGGTCCGCGGACCGGCGCCGCCACCGACAGCGCGTCCTCCGTGACCTGACGGCTGCTCACCGCCACGCCCGTGCGCCGGACCTCCGCCAGCACCCGGCGCAACCGGGCGCCGTCGGTGAGGGTGTACGGCGTGAAGGCGGCCAACTCCCCCTGGCAGTAGGTCTCCTGGGCCGTGGGGTCGTCGTGTGCGAGCAGCGCCAGCCCCACGCCCGTCGCGTGCAGCGGCCAGCGCGCGCCGACCCGGATGTGGACGCCGACGGCCGACCGCCCGGAGAGCCACTCGATGTAGACGACCTCGTCGCCGTCCCGCACGGCCAGCTGCACGTTCTCGTGCGTCGCCTCGTACAGGTCCTCCAGGTACGGCAGCGCGATCTGCCGCAGCGCGAGTCCGCGCGGGGCGAGCGCCGCGATCTCCCACAGCCGCAGGCCCACGTGGTAGATCCCGTCCGCGTCCCGTTCCAGGGCGCCCCACTCGGTGAGCGCGCCCACCAGCCGGTGCGCCGTGCTGAGGGTCAGCCCGGCCCGGCGGCTGATGTCCGTCAGGGACAGCGCCGGATGGCCGTGGTCGAAGGCGGCCAGCACGGCGAGCAGCCGCTCCGGGGCGGAGCGCGCGGCCCCCGGCTCCGGCAGCGCGCCGGCGGTCATCGGCACCGGATCACCCCAGCCCGGCCTCGGCGACCTTCTGGAGCAGGACGTGGAGCGCGTCGCGCTCGGCGGTGTCCAGCGGCTCCAGCAGCTCGTCGGTGACGCGCCGGCCGGCCTCGTCGGTGTCCCGGAGGAAGGCGCGGCCGTCCTCGGTCAGCACCACGATCCGGCTGCGGCGGTCGTCGGGGGAGGGGCGCCGCTCGGCGAAGCCCAGCTTCTCCAGGTCGTCCACCAGGCCGACGATCGCGCTCGGGTCGTAGCCGAGGGACGCGCTCAGCTCCCGCTGGAGCGCGCCCGGCGTGGTGGTCAGGAAGCGCAGCAGCGCGTAGTGGCGCAGCCGCAGCCCCGACTCCTGCAACGAGGCGTTGAACAGCTGTCCCGAGCGCTGTCCCAGGCGGTACAGCAGATAACCCGTGTCCGCGTGCAGCCCGCGCATCCACGGCTCACGCGCGTCGATCGAGGCGGAGTTCTGAGTCTGCTGGCCGGCGATGGCGGGCTCCCTGGTCGAGGCCCCCTGCGGGGCGGCGCGTGTGGTGCTGCTCCACAGGATGCCCCAAAGACCTCGGCTCAACAACTATTGACGTCAACAACTATTGCTCTTAACTTCGATTTCGAAGCCGCGCAGCCATCCGCGCTGTCACTCCGAAGGGACCCCACTCGTGCCCAGCATCGATCTCACCGGCAAGGTCGCCGTCGTCACCGGCAGCGGCCGCGGCCTCGGACTCGCCTACGCCCAGGCCCTCGCCGCCGCCGGTGCCTCCGTGGTCGTCAACGACATCGACGAGGCCGTGGCCGAAGCGGCCGTGAAGTCCATCACCGAGGCGGGCGGCACGGCCGTCGCCGAGGTCGTCCCGGTCGGCACCACCGAGGCCGCCGACCGGCTGGTGGGCCGCGCCGTGGAGGCGTTCGGGCGGCTCGACATCCTCGTCACCAACGCGGGCATCCTCCGCGACAAGGTGCTGTGGAAGATGTCCGACGACGACTTCGACGCCGTGATCACCACCCACCTCAAGGGCACCTTCACCTGCGCCCGCGCCGCCGCGATCCGTATGCGCGAGCAGGGCGAGGGCGGCTCCCTGATCCTGGTCGGCTCCCCGGCCGGCCAGCGCGGCAACTTCGGGCAGACGAACTACGCCGCCGCCAAGGCCGGCATCGCCGCCTTCGCCCGCACCTGGGCGATGGAGCTGGGCCGCGCGAACATCACGGTCAACGCGATCATCCCGGTCGCCGCCACCGCGATGACCGAGACCATCCCGGTCTTCGCCCCGTACGTGGAGGCCCTGCGCGAGGGCAAGCCGTTCCCGGACTTCCTGCGCAAGGGCGAGGGCTTCGGCACCCCCGAGGACTGTGCCGCCCTGGTCCCGTTCCTCGCCTCCGAGGCCGCCCGCGGTGTCACCGGCCAGGCCATCGGCATCGGCGGCGACAAGGTGGCACTCTGGTCGCACCCGCAGGAGATCAAGACGGCGTACGCGAACGGCGGCTGGACGCCCGAGGCGCTCGCCGACGTCTGGCCGACCTCGCTGGGCGCCGAACCGCAGACCGTGGGCATCCCCGCCCCGAAGATCCCGGAGGCGTGATGAGCACCGCAGGTCCCGCCATGAACGTGGACGAGCTGGTCGCGATCGACGTCCACACCCACGCCGAGGTGTCGTCGAAGAAGGGCACGTCGTCGCTGGACGACGACCTCCACGACGCCTCCTCCGCCTACTTCAAGGTCGAGGGCAAGCGCAAGCCCACCCTGGAGGAGACGGCTGCCTACTACCGCGAGCGGAAGATGGCCGCCGTGATCTTCACGGTGGACGCCGAGTCCGCGACCGGCACCGAGCCCGTCCCGAACGAGGAGGTCGCCGAGGCGGCCGCGGCCAACGCGGACGTGCTGATCCCCTTCGCCTCCATCGACCCCTTCCGCGGCAAGGCCGGGGTGAAGCAGGCCCGCCGGCTGGTCGAGGAGCACGGGGTGAAGGGCTTCAAGTTCCACCCCAGCATCCAGGGGTTCTTCCCCAACGACCGCTCGGTGGCCTACGACCTGTACGAGGTCATCGAGGAGACCGGCACCATCGCCCTCTTCCACACCGGGCAGACGGGCATCGGCGCGGGCGTCCCCGGCGGTGGTGGCATCCGGCTGAAGTACTCCAACCCGCTGCACGTGGACGACGTCGCCGCGGACTTCCCCCACCTGAAGATCATCCTGGCCCATCCGTCCTTCCCCTGGCAGGACGAGGCGCTGGCGGTGGCCACGCACAAGCCGGGCGTCCACATCGACCTGTCCGGCTGGTCCCCGAAGTACTTCCCGCCGCAGCTGGTGCAGTACGCGAACACCCTGCTCAAGGACAAGGTCCTCTTCGGCTCCGACTACCCCGTCCTCACCCCCGACCGCTGGCTCGCCGACTTCGAGAAGCTGACGATCAAGGACGAGGTCAAGCCGAAGATCCTCAAGGAGAACGCCGCCCGGCTGCTCGGGCTGACGAAGCCGTGACCACACCGTGAGGGACACCCCCATGTGCAACGACGGACAGGGGCACAGACATGCGCAATGAGGGACTGGGGTCGTGGCCCGCCCGGCGGGCCCGCAAGACCCCGCAGCGCACCGCGCTGATCCACGGCGACACCAGCATCACCTACGCGGAGCTGTACGAGCGCACCACGCGCCTCGCGCACGCCCTGCGCGCCTCCGGCGTCCGGCGCGGCGACCGCGTCGCCTACCTGGGGCCCAACCACCCCTCGTACCTGGAGACGCTGTTCGCCGCCGGCACCCTCGGCGCGGTGTTCGTCCCGCTCAACACCCGCCTCGCCGGGCCCGAGATCGCCTACCAGCTCTCGGACTCCGGCGCCAAGGCCCTCGTGTACGCGCCCGGGTTCACCGGGCTCGTCGCGGGGCTGCCGGGTGGCACCGACGTCCGTACGTACGTCGAGACCGGCGCCGAGTACGAGGCGCTGCTGGCCGGGGCGGAGGCCGAGCCGATCGACCAGCCGGTCATCGCCGACGACACCTGCATCATCATGTACACCTCGGGGACGACCGGCCGCCCCAAGGGCGCCATGCTCACGCACGGCAACATCATCTGGAACGCCGTCAACGTCCTCGTCGACCAGGACGTCATCGCCGACGAACGCGCCCTGGTCTCCGCCCCGCTGTTCCACACCGCCGGGCTGAACATGCTCACCCTGCCCGTGCTGCTCAAGGGCGGCACCTGCGTCCTGGTCGAGTCGTTCGTGCCGGAGGCCACCTTCGACCTGATCGAACGGCACCGGATCACGTTCATGTTCGGCGTGCCCACCATGTTCGACCAGGTGGCCCGGCACCCGCGCTGGGCCGACGCGGACCTGTCGTCGCTCAGGATGCTGTCCTGCGGCGGCTCCCCGGTGCCGACCCCGCTCATCGCGAAGTTCCAGGAGCGGGGCCTCACCTTCCTCCAGGGCTACGGCATGACGGAGGCCGCGCCCGGCACGCTCTTCCTCGACGCGGAGCACGCCGTGAGCAAGGCCGGTTCCGCGGGCGTCCCGCACTTCTTCAGCGATGTGCGGGTCGTACGGCCGGACATGACACCGGTCGACGTGGACGAGCCCGGCGAGGTCGTGGTGCGGGGCCCGCACGTCATGCCCGGGTACTGGGGCCTGCCGGAGGAGACAGCCGCGGTGTTCGCCGACGGCTGGTTCCGCAGCGGCGACGCCGCCCGCGTCGACGAGGACGGGTACGTCTTCATCGTCGACCGCATCAAGGACATGATCATCTCCGGGGGCGAGAACATCTACCCCGCCGAGATCGAGGACCAGCTCCTCGCCCACCCCGACATCGTCGAGTGCGCGGTCATCGGCGTACCCGACGACAAGTGGGGCGAGGTGCCGCGCGCGGTGGTCGTCCCGCGCGAGGGCTCCGCCCTCGACCCCGACGAGGTGCTGGCCTCCCTGGCCGGGCGGCTCGCCAAGTACAAGATCCCCAAGTCGGTCGTGATCGCCGAGGAGCTGCCCCGCACCGCCTCCGGCAAGTTGCTGAAGGCCCGGGTGCGCAAGCGCTACGGCAACAGCTGACCCGTCATCAACTCTTCTCGAAAGCAGGGAACATGAGCATCACCGTGAACGGCATCGACGAGCTGAAGAAGCTCGGCGGCAGCGACCTCGGCACCAGCGAGTGGATCGAGGTCACCCAGGAGCGCATCAACACCTTCGCCGACGCGACCGGGGACCACCAGTGGATCCACGTCGACCCGGAGAAGGCCGCCGAGGGCCCCTTCGGCGCCCCCATCGCGCACGGCTACCTGACCCTGTCGCTGTTCATCCCGCTGTTCACCGAGCTGCTGGACGTCGAGGGCGTGTCGACGAAGGTCAACTACGGCCTGAACAAGGTCCGTTTCCCCTCCCCGGTGAAGGTCGGCTCCAAGATCCGCCTCGTCGGCAGGCTGGCCTCGGTGGAGGACGTCCCGGGCGGCGTGCAGATCACCGTCGACGGCACCATCGAGATCGAGGGCGCCCCCAAGCCCGCGGCCGTGCTGCAGAGCCTGTCGCGGTTCTACGCCTGACGAAGCGCCCCGGACCGGGGCCCCTCGGCTACGCCACAGGGCGGAGCACTCCCCCATGGGTGCTCCGCCCTGTGGTGTGAATTCAGCCACTGACATCTCCTGGTGGCGCAGGGTGGTTCGTTCTCCGACGACCCGAGGCTGGCCGTCGCCGACACGGTGCGACAAGGGTTTCCGCGCAGCTGGGACGCTGGGACGGCCGTCACACGACCGGCCTGCGGCGTTCTCCGGCCGCTGGGACGGCGCTGGGACGGGACCACAAACGGATCCCGGTCGTCCGCCCGGAAGTGGCTGGAGTTTGCCGGGTTCCGGCCGTCTGTTTCTGGCACAGTGTGCTCGGGCGCGGGGATCGGGGGATCCAGGGGGGCGCCTCTCATCCGTGAACACACCGCGCCGCCGTCCGACCACGTGCGGCGCCGCCGTCACGCGCGGCAGCAAGGGGAAAAAGGGGGGACGCCCGTGTCCGAGTGCACGGAGTCCGAGCGGTTCGCCGCATGTCTGCGCTCGCTCAAGGAGCGCTCGGGACTCAGTTACGCGGCCCTCGCCGCGAAGGCCGGAACCAGCGGGTCCAGCGTGCACCGCTACTGCCTGGGCGGTTCGGTACCGCAGGACTACGGCACCGTCCACCGGCTGGCCGTGGCCTGCGGGGCGACCCCGGAGGAACTGCGGACACTGCACCGCCTGTGGGCCCTGGCGGACGCCGCCCGGGAACCGGAGCCGACGCCGTCGGCGGCGGAACCGGAGAACGCTGGGCGGGAGCCGCGGCCCGCCGAGTCGGAACCGCTCGCCCCCGCGCCGGAACCGAAGGCCGCGCGGCAGGCGCCGCAAGCCGCCCGGCCGGCCTCGGAATCCTCGCGGCCCGAGCAGCCGGCCGCCCGGCGGGCCTCGGAATCCTCTGGGCCGGAGCGGGAGCCTGAGCCTGAGCCCGACTTGGTGCCGGAGGCCGGCCGACAGGGGCCGGGCACAGGGGTGTCCGAGGCGCCGCACGGGACGGTGGACGCGTCCGTGGCCGCATCCGGGACCGGGACCGGGGCCGGGGCCGTACGGTCCGGTGGGCGACGCGGACGCGTCGCCCTGGCCGTCGGCCTGGTCGTGCTGTTCCTCGGCGGAATGGCCTGGACCCTGCCGTCCCTGGGCTCGGCCGAGGACGGCGACGGCCCGGACAAGAGCGCGGCCGCACCGGGGAAGAAGGACAGCCGCACCCTCTTCACCCCCGCCTGCCGGGAAGTGGTGGCCATGGGCCAGCACGACACCTGCGTCCGCGAGGTGCAGCGCCTGCTGGAGGACAAGGGCGCGGTCATCGGGGTGGACGGCGACTTCGGCCCGCAGACCCTGCGCCGCGTGACCGCCTTCCAGGTGATCGCCGGGATCGAACCGCCCAACGGCGTGGTCGGCGACACCACCAAGCGGGCGCTGTACGCGTCCGAGGCGCGTATGAACACCTGGACACCGGACAAGGTGCGCAAGCGCATCCGCGAGGTGTTCACCGAGGAGCCGGACCGCGCGGTCGCGATCGCCGACTGCCAGTCGTTCCTCGACCCGCTGCACATCCTCCCGAACACCAACGGCACCCGGAACTGGGGCCTGTTCCAGATCTCCGACGCCCGGCTGAGGGACCTGAAGGGCACCCCGCGCCAGGCACTCGACCCGGAGTGGAACATCCGCGCGGCCAAGCGGCTGTGGAGCGAGGACCGCGACTTCCACGACTGGCCCCACTGCGACCGGGCGTTCAGCCCGAGTCCGTCACCGTCCCGGTAGGGGCGACGCACCGAGGAGCGCGGGGGCCGCCGGACCGTCACCGGTCGTACGGCCCCCCGCGCCCTCACGCGGACCCGACGCTCACCGCACGTCCACGAACACCGGGTTGGTGTAGAACCACGTGTCCTGCCACGGGTCGCCGTCGCCCGGGGTGTGCGGGATCGGGCCGTTGGGGTCGACGGAGGCACACAGGTAGCCCGCGCCGTTGCGGTTGCCGTCGCTGCCCCGCAGCCGCAGGTAGAACGGCTCGTCGCCGACGGTGATCGGCACGCGCAGGGTGTAGGTGCCCTCGCGGCCGCTGACGTCCTTGGTGTGCACGACGCGGGTGTCCGGCGCCCGCCAGGAGTCCCGGTCGGTCACCGGGCCCCTGACCGTGCCCCGGATGACGTCGACATGGGCCAACTCCGGGAGGATTCCCCGCGGGTTGCGGCGGGAGGCCGTGGTCACGGTCACCGTCAGGGTGAGCTTCTCGCCCTTGCGGGCGTGCAGCCGGCCGCCGAGCGTGACGCCCCGGCCGGGGGTGCGGTCCCGCTTCACCCGGACCTCCAGGCCGTCCAGCAGATGGCCGTGGTCCAGCCAGACGCGGCCCGCCCGCAGCCCCGCCATCACGGCACGGTAGCCGTACCGGGTGACACCCACGTGGGTGCGGCTGAACTGGCCGGGCCAGAAGTCGCTGCCGGGCTGCGGGGTGTCCGTGTTCACCGGGTCGGGCAGCCTGCCGGTGGTGTCGAAGTTCTGCCCGGCGGGCCAGTCGCCGTTCTTCCAGGTGTCGAACACGATCCGGTGGGCGTCCGAGTTGGTGGTGATCGAGAACAGCCGGCCCTCGGCGAGCAGGGAGTCCCACAGGCCGCCCACGGTCGCCGTCGACCAGTCGAAACCGCCGTACGTGAGGTACGCCTCCGCCGGGTAGCCGGGCCAGGACTGCGCGGACGGCTTGTTCTCGTACTCGCCGCGGATGGAGTTCGCGCCCCGCCAGCCGGGAATGGCGGCGCCCTGGGCGCCGGGCGCGCCCTCCATGCCGATCATGATCTCGGGGGCCGCGTCCCGCCAGGCGCGCAGTTCGTGAGGGGAGTCGATGCCGAGCCGCAGCGGGTGGTTGGCGAGGACCAGCACGTCGTCGACGTACCCCGAACGGCGCTGTTCCGCGAGCCACCGGACGGCCTTGACGGCGTGCGCCTCGTTGCGGGCGGTGTCCGCGCCGCCCACGGAACCGTCGGTGTAGCCGAGCAGTTTGCCGTCGTACGCCCGCTCGAAGCCAGTGAGCAGGTCGACCTCGTGGGGGCCGGGCGTCGTGAAGACCGTGCAGTGCTCGGCGGCCGGGATGTACCACTCCAGGCCCTGGAAGATCAGCTGACGGGGGTTCTCGGCGCGGGCCCGGAGGATCTCCCGGTGCTCCAGCGCGGCCCCGAAGTCGGCGTGCCCGAAGTTGGAGTGCTCCGTGAACACCATCCAGTCGAGGCCGTACTTCGCGCCCGCCGCGGCCAGTTGGGAGAACGTGTACTTGGCGTCGTGGCTGTACACGGAGTGGATGTGGTGGTCGCCGACGAGATAGGCGAGGCGGGGGTCGTCGCCCCCGTGGTGCCCGGAGTCGGCGGCCGCGGGTGTCGCCAGGGAGCCCAGCGCGAAGGCCGCGCCGAAAAGGCCCGAGGCGCGCAGGAGCCCGCGGCGCGACAGGCCCTGCGCGTCGAGATCGGCGGGGGAGACGGACGGATCGGCCCAGACGGGCAGTTGCTGCTCGGACATGGTCGTGCGAACCCTTCCGGGGGTGGTCAGTGGTTCATGAACGAGGTGACGGGCAGCGCCCGTCCGACGACGCGGACGTCACCGAGCCGTCCGTGCAGGATCTGGTCGATCTTCCCCGCGTACTCGTAACCGCCGAGGATCCACGGCAGCCCGACGGAGGTGAGGCCGACGGCCGCCGCCCTGGGGTTGCGGACGACCGGGCAGCCCTGGACGTACAGGGTGGTGTGCCGGCCGTCGTTGACGACCGCGAGGTGCCACCATGTCTCCAGGGGGGTCTCCTGGCCCCAGTTGGTGGCGATGCCCTGCTGGTTGAGCGGGCGTACCGCCCACTGGGGTTCGCGGTCGTTGGACAGCGACAGCGTGGCGAGCGGCTCGTCGGGGTCGTCCTGGGTCTTGCCCGCGGCGCCGCCCGTGCCGGTGCGGCCGAGGATGCCGGCCCAGGCGTGGTGCGCCGGGTCCCAGTCGGCGGGCAGCCGGTAGAACGCCTCGATGGTGTACCCGTCCTCGAACGTCGCCGAGTTGAGGGGCGCCCCGTCGACCGTCCGCAGGTAGGCACCCTTCAGCGGCGGTTTCCCGCCGTGGAACTCCAGGCTGCCGTGGCCCGGCTGGTCCGGGTGGTGGTCGGCGGAGTAGGTGAGGGTGCCGCCGCCGACGGTGACCAGCGTGAGGTCGTTGCCGTGTCCGGAGCGGTCGCGCACGATCCCGTCGACCCTCGCCCCGTCGGCCTGGCCGTCGAACCGCCAGTACGCGAGGGTGCCCCGCACCAGCACCCTCGACACCGGCCGTGCGGGACGCGCGGGCACCGGGGCGAAGCCCGAGAACCGCTTCTCGAAGTCGAGGTCGACGGTGAACCGGTCGGCGTCGCCGGAGAGTTCGCTCTCCTGCCGCTCCAGCTCGTTGAGGTTCTTCGCCGCCCGGCCGAGGATCCACGGGGAGACCGTCTCCACGTCGATGGTGTTCCGGTCGAGGTCGAAGCGGTAGAGGCGGATCATCGCGGCGCCGCCGAAGTACCGGTTCTGGTAGTTCGTGAGGTGCAGATGGACGTCGTTGCCCGCGGCGTTCTTCCGGACGGCGCGGCCGGCCGGCCAGTAGTGCCCGTTGAGGGTGAGGAAGATCTGGTCGTGGTCCGCGATCAGCCGGTCCCACAGCTGCTGCCCGTACGGGGAGAGGGAGTCGTCCCCGTCGACCAGCTCGTGCGTGGTGAGCACGACCGGTGTCCTCGGGTGCTTCGCCAGGACCTGCTCGGCCCACGCGTAGCCCTTCGCCGACAGCCGCCAGTCCAGGGCGAGCACCATCCACTGCCGGCCGCCGGCCTCGAAGAGGTGGAAGGAGTTGTAGCCGTCCGGGGAGGCGCCGCCGAACGTCCGCCGGCTCTTGAACCGGTCGGGGCCGAACACGTCCAGGTAGGGGGTCGGGCCCCGCTGGTCGTCGGTGGACGAGCGGACATCATGGTTGCCCGCGAGGACGCTGTAGCCGACGCCCTCCCGGTCGAGCAGCCGGAACGCCTCGCCGATCGCCGCGCACTCCCGCTGCGCGCCGTTCTGGGTGAGGTCGCCCAGGTGGGACAGGAAGACGATGTTCTCCTCCCGCCCGTGCTCCAGCAGATACCGCAGGGACGCCTCCACGGGCGCCTTGTCGATGCTCGGCCCGTCGAAGAGGTACTGCGTGTCCGGCATCACCGCCAGCGTGAACCGGCGGCTGTCGGGATCGGGCCGCCAACGCGCCGCCGACGCGGGCGACTCGGCGGCGGCCGACGCGGTCCCGGCCGCCGGGACGACCGCCGCCACCGCACTCATCAGCGCGGTCGCCCGCAGGAAGTTCCGTCTGCCTGCGCCGGCCTGCGGGGCCGCCTCGCCCTGGTCGTGCTCATGCGAAGTACACACCTGTGCTCCGTGGGAAGTCCGTGAAGGTCCGAGAGGAAAGGGGAGAGGGAAGGACGAGGGGGGTGGGGTTCAGAGCGCGCGCAGCGTCCACGACCAGCGGTGGACACCCGGCGGGACGAGATACGACGGCGAGGTGTCGGGCCCGCACGACGCCGTGCCGAGGCCCCGGTGCGCGGCGTCGATGTGCACCACACAGCCCGGCCGGGGCACCAGCTCGTCATGGTGCGCGACGGCCGCGAGATCCTCCGCGCGGTACCGGTTGACCGAGACCTGCCGGGGCCCGTCGAGCCGTACCGACAGCTCGTGTCCGGCCCCCGACAGAGTGAAGTGCCGTACGCCGTGCCGTCCTCCGCTCTCCTGCGGGCGCAGATACGGCGTGAACAGGTCGTCGACGGCGGCCGAGTGGTGCCCGACGGGAGCCCCGGCCGCACGGTCCGGGTAGCTCTCCCAGGGGCCCTGCCCGTACCAGGCGAGGTGGTCGAACCCTGCGGTGGTCTCGAACACCGTGCCGACGCGGGCGACGTCCGTCAGCTCCTCGGGCAGCGCGGCGATCTCCTCGACCAGGATCCGGCCGTCGACCAGCGCCGTGAACGTCTGCTCGTGCTCGACGGCCCCGGCACCCGTCAGCAGGCGCGACCGCACCCGCACCACGGGGCCCTCGCGCTCCACGGACACCGTCTCGCGCGCCGGGCTGTCGAGGCCCCAGGCCCGCCAGCGCTCGGCCATGCCACCGAGGACGTCGTTGTCGGTGGGGGCCCGCCACAGGCTCAGCACCGGCGGGGCGGCGAGCAGCGGATGCAGCAGCAACCCCTCGTCGTCCGTGCGCGGCGGGGGCACATGGCCCTGGGTGTCGTCGGCGCCGACCACCGGCTCGCCCTCGTCCGCCTCGTACCACCGCACCTGCGGGAAGCACACCTCGGTGCCGCGCGGCGCCCACGGCTCGTCGACGGCCGTCGTCACCCGCAGCGTCAGCCAGATCTCACCGGCCCCGTGCCGCACCTCGGGCCGGTCGATGACGGCGGAACCGCCCGCCGGTACGTCGGGCAGCTGGGCCGGCACCGTCCAGGTGCCGCCGTCGGCCGCGGCGAACTCCCACTCGGCCGCGAGCCACGAAAGGTCCCGGAAGTGCTGCCTGTTGTGGACCCGCAGCACCCGCCAGATGCCCTCGCCCTCCACGGACAGCCGTACCGGGGCGGCGATCTCGCGGTGTTCGTACATCACCGGCTTCGGGGTCCGGTCGGGGAAGACCACCCCGTCGGCGATGAACGCGCCGTCGTGGAGGGTCTCGCCGAAGTCACCGCCGTACGCCCAGCGCAGTCCGGGGGCGGCGACACCGTTGTCATACAGCCCGGCGCCCCCACGCCCGGCCGGTCTTCCGTCGTTCACACGCTGGAGGATGCCGTGGTCCCAGAACTCCCAGATGAACCCGCCCTGAAGACCCGGGGTCGCCTCGATGGCCGCCCACGTGTCGGCGAGCGTGCCGTTGCTGTTGCCCATGGCGTGCGAGTACTCGCACTGGATCAGCGGCCGGGTCTGCCCGCCGGAGAGCGCGTGCGCCACACACTCCTCGATCGGCGCGTACATCGGGCAGGCGATGTCGGAGGCGTCGTCCGTGGCCGCCCAGTCCAGCTTCGTGGCGCCCTCATACTGCACCGGCCGCGTCGGGTCGTGCCGCCGCAGCCAGCCCGCCGCCGCGTCGTGGTTGGCCCCGTAGTCGGACTCGTTGCCCAGCGACCAGATGATCACCGAGGGGTGGTTCTTGTCCCGCAGGACCATCCGGGACACCCGGTCCACGAACGCGTTCAGATAGCGCGGGTCGTCGGCGATCTCGTGGGCGTGGTCGTGCGACTCGATGTCCGCCTCGTCCACCACGTAGAAGCCCAGCTCGTCGGCGAGGTCGTACAGCGCCGGGTCGCTCGGATAGTGGGAGGTGCGGATCGCGTTGAAACCGAAGCGCTTCAGCGTGACCAGGTCGGCGCGCAGATCGTCGTACGACACCGTCCGGCCCGTCAGCGGATGGAAGTCGTGGCGGTTCACGCCCCGGATGTAGACGCGCTCCCCGTTGACCAGCAGGTCCCGGCCGCGCACCTCGACGTCGCGGAAGCCGATCCGGTGGTGCGAGGTGTCCGCCACCGTGCCGTCGGCGCGGTGCAGCCGGACCGTGAGGTCGTACAGCTCGGGCGTCTCGGCGTTCCAGGTCCGCACCTCGGGGACGACCGTCTCCATCCGTGCCTCGCCGAGGAAGTCGGAGACCCGCTCGTCCTCGGCGTTGGCCCGGTCGAACCCGGTGTCCTGGGCGAGCGCCAGACCGTCCAGCTCACCGCTGACGTACCACCCGGCGGGCAGCGCGCCCGTGCCCTCGGTGGTCCGCACCCGGCAGTCCACCCGCAGCGCGCCGTCGCGCCGGGCCCGCACGGTCACGTCCGCGAGATGCAGCGGGTCGGTGGCGTACAGCAGCACCGAGCGGGTGACGCCGCCGAGCCACCACTGGTCCTGGTCCTCGATGTGGGAGGCGTCGGACCACTTCACGACGGTGAGCCGTACCGTCGACGGCGCTCCGGGGCGCACGAGGTCCGTCACGTCGAACTCGGCCGCCAGATGGGAGTCCTTGGACATGCCGACGGGCCGCCCGTCCACATGGACGAGCAGCACGCTCTCCGCCGCGCCGACCTGGAGGACGATCCGGCGGCCGGCCCAGTCGGCGGGTGTCTCGACCTGCCGTTCGTACACGCCTGTCGGGTTGGCGGCGGGGGAGTGCGGCGGGAACTCCGGCCACGGCATACGGACGTTGGTGTACTGCGGGGGGTCCTCGGCCGCGTGCAGCGCCCAGGAACCGGGAAGCTCCGCCCAGGACCAGGTGGGGCCGGGCTCGTCGCCGGGCGACGGCAGCAGCTGGAACCGCCAGCGGCCGTCGAGCGACCGGGCCCGGGAGCGCCGGTCCACGGCGGACATGGGCAGCCGCCCCCAGGAGGTCACCTCGGGGGCGGCCCAGGGGCGCAGGGCGATCAGGGGGTCGCCGGCGTGGGGCCCGGCGGTCGACGGATCGTTCATCGGTGGGCGGCCTCCGTACCGAGGCCGCCGGTGGCGTGGTCGGCCGGTGGGTGGGCGGGGGCGAGGAGTGCGTCGGTCATGACCGTTCCGGGGGCGGGGGCGGGGGCGATATGGGGTCCGGGGCCGGCCGGGGCAGGACGTGGCCCGCGAGGTTCCACTCCGGGTCGACGGGGATGCCGAGCCGGTCCAGGGCGGTGGGGGCGATGTCGACGAGCCGGGGTTCGTCGAGACGGGTGCCGCCGGGCATGCCGGGCTCGGCGAGGACGACGAACACCTCGCGCTCGGCGTGGCTGTCGCCGCCGTGGCCGCCGCCGTCACGGTGCCCGTGGTCCGTGGTGACCAGCACCGTCCACCGCTCGTCCGCGCGGGCGGGGTCGGAGCGCCGGGCCTCGAGGGCGTCCAACAGCCGCCCGAGGTGGGCGTCCTGGTCGAGGAGGGCCTGGTCGTAGGCGGGGGAGAGGGGGCCGGTGTCGTGGCCGGCCTCGTCGGTGGCGCCCAGATACACGAACAGGGCGTCGGGGTCCCTCTTGGTGAGCCAGCGCAGGGCGGTGCGGGCGACGAGGCGGTCCGCGGTCCCGTACCCGCGGCGTTCGCCGTTGAAGCGCACCCGGCGGCCGATGCCGCGGCCGAGGGTGCCGCGGCGGATCAGGGTCGGCCAGGACACCGCGGCCGCCGTGCGCAGGCCCGGCCGCACGGAGGCGGCGCGGGTGAGGAAGTCGGGGTAGCGGGCGTAGTCGGCGCCGACGAAGTCGTTGCCGGTCACCCCGTGCCGGTCGGGCCACACCCCGGTCATGATGCTCGACCAGCCCGGCCCCGAGTCCGTGTAGGCCATGCTCGTGGTCGGCCCGTGCCCGGCCTCGCCGTCCGCCTCGCCATAGGGCAGCAGACTGCTGCCGTAGGCGCCGGCGGCCATCAGGCCGTGCAGGACGGGAGCCGTGGACGGCGACCGCATCAGCCGGTCGAAGCGCAGTCCGTCCATGCCCACCACGAGCACCTTGCCCCGCTCCGGTCGTCCCGCTCCGACGACATCCACCACGGTGCACCTCTCTCTCGACAGGGTGTGTCAGGTGCCTTGTACCGCACCTTCGGTGGCTCCCGCGATGAATCCGCGGGCGAAGACGGAGAACACGATCACCAGCGGGAGGGACGCCATGAGCACACCGGCCATGACCATGCTGTAGTCGGTGTTGTGGCCGACGTTGAGCTGGGCCAGCTCCACCTGGAGCGTGACGTGGTCCGGGTTGGTGAGCACGATCAGCGGCCACACGTAGTCGTTCCAGGCGCCGACGAAGGCGTAGATGGCGAGGAACGACATCGCGGGTTTGATCATCGGCAGGGCGACGTTCCAGTACTGGCGGAAGAACCCGGCGCCGTCGATGCGGGCCGCGTCGAGCAGTTCGTCGGGCACGCCGTTCTCGATGTACTGGCGCAGCCAGAAGATGCCGAAGGCGTTGGACAGGGCGGGCCACACCAGTGCCTTGAGCATGCCGACCCAGCCGACCTCCGACATCAGGATGAACTGCGGCAGGACGGCCAGCTGGAGCGGCAGCATCATGAACACCAGCAGCGTGGCGAAGAGGATTTTGCGCCCGGGGAAGTCGAACTTGGCGAAGGCGAAGGCCGCGAGGGAGTCGACGAACAGCACCAGGACCGTGGTGACGCAGGCGACGAGGATCGTGTTGAGCATCGACCCGAAGAAGTCGACCGTGTCGAGCACACCCCTGATGTTCTCCAGCAAGTGGGAGCCGAAGGTCAGCTTCGGGGGGCTCTTGTAGATGTCGCGGGTGGTGTTGGTCGCCATCACGATCGTCCACAGGAACGGGAAGACCGAGATCGCGACGGCCAGGATCAGGAAGAGGTGGGCGGACAGGCCCCTGGGGCGACGTGGCCGCTTCGCGCCCGTGGCCGGCCGTGGCGTGACGGCTGTCGTCATGGCTTCCTCCCTCGTTGCACGATGCGCCAGTTGACGGCGACGAGCACGATGATCAGTACGAAGAAGGCCCACACGATGGCCGCGCCGTAGCCGTAGTCGTTGTCGAGGAAGGCCGACTGGTAGAAGTACAGCAGCGTGGTCAGACCGGCCTGCCCCGGCCCGCCGAGGTTCTGGTTGGCGGCGTTGCTGGCGAACAGGACCTGGGGTTCACTGAAGCTCTGCAGACCGTTGATGGTCGAGATGACGACGGTGAACAGGATGATCGGCCGCATGATCGGAATGGTGATCTGGAAGAACGTGCGGATGGGTCCGGCGCCGTCCATCCTGGCCGCCTCGTAGACCGACTGCGGGATGGCCTGGAGGCCGGCCAGGTAGATGATCATGTTGTAGCCGGTCCACATCCAGGTCATCAGCAGCGCGATGACCACCTTGATCAGCCATGGATCGCTCAGCCAGGGCACCGGATCGATGCCGACCATGCCCAGGATCGCGTTGACCAGACCGAAGTCGTTGCTGAACACCGCCGCGAAGAAGATCGCCACGGCGACGATCGACGTCACGTTCGGCACGTAGAGGGCGATGCGGTAGAAGCCCTTGAAGCGGCGTACCGAGTGCAGCAGCGTCGCGAGGACGAGGGCGCCGAAGAGCGTGGGGACGGTCGACAGCACCCAGATGACCAGGGTGTTGCGGATCGACAGCCAGAAGACGGGGTCGTTCCAGAGGAACTCGAACTGCTGGAGCCCCACGAACTGCTTGGTGCCCAGGCCGTCGTAGCGCTGGAAGGCCAGATACAGCGAGTAGAAGACGGGCCCGAAGGAGAAGACCGTGAAGATCAGATAGAAGGGCGAGATCGCCAGGTACTGCCGCCAGTACGACAGGATCCCGCGGCGTGCGGGCCGAGCGGCGCCCGCGGGCGGGGTGCGCCGCGGGCGGAAGCGGGCCGGGCCCGGCCCGCCGCGGTGCTCGCGCACCGCGGCGGGGCCGGTGACCGGAGGTGACGACACCTCAGCTCACCCCCTGTCGCCGGGCGATCTGCTTGGCCTGGGAGACCGCGTCCTTCCAGGCGTCGTCGGGCTTCTTGCCCTTGGCCTCGATGCTGGTCAGCTCGGCCATGAAGGGCGCCATGACCGCGGAGTCGGCGGGCGCCTCGTAGCTGACGGGGATGGCCTCGGCGGCCGGGCCGAAGACCTCGATGATCTTCTGTCCGCCGAAGAAGGCGTCGGGGCCCGTCATGGCCTCCATCGCGTACGTGGCCGGGGAGGCGGGGAAGATGGTGGCGTCGGCGAAGCTCTTGGCGTTGTTCTCCGGGCTGAGGATCCAGCTGATGATCTTGAACGCCTCTTCGGGGTTCCGGCACTGCTTGGGCAGGGTCAGATACGAGCCGCCCTGGTTGGCTGGCCCGCCCGGAGTCGCGCAGACCCGCCATTTGCCCTTGGTGGCCGGGGCCGCCGACTCGATGTCCAACGCGTGCCAGGCGGCGCCCACTTCGGTGGTCAGGGTCTTGCCGACGGCGGAGTTCCAGCTCTGGTCGTTGATCTTGGCGTCGAGGCCCAGCCGGTAGGCGCGGACCGCCGTGTCCCAGGCGGCACGGATGTGCTCCTGGTCGCCGATGAAGTGGTTGTCCTGGTCGATGAACCGCTTGGTGCCCTGGCCGACGGCGATGCTGAACACCGAGCCCATGTTGTTGATCAGGAAGGTGCCCGGCAGGGCCTTCTTCAGTTCGGTGCCGAGCGCGAAGTAGTCCTCCCAGGTCTTGGCCTCGGCGGCGACCTTGTCCGGCTCGCTGGGCAGCCCGGCCTTGTCGAACTGGTCGGCGCGGTAGAAGAGCGCGGTGGGGCCGATGTCGATCGGGAACCCGATCTGCTTGCCGTCCTTGGTCTGGGCGAGCTTCGTCTTCCACTCCAGGTACTGCGACGAGAGCTTCTTGAAGCCCAGCTCGTTCAGGTCGAGGAAGCGGTCGGCGTTGGGCAGGAAGGACGCGATGTCCTCGCCCTTGATGCCGGTGATGTCGGGGACGGAGGAGCCGCCCGCCGCGAGGGTGGTGGTCAGCTTCTGCTTGAAGTCGCCGCCTATGGAGGCGCTGGTCAGCTTGATCTGGCTCTTGAAGTGCGTCTTGGCCTCGGCGACCACCTTGTCGCTGAGGGCGCCGCCCCAGTACCACATGGTCAGGTTCTTGCCGTTCTTGGTACCGCCGGACTCCGAGTCGCCGCCACAGGCGACGGTCAGTCCGGAGGCTGCCGCGGTGAAGACGGCGGCCTGGAGGAAGCCTCTACGAGAAAGGTCCACGGGACACTCCTGTTTGTTCCTGTTCGTGGTACTGAGGGGCGTTTTTCCGGGGGGTTCAGGGCAGCCGTGCGGGTGGGGTGACCGGGGCGTGGCGCACCGGAGGTCCGGTGTCCGCGGGGATGCGGTCCGCGAGGAAGCCGTAGGTCTTCTTGAGGGCGGGGTCAGTCAGCGAGCGCCACCAGCGCTCGACGCCGTACCAGCCGGGGGCCGCGAGTGCCCCGCCGTGGTGCCGTACCGACAGGCCGGCGGCCAGGACGGCGAACCGCAGCCGTTCCTCCAGCGGCCAGCCGCCGAGGGAGGCCGCGACGAAGCTCGCGCCGAACACGTCCCCCGCGCCGGTCGTGTCGAGGACGTCCACGTCGAGGGCGGGGGCCTCGGCGTACTCGCCGGTCGTCTGGTCGACGCCGATCGCGCCGGCTCCGCCGCGGGTGACGACCGCGACCGGCACCAGCTCGGAGAGCGTGCCGAGCGCGGCCACCGCGCCGTCGGTACGGGTGTAGGCCATCGCCTCGGTCTCGTTGGGGAGGAAGGCGTGGCACAGGGCGAGTTGGTCGAGGAGTTCACGCGACCACTGCTGGGTGGGGTCCCAGCCGACGTCCGCGTAGATGTGTGTGCCGTTCGCTGCCGCCTTCGCGAGCCACTCGCGCGGCTCCGCCTCGATGTGCACGAGCGCGGTACGCGACTCGGGCGGGTCGCCCATCAGCGCGTCCTGCGAGTACGGCGGCTCCTGGCCGTGGGTGACCAGGGCCCGGTCGTGGCCCTGGGCCAGGGAGACGGTGACGGGGGTGTGCCAGCCGTCCGCGGTGCGCGAGAGCGAGAGGTCCACGCCCTCCTGCCCGGCGAGGACCTCACGGCAGTACGCGCCGTAGTAGTCGTCGCCGAAGACCGTGGCCAGGGAGGTACGCAGGCCGAAACGGGCGGTGGCCACCGCCAGGTTGGCGATGCCGCCTGGTCCGCAGCCCATGCCGTCGGTCCAGATCTCCTCGCCGGGAGTCGGCGGCCTTCCCAGCCCCGTGAGCACGAGGTCGTAGAAGAGCAGCCCGGTCAGCAGCACATCGGGCCGGTCGTCGTCCACGCGTGCACCTCTCGTCAGAACTCTTCAAATTCGATGCCGGGAATCGTGCGCTGATCCGAGAGATTGGTCAATACCCGAGCAGAAGTGAGCATGGAAATGATTGGGGATGACGAGTACTGTTCAGCGCGTGCTGGCAGAGAGACGACACCAACTCATCCTGCGGGCCCTGCGCTCAGGTGGCCCCGCTGCCGTGACCGATCTGTCCGAACAGCTCGGCGTGAGCCCGGCCACCATCCGGCGAGACCTCGTCAAGCTGGAGGAGGAAGGGCTGCTCACCCGGGTGCACGGCGGGGCGGTCGTGGACGAGGGCGACCAGCCCTTCGCCGAGGTCGCCGAGGTCCGGGTGGCCGAGAAGGACGCGATAGCGGCGCGGGCCGCCTCCATGGTCCGCGACGGCCAGTCCGTCCTGCTCGACATCGGGACCACCGCCTACCGCCTGGCCCGGCAGCTGCACGGCCGCAGGCTCACCGTGATCACCAGCAACCTGGTGGTCTACGAGGAACTCGCGGACGACGAGGGCATCGAGCTGGTGCTGCTCGGCGGCATGGTCCGCCGCGAGTACCGCTCCCTCGTCGGCTTCCTCACCGAGGACAACCTCCGCCAACTGCACGCGGACTGGCTGTTCCTCGGCACCAGCGGGGTGCGGCCCGGCGGCCAGGTGATGGACACCACCGTCGTCGAGGTCCCGGTCAAGCGCGCCATGATCAAGGCGAGCGACAAGGTGGTCCTGCTCGCCGACTCCGCGAAGTTCCCCGGTACGGGGATGGCGCGGGTCTGTGGCCCCCGGGAACTCGACGTCGTGGTCACCAACACGCCCGTGGACGGGACGACCTGCTCCTCCTTCGAGGAGGCCGGGGTCGAGGTCGTGACGACATGAACCGCGCACCGGGCACCCACCGCGCCGCCGGAGGCATGATCCACCGCTCAGGCGGCATGCTCCCCCGGGGCGGCGGTGCGGTGCGCGACGACGGCCCGGCCCGCGTCCGTCACCGCGACCACGGCGGCACAGGCGCGCGGCGGGCTGACACGTGTCCCGGTGACCGGCACCCCCCGCGCGCCACGGCGCGGGTCCTCCGCGCCGGGCGGCCCCACGGCCGCACGGCGGGCCCCGCGCCTGCCCGCACACATGCACGATCGGCAAAGGTGGTAGTTGCGTGAAGCTGACGATTCTGGGCGGCGGAGGATTCCGGGTGCCCCTCGTGTACGGGGCGCTCCTCGGGGACCGCGCCGAGGGCCGGGTCACCCATGTCGTCCTGCACGACCTGGACGCCGAGCGGCTCTCCGCCGTCACCCGCGTCCTCGCCGAGCAGGCCGCCGACATCCCCGACGCCCCCGAGGTGACCGCCACCACCGACCTCGACGAGGCCCTCACCGGCGCCGACTTCATCTTCTCCGCGATCCGCGTCGGCGGCCTGGAGGGCCGGGCCCACGACGAACAGGTGGCCCTCGCCGAAGGCGTCCTCGGCCAGGAGACCGTCGGCGCCGGCGGCATCGCCTACGGGCTGCGCACGGTCCCCGTCGCCGTCGACATCGCCCGGCGCGTGGCCCGGCTCGCCCCCGACGCCTGGGTCATCAACTTCACCAACCCGGCCGGCCTGGTCACCGAGGCCATGTCCCGCCACCTCGGCGACCGCGTCATCGGCATCTGCGACTCACCCGTCGGCCTCGGCCGCCGTATCGCCCGGGTCCTCGGGGCCGACCCCCGCGAGGCCTGGATCGACTACGTCGGCCTCAACCACCTCGGCTGGGTCCGCGGACTGCGTGTCGCCGGCCGCGACGAACTCCCGCGCCTCCTCGCCGACCGCGATCTCCTCGGCTCCTTCGAGGAGGGCAAACTCTTCGGCGTCGACTGGCTCCAGTCCCTGGGCGCCGTCCCCAACGAGTACCTGCACTACTACTACTTCAACCGCGAGGCGGTCCGCGCCTACCAGGCCGCAGAGAAGACCCGCGGCGCCTTCCTCAAGGACCAGCAGGCCCACTTCTACGAGGAGATGCGCCGCCCCGACGCCCACGCCCTCAAGGCATGGGACCGCACCCGCGCCGAGCGCGAGGCCACCTACATGGCGGAGAACCGTGAGACGGCGGGCGCCGGCGAACGCGACGCCGACGACCTCTCCGGCGGCTACGAGAAGGTCGCCCTCGCCCTGATGCGGGCCATCGCCCGCGACGAGCGCACCACCCTCATCCTCAACGTCCGCAACCGGGCCACCCTCTCCGTCCTCGACACCGAGGCGGTCATCGAGGTGCCCTGCCTGGTCGACGCCAACGGCGCCCACCCGGTCGCCGTCGCCCCGCTGCCCGACCACGCCACCGGCCTGGTCTGCGCGGTCAAGGCAGTCGAGCGCGAGGTCCTCGCCGCCGCCGAGTCGGGCTCCCGCACCACCGCGGTCAAGGCCTTCGCCCTGCATCCCCTGGTCGACTCGGTCAACGTCGCCCGACGCCTGGTGGAGGGGTACACGGCGGTGCACCCTGGCCTGAAGTACCTGAAGTAGGCTCCTCCGCGACGGGAGTGGGAAAGCGCTTTCCGTCCCCGTGTCGTTCCACCCCCCGACCCCGGCCCTCCCCGACTCCTCGACCGCTCACCCTTCGCCCCCTCTCCCCCTTCTCCCCCCTGCTTCCGCTGCTCGGCCCTCTTCCTGGAGACCTCTCATGCATGACGAACGCCGCCGGATCGAGGAACGCGTAGAGCGCGTCCACACCCAGCGCGTCAAGCCCGCGATCTACGCGGCCTCCGTCCCCTTCACGGTCGAGGCCTGGCAGGCGCCGGGGGAGCCCGTCCCCTTCGAGGAGGCCGCGGCAGCCCCGTACACCCCCTTCGCGATGGACACCCCCTGGGGTCCGCCCTGGGGCACGACCTGGTTCCGGATGCACGGCCGGGTGCCCGCCGAGTGGGCCGGCCGCCGAGTGGAGGCCGTCGTCGACCTCGGCTTCGTCGGCGACTGGCCCGGCAACCAGGCCGAGGCCCTCGTGCACCTCACCGACGGCACCCCGCTGAAGGCGGTCAACCCGCTCAACCAGTACGTCCCCGTCGGCAACCCGGTCCGCGGCGGCGAGGTGATCGACTACCTCGTCGAGGCGGCCTCCAACCCCGACATCCTCGCCGACAACTTCTCCAAGGTCACCCCGCTCGGTGACGTCCTCACCGCCGGTGACAAGCCGCTCTACACCTTCCGGCGCGCCGACCTCGCCGTCCTCGACGAGGAGGTCTTCCACCTCGACCTGGACCTCCAGGTGCTGCGCGAACTCATGGTCCACCTCGGTGAGCACGAGCCCCGCCGTCACGAGATCCTGCACACCCTGGACCGGGCCATGGACGCCGTCGACCTCGACGACGTCTCCGGCAGCGCCACCGCCGTCCGCGAGATCCTCGCCCCGGCACTCGCCCGGCCCGCCCACGCCAGCGCCCACACCATCTCCGGAGTCGGCCACGCCCACATCGACTCGGCCTGGCTGTGGCCCATCCGCGAGACCAAGCGCAAGACGTCCCGCACCTTCTCCAACGTCACCGCGCTGGCCGACGAGTACGAGGACTTCATCTTCGCCTGCTCCCAGGCCCAGCAGTACGAATGGGTGCGCGACAACTACCCGCAGGTGTGGGAGCGCATCAAGAAGGCCGTCGAGAAGGGCCAGTGGGCACCCGTCGGCGGCATGTGGGTGGAGTCCGACGGCAACCTGCCGGGCGGGGAGGCCGTCGCCCGGCAGTTCGTCCACGGCAAGCGGTTCTTCATCGAGAACTTCGGCATCGAGACCAAGGGCGTCTGGCTGCCGGACTCCTTCGGCTACAACGCCGCCTACCCGCAGCTCGCCAAGCTCGCCGGCAACGAGTGGTTCCTCACCCAGAAGATCTCCTGGAACCAGACCAACACGTTCCCCCACCACACCTTCTGGTGGGAGGGCATCGACGGCACCCGCATCTTCACCCACTTCCCGCCCGTCGACACCTACAACGCCCGCTTCAGCGGCGAGGAGATGGACCGCGCCGTCCGCAACTACCGGGAGAAGGGCGCCGGCACCCGTTCCCTCGCCCCCTTCGGCTGGGGCGACGGCGGTGGCGGCCCCACCCGCGAGATCATGGAACGGGCCCGGCGCCTCGCCGACCTCGAGGGCTCCCCGAAGGTCGTCATCGAGCACCCCGACGAGTTCTTCGCCAAGGCCCGCGCCGAGTACGAGGACGCCCCCGTCTGGAACGGCGAGCTGTACCTCGAACTGCACCGCGCCACCTACACCTCGCAGGCCCGCACCAAGCAGGGCAACCGCCGCAGCGAGCACAAGCTCCGCGAGGCCGAACTGTGGGCCACGACGGCCGCGCTCCACGCGCCCGGCTACGCCTACCCGTACGAGAAGCTCGACCGCCTGTGGAAGACGGTCCTCCTCCACCAGTTCCACGACATCCTGCCCGGCTCCTCGATCGCCTGGGTGCACCGCGAGGCCGAGGCGGAGTACGCGCGGGTCGCCAGGGAGCTGGAGGAGCTGACGACGGAGGCGGTCGCGGCGCTCGGCGCCGGGGACGCGCGGGTCTTCAACACCAGCCCGCGGGACCGGGCCGAGGTCGTCCGCACCTCCGAGGGCGCACCCGTGTACGTGGAGGTCCCCGCGAACGGCAGCGCGCCCCTCGCCGCCGCCGAGCCCCCGCACCCCGTCACCGTCGACGGCCTCACCCTCGACAACGGCCTGGTCCGGGTGGAGTTCGCCGAGGACGGCACCCTGGCCTCGGTCCGCGACCTGGCCGCCGACCGCGAGGTCCTCGGCGACAAGGGCAACCTGCTCCGCCTGCACACCGACCTCCCCAACTACTGGGACGCCTGGGACGTCGACAAGCACTACCGGAACCGCTACACCGACCTGCTGGACGCCGAGTCCGTCACGGTCGTCGAGGACGGCCCCCTCGTCGGCGCCGTCCGCGTCGAGCGGTCGTTCGGCAAGGGTTCCCGCATCACCCAGACGATCACCGTCCGGGCCGGCAGCCGCCGCATCGACTTCGAGACGGACATCGACTGGCACGAGGCCGAGAAGTTCCTCAAGGCCGGCTTCCCGGTCGACGTCCGCGCCGCGCACTCCTCCGCCGAGATCCAGTTCGGCCACGTCCAGCGCCCCACCCACACCAACACCAGCTGGGAGTCGGCCCGCTTCGAGGTCTCCGGCCACCGCTGGGTGCACGTCGGCGAACCCGGCTACGGCGTCGCGGTGATCAACGACTCGACGTACGGCCACGACGTCTCCCGCACGGTCCGCGAGGACGGCGGTACGACCACCACGGTCCGCCTCAGCCTCGTCCGCGCCCCGCGTATCCCGGACCCCGAGGCCGACCAGGGCAAGCACCGCCTCACCTACGCGCTGCTGCCCGGCGCGACCATCGAGGACGCCGTCGCCGAGGGCTACGCCCTCAACCTGCCGCTGCGCGTCACCGACGCGGCGGGCGCGCCCGAGCCGGTGGTCTCCGTGGAGGGCGAGGGCGTGACGGTCGAGGCGGTCAAGCTCGCCGACGACGCCTCCGGCGACGTGGTGGTCCGCCTCTACGAGTCGGGCGGCGGCCGGGCCCGTGGCGTCCTGCGCACCGGCTTCCCGCTCGCCGGGGCGCACCTCACCGACCTGCTGGAGCGCCCCCTGTCGGAGGCGGCCACGGACGGCGACGGCGTCCCCGTGACACTGCGCCCCTTCGAGGTGCAGACCCTGCGCCTCGCGGTGGGCCGACGCTGACGGGACTGCCGGGCACGCCCTGAGCGGGTGGCGCTCTCGGGTCGTGGCGGTCGGGGCAACCCGCCCGCCGCGACCGGTCGGGCCGACGGCCCGTCGCGAGCTCGACCGTCCCCCTCGCGCCGGGACTTCGCGGTGACGGGGCCGCCCCTTGCGGCCGGGCCCTGGCTGTACCTGGGCCGTCCCCTCCGGCGGGACCTTGGCCGTGAGCGGGCTGTCCCTCGGCACCGGGCCTTGGCTGTGCCTGGGCCGTCCACGGTCGCCGGGCCGCAGCAGGCCCGGCGCCCTTTCGCGGCGGCGATTCCCCTAGCCCGGGACATCGTTGTCACGGAGTGTGTTGCGTGGCCAGGGCCCTGATGAGGCGGTGGTAGCGGTAGAGGCCCGGTTCCGGTGACTCCAGGAGCGCGGCGTCCACCAGGGTTTCCAGCAAGGCCTCCGCCGTCGCCCCGTCCACGGCGAGGACGGCGGCGGCGCGGGCCGGGCCGACGCTCTGTCCGCCGGCCGTGGCGAGCAGCCTGAACGCCCGCGCCTGCCAGGGCGTCAACCGCCGGTACCCCGCCTCGCAGACCGCCTCGACGGTCAGATCGCCCACCCGCAGCTCGCCCGGCAGCCGGCGCTCGTCGGCGAGCCGGGCGGCCAGCGCGGCGAAGGTCCAGCCCGGCCGCTCCTCCAGCCGCCCGGCCGCGATCCGCACCGCCAGCGGCAGCAGACCGCAGGCCGTCACCAGCCGCAGGGCTGCGGCGCGCTCCCGGTCGAGCCGGACGGGGCCGAGCACGGCGGCGAGCAGGGCGAGCGCCTCGTCCGGCGTGAAGACGTCCAGCCGGAGGTGGTCGGTCAACGGCAGCCCGGTGAGCGGTGCCCGGCCGGTGACGACGACCCCGCACCCGGGCGCACCGGGCAGCAGATCCCGCACCTGGGCGGCGCTGCCCGCGTCGTCCAGGACCAGCAGCATCCGTCTCCCCGCCAGCAGGGAGCGCAGCAGTCCGCTGCGCTCGGCCGAGGTCCGGGGAACCGCCGCCGCCGGCACGCCCAGCGCCGTGAGGAAGGCGCCCAGGACGGCTCCCGGCGCACGGGGCTCGGTCCCCGTCCCGCCCAGATCGGCGTACAACTGCCCGTCGGGATACGCCGATCGCGCATGGTGCGCCAGCCGCAACGCCAGCGCGGTCTTACCGACCCCGCCCATCCCGGTCACCCCCACGATGACCGCCGTCCGCCGCCCCGAGGCCGTCAAGCAACCGCCGAGCCGCGCCAACTCACCCGTACGACCACTGAAGTCGGGCACATCCGGCGGCAACTGCGCCGGTACGGGAACGGCGACCGTCGGCTTGGGCGGCGCCTCGGCCCCGAGCACGGTCCACGCCCGCCGCGGCCTTCCGCTCACGCCCCCCGCACCCTCGTTCCCGCTCCCGCCCGCGCCGTTTCCGTTCCAGGCCGTCTCGTTCCCGAGCCGGTGTCCGTCGTCGGCGGGACCCTCCCCGCCCGCCGACGGCTGGTCCTCCGCCGGCTCCCGTCCGGGCCGCTGCCCATCGTCGTGCCCTCCTGCGCTGAGAACCGCCCTCTGACCGTCGCCCGCCGGGCTCCCCTTCGCGGCCGTCCCCGGACCCACCGCCGCGCCGCTCCCTCGCGCAGCCTCCTGCCGGCCCTCAAGGATCATGCGGTGCACGGCGTTGAGGGCCGCGCCGGGGTCGATGCCCTGCTCGTGGGCCAGGCGGTTGCGGTAGGCGGTGAAGACGGCGAGGGCGTCGGCCTGCCGTCCGGCGGCGTGGAGGGCCCGCATGAGGAGGCCGTACGGCCGCTCGCGCAGCGGGTGGGCGGCGGTGAGTTCGGTCAGGCCGGGGATGGCGAAGTGGTGTCGGCCCAGGGAGAGTTCGTGGTCGTAGCGCTCCTCCAGGGCGGCGGTCCTCAGCTCCTCCAGACGGTCGCGTTGCCGCTGGGCGAAGGGGCCGGGGACACCGGTGAGGGAGTCTCCTCGCCACAGGGAGAGCGCGGTGGTCAGCAGGTCGCTCGCCCGGTCCCTGCGACCGTCGTCGCGGGCCCGGGTCGCCTCGTCGATCAGCGATTCCGCCTGCCGGGCGTCGAGCGCGGCCGGGGGTGCCGTCAGCCGGTAGCCGTTGCCCGCGGAGACCAGGACCGTCGGGGACGAGGGGTTGTGCTCCAGCAGTCGGCGCAACTGCCAGGCGTACGTGCGGATCGTGGTGACCGCCTTGGCCGGCGGTGCGTCCCCCCACAGCGCGTCGACCAGCCGCGCGGCCGACACCGGATGCCCCAGCCGCAGCAACAGCGCCGCCAGCATGGCCTGTTGCTGGGGCGGGCCGACCCTGATCTCACTGTCGCCCCGCAACACGTGCACGGTGCCCAGCACGAGGAAGCGCAACCGGTCCGGCATCCGTCGCTCGTCTCCTTCGCTCGCCCCGTAACTGATCCGCATCACAAGGAAGTTGGTGCTGTCGATACACATCCACACTCTGGTGAACGGTGTTGCGGCGGACCCGGTTGCCTGCGCGTTGATCCCGCATGGATCGGCTGCTGATCGCCGCCGCCTAGCGTCGGCAGCCAAACGCACTCCAGGGAAGGCGGATAGATGCGAAACAGGACGGCTCTGCTGGCCGCTGCCGCGACCCTCTCGGCCACCGCGCTCGTCGGCACCACCGCGACCGGCGCCACCGCCCAGGGGCCCGAGAGGAACGTCGTGCCGATCTCGGACGTGGTGCCCGCGGCCGATCTCGCGAGAATGACCGAGCAACGGCCCCTCGTGGAGGCGGCGGACACCATCAGATGGGCGCAGGAGCGCGGCGGGTACGCCGGTTTCACCGGCATCGGGCTGGAGGCGGGCCGGGTCGCCCTGTGGTGGAAGGGCGAGGTGCCGGCCAAGGTCCGGAAGGCGATCCAGGAGGCGCGCGAGACGGCGCCCGTGCGGATCGTCGAGGCGAAGTACTCCTTGCGCGAGCTGAAGGCCGCCTCAGCGCGCTTACAGGCGGAACTGGCCGAGAACCCGTCCCTGGGCCACACCGTGAACATCCCCACCGACGGCGCCGGGCTCGTCCTGGCCACGGACGGAGCCGACTCGGGATCCGGTTCCGGTTCCGGGTCCGCCTCCGGTTCGGCGGGGAAGCGGGCTGCCGCGGTGCGGGCGACCGCGTCCGAGGTGGCGGGGGTCCCCGTCCGTACGGTCGTCGAGACGCGCTCCGAGGAAGTGTCCCGGAACAACGACTGGTCCCCGTGGTGGGGCGGTGCGCGCATCCAGCGGCCCGGCGCCGGCTGCACCTCCGGCTTCGGCGTCACCGACAACACCGGAGCGCAGTACCTGCTCACCGCGGGGCACTGCGGCAACTTCGGCGACCCCTTCAGCAGCGGCGCGGGCACCTACATCGGCACCCCGTCCAAGATCAACAAGACGCACGACATCATGCTCATCCAGGCCAACGACGTCACGAACTTCATCTACACCGGCACCCCGGACGACAACGTGGGCGTCCGCGTGGACGGGTGGGACTGGGTCTACCCCGGCGAGTTCCTGTGCCAGTCCGGCTCCACCAGCGCCGGGGTCGTGGGCGGCGCGATCTGCAACATCAAGGTGCTGTTCTTCTACAACGACTCCGAGGACCTGGTCGAGGCCGAGCAGATGAACGGCCAGACCGCGGCCCGACCCGGTGACAGCGGCGGCCCGATCTACTCGGGCTCCGCGAGCGGCGGGGCCATCGCCAAGGGCACGACGACCCGTGTCGCGGGTGCCCGCCTCGGCTTCCAGGACTTCGGCACCGCCTGGCGCGACTTCGGCATCTGGATCGCCTCCTGACCCGTGCCCGCCGCGTACCCGCGGCATCGCCGGGGACCGGCGGGCGCTGAGGCCCCGCGACGGGCGGCGGTACGCAAGACCGGAGGGCGGCTGTCGGCCAGGACAGCCGCCCTCCTTCGTCGTCCGAGCGGGGTGTGGGGCCCTACACGGCCAGGGGCCGGTCGGCGGCCGAGCAGGCGGTCGGCGACGAGGCGCGCGGCGCGGCGTCCGGCGGCGCCACGGCGAGCGACCGGGCCTCCACGGGCTCCACCGCGCCCACGGGCACCTCGACCACCATCGGCAGCCCCACGGCTCCCGGCACCTCGACGGCCCGGGGGATGTCCGCGACGGCCGGCGCATCGGCCGGCACCGGCGCACCCGCGCCGTGACCCACGGCCGCACCCGCCCCCACGCCGTGACCGATGCCCTGGCCCACGCCCGCGTCGGCGGTCGCCGTGTCGTCGGTCTGCTGGGGCAGGGCCACCGGGCGCACCGGCCGCGGCCCCGACACCACGGTGTAGTCCTGTCCGAGCCGGGTCGGCAGCACGTCACCGGTCTCCTCGCCGAGCGCCAGCCGCACCGCGGCCCACGGCGCGTTGATCCCGCACAGCGCCAGCTGGTGCAGACCGCCCGCGGGACGCGTGTTCACGTCCATCAGCACCGGCCGGTCCCCGAACATCCGGAACTGGATGTTGGTCAGGTGGTGCAGGTCGAACGACTCGGCCAGCCGCCGGGCCGGCTCGATCCAGGCGGGGTTGAGCGAGAAGCCCCGGCGCCGCCCGTTCTTCGTGCGGCCCACCGCCATCCGCACCCGCCCGTCGGTGCCGGTGAGGCAGTCGACGGACACCTCCGGCTGTTCGAGACGCGGCATCACCAGCCAGTCGACGGGCTCCTCGGCGTCCCGCAGGGCGGCGACCACCATGTCGAGCGATACGTACGGGCCGGGGAAGCCGCTGAGGTGATCCAGCGAGAAGGGGGTGCGGGTCACCACGCGGAAACCCACACCGCCCGCCCCGGACGCGGGCTTGAAGCACGCCCGGTGCCCGTCGGCCTCCAACTCCTCGACGGCGGCGACCAGTTCATCGGCGTCGGTCACCCGGAACCACGGGGGGACGGGCACCCCGTACGCCTGGACCGCCTCGTACGCGGTGACCTTGTCCTCGAAGACCTCGATCGACTCTGCGGGCGGCGCCAGCAGTGCCGTACCGACGGCCGTGAACTCCTCGCGGTGCGCGGCGATGGCCGCCTGGTGCAGGCGCGGCACGAACACGTCGATACCCCGCTTGGCGCACTGGTCGAGCGCGTACTCGACGTACGCGGCGGGGGAGAGGCCCTCGGGCTCCAGATCGGCGGTGTCGGCGGCGGCCAGTACGGGGGAGTCGGCGTCACCGTGGGTGGCATGGATGTCCACCGGACGAGCGTGCGGATTATTCCGCAGCAGATCCATGAAGAAGACGTTCTCCGCGTACGTGCGGTTGAGCCAGACGCGTACGCGAGAGACCATGCAGGCCGCCTTTCCAAGGTTCGCGGGCACGGCGGAGCAGGCCGTGCCCGGCCAGGGGGGATGGAGGTACGCCGAACCGCCGACGCGAACGACGGGCGTGACGGTGGTGTTGGGGCAGATCATAAGGCCACCGGGACCCATGTTTCTGTCACGCGCGTGTTAATCCTCGTGCGACGGGCGTGCCGCGGCGTGGGCAAGCGCTCAGCCAGTCACTCTTGTCCGTCGGTGCGCACTTGTGTTCTCGTGTTGCCATTCGGTGTCGCGGAGGGAGTGAGGGTGGAGTCGACGGTGGGCCGGCACGGGAACCTGCTGGCCATCAGCGATCTGCACATCGGCTATCCCGAGAACCGCGCCCTGGTCGAACAGATGCGCCCAGAGACGGACGACGACTGGCTCCTCGTGGCCGGTGACGTCTCCGAGAAGGTGGCCGACATCCGCTGGGCCCTCCAGACCCTCGCGGGACGCTTCGCGAAGGTGGTGTGGGCGCCGGGCAACCACGAGCTGTGGACCCACCCCAGCGACACCGTCCCCCACCGAGGTGTCGCGCGGTACGAGCATCTCGTCGCGCTCTGCCGGGAGTTGGGCGTCGTCACCCCCGAGGACCCGTACCCCGTGTGGGAGGGCCCGGACGGCCCCGTCGTCGTCGCGCCGCTGTTCCTGCTGTACGACTACTCGTTCCTGCCCCAGGGCTGCGCGACGAAGGCCGAGGGCCTGGAGTACGCGCACGGCACCGGCGTGGTCTGCACCGACGAGCACGTCCTGCACCCCGACCCCTACCCGAGCCGCGACGCCTGGTGCCGCGCCCGGGTCGCCGAGACCGAGCGCCGGCTCTCCGAGATCCCCGCCGACCTGCCCACGGTGCTGGTCAACCACTACCCCCTCGACCGGCACCCGACGAACGTCCTGCGCTACCCCGAGTTCGCCATGTGGTGCGGCACCGATCTGACGGCCGACTGGCACCGGCGCTTCCGCGTCGAGGTCATGGTCTACGGCCATCTGCACATCCCGCGGACCACCTGGCTGGACGGGGTCCGCTTCGAAGAGGTGTCCGTGGGTTACCCCCGCGAGTGGCGCCCGCGCCCGGAACCCCCGGGACGGCTGCGCCGGATTCTGCCGATGGAGGTCGGAGCCGTTGATCGAGGAGCTGCTCCCGGAGTCGGTCGTGGCCGTGGAGGCGTACGACGATGACACGACCGGGGGAGCCGACGGGATCGAGCTGTACCCGGAGGAGGCGGCGATCGTGGCCCGCGCGGTGCCGAAGCGGCGCCGCGAGTTCGCCGTCGTCCGGGCCTGCGCCCGGCGGGCCATGGAGAAGCTCGGCGTGCCGCCCCGGCCGATCCTGCCCGGTGAGCGCGGTGCCCCAGGCTGGCCGGAGGGCCTGACCGGCAGCATGACCCACTGCGACGGGTACGCCGCCGCCGCACTGGTCCGCGCCACCGACCTCGCCTCCCTCGGCATCGACGCCGAACCCCACAGCGCCCTGCCCGAGGGCGTCCTGGAGGCCATCGCGCTCCCCCCGGAGGAAGCCCGACTGCGCCGACTCACCGCCGACCACCCCTCGGTCCACTGGGACCGGCTGCTGTTCAGCGCCAAGGAGTCCGTCTACAAGGCGTGGTTCCCGCTCACCGGCCGCTGGCTGGACTTCTCCGAGGCCGACATCGAGGTGTCCGTCGACCCCGGCGGCCACGCGGGCGCCCTGCGCGCCGCACTCCTCGTGCCCGGACCGGTGGTGGACGGCCGGCGTCTGACGGCCTTCCACGGGCGCTGGAGCGTCCGCCGGGGGCTGGTGGTGACGTCGGTGTCGGTTCCCTTCCCCCTGCAGAACGAGGCCCGCCGGTGAGTTCCCTCGCGTACGCGGACCTGCACGGACGGATCGCCGCGGAGATAGACGCGGAGATCGAACACGCCCTGGAGGAGCTGGGCCCGGCCGCCACCGCGGTCCGAAGATCCATCGCGGGGCTGCTCCGCCACCAGCGGATGAAGTACCCCCTGTCGGTGCTCCCGCTGCTCGTGCACGGGGCCGAGACGGGCGCCCCCGAACCGGCCGTTCCCCTGTCGGCCGTGCACGTGCTGTGGTGGACCTCCGCGTGCTACCTCGACGACCTGGCCGACGGCCACGGCACACACACCCCGCGGGGGCTCGGCTCGGACGAGGCGCTGCTCGCGGCCGTCCTCAGCGGCCAGGCCCTCCCCATCCGGGTCGTCCAGGCCCAGTCCGTCTCCGACGCCCTGCGCAACGCCCTCACCTGCGAGATCGTCAACTGCTGGATCGGCGCCGTGGAAGGGCAGTTGCGGGACCTCCGCGGTGACCTCGGCGCGGCCTCCCCGGTCTCCGTCGTCGAGGCGTACCGGGGGAAGTCCGGAGCCCCCTTCGCGATGATCACGGCGATGGCCGCGCTCCTCGCGGGCGCCGACCACGACCGCACCGAACTGTGGCGGGAGTTCGGCGACGTCTTCGGCGTGCTCTGGCAGCTCTTCAACGACCAGGAGGACCTCCTCTCCGGCCGCGACGAGGACCTGCGCAACGGCACTGTCACCTATCTGCTCGCCTGCGCCCTCGACGAGGCGTCTCCCGGCACCCGGGACCGCCTCGTCGAACTGAGCGCCGCCGCACGGGAGTCCGAGTCCGCGCGGGACGAGCTGCGGGCGAATCTGCTCGCCCCGGCCGTCCTCCGCCGCTACGAGAAGGACCTCGGCACCTACCGCGACGAGGCGTACCGCGTCCTCGACCGGCTCGGCGGCCATGCGCCACACGTCTCGGCCCTGCGGCAGCTGGTGGACCAGTCCGCGGGGATGTATCTGACGTAGCCCCGCGCACGGGGGCCGATCCGCCGGTGCGGCCGGCGGACCGTCGGGCGGGGCTCAGGGTCACACCCCTGGGCACCAGCCGCGCAGCAGCCGGAAGAACTCCTCCTCGTTGCCCGCGAGACCCGCCTCCGCCAGCGCCTGCTCCGCCTCGGCGAGCGCGGCCGTCGGCACCACGGGTGGTCGGCCCTCCGGCGGCCCGTCGAACGCGGCTCGTACGGTCCCCAGCAGCCGCAGATAGGCCTGGACGGCGGTCCGCTCACGGTCGGTCAGCACGGCGGTCGGCATCGGACGGCTCTCCCCTCGATGGATGAGTGACACCCCACCAGCTTGCCGCCCGGCACTGACAATCCCGTTCTCCCGCACGCCGGTTCGCTCGGTCAGCGGACGGCGGAACCGTCCTACTGCGCCGCGCCCGGCACGATCTCCCGCTCGCGGTCCGTCAGCGGCGGCCCCGTCAGCGGATCCTTGACGGGGCCGCGCAGCACCGCCAGCACGACCTCCGGCCTGACCAGCGCGGCGGCCGGCGCGGAGAGGGTGATCACCCCGAGGAAGGCCCGGAACACCAGGGGCCGCCCCACCGCCGTACGCATCAGCCGCTGCACATACAGCCCGAACAGCCTCTGCACGGCGTTCGGCCGCTTGCCGATGGCCTCGGGGTAGCGGATGTCCGTGCCCGTGGCCAGTTCCCAGGCGAGCGTCACCGGTACGGCGACGGCCCGCTGGATGCGGCGCGCCAGCCCCGGCGCGGTGATCCCGTGCTCGGCGACCTTCTCGCGCAGCCCGAGGGCGCCCTGCGCGGCAACCGACATCCCGTGCCCGTAGATCGGGTTGTACGTCGCCACCGCGTCGCCGATCGCCACGAACCCGTCGGGCCAGCGGGACACCTTCTCGAAGTAGCGGCGCCTGTTGATCGTGCTGCGGGTGACGACCACGTCGGTCAGGGGTTCGGCGGCGGATATCAGCTCGCCCACGACGGGATGCCTGACGTTGCGTGCGAACTCGACGAACTCCTCGGCCTTCGCGGTCGGTTGACCGCCACGGGTGCCCGACAGGGTCACCAGCCAGCGTCCCCCCTCGACGGGTACGAGCGTCGCGCTCTGCGCCGGCACGGGATCCTCCGCGTTCGGCTGGACGTTCACCACCGGGTACTCCTCGGTGCCCTCGGGCGCCCGGAAGATCCGGCTGGCGTACACCAGCCCGGAGTCGACCTCCTCCATCGGCGCGGGCGGCACCCCCATCGCGTCGAGCCAGGCGGTGCCCCGCGATCCCCGCCCGGCGGCGTCCACCACCAGGTCGGCGGGCAGCAGCCGCTCCTCACCATCGGCCATCCGCACCCGGACGCCCGTCACCCGGGACGCGTCGCCCGTCAGCCCCAGGATCTCGGTGCGCTCCAGGACGGTGACCCAGGGACCGGCCAGCAGCCGGGCGCGGACCACCGACTCCAGCAGATCCCGGCTGCACGCGATCATGAACTGCATCTCGGGCCAGCGCCGGACCCAGCCCTGCGCCGACAGCGACACCAGGCCCGTCGGCAACGGGATGCGCCGGGCCCCGGCCGCCAGCCACGCCTCCGTCACACCGGGCAGCAGCTCCTCCATCGCGCGGGCCCCGCCGGACCACAGCAGATGGGCGTGGCGGGCCTGCGGCACACCCTTGCGGGCCTCGGGCCCCTCGGGCAGCGCGTCACGCTCGACGACGGTGACCTCGGCGTGGTCGCGCAGCGCGGCCGCGGCCAGCAGGCCGGCCAGGCCCGCGCCGACGACGACGGCACGCCGCCCGGTGCCTGTCGCGGTGTCGTGTGGACCGCTAACGGGTTCGCTCATGGAAGTCGCTCTCTGACCTGGTCGCGGCGGCCCAGGTGCGGGCGGCCGCTACGACGGGGGACTGACGCAGGGCGATGGACATCCGCACCAGGTCACGGGGGTTCTCGGCGGGCAGCGTGGGCGTGTCGGCGACCGCCGAGCTGATCACGCGGCCCTCCGGGTCGTCCTGCCGGGCGCGTACGGCCGCCGTCAGCATCGCCGCGTCGGCCTCGGCCCGCGCCTGCACGGGCTCCGAACCCGCCGCGACGGCCGCCTCGTAAGCCCTCGCGCGCACCTCGGAGTCGAAGTACGGGTACAGGCTGAGCATGCCGTCGTGGATGTCGGACTCCCGCTGCGTCATCAGCAGCTGCGCGGGCGCCCACCAGGAGATCCGCACCTCGTGGCCGGCCTCGGCCCACACCGGCCGCAGCTCCCGCCACAGCGGGCCGAGCCTGCGGTACGTGGACCAGGTGGTCCATGCGTCGCCGATGCGCTGACCGGCCAGCGGCAGACAGAAACCGATCGCGCTGACCTGCGCGCCGAGCGACGCCAGCGCGGGGGCGAGATAGGTGCTCAGGCCGTCCAGGTCGGCGCCCTGCCAGCGGGCCGCGACGGCGACCAGCTTGACCGCGGCGAAGGGGACGTTGACGAGATAGCCGAACGCGATCACCAGCAGCCCGGCCCGCAGCCAGCCGCTCACCTGGAGCGCCCAGCGCCAGCACATGACGTGCATGGCGACACCGGCGACGGTGAACCCGATGAGGTACAGCACGATCATCTCGCGCAGGAACGGCGTGTTGGCGTAGTACGTGTCGAAGTCCCGCACCCGCTCCACCGGCGCGTCCCCGAGCACGAACAGCACCACGATCGCCGCGCACACCCCGGCGTACCCGCCGATCCAGCGGCGCGAGAGCCGCCGGGTGACCTCGGGGGGACCGCCCCGCCAGTTGGTGATCAGCACCAGGCAGGAGCCGCTGAACGCGCTCAGCAGGACGTACACCAGGGCCGCCGACATGTTGGTGACGCCGGTGAGGTGGTTGACCTCGGTGATCGTCGGGGGCGCGGCGAAGAAGAACACCAGGGACGCCAGGGTCATCAGGGCGCACACGGACCTGATGAGGGGATCGCCCCAGTTCCGCAGCAGCGCGGGCATCTTCAGGGCGAGGGCGATGGCCATCGCGGCGGCCGGTACGTAGTAGCTGTGCCCGTCCATGGTGTCGGCGGCTGCCTCAGCCCTGCGGGCCGCGGTAGCCCAGCGAGGCCCCGATCCGGCCGGCCAGGTGATCGCGCCGCACGGGCCCCCGCAGCGCGGAACCGGCGAGCCACGTACGGCACTTGCTCGCGAGGAGCAGGCCGAAGCTCTCGGCGTCCTGTTCGTCGGCCAGGTCGAAACGGGTCCGCGCGGCCACCTTCAGGACCGTCGCCTGGAGATCGGCGTCCACGTTCAATAAGCGCGCGGCGACCGCGGCGCCCTCCGCGCCCTCCACATGGTGGCCGCAGTGCCCGGCCTGCATGTGCCACAGCTCATGGCCGAGGATCACCAACTGGTGGTCGGGGGCGGTGCGTTCCTCGATGACGACGAGGTCCTGCTCGGCCATGTCCAGCCACAGCCCACTGGCCGTGCCGGGCGGGAAGGCGGCCGTACGGTAGTGCACGGGGCGGCCGCGGCGTCTGCTCATGGCGTCGCACAAGGCGCTGTAGAGGTCGGCGGGGTCCGCCGGCGCCGGGAGCGTCAGCTCGCCGACCAACTCGCCGCACAGACGGCGCATTTCCTTTCCGATGCCCACAGAAATTCCCCCGGTCAGGACTCGGGCCGCTTGACGCTCTCCAGCAGCATGTCCAGCCACTCCGCCACCTTGTCGCGGTGCTGGTCGGTGGGCAGCTGGGCCGCCCGCCAGGCGATGGAGCGCACACCGTGGTTCTGCAGCAGCCGTTGCAGCGGGTCGTCGGCCGCCTCGGCCGCCGCGCGCTCACGGTCGGCGAGCTGCTGGAGGAGCTCCTGCTCGGTGCGCATCAGGGCGCTCGCCAGGGCCTCCGGGTCCTCCGCGGTGAGGAAGCCGGCATGGACCCGGAAGAAGCGCTGGATGGCGTCGCAGTGTTCCATCGTGGGCCGCCGGTCGCCGTTGATCAGGGCACCGGCCTGCTGGCGCGACATGCCCGCGCCGTCGGCGATCTCCTGCTGGGTGTACTTGCGCCCATTGGGTTTGAGCCGGGTGCGCCGCAGCAGGTCCAGGCGTTGCAGGAAGCGGGCCTGGATGTCCGGCTCACCGGCGCGCTGCCCGCTCAGCAGGGCCTTCACCACCGCCTCGGGGACACCGGAGGCGACCGAGAGCCGACGTGTGTCGAAGACCTCGGAGTGCGCCACGCCCAGCTTGTCCGTCAACGCGGTGACGCGGGCCACGACGGCCGGCAGCAGAACCGTCGCCGCGGCGTCCGGAACCTCGAAGCCATCCGTCACCGACAGATCTCCTACGTCTCTCTCAGGCCAATTTCGCGGTACTGCGGAATCCGTGGATCCAAGCCTGGCGCGAGACCCTGGTCCCGGCAAGTACACCGTGAACTGCGGGGAGACTAGCCGCTTCGTCGAACTCACATCCAGGTCTCGCCACAACTGTGGCGAGATTCAGCCGTCAACCGGCGTCGAATGCCACGATAGTTGACACGACTCCGCCGGGGGCACGAGGATCAAGAGGCCGCGTGAAGGCCGCAGAGGCAAGAGGGGTGACCTCCCGATGGCATATCAGGCAGGAGGGCAGCGGTCGGTACCGCGGCCCGTCCCCGACAGTCTCGAAGCCCAGGAAGCGCAGGCCTATCTGCTGGACTACGCCGCGCTGCTGGAGTCCGTCTCCTTCCCGTCCGTCGTCCTCGACCACGGCTGGGACGTCGTCCTCACCAACTCCGCGTTCCGGAAGCTGTTCGGCGGCGTGGGCCCGCACCCCACGGCCATGCCCAGCGACAACTTCCTGCGCTTCGTGCTGTTCCACCCCGACGCCGCCTCGGTCCTCGGCGACCACGAGTCCAGCTGGTGCCTGCCGATGCTCGCCCACTTCGCCACCGCCGTGGAGCGACACGCCCAGGACCGCGGCCTGCAGTCGATCCGCCGGGACATCGCCCAGGACCCCATCATGGACGCCGCCTACCGCCACGGCGTGCCGCACTGGCTGCGCACGGTCGGCCCCGGCGCCGCACGGCACGACGGCGCGGTCCGCCCGCTCGTCCACCCCGACCCCCGCTGGGGCGCCGTCGACTGCCGGGTCGTCGACGAGACCCCCGACACCCTCCGCGACCTCGGCTACACCCGTATGACCCTCGTGCTGCGCAAGGCCGGCCGGCCGTCCGAGTCCCCCCGCAGGCAGCGCCGCTCCCGGCGGGCCACCGCGGGCCACCTCAGCGTGGTGCCCTCACCCGGCCGGTGAGCAGCACCCCCTCCGGTGCCGCCGGCGTTCAGGTCGCCGACGGCACCGGAGGTCAATCCTTCTCCCGCCCGGGCCGGTGGCGCTACAGGTCGAGCACCAGCCGTGGCCCCCGGCAGCGGGACACGCAGATGAGCATGGTCTCCCCGGCCTCGCGCTCCTCGTCGCTCAGCACCGAGTCACGGTGGTCGGGGGTGCCGTCCAGGACGTCCGTCTCGCACGTCCCGCAGGTGCCCTCCGTGCACGAGTAGAGCACCTCGACCCCGGCGGCCCGCACGGTGTCCAGCACGGAGACCCCGACCGGCACCGTCACCGTCTTCCCCGACCGCTCCAGCACCACCTCGAACTCGCTGTCCGGGCCCGTCTCCTGCTCCTTCGGCTGGAACCGCTCCACGCGCAGCGCCCGCCCCGGACACCGCTCCTCGACCGCGTCGAGCAGCGGGCCGGGACCGCAGCAGTACACGAGGGTGTCCTCGGGCAGTCCGTCGAGCACCGACCCCAGGTCGAGGAGGCCCGTCTCGTCCTGCGGCGCGACGGTCACCTTGTCCCCGTACGCGGCCAACTCGGCCCGGAACGCCATCGATCGACGGCTGCGCCCGCCGTACAGCAGCGACCACTCGGCGCCCGCCGCCTCGGCCGCGGCCAGCATCGGCAGGATCGGCGTGATGCCGATGCCGCCGGCCACGAACCGGTAGCGGGGCGCGCTCTCCAGGGCGAAGTTGTTGCGCGGCCCGCGCACCCGCACCTTGTCGCCCTGGCTCAACTCCGTGTGCACGAAGGCCGATCCACCGCGCCCCTCGGGCTCCCGCAGAACCCCGATCCGCCAGGTGTGCCGGTCCGCCGGGTCACCGCACAGCGAGTACTGCCGCTCCAGCTCCGGGCCGAGCAGCACATCGATGTGCGCGCCGGGTTCCCAGGAGGGGAGTTCCTCGCCGAGCGGGTGGCGCAGGGTGAGGGTGAGTACGCCGTCGGCCACGAACTCGCGTGACTCGACAAGGAGTTCGGCCTCGTGCGGCGACGAGGGCGAGGACGAGGTCATGAGCTGTTCCCTTGCGGCTCGTGTCCTTGGGGGTGGGCGAGCATCCACTCCCACATCTCGATCGGGTCCTGCGAGGTGTGCTCGCGTCCGCAGTGGCAGGTGCCGTGCAGGACGTCGGTGCCCGGCAGCCAGTCCACGCGGTAGATCTCACCGGTCCGGAAGGGCGCGGCGGAGGAGGCGCTCACTGGACCTTCTCCACGGGCTTCGCGCCCTCCTCGACCAGCCGGGCGAGGATACGGCGGGCGGCCAGACCACCGGTGTCGATGTTGATGCTCAGCTCCTGGTAGCCGGTGCGCTCGGTGCCGAGCGTCTTGTGCAGCAGGTTGAGCGCGTCGACGTCCTGCATCACGACGGTGTGGTTGTTGTTCCGCAGGAACTCGGTGACCTCGTCGTCCTCGATCGCCCAGTCGCGCGAGACCATCCAGAAGTCGTACACCTTGCCGTCGGTCGACGGGGTGATCGCGTACGTGATCTCGGTGTGGAAGCCGTTCGGGTCGCTGCCGTCCGCCTCGGGGACCACGCCGACCGGGGCGACCCGGCTGTGCAGCAGGTAGAGGCAGGGGGCGAAGTACTCGATGTCCTGCCAGCGGGTGATGCGGCCGGAGATGCCGGTGGACCTGGCGTAGAACGGCGGGCACTCGGCGTCGTCCATGTGCCGGCTCACCCGGACGATGCCGGCGCCCTCGTCGACCTCGGTGGTGATCGGCGTCTCGGCGACCTCCGGGGTGCCGATGTAGCCGCCGTGCAGATACGTCTCGTGGGACAGGTCGAGCAGGTTGTCGACGAGGAGCCCGTAGTCGGCGTCGATCGGTTCCATGCCGCGTATGGTGACCCAGCCGGGGGAGTCCAGGTGCTTGGCCCGGGGGATGGTCTGCGGGTCGGCGAGCGCCGGGTCGCCTATCCACACCCAGATCAGGGAGTCCTGCTCGACCACGGGGTAGGAGGCGACCCGCGCGGTCCGCGGCACCCGCTTCTGTCCCGGCACGTACACACAGGTGCCGGTCGTGTCGTACGTGAAGCCGTGGTAGCCGCACACGATCCGGTCGCCGTCGAGCCGGGTGGGGGCCTCGGACAGCGGGAACCGCCGGTGCACGCACCGGTCGTGCAGCGCGACGGGCGTGCCCTCCTCCTCCGTCCGGTAGAAGACGAGCGACTCGCCGAGGATCGTCCGGCCGAGCAACTCCCGGCCGACCTCATGGGCGTAGGCGGCGACGTACCACTGGTTCCTGGCGAAGGCGGTCGTGTGCGGCATGAAGGTTCCCGTCCCTGTCGGCGGGGCGTCGTCGCCCCGCGTGCCGTGGTTGGGAACAGGTTCCTGACGGCTGTGGTCGCCGCGCAAGGCGGCTTCTGCCAGGCGGAAGTGTCTCTGAGAAGGAGCTGGTCAGATCCTTGTCACGCGTCTGCGGGCTGTGGCTGTCGGCGGACTGCCGCGGCCTTCGGGGGACTCCTGTGACGGCGACGCGCCCCACCGTGCGGTGACCGCGCTCAGAGGGTCGGGAAGACCGCAGAGAAGAAGAACCACAGCAGTACGGCCCAGAAGGCCGCGGCCGTCAGCGACACGAGCAGGGAGCTGCGCCATCTCAGCACCAGGAACGGGAAGAGCGCCGGGAGCGCCCAGAAACCGGCCACGTCGACCGACAAGCGGGCGGCCTGGCTGAGGGTTGCCGCGTGCCCCGCGGAGATACGCCGCAACAGCCGCTGGGAGACGAAGCCGTACAGGCCGAAGACGATCGGGAAGAACCACAGCGGAGTGATCGTGACCAGTTCGGACTCGTCGAGCTCGTTGAACATGACCAGATAGACGCAGGCGGCCCCCAGGACACCGGCGACCACGGCGGTCACGTAGAGGGTGGTCAGGGCGGACGGTTCCACCGACGTGGTGGGCCGGGGAACAGGGCTGGGCGTGAGCGCGGGCGAGGCGTACGGAACATGGGCAGCGGGAGCCGGGACCACCCGGTGGCAGTGGGGGCAACGGACGTTCTGCCCGGCGAGGTCGGCCGGGGCTGAGATCAAGTGCCCGCATGAGGCATGGAATTCCGTTTGCTGACGGTTCACGCGTTGGCTTTCCTTTACCGCTCTGGTGCTGCTTGCCGGCCGACGTGCGGCTCGTGAACGAGTTTCCGCACCGTGTGGCTCCCTGACATCGGTGGAAATACATAATCGCTCACGATGTCCGTGAAGCATGTGCCCACGTTCCGGCGTTGTTGACGAGCAGCGCGGTGCGGGGCCTGGCCGAACGGAAGCAGCGGCCCGTCGGCAGGGCCGCCATGGCCGTCGTCCCGCTGCTCATCGCGACTCCCTCGCGGTCGTGCTCGGTGTCCTGCGCGAGGTCGTGTCCCTGGTCGACTCCGGTGGTGTGCCGGCGATGCTGCGGCTGCGTCCGCGGAACTCCGCGATCACCTCGCCGCCGCGCCGGACGCTCACGTCGTAGATGCCGCTGCGGCCGAACAGGGTGCGTTCCTCGGCGGTCGCCAGGAGCACGTCGCCCTCGTACGCCGGTGCGACGAAGGTGATGTCGGCGCCCGCCGCGACGGTCACGGGACCGCGGCTGTTGCAGGCGCAGGCGAATGCCGTGTCGGCGAGCAGGAACACATATCCGCCGTGGGCGATCCCGTGTCCGTTCACCATCGTCGCGGTCACCGTCATGCGGAGCACGGCGGTCCCCTGGCCGTGTTCGAGCAGCTCGATGCCCAGCCCTCGGGACGCCTCGTCCGCGGCGAACATCGCCTCGGCAGGGCTGAGCTGAGTGTTCCTTATCGCGATTTCTGCCACCTTGTCTCCCGACCGAACATTCGGTTAGCGTGCGGCTCGGCTTAGTAACCCAGTCAGACCAATGCGTGTCAAGAGGTGGACCACATGCCGTACAAGTGGCCGAACGGCCCTGATTTCTCCGCATGCCCCCGCATGCTGCTGGACCAGGGGGTCGCAGCGACCACGAGCCGGGACCACCGGACGCCGCATGCGTCGACCGACGACTACCGCGGGCCGCTGGGCAACCTGGCCTCGCGGCTGGATGCGACCGCCGACCGCGAGACCGACACCGGTGAGTGGTTCGGGCCCGACTCCTTCTTCGTCGGCACCGATTCCACCGAGCACAGCCTCTCGGCCTTCCGGGCCGGCACCACCCTGTCCGCCCGATCCCGCCGAGGAGTCCACCCATGCCCGACGACGTCTTCCTGATCGACGGCGCGCGCACCCCGCAGGGTCGCTACGGCGGCGCACTGGCCTCCGTGCGTCCCGACGACCTGGCCGCTCTGGTGGTGGGTGAGGCCGTGCGCCGCGCGGGGATCCCGGCCGGGGCCGTGGACGAGGTGGTCCTGGGGGCGGCCAACCAGGCCGGTGAGGACAACCGGGACGTGGCGCGCATGGCCGTGCTGCTTGCGGGGCTGCCGCACACCGTCCCCGGCTACACGGTCAACCGGCTCTGCGCCTCCGGTCTCACGGCGGTCGCGAGCGCAGCCCAGGCGATCCGCTCCGGGGAAGCGGACCTGGTGGTCGCGGGCGGGGTGGAGTCCATGACCCGCGCCCCCTGGGTGATGGCCAAGCCCGGCACCCCCTGGGCCAAGCCGGGGGAGGTGCACGACACCTCACTGGGCTGGCGCTTCACCAATCCGCGCTTCGTCGCCGTCGACCGGGCCGTGCCCGCGGGGGCCGGTCCCGAGACGGTCAAGGTGACCCTCGCGATGGGGGAGACGGCCGAGGAGGTCGCGGCCCTGGAGGGCATCACCCGTGCCGAGTCCGACGCGTTCGCGTTGCGCAGTCACCAGCGGGCCGTCGCGGCACAGGAGGCGGGGCGCTTCGACCGCGAGATCGTGCCCGTCCCGGTGAAGGGCGGCGAGGTCACCCACGACGAGGGGCCGCGGCCCGGCACGACGCTGGAGAAGCTCGGCGCTCTGCGGACCATCTTCCGCGAGGACGGCATCGTCACCGCCGGTTCCTCCTCGCCGCTGTCGGACGGCGCCGCCGCGCTGGTGGTCGCGAGCGCTGAAGCGGTGCGGCGGTACGGGCTCACCCCTCGGGCACGGATCGTCACCTCCGCGTCGGCCGGCGTCCAGCCCCAGCTCATGGGCCTCGGCCCGGTCCCCGCCACACAGAAGGCCCTGGCCCGCGCCGGATGGCAGGCCGGGGAGGTGGACGCGGTCGAGCTGAACGAGGCGTTCGCCGCCCAGGCGCTGGCTGTCATGCGCCGTCTCAAGCTCGACGAGGAGAGGGTCAACGCCGACGGCGGCGCCATCGCGCTCGGCCACCCCCTCGGCTGCTCCGGTGCCCGCATCCTGCTGACGCTGATCGGCCGGCTGGAGCGCGAGGACGCCCGGCGGGGCCTGGCGACGTTGTGCGTGGGAGTCGGCCAGGGAGTCGCCATGCTCGTGGAGCGGGTGTGAGCACCGCCTACGAGACGCTGCTCGTCGAGGAGCGAGAAGACCGGGTCGTCGTCACACTGCACCGTCCTGAGGCCCGCAACGCCATCAGTGGCAGCATGATCGCCGAACTGCACGAGGTGTGCGGTCTGCTGGAACGCGATCCGAAGCTGCTGCTGCTCACCGGCCACGGCAGGGTCTTCGCGGGCGGCGCCGACATCGCCGAACTGCTGCGACGGGGCCGCGACGAAGCCCTCGAGGGCATCAACAGCCGCCTGTTCGAGCGGGTGCGCAGGCTCCCCATGCCCACGCTCGCGGCCGTCGACGGCTGGGCGCTGGGCGGCGGCGCCGAACTGTCGTACGCCTGTGACCTGCGCATCGCCGGACCCGACGCCGTGTTCGGCAACCCCGAGCCGGGGCTCGGCATCCTCGCCGCGGCCGGGGCCTGCTGGCGCCTTCCCGAGCTGGTCGGCGAGTCGATCGCGAAGCAGGTGCTGCTCGCCGGGCGAAACCTCGACGCGGCCGCGGCACTGGCGGCCGGTCTGGTCATCGACGTCGTACCGGCTCCGAAGCTGCTCGAGGAGGCACACGCCCTGCTCGACCGCATGGCCCGTTCCTCCGCCACCGCTCTGCGGTTGACGAAGCTCGTCGTCGACGCACCCGGCGCCCACCCGGTCGCCGACGACCTGGCCCAGGCCGTGCTGTTCGAGGGGCAGGACAAGAAGGACCGCATGACACGCTTCCTGGAGAAGAGGAGCCGGGCATGACCTCAGCACCCGCAGTCGTCGGGGTGATCGGCGGCGGCCGCATGGGCGCCGGTATCGCACAGTCCTTCGCGACGGCCGGTTCGGTCGTCACCGTCGTGGAGAGCGGCGAGCAGGCCGCGGCCGCGGCACTGGGCCGCGTGGCCGCCGGGCTGAAGAGAGCGGCCGAACGCGGCGCACTCGCCGAGGCCGCCGAGGAGGTGCTGGCCAGAGTGACGACGGTTCCTTCCGTCGACGCCCTGCCCTCGCACGCCGACCTGGTCGTCGAGGCGGTCCCCGAGGACGCCGCGCTCAAGGCCCGGCTCCTCGCCGCGGCCGAACGGGCGGTGAGCCCCGGCACGGTACTGGCCAGCAACACCAGTTCCCTGTCGGTCACCGATCTCGCCGCCGCGCTCACCCGGCCCGACCGCTTCCTGGGCATGCACTTCTTCAACCCCGTGCCCGCCTCCGAACTGGTCGAGATCGTCGTCGCACCCGGCACCGGGGCCGACACCGTCGAGGCGGCCCTCGGCTGGACCCGCTGCCTCGACAAGAAGGACGTCGTCGTCAAGGACTCGCCCGGCTTCGCCAGCAGCCGCCTCGGCCTGGCCCTGGGCCTGGAGGCGATCCGCATGGTCGAGGAGGGCGTCGCGGAACCGGACGCGATCGACGACGCGATGCGCCTCGGCTACAAGCACCCCATGGGGCCGCTGCGCCTGACCGACCTGGTCGGACTCGACGTACGCCTCGCCATCGCCGAGCACCTGCACGCCACGCTCGGCGACCGCTTCGCCCCGCCCCGGCTGCTGCGGGAGAAGGTCGCCCGTGGCGAGCTGGGCCGCAAGACCGGAAAGGGGTTCTACACATGGGAATGAGCGCCACGGGCCGGCCTCCGGCCGACGAGACCCGGCACGGCGTCGGCTACACCCTGGACGGCGGCGTGGCCGTCATCGAACTGCGAAGGCCCTCCGGGGGAAACGCCCTGGACGGGTCGTTGCGCGCCGGGCTGCTCGGCGCCGTGCGCCGGGTGCGCGGCGACGGCGATCTCGTCCGGGCGGTGCTGCTCACCGCCGAGGGCCGGCACTTCTGTGTCGGCCAGGATCTCAAGGAGCACGCGCGGGCTCTTGAGAGCGCGCCCGCCTCCGCCTTCGCCATCGTCCGGGACGAGTACAACCCGCTCGTCGAGGAACTGCGCGCGCTGCCGCAGCCCGTGGTCGCGGCCGTCGAGGGCGCCTGCGTCGGTGCCGGCCTGGGGCTCGCCCTCTGCGCCGATCTGCGGGTCGCGGGAGCCGGTGCCCGCTTCTCGACCGCGTTCACCGGGATCGGCCTGGCCGCCGACAGTGGTCTGAGCGGGGCTCTGGCGCAGGCGGTCGGTCCCTCGCGGGCCGCCGCCCTGATGCTGCTCGGCGACCGCTTCGACGCGGAAGCGGCGCAGCGGTGGGGCCTGCTGCACCGCGTGGTGGCGGACGGAGGCGCCGCCGCGGAGGGTCTGGCTCTGGCCAAGCGTCTCGCCGTCGGCCCCACCTCGGCGTACGCCGAGGTCAAGGCGTTGCTACGGGCCGACGGAGCACCCTTGCCCGTCGTACTTGAACGCGAGGCGGCGGCCCAGGAGCGACTGGGTGCGACCGAGGACCACCGGGCTGCCGTGCGGGCCTTCCTCGAAGGCCGGCAGCCGTCCTTCAACGGACGCTGACCCGAGTGCGGCACTTGCCGAAGCACGTAGAACTCATCCACGATGTTAGCCGAACGAACGTTCGGTAGGGAAGGTAGGGGAGATGCCCGCGATACACGCCGACGCGTCGGCGGGCCGCGCAGAGCCGGAGCTCCAGGAGCACTTCGAGGCGACGATCGCGCGGGACCAGCGGATCGAGCCGCGTGACTGGATGCCGGAGGGCTACCGCAGGACGCTGGTCCGGCAGATCGCGCAGCACGCGCACTCGGAGATCATCGGCATGCAGCCGGAGGGGGAGTGGATCACGCGTGCGCCGTCCCTGCGCCGCAAGGCGATCCTGTTCGCCAAGGTCCAGGACGAGGCGGGCCACGGTCTGTATCTGTACTCGGCGGCGGAGACCCTGGGCGCCGACCGCGCGGATCTGACCGAGCGACTGATCGAGGGCCGCCAGAAGTACTCGTCGATCTTCAACTACCCGACGCGGAACTTCGCCGATGTCGG
>NZ_JAMGBG010000079.1 GCF_023516595.1 Streptomyces neyagawaensis | reverse complement strand
CTGGCCGCGCTGCGGGGCGCCACCGAGGAGGCCGCCACCGGAGGGGCCACCGCCGAGCTGCGGACCCGACTGGCCGGCCTGGCGACGCGCGGCGGCGGCACCGGCCGCGGCCTGCGCGGCGGCGGGGCCACCGGTGGAGGGGACACCCTGGCCGGGCTTGCCCGGAGCAGGCTTCTTGTTGCCCTGCGCGACGTCCACGGGAAGCATGACCAGCGCGGTCGTGCCGCCCGAGTCGGACGGCCGGAGCTGGATGCGTATGCCGTGGCGCTGCGACAGACGACCGACCACGAACAGACCCATGCGGCGGGAGACCGACACGTCCACGGTGGGCGGCGAGGCGAGGCGCTCGTTGATCGCCGCGAGGTCCTCGGGGGAGAGGCCGATACCGGTGTCGTGGATCTCGATCAGCACCCGCCCGTCGGGCAGCGCGTGACCGGTGACCTTGACCTTGGTCTGCGGCGAGGAGAAGGAGGTCGCGTTCTCGAGCAGCTCGGCGAGGAGGTGCACGAGGTCGTTGACCACGCGGCCGGCCACTTCGGTGGTCGGCACGGCGGCCAGCTCGATGCGCTCGTACTGCTCCACCTCGGAGGCGGCGGCGCGGAGCACGTCGACCAGCGGGACCGGGCGGGTCCAGCGGCGGCCGGGCTCCTCACCGGCGAGGACGAGGAGGTTCTCACCGTTACGGCGCATGCGGGTGGCGAGGTGGTCGAGCTTGAACAGCGAGGACAGCTGGTCCGGGTCGGCCTCGCGGGACTCCAGTTCGGAGATGAGCGAGAGCTGACGCTGGATGAGGCCCTGGGAGCGGCGCGAGAGGTTGGTGAACATCGCGTTGACGTTGCCTCGGAGGAGGGCCTGCTCGGCGGCGAGGCGGACCGCCTCGCGGTGCACGTCGTCGAAGGCCGCGGCCACCTGGCCGATCTCGTCCCGCGAGTGCACACCGACGGACTCGACGGAGGTGTCGACGTCCTGCGGGTCCGACTCCGACAGCTGCTTGACCAGCTCGGGCAGGCGGTCCTGGGCGACCTTGGTCGCCGTGTCCTGCAGCCTGCGCAGCGAGCGGATCATGGAGCGGGCCACGACGAACGCGCCGACCAGGGACACACCGAGGACGAGCAGGATGAGCGCACCGGAGATGATCGCCTCTTGCTCGGCGTCCGCACGGAGCGCGCGAGCGGTCTGCTCCATCTCCTCGAGGAGCGAGCCCTCGATCTTCTCCATACGCTCGATCTTGGTCCCGGAGTCGTCGGTCCAGTCCTTGTACGAACGCTTGTCCTGGCCGCGCAGACCGCCGGCGCTGGCGAGCACCCGGTCCGCGTAGAGGTCGGAGGCCTCGATGGTGGGGCTGGCGTCGTCGATCGGCTTGGTGAGCACCTCGGCGCCGTCACCGTAGATGTCGGCGAAGGTGGTGCGGTCGGACTCCTCGTTGTCCAGCGCCGACTTCGCGTAGAGCCGGTCGTTCTCGGAGAGGTTGCCGAACGTGTCCTTGTTCACCGGCAGGGCCGCCGCGATGACCGCGCGCTGCACGGACGCGAACTCCTTGGCCGAGGAGAACGCGGCCAGGGCGCGGGTGCGCTTGATCATTTCCGGGTTGCTGGTGGCCTCCGCCATGTCCTGGGAGAGTTCCAGCAGCTGGGTGATCAGACGGTGGTACGCCTCGACCGTCTGCGTGGAGTTCTTCGGGTCGGCGTATGCCTTGTTGCGGACGGTGTTGAGGTCGTTCAGCGCTCGCGTGACGCGGACGAGGCTTTCGCGGACACCGGGGAGGTTCTGGGCGGTGCTCGAGCTGTCGGCCTCCTGGGTCGCGTCGGCGAACAGGACGCGGGCCTGGTCCGTCTTCTGACGGGCGCCCTTGACCGTGAAGTCGCTGGCGTCGAGACCCCGCGCGAGGGGACCGGCGGAGAGGTCGCGCTCGTTCTGCAGCGCGTCGGCGAGCTCGGTCGCCTGCTTGGTCATGTCGGTCAGCAGCCGCATGTTGTCGAGCTGCTGGATGTCGTCCACGTTGTCGCCGATGCGCAGTGCGCCCAGCGAGGTCGCCGCCACCACGGGGAGGGCGAGCAGCGAGACGAGACGAGTGGAGATGCGCCAGTTGCGCAGGGCTACTCGTGATCCGGGACCGGTCACACCGGCCGTGTCGCCCTTGGGCTTGCCGGGCGCGGGAGGAGTGGACGCGCCGGTGCGC
>NZ_JAMGBG010000078.1 GCF_023516595.1 Streptomyces neyagawaensis | reverse complement strand
TGCCGGGCGCGGGAGGAGTGGACGCGCCGGTGCGCCCGGAGCGCTCACCGCCGTCGCCGATCTCCGCCGGACCCGGGTTCTGGGCGTGCTGGGGGGAGGAACCGTTACCGGTTCCGTTGTGTGGCTCCGGCTCCGCCGAAGCGCTGCCATCCCTCTTGAAACGTCCCTGCACTAGCGTCGCAACCTCTGGACCAGGCGCCCCACCGAATGAACGGTGGGACGGTGTCGGCGTCTTGGGGGCGCCCTGAATTACGTCCCCTGTTTGTGGTCGTGAGTGACCGGCGCTGGCTCCCCCTTCCGCCGCCGCCCGGCGCTGCTTTGCGCCCCTGCGCGCCGGCACATCCTGCGGCGGTCCGTGGAATTCCAGCACAGTGCCGGATCTGCAACAAGGCCAACGGATAACGGTCTGTTCACAGTGACGGCCCGTGAGGGGTGAGTCACCGGATGTGGAGGCTGATTCGCAGCAAAGCGGGCAAACTCCCGCGATACGGGGGTGCACCGGGGGTGTCCCAGTCGCCATGATCAGGAGCGGAATGCCTGATTCAGTTGGCTGATGTCCGGTTTGTCCAAGTGGGTGGAGAATCCGGATTGTCCGATTTGACCATGAGTAGGTGAGCAAACTCACACAGTGATCATGTCTTCTTCACGCCCTGGCCCGGGAATCGGATGTTTAGCCTGACGCTTTACAGGGATGGCGAATCCGACAACCCGCGCTTGTGGGGCGGCCCTCGCGGCCCGGCCCGGCGCCCGCTCACGACGAGGTCTTGGACAACAGTGAAGACGACGATGATGTTCCGCACGATAGCCAACCCCCGGCGCACCACGCTGGCCCACCTCGCCGACGCCGAGGACCTGCGCACGCCGGAGCAGGAACACTCCGTCGACCTCCCCTCCCAGACCGCGAACCCCCGTCGGACGGTCCTGATGAAGGTTCCCGCCCAGTCCGCTGAGTAGTTGCACGCTCAAGTACGCACGGAATCCGCCATGTGCTCAAGACGGACCCCGTGAACCGCGTGAAAGAGGAAGACCGCTCCGTCAGGTACGCGGACAAAGGGCGCCCGGCATCACGACCAGGGCGCCCTTTGTCATGGGTACGGTCGACCGCGCCCGTTAATGCGCGAGGCGGGCCCCCCTTGCCGCGTTAGCCTGGAGCGTCAGACTCCAGCCAGCTCAGTTAAGGGGCACGAGGATCCCGTGCGCATCGCCAGGTTCTCCATCGACGGGAACGTAGCCTTCGGAGCGGTCGAGGGCGACAAGCCGGACGAGCTCGTCCTCGACATCATCAAGGGCATCCCGTTCACGGACTTCGAGCTCTCCGGCACCAAGGTCCCGCTGGCCCCGCTCGATGCGAAGTCACGGGTCAGGCTGCTGCCGCCGGTGCTCCCCAACAAGGTCGTGGCCTTCGGCCGCAACTACGCCGAGCACGCCCGGGAACTCGGCAACGAGGTCCCCGACGCCCCGTTCGCCTTCTTCAAGCCGGCCACCTCGGTGATCGGCCCCGGCGACGAGATCCAGTACCCGTCCTTCTCGCAGGAGCTCCACCACGAGGCCGAGCTCGCCGTGGTCATCGGCCGGATGTGCCGCGAGGTCCCGCGCGAACGCGTCAAGGACGTGATCTTCGGCTACACCTGCGCCAACGACATCACCGCCCGTGACGTCCAGCGGCGCGAGAAGCAGTGGGCCCGGGCCAAGGGCTTCGACACGTCCTGCCCGCTCGGCCCCTGGGTCGAGACCGAACTGGACCCCTCGGACCTGACCATCCAGCTCACGGTCAACGGCGGTCAGCGCCAGCTCGGCCGCACGAGCGAGATGATCCACTCCATCGAGGACCTGATCGTCAACATCACCGAGGCCATGACGCTGCTCCCGGGCGACGTCATCCTCACGGGCACCCCGGCAGGGGTCGGCCCCCTCAACGTCGGCGACGAGGTCGCCGTCACCATCGAAGGCATCGGCACTCTCACCAACAAGGTGATCAAGCGTGGCTAACGGCTCCGTCCGCGTACGTTTCTGTCCGTCCCCGACCGGCAACCCCCATGTGGGTCTGGTCCGCACGGCCCTCTTCAACTGGGCGTACGCCCGCCACACCGGCGGCACGTTCGTCTTCCGCATCGAGGACACCGACGCGGCCCGCGACTCCGAGGAGTCCTACGAGCAGCTCCTGGACTCGCTGCGCTGGCTGGGCTTCACCTGGGACGAGGGCCCCGAGGTCGGCGGCCCGCACGCGCCGTACCGCCAGTCGCAGCGCATGGAGACGTACACGGAGATCGCCAAGAAGCTCCAGGACGCCGGTCACGCGTACTACTGCTACTGCACCGCCTCCGAGCTGGAGGAGCGCCGTGACGCCGCCCGCGCCGCGGGCCGGCCCTCCGGCTACGACGGCAAGTGCCGCGAGGTCACGCCCGAGCAGAAGGCCCAGTACGAGGCGGAGGGCCGTGAGCCGATCGTCCGCTTCCGGATGCCCGACGAGACGATCACCTTCACCGACCTGGTCCGCGGCGAGCTGACCTTCACCCCGGAGAACGTCCCGGACTACGGCATCGTCCGCGCGAACGGCGCCCCGCTGTACACGCTGGTCAACCCGGTCGACGACGCCCTCATGGAGATCACCCACGTCCTGCGCGGCGAGGACCTGCTCTCCTCGACGCCGCGTCAGATCGCGCTCTACAAGGCGCTGATCGACCTGGGCGTCGCCAAGGAGATCCCGTCCTTCGGCCACCTCCCCTACGTGATGGGCGAGGGCAACAAGAAGCTCTCCAAGCGCGACCCGCAGTCCAGCCTGAACCTCTACCGGGAGCGCGGCTTCCTCCCCGAGGGCCTGCTGAACTACCTCTCCCTCCTCGGCTGGTCGCTCTCCGCGGACAAGGACATCTTCACGATCGAGGAGATGGTCGCCGCTTTCGACGTCGCCGACGTCAACCCCAACCCGGCCCGCTTCGACCTGAAGAAGGCCGAGGCGATCAACGCGGACCACATCCGCATGCTGAGCGTGACGGACTTCACCGAGCGCTGCGCCCCCTGGCTGAAGGCCCCCTTCGCCCCCTGGGCCCCGGAGGACTTCGACGAGGCCAAGTGGCAGGCCGTCGCCCCGCACGCGCAGACCCGGCTGAAGGTCCTCTCGGAGATCACCGACAACGTCGACTTCCTGTTCCTGCCGGAGCCGGTCGAGGACGAGGCGTCCTGGGCGAAGGCGATGAAGGAGGGCTCCGACGCGCTGCTGCGCACCGCGAAGGAGAAGCTGGAGTCCGCCGACTGGACCTCGGCCGAGTCCCTCAAGGAGGCCGTCCTGGCCGCCGGCGAGGCCCACGGCCTCAAGCTCGGCAAGGCCCAGGCCCCCGTCCGCGTGGCCGTCACCGGCCGCACGGTCGGCCTTCCCCTCTTCGAGTCCCTGGAGATCCTGGGCAAGGAGAAGACCCTGGCCCGCATCGACGCGGCCCTGGCCAAGCTGGCCGCGTAACGCCCGTACGCGAGGGGCGGCACCCGGAGTTCCCGGTGCCGCCCCTTCGTCATCCGCCGGACAGGACGGCCGGCCTCGGGCTACCGTCGGACCATGAACATCAAGGCCGTGGTCTGGGACGTCGACGACACTCTCTTCGACTACACCACGGCCGACCGCGCCGGGATGCGGGCGCATCTGGCCGCCGAGGAGCTGCGCCGCTACGGCTCCGTCGAGGAGGCCCTCGACCGCTGGCGCGAACTCACGAGCCTGCACTGGCGGCGGTACGCGGCGGGTGAGGGCGACTGGGAGGCCACCCGGCGCGACCGGGTGCGCGACTTCCACGGCCGACCGCTGACCGACGCCGAGGCCGACGCCTGGTTCGAGCGCTACATCGTCCACTACGAGCGGGCGTGGGCGCTCTTCCCGGACGTCCTGCCCGTCCTGGACGCGCTCGCCACGACCCACCGGCACGCGGTGCTCTCCAACTCCAGCCTCCCCGTGCAGGAGCGCAAGCTGCGCGCCCTCGGGGTGTGGGACCGCTTCGAGACGGTCCTGTGCGCCGAGCAGCTGGGCGTCCACAAGCCGGCCGCCGAGGCCTTCCACGCCGCGTGCGAGTTCCTCGACCTGCAGCCGGGCGAGGTCGCGTACGTCGGCGACCACCCGGAGATCGACGGACAGGGCGCCGCCGAGGCGGGCCTGCTGTCGGTCTGGATCGATCGCGGCGGCCTCTACGCGACCATCGACCCGCCGGTCGGACCGCACCGCATCGCCACCCTCGCCGAACTCCCCGCGATCCTCGGCTCCGATACTCGTTTTGGAGCGCCGTCCACCTTCGGGTAATGTTCTTTCTGCGCCGCCGGGGAGCGGGCCGAAAGGCCGGAACCGGAAGCGCAAACTAGAACAAGATCCCCCCAGGGGCTTGCGTTCCAGTGGCCTATGGTGTAATTGGCAGCACGACTGATTCTGGTTCAGTTAGTCTTGGTTCGAGTCCAGGTAGGCCAGCTCGCAGAGCTTATCTGCGCCAGCGGATCACATCCGCAAGCCCCCGTTGTGTAGCGGCCTAGCACGCTGCCCTCTCAAGGCAGTAGCGCCGGTTCGAATCCGGTCGGGGGTACAGATCCTTCCCGCGAGGAGAGTTCGGGTCGCACCCGCTCACCTCGATGCAGGATCGCTAGGGCCCCCGTTGTGTAGCGGCCTAGCACGCCGCCCTCTCAAGGCGGTAGCGCCGGTTCGAATCCGGTCGGGGGTACTGACTGGTCTAAACCACATTGGTCTATGGTGTAATTGGCAGCACGACTGATTCTGGTTCAGTTAGTCTTGGTTCGAGTCCAGGTAGACCAGCTCGGACCTGCGGCGGTGCAGTACTCAACGCCTGCAGGATCCACGCCCCCGTTGTGTAGCGGCCTAGCACGCCGCCCTCTCAAGGCGGTAGCGCCGGTTCGAATCCGGTCGGGGGTACATCACAGAAGGCCCTTCGCTTCAGCGGAGGGCCTTCGTCGTGCGCGCCTCCGGAGCGGTGAGGCCGGCAGGACGTGCCCTCCGCCCGCCGGTGCCCCGCTCACTCGAGGCCGTACCGTCGAGCCGACTCCTCCTCCTGCGCCAGCCGGTGCAGCGCCCGCAGCACCGGCTCGAACAGCACCGCCGACGACACCGCCGACTCGACCATCTCCGTGTCCGACTCGTACGTCTCCATCCGGTCCAGGTCCCGTGCCGCCGCCTGACGCATCAACTCGGCGTACGGGGCCATGGTTTCGGCGTCGCACGGATACCCCAGCCGGATCTGCGTGGCCACCAGCGCCACCAGGGAACGGTGCACGGGGGAGAGCGCCCCGATCTCCCGCGCCGCCTCCCAGCCCAGCGTCCGCAGCAACCGTTCCACCTCCGCCGCCGCGGCGGCCGTCGCCGGGTCCTCCTCGTCCGGGTCGGGGGCCTGGGGGAGCGCCCACAGTGCCGCGCCGAGGCGGATGGTGCGGCCCAGCGACTCGTCGTCCACGTGCTTGAGCACCTCCCTGGCACTCGCCACCGGCACCCGCCCCACCTGGATCAACGCCCGCACCAGCCGCAGCCGGCGCAGATGCGTCTCGTCGTAGTCCGCCGTCGTCGCGTTCAGCTGGCGGCCCGGCGCCAACAGCCCTTCGCGCAGGTAGTACTTGATCGTCGCGGTGGACACCCCGCTGCGTGCGCTCAACTCCGACAACCGCATCTCTCTTGCGCCCCTCCTTGGGAAGTGTCACTATCCAAGCATGAGCGGTCGGATAGTGCCGCTCGCCAATAAGGGGGAGTCATGTCGGGAAAGACGGTCGTCGCCGGACGGACCACCGCTGCCGCCGAGGGCGATGTGGTGGTCCTGCTCATCGGCGTGCGCATCAACCACTTCTGGGCCGTCCACCACTGGATACCGGTGCTGACCGCGATGCCCCGGATGCTGCGCGAGCTGCGCAGGGACCCGAGTCGGGGGCTGCTGAACGCCGTCCTGCTCACGGCCTCGCCGTGGACGTACTACGTCGTCCAGTACTGGGAGTCCAAGGAGAAGCTCTACGGCTATGCACACGCGCCCGACGCGTTCCACCGCGTGGCGTGGGCGGCGATGAACCGCAGGGAGCGCAAAGGGAAGGGCCGCGGACACGTGGGGCTCTGGCACGAGACGTACGTGGTGCCGGAGGGGTCGTACGAGTCGATCTACGCGGACATGCCGGCCTTCGGTCTCGCGGCGGCCACGGGGGTGCTGCCGGTCGAGAAGCGGGGCCGGTCCGCCAAGGAGCGGTTCGCCCACCGGCGGGTGGATGCCTGACGAGGGGCGCACCGCGGTCGCCCGCCCATGAGGACCGGTCCACCGGTCGACCGCACGAGAAAAGGCCTGCCGCGGCGTTGAGGCAGGCCTTTTTCGTGGTCGTACGGCAGGGGGAGGGTCAGCCCGAGCGGCGCAGGGCTTCGGAGAGGCGGGCCGCGGCGTCGATCACCGCTTGGGCGTGCATACGGCCCGGGTGGCGGGTCAGGCGCTCGATCGGCCCGGAGACCGAGACCGCGGCGACCACGCGGTTGGAGGGGCCGCGGACCGGTGCCGAGACCGAGGCCACGCCCGGCTCGCGCTCGCCGATCGACTGGGCCCAGCCGCGGCGGCGCACCCCGGACAGGGCGGTCGCGGTGAAGCGGGCGCCCTGGAGGCCGCGGTGGAGGCGCTCGGGCTCCTCCCAGGCCATGAGGATCTGCGCGGAGGAGCCGGCCTTCATCGTGAGCGTCGAACCGACCGGCACCGTGTCCCGCAGGCCGGACAGCCGCTCCGCCGCGGCGACGCAGATGCGCATGTCGCCCTGGCGGCGGTAGAGCTGGGCGCTCTCGCCCGTCACATCCCTGAGATGCGTGAGCACCGGGCCCGCGGTGGCGAGGAGACGGTCCTCACCGGCGGCCGCGGCCAGCTCCGCCAGCCTCGGGCCGAGGATGAAACGGCCCTGCATGTCCCGTGCCACCATGCGGTGGTGTTCCAGAGCCACGGCCAGGCGGTGGGCCGTGGGCCGTGCGAGTCCGGTGGCCCCGACCAGACCCGCGAGGGTGGCCGGACCGGACTCCAGAGCGCTCAGGACCAGGGCCGCCTTGTCCAGAACGCCGACGCCGCTACTGTTGTCCATGCAACGATACTCGCGTCTCACTCTGTGAAACGCAAGTTCAATTTCACGTGGACCTTGCCACTCTGGAAGCAGAACAACAGCGGCTCGCGGACCGACGAGCCCGGCGGCAGGCGTGTGCGACGAGGGGATGCGCACCCGCTCGCCACCTCCGAGATCTAGTTGGGTCGACGTGCTGACGCGTCGACCGGAGGGAAAGCGATGGGTAGGACACTCGCGGAGAAGGTCTGGGACGACCACGTCGTCCGGCGCGCCGAGGGCGAGCCCGACCTCCTCTTCATCGACTTGCACCTGCTGCACGAGGTGACCAGCCCCCAGGCCTTCGACGGTCTCCGCAAGAGCGGGCGGAAGGTCCGCCGGCTCGACCTGACCATCGCGACCGAGGACCACAACACCCCCACCCTCGACATCGACAAGCCCATCGCGGACCCCGTCTCCCGCGTCCAGCTGGAGACGCTGCGGAACAACGCCGCCGAGTTCGGTGTGCGGCTGCACCCGCTGGGCGACGTGGAGCAGGGTGTCGTCCACGTCGTGGGCCCGCAGCTGGGTCTGACCCAGCCCGGCATGACCGTGGTCTGCGGTGACTCGCACACCTCCACGCACGGCGCCTTCGGCGGTCTGGCGTTCGGCATCGGCACCTCCCAGGTGGAGCATGTGCTGGCCACCCAGACGCTGCCCATGGCCCGCCCGAAGACCATGGCCATCACCGTCGACGGCGAGCTGCCCGACGGCGTCACCGCCAAGGACCTGATCCTCGCGATCATCGCCAGGATCGGCACGGGCGGCGGCCAGGGCTACGTCCTGGAGTACCGCGGCTCCGCCATCGAGAAGCTCTCGATGGAGGCCCGCATGACCATCTGCAACATGTCGATCGAGGCCGGTGCCCGCGCGGGCATGATCGCTCCCGACCAGACCACGTTCGACTACCTGGAGGGCCGTCCGCACGCCCCCAAGGGTGAGGACTGGGACGCGGCCGTCGCGTACTGGAAGACCCTGAGGACGGACGACGACGCCGAATTCGACGCCGAGGTCGTGATCGACGCCGCCGAGCTGTCGCCGTTCGTCACCTGGGGCACCAACCCCGGCCAGGGTGCGCCGCTTTCGGCGGACGTCCCCGATCCGGCTTCGTACGAAGACGCTTCGGAGCGCCTGGCCGCCGAAAAGGCCCTGGAGTACATGGGGTTGGAGGCCGGACAGCCGCTGCGCTCCATCAAGGTGGACACCGTCTTCGTAGGTTCCTGCACCAACGGCCGCATCGAGGACCTGCGCGCCGCCGCCGAGCTGGTCAAGGGCCGCAAAGTCGCCGACGGCGTACGGATGCTGGTCGTCCCTGGCTCGGCGCGGGTCGGTCTCCAGGCCGTCTCCGAGGGCCTCGACGTGGTCTTCAAGGAGGCCGGCGCCGAGTGGCGGCACGCGGGCTGCTCCATGTGCCTGGGCATGAACCCGGACCAGCTGGCCCCCGGTGAGCGCTCCGCGTCCACCTCCAACCGCAACTTCGAGGGCCGGCAGGGCAAGGGCGGCCGTACGCACCTGGTCTCGCCGCAGGTCGCCGCCGCGACCGCCGTGCTGGGCCACCTGGCCTCGCCCGCCGACCTGTCCGACGCCCCCGCGCCCGCTGGAGTCTGAGAGTCATGGAAGCATTCACCAAGCACACCGGCCGGGCCGTCCCGCTGCGCCGCAGCAACGTCGACACCGACCAGATCATCCCCGCGCACTGGCTCAAGAAGGTGACCAGGGACGGCTTCGAGGACGGGCTGTTCGAGGCCTGGCGCAAGGACGAGACCTTCATCCTCAACCAGCCCGAGCGTGAGGGCGCCACGGTCCTGGTCGCCGGCCCCGACTTCGGCACCGGCTCCTCCCGTGAGCACGCGGTGTGGGCGCTGCAGAACTACGGCTTCAAGGCCGTGATCTCCTCCCGCTTCGCCGATATCTTCCGCGGCAACTCACTCAAGAACGGCCTGCTCACGGTCGTGCTGGAGCAGAAGATCGTGGACTCTCTGTGGGAGCTCACCGAGAAGGACCCCCAGGCCGAGGTGACGGTCGACCTGGAGAGCCGGGAGGTGCGTGCCGAGGGCATCACCGCCTCCTTCGAGCTGGACGAGAACTCCCGCTGGCGGCTGCTGAACGGGCTGGACGACATCTCCATCACCCTCCAGAACGAGGCCGACATCGCCGCGTACGAGGCCAAGCGGCCGTCGTACAAGCCGCGGACGCTGCCGGTCTGATCCGCCCCGCGGACCGCCCCCCGGGGAGGCCCGCGCAAGACGGATTCCAGCCACCGCCACACCCCTCTGTACCCCCAATCGTGCACGGTTGGGGGTACAGCCATGTTTGGAGTATCGCACCTTGGAAGTGTGGTGCAGAAAGGTTTCAACTCCCCTAGTTACAAAGGCGATTACCGGGGTACGCGCATCATCGTGCGGCATTGGATGGGGGTGCTCGACAGGCCCCCGGGAGACGGCAGTTGCCCCCTGGGCAGGCGACAACTCGCCCCAGATGGCACAATCTGTGCATGGAACACGACGGCCAACTCGAGCTCTATGCGGCGGTCGCGGGCCAACTCAAGGAAGCGCACGCAAGGGTGCGCGCACTGCAAGTCCCGGAGGGCGTACGGATGGCGCTGACCCGGAAGCTGCTGGTCATTACGGCCGTGGCCAAGCACGATCTCGCCGACGCGGCAAGGCGTCTGGAGAGCTTCACGGTGGACCTCGACGAGGGGCGAATGCCCACCGGGGAACGCTGAAGCAACTCCGTGACAGCCGAGTTCGTTGCGGCACAAGGGTGATAAGCCCGTTTCGTGTTTGATTTGCGGTATATATCTGCCTAACGTGCGAAAAGCTTGAACACTTTCGTTCTGGCGATGTCTCCGAAGGGGAAGACGTGAACAAGGCGCAGCTCGTAGAAGCGATTGCGGACAAGCTCGGTGGCCGTCAGCAGGCCGCCGACGCGGTCGACGCCGTCCTGGACGCCATCGTCCGGGCGACGGTCGCGGGTGAGAGGGTCTCGGTCACCGGCTTCGGTTCGTTCGAGAAGGTCGAGCGTCCCGCCCGTTACGCCCGCAACCCGCAGACGGGTGAGCGGGTTCGGGTGAAGAAGACCTCGGTGCCCCGCTTCCGCGCAGGTCAGGGCTTCAAGGACCTGGTGAGCGGCTCCAAGAAGCTGCCCCGCGGCGGCGAGGTCTCCGTCAAGAAGGCGCCCAAGGGCAGCCTGAGCGGTGGCGCCTCGGCGACGGTCAAGAAGGCGGCCGCGAAGAAGACGACCGCGAAGAAGGCCACCACGGCCCGTAAGACCACGCCCGCCAAGAAGACCACGGCGGCGGCGAAGAAGACGACGGCCAAGAAGACCACCGCGAAGAAGACGACGGCGACGAAGTCGACCGCGGCGAAGAAGACCACGGCCGCGAAGTCGACCGCGGCGAAGAAGACCACCGCGGCGAAGGCCCCGGCCAAGAAGGCCACCGCGAAGAAGGCCCCGGCCAAGAAGTCGTCGGCTCGAAAGACCACGGCCAAGAAGACTGCCGCCCGTTAGCAGGGAGGCGCTGGATACTCACACGCGCCGGGCCGGGCTCCCCGTCGGAGCCCGGCCCGCGGCGTTCTCGGGGTAAGGGTTCGTTGAGAACTCCCGGTTCCCCGCTCCCTTTGGGCGAAGCCTCTGAACCCGCCCCGCCTCAGAAGGTCTGCAACGTGATCAACGTGACGCGGAGGGCGTCGCCCGTGCCCTCCGTCTCGATGCGGACGCGCTGGCCGGGGCGGAGGAGGCGCAGGCCCCCCGCGTCGAAGGCCGGGGCGTCGAAGGGCACGGGGGTGCCGTCGTCCAGGAGGACCTGGCCCGAGCGGGTGGCAGCGTCGTAGGTGTACGCGGTGGCCTGCATGGACGCAGCCTACTGGCCGGGTATCAGCAGGCGCGCGGCCGCGGCGGCCGTACGGGGGCCCACGCCGAGACAGAGGGCGGCCCGCAGGTCGTCCCCGGTGTCGACGTCCTGGCGTACCGAGTCGACGTCGTCGAGGACGAGTTCCACGGCGCCGGAGCGGCGGTGGCCGAGCCGGGAGCCGGGGCCGAACACCGGGCGCAGCGCCCGGCCGGGAGCGGCGGCGAGCAGTGTGGTCCCGGTGCCGGCGGCGTCCGCGAGGAACGCCCGCGGGAACGCGGCGGCGGCGCCCAGGACGCGGGCGAGTTCGTCCGGGCGCAGCGCCGGCAGATCGGCGTTCAGCGTGGCCACCGGGGCGCCCGGCCGGGCGGCGCGCGCGAGGGCCGCCGCGTGCCGCAGCGCCGCGTTCAGACCGTCCGCCGGGTCGGCCGCCGGATCGGCCGCGGGATCGTCGGGGACGATCCGGGCGCCGAGCGCCGCCAGTTCCCGCCCGGCCAGCGGATCGTTGGTGACGACCACCACATCGTGCACCGCCGCACAGGCCAGCGCCGCGGCCACCGTGTCCTGCGCGAAGGCGAGGGCCAGGCCGGGGCGCACGCCGTCGTCGGCGGTGTCCGAGAGCCTGCTCTTGGCCCGCGCCAAGGGTTTCAGGGGTACGGCCAGGGTCCACTGCACGGGTGTTCCGTCCCTCTCTTGTCGCCGCCATTGTCACCTGGGGGCAATGGAAGTCCGCAGGGTGGGGCGTACGGTGTTCTCGACAGACCGGCGGTCCGGGGCGACACTTGTGCGGCTCCCCGGGCGAGGAGCCCCCTGGCCCCCCTGGCCCCCTAGAGGAAGGTGTCCGAGTGTCCCGCCGCAGAATCGGCTTCTGGTACCGCTTCGCCGCGGTCCTGTGCAAACCGCCGCTGGTGATTCTGATCAAGCGGGACTGGCGCGGAATGGAGAACATTCCAGCCGACGGCGGATTTATCACCGCGGTGAACCACAATTCGCATGTGGACCCCTTCGCGTACGCGCACTTTCAGTACAACAGCGGCCGCGTTCCGCGATTCCTCGCGAAGAGCGGTCTTTTCAAGAAGGGATTCGTGGGCGCCGCGATGCGCGGCACCGGACAGATCCCCGTCTACCGCGAGACCACGGACGCGCTGAGCGCCTTCCGCGCCGCGATCGACGCCGTGGAGCGCGGCGAGTGCGTCGCCTTCTACCCGGAGGGCACCATCACCCGGGACCCCGACCAGTGGCCCATGACCGGCAAGACCGGCGCCGCGCGGGTAGCCCTCCAGACCAAGTGCCCGGTGATCCCCGTGGCGCAGTGGGGCGCCAACGAGCTGCTGCCGCCCTACGCCAAGAAGCCCCACCTCCTGCCGCGCAAGACGCACCACGTGCTCGCGGGCCCGCCCGTCGACCTCTCCCGCTTCTACGACAAGGAGATGACCCCCGACCTGCTGAAGGACGCCACGGAGGTCATCATGGCCGCCATCACCCGCCAGCTGGAGGAGATCCGCGGCGAGAAGGCGCCCGAGACGCCCTACGACCCGAAGCGGGAGCGCATCGAGCAGCGGCGCCGGACCGCGGCGGCGGTCGAGCACCAGCGGCCCGGTCAGCACAATGGAGCCCTGCGGGAACAGGAACCACAGGAAGAGGGGCAGGGCAAGTGAGCAAGCCGGTCAAGGCGGCCGTGTTCAGCGCCGGTTCATGGGGCACGGCCTTCGGCATGGTGCTCGCCGACGCGGGGTGCGAGGTCACGCTGTGGGCGCGCCGCCCGGAGGTCGCGGACGCCATCAACTCCACCCGGACCAACGTGGACTATCTGCCGGGCCTGGAGCTCCCGCGGAACGTGCGCGCCACCACGGACCCGGCCGAGGCCGCCGCCGGCGCCGACTTCACCGTGCTGTCCGTCCCCTCCCAGACGTTGCGCGCCAACCTCGCCGAATGGGTGCCGCTGCTGGCGCCCGACACCGTCCTCGTCTCGCTCATGAAGGGCGTCGAACTCGGTTCCGCCATGCGGATGAGCGAGGTCATCGAGGACGTCGCCAAGGTCGGGCAGGACCGGATCGCCGTCGTCACCGGCCCCAATCTGGCACGGGAGATCGCTTCCCGCATGCCGGCCGCCTCCGTGGTCGCCTGCACCGACGAGGCCGTCGCGCAGCGGCTCCAGGCCGCCTGCCACACCCCGTACTTCCGTCCGTACACCAACACCGACGTCGTCGGCTGCGAACTGGGCGGTGCCGTCAAGAACGTCATCGGCCTCGCCGTCGGCATCGCGGACGGCATGGGCCTCGGCGACAACGCCAAGGGGTCGCTGATCACCCGCGGCCTCGCCGAGACCACCCGACTGGGCCTGGCCATGGGCGCCGATCCGCTGACCTTCTCCGGGCTCGCGGGCCTCGGCGACCTGGTGGCGACCTGCTCCTCGCCGCTCTCCCGCAACCACACCTTCGGCACCAACCTCGGCAAGGGCATGACCCTCCAGGAGACCATCGCGGTCACCAAGCAGACCGCGGAGGGCGTCAAGTCCTGTGAGTCCGTGGCCGACTTGGCGCGCCGGCACGGCGTCGACATGCCCATCACGGAGACGGTCGTCGACATCGTGCACGAGGGCAAGCCGCCCGTGGTCGCCCTCAAGGAGCTGATGTCGCGCTCCGCCAAGTCGGAGCGACGCTGAGCGATACCGGCCCTGCGGGCGCTGACGGCCGCACTACCAACGGGTACTCTCATCGCGATATGAGCACCGAGAACCTCCCCCAGAGCCCTGAGCAGCCGTCCCGCAAGCCGCGCGTGGCCGTCGTCTTCGGCGGCCGCAGCTCGGAACACGGGATCTCCGTGGTCACGGCCGGCGCTGTCCTGCGTGCCATCGACCGGACGAAGTACGACGTCCTGCCGATCGGCATCACCCGGGACGGCCGTTGGGCGCTCACCGCCGACGAGCCGGAGCGCATGGCGATCACCGACCGCCGCACGCCGACCGTCGAGGAACTCGCCGAGTCCCAGGAGGGCGGCGTGGTGCTCCCCGTCGACCCGGCCAACCGCGAGGTCGTCTACAGCGAGCCCGGTTCGGTGCCCAAGGCGCTCGGCGAGGTCGACGTCGTCTTCCCCGTCCTGCACGGCCCGTACGGCGAGGACGGCACCCTCCAGGGGCTGCTGGAGCTGTCCGGCGTCCCGTACGTCGGCTCGGGCGTCCTCGCCTCGGCCGTCGGCCAGGACAAGGAGTACATGAAGCGGGTGTTCACCTCCTTCGGGCTGCGGGTCGGCCCGTACGTGGTGATCCGGCCGCGCGAGTGGCAGCTCGACGAGTCCGCCGCCCGCAAGAAGATCGTCGACTTCGCCGGTGAGCACGGCTGGCCGCTCTTCGTGAAGCCGGCCCGCGCGGGCTCCTCGATCGGTATCACCAAGGTCGACGACCTGGCCGGCCTGGACGAGGCGATCGCGGAGGCCCAGAGCCACGACCCGAAGATCCTCGTCGAGGCCGCGCTGCGGGGCCGCGAGATCGAGTGCGGCGTCCTGGAGTTCGAGGACGGCCCCCGCGCCTCCGTGCCCGCCGAGATCCCGCCGCCCGAGACCCACGCGTACTACGACTTCGAGGCCAAGTACATCGACTCGACGCCGGGTATCGTCCCGGCGCCGCTGACGGAGGAGGAGACCGCCGAGGTCCGGCGCCTCGCCGTCGACGCCTTCGAGGCCGCCTCCTGCGAGGGCCTGGTCCGCGCGGACTTCTTCCTCACGGAGGACGGCCACTTCGTCATCAACGAGATCAACACGCTCCCCGGATTCACGCCGATCTCGATGTACCCGGCGATGTGGCAGGCGAGCGGCATCGCGTACCCGGAGCTGGTGGACCGCCTGATCCAGGCGGCACTGCGCAGGCCGACCGGCCTTCGCTGACGCACACGGCACCCCCAAGGGGGCGATCCCCCAGGGGGTCGCCCCCTTGATCGCGGGTACGCGTCCAGGGCGGCCGGTGAACACCGCGGCGCAGTATGATCGCCGGGCTGCCCCGGCCCGCCGTCAGCGGCGGGGCGGGCTCGGGGTCCCGGCGGCCGAGACCGTCCACCTTCCGCGGCGACGCCCCGTCCAGGTTCCGGCACAGCTTCGTGACGGTCGCGTCCGTTCCGGGAACCGCCGTTGATCCGCCGTCGTCTGCTGAGGAGCAGCCCGCGACGGCGATCAACGAAACGACCGGGACGGGCAGCCCGAGACAACGGAGCGCCGGTGCCGCGAGGAGCACACCGGCCGAGGGCAGACGGGGGCTACAGGTGCACGACCGGGCAGGTCAGCGTGCGGGTGATGCCGTCCACTTGCTGGACTTTGGCGACCACCAGCCGACCGAGATCATCCACGGTGTCGGCCTGGGCGCGGACGATGACGTCATAGGGACCCGTCACGTCCTCGGCCTGGATGACCCCAGGGATCTTGCTGATCGTGTCGGCGACGGTCGACGCTTTGCCGACCTCCGTCTGGATCAGGATGTACGCCTGTACCACGGAACCTCCAGGGCGGCCACGAGGATCATGTGGGGAAAAGGAACGCCACGGTATCGCGTAGTCGCGCGTCGCGGGGAGACCCGCACATGCCGCGCCGCGCACACCGGGGCGCGGGGGGCGCGGAAGTTGACGGTCGATTCGACCGTACCGAGGGCGAGGACCGCTCGCGACCGGGCGCGAGTGACACTGGAAGCGGCACAAGAAGGGGCGATACGACGATGAAGGGCACCGTGGGAGAGCTGGGGGAGTTCGGGCTCATCAGGGAGCTCACCTCCCGGCTCACCACCACCCCGGCGGTCCGGGTCGGCCCCGGCGACGACGCCGCTGTGGTGGCCGCGCCGGACCGCCGGGTCGTGGCGAGCACCGACCTCCTGCTGGAGGGGCGGCACTTTCGCCGCGACTGGTCCACGGCGTACGACGTCGGGCGCAAGGCGGCCGCCCAGAACCTCGCGGACATCGCCGCCATGGGCGCCGTGCCCACCGCGCTGCTCCTCGGCCTGGTCGCGCCGGTCGACCTCCCGGTGACCTGGGCGACCGAGCTGATGGACGGCCTGCGCGACGAATGCCAGGTCGCCGGGGCGGCCGTCGTGGGCGGGGACGTCGTCCGCGGCGACACCATCATGATCTCCATCACCGCGCTCGGTGATCTCCGCAATCACGAGCCCGTGACCAGGGGCGGGGCGCAGCCCGGCGATGTCGTGGCCGTCACCGGCTGGCTCGGCTGGTCCGCCGCCGGGCACGCGGTCCTCTCCCGCGGCTTCCGCTCGCCGCGCGCCTTCGTGGAGGCCCACCGGCGCCCCGAGCCGCCGTACCACGCGGGTCCCGCCGCCGCCGACCTGGGCGCGACCGCGATGTGCGACGTGAGCGACGGGCTGATCGCGGACCTCGGGCATATCGCCGAGGCCAGCAGCTGCCGGATCGACATCCGCTCCGGCGCGATCGACATCCCGTCCCAGATGAACGACATCGGGCAGGCCGTCGGCGTCGACCCCATCCAGTGGGTGCTCACCGGCGGCGAGGACCACGCCATCGTGGCGACGTTCCCCCCGGACGTGAAGCTGCCGGCCCGCTGGAAGGTGATCGGCGAGGTCCTCAACCCGTCGGCGCTGCCGCAGGTCACCGTGGACGGGGCGCCCTGGACCAGCAAGGGCGGCTGGGACCACTTCGCGGACATAGAGTCGTGACCGGGTCACCGGGCGCGCCGCCCAGGGTGCTCACGGTCGCCGGCTCCGACTCCGGGGGCGGGGCCGGTATCCAGGCCGATCTCAAGACCATGCTGGCGCTCGGTGTGCACGGCATGAGCGTCGTCACGGCGGTCACCGCGCAGAACTCCCTCGGCGTGCAGGGCGCTTGGGAGCTGCCGGTGGAGGCCGTCCGCGCCCAGTACCGCAGTGTCGTCGACGACATCGGCGTCGAGGCCGTCAAGACCGGCATGCTCGCCTCCGCCGAACTCGTCGATGCTGTCGCCGAGTTGCTCGCCGCCACGGACGCGCCCGTGGTCGTCGACCCGGTCGGCGTCTCCAAGCACGGCGATCCGCTGCTCGCCGCGACGGCCCTGGACTCCGTCCGGGAGCGGCTGCTGCCCACGGCGACCGTAGCCACCCCCAACCTCGACGAGGTCGCCCAACTCACCGGGGTGCGCGTCGAGTCGGAGGCCGGGATGCGTGAGGCCGCAAAGGCCGTGCTGGCGTACGGGCCACGGTGGGTGGTGATCAAGGGCGGGCACCTCTCGGGGGACGCCGTCGACCTGCTCACCGACGGCTCCGAGGAGCACTGGCTGCGGGCGCCGAGGTACGACAACCGGCACACGCACGGCACGGGCTGCACGCTGGCCTCCGCGATCGCCGCGCGTCTCGCGCAGGGGCTGACCGTGCCGGAGGCGGTGGCGGCGGCCAAGGAGTACGTCACCGGGGCGATCGCCGCCGGGTTCGCCCTCGGCGGCGGCATCGGGCCGCTGGATCACGGGTGGGCGCTCACGCGGGGTGGCCCGGTGGTCTGACGCCGGTGGCTAACCCTTCGGCGGGTCCGGGGGAGGGAGCTGGCATCGGCCGGGTCGCGAGCAGCTGATACGCCTGAGGACCGGCCACCTGCCGCTGGGGCGTGTACGCGAGAAGGACGGGCCACGGAGAAGGACGGGCCACGGGAGAAGGGCTGGTCACGCGGGTGGGCACGGCAAAAAGCCGGCCCACCGTCGGTGGACCGGCTCTGTGCAGCGAACCAGCAGGTGGCCGCGCGCTAGCTGAGCGTCAGCGCGAGACCTTGCCGGCCTTGATGCACGAGGTGCAAGCGTTCACGCGCTTCGGCGTCCCGCCCACCACGGTACGCACACGCTGGATGTTCGGGTTCCAGCGGCGGGACGTACGGCGGTGCGAGTGCGAGATGTTGTTGCCGAAGCCCGGCCCCTTGCCGCAGACGTCGCAGTTGGCAGCCACGGGTCACTCCAAAGACTTCAGATGCACTTACGGTTGATCCCGGCATGCCGGGATCATGATCCCGAGACCGGGATCCGAGTGGCGTTGCCAGGGGGAAGGCCCGGTCTGGATCGGTGATCTGGATCGGGCAACCGGAGCAGCATACAACGACTGCGTCCGTACAACGAAACTACCATGGCTGGTCGGGGCCTCGCCCCGGCCCTCTTACCGGCGGTCACGGCTGCGGGTCTACGCTGCGTGCGGCGTGCGGCGTTCCCCCGGCGCCCGTCCAGCAGCCAAGCAGCTCAAGGAGGCGCAGGTGCCGCAGGTGCCGCAGACATTCTTCGATGCTCTCGCGGTGCGCACCTGGTGCGGCCTCGCGCTGGCCGCCCTGGGGCGGGCCCGCGAGGAGATCGACGCGATCAACGTCTACCCGGTGGCCGACGGTGACACCGGGACCAACCTGTACCTGACGATGGAGTCGGCGGCGGCCGCCGTGGAGGCGGTGTTCGCGGGCCACGAGACGGGTGCGGCGCCCGGCTCGCCCGCCGCCGGACATCCCACGCTCGCCGAGGCCGCGCGGGCCATGGCGCACGGCGCGCTCATAGGCGCCCGGGGAAACTCCGGGACGATCCTCGCGCAGCTCCTGCGCGGGATGGCCCAGGTGCTCGCGGACGACAGTGAGGCCTCTCACACCGACGGCCAGGGGCTCCGTCTCGCTCTCCGCCACGCCGCCGACTCCGCACGGGAGGCCGTCGCGCACCCCGTGGAGGGCACCGTCCTCACGGTCGCCTCCGCGGCCGCCGACGCGGTGGTGGCAGCGGAGGGCGACTGCGGCAGGGTGGCCCGCGCCGCTTACGAGGGCGCCGGTACGGCCCTGCTGGCGACCCCCGGGCAACTGGCGGCGCTGGCCCGCGCGGGCGTCGTGGACGCGGGCGGACGCGGCCTGGTGGCGGTGCTGGCCGCGCTGGTGGAGACGTTCACGGGGGAGGCCCCGAGGGCGCACGCCTACGCCGCCCCCGTCGCTTCGCCCGACCTCCCGACCACGCACGCGCGCGTGGCGGGCATCGGCTCCGGCGACGAGGGCGTCGACGGTGCCGATGCCGTCCGTGACGCGGAGGGCGTCGGGCCGGAGGTGTGCGCCGACGACCGGCCCGGGGCCGGGGGGCCCGCCTTCGAGGTGATCTACCTCCTGGAGGCGGACGACGAGGCGGTGGCCCGGTTGCGCGGCAGGCTGGACGGGCTGGGCGACTCGCTCGTCGTGGTCGGCGGGGACGGCCTGTGGAACGTCCATGTGCACGTCGACGACGCGGGTGCGGCCGTGGAAGCGGGCGTCGAGGCCGGGCGGCCGTACCGGATCCGGATCACGCACTTCGGGGCCGAGGACGCGCACGTGGCCGGCGGGGCCGGGCGGCAGCCGCGTGAGCGGGCCCAACGCGCCGTCGTCGCCGTCGTGCCGGGGGAGGGCCTGGCGGGGCTGTACAGGGAGGCGGGCGCGACCACGGTGCTGGTCCGCCCCGGGGAGCCGCCCGCCAGCGGGGAGCTGGTGGAGGCCGTACGGCGGGCCCACGCGCGCGAGGTGGTGCTCCTGCCCAACGACGCGGATCTGCGCCACACGGCGGCCGCGGCGGCGGAACAGGCCCGCGCCGAGGGCGTACGGGTGGCGCTGATCCCGACCCGGTCGGCCGTCCAGGGCATCGCCGCCCTCGCGGTGCACGAGCCGGGCCGCCGCTTCGACGAGGACGTCGTCTCCATGACCTCCGCGGCGGGCGCCACGCGCTACGCCGAGGTCGTCATCGCCGAGCGCCAGTCCTGGACCATGGCCGGCATCTGCCAGGCCGGCGACGTCCTCGGCCTCATCGACGGGGACGTGGCCGTCATCGGCGACGACGTCACCGCGACCGCGACCAGGGTCGTCGACCGCATGCTCGCAGCCGGCGGCGAAATGGTCACCCTGGTCCTGGGCGACGAGGCTCCCACCGACATCGCCGACCACGTGGAAACCACACTCCGAGAGTCCCACCTGGGCGTGGACACGGTGGTCTACAGAGGCGGCCACCAGGGCACGCTCCTGCTGATCGGCGTGGAGTAGCGCGCCGGGGCCGCAGTCCGGGGACGGTCGTGCGGCTCTGGCGGGGCGTGGTCCGGGGATGGTCGTGCGGCTCTGGCGGGGCGTGGTCCGGGGATGGTCGTGCGGCTCTGGCGGGGCGTGGTCCGGGGATGGTCGTGCGGCTCTGGCGGGGCGTGGTCCGGGGATGGTCGTGCGGCTCTGGCGGGGCGTGGTCCGGGGATGGTCGTGCGGCTCTGGCGGGGCGTGGTCCGGGGATGGTCGTGCGGCTCTGGCGGGGCGTGGTCCGGGGACGGTCGTGCAGCTCTGGCGGGGCGTGGTCCAGGGACGGTCGAGTAGCTCCGATGGGCCGTAGCTCGGAGACGGTCGAGCGGCTCTGGCGGGGCGTGGTCCAGGGACGGTCGAGTAGCTCCGATGGGCCGTAGCTCGGAGACGATCGAGCGGCTCCGGCGGGGCCGTAGTCCAGGGACGGTCGAACAGCCACGCCGGAGCGCAGTGCGGGGTGGTCGCACAGCCACGGAGGGGCGCCGCCTCGGGGGACGGCGGGAACCGCTCGTCCCTCAGGGGCGCGGGGAACTGCGCGAGAAACCACAACGCACCCGCACCCGCCAGATCCACACGCACCCCCGAGCCATAAGGCGCCGACGCGGGGTCGAAGGGGCGGCAGCCCCTGGATGGGGGTCCCCCTGCTCGAGCGGAGCCGAGAGCTTGGGGGAGGGACGGGTAGGGGCGGCGGGGGAGACCCTCGAGGCCCGCCCCCACCCCGCTGAGCCTTATCCGCCCCCCAGCCCCTCCACCAGCCCCAGCATCCGCTCCGCCTCCGCGCGACGCACAACCGCCGTCTCACCCTCGTGACCACCGGCGCCGCCGTCCACGGAGCCACTGTCGCCGGCGCCGTCGAAGCCCCCGCCACCAGCATCGGCGTACGCGGCCAGCACACTCCGCGCCCGCCCCGCCGCGTCGGCCGCCCGCCGAAGGTCCGCCTCCAGCCACCCGGCCGCGAGTTCCGCACCGGTCCGCGCGTCGAGGAAGTCGGCCCCCAGGGACCCGTACACCCCCACCGCCCGCTCGACAAGCGTGAGCGCCTCCTCGAACACCGCCCGATACGCGTCGAGTTCGGCGTCCTCGGCGACAGACCGGGCAAGCAGGTCACCGAACTGCCGGTACGTCTCGCCGAGCTCCGCGTGGATCCGCCGCCGGTTCTCCTCACCGGTCACGTCCGACAGGGCCGCCTCACACCCGGCCACCGCGTCACCCATCAACTCCCGGGCGGCGGCCAGCCCCCCACCCTCCTGCGCCGCGTACCAGGCCCGCGCCCGCAGCGCCCGCACATACCCGTGGACGTTGCCGAGCTCTCCCCAGAGGGCGCCCGCGCGCTCGTACGCCCGGTCCGCCTCGGCGGGCAGCCCCGCACGGGCGAGGGCCTCCGCGGCGAGGTGCGCGAGCACGGCGTGGTCGCGCTGCTCGGGCCAGTGCCGGGTGATGTCGGCGGCCCGCAGCCACCGGTCGGCCGCCTCGCGGTGCTCGCCCATCTCGGTGTGGCAGTCGCCGAGCCACCACAGGGTCTGGGCGACGGCCCCGTCCCCGTGGATCTCGGCGGTCAGGTCCACCAGGGCCGACTCCAGCACCTCCGCGGCCTCCGCCCACCGCCCCTGCCGCAGCAGGAACCCGCCGAGCAGATGTCGGGCCCAGGAGCCGAGCGTCCGGCTCTCACCGGCCTCGTCGGCCCAGTGTGCCGCCTCCAGCGCGTGCGCGGCGCCGGGCTCGACCCGGTCGGCGGCACCGAGGAGCTCGGCCAGCTGGACGTGGAGCTGGGCGTGGCCCATCGGCTCCAGATCCGTACCGCCGTGCTCCAGCGCCGCGCGGGCCGCCTGCTCGGCCCGCTCCAGGTCCCCGAGCTGCTGCGCGAGTCCGGCCAGCCGCGCCTCGTACTGCACCGCGAACCAGGGCGCCCCGGCCGTCACATACCGCTCCGCGGCCTCCTCGAACAGCGCGGCGGCCGTTTCCGCGTCCCCGCCGCGCTCGGCCAGCTCCCCGAGCATGGCCCTCGCCTCCGCGGCCCGCGAGGCCAGCCGCACGTCCTGCTCGCGGTGCGGCTCGACGAACTCCGCGAGCTCCCGCACGGCGGCCTCGGCGGCGGGCACCGCGCTCTCGCCCGGGTCCGCCTCCTCCAGCCGCTGCATCAGTATCCGGGCCCGCCCCACCAGCACGGACGCCGTCTGCCGCAGCCCGGTGGCGCCGCCCGCGTGGAGCGCGAGGACCTTCTCGTACGGCTCGGACAGCAGCTCCAGCGCTTCCTCGGTGTGCCCGTTCAGAGCGTGGACCGTCGCTCCACGCGCGCGTGCCGCGAGCGCCTCCCCAGGGTCACCGGCCTCCTCGTACAGCTCGGCCGCGTGCTCGAACAGGGTGCGCCCCTCGGGCCCGAGGCCGATCGCCCGGTGGTCGACGATCTCCGCCCGGTCATGGGCGTTCAGTTCCGCGCCGTCCGCCTCGGCGGCTCGCGCGACCGCGGCCCACGCGCCCACGGAGTCCGGGTGCAGCGACTCGGAGAGCCGCCGCGCCTCGGCGAGGAGCGCGGGCAGGTCGTCCGGCGCCGGTGCCGCCTCGACGCGCTCCACGGCCAGGGGCTGCCGCGGCGCCGGCACCGTGCGCGTCGCCCGCACGCCCAGCGGCAGCCGGTCCACCAGCGGCGGCTGGTCCATGCGCTCCCGGACATGGGTGCTGACGTACGCCGTGCCGTTGCGCTCGTCGAACCGGGCGGCCAGCGACAGCGCCTCCACGCGCGCGTGCGAGGCGAGTTCGGCGGCGGTCCAGCTACGGCCGGCGGGACCCGGGACCGTCTGATCGGCGAGACCACGGCTGACCAGGCGGTCCATGAGGAGCGCCACCACGGCCGTGAAGTCCGCTTTGCTGCGCGGGTCCCCGGAGTCCGTGAAGTACGCCGGACGCTCGGCGAGCAGCTCAAGACCGCGCGCCTCGTTGCCGGTCAGGGCGCAGAACTCCACGTGGTCCGCGTACGCGCCCCGCATGCTCTCCATGGCCCGCACCAGCCGGAAACCGCGCAGATGGTGGGCGCGCGCCTCGTCCAGGCGGCCCAGCCGCAGCAGCGGCAGCAGGGAGGACGCCAGAACGGTGTGCGGCTCGTGGGCGCAGGTGTACTCGCCCTCCAGGACCGGCGCCCACAGCCGCAGCGCCTCGGCGTCCCGCCGCTGCCGCGCCTGCCACCAACCCTGGCCGTGCAGCTCGCACGCGTGGCAGTCGGCCATGCTGTCCCGGTCGGCCGCCAGCCACGCCTCGTACGCCCGCTCGGCCCGCGCCAGGTCACCGACGTGCGCGGCCACACTGAACTCGGCGCTGCGCACGGCCCGTTCCGAGTGCCCGGCGAGCCGGTAGCGGTGCTCCATCTCGCCGAGCCACTTCTCGATCGAGGCGAGCGGCACATGCGGCTGGTTGAGCATGCCGGCCGACATCCACTTGAACACCCAGTGCAGCGAGTGGACCTCGTACTCGTCGAAGTCCTCGGGCCGCTCGTCCCACATGCGCAGCAGACGCGCGAAGGGGACGAACATCTTGTCCTTCTCGGAGCTGTAGTTGTAGACCTTCAGCTGATGCCCGAGCGCCTCGATCACGGCGAGCGGGATGTTCAGCTTCTCGGCCTCGGCGAGCAGCCGCTCCGCGCGCGCGTTGCGTGCGGGGCCCTCCGGCTGCTCGTAGTTCTCCGCCATGGCCCGGCGCAGTTCGTCGAAGTCCATGACGTCCCTCACGGTCGGCCGCCCTCCCCGGGCCCGGTCTCGCTGTGCGTGGCCCACTCCAGGAGGCCTATGAAGGCACGGTTCAGGAGCGCCGAGTCCGCCGGCCTGAGCGGTCGCTGCGCCATCAGCAGGGCCTGCCCGTACAGCGACTCGGTGGCGGTCCCGATCAGCTCGGGATCGCGCAGGGCACCGATCCGCCGGATGAGCGGGTTGAGGTGGTTCAGCACCAGCCGTGCGCGCGGGGCAGTGCCGCGCAGCGAGCCGAGGATGCCCGCCCACAGGTCGTCGGCCTGCTCCTCGGCCTCCGCGCGGGCCTGCTCGTGCCGGGAGGAACGGTCGTCCAGGTGCAGCGCGGGCACCGACAGCGGATGGAACGCCCGCAGAACGACATCGCAGCCCAGGGGGTCGAGCTTCGCCCGCGCGGCCGACAGGAAGCCCGCCAGCGCCAGCTCCTCGTCCGGGTCGGGCGCGTCCAGATGAGCGGTCACCGTGTCGGCGTCCAACTCGGCGACCATCGTGCCCGGGCGCACCGACGGCAGCGCCTCGACCAGCTCGCTGTCGTACGTGTAACCGCCGTTGATCACCCCGACGCCCTGCGCGGAGGCGATCGGCGCGACCTGGCGGTACTCCTCCACCGTCCGCGTGAAGTGCACCACCGGGTGCCGCTGCGCGAACTCCTCCAGGGACAGCCGTCCGTCGGTCGTCTCGAAGGGCAGCCACGGCAGCATCGTGCGCAGCATCTCCTTGTCGTGCCGCGCCAGGGACTTCACCCCCAGGTAGTGCACCGACAGGAAGGCCGCGAGCCGCTCCGGATCACCCGCGGCGAGACCGGTCAGCCACCCGCGGATCCGCTCGCCCAGCGCCTCCCGGACGGCCGCGAGGGTCTCGTCCTCGTACAGCGACTCGCGGGACGCCGTGGGCCGCAGACTGTCCGTGTCGAGCACACAGCGCACGAAGAACGCCCACTCCGGCAGCAGCTGTTCGGCCCGCTCCGTGAGCAGCATGCCCTTCAGATGCACCCGGTGGCCCACCCGCTGCGCCGGGCTGACCGCGGACGGCAGCACGTACGCCACGCCCCGCACCCCGGCCAGCGGCACGTCCAGCTCGATCGCGTCCAACGGGGTGAACCCGAACAGGTCGTGGCAGTGCCGCGCGAGGGCCACCCGCCGGGTGGCGGGGGAGGGGTACGGGCGGTCCCAGGGCGCCGGCAGATCCGTGACGGCCTCCTCGCCGACCCGGACGTCGTACGGCAGCAGCGAGCCGAAGTCCCGCGCCAGCGACAGCACGCGCGCGTGCGAGAGCCATTCCGCCGCGCCCGGCCGCGCGACCAGATGCACGGTCGTCCCCGGCTCGGGGCGCGCCTCGTCCGGCAGCGTCCGCACCGTGTACGAGCCGTCGTCGGTCGCCGTCCACTCCACGGGCGCCGCGTCGGGCGTGCGGGCGCTGCGGCTGACGACCCGGATGCGCTCGGCGACCACGAAGCACGCCAGCAACCCGATGCCGAACTGCCCGAGGAAGTCCGAGCGGACCTCCTGCAGCCCGTCGGCCCGCTTGGAGCTGCGGCCGATCGTCGCGAGGAGACTGTGCACGTCGGACTCGGTGAGTCCCACGCCGGAGTCCTCCACCCGCAGCGCGGCGCCCTCGGCGAACAGCCGCACCCGGGCGGGCGCGTCGGGCTCCTCGGCCCGCCGCGCGGTGATCGCGTCCACCGCGTTCTGCAGCAGCTCGCGCAGGTAGACCTTCGGACTGGAATAGAGGTGGTGCGAGAGCAGATCCACCAGGCCACGCAAATCGACCTGGAACGTGTGAGGTGACTGTGGAGTCTGGGATGCCTGGGATGACTGTGAGGTCATTGAGTCCATCGTCGCAGCGCCGGTGGGGTGGGGTCGGGCGACGGCGCGGGGTAGGGCGGTCCCACGTGACGGCGACCGCGGACGGGAGGCGGCAGGGGCCTTCGCTAGAGGCCCGGGAGTGCGCCATCCTAGGCGCGAACGACCCGCCTGACCAGCGGATTTCAAGGACGTATACGGGATTGTCAGTGCCGTGGTGTGCAATGGATCTCGTGCCCGCGCTCGAAGAACCGCTCAAGAACACGCTCGGCGCCGCCACCGCGAAGGTGATGGCCGAGCACCTCGGCCTGCACACCGTCGGAGACCTGCTGCACCACTATCCCCGCAGGTACGAGGAGCGCGGGCAGCTCACCCACCTCGCCGACCTGCCCATGGACGAGCACGTCACGGTGGTCGCCCAGGTCGCCGACGCCCGCCTGCACACCTTCGCCTCCGCCAAGGCCCCCCGGGGCAAGGGCCAGCGCCTCGAAGTCACCATCACCGACGGCAGCGGCCGCCTCCAGCTGGTCTTCTTCGGCAACGGCGTGCACAAACCCCACAAGGAGCTCCTCCCCGGCACCCGTGCCCTCTTCGCCGGCAAGGTCTCCGTCTTCAACCGCCGCCTCCAGCTGGCCCACCCCGCGTACGAACTGCTGCGCGGCGAAGACGTGTCGGAGACGGTCGACAGCTGGGCCGGCGCCCTCATCCCGATCTACCCGGCCACCGCCAAGCTGGAGTCCTGGAAGATCGCCAAGGCGGTGCAGACGGTTCTGCCGAGCGCCCAGGAAGCCGTGGACCCGCTCCCCGACGCCCTGCGCGCGGGCCGGGGCCTGGTCCCCCTCCCCGAGGCCCTGCTGAAGATCCACCGCCCCCACACCAAGGCGGACATCGAGGGCGCCCGGGACCGTCTCAAGTGGGACGAGGCCTTCGTCCTCCAGGTCGCCCTCGCCCGCCGTCGGCACACCGACGCCCAACTCCCCGCCGTGGCCCGCCGCCCCACCCCGGACGGCCTCCTCACCGCCTTCGACGCACGCCTCCCGTTCACCCTCACCGAGGGCCAGCAGAAGGTCTCCAAGGAGATCTTCGACGACCTCGCCAAGGAACACCCGATGCACCGCCTGCTCCAGGGAGAGGTGGGTTCCGGGAAGACAATGGTGGCCCTGCGCGCCATGCTCGCCGTGGTGGACGCCGGTGGGCAGGCGGCCATGCTCGCGCCGACCGAGGTGCTCGCCCAGCAGCACCACCGGTCGGTCACGGAGATGATGGGCGAGCTCGCGGAGGGCGGCATGCTGGGCGGCGCCGAGCACGCCACCAAGGTGGTGCTGCTCACCGGCTCGATGGGCGCGGCGGCCCGCCGTCAGGCGCTCCTCGACCTGGTCACCGGCGAGGCCGGCATCGTCATCGGCACCCATGCACTGATCGAGGACAAGGTGCAGTTCCACGACCTGGGCCTGGTCGTCGTCGACGAACAGCACCGCTTCGGCGTGGAGCAGCGCGACGCCCTGCGGGGCAAGGGCAAGCAGCCGCCGCACCTCCTCGTCATGACGGCCACCCCCATCCCGCGCACGGTCGCCATGACCGTCTTCGGTGACCTGGAGACCTCGGTCCTCGACCAACTGCCCGCGGGCCGCTCGCCGATCGCCAGCCATGTCGTCCCCGCCGCCGACAAGCCGCACTTCCTCGCCCGCGCCTGGGAGCGGGTCCGCGAGGAGGTGGAGAACGGCCACCAGGCGTATGTCGTCTGCCCCCGCATCGGCGACGACATCGACGAACACACGGGCACGGGGAAGAGCAAGAAGTCCCCGGAGGACGAGGCCGAGAAGCGTCCGCCGCTCGCCGTCCTCGACATCGCCGACCAGCTCACCCAGGGCCCTCTGCGCGACCTCCAGGTCGAGGTCCTGCACGGCCGTATGCACCCGGACGACAAGGACGCGGTCATGCGCCGCTTCGCCGCCGGTGAGACCAAGGTCCTGGTGGCGACCACGGTCATCGAGGTCGGCGTCAACGTCCCGAACGCCACGGCGATGGTCATCATGGACGCCGACCGCTTCGGCGTCTCCCAGCTCCACCAGCTCCGTGGCCGCGTCGGCCGGGGTTCCGCCCCCGGCCTCTGCCTCCTCGTCACGGAGATGCCCGAGGCCAGCCCCGCCCGCCAGCGCCTGGGTGCCGTCGCCTCCACCCTCGACGGCTTCGAGCTCTCCCGTATCGACCTCGAACAGCGCCGCGAGGGCGACGTGCTCGGCCAGGCCCAGTCCGGCGCCCGCACCAGCCTGCGCATGCTCACCGTCATCGACGACGAGGAGATCATCGCGGAGGCGAGGGAGGAGGCGGCGTCGGTGGTGGCCGCCGACCCGGACCTGGAGTCCTTCCCGGGCCTGAGAACGGCCCTGGACGCCCTCCTGGACGAGGAGAGGGAGCAGTACCTGGAGAAGGGCTGAGGGGAGGGCCGCACGGGCGAGGCTGACGACAGGGCCGCAGGGCAGGGCCGGTTGCAGCTGTGGCCTCACCCTCACCCCACACCGAGGGCAGGCGCCCCTGCCTCCCGGCCTGACAGACTGGAGTCGTAGCCGCCCCCTCCTCCAAGGACCCAAGATGACCCGCGTGATCGCCGGCGCCGCCGGCGGACGCCGCCTGGCCGTCCCGCCAGGGAACGGCACCCGCCCCACCTCCGATCGCGCACGCGAGGGCCTCTTCTCCACCTGGCAGGCCCTCCTCGGCGGCCCCCTCGACGGCGAACGCGTCCTCGACCTCTACGCCGGCTCCGGAGCCGTGGGCCTGGAGGCCCTCTCCCGCGGCGCGGCCCACACCCTCCTCGTCGAGGCCGACGCCCGCGCGGTCCGGACGGTCCGCGACAACGTCAGAGCGCTCGGCCTCCCCGGCGCCGAGGTGAGGTCGGGCAAAGCGGAACAGATCATCCAGGGCCCGGCGCCCCAGGAGCCGTACGACATCGTCTTCCTGGACCCTCCGTACGCCGTCCCGGACGACGATCTTCGGGAGATCCTGCTCACACTCCGTACGGGAGGCTGGCTCGCTGAGGAAGCGCTCGTCACCGTGGAGCGCAGCACCAGAGGCGGTGACTTCGCCTGGCCGACCGGTTTCGAAGCGCTCCGGGCCCGTCGTTACGGCGAGGGAACGTTTTGGTACGGTCGCGCCGCCTCTACGTGCGAAGACGCACGATGACCGGACCGGAGAGCGAGGGATCCCAAGTGCGCCGCGCCGTCTGTCCCGGGTCGTTCGACCCCATCACCAATGGACACCTCGACATCATTGGCCGCGCCTCCAAGCTGTACGACGAGGTCTATGTCGCGGTGATGATCAACAAGTCGAAGAAGGGCCTGTTCGAGGTGGAGGAGCGGATCGACCTCATCCGCGAGGTCACCGCCGAGTACGCGAACGTACGGGTCGAGGCCTTCCACGGTCTCCTCGTCGACTTCTGCAAGCAGCGCGACATCCCCGCCATCGTCAAGGGCCTCCGCGCCGTCAGCGACTTCGACTACGAGCTGCAGATGGCCCAGATGAACATCGGTCTCTCAGGCATCGAGACCCTCTTCGTCCCCACCAACCCCACCTACAGCTTCTTGTCGTCCTCCCTGGTCAAGGAGGTCGCCACCTGGGGCGGAGACGTCTCCCACCTGGTGCCCCCCGTCGTCCTCGAAGCCCTGACCGAACGCCTGCGCCGCGACTAGGGCGCCTTGCCGCGGGGGCCCTGTCGCGGGGCCCGCGCGGGACCGGTCGCGCCACCCGGTGTCCGCGCCACCCGGTGTCCGGTGGTCCTCCACTGGCCGTACAGTCGATCCGACCGTCTCCAACACAGCTGTAGAGAGTGGCGAGCACACGGTGGACCACACGGTGGACGTGCAGAAGAAGCTCGACGAGATCGTCTCGGTGGTCTCCGGCGCCCGATCCATGCCCATGTCGGCCTCATGCGTGGTCAACCGCGCCGAACTGCTCTCGCTGCTCGATGAGCTGCGCGCGGCCCTGCCCGACTCCCTCGCCCAGGCCCAGGAGTTGATCGGGGACCGCGACCACATGGTCGAGCGGGCCCGCCAGGAGGCCGAGCGGATCATCGAGTCGGCCCACGCCGAGCGCGGCTCCCTGATCTCCGACACCGAGGTCGCCCGCCGCTCCCAGAACGAGGCCGACCGCATCCTCACCGAGGCCCGCCAGGAGGCCGAGGACATCCGCGCCGAGGCCGACGACTACGTCGACTCCAAGCTCGCCAACTTCGAGGTCGTCCTCACCAAGACCCTCGGCTCGGTCGGCCGCGGCCGCGAGAAGCTCCTCGGCACCGGCCCCGGCCTGGACGAGCAGGGCTACGAGGACGAGGACGCCCCCGAGCGCAGCCACGACCCCGAGACCCTCCGCCGCGACGCGGACGCCTACGTGGACGCCAAGCTCGGCGCCTTCGAGGCCGTCCTCGCCAAGACCCTGGAGGCCGTCGGCCGCGGCCGCCAGAAGCTCCACGGCCGGATCGCCACCGACGACCTCGGCGCCCTCGCCCTGAACGACGACGGCACCTCCCCGAGGCCCACCAGCGACGCCGACTACCTGGCCGAGCTGGCCGCCTTCTCCCAGAACCCGGCCGACCGGTCCCGTGAGGTCCCGGAGCAGTCGCCCTACGCCCCGCAGCAGGACGCCTACGGGGCGACGGCCTACCACCAGGACCAGTACGGCGGCTACCAGCAGCAGTACGCCCAGCCCCAGCAGGCGGCGGACCCCTACGGGTACCAGCAGGCCGACCCGTACGCCGTGGGCTACCCGCAGCAGCCCTCGTACGACCCGAACCAGCAGCACCTGGACCAGCAGCACCTGGACCAGCAGCAGCTGGATCAGCAGCACCAGGACCAGCAGGGTCACCAGGGGTACGCGCAGCCCCCGGCGAACGCGCTCGACGAGACGAGTCTCTTCGACACCACGATGATCACCGCGGAGCAGTTGCGGCGCTACGAGCAGGGCCGCTGACAGCGGATTGGGCCGATAGCGAAAGGTCCAGTATCCTGGCTGTTCGGTCGCGCGTGCGTTCATGCTGTCCGCAGAAGACGCCCGCGATCGTGCGCTGCCCGGAACACCGGGGCCGCGCCCTCCCCCGGATTCGAAGATCGAAAGTTGACATGGCTCTGAACGCCCGTCTCGACCACCGCAACCCCCTCGTGTTCGACACGCACGAGCTGGGCCGGCGGCCGGGTGCGATGCAGCGCCTGACGCGTTCGGTCGACGCTCCCAAGGATCTGGGGATCAAGAGCGTCATCGGAGTGCCGGAAGGCGCCCCGGTGGAACTCGAACTCCGCCTGGAGTCGGTCATGGAAGGGGTGCTCGTCACAGGCACCGCCCGTGCCAAGGCCCAGGGGGAGTGCGTAAGGTGTCTGGAGCCGCTGGAGCTGGAGCTCGAAGCGGACTTCCAGGAGATGTTCTCGTACCCCGACGCCGACGAGCGGGGCCGCGTGATCGCGGAGCCCGACACCGACGCCGAGGACGACGAGGACAGGCTCTTCCTCGAGGACGGCCTGTTCGACCTCGAGCCCGTGCTGCGGGACGCGGTGGTGCTCGCACTGCCGATGCAGCCGGTGTGCCAGGACGACTGCCCCGGCCTGTGCTCCGAATGTGGAGCGCGGCTCGCGGACGACCCGGACCACCACCATGACGCCGTCGACATCCGTTGGGCGGCACTGCAGGGACTCGCCGGTTCACTCGAAGATGGCGAGAAGGACGAGATGAGCGGCGCCGAACCTGGCGTCGACGAGAAGCAGGAGAAGTAGCCGTGGCTGTTCCGAAGCGGAAGATGTCGCGCAGCAACACGCGCCACCGCCGGTCGCAGTGGAAGGCTGCGGTCCCCACCCTGGTTGCGTGCGAGCGCTGCCACGAGCCCAAGCAGCAGCACATCGCGTGCCCGTCTTGCGGCACCTACAACAAGCGCCAGGTCCTCGAGGTCTGAGCGGCTGGTGAGAGGCTCCATGTCTGACGCCAAGGCGGACACCAACGCCAAGAAAAAGGCGGACACCACAGCCTCGTCCCACACGCTTCTGGAAGGGCGGCTCGGCTACAAGCTCGAGTCCGCCCTTCTGGTGCGCGCACTCACCCACCGTTCGTACGCGTACGAGAACGGCGGTCTGCCCACCAACGAGCGGCTGGAGTTCCTCGGTGACTCCGTCCTCGGCCTCGTGGTCACGGACACGCTGTACCGCACCCACCCCGACCTGCCCGAAGGCCAGCTGGCCAAGTTGCGGGCCGCGGTGGTCAACTCTCGTGCGCTGGCGGAGGTGGGCCGTGGGCTCGACCTCGGCTCCTTCATCCGGCTCGGCCGCGGTGAAGAGGGCACAGGCGGCCGGGACAAGGCGTCCATCCTCGCCGACACCCTCGAAGCGGTGATCGGTGCGGTCTATCTCGACCAGGGACTGGACTCGGCGGCGGAGCTGGTGCACCGCCTGTTCGACCCGCTGATCGAGAAGTCCTCGAATCTCGGTGCCGGCCTGGACTGGAAGACCAGTCTCCAGGAGCTCACCGCGACCGAGGGGCTCGGTGTACCCGAGTACCTGGTCACGGAGACCGGCCCCGACCACGAGAAGACCTTCACCGCTGCCGCCCGCGTCGGAGGCGTCTCGTACGGCACCGGCACCGGCCGCAGCAAGAAGGAAGCGGAGCAACAGGCGGCCGAGTCCGCCTGGCGTGCGATCCGCGCCGCGGCGGACGAGCGGGCGAAGGCGGCGGCGGAGGCGACGCAGGCCGCGGAGGCCGCGGAGGCCGCCGCGCGGGCCGCCGAGACCGAGGGCGCGCCCTCGGACGCCGCGTCGGCCTGACTGTTCGGTGCCCCCTCTTCGGGGGCTGCCGCCCCCGTACCCCCGCTGGGGGTGAGGGGGCGGCTTCCGTACGTCGTCGGGCGCGACCCGTCTTTCGGCTGGTCGCACAGTTCCCCGCGTCCCTGAAAGCGTCGGGTGCCCCATGGTTTTCAGGGGCGCGGCGAACTGCGCGAGCGACCACAACGCACCCGCAGCCACTCCACGACAACAACCCACCCTCTCTCGGCTCACCCTCCGGAGGACCCCGTGCCAGAACTGCCCGAGGTCGAGGTCGTCCGGCGGGGACTGCAGCGGTGGGTCGCCCAGCGCACCGTCGCCGACGTCGAGGTGCTGCACCCGCGGGCGATCCGGCGGCATCTGGCCGGCCCGGAAGACTTCGCGCACCGGCTCAAAGGGCACCGCATTGGTGAGCCGAGCCGGCGCGGCAAGTATCTGTGGCTGCCCGTGGCGGACACCGGGACCGCCGTCCTCGCCCACCTCGGCATGAGCGGCCAACTGCTCGTACAGCCGCACGACGCGGCCGACGAGAAGCACCTGAGGATCCGGGTCCGCTTCGCGGACGACCTGGGGACCGAACTCCGCTTCGTCGACCAACGCACCTTCGGCGGCCTGTCGTTGCACGACACCACCCCCGACGGTCTGCCGGACGTCATCGCGCACATCGCCCGCGACCCCCTGGACCCGCTGTTCGACGCGGAGGCGTTCCACCAGGCGCTGCGCCGCAGGCGCACCACCATCAAACGGGCCCTGCTCGACCAGTCGTTGATCAGCGGGGTCGGCAACATCTACGCCGACGAGGCGCTGTGGCGCGCGCGGATCCACTACGAACGCCCGACCGCCGGTTTCACCCGCCCCCGCACCACCGAACTCCTCGGCCACGTACGGGACGTGATGAACGCGGCCCTCTCGGTGGGCGGCACGAGCTTCGACAGCCTCTACGTCAACGTCAATGGCGAGTCGGGGTACTTCGACCGCTCACTGGACGCGTACGGGCGCGAGGGGCTGCCCTGCCGCCGCTGTGCCACACCGATGCGGCGGCGGCCCTGGATGAACCGCTCCAGCTACTTCTGCCCGACGTGTCAGCGGGCTCCGCGGGCCTCGTCGTAGCGCGCCCGCGCCCGCAGCACGTCCTCCATGCGCTCCTCCACGCAGACGATGAGGGAGAGCAGCCGCTCGGAGACCTCGTGGCCGAGCGGAGTGAGGGTGTAGTCGACACGCGGCGGGTTCGTGGGCTGGGCCTCACGGTGGACCAGCCCGTCGCGCTCCAGCGCGTGCAGGGTCTGGGAGAGCATCTTCTCGCTGACGCCGTCGACGCGCCGCCGCAGCTCGTTGAAGCGCAGCGACCCCTCGTGCAGCGCGCCCAGCGTGAGCGCACCCCAGCGGCCGGTGACGTGCTCCAGGGTGCCCCGGGAGGGACAGTTCCTGGCGAAGACGTCGAAAGCCAGGTCGTCGAAGTCCCGGTCGTCCGCGTCCGCGCAGGCCTGCGCGGGTGTCACGGCGGTCTGCGCGGCTGATTCCATACCCCGAGAATACTCCGAAGCAGCGCTAACCATAAGGTTGCACTAACTCATGGTTAGCGCTTGCTCGACCTGTGGAGGCGTGAGGCGGGGCCCGGAAGGCGCTCGCAGGGTTGGTTCAGTAACCGAAATCCTGGGTCCACCACGGGCCGCCGTCGCCCAGGTGCACACCCACGCCCAGCGTCTTGAAGTCGCAGTTCAGTATGTTCGCGCGGTGGCCGGGGCTGTTCATCCAGGCCTCCATGACCGCCTCGGCGGTGGCCTGGCCGCGGGCTATGTTCTCGCCGCCGAGGCCGGTGATCCCGAGGGCGGCGGCACGGTCCCAGGGGTCCTTGCCGTCGGGGTCGGTGTGGTCGAAGAAGCTGCGCAGGGCCATGTCCTCGCTGAACACCTCGGCCAGCTTCGCCAGCGCGCTGTCCGCCGCGACCGGGTCACAGCCTGCCTTCGCCCGCTCCTCGTTCACCAGTTGGAGGACGGCCGCCTCGGCCTGGGTCGCCGCGGAGATCTGCCCCGGAGGAGTGGTCTTCTCCTCCTTCTGCTTCGGGGGCTTGGCGGACGGCTCCTTGGTCTTCTTGGAGCCCGAGTCCTTCTCCGGCTTCTTCTCGGGCTTCTCGGACGGCGTCTTCGACGGGGCCGGCGTCCCCGACGGGGAGGCCTCGCGCTCGGCGTCGCGGCTCGTGGACTGGTCCTCGCGCTGCTGCGCGGCTCCGTCCGTGCCGCCCTGCTGGGCGGGCGCGCCCGTGGGCGACCCGGCGGGCACCACGGCGTCGGGGCTGCTGCCACCGCTGACGGTGTACTTGTCGCCGCCCGGCAGGACCCCGGTCGCCACCGCGGCGGTGCCTATCGCGACGGCCGCGGAGACGCCGAGCAGACCCGTCTTCACGGGCGTCACGGCCTTCTTCTTACGACGACGCGAACCGCCTCCGCGCGACGCGGCCTGGGCGTCGGCCTCGAGGAACTCGGCGAACCCGTACAGGTTCTCGGGCCCGTAGTGCGGCTCCTCGGCGGCGAAGCCCGTGTTCGTGACCCCGGTGGCGCGGCCCCTGGCGGCGCGGCCGGCGGCGGAGCGTCGGTGGCGTCCCATGTTCTGGCCTTCCTCGTCCTTGCGGTGTCCCTACGTCAACGTTGGGGGGTGCTGTCAACGTTGTGATCGTCGTCTTCACGAATCCCACACGAAGGAGTGAGTTTCATATGAGATTCATTGGGTGGGGACGGTACAGCATGGCGCCAGGGGAGGGTGAGACCCAGGAGACATTGGCCCGTTAGCGTGCACTCATGAGCGAGGATGTGCGACTGGTCGCGTGGGTGCGCGGACGGGTACAAGGTGTGGGTTTCCGCTGGTTCACCCGGGCCAGGGCCCTGGAGATCGGGGGCCTGAGTGGTTTTGCTCTCAATTTGGCCGACGGACGGGTGCAGGTGGTCGCCGAGGGCTCCCGGAGAGCGTGTCAAGGGCTGTTGGAGTGGCTCCAGAGTGACGACACGCCCGGGCGCGTGGACGGCGTCACCGAGATCTGGGACACACCCCGCGGTGGCTACGACGGCTTCGCCATCCGTTGACGCCGGCCGCGAGGCGAGGCGGGCGAGAGGGGCAAGGTGAGCCACCGGCATATGCCAGGTGCATGTACAGAACAGAAATGTGCAGGTGGTTGCCAAGAAGGTGCCGTCATGGCAAGCTCCGCGACAAGGATGATCCCCCTCGCCCTCACGGCCAGGAGAGGCCCCGGAACAGCCGCAGCGCCGCCCGCTCAGGACCGCGCGCCACCGGGATGCCCGCCAATACGGGGCGTGATCGTGTTGACCGTCAAACTTTTTGGTGAGACGCTGAAAGCCCCGCGCACCTTAGCTGTTTGGCATGGAGAACGGCAGCAAAAACTCAACAGTGCCAAGCACCACGGGTGCGATTCCCTCACGACCCACACCGCTTCGGTCGGTCACTCAGTGTGGAGGACCATCCATCATGGCAAAGGCGCTTCTCGGTTACGTCGGCGGCTCCGACCCGCGACTCCTCGCCGAGATGCGACGGCTCCAGCAGCGTGTCCAGGACCTGGAATCCGAGCTCGTACGGATCCAGGCCGAGAACGACGCGCTGACGGCTGCCGCTTCTCACGACTCGCTTATGGAGAGCATCGACGCACACCAGGCGGAGCCTGCGCTCACCTGATCACTGCATCGCATCGCACCACTACGACAGCAGTGGTTGGGCCGCCCGTATCAACCGCTAAGTTGTCAGATCTGCAAGGGACGCCTTCCTGAGGCGTCCCTTCTTTCTTCCCCCGCGCTTCAAAGTTGTCCCACCCTCTTAACGTCTGATGTGCCCTGCGTGTTCATGGGCGAAACCGCGCGCTCATGGAGTGAGACAAGGCCGAGAGGTAAAGTCCAGCGCCGTGCACCTCAAGGCCCTGACCCTCCGCGGGTTCAAGTCGTTCGCCTCGGCCACCACGCTCCGGTTCGAGCCGGGCATCACGTGCGTCGTCGGGCCGAACGGTTCGGGCAAGTCCAATGTCGTGGACGCGCTCAGCTGGGTCATGGGCGAGCAGGGCGCGAAGTCGCTGCGCGGCGGCAAGATGGAGGACGTCATCTTCGCCGGCACCACCGGGCGGCCCCCGCTCGGCCGCGCCGAGGTGTCCCTGACCATCGACAACTCCGACGGGGCCCTGCCCATCGAGTACTCCGAGGTCACCATCACGCGGATCATGTTCCGCAACGGCGGCAGCGAGTACCAGATCAACGGCGACACCTGCCGGCTCCTCGATATCCAGGAACTGCTGTCCGACTCCGGCATCGGCCGCGAGATGCACGTCATCGTCGGCCAGGGCCAGCTCGACTCGGTGCTGCACGCCGACCCCATGGGCCGCCGCGCCTTCATCGAGGAGGCCGCCGGCGTCCTCAAGCACCGCAAGCGCAAGGAGAAGGCGCTGCGGAAGCTGGACGCCATGCAGGCCAACCTGGCCCGCGTCCAGGACCTCACCGACGAACTCCGCCGCCAGCTCAAACCCCTCGGCCGCCAGGCCGCCGTCGCCCGCCGAGCCGCCGTCATCCAGGCCGACCTGCGCGACGCCCGCCTCCGCCTCCTCGCCGACGACCTCGTCCGGCTGCGCCAGGCGCTCAGCAACGAGATCGCCGACGAGGCCGCGCTCAAGCAGCGCAAGGACGCCGCCGAGACGGAGCTGAAGAAGGCGCTCCAGCGGGAGGCCGTCCTGGAGGACGAGGTGCGCCGGCTCACCCCGCGCCTCCAACGGGCCCAGGAGACCTGGTACGAGCTGTCGCAGCTCGCCGAGCGGGTGCGCGGCACGATCTCCCTCGCGGACGCCCGCGTCAAGAGCGCCACCTCCGCCCCGCCCGAGGAGCGTCGCGGGCGCGACCCCGAGGACATGGAGCGCGAGGCCGCCCGGATCCGGGAGCAGGAGGCCGAGCTCGAAGCGGCACTCGAAGCCGCCGAGCGGGCCCTGGAGGACACGGTCGCCCACCGGGCCGACCTGGAGCGGGAGCTGGCCCTCGAGGAACGGCGCCTGAAGGACGTCGCACGCTCCATCGCCGACCGCCGCGAGAGCCTCGCCCGCCTCGGCGGCCAGGTCAACGCCGCCCGCTCCCGCGCCGCCTCCGCACGCGCCGAGATCGACCGCCTCGCCGCCGCCCGCGACGAGGCGCAGGACCGCGCCGTCGCCGCCCAGGAGGAGTACGAGGCGCTGAAGGCCGAGGTCGACGGCCTCGACGCCGACGACACCGAACTCGCCGAGCGGCACGAGACCGCCAAGCGCGCCCTCGCCGACGCGGAGACCGCGCTCACCGCCGCCCGCGAGGCCACCACCGCCGCCGAGCGCCGCCGCGCCGCCACCCAGGCCCGCCACGAGGCCCTCGCCCTGGGCCTGCGCCGCAAGGACGGCACGGGCGCCCTGCTCGCCGCGAAGGACCGGCTCGGCGGCCTGCTCGGCCCGGCCGCCGAACTGCTGACCGTGACGCCCGGCCACGAGGTCGCCCTGGCGGCCGCGTTCGGCGCGGCGGCCGACGCGATCGCCGTGACCAGCCCCGTGGCGGCCGCCGAGGCCATCCGGCTGCTCCGCAAGCAGGACGCGGGCCGCGCCTCCCTCCTGCTGGCGGGAGCACCGGAGGACTCCGCGGCCCCGAGGGGCGAGGAGACCGGCCCGAACGGCCCCGCCGCACCCGCGAACCAAGGCCCCGCCGCACGCGCGCACCACCGCCCCGCGGACCACGGCCGCCCCCTCGCGGCGCCCCCCTCCGGCCACTTCGCCACCGACCTCGTCCGAGGCCCCTCCGACCTCATGCCCGCCGTACGCCGGCTGCTCCACGGCATCGTCGTGGTCGGCACCCTGGAGGACGCCGAGGACCTGGTCTACGCGCGCCCCGATCTCACCGCCGTCACCGCCGAGGGCGACCTGCTCGGCGCCCACTTCGCGCACGGGGGCTCCGCGGGCGCCCCCAGCCTCCTGGAGGTGCAGGCCTCCGTCGACGAGGCGGCGGCGGAGCTGGAGGAGCTGGCCGTACGGTGCGAGGAGCTGGCCGAGGCCCAGCAGGCCGCGGTCGAACAGCGCCGGGAGCGGGCCGCGCTCGTGGAGGAGCTGGGGGAGCGGCGCCGGGCGGCCGAGCGGGAGAAGTCGGCGGTCGCCCAGCAGCTCGGGCGGCTCGCCGGGCAGGCGCGGGGCGCCGCGGGGGAGGCCGAGCGATCCACCGCCGCGGCCGCACGGGCCCAGGAGGCGCTCGACAGGGCCGTCGAAGAGGCCGAGGAGCTGGCCGAGCGGCTGGCCGTGGCCGAGGAGATGCCGGTCGAGGAGGAGCCCGACACCTCCGTACGGGACCGGCTCGCGGCGGACGGGGCCAACGCGCGGCAGACCGAGATGGAGGCCCGGCTCCAGGTGCGTACGCACGAGGAGCGGGTCAAGGGGCTGGCCGGACGCGCCGACTCGCTGGACCGGGCCGCGCGCGCCGAACGGGAGGCGCGGGCCAGGGCCGAGCAGCGCCGGGCACGGCTGCGGCACGAGGCGGCCGTGGCCGAGGCCCTCGCCTCCGGCGCCCGGCAGCTGCTCGCGCACGTCGAGGTCTCCCTGGTCCGAGCCGAGCAGGAACGTACCGCCGCCGACGCCGCCAAGGCGCGCCGGGAGCAGGAGCTGGCGCGGGCGCGCATCGAGGGCCGCGACCTCAAGGCCGAGCTGGACAAGCTGACGGACTCGGTGCACCGGGGCGAGGTGCTCGGCGCGGAGAAGCGGCTGCGGATAGAGCAGCTGGAGACCAAGGCGCTGGAGGAGCTGGGCGTAGAACCGGAGGGCCTGGTCGGGGAGTACGGCCCCGACCAGCTCGTACCGCCGTCACCGCCCGCCGAGGGCGAGGCGCTCCCCGAGGACCCGGAGCATCCCCGCAACCAGCCGAGGACGTTCCACCGCGCCGAGCAGGAGAAGCGGCTCAGGGCGGCCGAGCGGGCGTACCAGCAGCTCGGCAAGGTCAATCCGCTGGCGCTGGAGGAGTTCGCGGCTCTGGAGGAACGGCATAAGTTCCTCAGTGAGCAGCTGGACGACCTCAAGAAGACCCGCGCCGATCTGCTCCAGGTGGTGAAGGAGGTCGACGAGCGGGTCGAGCAGGTCTTCACGGAGGCCTACTGGGACACCGCGCGGGAGTTCGAGGGCGTCTTCAGCCGGCTCTTCCCCGGTGGTGAGGGACGGCTGATCCTCACCGACCCCGACAACATGCTCACCACCGGCGTCGACGTCGAGGCCCGTCCGCCCGGCAAGAAGGTCAAGCGGCTGTCGCTGCTCTCCGGGGGCGAGCGCTCGCTGACCGCCGTCGCCATGCTGGTGTCGATCTTCAAGGCGCGGCCCAGCCCGTTCTATGTGATGGACGAGGTCGAGGCGGCGCTCGACGACACCAACCTCCAGCGGCTGATCCGCATCATGCAGGAGTTGCAGGAGGCGTCCCAGCTCATCGTGATCACGCACCAGAAGCGGACGATGGAGGTCGCCGACGCGCTGTACGGCGTGTCAATGCAGGGCGACGGTGTGTCGAAGGTCATCAGCCAGCGGCTGCGTTAACCGTTTTCACGTCGGGGTAGACGGGGTCCGAGCGCGTGGTTGCCTCGGGACCCTAACTCTGCTGCCACGGTTGCCATTTCTTCAATACTTGAACCCAATCTCCGCATCCACTCCTCCAATGTGGGCAATCGCTTTCACTCGACCCCCTCTTGACTTCGAAACTTGAAGACATAGTCTCTGCAACGTTGTTTTTACCTTCAGAGCGGAAGGTCCCCCCACGTGACCAGCACAGCGCAGGCATCGACGACAGGAGCCCGGGCCGCCCATCCCGAGCATCTCTCGCACGTGATCTTCATCGCGGCGGCAGCCGCCATGGGCGGCTTCCTCTTCGGTTACGACAGCGCCGTGATCAACGGCGCCGTCGAAGCCATCAGGGACCGCTACGACATCGGCTCCACAGCCCTGGCCCAGGTGATCGCCATCGCGCTGATCGGCTGCGCCATCGGCGCGGCCACCGCCGGCCGGATAGCCGACCGCATCGGCCGGATCCGCTGCATGCAGATCGCGGCGGCCCTCTTCACGGTCAGCGCCGTCGGCTCCGCGCTGCCCTTCGCGCTGTGGGACCTCGCCTTCTGGCGCGTCGTCGGCGGCTTCGCCATCGGTATGGCCTCGGTGATCGGCCCCGCCTACATCGCCGAGGTCGCGCCCGCCGCCTACCGGGGACGGCTCGGCTCGTTCCAGCAGGCCGCGATCGTCGTCGGCATCGCCGTGTCGCAGCTGGTCAACTGGGGAATCCTCAACGCGGCCGACGGCGACCAGCGCGGTGAGCTGCTGGGCCTGGAGGCCTGGCAGGTCATGCTCGGCGTCATGGTCGTCCCTGCCGTCCTCTACGGCCTGCTCTCCTTCGCCATCCCCGAGTCCCCCCGCTTCCTGATCTCCGTCGGAAAGCGCGAGCGTGCCCGTGAGGTGCTTGCCGAGGTCGAGGGCGACGGTGTCGACCTGGACGCACGGGTCGCCGAGATCGAGTCGGCCATGCGCCGCGAGCACAAGTCGTCCTTCAAGGACCTGCTGGGCGGCAGCCTCCTGTTCAAGCCGATCGTGTGGGTCGGCATCGGCCTGTCGGTGTTCCAGCAGTTCGTCGGCATCAACGTCGCCTTCTACTACTCCGCGACGCTGTGGCAGTCCGTGGGCGTCGACCCGACCGAGTCGTTCTTCTACTCCTTCACGACGTCGATCATCAACATCGTCGGCACGGTCATCGCGATGATCTTCGTGGACCGTGTCGGCCGCAGGCCGCTCGCCCTCATCGGCTCCGTCGGCATGCTCCTCGGCCTCGCGCTGGAGGCCTGGGCCTTCTCCTACGACCTCGTCGACGGCAGGCTCCCGGCCACCCAGGGCTGGGTCGCCCTGGTCGCCGCCCATGTCTTCGTCCTGTTCTTCGCCCTGTCCTGGGGTGTGGTCGTCTGGGTCATGCTCGGCGAGATGTTCCCGAACAAGATCCGCGCCGCCGCCCTGGGAGTGGCCGCCTCCGCGCAGTGGATCGCCAACTGGGCCATCACCGCGAGCTTCCCGTCCCTGGCCGACTGGAACCTCTCCGCGACCTATGTGATCTACACGGTCTTCGCCGCGCTCTCCATCCCGTTCGTCCTGAAGTTCGTCAAGGAGACGAAGGGCAAGTCTCTGGAGGAGATGGGCTGAGACGCAGGCCCCCGAACCCGAGGAGCAGGGCCAAGTCCCCGCTGCCCCGCTCCTCGTGCCCCGCCGTCGCCCCGGCCCGACCACTGAGCGGACCGGGGCGACGGTGTGTCCGCACCGGGCGGGACGGTCAGCCGTCCAGCCGGGGGAGCACCCGCTCGGCGAACAGCCGCAGCCCCCGCCACCCCTCCTCGACCGGCATCCCGCCCGCGAGCGGATGCAGGACGTAGTTGTCGAGGCCCAGCGCCACGCACTCGTCCGGCGTGACGATCCGGTACACGCCTTCGGCGCGCAGCTCGTCCACCGTCGTCGCCCCCGACCGCACGGCCGACCGGATCCCGGCCGACTGCCACGAGGCGTACGTCCGCGCCTCGTGCAGGAAGTGCCCGCCGTACTCGGCCCACGCCCGGTCCGGATCCTCCGCCACATGCAGCAGCGGAGTCTCGGCCGCGGGCATCATCGTCCAGCCCTCGGTGCCGTACTCCACGAGCCGCTCCTTGTAGTACGCCTCCAGCTCCGGCAGGTGCGCGCTCGGGAAGAAGGGCAGTCCGAGCCGGGCCGCCCGCCGGGCCGCCGCCTTCGACGAGCCGCCGACCAGCAGCAACGGATGCGGCTCGGTGGCCGGCCGAGGGGTGACGCGGACCGTGCGCCCCCGATAGGTGAAGGGCTCGCCGGTCCACGCCTGCAGCAGAGTCTCCAGCACCTCGTCCTGGAGCCTCCCCCTGCGCTTCCAGTCCACGTCGAACTGGGCGTACTCCTCCGGCCGGTACCCGATCCCCGCCACCGTCACCAGCCGCCCGCCGCTCACCAGGTCCAGGACGGCGATCTCCTCGGCCAGCCGCAGCGGGTCGTGGAGCGGGCCGATCACCGCCGACACGGTCACCGCGATCCGCCGCGTCGCCCCGAACACCGCCCCCGCGAACACGAACGGCGCCGGCAGCCAGTTGTTCTCGACCCCGTGGTGCTCCTCCGTCTGCACGGTGCTGATGCCCCGCTCGTCGGCGTACGCCGCCATCTCCACGGCGGCCCGGTAGCGGGCCCCCAGCGCGGCACGCGTGGCACCGGGCTCGACCAGATTGAAACGGACGACCGTGACGGGCATGGGAACCCCCTTCGGACGGATGTGGAGGCGGACGTTAGCTGACGCCTCGTCAGGTATCCAGGGGTGTGGCGGGCCGGTGTGGCCCCGTACGGCGATCGAACGCGGCGGGGGGTGGTCGCGCATACTGGTCCCGTTATGGAAATCCTCATCCTTGCTGTAGTCATCGCCGTGGTCGTGCTCGGCGTGCTGGGCGGGCTCGTCGTCGGCAGCCGCAGGAAGAAGCCGCTGCCCCCGGCGCCCCCCACCGCACCCGACATCACCGCGCCCCCGGCCGAGCCGCACGTCGGCGACGAGGCCGAGACCCCGCGCGACGAACCGCGCCGAACCATCGAGGAGGTGGACCTCCCGGACGCCTCGGCGACGGCGCCCGTCGCCGTCGAGGAACCCCCGGTCGTGGAGATTCCCGCGATCGAGGTCCCGGAGCCGACCGCCGGCCGTCTGGTACGGCTGCGCGCCCGGCTCTCCCGCTCGCAGAACGCGCTCGGCAAGGGGCTGCTCACCCTGCTGTCGCGCGAGCACCTCGACGAGGAGACCTGGGAGGAGATCGAGGACACCCTCCTCACCGCCGACGTCGGCGTCCAGCCCACCCAGGAACTGGTCGAGCGGCTGCGTGAGCGCGTCCGGGTGCTCGGCACGCGGACCCCGGCCGAGCTGCGCTCCCTACTGCGGGAGGAGCTGCTCACGATCCTCGTCCCCGAGTTCGACCGCGCGGTCAACACGGACTCGCCGCTCGACACGCCGGGCATCGTGATGGTCGTCGGCGTCAACGGCACCGGCAAGACCACCACCACCGGCAAGCTGGCCCGGGTCCTCGTGGCCGACGGCAAGAACGTCGTCCTCGGTGCCGCCGACACCTTCCGCGCCGCCGCCGCCGACCAGCTCCAGACCTGGGGCGAGCGCGTCGGGGCCCGGACGGTGCGCGGTCCGGAGGGCGGCGACCCGGCCTCCATCGCCTTCGACGCCGTCAAGGAGGGCATCGAGGAGGGCGCCGACGTCGTCCTGATCGACACCGCCGGCCGACTGCACACCAAGACCGGCCTCATGGACGAGCTCGGCAAGGTCAAGCGGGTCGTGGAGAAGCACGCGCCGCTGGACGAGATCCTGCTCGTCCTCGACGCCACCACCGGTCAGAACGGCCTGGTCCAGGCCCGCGTCTTCGCCGAGGTCGTCGACATCACCGGCATCGTCCTCACCAAGCTGGACGGCACCGCCAAGGGCGGCATCGTCATCGCGGTCCAGCGCGAGCTGGGCGTCCCCGTCAAGCTCGTCGGCCTGGGAGAGGGCGCGGACGATCTGGCGCCGTTCGAGCCGGAGGCGTTCGTCGACGCCCTGATCGGCGACTGACCACCATCGCCTGCGGATGTCCGTAGGCCGTCATTAGGCCGTCATGACGAAAGCGCCCGCCCCCAGGTGCAGTGGGGGACGGGCGCTTCGCCGTATGTTGAGGGCGGCGGGCCGGACAGTGAGCGGGCTACGCCCGCGACCGGTGTGCCACGTACGCCAGGGTGCCCAGCAGCAGCCGCGCGGCCGGTGGGCTCGTCGCGGAGTCGAGGGCGGGGGAGCGGAGCCAGCGGACCGGGCCGAGGCCACCGCGGTCGGACGGCGGGGCGGTGATGTGGGCGCCGGGGCCGAGGCCACGCAGGTCGAGGGCGGACGGGTCGTCCCAGCCCATGCGATAGAGCAGCTGCGGCAGCTCGGCGGCGGCCCCGGGCGCGACGAGGAAGTGGGCGCGGCCCTCGGGGGTGGCGATCACCGGGCCGAGCGGCAGGCCCATGCGTTCGAGCCGGACCAGCGCGTGCCGCCCGGCGGACTCGGCGACCTCGATCACGTCGAACGAGCGGCCGACCGGCAGCATGATGGAGGCGCCGGGGTGCTCGGCCCAGGCTTCGCTCACCTCGTCGAGGGTGGCGCCGGCGTGCACCAGGGGAGCGAAGTCGAGGGGGTGCGTGCCGGGCGCGTCACAGGTCGTCCTGCCGCAGGAACAGGCGCCCGAGACCGCCCGTGCGCCGGGGGCGACGTCCCACCCCCACAGGCCGGTGAACTCGGCCACCGCCGTGCAGTCCGAGGAGCGGCCGCGCCGCCCAGATCGCAACTCGCGAATGCCGCCGATCGTGAAGCCCATGCCCCCTCCAACGGGTCCAGCGCGCCGGTGGTTACGCGACGGAGGCGGGTCGTGACGCTCCGTCTCTGCCGGGGCGGCGCACTGCGGCACCCCCGGGTGGTGCGATCGGAGCGCGCGCCCTTGAATGCATCGCTCCGCCGACCCCTGGCCGTCATGTGTCAAGTGAATCGCGTGCGGGGCCCCGTTAGTTCATTCGAAGGGGTGGCGAATGGTGGCGTTTCTGGAATCGCCGTGGCCGGGCGCGTGATCGTGGGATTACTTTGAGTGCACAGATCCTGGGGATGCACGCGCTCGTGGGTATGCCGGAGGCAAGTCGTCTTTCCGTTCGACGGGTGACAACGGACGGACGTACGGCGCGGTAACCGGCATTCTGGTAGGGCTTGGCGCACACAGCGCACAAGTGGTTTCAGGGATGGGGGCGTTCCAGTGGGCGGCAACGGCGGAAGCGGCACGAACGCTGAGAAGCGCCCGAACGAACTGCTGGGCTCGTGGTTCGTCCGCAGCGGCTGGTCCAAGGGCGAACTCGCCCGTCAGGTGAACCGCCGCGCCCGCCAGCTCGGGGCCAACCACATCTCCACCGACACCTCGCGCGTACGGCGCTGGCTCGACGGGGAGAACCCGCGCGAGCCGATCCCGCGGATCCTGTCCGAGCTGTTCTCCGAACGGTTCGGCTGCGTCGTCGCCGTCGAGGACCTGGGGCTGCGCGCCGCGCACCAGGCGCCGTCCGTGTCCGGCGTCGATCTGCCCTGGACGGGCCCGCAGACCGTGGCGCTGATCAGTGAGTTCTCGCGCAGCGACCTGATGCTGGCGCGGCGCGGCTTCCTCGGGAACTCACTGGCCCTGTCCGCGGGCCCGGCCCTGATCGAGCCGATGCAGCGCTGGCTCGTCCCCACGCTGCCCGCGCCCCGCCCGGAGCCCGAACCCTCCGCCACCGCGCGCCGCGGCGGCCGCCTGTCCAAACCCGAGTTGGACCTGCTCGAGTCCACCACGGTGATGTTCCGGCAGTGGGACGCCCAGTGCGGGGGCGGCCTGCGCCGCAAGGCGGTCGTCGGCCAGCTGCACGAGGTGACCGACCTCCTCCAGGAGCCCCAGCCCGAGGCCACCAACCGGCGTCTGTTCAAGGTCGCCGCCGAGCTGGCGGAGCTGGCCGGCTGGATGAGCTACGACATCGGCCTCCAGCCCACCGCCCAGAAGTACTTCGTCCTCGCCCTGCACGCGGCGAAGGAAGCGGGCGACAAGCCCCTCGGCTCGTACGTCCTCTCCAGCATGAGCCGCCAGATGATCCACCTCGGCCGCCCCGACGACGCGCTCGAACTGATCCACCTCGCCCAGTACGGCAGCCGCGACTGCGCGAGCCCGCGCACCCAGGCGATGCTGTATGCGATGGAGGCCCGCGCCTACGCCAACATGGGGCAGCCCGGGAAATGCAAGAGGGCCGTCCGGATGGCCGAGGACACCTTCACCGACGCCGAGGAATGGGACGACCCGGACCCCGATTGGATCCGCTTCTTCAACGAGGCCGAACTGCACGGTGAGAACTCCCACTCCTACCGCGACCTCGCCTATGTCGCCGGCCGCAGCCCCACCTACGCCTCCCTGGCCGAGCCCGTGATGCGCCGCGCGGTCGAACTCTTCGCGACGGACACCGACCACCAGCGGTCGTACGCGCTGAACCTGATCGGCATGGCCACGGTCCATCTGTTGCAGCGTGAGCCCGAACAGGGCGCCGAACTGGCGCAGCAGGCCATGACGGTCGCCCGGAAGGTCCGCTCGGAGCGCCTCAACACCCGTATCCGCAAGACCGTCGACACGGCCGTACGCGATTTCGGCGATCTCGCCGAGGTCGTCGAGCTCACGGACCAGCTCGCCGTGCACCTCCCGGAGACCGCCGAAGCGGTCTGACCCGGCCCGGCCCACCACCCCCGAGGTCCCCCGACTCCGGCCGCGGCCGGTCATCCCTACTGCCCGACTCGGCTCCCCCATGCCAGGTCACCGGATGACCGCCGTGGCCGGTCCCGTAACGACACGCGCGAAGCCGACGCACCGTCGCGCCCTGCCGCAGCGGGGTGCGCCCTCCCCCATGCGGCCCACGGCCGAAGTTCCATCGGACGGCCGAAGTTCCATCGGATACGAAGCCGGTGCCCGCGGACCCGCCCGCAAGGGCCGGGCCCCGCGCGGTCCCAATCCGCCGTGACCCACGTTTCACCCGCCCGTAACACGACATGCGGGTTCGTCACCCGCGGGAAACAATTCCCTTCTTCCCGTGAAACGGTGCTGCGCCAGTCTCCTCAGCACAGTCGGCCCTCCCCGAGAGCTCCCCCAGGCTTCAGCATCCGCACGGGCCGTTCCGACCACGAGGAGATACCGGCATTGAACGGCACAGATACCGGATTCGTACTGATCAGCGCGGCGCTCGTCATGGTGATGACGCCGGGCCTCGCGCTCTTCTACGGCGGCATGGTCCGGGCCAAGAGCGTGCTGAACATGCTGATGATGTCCTTCATCACGCTGGGCATCGTCAGCATCCTGTGGGTGTTGTTCGGCTACTCGCTCGCCTTCAGCGGTGACGTCGGCCACGTCATCGGCAACCTTGACGCCATCGGCCTCAAGGGCATCGACATCACGAGCACGGCCGACAGCTTCGTCACCAACGCCAAGGGCGAACCGCACAAGATCGCCGCGTTCTCGTTCATCCTCTTCCAGATGCTGTTCGCGGTGATCACCCCGGCCCTGATGAGCGGCGCCCTCGCCGACCGCGTCAAGTTCAGCGCCTGGATGGTCTTCGTCGCGCTCTGGGTCACCCTGGCGTACTTCCCGGTCGCGCACTGGGTCTGGGCGCCCGGCGGCTGGCTCTTCGACATGGGCGTCATCGACTTCGCCGGTGGCACCGCGGTCCACATCAACGCCGGTATCGGCGCGCTCGCCGCGGTCCTCGTCGTGGGCAAGCGGATCGGCTTCAAGAAGGACCCGATGCGGCCGCACAGCCTGCCGCTGGTCCTGATCGGCACCGCCCTGCTGTGGTTCGGCTGGTTCGGCTTCAACGCCGGTTCGTGGCTCGGCGTCGACGGCACCACCGCCCGCATGGCGATCAACACGCAGATCGCGACCGCCGCGGCCATCATCGGCTGGCTGATCTACGAGCGCATCCGTCACGGCGCCTTCACCACCCTCGGTGCCTGCTCCGGCGCCGTCGCCGGCCTCGTCGCGATCACCCCGTCCGGTGGTCACGTCAACGCCTTCGGCGCCATCCTCATCGGTGTCGTCGCCGGTGCCGTCTGCTCCTGGGCCGTCAGCCTCAAGTACAAGCTCGGTTACGACGACTCCCTCGACGTCGTCGGCGTCCACCTCGTCGGCGGTGTCATCGGCACCCTGATGGTCGGCTTCCTGGCCACCGGCGGCGTGGGCGGCCTCGACCAGTTCGGCAAGCAGGCCACGGGCGCCTTCTCGGTCATGGGCTACACCTTCGTGGTGACGTTGATCATCGCCTTCGCCATCCAGAAGACGATCGGCTTCCGCGCCTCCGAGGAGGACGAGATCACCGGCGTCGACCAGACGCAGCACGCCGAGACCGCGTACGACTTCAGCTCGGCCGCCGGTTCGCACATCTCCTCCGGCGTCACGAGCACCGTCGCCGCCGCCACCCAGAGCAAGAAGGTCGAGGCATGAAGCTGATCACCGCCGTCGTCAAGCCGCACCGGCTCGACGAGATCAAGGAAGCGCTGCAGGCCTTCGGGGTGCACGGACTTACGGTCACCGAGGCCAGTGGGTACGGTCGGCAGCGGGGACACACCGAGGTGTACCGCGGCGCCGAGTACACGGTGGACCTGGTTCCCAAGATCCGGATCGAGGTACTGGCCGAGGACGACGACGCCGAGCAGTTGATCGACGTCATCGTCAAGGCCGCCCGCACCGGCAAGATCGGTGACGGCAAGGTCTGGTCCCTCCCGGTCGAGACGGCCGTACGGGTCCGGACGGGCGAGCGCGGCCCGGACGCGCTCTGACCGCACAGAAGAACAGGAGTCGCTGGGTGACGAGTACGGACGTACGTACGGATGCAGAGGACTCGGGACCCAGCGGCTACGCGGCGGCCCGGCTGCGCCTCCTCCAGGAGGAGGTGCGGCCCGGGCCGCCGCGCCGTGCCGCCCTCGCCGAGCTGACCGACGACTGGCTCGCCGGACTCTTCGGCGCGGGCGTCGGCGAGCTGCGGGGCGCCTCCCTCGTCGCCGTCGGCGGATACGGGCGCGGTGAGCTGTCCCCCCGCAGCGACCTCGATCTGCTGCTCCTGCACGACGGGTCCGACGACAAGGCCGTGGCCGCCCTCGCCGACCGCATCTGGTACCCGGTGTGGGACCTGGGGCTCGCCCTCGACCACTCGGTCCGCACCCCCGCCGAGGCCCGCAAGACCGCCGCCGAGGACCTCAAGGTGCAGCTGGGGCTGCTGGACGCCCGGCACCTCGCCGGTGACCTCGGACTCACCGCCGGACTGCGCACCGCCGTCCTCGCCGACTGGCGCAACCAGGCGCCCAAGCGCCTCCCCGAGCTCCAGGAGCTGTGCGCCGAGCGCGGCGAGCGGCAGGGGGAGCTGCAGTACCTCCTCGAACCCGACCTGAAGGAGGCGCGCGGCGGGCTGCGCGACGCCACCGCCCTCCGCGCGGTCGCCGCCTCGTGGCTCGCCGACGCCCCGCGCGAGGGGCTCGCCGACGCCCGGCGCCGCCTCCTCGACGTACGGGACGCGCTGCACCTCACCACCGGGCGCGCCACCGACCGGCTCGCGCTCCAGGAGCAGGACCAGGTCGCGGCCGACCTGGGGCTGTTGGACGCCGACACCCTGCTGCGTCAGGTGTACGAGGCGGCGCGGGTCATCTCGTACGCCAGCGATGTCACCTGGCGTGAAGTGGGGCGCGTGCTGCGTTCGCGCGCCGTGCGGCCCCGGCTGCGCGCCATGCTCGGCGGCGGTAAGCCGGTCGCCGAGCGGTCACCGCTGGCCGAGGGCGTGGTCGAACAGGACGGCGAGGTCGTGCTCGCGCGCGCCGCCCGGCCCGAACGCGACCCGGTGCTGCCCCTGCGGGCCGCCGCCGCGGCGGCCCAGGCCGGACTGCCGCTGTCCCTGCACGCCGTGCGGCGGCTCGCGGCCACCGCACGCCCGCTGCCCACGCCCTGGCCCGCCGAGGCGAGGGAGCAGCTCGTCACCCTGCTGGGGTCCGGGCGGCCGACCGTCGACGTCTGGGAGGCCCTGGAGGCCGAGGGGCTCATCACCCGCCTGCTGCCCGACTGGGAGCGCGTCCGCTGCCGCCCGCAGCGCAACGCCGTCCACATCTGGACCGTCGACCGGCACCTCATCGAGACCGCCGTCCGCGCCTCCGCGCTGACCCGCCGGGTCCACCGGCCCGACCTCCTCCTCGTCGCCGCGCTGCTGCACGACATCGGCAAGGGCTGGCCCGGGGACCACTCCGTGGCCGGGGAGATCATCGCCAAGGACGTGGCGGCCAGGATCGGCTTCGACCGCGAGGACGTGGCCGTGCTCGCCACCCTCGTCCGCCACCACCTGCTGCTCGTCGACACCGCCACCCGGCGTGACCTGGAGGACCCGGCCACCGTGCGGTCCGTGGCCGAGGCCGTCGGGTCGCCGGGCACCCTCGAACTGCTGCACGCCCTCACCGAGTCGGACGCCCTGGCGACCGGGCCGGCCGCATGGTCGTCGTGGCGGGCCTCACTCGTGTCCGACCTGGTCCAGCGGGTCGCCGCGCTGTTCGCCGGGGACGTCCCGGAGGAGCCGGAGCCCGCCGCGCCCACCGCGGAGCAGGAGCGGCTCGCCGTCGAGGCGTTCCGCACCGGCGGCCCCGTCCTGTCGCTGCGCGCGCAGACGGAGGCGCCGGCGGAGGACAACGACGACACGGACGAGAAGACCGACCCGGAGCCGCTCGGCGTCGAGCTCCTCATCGCCGTGCCCGACCAGCCCGGCGTCCTGCCCGCCGTCGCCGGTGTCCTCGCCATGCACCGGCTCACGGTGCGCACGGCGGAGCTCCGGGCGCTCGACCTGCCGGACGGCGTCGAGGGCTCCGTCCTGCTGCTGAACTGGCGGGTCGCCGCCGAGTACGGCTCGCTGCCCCAGGCGGCCCGCCTCCGCGCCGACCTCGTCCGGGCCCTCGAGGGCTCGCTGGACATCGCGGGACGGCTCGCCGAGCGCGACGCCGCCTACCCCCGGCGCCGGGGCGTGGTCGCGCCCCCGCCGCGCGTCACGGTGGCCGCGGCCGCCTCCCGGCACGCCACGGTCATCGAGGTCCGCGCCCAGGACGCCCCGGGTCTGCTGCACCGCATCGGGCAGGCGCTGGAGGACGCGCGCGTGCGGGTGCGCAGCGCCCACGTCAGCACGCTCGGCGCCAACGCGGTGGACGCCTTCTACGTCACCGGCCGTGACGGTAGCCCCCTCCCGGGCGACGACGCGGCGTCCGTGGCGCGGAAACTGGAGGAGACACTGCGCGGCTGAACCACGGGGTCACGGGGCCGCGACCTGCTCCGTGACCCCGGGCCGGGCATCGTTGTCCACAGGGGTGGAGACCCGACCACACCCAGACAGATACCCTGGAGGGCACGTCAGACTGCCCCCGACTCCGAGGACCGACACCGCCGTGTTCGATACGCTCTCCGATCGCCTCTCAGCGACTTTCAAGAACCTGCGCGGCAAGGGGCGCCTCTCCGAGGCGGACATCGACGCCACGGCACGCGAGATCCGCATCGCGCTCCTCGAGGCGGACGTGGCGCTGCCGGTCGTCCGGGGCTTCATCAAGAACGTCAAGGAGCGGGCGCTCGGCTCCGAGGTCTCCAAGGCGCTCAACCCCGCCCAGCAGGTCCTCAAGATCGTCAACGAGGAGCTGGTCGGGATCCTCGGCGGCGAGACCCGCCGCCTCCGCTTCGCCAAGAACCCGCCGACCGTGATCATGCTCGCGGGTCTCCAGGGTGCCGGTAAGACGACCCTCGCGGGCAAGCTCGGCAGGTGGCTGAAGGAGCAGGGCCACTCCCCGCTGCTGGTCGCCTGTGACCTCCAGCGGCCGAACGCGGTGAACCAGCTGAGCGTCGTCGCCGAGCGCGCGGGTGTGGCGGTCTACGCCCCCGAGCCGGGCAACGGCGTGGGCGACCCGGTCAAGGTCGCCAAGGACTCCATCGAGTTCGCGAAGTCGAAGGTCCACGACATCGTGGTCGTCGACACCGCCGGTCGCCTCGGCATCGACCAGGAGATGATGCAGCAGGCGGCGGACATCAGGGACGCCGTCTCCCCGGACGAGATCCTCTTCGTCGTCGACGCGATGATCGGTCAGGACGCGGTCAACACCGCCGAGGCCTTCCGTGACGGCGTCGGCTTCGACGGCGTGGTGCTCTCCAAGCTCGACGGTGACGCCCGCGGTGGTGCCGCCCTGTCGATCCGCCAGGTCACCGGCAAGCCGATCATGTTCGCGTCGAACGGCGAGAAGCTCGACGACTTCGACCAGTTCCACCCGGACCGGATGGCCTCCCGCATCCTCGACATGGGTGACCTGCTCACCCTGATCGAGCAGGCGGAGAAGACCTTCAGCCAGGAAGAGGCCGCCAAGATGGCCTCCAAGCTGGCGTCCAAGAAGGGGCAGGACTTCACCCTCGACGACTTCCTGGCCCAGATGGAGCAGGTCAGGAAGATGGGCAGCATCAGCAAGCTGCTCGGCATGCTGCCCGGCATGGGTCAGATCAAGGACCAGATCAACAGCATCGACGAGCGCGACGTCGACCGCACCGCTGCGATCATCAAGTCGATGACCCCGGGTGAGCGCCAGGACCCGACGATCATCAACGGCTCCCGCCGGGCCCGCATCGCCAAGGGTTCCGGTGTCGAGGTCAGCGCGGTGAAGAACCTGGTCGAGCGGTTCTTCGAGGCCCGCAAGATGATGTCCCGCATGGCCCAGGGCGGCGGGATGCCCGGGATGCCGGGCATCCCCGGCATGGGCGGCGGCCCCGGCCGGTCCAAGAAGCAGCCCAAGCAGGCCAAGGGCAAGCAGCGCTCCGGCAACCCGATGAAGCGCAAGCAGCAGGAGCAGGAGGAGGCCGCTCGCCGGGCGGCCGCCGCCCAGGGTGGCGCTCCGGGCGGTGCCTTCGGTCTGCCGGGCCAGCAGGCCGGGAAGGACTTCGAACTGCCGGACGAGTTCAAGAAGTTCATGGGCTGACGGGTCGCCCGCGTTCGACCGCGCCGCCCGCGTTCGCGGCCGTGTACGGTCCCGGGCCCACACACGCCACTGGGGGCGCCCTCCGAGCGGAGGGCGCCCCCAGTGGCGTGTCAGGTGTGGCGGCGGGCGCCGCGCGATCGGCCGGGGGGTGTGGCCGGGCGTGCGGCGCCCGTGCCGTGCGTGGACGGCACATTCGTGGTTGTCGGCATCCGAATGCGTGGTTCGGCCGGACGGTGCGTCAGGCTATGAGGATGGTGCTCCATTTCGCGAAGTGAGAGGCACCCCGTCCCGCTTTCTCCACACCATTCACACGTGCATCGGCCGAAAGTGTGGAAGACCTTCTCAGCGCACCCATGTCGGGGCCGTTCCCGCCGCTCAGGGTGTCCGCGCGATCAGATAGCGGAACACGTTCGGCATCCACACCGTGCCGTCCGGACGGCGGTAGGGGTGCAGGGCCTCGGCCAGTTCCTTGTTCACCTGGACCGGGTCAGTGCTCGCGATCGCCGCGTCGAACAGCCCCGTCGACAGCAGCCCCCGCACCGCGTTGTCCATGTTCGCGTACCCGAAGGGGCAGGCCACGCGCCCGGAGCCGTCCGGCCTGAGGCCGGCCCGCTGGGCGACCTCCTCCAGGTCGTCCCGCAGCGCCAGGCGCCAGCCGGCGGTGCCGCGCAGCGGATCGGCGAGCTTGGTGGCGACGCGGAGCACCGTGGACGTGGCGCAGCGCTCGGGGGGACCCCATCCCACGAGCACCACGGGGGCACCCCGCCCGGCGAGCGGGGTCGCGCGGGCGAGCAGCTCGCCCAGGCCCTCGGAGTCCCCGGCCAGACAGCCGATCGGCTCGAATGCGGTCACCACGTTGTACGGAGCACCGGAGGCCCCGGCCGCGTCCTCGGGAGCGCCCTCCACGACGCGGGCGTCGGCACGCGCGTGTGCGCCCCAGCCCTCCGGCAGCAGCCGCTCCCGCGCGAGAGCCGTTCTCTCGGGCGACGACCCGTCGACACCGGTGACCGCGGCGCCCCGCGACGCCGCCATCAGCAGGGCGAGCCCCGACCCGCAGCCGAGGCCCAGCAGCCGGGTGCCGGTGCCCACGTCGAGCCGGCGGTAGACCGCCTCGTAGAGCGGCACCAGCATCCGTTCCTGGATCTCGGCCCAGTCCCGCGCACGTGCACACTGGTCCACACGGGGTGCGGTCCCCGGGCGAGGCTGTTGCTGCCGCACCAGCGTAGGTGTCATATCGAAAGCGCCCCAATCCGCCGAGAGTTGTCTCTGTGCCCGTTTTCAGGGCCCCCGTGACAGTGCGCTCGCACTCCCCCCGTATGCCAGATAACTCCGCACATGGCGTGCCGTCCAGGGGTCGCGGACACCGGTTTGCGGACTGTCTACGCGTGGATAAAAGAATTCACATCCCCGCAACGTGGGCCCGTACGATCGCGGCATGGCTAAAGCACCCGTTCTCACCCCCCGGGCGGACGACTTCCCGCGCTGGTACCAGGATCTGATCGCCAAGGCGGAGCTGGCCGACAACGGCCCGGTGCGCGGCACCATGGTCATCCGACCGTACGGGTACGGGATCTGGGAGCGGATGCAGCGGGAGATGGACGCCCGGATCAAGGAGACGGGCACGCAGAACGCGTACTTCCCCCTCCTGATCCCGCAGTCGTACCTGACCAGGGAGGCCGAGCACGTCGAGGGCTTCGCGCCCGAACTGGCGGTGGTGACGCACGGCGGCGGCAAGGAGCTCGAGGAGCCCGCGGTGGTCCGCCCCACCTCAGAGATGATCATCAACGACTACTTCTCGAAGTGGATCCAGAGCTACCGCGACCTCCCCCTGCTGATCAATCAGTGGGCCAACGTGGTCCGTTGGGAATTGAGGCCCCGGCTGTTCCTGCGCACCAGTGAATTCCTCTGGCAGGAGGGCCACACGGCGCACGCGACGTACGAGGAGGCGCGCGACTTCGCCGCGCACATCCATCGGGAGGTCTACGAGGACTTCATGGTGAATGTCCTCGCGATGGATGTCGTCCCCGGTCGCAAGACCGTCAAGGAGCGCTTCGCGGGCGCCATCAACACCCTCACCCTCGAAGGCATGATGGGCGACGGCAAGGCCCTGCAGATGGCCACCAGCCATGAGTTGGGCCAGAACTTCGCCAAGGCCTTCACCACCCAGTACCTGTCGAAGGAGGGCAAGCAGGAGCTCGTCTGGCAGACCTCCTGGGGCTCCACCACCCGCATGATCGGCGCCCTGGTGATGATGCACGGCGACGACAACGGCCTGCGGGTCCCGCCGCGCCTCGCCCACATCCAGGCCGTCGTCCTCGCGATCAAGGGCGACGATGCGGTTCTGGCCAAGGTCCGCGAGATCGGCGACCGGCTGAAGGCCGCGGGCGTACGCGTCCACGTGGACGACCGCACGGACGTCCCGTTCGGCCGCCGCGCCGTCGACTGGGAGCTGAAGGGCGTCCCCGTCCGCATCGAGGTCGGCCCCCGCGACCTGGAGAACGGCACCGCGATGCTCGCCCGCCGGATCCCCGGCGGCAAGGAAGCGGTTGCGCTCGACTCCCTCGTGGGGCTGCTGCCCACGGTCCTCGAGGAGGACCAGGCACTGCTCCTGAGGCAGTCGCGCGAGCGCCGGGAGTCCCGTACGACCGAGGTGTCGACGATCGGCGAGGCCATCGAGGCCGCCGGCGCGGGCGGCTGGGCGCGCATCCCCTGGGCCGTGCTCGGCGAGGAGGGTGAGGCCGAGCTCGCGGAGCACGCCGCGAGCGTACGGTGTCTGGTCGCCGAGGACGGGTCGGTGCCCGACTCCTACGACGCACCCGGTAACGTCGCGGTCGTGGCGCGCGCTTACTAGAGCGATCCGTTCCGTCGCGAGAGCGACCGAAACGCCCCTTGCGTATCTGACGACCACAGGTGCCCCGGCGCGCGGACCTTGTCTACGCGCCGGGGCTACGTGTTACTACGTACCGCCTTGCGTGGAGCTGCGAGGCTTCTCCGCAGATCAGCGCACCCGCCCTCGTCGGGTCGCACTAGCGGCAACTGACGGGTACGTGCAAATTATTTGGGATGCCCCGGAATCGGAACACAGGGGCACTCAGGCTCGTTGTCATTACGTGAGCACGACACAGACACCACCCGTTCTCGCCGCAGAACTGGCGCAGGCGTGGGCCGACATTCAGCGGTACCACCCCGAGTTGCCGGATCTTGCCGCCCCCGAGTCCCTGATCGGGGAGTCGTCGTCCGCATGCGGGCACGAACTCTCCTTCGAGCGACTGCTCCATGAGGCAGTCCATGGCATCGCCGCCGCCCGAGGGGTCCGTGACACCTCCCGCGCCGGCCGCTACCACAACCGGAGATTCCTCGCGATCGCCGAGGAACTGGGTCTCGACCACCCCGAGGAACCGCATCCCAGCAGCGGCTTCTCGCTGGTCACCCTCAACCCCGAGGCGAAGCGTCGCTACCGCCCGACCATCGAGAAACTGCAGCGCGCCCTGAAGGCCCACACGGCGGCCACCTCCGCCGACACGGCCCGCAGCTTCCGGGGCCCGGCCGCCCGTCACGGCTCCTCCGGCGGAGGCGTCCGGGTCAAGGCGGTCTGCGACTGCGGACGCAACGTCCGGGTCGTCCCCTCCGTACTCGCCCAGGCACCCATCGTCTGCGGCGGCTGCGGAAAGCCCTTCCGGATCCCGGAGGTCGTGGGCGCGGCGTGACGCGACGACGAACTGAACAGACGGCTGCTCGTGGCGGCCGTACCAGTGAGTCGTCCGTCGAGTCGTACAGCGAGCCTCACGTCGAGTCGGGAGTGGAGGGTGCCGTCCCGGCGGCATCCTCTACGCGCCGGTGAGCGCGACGCACCCCTGGCGCGGGGTGCCGCTCAGGCATGGCCGCACGCGGCCCCTCGCGGCAAGCGCGACCCGTGGGGTGTGGCACAATGGCTAGCTGTACTCGACAGTCGCACAGGACCCCTCTCTCCTCCGGCTGACGCGTCCATCGGGCACTCGGGTACCGCAACCCCACGCGGCATTCTCGCCGTGCCCAACCACGTCAATTCCAGGAGAACCCACTCCCGTGGCAGTCAAGATCAAGCTGAAGCGTCTGGGCAAGATCCGTTCGCCTCACTACCGCATCGTCGTCGCCGACTCCCGTACCCGTCGTGACGGTCGTGCGATCGAGGAGATCGGCAAGTACCACCCGACGTACAACCCCTCGGTCATCGAGGTCGACGCGGACCGCGTCGCCTACTGGCTGGGTGTCGGCGCGCAGCCGACCGAGCCCGTGCTCGCCATCCTGAAGAAGACCGGCGACTGGCAGAAGTTCAAGGGCGAGCCCGCCCCGGCGCCGCTCCTCGTCGCCGAGCCGAAGTCCACGCGCCCGTCGTTCGAGGCCCTCGGCGGCGACGACGAGGGCAAGGGTGAGGCGATCACCCAGAAGAAGAAGGCTGAGAAGAAGGACGAGGCCGCGGCCGAGTCTTCTTCGTCTGAGTCGACCGAGGCCTGAGCATGCTCGAGGAGGCTCTCGAGCACCTCGTCAAGGGCATCGTCGACTACCCCGACGACGTACAGGTCGCCTCGCGCAACCTGCGTCGCGGGCGCGTCCTCGAGGTCCGGGTCCACCCCGATGACCTCGGCAAGGTGATCGGCCGCAACGGCCGTACCGCCCGCGCCCTGCGCACCGTCGTGGGTGCCATCGGCGGCCGCGGAGTCCGTGTCGACCTCGTCGACGTGGATCACGTCCGCTGACGCAATTCGCAGCACCGGCTCGGGCCGGGGAAGGCCATCGAGCCGTCCCCGGCCCGACGTCGTACGGTCGTCCGGACCGTCCGATGACAGGAGATCAAGCACAGTGCAGCTGGTAGTCGCACGGATCGGCCGCGCCCACGGCATCAAGGGCGAGGTCACCGTCGAGGTACGTACCGACGAGCCGGAGCTGAGGCTCGCGCCCGGCGCCGTACTGGCCACCGACCCCGCCTCGACGGGGCCCCTCACCATCGAGACCGGCCGGGTGCACAGCGGCCGCCTCCTGCTGCGCTTCGAGGGCGTGAAGGACCGCAACGCCGCCGAGGCGCTGCGCAACACCCTCCTGATCGCCGAGGTGGACCCGGAGGAACTCCCCGAGGAAGAGGACGAGTACTACGACCACCAGCTGATCGACCTCGACGTGGTCACCAAGGACGGGATCGAGGTCGGCCGGATCACCGAGATCTCGCACCTGCCCTCCCAGGACCTCTTCATCGTCGAGCGGCCCGACGGCAGCGAGGTGATGATCCCCTTCGTCGAGGAGATCGTCACCGAGATCGACCTCGAGGAGCAGCGCGCGGTCATCGACCCGCCGGCCGGACTGATCGACGACCGCGCGGAGATCGCGTCGTCGCGGGACGAGGCCTGATGCGGCTCGACGTCGTCACGATCTTCCCCGAGTACCTCGACCCCCTGAACGTCTCCCTCGTCGGGAAGGCACGCGCGCGTGGACAGCTGAATGTGCACGTGCATGATCTGCGCTCCTGGACGTACGACCGGCACAACACCGTCGACGACACGCCCTACGGCGGCGGCCCCGGCATGGTCATGAAGACCGAACCCTGGGGCGATGCACTGGACTCCGTCCTCGCCGACGGCTACGAGACCGGCGCCCGCCGACCCGCCCTCATCGTCCCCACCCCGAGCGGCCGCCCGTTCACCCAGACCCTCGCCGTCGAACTCTCCGAGCGGCCCTGGCTGATCTTCACCCCGGCCCGCTACGAGGGCATCGACCGCCGTGTCATCGACGAGTACGCCACCCGTATGCCCGTGTACGAGGTGTCCATCGGCGACTACGTGCTCGCCGGCGGCGAGGCGGCCGTCCTCGTCATCACGGAGGCCGTGGCGCGTCTGCTGCCCGGTGTCCTCGGCAACGCCGCGTCCCACCAGGACGACTCCTTCGCGCCCGGCGCCATGGCCAACCTCCTGGAGGGGCCGGTCTACACGAAGCCGCCCGAGTGGCGCGGCCGGGACATCCCCGATGTGCTGCTCAGCGGCCACCACGGCAAGATCGCGCGCTGGCGCCGGGACGAGGCACTGAGGCGCACGACGGCCAACCGGCCCGACCTCATCGAGCGCTGCGACCCCAAGGCCTTCGACAAGAAGGACCGGGAGATGCTCTCCATCCTCGGCTGGGCACCCGACCCCGAGGGCGAGCCCCACGGCCGATTTTGGCGTCGGCTGGAGGGCGTGGAAGAATAGGCCGCTGTTGTGCGTCGTCCGGCGCGCGCCCCTGCCACAGGGGGACACGACGCCCGCCCCGACACGGACAGCATCCTCTTGGAAAACCTAGCTCCCGCCTATGACCTGTGGCATGGGCGAAGAAAGCAGACGCAATGTCTCACCTGCTCGACTCCCTCGACTCCGCGTCGCTGCGCAGCGACATCCCGGCCTTCCGCCCGGGTGACACCGTCAACGTCCACGTCCGCGTCATCGAGGGCAACCGCTCCCGTGTGCAGCAGTTCAAGGGCGTTGTGATCCGCCGCCAGGGCGCCGGTGTCCGCGAGACCTTCACGGTCCGCAAGGTCTCGTTCTCCGTCGGCGTGGAGCGCACCTTCCCGGTGCACACCCCGATCGTCGAGAAGATCGAGCTCGTCACCCGCGGTGACGTCCGTCGCGCCAAGCTGTACTACCTGCGCGAGCTGCGCGGCAAGGCGGCGAAGATCAAGGAGAAGCGCGACAACTGAGCGCGCGCCCACGTGTCATAGAGGGGCCGGATACGATCTGGCCCCGATGGACACCGAGGCACAGCAGTACAAGGAGCGCGACCGCTCCCCCCGCCCTTCCGAAGCCGGGACGTCATCCGTCCCGGCCGGTTCCGAGGAGACCTCGGACACGGAGCGGCCGGAGGGGCGGTCGCGTTTCGTGTGGGCGGGCCGGGCCGCCGAGTCCGTTCCGGGTGGGCGATACACCCTTGCCGTACTGATCTGCCTGCTTTTTCTGACGCTCTTCAGCAACTTCGTGATGCAGCCGTTCCAGATTCCCAGCAGCTCCATGGAGCGTTCATTGAGGATCGGGGACCGCGTTCTCGTAAATAAGTTGGCGTACCGTTTCGGTTCTGAGCCGCGGCGAGGTGACGTCGTCGTCTTCGACGGCACCGGCTACTTCGGGAACGCCGACTACATCAAGCGCGTTGTCGGCGTGGGGGGAGATCGGGTGGTCTGCTGCGACCAGGAGGGGAGGCTTGAGGTGAACGGCCGGTCGGTCGACGAGTCGTCGTTTCTGTACCCGGGGGACAGCCCATCGAGCGTGCCCTTCGACGTGGTCGTACCCGAGGGGCGTCTGTTCCTCCTCGGCGACCACCGCGGCGACTCCAGCGACTCCCGCGACCACCTGGGCTCCCCGGGTGGCGGCATGATCCCGCTCGACGCCGTGATCGGCCGGGCCGACTGGATCGCCTGGCCCGCGGACCACTGGACGCGTCTGCACCGTCCCGACGCCTACGGGCGCGTGCCCGCCGCCGGCGGTGCGCATGGGTAACCGTGGCAGGCCCCGCGGTGCCGCCAGCGCTCCGTCCGAGAATCTGCTGCCCACCGGCACCCGGCGAGCCGGCGGTGCCGCGCGGCCGAGCCGGGTCGAGCGGCGCAAGCTCGCCCGCAAGATCAAACGGCGCAGGCGCCGCTCGGCGGTCAAGGAGATCCCGCTCCTCGTCGGGGTCGCCGTCCTGATAGCGCTGGTCCTGAAGACCTTCCTCGTCCAGGCGTTCGTGATCCCGTCGGGCTCCATGGAGCAGACGATCCAGATCGGCGACCGCGTCCTGGTCGACAAGCTCACCCCGTGGTTCGGCTCGAAGCCGGTCCGGGGCGACGTCGTCGTCTTCAAGGACCCCGGCGGCTGGCTGGAGGACGAGCAGACCACGGCCACGACCGAGGACCCCATCGTCATCAAGCAGATCAAGGAGGGTTTGCAGTTCATCGGACTGCTCCCGTCCGACGACGAGAAGGACCTGATCAAGCGGGTCGTCGCGGTCGGCGGCGACACCGTCAAGTGCTGCGACCTCCAGGGCCGCGTCACCGTCAACGGCATGCCGCTGGACGAGACGGCCTACATCCACCCGGGCAACAAGCCCTCCACGCAGGAGTTCCAGGTCACCGTGCCCCAGGGACGGCTCTGGGTCATGGGCGACCACCGCGAGAATTCGGCCGATTCACGCGCCCACCAGTCGGACGACTCGAAGACGGCCCGGTTCAGCGGTACGGTCCCCATGGACTCCGTCGTCGGTAGAGCCGTGGTCATCGCCTGGCCGATCGGCCACTGGGGGCAGTTGGAGGAGCCTGACACGTTCTCCGCCGTGCCGAGCGGGTCGCCCATTGCCCTCGGCGCTTCGCATAGGGTGGCCCCCGCGGATCGAAACGGATTGATCCCCCTCCCGACCCCTGCGGAACTCCCGCTCGTTATGGGAGTGGTGGGCCTGCACCGGATGTGGCGCGGGCGGCGGTACGGCGTGAGGAGTGGATGTGGGGGATTTGGCGGTCGGCGCACGGTCCGGACACGGTGGTTCCGAGGAGCGGCCCGAGCAGTCCGACGAGGCGGCTTCCCCGGCCGCGGAGAACGCCGTGGGTTCCGAGGGTTCCGTGTCCGACGGGAGTGACCACCCGGACGGGGCGGACGGCGGGGAGGACACCCGGACCTCGACGGACGACGGCGAGCAGAACCGTGCGCCCAAGAAGAAACAGCGCTCCTTCTGGAAGGAACTGCCGATCCTCATCGGGATCGCGCTGGTCCTCGCGCTGCTGATCAAGACCTTCCTGGTCCAGGCGTTCTCCATCCCGTCGGACTCGATGCAGAACACCCTCCAGGAGGGCGACCGGGTCCTGGTCGACAAGCTCACCCCCTGGTTCGGTTCCGAGCCGGAGCGCGGTGAGGTCGTCGTCTTCCACGACCCGGCCGGCTGGCTCAGGGGCGAGCCCACCCTGGAGCCCAACCCCGTGCAGCGGGTCCTCGGCTGGATCGGCCTGATGCCGTCCGCGGAGGAGAAGGACCTCATCAAGCGGGTCATCGGCGTCGCCGGCGACACCGTGGAGTGCAAGGGCACGGGCCCCCTGAAGGTCAACGGCAAGGCGCTGAACGAGCCGTATGTGTACCCGGGCAACACTCCCTGCACCGTCGACGACACCGGCGGCCAGTTCAAGGTGAAGGTACCCGAGGGCAAAATCTGGGTCATGGGTGACCACCGGCAGAACTCGCTGGACTCCCGCTACCACCAGAACGACAAGAACAAGGGCATGGTCCCCGTGGACAATGTCGTCGGCCGCGCCGTCGTGGTCGCCTGGCCGCCCACCCGCTGGTCCACGCTGCCGATTCCCGACACCTTCGACCAGAACCTGAGCGCCGCCGCGCCCGGCGCGCTCGGTCTCGCGGGCGCGGTTCCCCTGGTGCTGTGGCGCCGGCGCCGTCTCCTCGCGGCCGAGAGCCCGAGGGTTTCTGGCACGGGTACCGCCGGGTAGGGTGCCGTCCCAGATCGCCGATCAACCGTGGCTCCGCACGGCGCCCGGGCGATCGAATCTCCGAACTGGGGGAGCACTGGGATGAGCGGGACGACAGGCCGTACGGACGAGGGCCGCGGACGGCTCGGCAGCAAGCTGTCGGGGCTGGCCGTGGCCCTCGGCTGTGTGCTGTTCCTCGGCGGCTTCCTGTGGGGTGCCGTTATCTACCAGCCCTACACGGTGCCGACCGACTCCATGTCGCCCACCATCACCTCCGGCGACCGCATCCTGGCCCAGCGGGTCGACGGCGCCGACGTCCAGCGCGGTGACGTCGTGGTCTTCCGGGAGGAGGCCTGGGGCAACTCGCCCATGGTCAAGCGGGTCGTCGCCGTCGGCGGGGACACGGTCGCCTGCTGCACCGACGGCAAGCTGACCGTCAACGGCAAGAAGATCGACGAGGGGTATCTGCCGAAGGGGCAGGACGCCGAGCTGACCGGCATCCCCGAGATCACCGTCCCCAAGGGCCGCCTCTTCCTCCTCGGTGACGAACGCAGCGGCTCCCTGGACTCCACCGCCCACCTGACCGAGGCCGGCCAGGGCACGGTGCCGCGGGGCAACGTCGACGCGCGCGTGGACGCCGTCGTTTGGCCCATGGACGGCATGCTGGCCCGCCCCACGGGCTTCGAGAAGCTGGGCGCGCTGTCCTCTCCCGGCCCGCTGCGGCTGATCACCGCCGCGCTGGTCGTGGGCATGCTGCTGGTCCTGGGCGGCGCGGCCTACGGCCCCGTGGCCAAGCGGCTCGGCGGCCGCGACCGTACGCCGACGGAGCCCGCCCGTGTCGGCTGAGCCGTCGCGTGAGCCGTCGTACGGTGCGTCGCCGAAGCCGCCGTACGCGCAGCCGCCGGTGTCGCCGCACGGGGCCACGTACAGCTCGTACGGCGGTGACGACCGGGATGCCGGGGACGCGGCCGAGGACACCTACGAGGGCGGGCTGCGCACGGTGGCCCGGCTGATCCTGCTGGATCCACTGGACCGGATCCTCCTGCTGCACGGGCATGAACCGGACGATCCGTCGGACGACTGGTGGTTCACCCCCGGCGGCGGCGTCGAGGGCACGGAGACCCTGGAGGAGGCCGCGCTGCGGGAGCTCGCCGAGGAGACCGGGATCACGGACGCGGAACTCGGCCAGGTCCTCTGGCGGCGGAGGTGCTCCTTCCCCTTCGCCGGGCGCCGCTGGGACCAGGACGAGTGGTACTTCCTGGCCCGCACGGCCGTCGCACACCAGCCGCTGCCCGGCGCGGCGGGCCTGACCGAGCTGGAACGGCGCAGTGTCGCGGGAGCACGTTGGTGGACGTGCGGGGAACTCACCCGCACGCATGAGACTGTGTACCCGACCAGACTCGCCGAACTGCTGCGCACGCTGCTCGACGAGGGTCCCCCGGCCCAGCCCGTGGTCCTCGAGACCGAAATTGTCTAGAGGCGTGCGGGGCTGGCGCACAATGGGGGGATCGCACGGCTGAAGGGGAACATGCCATGAGCGCCGAGGACCTCGAGAAGTACGAGACCGAGATGGAGCTGAAGCTCTACCGGGAGTACCGCGATGTCGTCGGTCTGTTCAAATACGTGATCGAGACCGAGCGGCGCTTCTACCTCACCAACGACTACGAGATGCAGGTGCACTCGGTGCAGGGCGAGGTGTTCTTCGAGGTGTCCATGGCGGACGCCTGGGTGTGGGACATGTACCGCCCGGCCCGGTTCGTGAAGCAGGTGCGGGTGCTCACGTTCAAGGACGTGAACATCGAGGAGCTCAACAAGAGCGATCTGGAGCTGCCGGGCAGCTGAGGCCGGGGTCGGCGTCGGGGGGCCGGGTGTCGGCGTCGGGGGCGCATGGGCATCGGGTGTTGAGGCGGGGCGCCGCTGGGCCGCGGGCGCTGTCGTCCTCCGTGTGGGTGGCGAGGTTGTCCACAATCGTCGGCTTGTCCACCAAGATCCAATAGCGGGCGGGGACGCCCTCAGTGTTGGCGCCGGAGGTGGTGCCGACATGGGCAACGCACGAGGAGCACTCGGCAGGTACGGCGAGGAGCTGGCCGCACGGCGGCTGGCCGGGGCCGGGATGACCGTCCTGGAGCGCAACTGGCGCTGCGGCAGGACCGGTGAGATCGACATCGTGGCCAGGGACGGCGACGCGCTGGTCGTCTGCGAGGTCAAGACCCGAAGGGCCGGCCCCTTCGAACACCCGATGGCGGCCGTCACGACCACCAAGGCGGAACGCCTGCGCGGCCTCGCCGAACGCTGGCTCCAGGAACACGGAGGGGCTCCACCGGGCGGCGTCCGCATCGACGTCGTGGGAGTCGTCCTGCCCCACCGCGGTGCACCCGTCGTGGAACACGTGCGGGGGGTGGCCTGATGGGATTCGCCCGCACCTGCTCCGTGGCCCTCGTGGGCGTCGAGGGCGTCGTCGTCGAGGTCCAGGCGGACCTCGAACCGGGCGTGGCGGCGTTCACGCTCGTGGGCCTACCGGACAAGAGCCTGACGGAGAGCAAGGACCGGGTCAGGGCGGCGGTGGTGAACTCCGGCGCCGAGTGGCCCCAGAAGAAGCTGACCGTGGGGCTGAGTCCCGCGTCGGTGCCCAAGGCCGGCAGCGGCTTCGACGTGGCGGTCGCCTGTGCGGTCCTGGGCGCCTCCGAACGGATCGATCCACGGGTGCTCTCCGACATCGTGATGATCGGTGAGCTGGGACTCGACGGGAGGGTCCGCCCGGTGCGGGGCGTCCTGCCCGCTGTCCTGGCCGCCGCGGAAGCCGGGTACGAACAAGTGGTCGTGCCGGAGTGCTCCGCCGCGGAGGCGTCCTTGGTGCCCGGGGTGTCGGTGCTGGGCGTTCGCACCTTGCGGCAACTGATCGCCGTGCTCGCCGATGAGCCCGTGCCGGACGAGGAGCCCGACGAGGGACGTCCGGATCCCCTGCTGGCGGGGCTGCGCATGCCGGGCACGGGCGCCGCCACCGGCATGCACACCACGGGCGCCGCCCAGCAGGACCAGGGCCACGACCTTGCCGACGTCGTCGGGCAGCTCGCGGCGCGGACCGCGGTCGAGGTGGCGGCAGCGGGCGGACACCACCTCTTCCTGGAAGGCCCACCGGGCGCAGGGAAGACGATGCTCGCGGAGCGACTGCCGGCCATCCTGCCGGAACTGGGCCGGGAGGAGTCCTTGGAGGTCACGGCCGTCCACTCGATCGCCGGGCTGCTGCCGGTGGGAAAACCGCTGGTGGACACGGCGCCCTACTGTGCGCCGCATCACTCGGCGACGATGCAGGCCCTCGTCGGGGGAGGCCAGGGCATCGCCCGGCCCGGCGCGGTGTCGTTGGCACACCGCGGGGTGCTCTTCCTGGATGAGACTCCCGAGTTCAGCAGTCAGGCGCTGGACGCCCTGCGGCAGCCATTGGAGGCGGGCCACGTCGTGATCGCGCGCAGTGCCGGGGTCGTCCGGTTCCCCGCGAAATTCCTCATGGTGCTCGCGGCCAATCCCTGCCCGTGCGGGCGTTTCTCCCGGACCGACGATCTGTGCGAGTGCCCGCCATCCTCGATCCGTCGGTATCAGGCCCGGTTGTCCGGGCCGTTGCTGGACCGAGTCGATCTGCGTGTCGAGATCGACCGGGTCACCCGATCCGAGCTCACCCAGCGAGGCGCCCGAGGCGAATCCACGGCGACGGTCGCAGCCCGGGTGCGCGCGGCCAGGGAACGAGCCGCACTGCGACTGGCCGGCACGCCGTGGCGGACGAACAGCGAGATCCCCGGGCGTGAGCTGCGCAGCAGGTGGCATGCGGCGCCCGGTGCCATGGACGAGGCCGAGCGAAGCCTGGAGAGGGGCATCCTGACGGCGCGGGGACTGGACCGGGTTCTGCGGGTCGCCTGGACGATCTCGGACCTTGTCGGCCACGAACGTCCCGACGCGGCGGACGTCAACCTGGCTCTGCAACTGCGCACCGGCGTTCCGCGTGGAGTGCCCATGGCGATCGGAGCCCTGGTATGAAGCCGGAGCAACGCGCGGGTGGGTGGGCCATGACCGGTGGTGCCTTGGACGCCGAGCGGGTCGATCGGGCCTTCCTCGCCCGTGTCATCGAACCCGGGGACGAGCTCGCCGGGCGATGGCTGCGGGAACTGGGAGCCGGAGAGACCGCGCGGCGGCTTTCCGAGGGCGGTGGGCCGCTGCCGGGGGCGTCGGAGAAGCGGTGGGCGGGGCTGCGGTCCCGCGCCGCACGCGCCGACCCCGCGCGTGACCTCGCGGACGCGGCGACGGCCGGCGTCAGGTTTCTCGTGCCCGGGGACGTCGAGTGGCCGGGGCAGCTGGACGATCTGGGCGACGGGAGACCGGTCGGGATCTGGGTGCGGGGCACGGCACATGCCCGGATGTGGGCCCTGCGGTCCGTGGCCGTGGTCGGGGCCAGGGCCTGCACGGAGTACGGGGCGCACATGGCGGCCGTACTGGGGGCGGGGCTGGCCGAGCGCGGCTGGGTGGTGGTGTCCGGCGGCGCCTACGGCGTCGACGGTGCCGCTCACCGGGGCGTGCTCGGGGTCGGCGGGGCCACCGTCGCCGTGCTGGCCTGCGGGGTGGACCGGCCGTATCCACGGGGTCATGCCCAGTTGATCAACAGGATCGCCGAACAGGGGCTCGTGGTGGGGGAACTGCCCCCGGGGGAGCATCCCACCCAGAGCCGCTTCATCCTGCGGAACAGGGTCATCGCCGCCCTCACCAGAGGCACCGTGGTCGTCGAGGCGGCTCACCGCAGCGGCGCCCTGGTCACCGCGCGGGCCGCACAGCGGTTGGGGCGGTTCACGATGGGCGTGCCCGGACCGGCGACCTCGGCCCTGTCGGCGGGGGTGCACGAGCTGCTGCGCGGCGACGCGGTGCTCGTGTCGGACGCCGCGGAGATCGTCGAGCTGGTCGGCGACATGGGCGAGCTGGCGCCCGCCAAACGGGGCCCCGTTCTCCCGCGTGACCTGCTCGAACCCGGTGCGCGACAGGTGCTCGCCGCGCTGCCGGGGCGGGGCGCGGCGGCCGTCGACGCGGTGGCCAGGGGCGCCGGGACGACCGTGGACGACGCGGTCGGGAGACTGTACGAACTCCGCGCACTTGGTTACGTCGAACGACACGGCGACAGCTGGAAGTTGACACGCCAGGCGATGATCTCCGTTTCTTCGGATCGGAGGCCAAGGTGACCATGCGTGTTCGGCCGTCCGGGGGAACGTCGACAGCCTTGCGGTTTCCGGCAGTTGGGCCCGGCGCCTCCGTCACGCAGTGCGACCGGGGCGACCTCGGAGCGCTCCCAGCGGAACGTATCTGCGCGCGGGTGATCCCTCGACCTTCGCGCACTGCGACTCCCCAGTCACGCTACGCTCACGAGGATTCCGACTCAGGCAGGCATCTCGACATCAGACCGACAGCTCACCCAGGCACCCCCAGTTCACAGCAGAACGGCACAAGGCGACGAATGCCCCAGCACACCTCCGGGTCTGACCGGGCGGCGGTACCGTCCGCCGCTCGCGGCACCGTGCGCCCGCCCGCCCCCTCGACACTCGACGAGCTGTGGCGGACGTACAAGACGACGAACGACGAACGACTGCGCGAGCAGCTGATCCTCCACTACTCACCCCTGGTGAAGTACGTCGCGGGCCGGGTGAGCGTCGGCCTGCCGGCCAACGTCGAGCAGGCGGACTTCGTCTCCTCCGGGGTCTTCGGGCTCATCGACGCGATCGAGAAGTTCGACATCGATCGGGAGATCAAGTTCGAGACGTACGCGATCACCCGGATCCGGGGCGCGATGATCGACGAGCTGCGCGCGCTGGACTGGATCCCGCGCTCCGTGCGGCAGAAGGCACGCAATGTGGAGCGGGCCTACGCCACCCTGGAGTCCCGCCTCAGACGCACCCCCTCCGAGGGGGAGGTCGCCGCCGAGATGGGTATTCCGGTCGACGAACTGCACTCCGTCTTCAGCCAGTTGTCGCTGGCCAACGTGGTGGCCCTGGAGGAGCTGCTGCACGTCGGGGGCGAGGGCGGTGACCGGCTGAGCCTGATGGACACGCTGGAGGACACCGCCGCGGACAACCCGGTCGAGGTGGCGGAGGACCGGGAGCTGCGCAGGTTCCTGGCGCGGGCCATCAACACACTGCCCGAGCGGGAGAAGACCGTCGTCACGCTGTACTACTACGAGGGGCTCACACTCGCCGAGATCGGCAACGTGCTCGGGGTGACCGAGAGCCGGGTGAGCCAGATCCACACGAAGTCGGTGCTACAGCTGCGGGCCAAGCTGGCGAGTTTCGGCCGTTGAGCCGCCGGGCGCGGGCGCGGGCGAGGGCGCCGGGGCCGGCGCTGGGGGGCCAGGTGCCCGGGTTGCCCGGGCAGTGGGGGATCGGAGCGGTAGGGGTGGGGGAGGGCCGGCCGATGGCTGGAGGGGCGGCCGGTCGCGGGAAGGCACTCCCGTGGGTGGCGCTCCGTCCGTAGAGTGGTTTACGTGCCAAGGATTCGAGCGGCCTCCGTGGCCGAGCACCGGTCGATGCAGCGAGCCGCCCTGCTGGACGCGGCGCGGTCCCTGCTGTCCGAGGGTGGGACCGAGGCGTTGACGTTCCCGGCCCTCGCCGAGCGGACGGGGCTGGCGCGGTCGTCCGTCTATGAGTACTTCCGGTCCCGGGCAGCCGTGGTCGAGGAACTGTGCGAGGTCGACTTTCCTCTCTGGTCGGCGGAGGTCGAGGCGGCGATGGCGGCCGTCGACCGGCCCGAGGAGAAGGTCGAGGCATACGTCCGCAAGCAGTTGGAGCTGGTCGGGGATCGGCGGCACCGGGCCGTGGTGGCGATCTCGGCGAGTGAGCTGGACGCGGGTGCCCGGGAGAAGATCCGCGCCGCGCACGGCGGGCTGATCGCGATGATCGTCGAGGCGCTGGCGGCGTTGGGGCAGGCGGAGCCCAGGTTGGCCGCGATGTTGCTCCAGGGGGTCGTGGACGCGGCTGTGCGGCGGATCGAGCTGGGGGCGGCGGAGGAACCGGCCGCCATCACCGACGCGGCGGTCGCGATGGCCCTGCGGGGCGTCCGCGGCTGACCGCCGGTGCCCGTCGGTACGGGGTGGATGCGGCCCGGCTTTGCGGCCGGGCGGCGGAGGTAGGGCGTGAGAGCGGGGGCAGGGTGCCGTCCGCTGGCTGGCTCCGCTGGGCCATCGGGTGGCGGTGGGGCCCTGGCCACCAGGAGGGCACGACATGCGCTTGCTGAGCTCGGCCGGCCCCGCACCCCACGGCACCAGGGTGTGGCTGGTGAGCGAGTCCCTTCTCGGTGTCGGCTCGGCCGCGCGTCCGCAGCCGTGCGGGTCTGGTGACGTGGGCCGTCCTGGCCCGCACCCGGGCGTCGGAAGCGGCGGGGCCGTTATGCCGGGATCGGGAGCAGGCGGGACGGGGCTCTGCGGAGTAGCCAGGGTGGGAGCAGGGACAAGGGGTTCAGGTAAGTGTCCGCTCTGCGGAGGCCCCAGTGAAGGCAGGCCGTGGGGCAGTGGGAGGGGGAGGCCTCCAGGGTGCCGAGGATGTCTCCCGGGGCCACCTCGTCGCCCTTTCGTACGGATGCCCGGACCGGTTGATAGGTGGTCCGGAGCGGAGGGTCGCCCGTGTTCTCCAGTTCGACCGAGATGACCCCTCGGCCTGCCACCCGGCCCGCGAAGGACACCACACCCGGGGCGATGGCCCGGACGGGCGAGCCGGCGGGGGCCGACAGGTCGACGCCTCGGTGGCCGCGGGCATAGGTGGTCGGCGGGGGCTCCCACGCCCGTACGACCAGAGGCCGTAGACCCACCGGCCATGCGCGGCCGATCGCCGGGACCGGGCCGACCGTGTCCACCCCGGTCGCCCCACCGGACGGGTCCGGCGCGCCCGGAGCCGCGTGCGGCGCCGGAGTCCACGCCATGGCCATGAGCACGGCCAACAGCCCCGCCGACACCGCCGACCTCACCGACCCCCACGACCACCCCGTCCGGTCCACCCCTCCCCGCCGAGGCGCCCGTGCCGACCCGCCCGGTCGTGGGTGCGTGTCCGGCGGTGCGAGCCACTCCAACCACCCCGGCGGCGCCAGCCACCTCGGCCAGCCCGGCCACCTCGGCCAGGCGGGCCACCTCGGTCGTCCCGGCCGCGCAAGGCGCCTCGGCCGCCTCGGCCATCTTGGCCACCCCTCCCGGCTCGGACGTTCCCGGTGGGTTTCTCGGTCGATTCGTTCGTCGGACATGCCTGAAGCGTCGCCCGAGTGGAGCGATCATGGCCGGGAACTGTGGAGTACTGGCCGGTTGTGGACATCGGCGTCACCCGGCGCCTCGCGGGTCCCGTACACTTCTGAAGGCGATCCGGGTCACCGGGTCGACTTCGCACGCCCCGGTACGTGGCCCTCAGTGGTCCGTATCAGCGCCCCTCGGTCCTTAGCGGCAACGGCGCATCGCGGGCGTCAGGCGCGAATGCCGTCCGGTGTTCGCGGCACAACCGAGAAAAATCAAGGAGAACGGCCATGGCCGTCGTCACGATGCGGGAGCTGCTGGAGAGCGGCGTCCACTTCGGTCACCAGACCCGTCGCTGGAACCCGAAGATGAAGCGCTTCATCTTCACCGAGCGCAACGGCATCTACATCATCGACCTGCTCCAGTCGCTGTCGTACATCGACCGCGCCTACGAGTTCGTCAAGGAGACCGTCGCCCACGGCGGCACGGTCATGTTCGTCGGCACGAAGAAGCAGGCGCAGGAGGCCATCGCCGAGCAGGCCACCCGCGTCGGCATGCCCTACGTCAACCAGCGCTGGCTGGGCGGCATGCTCACCAACTTCTCGACCGTCTACAAGCGTCTGCAGCGCCTCAAGGAGCTCGAGCAGATCGACTTCGAGGACGTCGCGTCGTCGGGTCTGACCAAGAAGGAGCTCCTGGTCCTCTCGCGTGAGAAGGCCAAGCTGGAGAAGACCCTCGGTGGTATCCGCGAGATGCAGAAGGTGCCCAGCGCCGTCTGGATCGTGGACACCAAGAAGGAGCACATCGCGGTCGGCGAGGCCCGGAAGCTCAACATCCCGGTCGTCGCCATCCTCGACACCAATTGCGACCCCGACGAGGTCGACTACAAGATCCCGGGCAACGACGACGCGATCCGCTCCGTCACCCTGCTCACCCGTGTGATCGCCGACGCCGTCGCCGAGGGCCTCATCGCCCGTTCCGGCGTCGCCACCGGTGAGAAGGGCGAGAAGGCCGCGGGCGAGCCCCTCGCCGAGTGGGAGCGCGACCTGCTCGAGGGCGAGAAGAAGGCGGAGGAGGCCCCGGCCGCCGCCGAGGCTCCGGCTGAGGCTCCGGCCGAGGCCCCCGCTGAGGCCGCTGCCGAGACCCCGGCCGCCGAGGCCGAGCAGGCCTGACCCGGTCAGCATCCGTCGTGTTGACGGCGGGAGCGGTGACATGAACTCCGCTCCCGCCGTTCACCCGTAGGTCAGCGCCGCGTCGGAGATCTCCATCTGGATGGGTACCGACATCCCGATGCGGATCCCGGACCGCGCGGATCTCCGATCTCCCAGACTTCGAGAAAGACTCACAGACTCATGGCGAACTACACCGCCGCCGACGTCAAGAAGCTCCGCGAGCTCACCGGCGCCGGCATGATGGACTGCAAGAAGGCGCTGGACGAGGCCGAGGGCAACGTCGACAAGGCCGTCGAGGCGCTCCGCATCAAGGGCCAGAAGGGCGTCGCCAAGCGCGAGGGCCGCTCCGCCGAGAACGGCGCCGTGGTCTCCCTCATCGCCGACGACAACACCTCCGGTGTCCTCGTCGAGCTGAAGTGCGAGACGGACTTCGTCGCCAAGGGTGACAAGTTCCAGGCCGCCGCCAACGCGATCGCCGCGCACGTCGCCGCGACCTCCCCCGCGGACCTCGAGGCCCTGCTCGCCTCCGAGATCGAGGCCGGCAAGACCGTCCAGGCGTTCGTGGACGAGGCCAACGCCAACCTCGGCGAGAAGATCGTCCTGGACCGCTTCGCGCAGTTCGCCGACGGTTTCGTCTACGCCTACATGCACCGCACCATGCCCGACCTGCCCCCGCAGATCGGTGTCCTGGTCGAGCTGGACAAGGCCGACGCCGACCTGGCCAAGGGTGTCGCCCAGCACATCGCCGCCTTCGCGCCGAAGTACCTCTCCAAGGAGGACGTGCCGGCCGAGGTCGTCGAGTCCGAGCGCCGTGTCGCCGAGGAGACCACCCGCGCCGAGGGCAAGCCCGAGGCCGCCCTGCCGAAGATCGTCGAGGGTCGCCTCAACGGCTTCTTCAAGGACGCCACGCTGCTCGGTCAGCCGTACGCGCTCGACAACAAGAAGTCCGTCCAGAAGGTCCTGGACGAGGCCGGTGTCACCCTGAAGCGCTTCACGCGCATCAAGGTCGGCATCTGAGTCCGTACCGCGACGGACGTCCGGTCCCGATAGGGTCGGAAGCAGTCGTTCGCGTACGCCGTCGCACGCGCGCGTGTGACGGACGACAGCAGATCTGACGAGGAGGCCATTGCCGCGCATGGGATGCGAACATCACCCCACCGGCAATGGCCTTCTTCGTATGTGCGACACGTAAAGAGGCGAGATCTCCATGACCCCCAAGCCCCAGAAGAGCGACGACGGCAAATTGAGCGGCCGGTTTCTGCTGAAGCTGTCCGGAGAGGCGTTCTCCGGGGGCGGTGGCCTCGGCGTCGACCCCGACGTGGTGCACGCGATCGCCCGGGAGATCGCCGCCGTCGTCCGTGACGGCGCGGAGATCGCCGTCGTCATCGGCGGCGGCAACTTCTTCCGCGGCGCCGAACTCCAGCAGCGCGGCATGGACCGAGCCCGCTCCGACTACATGGGCATGCTCGGCACGGTCATGAACTGCCTCGCCCTCCAGGACTTCCTGGAGAAGGAAGGCATCGACAGCCGGGTCCAGACCGCCATCACCATGGGCCAGGTGGCCGAGCCGTACATTCCGCTGCGCGCCGTGCGCCACCTGGAGAAGGGCCGCGTGGTCATCTTCGGCGCCGGTATGGGCATGCCGTACTTCTCCACCGACACCACCGCCGCCCAGCGCGCCCTGGAGATCGACGCCCAGGCGCTGCTGATGGGCAAGAACGGCGTGGACGGGGTCTACGACTCCGACCCCAAGACCAACCCGGACGCGGTCAAGTTCGACTCCCTCGGCTACGGCGAGGTCATCACCCGCGAACTCAAGGTCGCGGACGCCACCGCCATCACGCTCTGCCGCGACAACAAGCTCCCGATCCTCGTGTTCGAGCTTCTCAAGGAGGGCAATATCGCGCGGGCCGTCAAGGGTGAGAAGATCGGCACTCTCGTGGGTGATCAGGGAAGCCGGGCCTGACCGGGTCCTTCCCCTGCCCGGGGGACGGAGCCTGACCGGGGGATGGACAATGTCCTACCGGTCGGGAACCGTGCAGGAACAAGACGCGACGCAGCCGGCCGCCGACGTGACCAAGTACAGCAGCCGGGCCTACTCAAGACACGCAGGAGCAAGTGGTGATCGAAGAGACCCTCCTCGAGGCCGAGGAGAAGATGGAGAAGGCCGTCGTCGTCGCCAAGGACGACTTCGCCGCGATCCGTACCGGTCGTGCGCACCCGGCGATGTTCAACAAGATCGTGGCCGACTACTACGGCGCGCTGACGCCGATCAACCAGCTGGCTTCGTTCTCCGTGCCGGAGCCGCGCATGGCGGTGGTGACCCCGTTCGACAAGACCGCGCTGCGCAACATCGAGCAGGCGATCCGCGACTCGGACCTGGGCGTCAACCCCAGCAATGACGGCAACATCATCCGTGTGGTGTTCCCCGAGCTCACCGAGGAGCGCCGCCGCGAGTTCATCAAGGTCGCCAAGACCAAGGGTGAGGACGCCAAGGTCTCGATCCGTTCCGTGCGCCGCAAGGCCAAGGACGCCATCGACAAGCTCGTCAAGGACGGCGAGGTCGGCGAGGACGAGGGCCGCCGTGCGGAGAAGGAGCTCGACGACACCACCGCGAAGTACGTCGCCCAGGTGGACGAGCTGCTCAAGCACAAGGAAGCCGAGCTCCTCGAGGTCTGATGAACGACTCTTCCTGGGGGGCGCCGCCACAAGCCGGGTACTGGGCGGCGACCGACCGGGGACCTGTCCAGGGGCATGCCCCGGCGGGTCCCCCGTACGATGCGACTGAGGCCCAGCATCCGATGCAGACTCAGCCCATGCCCATCGTGCCCGACGTACCCGCGCATGGCGGGAACCAGGACGACGACCGGGGGGCCGCCCGGCAGGCCGGTCCCCTGTTCCGTGACGAGACGCCGTCGGCGCACCCCCATGGGGCGGCGCCGCAGAAGCCGGAGCCCATGCCCGACGCCCCTCAGCCCGCCCCGCAGAAGAAGAGTGCGGGCCGTGACCTGAGCGCCGCCATAGGGGTCGGTGTCGGGCTCGGCGTGGTCATCGTCGCGTCGCTGTTCATCGTCAAGGCCGTCTTCGTCGGCGTGATAGCGGTCGCCGTCGTGGTCGGCCTGTGGGAGCTCACCTCGCGCCTGCAGGAACGCAAGGGCATCAAGGCGCCGCTCGTGCCGCTCGCGGTCGGTGGTGCAGCCATGGTCGTCGCCGGGTATGTGCGCGGGCCGGAGGGCGCGTGGGTGGCCATGGCGCTGACCGCGCTCGCCGTCCTCGTGTGGCGGATGACGGAACCGCCGGAGAACTACCTGAAGGACGTCACGGCGGGCGTCTTCGCCGCGTTCTACGTGCCGTTCCTCGCCACGTTCGTCGCGCTGATGCTCACCGCGGACGACGGACCGCAGCGGGTTCTCACGTTCCTGGTGCTGACCGTGGTCAGCGACACGGGCGCGTACGCCGTCGGCTGGCGCTTCGGCAAGCACAAGCTCGCCCCCCGCATCAGCCCCGGCAAGACCCGCGAGGGACTGCTCGGCGCGGTCGCCTTCGCCATGGTCGCGGGCGCACTGCTCATGCAGTTCGTCATCGACGGCGGCGCATGGTGGCAGGGCCTGCTCCTGGGCCTCGCCGTCGCCGCCAGCGCCACCCTCGGTGACCTCGGCGAGTCGATGATCAAGCGGGACCTCGGCATCAAGGACATGGGCACACTGCTGCCGGGCCACGGCGGGATCATGGACCGGCTGGACTCGCTGCTGCCGACGGCCCCGGTGGTCTGGTTGCTGCTGGTGCTGTTCGTGGGCTCCGGCTGACCGGAACGCCCCACGGGTACGCGGTGTCACGCGGGCCCCCGACCTGGACGACAAGGCGGGGGCCCGTCGCCGTTTGCCCGGCTCAGCGGTGAAGCGGGGTCCGACAGCCTGCACTCGTGTCTGAACTCGTGCCTGTGCTCGTGTCTGCGGCCGTGGCCGTGGCCTCGGCCGTGGTCGAGTGGGACGATTTCCTCAGGGGGACCACGTCGAAAGGGGGCGGGCAACATGTCCGACTTCCGTCAATCGATCGACATCGACCGCCGCCCGGAGGACGTCTGGGCGTATGTCAGCGACCTCTCCCATCTGCCCGAGTGGCAGGAGAGCGCGGTCGCGAGCGAGCCGCTGGACACCGACCCCGTCGGCGTCGGCTCCCGGGTGCGCGTCACCCGGCACTTCGGCCGCCGGAACATTCCGATGACCATGCGATTCACCGAGTACGAGCCGCCGCGCGCCTGGAGCCTGGAGGGCATCGACGGGCCCGTCCGCACTCATGTGCACGGGGAGATCACCCCGCTCGACCAGGGCCGACGCTCCCGGGTCACCGTCGAGGTCGGCTTCGACGGCCGCGGCATCGGCAAGGTCCTCGTCCCCCTCGTCGTACGGCCCCAGGTCCGCAAGGAGCTGCCGCGCAACGAGATGCATCTGAAGGACCGTCTGGAGCACGGGTCAGCGTAGCGGCCGACGGATCCGGCCCGGCCCCCGTGGTGCGGGAACCGGGCCGGAGCGGGCGGCGGTGTCGGGGGACCCGCGACGGTCCGCGCCCCCGAGTCACCTCACTTGGCGAGCCGGTACGCGTTGGTGATCGTCTGGCGCACGGTGTTGCCGCTCTTGTCCTTCAGGTCCACCAGGAAGGACACGGCCTTGGCACTCGCCGGATGCTTCACGCTGACCGAGCGCGCCCCCTTCGCGTCGGTCTTCACGGCCAGCGTCCTCCAGGTCTTGCCCCCGTCGAACGAGACCTTCACGGTGAGCGCGGCGACCTGCCCGGCCGCGGCGGCCGCGCCTCTCACCTTCAGCGGCACTGTGAGGGTGCCACCCGCAGGGGCGGTCCCGCTCAGGCTCAGTTTCGGCGTGAAACGCACCGCCGACAGCGGCAGCGCCACCGTCCGGTTCGGGGCCGGCCGCACCGAGTTGAACGTCCACACCCCGGCGACCTTGGTACTGGTGGAGGTGTCCGCCGTGGAGCGCTTCGCCTCGACCGTCAGACGGTACGCGGCGGACGCTGCGGGAACCTCGGCGGTCAACATGTCCGTCGCCGGGCCCTCGCCGAGGATCCGGCCGCCGGACTCCAGCCGGGCGGTGCCGCCGGTGACGGCCGAGAACCCCGGGTTGCCGCTGCCGTCGGTGAACAGCGGGATCATCGCGCTGATGGTGTCACCGGTCCGCTCGGCGCCCTGACCGTCGAGCCCACCGGGCGGGAGATCGGGGCCGACCACCGCGGTGTTGAACTTCAGCGTCTGACTGGAGCCCGGCTTGTAGGTGATCCGGTCCTTCCGGTAGATCATGCGCGGCTCGCCGCGCGCGTCGAGCTGGGTGGCCGTCCAGGACCAGCGCACTCCGGCGGTGCTGAGGTAGTGCGTGGTGGACAGCGGCAGCTTCTGCTGCTGTGGTTCGAGGGGCATGCTGTTCCCGAGCTCGTCCAGCGGCCTGATGTCGACGCGGCCCTTGGCCCCGGTCACGGAGGCGCCGAAGCCGAGCTTCACCTCGGCGACCTCGGCCCGGGTGACGGTGCGGTTCAGGCCGGTGAAGAAGCTGCCCTTGCGGTTGAAGGCGAACCGGTAGTCGACGTTCTTGCCGGCCGCGCCCGGCCTCTTCCACACACCGTTGTACTGGGCCCGCAGCGTCGGGGACGCCGGGCCGAGGGCGGCGGTGCGGATCGGCGGCACTCCGTCGGTGAACCAGGAGTTGCCCGAGCCCAATGCCTCGTCGTAGTAGCTGACGACGGAGGTGACCAGCTTCGCGGCCTTGTCCGGGGCCTTCACGGCGAGCGGCTTCGCCTTGCGGGAGTCGAGGGTGACCTTGACGTCCTTGGTCACCTCCAGCACTGGCTGCACGAAGAAGCCCAGCTCGTTGTCCTCGGCGAAGACCAGGCTGTCCAGGTGGTAGGAGCCCTTGCGCAGCCGCTGGACCACCGTGCCGTTCGGGCGGCTCGGCAGCTCCACGTAGCCGCCGTCCCCGTCACGGCGGGTGATCACCGTCGCGTACGTCTGCGCGTTCGCCCCGTCGGCGTCGATGTGCCGCACGGTGACGTCGTACGACTCGACCTCGCGCTCCACCACCAGACCGGTGCGCACCTCCTGGCCGTCTCCCGATGCCAGCACCGTGCCGCCGAAGACACCGTCGACGGTGCCCTTGCGGGTGTCGGCGGTGACGGTGGTCTTCGCGGTGCCGCCGGCCGGAACGGTCAGCTGGGTGTCCTTGACGGTGAACATGCCGGCGGGGGCGGGGCCGCCCGACGGACCCGTCGCGGCGACGGTCAGTTTCAGGGTGACGGCACGGGTGCCGAGGTTGCGGTAGGTGAGGGTCTTGGCGACCGGCTTGTCGTCGGTGTGCGGCCAGGACTGCAGGCCGAAGCCGAGGGAGCCCGGCTCGGCGGCGACCAGGGCGGTGGCGGCGCGCTCCAGGTCCACCCGGCCCGCGCCCTGCTGATGAGCGTGCAGCCGCGGATTCGGCTTGGCCGAGCCGGTCAGGACCGTCTTCAGCCGGGCTCCGCTCCAGTCCGGGTGCTGCTGGAGCAGCAGGGCGGCGGCGCCCGCGACATGCGGGGCGGCCATGGACGTACCGGTCTGGGCGACGTACCCCTCATCGGAGGGCTGTTCGCTCTGCGTGGTCAGGGCGGCGGTGATCTCGACACCGGGGCCGGTGATGTCCGGCTTGGGTGTGCCGTCGCGGTTCGGGCCGAGGCTGGAGAAGTCGCCGAGCTGATCCTGCTTGTCCACGGCACCTACGGTGAGCGCCGCGGGGGCGCTGCCGGGCGACTGGATGGAACCGGGCCCGTCGCCGCCCTTGTTGCCGGCGGACACCACGAACAGCGCCTTGCCGGAGAGCCGGGCGACGGCGGCCTCCATCGGGTCGAGGCCCGGCTCGTCGCCACCGCCGAGGCTCATGTTGACGATCTGTGCGCCCTGGTCGACGGCCCACTGCATGCCGGCGACGATGCCCGAGATGCCGCCGAGGCCGTCGTCGGCGAGGACCTTGCCGTCGAGCAGCTTTACGTCGGGCGCCACGCCCTTGAAGCGGCCGCCGGACTTCGCGCCGCTGCCGGCCACGATGGAGGCCACGTGGGTGCCGTGCCCGTAGCGGTCCTTGACGTCGGGGGTCCCGCTGAAGTTCTTCTGGGCGATCTCCAGGCCCTTGAGGTCCGGATGGGTCTGGTCGACACCCGAGTCCAGGACCGCCACCTTGACGCCCTTGCCGGTGTAACCGGACTTCCACATGACGGGCGCGCCGATCTGCGGCACGCTCTCGGCGAGGCTGGCCCGGACCTTGGCGTCCAGCCACACATGGGCGAGAGCCCGTGCGGGGGCCGCCGCACCGCCTGCCGCAGGGGCCGGGGAGCGGCCGGTGACGGCCGCCCACAGCGCCGGGGCGTCGGCCTTGGGCGCCTCGAAGGCCTCGCCGTCGACGGCCGGCAGCGCCTGGCGCTCCCGCACGGCCACGCCCGCGAACCGGTCGCGGGCGGGGGCGGACGGTTTCGCCTCGGCACCGTCCCGCCGGTAGCCGACGATCAGCGGCAGCGTGCCGCGGTGCGCGTCGTCGTACCCGTCCTCGACCAGCCGCGCGACGTCGAACAGTTGCCGGTCGAGCAGTCCGTCGGCGATCGGGCGCAGGGCGTCCTGCGGGACGACATAGGTGTGCCCGGCCTCACGCCGGACCGAGAAGCCGATCTTTTCGCGACCCTTGCCGCGGGTGAGCCCGACGACCTGACCGTCGGAGCCGACGGTCACACGATCGCCGGTGATCAAGGTGACGGTCGCCGCCGACTGGGACTCGGCCGTGGTCTCGGCCCCGCCCTGCGCGCCGCCGACGGCGGGCGCCGCCTCCGCTCCTAATGCCAAGGCCGGCTGCGCTCCAGACGCCGACACCGCCCCCGTGACCATGGCCCCGGCCATCACGCCGACCAGCGCCACCGTCCTCACGCGTCCTACGGATCCCACTCGCGTCCCCCCGTTCCCGTGTGCGTTCTCCGGTATCACGCGCACAACAGGTGCTCGGTTCTCGGTGAGGGCACATCAGTGCGAGGGGGATCGCGACGGGATGGGGTGAGCCGGGGACGTGCAGGGCCCGGTCCTTGTTTGCTGGGGCCGAGCCGTCTGCGGGCCGTCCGCGAGGGGGCGGCGACGAGCGGAGACGATCGGCTACGACCACCATGAGCGACTCGCCCCCCGGGTCACACAATTTGATCTGCGACACTGGGTGGGTTATGCCGAAGCCCGGAGAACTCACTTTCGTCGCCCCCCGCGGAGCCAAGAAGCCGCCGCGGCATCTTGCCGATCTCACGCCCGCCGAGCGCAAGGACGCGGTGGCGGCGATCGGGGAGAAGCCGTTTCGCGCCAAGCAGCTCTCGCAGCACTACTTCGCGCGGTACGCGCACGCCCCGGAGCAGTGGACCGACATCCCCGCCGGTGCGCGCACCAAGCTCCAGGAGGCGCTGCTTCCGGAGCTGATGACGGTCGTCCGGCATCTGTCGACGGACCAGGAGACCACCCGCAAGACGCTGTGGCGGCTGTTCGACGGGACGCTCGTCGAGTCCGTGCTGATGCGGTACCCGGACCGGGTCACCATGTGCATCAGCTCGCAGGCGGGGTGCGGCATGAACTGCCCCTTCTGCGCCACCGGCCAGGCCGGGCTCGACCGGAACCTGTCCACCGCCGAGATCGTCCACCAGATCGTGGACGGGATGCGGGCGCTCCGCGACGGGGAGATCCCCGGGGGGCCCGCCCGGCTCTCCAACATCGTCTTCATGGGGATGGGCGAGCCGCTCGCCAACTACAACCGCGTCGTCGGCGCCATCCGCCGGCTCACCGACCCGGAGCCGGACGGGCTCGGGCTCTCGCAGCGCGGGATCACCGTGTCGACCGTCGGGCTGGTGCCGGCGATCCACCGGTTCGCCGACGAGGGCTTCAAGTGCCGGCTCGCCATCTCGCTGCACGCCCCCGACGACGAGCTGCGCGACACCCTCGTACCGGTCAACACCCGGTGGAAGGTGCGCGAGGTCCTCGACGCCGGATGGGAGTACGCCGCGAAGTCCGGGCGGCGGCTGTCCATCGAGTACGCGCTGATCCGGGACATCAACGACCAGGCCTGGCGCGGTGACCGGCTGGGCCGGCTGCTCAAGGGCCGGCCGGTGCACGTCAACCTCATCCCGCTGAACCCGACGCCCGGCTCGAAGTGGACCGCGTCGCGGCCCGAGGACGAGAAGGCGTTCGTGGAGGCCATCGCCGCCCACGGGGTGCCGGTGACCATCCGGGACACCCGGGGTCAGGAGATCGACGGGGCCTGCGGCCAGCTCGCGGCCACCGAGCGGTAGCCGACAGCGGCTTACTCCAAGGCGGCAGCCGTCGGCTCACGCCAAAGCGGCCGCCGGCTCACGCCAACCGCCGAGGAGTCGGAATCCGGCCACGGGGTAGTGTGACCTTCGTACACATCTTCATATTCCGACAGGGGAGCGCCACAGCGCTGAGAGTGCGGCATCCAGGCCGCAGACCCTCTGAACCTCGCCCAGGTCATTCTGGGTAGGAAGTTCGGTCTTCACTCAAGCTGTTGCGCCCTGCCCGGGAACCGCCGAGGTTCCCGGGCAGGGCCGCGTCTCTTCCTGGTCACCCCCAGGAGGACATCAGTGCACATCAGAACGTTCGTCGCCGCGGCCGTCGGCCTCGGCCTCGTCACGCTGTCCGCATGCGGTTCGTCGTCGTCCGACGACGCCGGGTCGGGCGGCTCCAAGACCGTCACCCTCGTCAGCCACGGCTCCTTCGGCTACTCCAAGGACGTGCTGAAGGCGTTCGAGAAGGAGTCCGGCTACAAGGTCAAGGTCCTCAAGAGCGGCGACGCCGGCCAGGCCGTCAACCAGGCGATCCTGACCAAGGACAACCCGCAGGGCGACGTCTTCTTCGGCGTCGACAACACCCTGCTGTCCCGCGCGCTCGACAACGGCCTCTTCCAGCCGTACGAGTCGAAGGGCCTCGACAAGGTCGGCGCCGCCTACCAGCTCGACAAGGACAGGCACCGGGTCACGCCCATCGACTCCGGTGACATCTGCGTCAACTACGACAAGGCGTACTTCAGCGAGAAGAAGATCGCGCCGCCGCAGACGTTCGACGATCTGGTCAAGCCCGAGTACAAGAACCTCCTCGTCACCGAGAACGCCTCGACCTCCTCACCCGGCCTCGGTTTCGTCCTCGGTACGGCCGCGAAGTACGGCGACGGGGGCTGGGAGGGCTACTGGAAGAAGCTCAAGGCCAACGGCGTCAAGGTCGTCGACGGCTGGGAGCAGGCCTACTACCAGGAGTTCTCCGGGTCGACGGACGGCAAGAAGGCGGGGGGCGACCGGCCCCTCGTCGTGTCGTACGCCTCCTCGCCGCCCGCCGAGGTCATCTACGCCAAGCCGCGTCCGAAGACCGCGCCCACCGGCGTCGCCACCGGCACCTGCTTCCGGCAGATCGAGTTCGCGGGGCTGCTGAGCAACGCGCGCAACGCCGAGGGCGGCAAGGCGCTCATCGACTTCCTGATCTCGAAGAGGTTCCAGGAGGACATGCCGCTCAACATGTTCGTGTACCCGGTGGTCGAGGGCGCGTCGGTGCCGGCCGACTTCGCCGAGTACGGACCGGCCGCGAAGGACCCGGAGACCATGGCGCCGGCGAAGATCGCCGAGAACCGTGACGAGTGGGTCAAGTCATGGACCTCGCTCGTACTGAAGTAGCCAAGGAGCCTCCCGGGCCGGCGGAGGCCGTGCCCCGGCGGGGGTCCCGCGGGGGCGGCGCGGCGCGGCTCGGGCTGATGGCCCTGCCCGTCGCGTTCTTCGGGGTGTTCTTCGCCTACCCGGTGGCCGCGATCGTCGTCCGGGGGCTGAAGACCGAGGGGCGTGGCGGGGGCTGGCAGTTCGGGCGGATCGCGGAGGTGCTGGGGGACTCCGGGATCCGGCACGTGCTGTGGTTCACCACCTGGCAGGCGCTCGTCTCGACCGCGCTCACCCTGTTGCTCGCGCTCCCCGGCGCGTATGTGTTCGCGCGCTTCGATTTCAGGGGCAAGGACATCCTGCGGGCGGTCGTGACCGTACCGTTCGTGCTGCCGACCGTGGTCGTCGGTACGGCGTTCCTGGCGCTGGTCGGGCGCGGGGGACTGCTCGACGAGCTGGGGGGCGTACGGCTGGACACCACCGTGTGGGCGATCCTGCTCGCACACGTGTTCTTCAACTATGCGGTCGTCGTCCGAACCGTCGGCGGGCTGTGGGCCCAGCTCGACCCGCGGCAGGAGGAGGCCGCGCGGATGCTCGGGGCGTCCCCGCTCGGTGCCTGGCGGAAGGTGACCCTGCCGGCGCTCGGGCCCGCCGTGGCCGCCGCCGCCCTGATGGTCTTCCTCTTCACCTTCACCTCGTTCGGGGTGGTGCAGATCCTCGGCGGGCCGACCTTCTCCACGCTCGAAGTGGAGATCTACCGGCAGACCTCGGAGATCTTCGACCTGACGACGGCCGCCGTGCTGACGCTCGTGCAGTTCGTCGCGGTCGGGCTGATCCTCGCCGTGCACGCCTGGACCGTGCGGCGGCGGGAGACCGCGCTGCGGCTGGTCGACGCCTCGCTCACTTCACGGCGGCCGCGAGGAGCCGGGCAGTGGGCGCTGCTGACCGGGGTCCTCGCCACGGTGGTCGTGCTGATCCTCCTGCCGCTGGGCGTCCTCGTCGAGCGGTCGCTCGACGCACCGGGATTCGGCTACTACAAGGCGCTGACCAGCGACGACAGCGGGATCTTCCTGGTGGCGCCGATCGAGGCGATCGGCAACTCGCTCAGCTACGCGTGCGCCGCGACCGCCATCGCCGTCCTCGTGGGTGGGCTCGCGGCGGCCGCCCTCACCCTGCGCACCCGCCCCCGCGGCGACGGGAAGACCCCGGTGACCGACCGTCTCGTCCGGGGCTTCGACGCGCTGCTCATGCTGCCGCTCGGGGTGTCCGCCGTGACCGTCGGCTTCGGCTTCCTGATCGCACTGGACGAACCGCCGCTCGACCTGCGCAGCTCCTGGATCCTGGTGCCCCTCGCCCAGGCTCTGGTGGGCGTCCCCTTCGTCGTACGGACCATGCTGCCCGTGCTGCGGGCCGTGGACGAACGGCTGCGCGAGGCGGCGGCCGTCCTCGGGGCGTCTCCGTGGCGGGTGTGGCGCGAGGTCGACCTGCCGCTCGTACGGCGGGCCCTGCTGATCGCGGCCGGGTTCGCCTTCGCCGTCTCGCTCGGTGAGTTCGGGGCGACCGTGTTCATCGCGCGCGCCGACAACCCGACCCTGCCGGTCGCCGTGGCCCGGCTGCTCGGCAGGCCGGGCGACCTCAACTACGGCCAGGCCATGGCCCTTTCGACGATTCTGATGGTGGTGTGCGCGGTGGCCCTGCTGGTCCTGGAGCGCCTCCGCACCGATCGCACGGGGGAGTTCTGATGTTGCTGAGGATCGAGGGCGCGACCGTACGGTTCGACGGGCGGCCCGTGCTCGACGGGGTCGATCTGGGCGTCGCCGAACACGAGATCGTGTGTGTGCTGGGGCCGAGCGGCAGCGGCAAGTCGACCCTGTTGCGGGCGGTCGCCGGGCTTCAGCCCCTCGACGCCGGACGGGTGTCGCTGGACGGGCGCGACCAGTCGGGCGTCCCGGCGCACAAGCGCGGGGTCGGCCTGATGTTCCAGGACCACCAGCTGTTCCCGCAGCGGGACGTCGCGGGCAACGTCGCCTTCGGACCCCGGATGCACGGCGCCGCCAAGGACGAACGTGCCGCCCGCGTCAGGGAGTTGCTGGAGCTGGTCGGACTGCCCGGGGCCGCGCGCCGCCGGGTCGGGGAGCTGTCCGGCGGTGAGCAGCAACGGGTCGCGCTGGCCCGCGCCCTCGCGCCGCGCCCCCGGCTGCTCATGCTCGACGAACCCCTCGGCCAGCTGGACCGCTCACTGCGGGAACGACTCGTCGTCGAACTCCGGGAACTGTTCGCCGAGTTGGGCACCACCGTCCTGGCGGTCACACACGACCAGGGGGAGGCGTTCGCGCTGGCCGACCGGGTCGTGGTGATGCGCGACGGACGGATCGCCCAGACCGGCACGCCCCTTGAGGTGTGGCAGCACCCGGCGGACGAGTTCGTGGCCCGCTTCCTCGGCTTCGACAACGTGGTCGACGCGACGGTGACCGGCCAGGCCGCCGACACCCCCTGGGGCAAGGTGCCGGTGCCCGAGGGCTCGCCGCAGGGGCCGGGCGCGCTGCTGGTGCGGCCCGCCGGGGTACGGCTGGTCGACGCCGCCGACGGACTGCGCTGCACCGTGGCCGCACGCACCTTCCGGGGCACCCATGTCGCCGTGCACCTCCAGCCCGAGGGCGCGCCACGACTGGAGGCAGCGTGCGCGCTGCGGGACGCGCCGGACCCCGGCGACCAGGTGGGCGTGGCCTTCGACGCCGCCGAAATCCTCGTGCTCGGCGGTGACCCGGCCGCATAGGGTCCACCACCATGACCCCGCGTACCCGTGAACCCCAGGCCCGTCATGAGCGCTACTGCGCCGAGATCGAGCACCAGCTACGGCAGTTGAGGGACGTCGTGACCTCCGGCGCGGACCTCTCGGCGACCGTGCCCACCTGCCCCGACTGGACGCTGGAACAGCTCGTCCGGCACACCGGCGGCTCCCTGCGCTGGGTCGAACTCAACGTACGGACGCGGGCGGAGGAGGAGGTGCCCGAGGAACGGGTGCCGCTGTACGACGGCCCCGACAAACAGGGGGACCCGGCCGAGCTGGACGCCTGGCTCGCCCGGACGGGGGAGGAACTCCTCGCCACGCTGCGGGAGGCCGGGCCCGGGGCACCGGTGTGGTCCTGGGGCTGGGAGCGGACCGCCGGGTTCTGGGCCCGCCGGATGACCCATGAACTGGTCGTCCACCGGGCCGACGCGACCCTCGCCGCCGGGCTGCCGTACGAGGTGGCGCCCGAGATCGCCGCCGACGCGATCGACGAGTGGCTGGAGATCGTCGAGTTCGTCCAGCGGACCCAGCCGCACGACGCGGCCGCCGAACTGCGCGGCCCCGGCCGCAGCATCCACCTCCACGCCACCGACGCCCCCGCCGACGTGACGGCCGAGTGGTTCGTCGATCTGACCGAGAAGGGCGTGCGCTGGCGGCACGGCCACGAGAAGGCGACCGTCGCGCTGCGCGGCCCGCTCACCGAGGTGCTGCTCGCCTTCTACCGCCGGCTGCCCCCGGACGGCGGTCGCCTGGAGGTCCTGGGCGACCGGGAGCTGCTGGACTTCTGGCTGGAGCGCGCGACCTTCGGGTGAGCCGCGTGGGCGGGCCGCTCGGCGCGGGCCCCCGACACGCGTGCGGCCCGCGCCCCTCACCGAGGAGCACAGACCGCACGGCCGTACGAGGACGGGTCAGCGCATGGAGGACCCGCGGCGCCGCATGCTGTAGAACACGGCACTGACGCCGAGGGCGACCAGGACCGCCGCGACACCGGCTATGGGACCGGTGTCGGAGTCCGCTCCGGTCTCGGCGAGGTTGGAGTCACCCTCGGGGGAGGGCAGGTTGTTGGTGCCGCCCGAACCCGCGGGCGTGCCGCTCTCCGAGGGGGACGGCGTGGGGGCCTTCCCCTCCTCGGCCGGCTTTCCCGGCTCCTCCTCGGCGGGCTTCCCCGGCTTCTCGGGCTTCTCCGGCTTGTCGTCGGAGGCGGGCGGGGTGTCGTCCGCCTTCTTGCAGGACTTGTCGGGCGCGACCAGGATCGGCAGGTCCTCGTCGACGTACTTGTCCGCCGCGATGTGGATGCGGTACTCGGCCTTCGGCTTCCAGTTCTCGTCGAAGGTGACGGTCACACCCTCGGCCGTGGAGCCCTCGATGACCTGGGTGCCGACCTTGCGCAGGTCGGCCCCGTTGTTCTCCAGGTAGACGGTGACCTCGGCCGGGACGCCCAACGGGTCCACGTCGGTCACACGGATGACGCCCTTGCCGCCGTCGCACTCCGCCACGGCGGAGAAGTCCTTGATGGTGCAGGCCATGGCATTGCCGGCGACGCCGAACACGAGTGCGGCGGAAGCGGAGGCGACACCGAGACAGCGCGCTGCTCGCGCGATGCGGGGAGATGTGGACACGTTTGCCCTTCACGAGGAGCACAGGGGGTGGGGGTGACGGAGGCGCCGCCGGTGAAGCGGCTTCCCCATGTGCCTCACAGGTTTATAAGCGCGGCATAAGTACTGTCAATCCGAAGAAGTGTCCGAGCCGTTGGCTTTGCCCATTGATGAACAGCCCATGCGTTTACTCCCGGTTCGCCGCACCGTCCGCTCTCATCCGCGGAGCCGCTCCAGCGCCTCGGGGGCGTCCTCGATCCGGTCGACCAGTGCGATCCGGGACTCCATGGAACGGTCACGGGCCAGGGAGCTGAGCAGGGGCCAGGTGGGGAGCCTCTCCGTCCAGTGGACGCGGTCGACGAGGACCATGGGGGTCGGTTCGCCGCGGGACTCGTAGTAGTTGGGGGTGGCGTTGTCGAAGATCTCCTGGACGGTGCCGGCGGCGCCGGGCAGGAAGACGACGCCGTGGTCGCAGCGGGCGAGGAGGCCGTCCTCGCGGGTGGCGTTGGCGAAGTACTTGGCGATGTGGGAGGCGAACGGGTTCGGCGGTTCGTGGCCGTAGAACCAGGTGGGGATGCCCACGGAGGTGCCACCCTTGGGCCAGCGGGTGCGCACCTCGAAGGCGGCGCTCGCCCAGTCGGTGATCGACGGCGTGAACTCCGGTGCCTTCGCCAGCAGTCGCAGGGCGTCGGCGAGCATCGCGTCGTCGTGCGGGGCGGCGTAGGCGCCGAGGTTGGCGGCCTCCATCGCGCCCGGGCCACCGCCGGTGGCGACCGTGAGACCGGAGCGGGCGAGGTTCCGGCCGAGGCGGGCGGCACCCTCGTACGCCGCGGTGCCGCGGGCCATCGCGTGGCCGCCCATCACCCCCACCACCCGTGCTCCCACGAGCAGTTCGTCGAGCGCGTCGGAGACGGAGTCGTCGTGGACGGCCCGCAGCGTGGAGGCGAAGATGTCCCGGTCGGCCTTGGTCCGCTGGAACCAGGCGTAGGAGCGGGCGTCCGGCGTCGCCTCGTAACCGCCCTCCGCCAGGGACGCGAACAGCTCGTCGGGGGAGTAGAGCAGGCCCCGGTACGGGTCGAAGGGCAGATCCGGTAGGGGCGGGAAGACCAGGGCGCCGTCCGCGCGGATCTTCGCCGCCGCGTCCTCGCGCATCGGGCAGCCGAGGAAGACGGCGCCCGCCGTGTCGGTGCTCAGCAGTTCGCGCGTACGGTCCGTCAGGTCGACGGCCTGGACGCGGTATCCGGTGAGGGTGCCGCGGGCCGAGACGGTCGCGTCGAACTCCTCGATCGTCTCGATCTCGCGGTCGTCATGGTGGGCCGCATGGGCGGGCATCGTCTGCACCCGCCCATGCTAGGCGCGGCCGTACCGGCGGGAGGTTTCCCTCGGAGCGTCGGGACTCAGCCCTCGATGACGTCGGGGTTCATCCACACGACCTCCCAGGTGTGGCCGTCGAGGTCGTCGAAGGCGCGGCCGTACATGAAGTCCATGTCCTGGACCTTCTCGGAGGCCGTACCGCCGGCGGCGACCGCCTTCTCCACCAGTTCGTCCACCTTCTCGCGGCTCTCGGCGCTCAGACACAGCAGCACCTGGCTGGTCCGGGTGGCGTCCGCGATCTCCTTCTTGGTGAAGGTCGCGTAGAACGGCTTGGTGAGCAGCATCGCCACGATGGTGTCGCTGATCACGACGGAGGCGGCGTTCTCGTCACTGAACTGCGGGTTGATCGAGTATCCCAGCTCCGTGAAGAACTTCTTGGAGGCGTCGAGGTCGTTCACGGGCAGGTTCACGAAGATCATCTGCTGGTACATGAGGTCTCTCCCGTAGGTGTCCGGTCGGTCCGTCGTGGGTCTCGGTCCGTTCGAGGGGGTAGACCGGGCTCTTCCGTGAAACTCATCGCCGGTCGCGGTTTTTTCGTACGAGTTCTCCGGCGCCCTCGATGCCGCCGCCGGCCGGTGGTCAGGAGGCCAGCGGGAGTGCCGCCAGCTCCGCGACCGTCCAGGTCAGCGGGCCGAAGACGGCGAGCAGGGCGCCCGCGCGGAGCAGGGCCGCCCGGCGGGGCAGGGCGGCGGGCGCCCCCATCCGCAGCAGCGCGGCGGTGGTGTCGGCGTGCGCCCGGCGGGCCTCGACGGCGGCCGTGGCGAGGGTGAGGACGGCGCAGCCGGCCACGACGAGCGCCCCCAGCAGGGTCAGCGGACCGACCGTGGGGCGCGTGCCGGAGGACAGCGTCACCATGGCGTACGCCCCGGAGGCCACCGCGCACACCACCCCGAGGGGCTGCCCGATCCGCCGGGCCTCCGCCTGCAGCACCCGCCCGGACAGCAGCCTGAGCGCCCCCGGACGTACGGCCTGGAGCAGCCGGCCGGTGAGGTGGGTGAGCCCGGGGCCGGCGAGGGCCAGGCCCAGCGCGGTCAGCAGCCAGCCGCCGAGCACCCCGGCGGGGCTGTCGGCGAAGCCCCCGGGGAGGGCGAGGGCGGAGCCGGCGTCGGACTGGCCGGCGTAGGTCTCGATGGCGAGGCCGACGGCGAGGACGGCCACGCCCCAGGGGAGGCCGCCGGGCGCGGGGCGCGGGGTCGGCGGCTGGTCCGGCTCGGCGGTCGCGGAGGTCTCCTCGTCGGGCTCCGGCTCTTCCTCGAACCTGGTCGCGCCTGCCGGTTCCCGCATCCGGCGGCGGATGCCGAAGGTGTCGTAGGCCATGAAGCGCGTCCGGGGGTTGGCGGCCCGGGTCCGGGGCCCCCGGGGCCGCAGGACCAGGGCCGTCGTCACGGACGCCACGACCGGTACCAGGGCGAGCAGGGTGAGGGCGGCCGGCAGCGGCAGGGGGCGGCCGGCGCCGAGGACGTCGGCGGCGGTGCCGTCGAAGGGCAGGCCGGTGAGGTCGCCGCGCAGATGGAGGAAGAAGACGAGCAGGGCGAGCAGGGAGCCCAGGGTGGTGGACAGGGCCGTCGTCACGGCGGAGACGGCCATGAGGCGGACCGGGCCGAGGCCGATGGCGGACAGGCCGGGGCGTGGCCGGGTGCCGGGGTCGGTCCGGGCGACCGCCACCGCGAAGTGGATCGTGGCGGCGGCGGGAGCGAGGCACCAGAGCAGCCTCAGCAGCGAGCCGGAGGAGGCGTCCGGGTGGGACAGGGCGTAGCCGAGGGTGCACAGCAGCAGGAACCCCGTGCCGCCGGAGGCCGCTGCGACGAGCAGTCGGCGGAGCTGGACGACGGGGTGGGCGCGGCGGGCTAGACGGAGAGCGAGCACGCGGCCCGGCCTCCTCCCTCGGCGGCGGACGGGCGGTCCCCTTTGCCGGAGCCGCCGTCCCGTGCGGCCGTTCGTCCGCCCCCCTCGGCGCCCTCGGCGGCGGTGGCGGTCGGCGGGTCGGTTCGGGCATCGCCCGGCCGACCGGAGGGGGTGGCGGTCGTCCGCTCGGCCTCGGCGGCGGGCCGGCTGCCGTCCCCGGCGGCGTGCCGGGCCTTGCCCACGGTGGTGGCGAGGCGCTCGCCCTCGGCGGCGGACCGCGTCTCACCGCGCGCGGCGGACCGCGCCTGACCGCGCGCGGAGGTGCGGCCGTCGTCCCGTGCGGTGGTGAGGCCTTCCCCGCGCGCTGCGGGGGTGCGGCCTTCCTCCCGCGCGGGGGTGCCGCCCTCCTCCCGTGCGGCGGTGCGGCCGCCCTCGCGCGTGGTGGTCCGGCCGTCCCCGCGCGCGGCGGCGCGACTGTCCTCCCGCGCAGGGGTCCGGCTCTCCCTGCGCACGGCGGGCCGGCTCTCCCCGCGCACGGCGGTCCGGCTCTCCCCGCGCCTGGCGGGCCTCGGTTCGCCGTCGGTGGTGGACGGGAGGTGGACGGTCTTCACGCATCGGCCGTCCAACAGGGTCACCGTGCGGTCGGCGAGGGCGGCGGTCTCCGCGTCGTGGGTGGCGAGGACGACCGTGATCGCGTGCGAGCGGGCGGCCGCGGTGAGCGTGCGCAGCACGTGGGAGCGCTCGGCGCGGTGCAGCGGGGCGGTCGGCTCGTCGGCGAAGAGCACGGTGGGCGCGGCGACCAGGGCGCGGGCGACGACCACCCGCTGGCGCTCGGACTGCAGCAGGGCGTGCGGCCGCTTGCGGGCCGTGTCGCGGATGTCGAGGCGCTCAAGCCACTCCAGGGCGGCGGCCTTGGCGGCCCGGCGGCCCGTGCCGCGCAGCATCAGCGGCAGGGCGGTGTTCTCCCAGACGTTCAGCTCGGGGACGAGCGCGGGCTCCGGGTCGATCCAGCCGAAGCGGTCACGGCGCAGCCGCTCCCGAGAGACCGTCCCCATGGTGTGCACCGGGATGCTGTTGAACCACACCTCGCCCTGCTGGGGCCGCAGCTGGCCGGACAGACAGCGCAGGAGGGTGGTCTTGCCGCTGCCGCGCGGACCGGTCACGGCGAGGATCTCGCCCTCCCGCACGCCCATCGACACGCCTTGCAGCGCGGGCGAGCCGTCGTGCGCGTAGGTCAGACCACGTGCCCAGAGCACGTCGTTGTCCGGCGGGGCCACCATGGGCGTACACCTCGGTTCGGATCAGGGATTGCCGTGGGGAGTCCCCCGTCCGGGGGAACGAAAGCAGGGCTGATCGGTTACCAGGCACGCTAGGCACGAGGGGTGGCGGGGCCGGACGTCACGCGGCCCGGGACGCCCCCATCTCACTCGTACGGGGGGCATCCCGGGCCGTGCGCGGCGCCCGAGGGCGGGTTTACAGCAGGGTCCATGCCTCCGTCAGCGTGGCGCGCAGGATCTGCTCGATCTCGTCGAAGGTCGACTGGTCGGAGATCAGCGGCGGGGCGAGCTGGATGACCGGGTCGCCCCTGTCGTCGGCGCGGCAGTACAGACCGTTCTCGAACAGCTTCTTCGACAGGAAGCCGTAGAGGATTCGCTCGGTCTCGGCCTCGTCGAAGCTCTCCTTCGTCGTCTTGTCCTTGACCAGCTCGATTCCGTAGAAGTAGCCGTTGCCGCGGACGTCACCGACGATCGGCAGGTCGTGGAGCTTCTCCAGCGTCGAGCGGAACGCCCCCTCGTTGTCGAGGACGTGCTGGTTGAGGCCCTCGCGCTCGAACAGGTCGAGGTTGGCGAGGCCGACGGCCGCGGAGACCGGGTGGCCGCCGAAGGTGTAGCCGTGCAGGAAGGTGTTGTCGCCCTTGTAGAAGGGGTCGGCTATGCGGTCGGAGATCACACAGGCGCCGATCGGGGAGTAGCCCGAGGTCATGCCCTTGGCGCAGGTGATCATGTCCGGGACGTAGCCGAACTTGTCGCAGGCGAACGTCGTGCCGAGGCGGCCGAAGGCGCAGATGACCTCGTCGGAGACGAGCAGCACGTCGTACTGGTCGCAGATCTCGCGGACCCGCTGGAAGTAGCCGGGCGGCGGCGGGAAGCAGCCGCCGGCGTTCTGCACGGGCTCCAGGAAGACGGCCGCGACGGTGTCCGGGCCCTCGAAGAGGATCTGCTGCTCGATCTGGTCGGCGGCCCAGCGGCCGAAGGCCTCGGGGTCGTCGCCGAAGAGCGGGGCGCGGTAGATGTTGGTGTTCGGCACCTTGTGCGCGCCGGGGACCAGCGGCTCGAAGGGGGCCTTGAGGGCGGGCAGGCCGGTGATCGACAGGGCGCCCTGGGGGGTGCCGTGGTAGGCGACCGCGCGGGAGATGACCTTGTACTTGGTGGGCTTGCCGACGAGCTTGAAGTACTGCTTGGCGAGCTTCCAGGCGGTCTCGACCGCCTCGCCGCCGCCGGTGGTGAAGAAGACCTTGTTCAGGTCGCCGGGCGCCTCGTGGGCGAGGCGTTCGGCCAGCTCGACGGCCTTCGGGTGGGCGTAGGACCACACCGGGAAGAAGGCCAGCTCCTGCGCCTGCTTGAGCGCGGTCTCCGCGAGTTCGGTGCGGCCGTGGCCCGCCTGGACCACGAAGAGACCGGCGAGACCGTCGAGGTACCGCTTGCCCTTGTCGTCGTAGATGTACGTGCCCTCGCCCCGGACGATGGTGGGGACCGGGGAGTTCTCGTACGACGACATGCGGGTGAAGTGCATCCACAGGTGGTCGTACGCGGTCTTGCTGAGGTCCTTGGGGCTCACGGCTATCGCGTCCTCACGGTTATCGGGTTCCCCACATATAGGTCTGCTTCTTGAGCTTGAGGTAGACGAAGCTCTCGGTGGAGCGCACGCCGGGCAGGGTCCGGATGCGTTTGTTGATCACCTCGAGGAGGTGGTCGTCGTCCTCGCAGACGATCTCCACCATCAGGTCGAACGAGCCCGCGGTGATCACGATGTACTCGACCTCGGACATGGCTGTCAGCGCGTCCGCGACCGGGTCGAGGTCGCCGTCGACGTTGATGCCGAGCATCGCCTGGCGCCGGAAACCCACGGTGAGCGGGTCGGTGACGGCGACGATCTGCATCACGCCCTGGTCCAGCAGCTTCTGCACGCGCTGTCGCACGGCCGCCTCGGAGAGGCCGACGGCCTTGCCGATCGCGGCGTACGGCCGGCGGCCGTCCTCCTGAAGCTGCTGGACGATGGCGAGGGAGACGGCGTCCAACTGGGGAGTGCCGTTCCTGGGCTCCTTGGAGTCCCTCCGGGGCTCGCGGGAGTCCCTCTGCTCTGCGCTTCGACTGGCCACGAGCACACTGTGCACGAGACATCGACAGTTCCGCAAGGCCGGATCGATGAAATTCGTTGTTTACAGCGCCGTAGCTTGCGGATTTCGCAGCAAGTCTGGTGTCAGGGGTGTTGAAAACGTCGGGCGGCGGATTAGGGTGGTGTCTCAAAGGATGGACACCCCCATCTGTAACCCACATCTGGAGGGCACGGCAGTGAGCACCGAGCTGCGTCGTCTGCGTAACTACATCGACGGGGAGTTCCGCGACGCGGTCGACGGACGGACCACCGAGGTGGTCAACCCCGCGACCGGCGAGGCCTACGCGACCGCGCCCCTGTCCGGCGAGGCCGACGTCGACGCGGCCATGGCCGCCGCCGCGGCCGCGTTCCCCGGCTGGCGGGACACCACCCCGGCCGAGCGCCAGAAGGCCCTGCTCAAGATCGCGGACGCGTTCGAGGAGCGGGCCGAGGAACTCATCGCGGCCGAGGTGGAGAACACCGGCAAGCCGATCGGACTGACCCGGTCCGAGGAGATCCCGCCGATGGTCGACCAGATCCGCTTCTTCGCGGGTGCGGCCCGGATGCTGGAGGGCCGCTCGGCCGGCGAGTACATGGAGGGCATGACCTCGATCGTCCGCCGTGAGCCGGTCGGCGTCTGCGCGCAGGTCGCGCCCTGGAACTACCCGATGATGATGGCCGTGTGGAAGTTCGCCCCGGCGATCGCCGCGGGCAACACGGTCGTCCTGAAGCCGTCGGACACCACGCCGGCGTCGACGGTCCTGATGGCCGAGATCATCGGGGCGATCCTCCCGAAGGGCGTCTTCAACGTCATCACCGGTGACCGTGACACGGGCCGCCTGATGGTCGAGCACTCCGTGCCCGCGATGGCGTCCATCACGGGTTCGGTACGGGCCGGCATGCAGGTCGCCGAGTCCGCGTCCAAGGACCTCAAGCGGGTCCACCTGGAGCTGGGCGGCAAGGCGCCGGTCGTCGTCTTCGAGGACACCGACATCGCCAAGGCCGTCGAGGACATCTCCGTGGCGGGCTTCTTCAACGCCGGGCAGGACTGTACGGCGGCCACCCGGGTGCTGGTGCAGGAGTCGATCCACGACGAGTTCGTGACCGCGCTGGCCAAGGCCGCCGCCGACACGAAGACCGGGCAGCCGGACGACGAGGACGTGCTGTTCGGGCCGCTGAACAACCCCAACCAGCTCAAGCAGGTCTCCGGGTTCATCGAGCGGCTGCCGGCGCACGCGCGCGTGGAGGCCGGCGGCAAGCAGGTCGGCGACAAGGGCTACTTCTTCGCGCCGACCGTCGTCTCCGGGCTGAAGCAGGACGACGAGATCATCCAGAAGGAGGTCTTCGGTCCGGTCATCACGGTGCAGTCGTTCACCGACGAGGCCCAGGCCGTCGAGTGGGCGAACGGCGTGGAGTACGCCCTCGCCTCGTCGGTGTGGACCAAGGACCACGGCCGGGCGATGCGGATGTCGAAGGCGCTGGACTTCGGATGCGTGTGGATCAACACGCACATCCCGCTGGTCGCGGAGATGCCGCACGGCGGATTCAAGAAGTCCGGGTACGGCAAGGACCTCTCGGGCTACGGGTTCGACGACTACACGCGGATCAAGCACGTGATGACGTCCCTGGACTGACGGGCGGTCGCCCTCGTTGCACGGGGTGGAGGCCGGGCGGCATGCTGCGGTGATGTTCGTACTGCGGGGCAACGTCCGTCCTCCATCCCGTCGTTCTGTTCTGCGTGCCCTCGGTTCCGGTGCGCTGGCCGGCGGGCTCGCCGGGTGCGGGGTGCCTGCCGCGTATGTCGCGCCCGGGGACCGGGCCGGACAGGACCGGTCCACCCGGGAGAAGCGGGTGAACTGGGCGAACTGGCCGTTGTACATCGACACGGATGACGCGGACGAGTCGCGCAGGCCGACCCTGGAAGCCTTCGAACGGCGCACCGGGATCCGGGTCGACTACACCGAGGAGATCAACGACAACGACGAGTTCTTCGGCAAGGTCGGCCCGGCGCTGATGAACCACCAGGACACCGGGCGCGATCTGATCGTGCTCAGCGACTGGATGTGCGCCCGGTTCGTACGGCTGGGCTGGGTGCAGGAGATGGACCGGGCGGCGCAGCCGAACGTCACCGCGCACCTCGATCCGCAACTGCGGTCGCCCGCCTTCGATCCTGGACGCGCGTTCACCGTGCCCTGGCAGTCCGGGATCACCGGCATCGCCTACAACCGGCGGAAGGTGGGCCGTGAACTGCGCCGCCTGTCCGACCTCTGGGCGGACGACCTCAAGGGGCGCGTCACCCTGCTCTCCGGGCTGGACGAGGCGTTCGCGCTGCTGATGCAGGGCAACGGCGTCGACGTCACGCGTTGGACCGCCGACGACTTCCATCGGATCTGCGACCAGGTGGAGGCCCGCGTCCGCGCGGGCCACATCCGCCGGTTCACCGGCAACGACTACATCAAGGACCTGGCGTCCGGGGACGTCCTCGCCTGCCAGGCCTACTCCGGCGATGTGATCCAGCTCCAGGCCGACGACCCGGACATCGCGTTCGTCGTCCCCGAGGAGGGTGCCGAGCTGTGGTCCGAGTCCCTGATGATCCCCGACCTGGCCCGGCACAAGACCAACGCGGAACGCCTCGTCGACCACTACTACGACCCCGAGGTCGCCGCCGAACTGGCGGCCTGGGTCACCTACGTCTGCCCCGTCCCCGCCGCCCGCGACGTCCTCGCCTCCGCCTCGGACAAGGAGACCGCCGCGCTCGCCGAGGACCCCCTGATCTTCCCCGACGACACCATGCGGTCCCGCCTCGCGATCGCCCGCGACATCACCCCGAAGGAGCGGCCCGGGTTCGCCAGGCGGTGGAACGGGATCGTGGGGTTGTGAGGGTCGGTGCCGCGGTGGCCCGTGTCGCGATGGCCCGTGTCGCGATGGCCCGTGGCGCGGTGGCCGGTGCGGGGGGTCGGGGTTGGGGGCCGATGTTGTGAGGGCCTCGGGCGCGACGCTATCTTCATAGTCAACAATGCACCTAGGCACGTAGTTGCCTAGGGGTGGTCGGTTCGCCCGTCGCGGGCGGTGTTGGCGAGGAGGCGGTCGGCCCGTGTCGAGCGGTGCGTATCTGCGGTACGTCGCCCTGGGTGACAGTCAGACCGAGGGGCTCGGGGACGGCGACGACGTGCAGGGGTTCCGGGGGTGGGCGGACCGGCTGGCCGAGCGGATCGCCCGGCACAGTCCCGGCCTGCTGTACGCGAACCTCGCCGTGCGCGGCCGCAAGGCGGGCGAGGTGCGCGCCGAGCAGCTCGCCCCGGCGCTCGCGATGCGGCCCGACCTCGCCTCCGTGGTGGCCGGCGTCAACGACGCGCTCCGCCCGAGCTGCGACCTGGACGAGGTGGCCGGTCACGTGGAGGCGATGTTCGCCGCGCTCACCGCGCAGGGCGCCACGGTCGTGACGCTCATGTTCCCCGACGTCGGCCGGATCTCGCCGATGGCCCGCCCGCTCGCCCCTCGGGTCCTCGCCCTCAACGCGCGCATCCGCGAGGCCGCCGCACGGCACGGCGTGGTGGTGGCCGAGACGGCCGCGCATCCCGTGGCGACCGACCCGAGGCTGTGGAGCGCCGACCGGCTGCACGCAGGTCCCCTCGGTCACGACCGCATCGCGGACGCCGCCGCGTACGCGCTCGGCCTGCCCGGCAGTGACGACCGCTGGACGCTGCCGCTGCCGGCCGACGAGGTGAGGGCAGCGGGACTGCGGGCCGTGGGCGCCGAGCTGCGCTGGGCCGGCTCCTTCCTCGGCCCCTGGCTGCTCCGCCGACTGCGCGGGCAGTCCTCCGGCGACGGCCGCCGACCCAAGCGCCCCGAACTGCTCCCGGTGCTCGCGGCCACGCCCTGACCGTGCACGTGGTTGAGCAGCGGCCCGGAGCGGGGCGGGCCGGGTGGTCGACCCCCGGTGCGGGCCAAGACGGGCTGTGGGGTCAGTCTTCGGTGCGCCTCGGGCGGATCGGTGGTCAGCCCTCGGCGGGGAGCGCGGCCGCGCGCTGGTCGAGGCGGCGGAGCGCCATGTCGCCCCACTGGAGGTTCTCCCGCTCGAAGGACATACCGCGCAGCAGGGTGAGGTAGGGGCCGACGCGCTCGGCCTCGGCGAAGTACGCCTCCTCCGAGCGCCCGTCGAGCAGACGCCGGCGGAGTCGCTCGTAGCGGGCCAGCTTGGCCGTGGCCCACTCCATGCGCTCGGCCACGGCCTTGCGTACGGCGTCGATGTCGCCGGCGTCCACGCACTGCACCTTGACCATCAACTCGTCCCGGATGGCGGACGGTTTGCCGAGGGGCTCGACGGTGTAGGCGTGCACGGCCGCGCGCCCGGCCTCCGTCAGCGAGAACAGCCTCTTGTTGGGGCGGCGCTGCTGCTCGATGACACGGGCCGCGACCAGCCCTTCGGCCTCCATGCGCTCCAGCTCCCGGTAGAGCTGCTGAGGGGTCGACATCCAGAAGTTGGCCACGGACGCGTCGAACGCCTTCGCGAGGTCGTACCCGGACGCCTCGCCCTCCAACAGTGCGGCCATCACCGCGTTCCGCAACGCCATGGGCCCCACGCTAGCACTGTGTGTGACTACTCAAGGAGGTGACTGACAGCCGCTTCCCTGCCTGTGGACAAGGGGGATACGGCCCTCTAGCCTGCCTCTGTCCTAATCAATTTGTTCAATATCAGCTCGTGAGGTGGACTCGTGCATCCCTTCCGCAAGGCCGTCGAGAGCGACGACATGGACGCCGTCGCCGCCCTGCTGGCCGACGACGTCGTCTTCACCAGCCCCGTCGCCTTCAAGCCGTACCCGGGAAAGGCCATCACCGCCGCGATCCTGCGGGCCGTCTCGCGCGTCTTCGAGGACTTCACCTACGTCCGTGAGATCGCCAACCCGGACGGCCGTGACCACGCCCTGGTGTTCACCGCCACCGTCGCGGGCAAGCAGTTGCAGGGCTGCGACTTCCTGCACTTCGACGAGCACGGCAAGATCGATGAGTTCACGGTGATGGTGCGGCCGCTCTCGGCCGCCCAAGCCCTCTCCGAGGCCATGGGCGCCCAGTTCGAGCGGATCGCGCAAGAGGCCGCCGAGGGGTGACCGGCGGGGCGGCGATGTGGACGAGCCGGAGGTCGTCGCCCGCGTAGCGCGCCATGGCTGCCGAGCCGCCCGGGGTGTGGGCCCCGGGCGGCCTCGTCGTGTTTGCCTGGTGCTCCTCGTGGGCTCGTCAGGCCCCGGGGAACTGGCGGATCGCGGCGAGGTCGAACTGCAGCCGGACCTTCTCGCTGACCATGGCGCCGCCCTCGGCGAGCCGCTGGTTGTAGGTCAGGCCCCACTCGGAACGGTTGATCGTGGTCGTGCCGTCGAAGCCGACCCGCTCGTATCCGAACGGGTCGACGACATGGCCGATATAGGTGAGTTCGAGGTCGACGGGACGGGTGACGTTCTTGATCGTGAGGTCGCCGGTCATGCGGTAGACATCGTTGCCGACGAGGTCCACCGCCGTACTGGCGAAGCGCATCCGGGGATAGGTCGCGGCATCGAGGAAGTCCCGGCCGACCAGATGGGCGTCGCGTTGTTCCACGCCCGTGTCGACGGACGCGGTGGACAGCAGGATCTCGGCCTGCGAGCGGGACGGGTCACGGCCGTCGAAATAGAGCCGGCTCTCGTACTGCGTGAAAGCTCCGCGCACGGTCGTCACCAGGGCATGGCGGACGGAGAAACCGATACGACTGTGCGCCCGGTCGATGATCCATTCTCCGGTCAGCCCCGCCAGGGCGGGATCCAGCGTGCCGGTGGGGGCGGACGCCGGTGAATCGTGGGGGAGTTGTCGGTCAGTGGGGGGAGCCGGGCGGCGCAGCGACGCAGCACGGTTGAACAGGTTCATGATTCACGTAACTACGGCAGTTGGGAAAGGGCCGCAAGCCTTCTTCAAGAGCCGCGCACACGGTCACCACGAATTGCCCGTCGCATTCTCCTGTCATTCGCCGTAATTCGTCGAACCGCGGGCGGGTCGCGAAAAGCGGGAAGAATCGCCTTATTGGCGTCCGGAGGTGTCGGGCGCGCCCCGCGGGGTTCGGTGGTGGGTGAGGGGTGGGCGAGGAGTGGGCGAGGGGGGCGCTTTTGAACGTGTTCAAGTCCGGGCGTACGCTCCTGCCATGAGCGACAGAGCCGCCCTGGTGAAGGGCATCCGTGCGTGGCTGGTCTTCTTCGTCGTCTGCCTGGTGCTGAGCGGAGCCACGGCCTTCCCGCTCGTCCACGAGCTGCGCTGGACCGAGGAGTTGATGCGGTCGCTGTCCGTCGGTGACCATCTGCCGGGGCTCATGGAGTGGATCGAGCGGGTGCGTGCCGGGCTGGACGAGGCCGACGCCGAGTATCCGTTCCTGCTGTACGGCACCGACTGGCTGGCCTTCGCCCACCTGGTGATCGCGGTCGCCTTCTACGGGCCGTACCGCGACCCGGTGCGCAACATCTGGGTCGTCGAGGTCGGGATGATCGCCTGCGCGGGGATCGTCCCGCTGGCCCTGATCTGCGGGCCCGTCCGCGGCATCCCCTTCTGGTGGTCGCTGATCGACATGTCGTTCGGGGTGTTCGGCGTGATCCCGCTGTACGTCGTGTGGAAGCGGATCAAGCGGCTGGAGGCGCTGACGCCGGTCGCGCCGCCGATGGCGGCCACGGCCTGAGGATCCCGGTCGCGTCACGGGCCGAAAAACTGTTATCGGCGGCGCCCGCGTCCCGTCTCCACACCGACGCCTGTTTCCCCACGTACAGGAGCGCGCCGCAGGGGACGTGTGATCTCCGCCTCGCGGGTCCCCCCTGCCGCGGGAACGGCTGAGAAGGTACGGAAAACAGCCGATTGAGCACGGTGCACCCCCCCCGGGGCCGAAAGGAACGTACGTGGACGGGCGGCAGTGGCGCTCCACCATCGCGGACGCACAGGCGGGCGACCGGCGGGCCCTCGACGAACTGGTCGAGGGCTGGCTGCCGCTCGTCTACAACATCGTCGGCCGCGCCCTCAACGGTCACGCCGACGTCGACGACGTCGTGCAGGAGACCATGCTGCGCGCCGTCGACAACCTCGGCGCCCTGCGTGACCCGGACAGCTTCCGCTCCTGGCTCGTCGCCATCGCGATGCGCCAGATACGGGAGCGGGCGCGACGGCGCACCACCGACCGGCTCGCCGACAGCGACGGCCACGACGCCGCCGACTTCGCCGAACTGACCGTGCTGCGGCTCCAACTGGAGGGCCAGCGACGCGAGGTCGCCGAGGCGGTCCGCTGGCTCGACGACGAGGACCGGCAACTGCTCTCCCTGTGGTGGCTGGAGGTCGCCGGCGAACTCAGCCGACGCGACCTGGCGGCCGCCGTCGGCATCAGCCGGCAGCACGCCGCGGTGCGGGTGCAGCGGATGAAGGCCCGCCTGGAGACCGCGCGCGGCATCGTCCGGGCCCTCGACTCCTCCTGCGCCGACCTCAGCCAGGTGACCGCCCGGTGGACCGGGCAGCCCGACTCGGTGTGGCGCAAGCGCATCGCCCGGCACATCCGCGGCTGCGACCGCTGCGACGGCCAGGGCAGGCGCGGCGAGGCCGTCGTACCCGCCGAGCGTCTCCTCGTCGGCCTCGCCCTCGTCCCGGTCCCCGTCGGCTTCACCCTGTCGCTGGCGTTCGGCGGCAAGACGGCGGTCGCGGCGACGGCCGCCACGGCGTCCGTCGGCTGGTCCGCCAAGGTGCTGGGCGCCCTCACCAAACCGGCGGTGGCGGTGACGGCGTCCGCGACGATCGTCGCCGGTGGCGCCTACGTGGTGACGAAGACCCCCGAACAACGGCCCCCGCGGGCGGCGCCCACGGCACTGAGCACGGCCCGCCCGCAGGCCCCCGCCCCACGCCGTTCCCCCTCCGCGCCCGTATCCTCGACGTCCCCCAGCCCGACCCCGTCACCGTCGACGTCGCCGAAGAAGAAGCACGAGGCGTCGTACGGCACGGTCGTGGACGCCGTGGACCGGGCGCCGGACCCGGGCACCCCGCCCCGCGCCCTTCCGCGCCGGCCCGAGACGGGGATCGAGAGCACCGCGGGCGCGCGGGCCGTGATGAACCACCGGGGCGAGAGTGTGACCCTCAAGGGCGAGGGCTACATCCTCGTCCGCTGGCAGCTCGCGCCGCAGTACCGGCCGGGCTCCCTGGTCATGCCGGCCTGGACCGGGCTGAAGGGCAGGCTCTTCCATGTCGCCTCGGGCGGCGGCCGCCGCATGGACGACCCGGTGTCGCCGGACGGCCGGACCAGCGGCATGGGCGGCCCCGACATCGGCTACATCGTCCTTCCCGACGGCACCCAGCAGATGTGGCAGAACGAGTACTTCTACCTCGACGGCACGGTCACCCTCGTCCAGAACGAACGCGGCGCCGACTACAACCTGTCCGTGTTCCCCTCCTCCCGGACCGCCGTCGAGGACGACGTCAACCGGGGCCCCGACCAGGATGCCCTCCGCTACGGCCTCGTCCGCGACAACGGCACGGACACGACGCCCGTGCCGCAGTACGTCACCCGGGAGACACCCGAGGACGCGGCCACGGTGGCCCAGCGGTCCGAGGTGTGAGGGCGACGCGACCCGGGCGCGCGGTCGTCAGGTCCCGTTCCGCAGCGCGCACAGCGTGTCCACGCGGTTCGTGGTGATGGAGTCGACCCCGAGGTCCACCAGCCGCCGCATGGAGCGACGGGTGTCCGGCGTCCACACGGACAGCAGGTAGCCGTCGCCGTGGACACGGTCCGCGAGGGCCCGGCTCACCAACCCGAAACGGTAGTTGAGCCAGCGGGGGCGTACGGCGGCGAGCAGGGCCGGGCGGGGCGGGGCGAGGGTCTTCCAGGTGAGGGCGATCTCGGCGTCGGGAGCGACGGCCCGCAGGGCGAGCATGGTGTCGGCCCCGGCGCTGTAGTACACCCGCTCCTGCGCCCCGCACTCCTGTACGAGGCCCACGACCTGCCGTATCGCCCGGCGGTCGGCCGCACCCGGCAGGTCGATCATGACCCGGCTGGCCCCGGTGACGGCCAGGGCCTCGGCCAGCGTCGGCACACCGTCCGCCGTGAGCCCCCGCACCTCGGCGGCGGACAGCGCCGCGAGCGGCCGGTCCAGCTCCCACAGCCGCTTCAGGGTGGAGTCGTGGAGCAGGACCGGTACGCCGTCGCGGGTCGTCCGTACGTCGAACTCGACGGCGTCCGCGCCCAGCGCGAGCCCCGCACGCAGCGAGTCCAGGGTGTTCTCGCGGTGGCGGTACGGGGCGCCGCGATGAGCCACGGCGGTCACGGTGCGCAGGGGGTTCATGGTGCTTCCGGTGCGGGTCGTCTTCCGGTGCGGGTCAGGGGGTGAGCCAGGCCGAGGTGTAGGTGTCGATCTCGGCGGCCAGCCGGGCCTTGCCGGGCTCGTCGAGAAAGGCCGCCTCCACCGCGTTCTTCGCGAGCGCGGCCAGCCCCGGCTCGTCGAGGTCGAGGAGCCGGGCGGCGACCGCGTACTCGGAGTTGAGGTCGGTGCCGAACATCGGCGGGTCGTCGGAGTTGACGGTCACCAGGACACCGGCCGCCACGAACTCCTTGATCGGGTGCTCGTCGAGGGTGCGGACCGCGCGCGTCGCTATGTTCGACGTGGGGCAGACCTCCAGGGCGATCCGGTGCTCGGCGAGGTGGGCGAGCAGCTTCGGGTCCCTGGCGGAACTCGTGCCGTGGCCGATGCGCTCCGCGCGCAGTTCGTTGATCGCGTCCCAGACCGTCTCCGGCCCGGTGGTCTCGCCGGCGTGCGGAACGGAGTGCAGTCCGGCCGCGATGGCCCGGTCGAAGTACGGCTTGAACTGCGGCCGCTCCACGCCGACCTCGGGCCCGCCGAGCCCGAACGACACCAGGCCCTCCGGGCGCAGCCGGTCGTCGGTGGCGAGCCGGACGGTCTCTTCGGCCGACACGAGTCCCGCCTCGCCGGGGATGTCGAAGCACCAGCGCAGTACGGTCCCGAACTCGGCCTCGGCCGCCTTGCGGGCGTCCTCGATCGCGTCCATGAACGCCCGCTCGTCGATGCCGCGACGCGTCGAGGAGTACGGCGTGATGGTCAGCTCGGCGTACCGCACCTGCTGCCGGGCCAGGTCCCTGGCCACCTCGAACGTCAGCAGCCGGACGTCCTCCGGGGTGCGGATCAGGTCCACGACGGACAGGTACACCTGGATGAAGTGCGCGAAGTCCGTGAACGTGAAGTAGTCCGCGAGGGCCTCGGGGTCGGTCGGCACCTTGGAGTCGGGGTGGCGGGCGGCGAGCTCGGAGACGATCCGGGGGGAGGCGGAGCCGACGTGGTGCACGTGCAGTTCGGCCTTGGGCAGGCCGGCGATGAAGGCGTGCAGATCGCGGGCGCCGGTGCCGCCGGGCGCGGTGCGGTGGTCGGTCAAGGTTCCTCCCGGGAACAGCGTCCTGCCCGGACCGATGGTCTTCGTCGGGGGACGCGGGTGATCGGCTGATCGATGACTCGGGGATCATCGTAGGCGGCGAGATCCGCGTCGGGGGCCTCGGGCTTTAGCATGACCGACGGTACGGCTGATGGTGCGCCGTCATCCGGCTGTCCGGTCATTCGGTACGGCGCACGGGATCAGCGGTACTACGGGATCAACGCGAGACGCAACGCCACGACGCGGAACGGAACAGAGGGGGACCCGCGCATGTCGTCCGACGAGGCCACGACCCCGGCAGACCCGCCGATACCGGCAGACCCGCCGACACCCCGGGGGGCTTGGGTGACGCCGGGGGAGGGTGCGATATCCGGCGAGGGGGCCGGCACGGAGGCGCAGACCGATGCGTCGGCCGGGACGCCGATCGAGGGGACTGCTGACGGGGAGGCTGCCGCGCCCCCCTCGGAGGGGTCGGAGGGGGAGGGCGCCCCCGGGGACAGGCCGTCCGTCCCTGAGGACCGTGTGCCGTCGGCGCCCACCCAGAAGGTCGTGTTCGACAAGCCTGCCAGTGCCGACGTGGCGGATGCCGCTCGCGTATCGCTCGACAAGCCTGCGCTTGCGGACGTGGTGGATGCCGCCGTGGCGGATCCTGCCCGGGTATCGCTCGACAAGCCTGCGCTTGCGGACGTGGTGGATGCCGCCGTGGCGGATCCTGCCCGGGTATCGCTCGACAAGGCGGCCGCCGGTGCGACCGGCCCCGCCCCCGGTGCGACGAACCCCGCGCCGGTGTCCGCGACACCCCGGCCCTGGGCCGGCCCCAGTGGGGTCGCGGCCCCCGCCGCGCAGGAGCCCGGGACCCCTCCCGCATGGACCCCGCCGTCCCCCACCGCGTCCGGGGCCCGCGACCCCTTCGCGCCACCGGTCGACACGACGGTCTTCCCGGCGCCCGCGCCCCAGCCCCACCCGGCGAACCCCTTCGCCCCGCCCCCGGCCGGAACGACCTCACCGGCGCCGGTGTCGGCGCCGCACGCCGCCAACCCCTTCGCTTCCCCCGCAGGGCCTCCGCACCCTGCTGCGCAGGGGCCCGCCCCCAGCAACCCGTTCGCCCCGCCCTCCGACGGGACGCCGACCTACCCGGCGCCCGCGCCCTACGCCGCATACCCCCCGCCCGTGCCCGCCGGGGCCTACCCTCCGCCGACGTCGATGCCCGGCCCCGGTGCTCCCTTCGCTCCGCAGGACCCGGCAGCCCACACCTACCCACCCCACCTGCCCGGCGCGATGAGCGGTGCCCCCGTGCCGCCCCCGCCGATCAGCCCCGACGGACCCGGGCAGTTCCCGTACGGCTATGCGCCGTACCCGGGCGGCGGCCCCGGCCCGGCCGGGCACACGCATACCTCCGGTTACGGTTGGCCGCTCATGCCGCCCCCGCCGAGCAACGGGATGGGCATCGCCTCGATGGTGCTCGGGATCTGCGCGGCCACCCTCTTCTGTATGTGGCCGCTGGCGATCCTGCTGGGCGTGATGGCGGTGATCTTCGGCATCATCGGCCGAGCCAAGGCGAGCCGGGGTGAGGCGACGAACCCCGGGCACGCGCTGGCAGGGATCATCTGCGGCATCGCCGGCTTCCTCATGGGCATCGGCTTCTTCGTCCTGATCGTCGTGGCACCGGACGGCACGGACGAGTCGGACACCGACGTCTTCGACGACGGCTACGACACGTCCCTGTCCCTGGTCCTACCGACCGAGAACACCCCGCCGCCGCTCGCCCACCCCGCTACGCCGAGCCGATAGCCCTCCAAACCCACCTCCGCCGGCCCGCCGCGGTGGGGCTCCCAGGGCCGCGGGGGCCTGCGGTCACCCCAGGCCCCCGGCTACCCCTCCTCCCCCCGCAGCAGCCGCTCCCGTGCCTCCATCAGGGCGAAGCCCAGCAGGTTGGGGCCGCGCCAGCGCGTGGGGTCCATCGCGCGTTCGTCGTCCGCCGCGAGGCCGATGCCCCAGACGCGGTCCAGGGGGCTGGCCTCGACGAGGACGCGGCCCGTCGTGCCCAGCAGCCAGGCCCGCAGATCGTCGTGAGCGGCGAACTTGTGGACGCTGCCCTCGACGACGATGCCGAAGCGCTCCCGCTCCCACAGGGCCTCGTCGAAGCCGCGTACCAGGCGCCCCACCTTCTTCGCCATCGCGGGGTTCGACGCCGCGACGGCCTTGCGCTCCGCCTCCACGTCACCGAACAGCCGGGCCTTGGACGCCATCATCCAGTGCTCCGCCGTCGCGTACTCCACGCCGTCCACCGTGAACGGCGACGGCCACCACTGACTCAGACAGCTAGGCCCCACCCGGCCGTCGGGCCGCGGACGGTGCCCCCAGAAGTGCAGGTACTTGACCCTCGCCCCCGCCTGGACCTCGCTGATCAGCGCGTCCCAAGAATCGATCTTCAGCATGCCGACGAGTGTGGCACCCGCCACGGACACTCCGTCCCCGATTTTCACCTGCGACTGGACACCTGGTCGACAGATTCCGTCGCGTAACCAAAAGGCAACAACGGAATCACTTGTTGATGCCCCATCCCTCTGTCAGGATCGGCACTCAAATCGAGCTGGAGCTACGCCACCCGCCCCCAGGACACAGGGGGACAAGGCGGAGGAGAGCGACATGCAGAACCCGGGCACCGCCACCCCGGACCGATTCCCCGCGCAGGAACGCTTCGCGGCCGGCGCGCAGTACATCGCCGGCCGCCTCACGAAGGGCACGTCGGGTCACACGCACGCGGTCGTCGACCCCGCCACCGGCGACGAGGTCCTCACCTACGAGCTGGCCGGCACCGACGACGTGGAGGCGGCCGTCGCCGCCGCCCGCCGCGCGTTCCCGGGCTGGGCCGGGGCCACGCCCGGCGAGCGGTCGGACGCGCTGCACCGGTTCGCCGCCGTGCTCGCCGACCGGGCCGAGGCGTTCGCGCGGGCCGAGTCGCTCCAGTGCGGGAAGCCGCTGAAGCTCACCCGCGAGTTCGACGTCCCCGGCACCATCGACAACACGGCCTTCTTCGCGGGCGCGGCCCGGCACCTCCAGGGCCAGTCGGCCGGTGAGTACTCCGGGGACCACACCTCGTACGTACGGCGCGAGCCCATCGGGGTCGTCGGCTCCATCGCCCCCTGGAACTACCCCCTCCAGATGGCCGCCTGGAAGATCCTCCCGGCGGTCGCCGCGGGCAACACGATCGTCCTGAAGCCCGCCGAGCTGACCCCGCTCACCTCGCTGCTGTTCGCGCAGGCCGCCATGGACGCCGGAATCCCGGACGGTGTGATCAACATCGTCACCGGCACCGGCAGGGTGGCCGGCGAGCACCTCGTCGGGCACCCCGATGTGGCCATGACGTCCTTCACCGGGTCCACCCCCGTCGGCAAGCGGGTCGCCGAGATCGCCACCGCCACCGTCAAACGGCTCCACCTGGAACTCGGCGGCAAGGCCCCCTTCGTCGTCTTCGACGACGCGGACCTGGAGGCCGCCGTGCACGGCGCCGTCGCGGGCGCCCTCATCAACACCGGGCAGGACTGCACGGCCGCCACGCGCGCGTACATCCAGCGTCCCCTCTATGAGGCGTTCGTCGAGCGCACGGCCGCCCTCATGGAGACCGTCCGGCTGGGCGACCCCTTCGCGCCCGGCACCGACCTCGGCCCGCTGATCTCGCACGTCCAGCGCGACCGGGTCGCCGGGTTCGTGGACCGGGCGCGCGGCTACGCGCGCGTGGTCACCGGCGGCGAGGCGCCGCAGGGGGAACTCGCCAAGGGCGCGTACTATCGTCCGACCCTCGTCGCCGACGCCGCCCAGGACAGCGAGATCGTCCAGTCGGAGATCTTCGGCCCCGTCCTCGTCGTCCTGCCGTTCGACAGCGACGACGAGGGCATCCGGCTGGCCAACGACACCCCGTACGGGCTCGCCGCCTCCGCGTGGAGTCGCGACGTGTACCGGGCGGGCCGTGCGACACGGGAGATCAAGGCCGGGTGCGTGTGGGTCAACGACCACATTCCGATCATCAGCGAGATGCCGCACGGCGGTTATAAGGCGTCCGGCTTCGGCAAGGACATGTCGGCGTACTCGTTCGAGGAGTACACGCAGATCAAGCACGTCATGTTCGACAATACGGCGGTGGCCAGGAAGGACTGGCACCGCACGATCTTCGGGGACCGCTAGTCAGACCGGGGTCCGGCCGCCCGACCTCCGGCCGGACCTCGCCACCCTCCCGAAAGGGCACCTCCCGAAAGGGCATCACGCGCATGGAGCAGTTCGAGCCCGACCGCCTGTCCCCGGCCCAGGTGGCCGCCATGCGGCGCAGTCTCAGGAACGGCAGGGCCGCACTGAGCCGCCGTTCGCTGCTGCGCGCCGGAACGGGCGGCGCGCTCGCCGTCGGCGCGCTCGGCACGCTGAGCGCCTGCGGCATCCCCGCGGCGAAGAACACCGCGGGCGTCTCGTCCGAGGACCACTCGGCCAAGGAGAAGGAGATCGCCTTCTCCAACTGGACCGAGTACATGGACGTCGACGACAGCGGCAAGCACCACCCGAGCCTCGACGCGTTCACCGAGCGCACCGGCATCAAGGTCAAGTACACCGAGGACATCAACGACAACGTCGAGTTCTTCGGCAAGATCAAGCCGCAGCTCGCCGCCGGTCAGGCCACCGGCCGCGACCTGATCTGCGTGACCGACTGGCTGGCCGCCCGGCTGATCCGCTTCGGGTGGGTCCAGAAACTGGACCCGTCCAACCTGCCGCACGCCTTCATGAACCTCTCCCAGCAGTTCCGCAGCCCGGACTGGGACCCGGGACGGGCCTACTCCTACCCCTGGCAGGGCATCTCGACCGTCATCGCCTACAACAAGAAGGCCCTCGACGGCGAGGAGGTGAAGTCGGTCTCCGACATGCTCGACAACCCGAAGCTGAAGGGCCGCATCGGCTTCCTCTCCGAGATGCGCGACAGCATCGGGATGACCCTGCTCGACATGGGCAAGGACCCGGCGAAGTTCTCCGACGACGACTACGACGCGGCGATCGCCCGCCTCCAGAAGGCCGTCGACCAGGGCCAGATCCGCCGCTTCACCGGCAACGACTACACATCCGACCTGAGCAAGGGCGACCTGGCGGCGTGTATCGCGTGGGCCGGTGACGTCGTCCAGCTCAAGGCCGACACCCCGGACGTCGACTTCGTCATCCCCGACAGCGGCTACATGACCTCGACCGACAACCTGCTGATCCCGAACAAGGCCCGCCACAAGACCAACGCCGAACGGCTCATCGACTACTACTACGAGCCGAAGCCGGCCGCCGAACTCGCCGCGTACATCAACTACGTGTGCCCTGTGGAGGGCGTGAAGGCGGAGCTGGCCAAGATCGACGAGGACGCGGCGAACAACCCGCTGATCATCCCCGACGCCGCCATGGCGGCCAAGTCCCACGCCTTCCGCTCCCTCACCCAGAAGGAAGAGACGGCGTACGAAGAGAAGTTCGCGAAGCTGACGGGGGCGTGACGAGGACCATGAAGACCACACAGAACAGCAGCGGTGACGTCCGCCTCACCGGCATCGGCAAGACCTACGGCTCCTTCACCGCCGTGCACCCGCTCGACCTGACCGTGCCGGAAGGTTCCTTCTTCGCCCTCCTCGGCGCCTCCGGCTGCGGCAAGACCACCACGCTGCGGATGATCGCCGGCCTGGAGGAACCGTCCCGCGGAACCGTGTCGCTCGGCGACCAGGACGTGACGCACCTCCCGCCGTACAAGCGGCCGGTGAACACCGTCTTCCAGTCGTACGCCCTCTTCCCGCACCTCGACATCTTCGAGAACGTCGCCTTCGGACTGCGCCGGCGCGGTCTCAAGAGCGTGAAGAAGCAGGTCGACGAGATGCTGGACCTGGTCCAGCTCGGCGAGCAGGCGCGCAAGAAGCCGCACCAGCTCTCGGGCGGCCAGCAGCAGCGCGTCGCCGTCGCCCGCGCCCTGATCAACCACCCCAAGGTGCTGCTCCTCGACGAGCCGCTCGGCGCCCTCGACCTCAAGCTGCGCCGCCAGATGCAGCTGGAGCTGAAGCGCATCCAGACCGAGGTCGGGATCACCTTCATCCATGTCACGCACGACCAGGAGGAGGCCATGACCATGGCCGACACGGTCGCCGTGATGAACGGCGGCCGGGTCGAGCAGCTCGGCTCCCCGGCCGACCTGTACGAGAACCCGAAGACCACCTTCGTCGCCAACTTCCTCGGCACCTCCAACCTCATCGAGGCCGAGGTCGACTCCAGGAGTGGCGAGGAGATCGTGCTGAAGGCGGGCGACGGCAAGCTCGTCCTGCCCGAGGCGCGATGTGCGGCGCCCGCCACCACCGGCGGCAAGGTCCTCGTCGGCATCCGCCCCGAGAAGATCACCCTGACGCACGCGGACGACGCGGGCGAGATCCCGGTCGGCCGCAACCGCATCACCGGGAAGATCGCCGCGACCAGCTTCATCGGGGTCTCCACGCAGTACGTCATCGACAGCTCGGTCTGCCCCGAGTTCGAGGTGTACGTACAGAACATCGACCGCGACGCCCGCCTCGTCCCCGGCGCCGACGTCGTCCTGCACTGGAGCCCGGCCCACACCTTCGGACTGGACGCCGCGCAGTCCCTGCTTGCTGGGACAGCGGGCTCCGCGGGTGTCGAAGAGGGGGCGGCCCTGTGATGTCGACCCTCGCCGAAGCCGAGGCGCCACCGCCCCTCGCCCCCGTACCGACGGAGAAGCCGCCCCGCAGAAGGGGCCGCTGGACGCCGTACCTGCTCCTCGCGCCCGGTCTGATCTGGCTGCTCGTGTTCTTCGCGATGCCGATGGTCTACCAGGCCTCCACGTCCGTGCAGACGGGCTCCCTGGAGGAGGGCTACCAGGTCACCTGGCACTTCGCGACCTACTGGGACGCGCTCAGCGAGTACTACCCGCAGTTCCTGCGTTCGGTGCTCTACGCCGGCACGGCCACGTTCCTGTGCCTGCTCCTGGGCTACCCGCTGGCGTATCTGATCGCGTTCCGAGCGGGGCGGTGGCGCAATCTGATCCTGATCCTGGTGATCGCACCGTTCTTCACCAGCTTCCTGATCCGCACCCTCGCCTGGAAGACGATCCTCGCGGACGGCGGCCCGGTGGTCGGCGCCCTCAACTCGCTGCACGTCCTCGACGTCACCAGCTGGCTCGGCCTCACCGCGGGCGACCGTGTGCTGGCCACGCCGCTCGCGGTGGTCTGCGGCCTCACGTACAACTTCCTGCCGTTCATGATCCTGCCGCTCTACACCTCGCTGGAGCGCATCGACGGACGCCTGCACGAGGCGGCGGGCGACCTCTACGCGACCCCGTTCACCACCTTCCGCAAGGTCACCTTCCCGCTGTCCATGCCCGGTGTCGTCTCCGGCACCCTGCTGACGTTCATCCCCGCCAGCGGCGACTACGTGAACGCCGAGCTGCTCGGCTCCACCAACACCCAGATGATCGGCAACGTCATCCAGAGCCAGTTCCTGAGGATTCTCGACTATCCGACGGCGGCGGCCCTCTCGTTCATCCTCATGGCCGCGATCCTCATCATGGTCACGGTATACATTCGCAGGTCCGGGACGGAGGATCTGGTTTAAATGGCCTTCCTGAACTGGCTCAAGCGGCATCTCGTCGTCATCGCGGGACTGCTCACCCTCGGATATCTGCTCCTGCCCAATGTCGTGGTCACGGTCTTCTCCTTCAACCAGCCGAAGGGCCGCTTCAACTACGAGTGGCAGGAATTCTCCACGGCCGCCTGGACCGACCCGTGCGGCGTCGCCGACCTGTGCGGGTCGCTCTCGCTCAGCCTCCAGCTCGCCGCCTGGGCGACCCTCGGCGCCACCGTCCTCGGCACGCTGATCGCCTTCGCGCTCGTCCGCTACCGGTTCCGCGCGCGGGGTGCCGTCAACTCGCTGATCTTCCTGCCGATGGCGATGCCCGAGGTCGTGATGGCCGCCTCGCTGCTCACCCTGTTCCTCAATCTGGGTGCTCAGTTGGGTTTCTGGACGATCCTCATCGCCCACATCATGTTCTGCCTCAGCTTCGTCGTCGTCGCCGTCAAGGCGCGCGTGATGTCGATGGACCCGCGGCTGGAGGAGGCGGCGCGGGACCTGTACGCCGGCCCCGTCCAGACGTTCCTGCGCGTCACCCTGCCGATCGCCGCTCCCGGTATCGCGGCGGGCGCGCTCCTCGCCTTCGCGCTCTCCTTCGACGATTTCATCATCACCAATTTCAACGCGGGCTCGACCGTCACCTTCCCCATGTTCGTCTGGGGTTCGGCACAGCGTGGAACGCCCGTCCAGATCAATGTCATCGGTACGGCCATGTTCCTGATCGCCGTACTGTTCGTGGTGGCCGGAATGGTCGTCACGAACCGCAGAAAGCGGCAGAAGGCATAGCGCCGCCCGTCGAAATTCTCTGTAGGGAGTTGAAATCATGGCCCCTAGCGCCATGAACCGTTGGACAAAGTCTCTCTCCGACGCACAGCCGGTCCCGTACTGGCTCGAAGACCCCGGCAAGCCCCACCCCGAGCCCGCCCTCACCGGCGCCGAGACCTGCGACCTGCTGGTCGTCGGCGGCGGCTACAGCGGACTGTGGACCGCGCTCATCGCCAAGGAGCGCGACCCCGGACGGGATGTCGTCCTGCTGGAAGGCCGTGAGGTGGGCTGGGCCGCCTCCGGACGCAACGGCGGCTTCTGCGCCGCCTCCCTCACCCACGGTCTGGCCAACGGCCTCAGCCGCTGGCCGGACGAGATCCACAAGCTGGAGGAGCTGGGCGCCCGCAACCTCGACGAGATCGAGGCGGCGGTCGCCCGGCACGACCTCGACTGCGACTTCGAACGCACCGGTGAGATCGATGTCGCCACGGAGACCTACCAGGCCTGGGAGTTGCGCGACTGGTACGACGAGATCAGCCGCAGGGGCCTCGCCGACGGCATCGAGTTCCTCGACGCGGACGCCGTCCGTGAACAGGTCGCCTCACCGACCTTCGAGGCCGGGCTCCACGACCGCCGGGGCGTCGCGATGGTGCACCCCGCCAAGCTCGCCTGGGGCCTCAAGCGCGCCTGTGTGAAGCTCGGCGTCCGCGTCTACGAGCACACTCCCGCGCTGGATCTGAAGGCGTACGGCGCCGGCATGGCCGTCCGCACCCCGTACGGCCAGGTCCGCGCCCGTCAGGTCGCCCTCGGCACCAACATCTTCCCCAGCCTGGTCAAGCGCGTCCGCGCGTACACCGTCCCGGTCTACGACTACGCCCTCATGACCGAGCCGCTCACCGCCGACCAGCTGGCGTCGATCGGCTGGAAGAACAGACAGGGGCTCGGGGACTCCGCCAACCAGTTCCACTATTTCCGGCTCTCCGCCGACAACCGCGTCCTGTGGGGCGGCTACGACGCCATCTACCCGTACGGCGGCCGGGTGCGCGCCGAGTACGACGACCGGCCCGAGACGTACGCCAAGCTCGCCGGCCACTTCTTCACCTGCTTCCCGCAGCTGGAGGGCGTCCGCTTCACCCACGCCTGGGGCGGCGCCATCGACACCTGCTCCCGCTTCTCCGCGTTCTTCGGCACCGCCCACCAGGGCAAGGTCGCCTACGCGGCCGGGTACACCGGGCTGGGAGTGGGCGCCACCCGGTTCGGCGCGGAGGTCATGCTCGACCTGCTCGCCGGGGAGCGCACGGAGCGCACCGAGCTGGAGATGGTCCGCAAGAAGCCCCTGCCGTTCCCGCCGGAACCGTTCGCCTGGACCGGTATCGCCCTCACCAAGTGGTCCCTCGCCCGCGCCGACTCCCACGGCGGCCGGCGCAACCTCTGGCTGAAAGCCATGGACCGTCTGGGGCTGGGCTTCGACAGCTGACACCACGCAGGATGGAGGGGGCGCACCGAAGCGCTCGCGAGCCATGGGCGTACGCCTTGCTGGAACCGGCGTACGCCCAGCTCGAATGCCATCATCGGATTCACCACCAGGAAATGAGGGGAACCCGCGTAATGCCCGCCCCGCACCGCTGTCTGTGCTCCTGACGCGACCCCGCGTCCGACGGAGCTCTACAGAGAGGAAGGTCCCCGTCATGACTGGGGCCAAGACGGCGGTCGAGTGGCTGGCAGCGGTGGCGCCGGATCCGGACGCCTGCCGCTGGGAGTGGGAACGCAACCCCCTGGGAGTCACCTTGCTCCCGGCGGGCCGGGCCTGGGACGTGCTGATCCTGCCGGGGGAGCTCGGCTACCCCACGCTGGACGTTCTGACCCGCATCATCGACCGACTCGGGCCCGTGCTCGTCGACTTCGGCGACGACCGCATGGGCTTCTTCGTGCCCCCGGGAACGGCGTCCCGCTGGCTCGGCACGGGGGTGCGCAGCGCGGGCCGCGGCACCTGGATCGTGGTGCCGTACCCCGGTCGGCAGTCCGGCGGCGTGCGCTGGCTGATCCCCCCGGACGGCACCGGCACCCTCACCGACCCGGCCCTGCTGGAACTGGCGATGCACGAGGCGGCGGCGGGCCTCGCCGGGGACCAGGACCGTTGAGCGGAAAGGCCCCCGAGAAACACCGTTCTTGGTGCGGCAAGGGGAATGGATTGCGCCATTGACTTGATTCGCGTTGACGAAACACAAGGGAAACAAAAGCCGTCAAGTTCGCACTTGAACGGCTCAAGCGAGTGCCTTAAGCTCCAGTCCGTCCCCAGATACATGTGCCAGCCAACTGGCCCAGGCGGAAGAATGGAGGTGGTCATGGAATTATTACGGATTCCCGGAGTCGAGAGGCAGGCGCTCATGGCGCTGTTTCCCCTGGATCCCGCTCGATCCGTCAAGATCGGGACGCTGGGACCGGAAGGGACGAGCAGCGAGCACATCGCCCGGATGATGCTGCGCTGCATAGGTGATCCCGAGAATTGCGAGATAACTCTTGAGGATACGTTCGAGCGGTGCATGGACGCCCTCGTCGACGGAGTCATAGACCTCGCACTGGTACCCCACGCCTACTCGAAAATCAACGCGTTCTATATGCATCCCGGCTTGCAGCCGGTGAGTGTGTTTCATGGGAGCACGCCGGAATACGGCCTCGCCACCCGGCCCGACTTCGCGTTCGACGACGAAGTGCTGCGCACCGACACGGTCGTCAGCCACCCCGCTCCTGTTCCGATGCTCGAGCACCATGTCGCCGGGCCTGTGAAGGTCGCGACCGTGACCTCCACGAGCCAGGCCGCCGGCCGCGTCGCCGACGGGCATTACAACATCGCTCTGACGAACGAGCAGGCGGTCGAGCAGTACAACCTGAGGTTTGTCCAGAGGTTCTCGCGCATCCCCATGACCTGGACCGTTTTTTCGCGGAAGAAGGATGGACATGACCACCGGTGTGCGTGAAACCCCCTTCTTCCCGGCCGCTGACGCGCTGCTGCACGAGAACGGCGTGCGCAGCGATTCCTATCGGCGGGACGACACCGAGGTGCGGCTCTCCTATCTGGCGCCGGGAGCCGTGCTCGACGAGGCGGCGACGGCGTGGGCGCGGGTCGGGATCGTCGTGCGCGGGGAACTCGCCGTGACGGTCGAGGGCGTCACGAAGTCGATGACGGCCGAGCACGACGTCTTCGTCGCCCCGCCCGGAGCATGCCTCTCCGTGACGAACACGTCCGCCGAGGAGACCGTCCTGCTGGAGATCAAGCGCGACAAGCCCGGGGAGAGCTACCCCGCCCCCAGCGGCTATTTCCTCGAACCGCTGGAATCACGCAAGTTCGTCGGCATGGATGTCACCTTCTTCCTGGCGGACTGGATCGAGCTCATGCTCGCCAACATTCCGGCCGGTGGCGAGATGCCCTATCACAAGCACTCCCACGAACAGATCGGCACATGCCTGGAAGGTCGTTACGAGATGACCGTCGAGGGCTCACGGCATGAATTGCTTTTCGGCGGAACCTACTTCTGCGCCAGTCAGGAGGGGCACGGGGCAGCAAATCCCAACACCGCCGTGGCGCGTTCCCTGAACATTTTCATCCCGCCGCGCTACCACCGGGTCCCGAAACCGGCCTCGGAACAGGAAAGCGAGTGACCCGACTGGCACTCGTCCTGGGGGCCGGCCGCGGAATCGGAAGGGCGACCGCGCTGCGCCTGAACGCGACCGGCCATGCCACGGTCCTCTGTGCCCGAAATCGGAGCGACCTGGAAAAGGTCGCCGCGGAATCCGTGGGCGGACCCACCCCGTGCGTCATCGCGGGAGACATCACCTCGCCCGCTTTCCGTGCCGAACTCGTCGGTGAGACGGAACGCCGGTTCGGAAGGATCGACGTTCTGGTCAACAACGCGCCGGGTCCGGCGCCGGGCGCCTTCGACAGCGTGTCGGCCGACGACATCGGTGCCGCCATGGAGCAGAAGCTCGTCCCGTACCTGGACCTGATCAAGCTGGTGGCACCGCTCATGATGCGCAACAGGTTCGGGCGCATCGTGAATGTCGTCGGAAACGCCGGAAAGGAACCCGCCCCCGGATTGTTCCTCTCCGGTCTGGTGAACGCGGCCGTCGCGAACGCCGGCAAGTACTTGGCGAGTCAGTACGCCCCGCACGGAGTGACCGTGAACTGCGTGCATCCCGGAGTCATCCGCACCCAGCGGTACGACCGTGCCGTGGGGCACATGAGTCGCTCCGAGGGGATCTCGCCGCAGGAGGCCGAGGACCGGATGCGGCGGTCCATCCCCATGGACCGGCCGGGTACCGCCGAGGAGGTCGCCGCCCTCGTCGGGTTCCTGGCGTCCGAGGAGGCCTCCTATGTGACGGGGCAGCAGATCTCCGTCGACGGCGGCCACATGACATGCGTATGAGAGGAGACCGACTCGTGGCGTTCAAGGACAAGGTGGTCATCGTCACCGGTGCCGCCTCCGGGATCGGCCGCCGGACCGCGATCGAGTTCGCTCGGCAGTCCGCGAAGGTCGTCGTCGCGGACATCGACGAGAAGGGCGGTGAGGGCGTGGTCGCGCAGCTCACGGAGGAAGGGCTCGACGCCGTCTTCGTGCCGACCGATCTCACCGTGGAGGCGGACTGCGCGCAGCTCGTCACCACCGCCACCGAGACCTTCGGCCGACTCGACGTTCTCGTCAACAACGCCGGGATCGAGGTCACCACACCCCTGCACGAGATGCAGGAGCACGAGTGGGACCGGCTGGTCGACACCAACCTGAAGAGCATGTTCCTGTGCTCCAAGCACACCCTGCGCCAGATGATGTCGGCCGCCCACGGCGGGGCCATCGTGAACGTCTGCTCCGTCAGCGGCCTGGTGGCCTGGCCCGGCATAGCCGCCTACAACTCCACCAAGGGCGGCGTACTGATGCTCACCAAGTCCCTCGCCATCGACTACGCGCGACACAACATCCGGGCGAACTGCGTCTGCCCCAGCATCATCGACACCCCGATGACGGACGTCTCCAACGGCCACGACGACGCCGTCAAGGCGGAGAAGGCCAAGCTGAATCCGATCGGCCGCCTGGGCACGCCCGAGGACGTCGCCCACGCGATCCTCTTCCTCGCGTCGGACAAGTCCTCGTTCATCACGGGCACCGCCCTCACCGTCGACGGCGGTTACACGGCCATCTAGCAGCCCGCGGAGGACCTTCGGATCGTCCTCTCGCGATCCCCCCGCACCGAAAGAAAGAAAAGAAAGGTTGGCCGAGTGTCGGACCGATTGAACGGCGAGGAACGCTCCGGCGGATTCCCGCTCCTGACCGTGCTCGCCCTGATGGCGGGGATCTTCGCGGTCGGCTCGGAGGAGCTGGTGGTCTCACCGCTTCTCGTGGGCATGGCCGACTCGTTCCGCACCTCGGTGGCCCTCATGGCGCTGTCCGTCACGGTGTACGGCGTCGCGACGGCGATCGGCGCCCTGATCTTCGCTCCCCTCGGGGACCGTATGTCACGCCGGGTCAGCCTGACGATCGGGATGACGATGTTCGTCCTGGGGACCGTCCTGTGCGCGCTCGCCCCCTCACCGGCCCTGCTGTTCACGGGACGGGCCCTGGCAGGTCTGGCGACGGGCGCCTTCGTCCCGACGGCCTACGCCTTCGTCGGTGACCAGATCCCCTACCGGCACCGCGGCCGGGCCATGGGCATCATCGTGTCGAGCTGGTCGCTGTCGCTCGTGCTCGGCGTACCGATGGGATCCTTCGTCGGCGGCTGGGTCGGCTGGCGCTGGACCTTCGGGCTGCTCGCGATCCTCGGTGCCCTCGTGACCGTGGTGCTGGTCCGGGCCGGCGGAAGCGGCACCGCCGCCGACCCCGCCGCCGGCAACACGGGCGCCACACCGGACGGAGAGGCGGCCGCCGAGCCGTCGGACCGCGGCTGGGTACGGGACGCGGCCCGCGCCTTCCTGGCGCCCCGTGTGCCCACCTACGTCCTCGCCACCTTCCTGAACATGCTGGGCTTCTACGGGATGTACACCTTCCTCGGCAGCGCCCTGCAGTACCGCTTCGGCACGGGCAGCTCCATGACCGGCATCATGATCCTTCTCTACGGTCTGGGCTTCGCGACCAGCTTCCTCACCGGCCGATGGGCCGATGAGTGGGGCAAGGAGCGTGTGCTCGTCGTGCTGCTGGCGGGGCTCGTACCGGCCCTCGCGCTCATCCCGCAGGCCACGCGCTGGACGCCGCTCCTCGTGGTGTGCCTGTTCCTGTGGGGGGCGATGCAGAGCCTCGTGGTCACCCTGCTCAGCACCCTGCTGAGCGAGTGCTCGCAACAGCACCGAGGTGCGATCCTCGCGTTCTACAGCCTCGCCACCAACCTCGGGGTGGCCATCGGGGCGGCGGTGTTCGGCTCCCTGTTCTCCGCGTACGGATTCGACGCCCTCGGCTGGGTGTGCGCCGCCATCACCCTGATGGCCTTCGCCCTGACCGGCTGGGCGCACCGGGGGCGCGACGAGCGGACCGCCGGCCACCCGACCGCCGGGGCTCCGGATCCCGGGGCGGCCGTGGACCAGGCTCGGGGAGCGAAGGTCGTCGCCCATGAGGACTGAGACCGCGCGCAGGCTGCGTGACCTGCCCAGAAGCTCCTTCGCCACGACCGTGGCCAGGATCGACCAGATGGTCGCCGCGGGCGAGGACGTCGTCAACCTGTGCCAGGGCAACCCCGACCTGCCGACTCCGCCGCACATCGTGGAAGCGCTCCGCAGGGAGGTCCTCGACCCGGCCACCCACCGCTACGGCTCCTTCTCCGGCCTGCTCGAACTCAAGGCCGCGATCAGCGACTGGTACGCGACTCACCACGGGGTCCGTCTGGACCCCGAGACCGAGGTCGCGATCCTGTTCGGCGCCAAGGCCGGCCTGGTGGAGATCAGCCAGTGCTTCCTCGACCCGGGTGACGTCTGCCTGATGCCCGACCCGGCTTTCCCGGACTATTGGGCGGGCGTGGTCCTCGCCCGGGCGGACATGCGCCCCCTGCCGCTGCACAGGGAGAACGGCTTCCTGCCCGACTACACGGAGCTGGACCCGGCCACCCGCGCACAGGCCAAGCTGATGTTCCTGAACTACCCCAACAACCCCACATCGGTGACCGCCCCGCCGGACTTCTACGCCGAGACCGTCCGCTTCGCCGCCGAACACCAGGTGATCGTGGCGTCCGACTTCGCCTACGGGGCACTGGGCTTCGACGGTGAGCGGCCCGTCTCCTTCCTGGAGACGGACGGGGCCAAGGACGTCGGGGTCGAGTTCATCTCGCTGTCGAAGATGTTCAACATGGCCGGCTGGCGGGTCGGAGCCGTGGTCGGCAACCGTGACGTCGTCGCCGCGATCAACCTCCTCCAGGAGCACTACTACGTCTCGCTCCCGCCGTTCATCCAGCGCGCCGCCGTCGCGGCCCTCACCGGCCCGCAGGACTGCGTCGACGAGCTGACGGCGGTCTACGAACGACGCCGTGACCTCTTCGTCGCCGGGGTGCGCGACGCCGGATGGCCCGTCGCCATCCCCCGGTCGATCTTCGCCTGGCTGCCGATCCCCGCCCACCAGAAGTCCGCCGAGTTCGCCGACGACCTGCTCACCCGGGCCAGGGTCGCCGTGGCCCCCGGCCACTGGTTCGGCGAGCACGGCGAGGGATACGTACGGGTCAGTCTGCTGGCCCCCGAGGAACGCCTCCGCGAGGCCGTCGCCCGGCTCGCCGCCTTCTCACGATCCACGGGAGACCTGCTGTGATACGCCACGTCGTCCTGTTCCGGTTCAAGCCGGGAATCGACTGGAACGACCCGCGCGCCGTCGAGGCGGAGCAGTCCACCGCGAAGGTGGGCAGCGAGGTGCCCGGACTCCATACATGGCGCTGCGGACGCAATGTGTCCACCCGGGCCGTCGCCTACGACTTCTACGCCGAGGGAGTCCTGGACGACATCCCCGCCGTCGACCGCTACCTGACCCACCCCTTCCACCAGCGCTCGGCCGAGCTCTGGCGGGAGATCGCCGACTGGGTCGTCGTCGACGTGGAGGCCTGACGCGCGGGTCGGCGTGGGCTCCCCTACCGCTCCTCCAGGCCCGTCCCCTCGGGGGTACGGGAGTGGGGGCGCGGGGTGCGGGAGCGGGGGCGTGACCAGCGGCTCAGCGCGGTGAGGAGCATCGCGCACACGCACCAGCTCGCCACCACGTCGAGCGGCCAGTGGTAGCCCTGACGCACCAGGCCGGCACCGACGCCGAGGTTGACGACGACCGCGCAGCAGACGGCCGCGCCGCGCGCCGGGGCGCCGCGCAGCCAGGGCAGGAGCAGCAGAACGGCGGCGCCGTACGCCACGGAGGCGGTCGCGGTGTGGCCGGAAGGGTAGAAACCCGTGCCCGGACCCATGATCGCGGGGCCGGGGCGGGCGACCAGCTCCTTCAGCGGGACCACCCAGAGCGGTACCGCCGCCATGAGCGCGGCGGCGCCGGCGGCGGGCCGCCACCAGTGGTCCGTACCGGTGGCACGCGCGCGCCACGCGACGTGGGCGAGGACGAGCGCGAGCACCGGCACGGCGACCGTGACATTGCCGAGGTCGGCCAGGAACTGCGCGGCCGCGCCACGCCGTACGAGGGAGTCGCTGAGGCGTTCGTCCGCGCGGGCCAGCGGGCCGTCCGCGACGACTTGCCAGGTGATCAGCGCGAAGAGAAGGCCCGGAAGGCCGAGAAGGAGGAGTCCGGGGAGCCCGGGAAGGCTGTGGAGTCCGGCGCGACGGCCGGAGGAAATGGTCGGCCGCCCTCGAACAGGGGGGGTGGTTCGAGAGCGGCCGTCCGGATCGGTGTGCCGCGCGCCCCGGGGGGTTTGGGGCGAGCGGCCATCCGATCGGTGAGGAGATCCGGAGCCGGAAGCTCCGGGTGTGTGCGCGAGGGCACGACCAGGGCGAAGCTGGGGAGGCCCCGACCAGGTGTCGCCCACAGTTCCCTGTGGGCGGGGTGTATCTCTCATCTGCTCAAGAACCTACGGCAGGCCGTGCGGTGGCGACAGGTGAAAACGCGACCCGACATGCACTTTGCACACCTTCTTCACGCCCTCCGACGCTCGTCCACAGGCACCGGAATCCGGGGCCGCGTTCCGGTTCCGGGAAGCGTGGGACGTCGGAGGCGGATGGGGGATTCCGTATGCGCGCCCCGTGCGGGGCGGGGCCGGCAGGGGGCGCGCAGGGGCTCGCGGAGGCTCACGAGAGGCTTGCGAGAGGGCTCTCGCCAGAGGGCCCGCAGGAAGGCTCGCGAGAAGGCTCAGACGCGGGTGAACGCCTGCTCGATGATGTCGAGGCCCTCGTTCAGGAGGTCCTCGCCGATGACCAGCGGCGGCAGGAAGCGCAGGACGTTGCCGTAGGTGCCACAGGTCAGGACCAGCAGGCCCTCCTGGTGGCAGGCCTTCGCCAGCGCGGCGGTCGCCTCCGGGTTCGGCTCCTTCGTCGTGCGGTCCTTGACCAGCTCGATGGCGATCATGGCGCCGCGACCCCGGACGTCGCCGATGACGTCGAACTTCTCGGCCATGGCGGTGAGGCGGGACTTCATGATCGCCTCGATGTGCTTGGCCTTGGTGTTGAGGTCGAGCTCCTTCATCGTCTCGATGGAGCCGAGGGCGCCCGCGCAGGCGACCGGGTTGCCGCCGTAGGTGCCGCCCAGGCCGCCCGCGTGGGCGGCGTCCATGATCTCGGCGCGGCCGGTCACCGCGGCGAGCGGGAGACCGCCGGCGATGCCCTTGGCGGTGGTGATCAGGTCGGGGACGATGCCCTCGTCCTCGCACGCGAACCACTGGCCGGTGCGGCAGAAGCCCGACTGGATCTCGTCGGCGACGAAGACGATGCCGTTGTCGGAGGCGAACTTGCTGATGGCCGGGAGGAAGCCCTTGGCGGGCTCGATGAAGCCGCCCTCGCCGAGGACCGGCTCGATGATGATCGCGGCGACGTTCTCCGCGCCGACCTGCTTGGAGATCTGGTCGATGGCCTGGGCGGCGGCCTCCGGGCCCGCGTTCTCCGGGCCGGTCGGCCAGCGGTAGCCGTAGGCGACGGGCACGCGGTACACCTCGGGGGCGAACGGGCCGAAGCCGTGCTTGTACGGCATGTTCTTGGCGGTGAGCGCCATCGTCAGGTTGGTGCGGCCGTGGTAGCCGTGGTCGAACACGACGACGGCCTGCCGCTTGGTGTACGCACGCGCGATCTTCACGGCGTTCTCGACGGCCTCGGCGCCCGAGTTGAACAGGGCGGACTTCTTGGCGTGGTCGCCCGGGGTCAGCTCGGCGAGGGCCTCGGCGACCGCCACGTAGCCCTCGTACGGCGTGACCATGAAACAGGTGTGCGTGAAGTCCTGGAGCTGGGCGGAGGCCCGGCGGACCACGGCCTCGGCGGAGGCGCCGACGCTCGTCACGGCGATGCCCGAGCCGAAGTCGATCAGCCGGTTGCCGTCCACGTCCTCGATGATCCCGCCGCCCGCGCGCGCGGTGAACACCGGCAGCACGGAGCCCACACCCGCCGCCACCGCGGCGGTACGACGTGCCTGCAGCTCCTGCGACTTCGGTCCGGGAATGGCGGTGACTACGCGGCGCTCCTGCGGAAGTGCGCTCATGTGGGGCTCCTGGGGGCGTTACGGACGCTTGTCTTCTTTTCTCGCAGGCTAGGACCGAGGAGGAGTGGTGGGCATGCTCCATGTGGGCGTTGTTGCGGAGTCCGCTTGTCCGTGGTGGACATGGCGCGTTGTCGGAGGTGAACGGGGCCGCTCGGGTCACGGACCGGCAGCTTCCGGGCCCACCCGGCCGCGTATGCGGTGAACTCCCCTTGCGAGAGCGTTAGATTGGCACGCTGATGGTGGACGGAACGGCTGGTCAGGGGGCAAGGCGATGAACAGCGACGGGACGCGGGACGCACGGGGCACGCATGCGAATCCTGTGCCGCGTCCGGCGGGGTCGCCGGAGATGCCCGCGGTGCCTCCGCTGCCTCCCATGCCCGCGAGCGTGCCCGGAGCGCCGCCCAGGCCCGACGGGAACACCTTCCTGACCTGGCTGCGGACACCCAGGCCGGACGCGGCGCCCGGCGTCTGGCGGCTCGGCCACCGGCCGAGGCCGGAGGAGGAGCCCGAGATCGTGCCCGGCCGCCAGCTGCTCGGCGGCGCGGTCATCGCCTTCCTCGTCGGCTGGCTCATCTGGTCCCTGCTCTGGAACGGCTATCTCGGCGGCTGGTGGCTGGTGCCGCTCTATGCGATGATCCCGGACTCCTGGGCCCCTGCCCACTCGTACTCCGCGGTCGTTCTCAGCTATGTCTGGTACGTCGTCGTCGCTCTGGCGATCATGATCGGTGTCGGGCGGCTCGGCCGCTGGGGCGAGGTCTGGCGCCGGTACGGCGCCCCGCGCTTCAAACAGCCCCGTGAGCGGCAGGTCCTGCCGCCGCCCGAGCGGGATCCCGCCGAATGGCCGCAGCTCAGGGAGGCCGGTGCGACCGACGTCGCCGACCGGCTCGGTGCCGAGGCGCGGGCCGGGCTCATGCGGGATGTGGATCACGCACGGATCATGCGGGCGTGGCAGGGGGTGCGCAGTGGGCGGCACAGCATGGCGACGTTCACCGGCGCGGTGCTGAAGGACGGCGCGGCGGCCTGTCTGCATCCGTCGGGGGAGCGGGACCTCCCGGGCCGGCTCGCGCAGCACGACATGGTGACCGGGCAGGTCCGGCTCGGCACGACCGCCGACGACCCCCGCAACCCGTACGCCTACCGCGGCACCGGCCTCGCCCTCGGCCCGGAACTGCTGGGCACGTCCCTGCTGGCCGTCGGCCCCGCCGGGTCGGGGAAGACCGGCGGCATCGTGTGGCCCGTCGCCGAGTCGCTGTGCCTGCACGCGCTGGCCGGCCGGGCCGCCGTGGTGGTCGTGGGCGCGGCGGGCGCGGGGCTCGGTCCGGTCGACGCCTACGACGTCGTCGTCCGCATCGGCAACCCGGAGTCCGTGTACGACCTGGACCTCTACGGCGGCACCACCGACCCCGACGAGGCGGCCGCCGTCCTCGCCGAGGCGCTCGTCGGTGACCTCGCCGACCCGCACCCCGGCGGCGACAGCCGGCGTTCGACCACCGTGCTCGCGCAGCTGCTCGGCCCGTTCCGGGCGGTGCACGGGCGGTTCCCGTCGGTGCCGCAGCTGCGGCAGCTGCTCGACGGCGCCCCCGGCCCGCTGGGCGAGCTGCGCCAGGCGCTCCAGGACGCCGGGCAGGACTCGCTGCTGCGGGAGCTGGACGCGCGGGAGCGGCAGCTCGGGCACCCCGGTGACGTCGGCTCCGTCCTCGCCGACCGGGTCGCCCTACTGGACCGGCCCGCCTTCGCCGGGTTCTTCAACACCTCGGGCCAGTCCCGGCCGTTCTCCCTCCGGGCGCTCGACCATCCCGTCCGGGTCCGCATCGACCTCCCCGAGCGCGGCCACGCCGACGCCTCGCGGATCCTGGCCCGGCTGGTGCTCGCGCAGTTCACCGCGAGCGTGTCGGTACGGGAGGACCGCTCGCTGTTCGCGTGCCTGGTGCTGGACGACGCCACGGGCGTCATCACCCCCGAGGCCGTACGCGGCATCCAGCGGCTGCGGTCCGCCAACGCGGGCACGGTCCTCACCCTGCGCACCCTCGACGACGTGCCCCGGCCGTTGCGCGGGCCGCTGCTCGGCGCGACCGGCTGCCGTATGGCGCTGTCCGGGATCACCCCGTGGGACGGCCAGGACTTCGCCGAGGTCTGGGGCAAGGAGTGGACCGAGGCGCGGGACGTCACCGACCGGCAGATCATCGCGGACTCCCCGGCGGGCAAGGCATGGCACGCGTTGCGCCGGGTGATCACCGGCTCCGCGCCGACCGCCCGCGCCGTCACCGTGCGCCAGGTCGAGCGGGAGCGCTGGTCCGCGTCCGAGCTGGCGCACGCCGTGCCGCCCGGCCACGCGGTGCTGTCCCTGACGGACGTCCGCGGCGAACACGCGCCACCGCTGCTGGTGAACCTGCGGGGCTGAACGACGGAGGCCTTCGGATGCCATCGGAGGCATTCGAAGGTCATGGGGGCGGAAGGGGCGCGGGATCGGGCGTGAGGGGCGCGCGGTGACCGTACGGTGAGGCAGAATCGGTACTGGCCGTTCATACGCGGCGGCCAAAACGTACGACGGTGATCGCCGACCCGACCGGGATCCCGATGCCCCGACGCGACGCCGCTCCGAGTAGATTCCGACCCGTTCTGAAGGCCCGATGCCCCCGACGCTCGCCTCGCTCGTCCACCACTCCGCGCTCAAGCTGACCGTGCGGGCGGGCGGGGACCGCCTGGACGTGCCCGTCCGCTGGGCCCACGTCAGCGAGCTCGCCGACCCCGTCCCGTACATGGAGGGCGGTGAACTGCTGCTGATCACCGCGCTCAAGCTGGACGCGGAGGATCCGCAGGAGATGCGGCGCTATGTACGGCGGCTGGTGGGAGCCGGGGTCGTCGGGCTCGGCTTCGCCGTCGGGGTGAACTACGAGGAGGTCCCCGAGGCGCTCGTCGAGGCGGCGGACGCCGAAGGACTGCCCCTGCTGGAAGTGCCCCGGCGCACGCCCTTCCTCGCCATCAGCAAGGCGGTGTCGGCGGCCATCGCCGCCGACCAGTACCGGGCGGTGACGGCGGGCTTCGCCGCACAGCGCGAACTCACCAAGCAGGCGCTGGGCGCCGGTCCCGAGGGGGTGCTCGCCGCGCTCGCCTCACAGGTCGACGGGTGGGCCGCGCTGTACGACGCCTCCGGTGCCGTGGTGGCCGCGGCGCCCGACTGGGCGGAGCGGCGGGCCGGGCGGCTCACCGCCGACGTCGAACGGCTGCGGGACCGGCCCGCCCCGGCCAGCGCGGTCGTCGGCGGCGAGGACCGCGTCGAGCTGCACTCCCTCGGCACCGGGCGCAGGGCCCGCGCCGCGCTCGCCGTCGGCACGGCCGCCGCCCTGGGCACCGCCGAGCGGTACGCCGTCCACTCCGCGATCGCGCTGCTGACGCTGACGACGGAGAGGTCGCGCTCGTTGCACGCCGCCGAGCAGCGGATCGGGGCGGCGGTGCTGCGGATGCTGCTGGCCGGGGAGCCGGACCACGCGAGGGCCGTCGCCGGGGATCTGTACGGGCAGCTGCTGGACGCGCCGTTCCGGCTGATCCTCGCCGAGTCGGGCTCCGCGTCGGCGGCCCGGGCGCGGGCGGAGGGCGCGGTCGGCCCGACCGGTGCGTCGACCGGGAACGCCGGCGTCGCCGGGAGCGGCGGGGCGGTCGGCCGGGAGAGCGGACGGTACCGGTCCGCCGCGTTGGCCGCCGCCACTGCGAACGGCCATCCGCTCGCGCAGCTCGCCGAGGTCGTCGAGGCGGCGGCCGCGCGGGGCGGAGAAGCCGTGCTCGTCGTGCCCGAGGGGGAGCGGCTCGTCGTGCTCGCCGTGGACGGGGGCGCGGCGGTCGCCGCGTGCGGGGAGTTCGCGGGGGCGCTGGAGACGACAAGGTCGGCGACCGCGCGAACCGCCCGGGGCGCGGGGGGCGGGGGCGGTACGGGCGGGACGTCGGCGGCGGCTTCGGGAGCCGCCCCGGCCGCGACCGGTCCCGCGGTTTCGGCTGCGGGCCCCGGCGGGGGCCCGGCTCCCCTGTCGGCCTCCGCCGCGGGCGCCGCCGCGGCATCCGCGTTCTCCGAGGAGGAGGAACTCGTCGTCGGCCTCTCCGCGCCTGCCGGGCCCATAGCGGTCTCGGCCGCGTACAAGCAGGCCGAGCAGGCGCTGTCGGTGGCGCGGCGGCGGGGGCGGTGCCTGGTCGAACACGAGGAACTGGCGGCGGGGTCCGTGCTGCCGCTGCTCGCGGACGACGCGGTGCGGGCCTTCGCGGACGGGCTGCTGCGCGCGCTGCGGGAGCACGACGCGACCGGGCGGGGGGATCTGGTCGCCTCGTTGCGGGCGTGGCTGTCGCGGCACGGGCAGTGGGACGCGGCTGCGGCGGATCTCGGGGTGCATCGACATACGTTGCGGTACCGGATGCGGCGGGTGGAGGAGATCCTCGGGCGGTCGCTGGACGATCCCGATGTGCGGATGGAGCTGTGGCTGGCGTTGAAGGCGACGTCCGCGGCGGGGGAGTGACCAAGGGGAGTGACCAGGGGTCCTCGCCCCCGCCGCCCTTACCCGTCCCATCCCCAGGGGCTGCGCCCCTTCGACCCCGCCAGGGGGAGTGGGCAGGTGCGGGTGGGTGGGGGCTGATCGCGCAGATCCCCGCGCCCCTGAAAGAAGGCCTGCGGCCCCTTCGTCAAGAAGCGAGGGCCGCAGGCCCCGCTTTTTGAGGGGCGCGGGGAACTGCGCGACCCGCCACGACGCGCCCGCACTCGCCCACCCACCCGCACCCCCGAGTCATCAGGCGCCCGGCCCCACCCCCACCGCACCAAAGCGGCGCAACCCCCCGCCCCACTCATACGCCCCGGACAAACGACCCCCCGGCCTCCCGGCCCTACCGTGGAGCCGAGAAGAGGCTGTACAGAGACGCACCGAAGGGCCGGGAATTCACTATGAACGCCACGCATGCCTTCTGGCTCGCCGGCCGCGAGGCCACCGGTGAGACCACGTTCGACGTCACGTCACCGTGGGACGACCGGCTCGTCGGCAGGGTGAGCGTGCCCACGGACGCGCAGGTCGAGGAGGCGGTCGCCGCCGCGTACGCCGTACGGGACGAGTTCGCGGCGACCCCGGCGCACGTACGGGCCGCCGCGCTGGACCACGTCAGCCGACGCCTGGCGGAGCGGACCGAGGAGATCGCGCAGCTGATCTCCGCCGAGAACGGCAAGCCGATCAAGTGGGCCCGCGGCGAGGTCGGCCGTGCCGTGTCCGTGTTCCGGTTCGCGGCGGAGGAGGCCCGCCGGTTCAACGGCGGTGAGGCGCAGCGCCTCGACACCGACCTGGGCGGTCAGGGACGGCTCGCGGTCACGCGCCGCTTCCCGAAGGGCGTCGTCCTCGGCATCGCGCCGTTCAACTTCCCGCTGAACCTGTGCGCCCACAAGATCGCCCCGGCGATCGCGGCCGGTGTGCCGATCATCCTGAAGCCCGCCCCGGCCACCCCGCTCTCCGGTCTCGTCATCGGTGAGCTGCTGGCCGAGACCGAGCTGCCCGCCGGGTCGTGGAGCGTCCTCCCCGTCGCCAACGACCGCATGCCGGCCCTCGTGCAGGACGAGCGGCTGCCCGTCATCTCCTTCACGGGTTCCGAGAAGGTCGGCTACGCGATCATGGACTCGGTGCCGCGCAAGCACTGCACGCTGGAGCTGGGCGGCAACGGCGCGGCGGTCGTGCTCGCCGACTACGCCTCCGACGAGGACCTCGACTGGGCGGCGAACCGGATCGCCACGTTCTCCAACTACCAGGGCGGCCAGTCCTGCATCTCGGTGCAGCGGGTGATCGCGGACGCGTCCGTCTACGACCGGCTGCTGCCGCGCGTCGTGGCCGCGGTGGAGGCCCAGGTCACCGGCGACCCGTCCGACGCCGCCACCGACGTCGGCCCGCTGGTCAGCGAGGACGCCGCCAAGCGGGTCGAGACATGGGTCCAGGAGGCCGTCGACGCCGGCGCCACCCTCCTCACCGGCGGCAAGCGCGACGGCGCCTCGTACGCGCCGACCGTCCTCGCCGACGTGCCCGCCGACGTCACGCTCTCCTGCGAGGAGGTCTTCGGCCCCGTCCTCACCCTCCAGAAGGTGGACGGGGAGGCCGCGGCCTTCGCCGCCGTCAACGACTCCAAGTACGGCCTCCAGGCGGGCGTCTTCACCCACGACCTGCAGACCGCCTTCCGCGCGCACCGCGCCCTGGAGGTCGGCGGCGTGGTCATCGGCGACGTCCCGTCCTACCGCGCCGACCAGATGCCGTACGGCGGCGCCAAGCAGTCCGGCGTCGGCCGCGAGGGCGTGCGCTACGCGATGGACGACTACACCTACGAGCGGGTGCTGGTGCTGACCGGCCTCCAGCTCTGAGCCTCCACGGACATCGACCCCTAGCTTCTGACAATCGTTTTCAGGTAGGCTGGGGTCAGATCCCGGGATGAAGGGGCCCGGCACCGATGCCTTCCGGTGCCGGGCCCCTTCTGCGTCGGCCTGCTTCCGGACCCTCAACCGGAGAAGCCGACGCGCGCGAGCCGCAGGGGCCCGCGCAGTGCGAGGTGGACGTCGTGCACACCGGCGGCGGAGACGGCGGCGTGCAGGGTGGTGTACGCGTACGGGTCCCCGGCGGGGGTGTCGAGCGTCAGGGTCGCCAGCACCGGGCCGCCGACGAGGGAGAGCTCGACGCTTCCCCCGCCCGCGACCTCGACCGACATCCCGGTGACGCCCGGCCCGAAGTCGCAGCCGTTGAAGACCAGTTCGCCCGAGGCGCCGCCCAGCGGGGTCACCGCGTCGCCGGACACCTTCGTGCGGTCGACGATCTCGGTGCCGCGCTGCTCGTCGAAGTCCGCCGCGTTCAGGCCGCGTTCGCGGACCGGGCGTGGGGCGAGCGGCTCGCCCTCGACCTCGACGGTCGTACGGAGCCGGATGTCCTCGCTGGACGCGCCGGCGAGCACCTCGTAGGAGCCCGGCTCCAGCCGCAGGGTGCCGTGCGCCACGTCCCAGAACTCCAGCACGGACAGCGGCAGTCGGAAGGTCAGCTCGGTCGCCGCGCCGGGTGCGAGGGTGACGCGGCGGTGGCCGGCCAGCTCGCGGCGCGGGCGCGGGACCGAGGGGTCCACGGCGCGGACGTAGAGCTGGGCGACCTCGTCGGCGGTCACCTCGCCGGTGTTGGCGACCGTGAAGGACACCGTCAGCCGGCCTCCGCCGCCGTCGTCTCGCTGCTCCACGCGGGCGTCGAGGTTCTCGTATGCGAACGTCCCGTACGACAGGCCGTGGCCGAACGGGAACAGTGGTTCGCCCTCGAAGTAGAGGTACGTCTGGCGGCCGCCGATCACGTCGTAGTCGAGGAGGTCCGGCAGGTCCGTGTCGGAGGCGTACCAGGTCTGCGGGAGGCGGCCGGCGGGGGAGACGTCACCGGCGAGGACACGGGCCAGGGCGGTGCCCGCGGCCTGGCCGCCGTGCGCGGTCCACAGGACGGCCGGCAGTTCGGCCGGGTCGACGGCGTACGGGTAGGCCGAGACCAGGACCAGGACCGTGTTCGGGTTGGCGGCGCGGGCCGCGCGCAGCAGGCGCTCCTGGTGGGCGGGCAGGGCGAGGGTGGTGCGGTCCTCGGTCTCGCGGCCGTTGATGTGCGGGTCGTTGCCCGCGACCACGACGACCACGTCGGCCCCGGCGGCGGCCTCCGCCACCGCCTCCTCGCCGGGCTGCGTCACGACGAGCTCGAAGACCTCCGGATTCCCGTCGGCAACCTTCACGCCGTCGGCGGCGACAGTGACGTACCGGCCCGTCCCCGTGTGCTTCAGGAGGTGACCGTTCTCGTGCGGCTCCAGGCGGAACGTCTCCTGGACCACCCAGCCGCCCGGCTGGTCGGCGGCGGCGCGGACCCGGCCGTCCTCGGCGACCGAGAGGTAACGGCCGTCCGGGGCGCGGAAGGTGAGGACGCCCTCGCCCCAGTCGACCAGGGCGAGTTCCGTGCCGGTCGCGTCGGTGGTGAGCGGGGGCAGATCCGTCCGGCCCGCGAGGAGCGCCGGATCGAGGGCGCCCTCCGCGCCGCGCACCGCGTCGGCGCTGTCGCCGGACTCGGGGACGGCCAGGTACGCGCCGCCCGCCGTGCGCAGCCTCACCCGGTCCACGCCCTCCGCGAACGTCACGCGCCCGGCGCCGAACCGGTCGTAGAGGCCCTCCAGCGGGGTCGAGCGGTGGATGAGGGTGCCGCTGTACCAGTCGAGCTTGCACTCGTCGGCGAGGAGGCCGACGACGGCGATCCGGGTGTCCTCGGCGAGCGGCAGCAGACCGCCCTCGTTCTTCAGCAGGACGATCGCCTGCTCGGCGGCCTCCCGGGCGAGGGCCCGGTGGGCCGGGGTGTCGAAGTCCTTGATGTCGGCGTACGGGTCGGCTCCGGGGTCGAACTCGCCGAGCCGGAAGCGGACGGAGAGCTGGCGGCGGACCGCCTCGTCGATGTCGTCCGCGGTCAGCAGGCCCCGGTCGAGGGCTCCCCGGATGCGCCCGATCATCGTCGAGCTGTCGGTGCCGTGGTCGGTGAAGCTGTCGACGCCGGCGCGCAGCGAGGCGGCGGCCGCCTCCTCGTGGGTGTCGAAGTAGTGCTCGGAGTCGACCAGGTTGGACGGGGCGCCCGCGTCGGAGCAGACCATCAGGGGTTCGTCGGTCCAGGTGCGCAGCTGCTCGGCCAGATAGGGCGAGACATGGTTGGGGCGGCCGTTGACCAGGTTGTAGGCGGGCATCACGCCGGCGACGGCGCCCGCCTCGACGGTCGAGCGGAAGGCCCGCAGGTCGTATTCGTGCAGGACGCGCGGGCGGACCGAGGAGGACGTCTCGGAGCGGTCGGTCTCGTTGTTGTGGGCCAGCCAGTGCTTGAGGACGGGGGCGGTGCGCCAGTACGTGGGGTGGTCGCCGCGCAGCCCCCGGGTGTACGCGGTCGCGATCGCCGACGTCAGCGTCGAGTCCTCGGAGTAGCCCTCCTCGTTTCGGCCCCACAGGGGGTGGCGCAGGAGGTTCACCGTCGGCGACCAGACGTTGAGGCCGACGCGGTCGTCGCGCGCCCGCATGGCGCGGACCTCGGTGGAGACCGCCTCGCCCACCCGGCGGACGAGGTCGTCGTTCCACGTGGCGCCGAGACCGACGGCCTGCGGGAACACGGTCGCGGGGCCCATCCAGGCGACCCCGTGGAGGGCCTCCTGGCCGGTGCGGAACGCGGCCACCCCGAGCCGGTCGACGGCGGGCGCGAACTGGTGCAGGAACGCGATCCTCTCGTCCGGGGTGAGCCGCTGGAGCAGGTCGTCGATGCGCTTCGCGATCGGCAGCCGCGGATCACGGAACGGCGGCACGGGCGGCGTCTGAGCGGTCACGTGGGATCCCTTTGCGATGGAGCGGCGCGAGCCTTTCGAAGCGCTTCGATGCTCATTCGACCGTGGGGTGGGTGTCAAGAGACCGAGGTGCAACGGATCCGTTTCTTCACTGTCATGCAGGCCGCGTTCGAGGGCCGCGCCAGTGGTCCGTACCTCCGGGAAATCTGGGAATCGACCCTTGTGCACCCCCGGTCGTTCACTTAACCTCGCAGCAACATCGAAGCGCTTCGACGGTGGAGGGTTCGCTTCGCCAGCCTCCCCCTCCCCTCCGCCGGTCATGGGTTCCATCGCTTCAGCACAGCCAGTTCCACTCAAGACACCGCAGCCGACGGCCACCGCCGGGTGTCCTGGTGTGCGCCATGAAGGGTTGACGCAATGACGCCGAACTCAGCCACCCCCTCCGCCCCGAGCCGGAGAAGCTTCCTCGCCTCCACGGCGGTCGCCACCGCCGTCGTCGCGGGAGGCGTCCCCCTGCTGTCCGCCTGCGGCGGCTCGCAGGAAGGCCGCAAGGAGGGCACGACGTCGGGCAAGGACGCCAAGAAGATCCTCCCGACGTTCGTCGCGTCGAACGTCGTGGCACCCGACATCCCGTCGAAGAACGGCTCGGCGGCCGGCTTCACCAAGGCGATCCCCACGGCCGACCTGAAGACCTCGGTCCCGAAGAAGCTGGGCAGCGGCGGCAGCCTGAAGATCATGTCGCCGTTCTGGGGGACCCCGCCCAAGGGCGACAACCCGTACTACAAGGCGATGAACGAAGCCGTGGGCGTCGACGTCACCTGGCAGAACCAGGACGGCATCACCTACGACCAGAAGCTCGGCGCGGTCCTCGCCTCCAGCGACATCCCCGACGTGGTGGTCGTGCCCGCCTGGAATCTGATGGGCAAGATACCCAGCGCCATCAACGCCAAGTTCGCCGACCTCGGCCCCTATCTCTCCGGCGACAAGGTCAAGGAGTACCCGAACCTCGCCGCCGTCCCGAGCGAGGCCTGGCAGCGCGCCATCTTCGGTGGCCAACTCCGCGGGATCCCGATGCCCGGCTCGTACGTCACGAACATCGCGCCCCTCTACCGCAGGGACCTCTTCGGGAAGAAGGGCTACGAGGTCCCGAGGAGCCCCGACGCGTTCCTGTCCTGGGCGAAGGAGGCCACCGATGCCAAGTCGAAGCTGTGGGCCTGCGACGACATGAAGTGGTCGGCGTTCCACATCTACGGCGTCTTCCCGGGCGGCGACAAGGAGCTGTGGTGGAACCTCGTCGACGGGAAGCTGGTCAACCGCGTCGAGACCGAGGAGTACCTGGAGGCCCTGGAGTGGACGCGCAAGCTCTACGCGGCCGGCGTGGTCCACCCCGACGCCCTCAACATCAAGGCGGGCGGCACCGCGGGCAACCGCTTCACCGCCGGGGAGGTACTGGTCTACAACCAGAACATCTCCGACTGGTGGGGCAAGACGGCCGAACAGCGCACCCAGAACCCCGACTTCGACATGGCCGCGTTCGACTACTTCGGCGCCGACGGCGGCGACCCCACGCTGTGGGCAGGCCAGCCTGCCAGCATCTTCACCTTCATCAGCAAGAAGGCGACCAAGCAGCAGATCAAGGACTTCCTCGCCCTCTGCAACTACTGCGCGGCCCCCTACGGCACCAAGGAGTTCATGCTCACCGCCTACGGTGTCGAGGACACGGACTACGAGACGAAGAAGGGCCTGCCGGTCAAGACCACGCAGGGCGTCAACGAGGTCAACGGCGCCTACGACTACACCGGAAACCCCGCACCGTACGTCGCCTACCCCGACCTGCCGGAGATCACCAAGGGCATCGTCGAGTGGCAGCAGCGCATGGGTGCCTTCACCAGGAAGACCCCCTTCTTCGGGCTGACCATCACCGAGCCCAACCGCTGGGCCAACCTCGCCGACAACTTCGAGCAGCTGGAGGACGACACCGTCCGCGGCCGCAAGAAGATCAGCGACGTCCAGCAGGCGGTGGCCGACTGGAAGAGCAAGGGCGGCGACAAGCTGCGCGACTGGTACAAGAAGCTGCTCGACGAGACCGGCTCGGCGAGCTGAGCCGGGGCCCGAGGCGAGGAGAAGGCCGTGTCCCACAGCACGGTGCCCCGGCCCGGGGCCGAGGCCAAGACCCCCGACCGACCCCCGGCGTCCGGTGACGCCGCCAGGTCACGGCCCCCGGGGGAGAAGCACGTCAGAAGACTGAACCTCCGGCTGAGATTCCGGCGCGACCGCACGCTGATCCTGATGACGCTGCCCGCGGTCCTGCTCCTCCTGGTCTTCAACTACATACCGATCCTCGGCAATGTGGTGGCCTTCCAGGACTACGACCCCTACCTCAGCGACAACGGCTTCGTCGCCATGCTGGAGAGCCCCTGGGTCGGACTGGAGCAGTTCGAGCGGATCTTCGCGGACTCGGCCTTCTGGCACGCGGTGCGGAACACGTTCGTGCTGTTCTTCCTCCAGCTGGTGCTGTTCTTCCCGGTCCCGATCCTGCTCGCGCTGCTCATCAACAGTGTGGTCAGGCCCCGGGTCCGGGCGGTCGCCCAGGCGGTGATGTACCTGCCGCACTTCTTCTCCTGGGTCCTCGTCGTCACCGTGTTCATGCAGATCTTCGGCGGCGCCGGCATCATCGCGCAGACCCTGCGCCAACACGGCGTCGACGGCTTCGACCTGATGACCAACCCGGAGACCTTCAAGTACCTGGTCACCGTCGAGATGATCTGGAAGGACGCCGGTTGGGGCATCATCGTCTTCCTCGCCGCCCTCTCCTCCGTCTCCCACGACCTCTACGAGGCCGCGGCCATGGACGGTGCCGGCCGCTGGCGGCGCATGTGGCACATCACCCTGCCCGCCCTGCGCCCGGTGATCGCCCTGCTCCTGGTGCTCAGGGTCGGTGACGCCCTCACCGTCGGCTTCGAGCAACTCCTCCTGCAACGCTCGGCCGTGGGCGTCGACGCCTCCGAGGTCCTCGACACCTACGTCTGGTGGAACGGCATCCGCAACCAGGACTTCAGCTACGCCGCCGCGGCGGGACTCATCAAGGGCATGGTCGGCGTGGCCCTCGTCCTGGTCGCCAACAAGGTCGCCCATCTCATGGGCGAGCAGGGGGTGTACAAGAAATGAGCGCACTCGCCGACAAGACGGCCAAGGCCAGGGCGGACATGGCGGCGAAGACGGCCAAGGCTGACAAGGCGGCCGAGACCGCTGATCCGGCCGACCGCCGACCGGCCGCGAGGAAGCCGGGCCGCTGGGCCGCCCCACCCCGCCCGGTCTGGGAGGAGGAACCCGCCAAGGCGGGGCTCGCCGGCAAGGGCGTCGCCCTGGGCTTCGCCTGCTTCGCGATCCTCTTCCCCCTGTGGATCGTCGTTGTCACCAGCCTCCAGACGAAGAAGACCATCGACGAGGCGGGCGGCCTGGTCGTCGTCCCCAGGAGCATCACCTTCGTCGCCTACCAGGAACTCCTCGGCGGCGGCCAGGTGCAGCGGGCCGCGCTGGTCAGCGTCGGCGTCACCCTCGTCGGCACCCTGTTCAGCATGACCGTCTCGGTCCTGTGCGCCTACGGACTCTCCCGCACGGGCTCGCTCGGCCACCGCTGGATCCTGATGACCCTGCTCGCGACGATGTTCTTCGGCGCGGGCCTGATCCCGACGTACCTCCTGGTCCAGGCACTCGGCCTCACGGACACCTATCTCGCGCTGATCCTCCCCAGCGCGGTGAGCGTCTTCAACATCCTGGTCCTGCGGTCGTTCTTCATGGGCATCTCCCCGGAACTCATCGACAGCGCCCGTATCGACGGCGCCGGCGACTGGCGCATCCTCTGGAAGATCGTGATGCCGCTGTCGAGGGCGGTCCTCGCGGTCATCGCCCTCTTCTACGCGGTGGGCTACTGGAGCGCCTGGTTCAACGCGTCCATCTACCTCACCGACCAGGACATGATGCCGCTGCAGAACGTCATGATCCAGCTCGTCCAGAAGCAGGAACGCCCCGTCGGCCTCGCGGCCCAGATCAACACGGGCCAACTCTCCCCGCTCGCCGTCCAGATGGCCGTCATGGTGATGGCCCTGCTCCCGGTCGCCGTTCTGTCGCCCTTCGTTCAGAAGCACTTCAAGAAGGGCATGCTCACCGGGGCGATCAAGGGCTGACCCGCACTGCCCGCCCGACCCCCGCCGTGTTCGGCCGTGCCTGTCACCCGGCCGAGCACGGCGGGTCCAGCGGCCGGGTGCCATCCGCCCGAGGACCATCCGGGTGCCTGTGTCAGCGGGGCTTCGCCCCGCCGAAGGGCCCAGCCCTTCCAGGGGCGCGGGGAACTGCGCGACCGGCCCCGAACGACCCGCGGTCGCCGTCCCTCCCCAGGCACCCCGAGCTCTCAGGCGCCGAAGCACGCCCTCCGACGCCCCCTTGAGCCCCCCGACGCCCCCCTCCCCCTGCCCCTTCCCGACGCCCCCGAGGTATGTCATGCGCACGCCCCATCCGAGCCGCCGCACCCTACTCACCGCGACCACAGCCGCAGCAGCCCTCACCGCCCTCCCCGCACTCACCACCCCGGCCCACGCCACCGAGGCCCGAAACGGCCCGACCGCCGGAGGCTACCGCTGGCGCACGGCCGTGATCGGCGGCACCGGTTTCCTCACCGGCGTCCTCTTCCACCCCTCCGTCCGCGGTCTCGCCTACGCCCGCACGGACATCGGCGGCCCCTACCGCTGGGACGACCGCAAGGCCCGCTGGACCCCGCTGACCGACCACCTCGGCTGGGACGACTGGAACCTTCTCGGTGTGGAGGCGATCGCCGTCGACCCGGCCCACCCGAACCGCGTCTACCTCGCCCTCGGCACCTACACCCAGCCCTGGGCCGGCTACGGCGCGATCCTCCGCTCCGACGACCGCGGCGCCACCTGGACCCGTACCGACCTGACCGTGAAGCTCGGCGGCAACGAGGACGGCCGGGGCACGGGCGAGCGCCTGCTCGTCGACCCCGGGGACAGCGACACCCTGTGGCTCGGCACCCGACACGACGGCCTCCTCAGGTCGACGGACCGGGGCGCCACCTGGGCGAGGGCCACCGGCTTCCCGGCCACGCCCACCGCCACCGGGCAGGGCGTCACCCTGCTCGTCGCCGCCGGCCGCGCCCTCTACGCCGGCTGGGGCGACGGCGACGGCACCTCCGCCACCGCCAACCTGTACCGCACGACCGACGGCACCACCTGGGAGGCGGTCCCCGGGCAACCGGCCGGCGCCTCCGCCAAGGTCCCGATCCGCGCCGCGTACGACCGGCACACGCGCGAGCTGTACGTGACGTACGCCAACGGGCCCGGCCCCAACGGCCAGTCCGACGGCAGTGTGCACAAACTGCGCACCACCAGCGGCAGGTGGACCGACGTCACCCCGGTGAAGCCGGGCGGTACGGCGGCCGACGGCTCCGCCGACACCTTCGGCTACGGCGGCGTCGCCGTCGACGCCCGCCGCCCCGGCACCGTCGTCGTCTCCACCAACAACCGCTGGGCGGACATCGACACGGTGTTCCGTTCCACCAACGGCGGCCGCACCTGGACCTCCCTCAAGGACTCCGCGGTCTTCGACGTGTCCGAGACCCCCTATCTCAAGTGGGGCGGCGACAAGCCGAAGTTCGGCTGGTGGATCCAGGCGCTGGCGCTCGACCCGTACGACTCGAAGCATGTCGTGTACGGCACCGGCGCGACCCTCTACGGCACCCGTGACCTCACGCACTGGGCCCCGCAGATCCGCGGCCTCGAGGAGACAGCGGTCCGCCAGCTGATCTCGCCCCCGGTCGGAGAAGCGCACCTGATCAGCGGACTCGGGGACATCGGCACGATGTACCACGAGCGGCTCACGGCGTCCCCGAGGCGCGGCATGGCGACGAACCCGGTGTTCGGGTCGGCGACGGGGCTCGCACAGGCCGCCGCGAAGCCGTCGTACGTGGTCCGCGCCGGCTGGGGGGACCACGGCAACGGCGCCTTCTCGAACGACGGCGGGCGGACCTGGGCGCCCTTCGAGACCCAGCCCGCCATCGCCAAGGACGCACCCGGACCGATCGCCGTCAACACCGACGGCAGTGTGCTGCTGTGGTCCTTCGTCCACTGGGACGGCACGAAGTACGCGGCCCACCGCTCCACCGACAAGGGGGTGACCTGGTCCGAGGTCCCCACCTTCCCCAAGGGCGCCACCCCGGTCGCCGACCCGGCGGACGCGACCCGCTTCTACGCGTACGACACCGACACCGGAACGCTGTACGCCAGCACCGACGGCGGCCGTTCCTTCACGGCGGGCGCGACCGGCCTGCCCTCGGGGGACAGCCAGTACAAGCTGGCCGCGGCCCCGGGACGCACCGGCGACCTGTGGCTGAGCACCAAGACGAACGGCCTGTACCGGTCCACCGACGGCGGTGCCTCCGTCACGAAGGTCGCCGGCTGCCGCGCCTCGCACGTCCTCGGCTTCGGCAAGGCCGCGCCCGGCGCCGCCTACCCGGCGATCTACCAGATCGGGGCCGTCGACAGCGTCACCGCGGTCCTCCGCTCCGACGACGGCGCGCGGACGTGGACCCGCGTCAACGACGACGCCCATCAGTGGGGCTGGACCGGCGAGGCCATCGCCGGCGACCCGAGGCTGTACGGCCGCGTCTACGTGGCGACGAACGGCCGCGGCATCCAGTACGGGGACCCGCTCCGATGACCGGGCGGCGGCCAACCGGGCCCACCCTCGCCGACGCCACCCGCGGCCGGCTCCTCTTCGGCGGCGACTACAACCCCGAGCAGTGGCCCGAGGAGGTCTGGTACGAGGACGTCCGCCTCATGAAGGAGGCGGGCGTCAACTCCGTCACCCTCGGGGTCTTCTCCTGGGCGAAGCTCGAACCCCGGCCCGGCGCACGGGAGTTCGGCTGGCTGGACACCCTGATGGACCTGCTGCACGAGCACGGCGTCGGGGTCGTCCTCGCCACCCCCACCTCCTCCCCGCCGCCGTGGATGGGCCGCCTCCACCCCGAGACCCTCCCGCGCGACGAGAACGGGCAGGTCGAGTGGTGGGGCTCCCGCCAGCACTTCTCGCACTCCAGCACCGTCTACCGCCGCTACGCCGCCGCCATCACCGAGGACCTCGCCGCCCGCTACGGCTCCCACCCCGCCCTCACCCTGTGGCACATCAACAACGAGTACTGCACCTACGACTGGGGCGACGAGGCCGCGACCACCTTCCGCGACTGGCTGCGCCGGAAGTACGGCACGCTCGACGCGCTCAACGAGGCCTGGGGCACGGCCTTCTGGAGCCAGGGCTACGACGGCTGGCACGAGATCCTCCCGCCGCGCCGCGCCCACTACATGAGGAACCCCACCCATGTGCTGGACTTCAAGCGCTTCACGAGCGACATGCTCCTGGAGTGCTACGTCATGGAGCGCGACATCGTCCGCCGGCACACTCCCCACATCCCGGTCACCACCAATTTCATGCCGCTGTGGGTGGGCCAGGACGCCTGGCGCTGGGCCGAGGAGGAGGACGTCGTCTCGGTCGACCTGTACCCGGACCCGCGTGACCCGCTGGGCGCCCAGCACGGCGCACTCGTCCAGGACATGACCCGCTCGCAGGCGGGCGGCGGCCCCTGGATGCTCATGGAACAGGCCGCCGGACCCGTGAACTGGCGTGGGGTGAACCACCCCAAGCCCCGGGGCCTGAACCGCCTCTGGTCCCTCCAGGCCGTCGCCCGCGGCGCCGACGCCGTCTGCTACTTCCAGTGGCGGCAGTCCCGGCAGGGCGCGGAGAAGTTCCACTCCGGGATGGTCAGCCACGCGGGCGAGCGGGGCCGCACCTTCCAGGAGGTCAAACGGCTCGGCGCCGACCTCGCCGCGATCGGCGCCGAGGTGTCCGGCCGGCCCCTCACCGCCGAGGTCGCCGTGCTGTTCGACTGGAACTCCTGGTGGGCCGGCGCGCAGGACGGCCGGCTGTCGTCCGAGGTGGACCTCCCCCGGGTCGTCCGGGACTGGCACCGCGCCCTCTGGGAGGCCCACCTCACCACCGCCTTCGCCCACCCCGAGCACGACCTGTCGGCGTACCGGCTCGTCGTCGTCCCCCAGCTCTACCTCCTCACGGACACGGCGATCGAGAACCTCCTCGCCCACGTCCGCGGCGGCGGCACCCTCGTCTGCGGCTTCCTGACCGGAGTCGCCGACGAGGACGACCGGGTCCGACCCGGCGGCATGGACGCCCGGCTCCGCGAACTCCTCGGCATCCGCACCCTGCACGAGTGGTGGCCGCTGGACGCCGGGGAGGACGTCCGCTGCGACGGCTTCCGGGGCACGCTGTGGTCCGAGGAACTGGAGGCGGCCGACGCGGACGAGGTGATCCCCTACCGGGGCGGTGAACTCGACGGCCTTCCGGCGGTGCTGCGCAAGGGGCGCGCCTGGTACGTCTCCACGCTGCCCGAACCCGCCGGGCTGCGCGCGCTGCTCACCGGGATCGCCGACGGCGCCGGGGTGCGGCCGGTGCTCGACGGGCTGCCCGACGGGGTCGAGGCGGTGCGCAGGGGAGACGTCCTCTTCCTGCTCAACCACGGCCGCGACGAGGTCACCGTCGATGTGCCGGGCACCCACCGCGACCTCCTGACGGGCACCACCGTCACCGGCCCGCTGTCCCTCGGACGGTACGGGGCGGCCGTGCTCACGCCATGACCGACTCCGAGCTTTCTCCGGCGCGACCGCTTCGACCGGTCGCCGGAGAAGACCACGTCCTCCCCACAGGGGCGTGGTGATCCTCCCCGCAGTTCCCCCCACCCATGGAAGGAAAGCCATGGCACTACGCACCCGCACCCTGAGCAGGATCGGCAAGGCCCTGCTCGCCCCCGCGCTCGCGCTCGGCGCCACCGTCGGTCTCGCCGCCGCCCCCGCCTCCGCCGCCGTCTGGAACAGCTGTGACCAGTGGGGCAACACCAGCCTGGGCGGCTACACGCTCTACAACAACATCTGGGGCGGCGGCGCCGGCAGCCAGTGCATCTGGGCCAACTCCGGCACCAACTGGGGTGTCTGGGCCAACCACCCCAACACCGGCGGCATCAAGTCGTACCCCAACTCGAAGAAGGTGATCAACAAGTCGATCACCTCGCTCGGTTCGCTCAACAGCGACTACAACGTCACGGTCCCGTCCTCGGGCGCGTACAACACCTCGTACGACGTCTGGGACACCGACCACGACTACGAGATCATGCTCTGGGTCAACTACAACGGCGCGGTCGGCGCGCTCGGCGACTACCAGGGCAACGTCACGCTCGGCGGCCACAACTGGAACGTCCACAAGGGCCGGGTCTACCGGAGCAACGGCACGTACTGGGACGTCTTCTCCTTCCTGCGGACCGCGGACTCCACGTCCGGCTCGGTCCAGATCCTGCCCGTCCTCAAGTGGCTCAAGGACACCAAGGGCTGGATGGGCAACGAGACCATCGGTGACGTGCAGTTCGGCTTCGAGGTCACCTCGTCGTCCGGCGGCCTGAACTTCCAGACGAACAACCTGACCGTCAGCAGCAGCTGAGCCATCCGCCCGAGCCGGTGCCGCACCCCCGCACGGCCCCGGCTCGGGACCGTCCGCCCTCGCACAGCCAAGGCTCCGGTCCGTGCGCCCTCGTACGGGACCGGCGGGCGGCGGCCGTTCAGTCGGTCCCGGCGTGGAGGCGGATCAGCACGGCGGTCGGTGTGCGGGGCAGCGACACCCGCAGCGCGTGCCCGTCCCGGTCCCAGACCGCCGAGCCGCCGCTCCCCGCGGACGGGTGCAGGATCTCCGGACGCACCTCACGGCCCGCCAGGTGCCCGACGGGCAGCGACACGTCCGCCTCCCCGCCGCGCCGCCACACCGACACGTAGGACGGCCCGTCCGGCACCCGCAGGCCCAGCGCCAGCCACGGGTCCGTCCACCCCGGCAGACCGAGCGGCCAGAAGGGCACGGCCCGCGCCAGGTCCCCGCGGATCGACGTGTACGTGTCCACGGCGTCCCGGACGAGGCCGAGTTGCCGCTCCGACATCCGGTTCAGATGGCCGGAGAGGTGGATGCGGCCGAGGAGCGCGCCGCCGAGGGTGAACCCGATCAGGTCGTCGTCGAACCCGGGCTGCGGATACGCCCAGACGGCGCCCTGTTCCGGTGGGACCGCCGTCGGCGCGGCGGCGGCGATCGCGGGGAAGCGCAACGGGTCCTGCTGGTCGCTGAGGGACTGGAGCTGGGCGACGGCCAGGGTGGCACCGTCCATGCGCATGCCCCCGGAGGCGCAGTTCTCGACGACGAGACCGGGGTGGCGGTCCAGGACGTCGGACAGCCACTCCAGGTAGGCGTGGGCGTGGCCGAGGAGCCCGGCGCCGGGGGAGAGGTCGCCGGGGGCGCGGGTGCCCGGGTCGACGACGATGTTGTAGTCCAGCTTCAGATAGCCCACGCCCCAGTCGCCGACGATCCGGTCCACCGTCCTGTCGAGATGCGCGCGGGCGGCGGGGTGCCGCAGGTCGAGCTGATGGCGGCCCTGCTCGGTGATCCGTACGCCGTCCCGCTGGAAGAAGGCGTCCGGGGGGAGCGCCGAGGCGACCGGGCTGTGCACGCCGACGACCTCCGGCTCCAGCCACAGCCCCGGCACCATGCCGCGCTCCCGGATCCGGTCCAGCACGGCCTCGATGCCGCCGTCGGGGAAGCGGCGCGTCGACGGCTGCCACGCGCCGACGCCGTCCCACCAGCCGCCGTCCACGGTGTCGTCGTACCAGCCGGAGTCGATGCAGAAGTACTCCGCGCCCGCGCGCGCCGCCGCGTCGATCAGCGGCAGCAGCTTCTCGGTGGTCGGGTCGCCCATCAGCGTGTTCATGTAGTCGTTGAAGACGACGGGCAGCGCGCCATGGTCCGGATGCGGCCGCCGCACGGCCCGCCGGTACGCGGTCAAGACCCCGAACGCCTCGTCGAGCGCGGACCCCTTTCCCGGGCGGGGCACCCCCGCCTGCGCCGACCCCGTCGCGACCGCCGCCCACACCGTCGTGAACTCCTCGCCCGGCGCCAGCCGTACCCGCCACTGGTGCTCGGCGTCCGTGGGACCGTTCACCGCGAGGTACGTGCCGTGCGCGCGTTCGCCCAGGTCCCAGCGCCAGCCGGCCGGTGACTCCACCTGCCACACCCAGGCCCGACCACCGCCCCGCTCCGTGAGCGCCCCCATCGGCAGATGGCCGTCGGTGGGCCAGCTGCCGCGCCCGGTGAGGGTGAGCGCGGCCCGGCTGTCGTGCTGGTGGGCGTCGACGCCGATGTCGGCGACGGTGTCGCGCAGCGGTTCGGCGTACCAACGGCACTCGGCGAGCCAGTCGTTGCGGGCCCGGTGCACGTCGAGGACGTCGGGGGAGGGGAGCCCCCCGAGGAGGAGGCTGCTGACGGACTGGACGACGAGGGGGTCCGTGCCGTCGTTGCGCAGCCGCACCCGGGAGCGGAGCACCGGCAGCCCGATCGGGGAGGTCAGCTCGACGAAGGCGGTCAACGCCGTCACCGGGTCGTGGAGTTCGACGGTCAGCCGCGCCCAGTCGGAGGAGCCGGCGTCACGGTGCCCGCGGTACGCGAGCCGCGACCCGAGAGCCGTACCGGTGAACCGGGGCCCGGACCAACCGCTCCCGTGCCCGACCGCCGTCAACTCGACGAGGGGCAGGGCGACCTCCGGATCGACGGCGGCCCCGGCGGGGCCCAGCCGGACCAGACGCGGAGTGCCGTCCGCCGCCGCGGCGAACTCCGCGCGCAGCGCCGGATGCCCCCAACTGAACGTCGGGGATGGGGTGGTGAAGCCGTCCGCCGTCCGATCCGCCGTACCGGTCAAGTCGCTGCTCCTCCCGAGCCGCCGCGCTCGCGCACGCCGCCCCCGGGCCGTCGCCGACGGGCGGTCCAGTTCCTCGCGGGGGGCGTCGCTCGCGGGAATCCCGCTTGACGTTCTCTTGACCGCCCGCAGTGTGACCGGTCACAATCGTGACATGAATGTGACCGGTCACACAAGGCGTCCCGCGAGCATCCGGG
>NZ_JAMGBG010000077.1 GCF_023516595.1 Streptomyces neyagawaensis | reverse complement strand
GGCCCTGATCGCGGGCGGTGTCGCCGCGGCCGTGGTCGTGGGCGCCGTGGCGGCGGGCCTCGCCGGTGCCGGCTCCTCGGGCGAGGAGGGGCCGAGCGGTCCGGCGCCCAAGGAGTCCTCCCCGGCGAGCGGCAGGTCCGGCGGCGGGGGAGCGGCCACGCCGTCGGCCGACGCGCCCTCCGTCACGACGGAGGCGGCATCGCCGTCCGCCTCCCCGAGCGAGACCTCCGCGGAACCGTCCCCGTCCGCCACCGACTCCGAGAGCACGGCCCCCACCCCGACGCCCACGCGCTCCACCACCGCACCCACCCAGCCCTCCCCGACGACCGACCCGGGCCGAGGCAACTCCGGCGGCAACCAGGGCCGGGGGCAGGGCGCGACGAAGGGGCCGAAGTAGCGGGGCGGGGGCCGGGCGGGGCGAGGGCGCTGCGGCGGAACGGTTCTGGCGGGAACGAGCGGCGACCGCGGGTCGGGGAGGCGCCTGAGGCTGGGCTCCGGCAGAGCTGTGGAGCCTCAGTGCGTCCTTTCGGCCCGATCCTTGTCGGTCTCCGGAGCGGTGACACCCAGCCGCCGGGCGACGGGGACCGCCGTCAGGCCGTACAGCGCCACCGTCGCCGCGATCACCAGGAACGTGGCCGGGAGGATCTTCGACGCACCGTCGATCCCCGCGTCAACGAGGCCCTGGGAGAAGGTCGAGGCGCTGGCGGCGGCCACGATGCCGCGCGGTGCCATCCATGCGATGAATCCGCGTTCCCTGTGCGGCAGGGCGGTTCCCAGTGTGGCCAGCCAGGTGGCGAGCGGGCGCGTGACCAGTACGAGGACCGCGACGAGGCCGAGCGTCGGCAGGACCACATGCCGAAGGGACGCCGGGGTGACAGTGGCGGAGATGGAGACGAACAGCAGTCCGATGATCAATTGGAGCAGCGTCTCGGAGAAGGGGCGGTGCTCGGGCATGACGAAACCAGGCAGGTGGAAGACCAGCAGTCCCATGACGATCGCGGCGATGAGCCCTGTGTCTTCTCGGGCCATGTCACAGGCCGCGGCCACAGCGATCACGGTCGCGAGCTGCACGGAGGTGCGAAGCACGTCGTTGAGCTGGAGCTTGCACAGCAGCAGCCACAGCAACATCATCCCCACGGCGGCCCCGGCGAGGCCGACGCCGACGCTGACCGCGAACTGCACCAGCCGGCTGCCGAAGCTTCCGCCGGTGTCGAGCACCGCGGCGAAGACGATCGCTCCGAGGAGACCCCCGATCGGGTCGATGAGGGAGCCTTCCCAGGTGAGGATCTGCTGGAGCCGGTCCGTCGGCCGGACGAAGGCGAGCAGGGGGCCGACGACTGTCGGCCCCGAGACCACGAGGATCGCGCCGAGTACCAGCGCTGCCTTTGCCGACATTCCGAGCAGGAGCACGCCCAGGAGGGCCGAGGAGGCCCAGACGAGGCCCACGCCGAGCACGATGAGTCCCATGACGATGCGGCGCGTCTCACCCTGGAGCCTGCGTGGGGCGAGCCCGAGCCCGGCGTCGTAGAGGATCAGCGCTACGGCCAGTGACACCAAGGGCTGGAAGGCGTCACCCAGCAGCCGGTCGGGGTGGATGTTGTCGGTCAGGGCTCCTGCGACGAATCCCGCCGGGAGCAGGATGATGAGCGCCGGAATGCGCAGAAGCGAGGCGATCACCTGAGATCCGACCGCGAGCACGAACGTCAGGCCCACGCCGAAGAGGATCTCGTTGGTCGTCACTGTTCGCCCGTCTGTCCACCGTGCCAGCCGTCGGGCTCACCTCACAACGAGCCCCGGCTCTTGACGGGCTTTCCTGGGCCGTTGAGCCGTTGAGCCGTTGAGCCGTTGAGCCGTTGAGCCGTTGAGCCGTTGAGCCGTTGAGCCGTCGGCCGGACGCATCTCCATCCCAAAGGAGCAACCGGGCGGGCTCGCCCCTCGCCGACCCGTGCGGCGGCGGAGCGGTCTGAGCCCCCTGCCGGGGTCTGTCTCAGCTCCGATGACCTGTGTCTGCCTGTAGCGCGAGCAGCCCGCCGCCCCGTCCCCCTGCGCGCCTTCAACTCCCCTTGGCCGAACTCCATCCGGCCAGAACCAAGTCCTTGCTCGGTCGTCACACCGCCCTCACAATGCGCATGACAAACTGCGGTGGCCGGAAGATCTCCTGTCACCCACGTAGCAAGAGAGGGACCCCCACATGAGAAAGCCTCTCGTTGCCGCGCTGTTCGCCCTGGTGATCACCGGGGCGGGCGCGGCACCGGCGGTCGCGGCACCCCAGGCCGCGCCGGAGCCCGCGACGGGGACCGTGAAGACGACGGTCGGCAGTGTCGTGGACGCGGCGAACAAGGCCGTGGCCGACGCCGCGTCCCGGGTGGCTCCGGCGGACTCCGCGGTCCAGGCCGTGAACTTCGCGGGCACCGTCTCGCTCAGCAACTGCTCCGGCTCGGTCGTGCGGATGCCGGACGCCGAGGACGACGACCCGGCCCTGGTGATGACCAACGGCCACTGCCTGGAGACCGGCTTCCCGGGCCCCGGTGAGGTCCTCGTCGACCGGGCCTCGACCCGCTCCTTCGGTCTCCTCAACTCGGCGGGCACCCGCGTCGCCACCCTCCGCGCCAACCGGATCGTGTACGGCACGATGACCGACACGGACATGGCGCTGTACCGGCTGACCACCACGTACGGGCAGATCAAGAGCTCGTACGGGATCAACGCGCTGATCTTCGACACGGCCCGCCCGGCCGTGGGCACCGACATCACGGTCGTCTCCGGCTACTGGAAGCGGACGTACGCCTGCGACGTCGACGGCTACGCGTACCGCCTCAAGGAAGGCGCGTGGACCTGGAAGGACTCGGTCCGCTACACCTCCGCCTGCAAGACGATCGGCGGCACCTCCGGCTCGCCGGTGCTCGACAACGCCACCGGCAAGGTCGTGGCCGTCAACAACACGGGCAACGAGGACGGCGGGCGCTGCACCGACAACAACCCGTGCGAGGTCGACGCGAACGGGACCGTCACCGTCCGCGAGGGCATCAACTACGGGCAGCAGACCTGGCATGTCCCGGCCTGCTTCGCCGCCGACAGCAAGCTCGACCTGACCCGCAGCGGCTGCATACTCCCCAGGCCGTAACGCCCCCGGGCAGTCACCGTGCTGCCGCGTGATGCCGCGCCCTCTCAGGGGGCGCGGCGGACCGCCCGCCCCGCCAGGACGTCCGTCCGCCGGCCGTCCTCGATCGCGAAACGGCCGTCGACGAGGACGTACGGGATGCCGATGGGCGGGGTGCGCGGCGCCTCGTACGTCGACCCGGCGGCGACCGTCGCCGGGTCGAAGAGGACGAGGTCGGCGCGGTACCCCTCGCGGACCAGCCCCCGGTCGGGCAGCCGGAGCCGGGCGGCGGGGCGCGAGGTAAGGTGAGCGACGCACTCCTCCAGGGACAGCACCCCCAACTCCCGTACGTACCGGCCCAGATAGTGCGGGAACGTGCCGTACGCGCGCGGGTGCGGCTTGGCGCCGCGCAGGATGCCGTCCGAGCCGCCGGTGTGCACCCGGTGCCGCATGATCGCCCGTACGTTCTCCTCGTGGCCGACGTGCTGGAGGATCGTCGACCCCAGCCGGTCCTCGACGAGCAGCCGCCGCGCGGTGACCCACGGGTCCTCGCCGCGCGCGTCGGCGGACTTCTGGACCGTCCGGCCCACGTACGAGGCCAGCGCCGGGTCGGCGACCCCCGAGATCTCGACGGTGTCCCATGCGACGGGCACCCCGTGGCAGCCGTCGGCGCCGACGACCTCCAGCTCGTGCCGGACACGTGCGGCGGTGTCGTCGTCCTCCAGCCTCGCCAGGATCGCCTCCGGGCCGCCCTCGCCCGCCCAACTGGGCAGCAGCGCCACGAGGGTCGTACAGCCGGGGGTGTAGGGGTAGGTGTCGAGGGTGATGTCGGCGCCGGCGGCGAGCGCGTCGTCGAGGAGCGCGAGCAGGTCGGGGGCGCGCCCCTTGTTCACACCGAAGTTCATGGTGGCGTGGGCGAGATGGAGGGCGCAGCCGGCCTCGCGGGTGAGGGCGATCATCTCCTCGTACGCCTGGAGCGCGCCCGCCCCGTACGAGCGGTGGTGCGGGCAGTAGTAGCCGCCGTACGCGGCGACCACCCGGCACAGCTCGGTGAGCTCCGCGTCCTTGGCGTACATGCCCGGCGTGTACGTCAGCCCCGACGACATGCCGACGGCGCCCTCGCGCAGCCCGTCCGCGACCAACTGCCGCATGCGGTCCAGCTCTTGAGGTGTGGCCGCCCGGTCCTCCCACCCCAGGGCGAGCATCCGCACGGTGCCCTGCGGGACGAGGTACGCGGCGTTCACGGCGATGCCCTCGCCGTCGAAGCCGTGGTCGAGGCGGTCCAGGTACCCGCCGACCGAACGCCAGGTGAAGTCGATGTCCTCGCCGTAGCCGTTCCAGCCGGTGATCGCCCGCCGCACCTCTTCGAGGGTCCGGTCGTCGACGGGCGCGTACGACAGCCCGTCCTGCCCGATGACCTCCAGGGTCACGCCCTGCGCCAGCTTCGCGGCGTGCTCGGGGTCGCGCAGCAGGGCGAGGTCGCTGTGGGCGTGCATGTCGACGAAGCCGGGCGCGAGGACCAGCCCCTCGACGTCCAGCTCCCGCCGGGCGGACGGCCGCTGGCACCCGGCCGCCGCGGCCTCCTGGACGATCGAGGTGATCCTGCCGCCGGACACGACCACGTCGGCGCGGTAGGAGGGGCCGCCGGACCCGTCGACGACCTCGGCGTCACGCAGGACGACGTCGTCCATGTCTGCCACCTTTCGCGAACCGGGGAGAGTCCGGCCGCCCTCAGAAGTAGGTGCGGACGTACTCCACGACCGTCCCGTCCGCCTCCACCACCGGGATCAGCTTCCACTTGTCGAACGACGTGCACGGATGGGACAGACCCAGCCCCACCCAGTCCCCGACCGACACGTCCGCCCCCGCCCGCGTGCGCAGCCAGGCGTGCTGGTCGGACAGGCCCGTCACGGCGATGCCGTCGCCCGCGTCCCGCACCTCGCCCGACCCGGCGTCCCGGACCACCTCCACCGTCGGCAGATCGAGGTCGTACGCGGCGTCGCGCTTCCCGGCGTTCGCGAAGGCCTGCTCGGGGGAGGGGCGGGAGACGACCTGGGCCCAGAGCCGGAACGCGGGCTCCAGGGCACCCTCCTCGGGTACCCGGTTGAACGGGGTCAGACGCCGGTAGTGCCCGGCGTCGTGCGAGACGTACGCCCCGGACCGCAGCAGCTTCAGCACGGGCGCCGACAGCTCGGGGATCTCGTCGAACACCTCCGCCACCGCGTCGAACCACGCGCTGCCACCGGCGCTGACGACGATCTCCTCCAGCCCCGCGAACCGTCCGGCCCTGTCGAAGCCGACGGCCAGGGCGACGAGCCGCCGCAGCCAGGCGCCCACCCGCTCCGGAGTCGCGTCGGGCACCTCGCCCTCGTACCCGGCCACGCCCACGAGCCGCAGCGTCTCCACCCCGGCCACGGCGTCCGCGACCGCCGCGCACTCCGCCTCCGTACGGACCCCGGTCCGCGCGCCGTCGCCCGCGGCGAGCTCCACCACCACGTCCAGCGGGCGCGCCGAGCCCCGCAGCGCCGCGTCCATGAGCTCCACGCCGCGCACGGAGTCCACGTAACAGACGAGCCGGAACGACGGATCGGCGTCCAGCTCGGCGGCGATCCACCGCAACGCCGCCGGGTCCACCACCTCGTTGGCGAGGAACACCCGCTCGATCCCGAACTCCCGCGCGACCCGCACCTGGTGCGGCACGGCCAGGGTGATGCCCCACGCCCCCCGCTCGATCTGCCGCCAGAACAGTTGCGGCGCCATCGACGTCTTCCCGTGCGGCGCGAACGCCAGCCCGTGCCGCTCGGAGTACGCCTCCATCAGGGCCAGGTTGTGCTCCAGCCGCTCGGCGGACAGGGCGAGCACGGGCGTGACGAATCCGCCGGTGAACAGGTTCCGGCGCTGCCCGGCCAGCTCCTCCACGGTCAGCCCGTCGGCGTCCGGCGGGAGGCCCTTGAAACGGTGGTCGACGCGTTCGGCGGCGAGACGAGCGAGCGCTTCGACACCCATGAGACCCTCCCTGAAAAGCCGCGTTGCACTCACTGCAACAACCATTGCGTATATCGCTCACGGCTGTCTAACATCCCAGCGAGCACCGGGTCAACGGTGCCACCGCCCCCTGTCGAGGAGCCCCGACACCGTGACCGCCGACGGTTTCTCCAAGGCCGCACCCGACGTCGTCGATGTCGCCGCGCTGGGCGAGTCCATGGTCACCTTCCTGCCCACCCGCCCCGGCCGCCTCGCCGACGTCCCCTCCTTCGAACGCGCCATCGGCGGAGCCGAGTCCAACGTCCTCTGCGCCCTCGCCGCCACCGGCCACACCACCCGCTGGGTCAGCCGCGTCGGCGCGGACGGCTTCGGCGACCACCTCCTCGAAACGATCGCCGCGCACGGCGTCGACGTCACCTCCGTGCTCCGCGACCCGGCCCGCCCCACCGGCATCTACTTCCGCACGGCCGCGGACCGCGCGACCGACGCGCACGAGGTGGCCTACTACCGCTCGGGCTCGGCGGCGTCCGCGATGACCACCGACAACACGGACCTGCCGGCGGCCCGCGCCGCCCGCGTCCTCCACCTCTCCGGCATCACGGCCGCCCTCTCCCCCTCCTGCCTGTCCCTCCTCCAGGACCTGACGGCCCCCCACCCGGCCCGCCCCTTCATCTCCTTCGACGTCAACCACCGCCCCGGCCTCTGGCCCCACAAGAACGCCCCCCAAGTCCTCCTCGACCTGGCCCGCCGAGCCGACCTGGTCTTCGTGGGCGAGGACGAGGCAGAGGAGACCTGGGGCATCACCGGCGGCCCCGAAGCAATCAGAGCGGCCCTCCCGGAACCCACCACCCTGGTGGTGAAACAGGGCGCCCAAGGAGCCACCCTCTTCGAACGCCAGCCGCGCACGAACGGTTCGGAACGCGTCACCGGGGCGGCGCAAGCCCCTACGGCGGGTGAGCCGCGTACGGACGAGCCGCCACACGCCACGGAGGCGGCGCAAGCCCCTATGGCGGGTCAGCCGCATGCGCACGAGCCGGGGCGCGTGACCGGGGCGGCGCAAGCCCGCGCGGTGGGTGTGCCGCGTACGAACGGTGCGGGGCAGGTGACCGGGGCGGCGCAAGTCCCCACGGCGGGTCAGCCGCGTACGAACGGTGCGGCGCAGGTGACCGGGGCGGCGCAAGCCCCCATGGCGGGTGTGCCGCATGCGCACGAGCCGGGGCAGGTGACCGGGGCGGCGCAAGCCCCCACGACGGGTCAGTCGCGTACAAACGGTGCGGGGCAGGTGACCGGGGCGGCGCAAGCCCCCACGACGGGGCAGCCGCGTACGAACGGTGCGGGGCACGTGACCGGGGCGGCGCCAGCCCGCGTGGTGGGTGTGCCGCGTACGGACGTA
>NZ_JAMGBG010000076.1 GCF_023516595.1 Streptomyces neyagawaensis | reverse complement strand
CCCCGGTCCCCCTCTTCTTCCCCGGTTTCGACGCGGGCTGGACGGTAACCGGCGAGGCGGGCGCGGCCCTGGAGAAGTCCCCATGACCCCCACAACTCCCCAGCCACACCCGACGGAGACACCACAAGCGCAAGCACCAACGACGGGTGAGCCGCGTTCGGCCGATTCGGCGCAAGCCCCTGTGGCGGGCCAGTGGCGTACGGACGAGCAGCCACACGCTACGGAGGCCGCGCAAGCCCCCACGGCGGGTCAGCCGCATGCGCACGAGCCGGGGCACGTGACCGGGGCGGCGCAAGCCCGCGCGGTGGGTGTGCCGCGTACGAGCGGTGCGGGGCAGGTGACCGGGGCGGCGCAAGCCCCCACGACGGGGCAGCCGCGTACGAACGGTGCGGGGCACGTGACCGGGGCGGCGCCAGCCCGCGTGGTGGGGGTGCCGCGTACGGACGTAAGGGGGTGTGTCGGGGGGGGTCCGCCCGCAGCGGTTGGCGCGTCAACGGGTCCCGCTTCCCGAGAAACCGATTCCGCGCCGTTCCGAGGACGGACACCCCCCGGCGCGCCCCCGACCCACCCCCACACCCCAGGCGCCCGACCCGCACCCGAAGGCACAGGCCCAGACACAACCACCTTCGTCCCGTCCCCCCACGTGACCGTCGTATCCCCCATAGGCGCAGGCGACGCCTTCGCCGCCGGCTTCCTCTCCGCCACCCTCCGCGGCCTGCCCCCCAAGGCCCGCCTCCGCCACGGCCACCTCATGGCCGCCGCAGCCCTCACCACCCCCGGCGACCTCGGCACCCCACCGACCCGCCACCACGCCGACCACCTCGCCGCCCTGGACGACGACACGTGGGGGAGACTTCGACTCGCCCCCGGCTGGACACAGGCACCGGACGGGGCCGACGAGGAGGTACGCACCACATGAGCCAGACCGTCGACCGCGCGCTCAGCATCCTGCCGCTGCTCGCCGAGGGCCCGGCCGACCTCGGCCAGGTCGCCGACCGCCTCGGCGTCCACAAGTCCACGGCCCTGCGTCTCCTGCGCACCCTCCACGAGCACGGCCTCGTCTACCGCCAGTCCGACCAGCGCTACCGCCTCGGCGCCCGCCTCTTCGCCCTCGCCCAGGAGGCCGTGGAGAACCTCGACATCCGCGAGATCGCCCACCCCCACCTCGTACGCCTCAACGAACAGTGCGGCCACACCGTCCACCTCGCCGTGTACGAGGAGAACGAGGTCCTCTACATCGACAAGGTGGAGAGCCGGTACCCGGTCCGCATGTACTCCCGGATCGGCAAACCGGTCGCCATCACGGTCGCCGCCGTCGCCAAGCTGTGCCTCGCCGACCTCCCCGAGGCCGAGCGCCGGGCCCGCGTGGAGAAGCTCGACTACCCCATGTACACGTCCCGCTCGACCCCCAACGCCGCGGCGTTCCTGAAGGAGCTGGCGAAGGTCCGCGAACAGGGCTGGGCCACCGACCTGGGCGGCCACGAGGAATCCATCAACTGCGTGGCCGCCCCCGTCCGGGGCGCCGACGGCCGGGTGGCCGCCGCGATGTCGGTCTCCGCCCCCAACGTCGTCGTCACCGCCGACGAACTCCTCACCCTGCTCCCTCTCCTACGCCGCACGGCGGACGCGATCAGCGGCGAGTACTCCGGCAGAAGCCCGACGACGACCGCCTGAACCCGACGACCCCCTCCGAAACCCCACGACGGCCCCCTCCGAAACCCCACGACGGCCCCGTCCGACCCCCACGACGGACCCCGCCCCCCACGACGCCCCCTAGACCGCCTCCGTCCGAACGACAAGGACCCCCCACCATGACCGAGAAGACCGAGAAGACCGAGAAGACCGAGAAGATCGCCCTGACCCCGAAGACCCACACCGCCCCGCCCGCGAAGTTCTCCCACGGCGTACGCAAGGGCAACATTCTCCAGGTCGCCGGCCAGGTCGGCTTCCTCCCCGCCGTGGAGGGTCAGCCCCCCACCCCCGCGGGCCCCACGCTGCGCGAACAAACCCTCCAGACCCTCGCCAACGTCAAGGCGATCCTGGAGGAGGGCGGCGCCACCTGGGACGACGTGATGATGATCCGCGTCTACCTCACGGACGTGGACCACTTCGCCGAGATGAACGCGCTCTACAACGCGTACTTCGAGGAACATCTCACCGAGGCGCCCCCGGCCCGCACCACGGTCTACGTGGGCCTCCCGCCGGGCCTCCTGATCGAAATCGACGCGCTGGCGGTACTGGACGCCTGACGAACCACCCCGCGCGCCCCGTTGACGGGCCGCAGATGCGGACATATGCCGGGCCGACTGTTCCCCGCACAGGATCGTCGACCATACTGCCCGCTGTGGAGCAGCGCATTGGTTCGAACAGCCAGCCCCTGGCCGCCGCCGCGGTCGACCCGTCGCACATCCCCGGACTCACGGCACCCGTGTCCGTGACGAAGGAGAAGCAGGAGGAGCCGGAGGACATCAAGCCGACGGAATCCGCCGAGCAGGCGGAGACCGTGGATGCGGACGAGGCTGTCCCGGCCGATGGGCCCGCCGCGGCGCGGAAGACCGCCGCCGAGCCGGACGCCGACCTCGACAGCGAGCCCGACGCGAAGGCCGCCGCCGAGCCCGACGCGAAGGCCGAGGACAACTCCGACGGCGAGGACGCCGTCGAAGGCCCCGTCTTCGAGGCCGCCGACCGCCGCGCGAAGATCGTCGCCGACCACAGGGGCGTACGGCTCCAGCTCGACGACCAGGCGTGCGAGTTCCGCTGGGACGAGATCGGCGCGATCGAGACGGAGTCCCCCCGCTTCGGGAAGCGGTTCACCGTCACGGTCCACACCCCGGACCGCCGCTGGTACCCCATCGAGATCGAGGCGAAGGCCAAGTCCGAGCACGCCGCGTGGGAGACCCGGATCGACGAGGTCCTGGACGCGTACTTCGAGGACGGCGACAGCGACAAGAAGGACCCGGCGGAGCCCGCGACGGCGGCCGACCCGGCCGAGCCCGAGGACACCGCGAAGCCGGACGCCGACGGGAGCACCGGCGGGAGCGCCGACGGGAGCACCGACGCAAGCGCCGACGAGAGCGCCGACAAGTAGGGGCGCGCGACAAGCAAGGAGGGGCGTGGGGAACGGCGCGACCGGCCACAGCGGGTCCGCGGTTCCCCACGCTCACTACCGACTCGGCGCTAGCAGTACTGCGCCTCCTTGCCGATGGACCGGTACATGCAGTCCGAGTTCTCCAGCAGTTGCAGCACGGCGTCCCGGTTGCGCGCGGTCTCCCGGGCGATCACCTCGTCGGGCGGGTAGAAGCCGCCCCCGCCGGCGGACGACGGGTACATCTCGAAGGTGTAGCCGAAGATCTTCTGGTTGCCCCACAGCCAGTCGTCGATCGACCCGTCGGTGATGTACAGGTCACTGGACTGCTCGGGCGTGTACCCGTTGCTCGCGGCCATCTTCTCGCCGACCGTCGCGAAGGCGTTGCGGTCGTCGGCCGTCATACCGGTCGTCGTGTTCGCGGTCGTGTACCCGAAGGGCCACAGCACCAGCTCACTGTACGTGTGGAAGTCGATGGCGGTCTTGATCTGCTGCGCCCCGCCGACGACACGGCTGCGGACGAAGTTCGCGACGACCTTCACCTCGGGCGCGGACTCGGCGGACGGACCCCGGTACGTCTCCGATGACGTCGACCCGGACGAGCCGCCGCAGCAGCCCCAGCGGTAGTTCCAGTTGCGGTTGAGGTCGGTGCCGACGGCCGACGAACCGCTGTTGGGCTGGCGGTTCTTGCGCCACGAGCGGTACGAGCCGGTGGCCACGTCGTACTCGCCGCCGTCCGGGTTGAGGTCCGGGATGATCCAGATCTCGCGGTTGTTCACCATGTTGGTGACGCGGGAGTCGGTGCCGTAGTCGGAGGTCAGCTCGTTCAGGAGGTAGAGCGCCATCTCGACGGTGAGGTGCTCGCGGGCGTGCTGGTGGTGGGTGAACAGCACCTCGGGCTCCGCCTCGTCGGTGCCGACGTTGTCGCTGATCTTGATGGCGACGATGTTCCGGCCCTGGTACGAGGTGCCGATGACCCGCTGGCTGACGATGGAACTGTTCGCCGCGACGACGGAGTTGATCTCGTTTGTCATCTCCGCGTAGTTGTGGTATCGGGAGTCGGCGGACGGGAAGTCGAAGAGGCGTACGTCGTCCTCGCCCTTCGACCGGTCCGGCACGGCACCGAGCGGGGTGACCTCGTAGCCCTGCTGCTTGAGCTTCTTGATCTGGTCCGCGCGGCCGGAGACGAAGACCGAGTGGTCGTCGGCGTCGTCCACCGAGACACCGGCCTTCTGGAGTGCCGTGCGGGACTCGATGTCCGAGTGCATGTGGACCTCGTACTGGCGGATGTCGTCCGCCGAGGCCTTCGGGCGTTCGGCGCTCGTCGCCGTCGCGTCCGTGGTGGTCGCGGCGACCGGCGCCGCGAGGGCCATCGCCAGCAGGCCGACGAGGGCGGCGCTGCGGCGGCCCGATCTCCTGCCCGGGCCGTCGGGCACCGCTGATCTGCCGCGAATGCGGAGTCGCATGAGTCTCCTACTTTCTCCAGGAATTCCGGGGTCTCCGGAATGGGGAGTGGAGCGGGGGGTGGATCCGTGCGACGTGCCTCGGGCCCGCCGATGACCGTGGGGTGATCGACAGGCCCTGGTGCGGGTGTGGCGCTCATGGTGCGGCTCTGGCATGACCAGGTCAAGAGTGGCCGGTGTGTGTGCCGGGGTCGCGTGGCCGGAAGGGGTCGCAAAATGGCCGGGGGTTGGGGCGCGAACGGCCAGCTCGAGGGTGTCGGGCTCGCACGCCGGGAGCGCGGCACCGCTCCCGCGCCCCCGAAAGTCGCGCAGTGTACGCGTGTGGAAGCGCGACGCGGCCTCCACCGCGCAAGAGTGCACCCGCAGGGGTGAACTGTGGGTGCGATGTCGTGCGAACGCGGCGACAGTGGGAAGCCGCGCAATAGGAGCCCCACACTCCGGCAACCCCCTCAACTCACCCCAGAGGACTGGCTGATCATGAGCGGATCAGCGCCACGCCGGGAACGGAACAAGCCGAGCACGCCGGACACGCCGGGTGCGCTCGACACACCGAGCGCGCCGGGACCCACACGCATGCCGACGGCACCGCGCACCACGTCGACGCCCCCGGGTACGCCGCGCAGACCGGGCGCGTCACGTACGGCGAGCACGTCGCGTACGGCGAGCACGTCGCGTACGGCGAGCGCGTCCCGGACGGCGGCCGTCCCGAGCACGCCGATCACCCGCCGCCCACCGCCCGCCCCGCACACCTCGCCAGCCCCGCAGGCCTCGCCCACCCCGCCCGCGCCGACCTCACCGAAGGCGCCGCGCACGCCGCTTGCCCCCGCCCCACCGGGCGCGCCCGGCGCACTGAGAGCGCCGAGCGCGTCCAGCGCCGTCAGGGGGCCCAGGGCCTCCGGGGTGTCCACAGTGCGCAACGAGACCCGCGCGCCCGGCACCCCGGGCACGCCCCGCCCCACACCCCCGGTCCTCGCCTCAGCTCCCACTCCCATCCCCACCCCCATCCCAACCTCCACCCCCACCCCCACCCCCACCCCCACTCCAGCTCCCCTCCCCGTAGAGACAACCTCCTTCGTCGACCGGCACCATGAACTCGCCGAAGGGCGGCGCCTGCTGACCCGCAGTCGGCTGGTGACGCTCACCGGGCCCGGCGGGGTCGGGAAGACGCGGCTGGCGTGGCGGCTAGCCGCCCGGGCTGAGCGGGCCTTCCCGGACGGCGTCCGCCTCGTCCACCTCTCCGATCTGCACGACCCCGCCCTGGTGCTCACGGCCGCCGCCGAGGCGCTCGGTCTGCCCGATCCGCTCCCCGCGCGCGCCCCGCTCGACGCGATCGTCCGGCACGTACGCGACCGCCGTCTCCTCCTGGTCCTCGACAACTGCGAACACCTGCTGCCCACCTGCGCCGACCTCGTCGCCGCCCTGCTGCGCGGCACCACCGGCGTCCGGATCCTCGCCACGAGCCGTCACCGTCTGGCGCTCACCGAGGAACACCTCCTGGAGGTACGCCCCCTCCCGGTGCCCGACCCAGACGGCGACCTCTCCGACCCCGCCGCGCACCCGGCCCTCGCCCTGTTCGCCGACCGTGCCGCCGCCGTGGTCCCGGGCTTCACGCTCTCCCCGGCGAACCGCGCCTCCGTGGCCCGCCTCTGCCACCGTCTCGACGGCCTTCCGCTCGCCATCGAACTCGCCGCCGTCCGGCTGCGCGTTCTCGGCGTCGACCAACTCCTGGAACGCCTCGACGACCGCTACCGCCTCCTTGCCGCCGCCGGCCCCGGAGTTCAGCCGCGCCATCGGACGCTGCGCGCGGCCGTCGACTGGAGCCATGACCTCTGCACCCCCGAGGAACGCTCCGTCTGGGCCCGCGCCTCCGTCCTGACCGGCAGCTTCGACCTGGAGACCGCGGAAAGCGTGTGCGCGGACGCCGAGACGGATGCCGGCACCGGCATCGGCATCGGCACCGGCGGCGCGAGCGCGGTCGCGGTCGCGCACTCGGGCGGCGCGGACAAAGACTTGGGCCCCGGCCCCAGCACCGATCCCGCCCCCTCCCTCCGCACCCCCTACGACGTCCTCGAAGCCGTCGCCGGGCTCGTCGACAAGTCCGTGCTGACCCGCGAGGAGCACTGGAGCGGCACCGTCCGCTACCGCCTCCTCGACGGCCTCCGCCACTACGGCCTCGACCTGCTGCGCCGCACCCCGGGCGCGGAGGCCGACGCCCGGCGTCGCCACCGCGACTGGACGCAGCGCCGGGTGGCGGCGTACGAGCGGGCCTGGTTCGGGCCGGGCCAGCGGGAGATCGCCGCGCGGCTCCGCGCCGACCAGGACAACCTGCGTACGGCGCTCGAGTTCAGCCTCACCACCCCCGGCGAGGCCCTGGCCGGGCTGCGGCTCGCGGGCAGCCTGTGGTTCCACTGGTACGCCTGCGGGGCACCGGGCGAGGGCCTGCACTGGCTGGAGCGCGCCCTGGACGCCAACCCCGAGCCGACCCTCGAACGCGCCCGCGCCCTGTGGGTCGCGGCCCTCCTCCTGACCGCCGGCGGCGAGGACACCTCCCGAGCGCGCCGACTGGCCGCGGAGTCCCGCGAACTGGCCCTTGGTCTCGCCCCCACCCCTACCCCCGGTCCCCGCCCCCACCCACACACCGCAGCGGAAGCCACCCCCGGTCCCGGCCCTGATCCCGCCCGCGCCGAAGCAACCCGCTCCGAAGCAACCCACGCCGAAGCCGCTCACACCGAAGCAACCCACGCCGAGTACGTCCTCCGCCTGACCCTGCTGTGCGATGACGACCCCACCGGTGCCGTCGCCCACTACGACTCCGTCCTCGCCGGCGTCCCCGCCACCGGCCACCTGCCGTCCCTCGCCGCGCTCGACCAGGTGCAACTCGCGCACGCCCTCGTCCTTCTGGGACAGACCGACCGTGCCGTGGTGCTCTGCGAGCAGACCCTGCGGCGCTGTGAACGGCACGGCGAGGACTGGGTGCGGTCGTCCGCGCTACGGGCACTGGCGCACGCGTACACCGCACGGAAGCAGTGGCACCGAGCCGAGTCGCACGCCCGGGAGGCGCTGCGCCGCGGGCTCGCCCTCCATGACGTGGTCGGCGTCGCACTCTCCCTCGACCTGCTGATCGACATCACCACCGCCCTCGGCGCCCGCGAACGCGCCGCCGTCCTCCTCGGCGGCACGGACCGCCTCCGGGCGGCCAACCTCTCCCTCGGCCCGCCGAGTTCGGGCCAACGGGACGGCGAGCGCGCCACCCGCCGGGACAGCGAGGCCCCTCTGCGCCGGTCCCTCGGCCGGGGCCCGTTCGAGCGGGCGTACCGGCGCGGCGGCACCCTGGGCCTCGACGAGCTGGTGTCGTACGCGCTCCAGCAGGAGCCCGCTCAGGAGCCCCCGCAGGCCGTGCCCGAGACCCCGGTGCCGCTCACCGCCCGGGAGACCGAGGTCGCCCTGCTCGTCGCCGAGGGGCTCGCCAACCAGCAGATCGCGGACCGCCTGGTCATCGCCCGCCGTACCGCCGAGGGCCATGTCGAGCGGATCCTCGGCAAGCTCGGCTTCCACAACCGCAGCCAGATCGCCGCCTGGGCCACCACCCAGGGCTTCGCCGCGGAGCGGTCCTGAACGTTACCCACGTATGGGTTCGTACATGCCCATCAGCCCTGTACAGCAGCAATTACGGACGTACTGGGGCGTGAAGCAGGTATATGCACACCGGGAAACGGGTAATCCTCCCCGTGTGCCGCACCCCCGGTGGGGCAACCCTGGAAGCATGCTGCAACTCTCCGGGGGTCTCCTTCCGGATTCCGGCCCCCACTTCGCCTCGTACTTCCAACCCTCCATGGGCGCGGGTCATCTGAGTGTCGAGTACGCCCCCCGTCCGACCGCCGCCGCCGAGGCCCGCGCGGAGGTCCGCAGGCAGTTGGAGGGATGGGGACTTCTCGACCAGACCGATATCGCGGAGCTGCTGGTGAGCGAACTGGTCACCAACGCCCTGGTGCACGCGGAGAGCCGTCTGAAGCTGACGCTGACCGCGGCGCACGGCGTCCTGCGCTGCGAGGTGTCGGACTCCGACGGGCGCCCGCCCCGGGTGCGACGGGTCACGGAAATATCGGAGAGCGGCAGAGGGATGTTCCTGGTGGAGGCGCTCGCCGGGCGCTGGGGCTGCCACCAGGACGGGCCGGGCAAGACCGTGTGGTTCGAGCTCGGCACGTGCGGGTCCGCCGGCTGTGGTCGGCGACAGCCGGCGTAGCCCGCGGAGTTCCGGGCAGCGGCCTCGCCAGCCTCCCCGGAACCACAGCCCGGGCCCCGGCGGCTGACCCAGCCGCCGGGGCCCGTTCCACGTCACGACCCTCTTCCACCCCTCCGCGCCCTCGCTGATACCCCCGTTTTCCTTCACCGCACGCCCTCTTGTGCCCGCCCCGGCTTTACGCTTTCTTGATCCGCATGGCTGACACCACGGACAACACAGCTACCGGGGAAGAGACTTCGGCCCCGCGCAAGTCCAGTTGGAAGTACATCGGCCCCGGCATCGTCGTCGCCGCGACCGGCGTCGGCGCCGGCGACCTCGTGGCGACCCTGATCGCCGGTAGCAACTTCGGCTACACCCTGCTGTGGGCGGCCGTCATCGGCTGCCTCGTCAAGATCTCCCTCGCCGAGGCCGCCGGCCGCTGGCACCTGGCCACCGGCCGCACCCTCTTCGACGGCTGGGCGAGCCTCGGCCGCTGGACGATCTGGTTCTTCGTCGTCTACGTGGTGATCTGGGGCTTCGCGTACGGCGCGGCCGCCATGTCGTCCAGCGCCCTGCCCCTGCAAGCGCTGTTCCCGGACGTCATGGACCTCGAATGGTGGGCCATCCTGTGCGGCCTGTCCGGGCTGGTCTTCGTCTGGTTCAACAAGTACGCCGTCTTCGAGAAGGTGATGACGGTCCTCGTCGGCGTCATGTTCGTGGTGACGGTCTATCTGGCGATCCGGGTCACCCCGAACCTCCCCGACGCGTTCGCGGGCCTCCTCCCCGTCCTGCCCGACGAGAAGGACTCCATCCTCAACACCCTCGGCCTCATCGGCGGCGTCGGCGGCACCATCACGCTGGCCGCATACGGCTACTGGGTCAACGCCAAGGGATGGACCGACGCCGGCTGGATGAGGATCATGCGCCTCGACAACCGGGTCGCGTACGCCACGACCGGCATCTTCGTCATCGCGATGCTCTTCGTCGGCGCGGAACTGCTGCACTCCGCGAACATCGCCATCGCCAGCGGCGACAAGGGCCTCATCCAGCTCGGCGGCATCCTGGAGGACGAGTACGGTCCGGCCACCGCCAAGTTCTTCCTGATCGGCTTCTTCGCCACCTCGTACACCTCCCTCATCGGCGTCTGGCATGGCGTGAGCCTGATGTTCGCCGACTTCGTCGCCCGCTATCAGAAGAAGGGCGCGGTGAAGGGCGACGAGGTCGCCTCAGGCGAGCGCGAACGGTCGTGGCCGTTCCGCGCGTACCTGCTCTGGCTGACCTTCCCGCCCATCGTCCTGCTCTTCCAGGGCCAGCCGTTCCGCCTGATCATCCTCTACGGCGTCCTCGGCGCGGCCTTCCTGCCCTTCCTCGCCGCCACCCTGGTCTGGCTCCTCAACTCCTCCCGCACACCCCGCGAATGGCGCAACGGGATGGTCAGCAACGCGATGCTGGTGATCGCGGGCCTGCTGTTCCTGGTGCTGTGCGTGAAGCAGATCTGGGACCAGAACTGGGCGGACTTCTTCTGACGGCGGCGGAGCCGCGGAGCGGCATGGGGCGAGGGCAGAGCAGGGCGGGGGCTGGGCGGGGCGAGGGCCGCATCCTCCGCGCGCCCCCGTGCCCGCCCCGCCCCGCCGCGCGCGGTCGCCGACCGGTGATCAGCCGATCCCCGCCCACTCGTCGCTGGTGGCGATCGCCTTCAGCTGGGCCATGGTGAGAGCGGGGGTGTCGCGGGTCGCGGTGGTGTGCTGGGCGCCGGAGTTGAAGGCGCTGACCGCGACACGGGTGCCATCGGGCCGGAGCGCTTCCACGGTCCACATCACGACGCCCTCGCCGCCCTTCTCGCCGGGCCCCTGCCGGGTGACGACCTTCGTCCCGTCGGGCAGGGTCTCGGCGTCGGGCCCGAACAGCGAGGTCGGCCCGCCCAACTGCACGTTGGCCTGCACCAGGCTGCGCCCCTTGCCGTCGTCGAGGACGACATACGCGAAGTCGGTGCGCTCGGTGCCGTCGAGGACGACCTCGAGGTCCTTCGGTACGAGCCCGACCAGCGTCGCCCGGATCGCGTCACCGCTGACAAGCGGCGGTTCGGCGGACCCGGGGGAGGGGGCCGTGCTCGGCGACCGCCCGGCCCGGTCGTCGGGCATCGCCTCGATGGCCTTGATCCAGTACGGATGCGTCGCGATCTCCGCCAGCTCGGACTCGGGCAGGGGTGGTGCCTTCCGGGTGACCGGGGCGCCCTTCTCAAGGGTCGCGTTCCACTCCGAGACGGTCACGAAGTAGCCCTGCGGGGTGACCAGGTTGGCGAGCCAGAGCCTCGTGTCCTCGCGCCGGTCCGCGAACGTGTACCCCTGGTGGACCATGAGCGTCGAGCCGTCCTTCAGCTTGTTCGAGCGGCAGGCGTCGTAGTTGCTCTGGTTGGTGTCCGGGCACTGTGTCGCGTGAAGGGCCTCGTCGCTGCGCGGATCGATCCGCGAGAGCCCGACCTGTACGGCCGCCGGGCCCTTGCCGTCGTCGTACACGACCCGCGCGTACGGCCCCTCCTTCGCGCCCGTGCCGCGGCCCTGGGCGTCGCTGAACTCCCCGTCCGGCATCAGCCGCTTGAGCGTACGGACGAGATCGGCGCCGGACACCCTCCCGTCGTCGTCCCGCGGCGCGTCCGAGGCGGCCACGGACAATCTGCCGTCGGGGCCGCCCCCGCCGCCCGGCAGCAGCAGCGCGCCACCCACGCCGACGAGCGCGATCCCGGCCACCCCGCCGAGCACCGCCGCCCGCCGCCGGAACAGCAGCCGACGGCCGCGTGCGGCGCCACCGCCGACGAGAGCGTGCCCGTCGGCGACGAAGGAGTCCCCGGCTCGGCGCAGGGCGTCACCGATCCGGCCCTCGAAGGGGTCGTCGTGCTGCTGACGCTGATCTACGGGCATGGCGCACCGCCGTTTCTGTGGCTGAGGTGGGGCAGTCTCTGGGGCTGAAGGGGGGTGGGGTGGACCTGGGAGCGGGAGCGGGAGCCGGGGCCGGGGCCGAGGGCTGGGGCCGAGGGCTGGGGCCGAGGGCTGGGGCTGGGTCCGTGGGCGGCGGCTGGGGGCTCGGGGCTGGGGGCCCTCAGGGAGTGACGTACTCACCGATGCCGTCGCCGAGGAGGACACGCAGCCGGGCGAGGGCGCGCACGCAGCGCGTCCGTACCGCCGCCGAGCTGGCGTTCATCGCCGTGGCGGTCTCCTCGATGGACCGGTCCTCCCAGTACCGCAGGACCACCACGGCCCGGTCCTTGGCGGGCAGTTGGGCGAGCGCTTCCACGAGGGTGAGCCGCAGCGAGGAGTCGGAACCGTGCGCGGCGGGCACGTCCGGAATCACGTCGGTGGCCCGCTCCCTGCTGCTGCGCCGCCGCTGATGGGCGAGGAACACCCTGGTCAGCACGGTCTGCGCGTACCCGGCGGGGTTGTCGGCCCGCCGTACCCGCCCCCACTTCACGTACAACCGCCCGAGAGTCTCCTGCACGAGGTCCTCGGCGAGGTGCGTGTCCCCGCCGGTGAGCAGACACGCGGACCGGTACAGATGCCCCGCGCGCGCCGCCGCGAACTCCTGGTACTCGTCCGCGCGGACTGATCTCATCTCTGGCTTCCCCCTGCCGGGCTCGTCGGCCTGTCACTCCTTTGATGCGGTGACCCCCGGGGAATGTTTCACCGGAGGCAGAGGGATACGGTGCGGTACGAGTCACACCGACGGGGCAGAAGGACGAACACCCATGGACCAGCCGCAACAGGGCCACGAGCCGACTCCGACCCCGGAGCAGCCGGCTGAGGAACAGGCACGCCCGGAGCCGCCGCAGCCGCAGCCTGAGCAGCAGGGTCAGCCGCAGGCACAGCCGTGGGCACCGCCGGGAGGGCAGCCGGAAGCGCAGCCGGGGGAGCAGACGACTCCGGCGCCTGGGCCGGCCCCGGAGCCTCCGGCCGGCCAAACCCCGCCCGCGTCGGCGCCGACACCGCCCCCGGGCTTCGGGCCGCCACCGCCGGGAGCGGCGCCGCAGCCGTACGCTCAGCAGCCATACGGGCAATCGCATCAGGGGTACGCGTACCCGCAGCAGGCCTACGCCCAGCCGCCCCAGCCGTACGCCCAACCACCCCAGCCGTACGGGCAGCCCCCGCAGCCGTACCCCCAACCCCCGCAGCCGTACGGGCAGCCGCCCCAGCCCCAGCAGTACGCGCCCCAGGCACACCCCTACCCGCAACCGCCGCAGCCCCAGCCGCCGCTGCACGCCTACGCACCCCCTGCCGCGGGGGCGGCACCGGCGGCGGCCCCTGATGGCGCGGGCCCGGAGTTCCTGGCGGTCGACCGCCACAACAGCATCGTCATCGACGTATCAGGCGTGGCCTTCGAGGACCACGGCGTCTCCGTAGACTTCCCGTGGCCCGAGATCCGCAGCGTCCACTACAAGGCGAGCCCCAACGGCAAGGCCCTCATGGTCGCGGTGGTCCACCTGGACGGCAGCTTCTTCGAGTGCACGGTAGAGGCCAAACCCCGAACCCGCCTCCACGAGTGGTTCCCCCACCTGGCCCACGTACTGGGCTACTACCGACCGATGGGCTAGCGCCCCTTGAACCCTTTTGGTTTCCCGCGAGATGCCGTGAGGAAATAAACCCACCAGACCGGGTTGATGAAGTTGAGGAAATTCTTCCTGTTCTTGAGGTGGCGCTCCCAGTAGGCGTCCTGCTCTTCCACGGAGCCTACTTTGCTGGGAGGTGCGTAGTCGAAGATCGGCACGAGGTCGCGCACGGTAGACGGGCGCCACATGTGGAGAACATAGAGCATCCAAGCGCCGTGCGAAGCAGAAAAGCCGGACGGTCGCACATCGACGCGCGCCCCGTTGCAGCAAATGGCAATTCCTCTCGGGGTCAAATCCTTACGGATTGACTGCAATGCTTGAAAAGCACTGTCGCCGGTCGCTGCTGCTTCGACGCCCTCACGGGATTTGAGCTGCAGATGCCATGGCCCATCCTCGATCTCCGCGCGGCGGCGCTCCAACCGCTCGCCCCAACCGCTCAGGCCGGAGCCGATCCGGCTGAGCCACCCTGGCACCCGCGACTTCATGCGTCCTCTTCCCCCGTCGCCCCTGCTGTCCACCATGTGCCCCGGAGGTCGCGATTCATCCCGGGGGTTTCGACCGTACATGGCGGAAGCCCCCCACCGAAGAACGGTGGGGGGCTTCCGGGCGTCGAGTGGCCGAGGCCCCGCCGACGAGGATCGCGGCTGGTCATCGGCGGTGCGGCGGGCCTAGTACCAGTGGTTGGCCTGCCAGAAGGACCACGCCTCGCAGGGGCTGCCGTAGCGCGATTCCATGTAGTTGAGGCCCCACTTGATCTGGGTGGCCGGGTTGGTCTGCCAGTCGGAGCCGGCGGACGACATCTTGGAACCGGGGAGCGCCTGGAAGAGACCGTAGGCACCCGAGGACGGGTTGACGGCCTTGTAGTTCCAGGTGGACTCGTGGTTCACGATGTTGCTGAAGCAGGTCCACTGGTCGCTGGCCACGACCGCCTTCGCCATGGCCTGGACCTCCGCGACGGTGTAGGAGCTCTGCGTCGGGGCGTCGTCGAGCGAGCTGGCCGTCTGGGCCTTCGTCTCGGCTTCTGCCTTCGCCTTGCGCTCCTGCTCGGCCTTCTCCGCCTGCTTCTGCTTCGCGATCGCGTCCTCGGCCGCCTTCTTACGGGCGGTCTCCTCGGCGTCCTTGCGGGCGGTCGCGTCGGCGGCGATGGCCTGGGCGTCGGCCTGTGCAGTCAGGGATGCGGTCTGGACCTGCGCCTGCTCACCGACAGGGATGTCGGCGAGCAACGTGGTGTCGTTCGCGACCGCCTCGGCGTCGTCCGTGGTCTGGGCGGTGTTGCCATGGGCAACTCCGACGACACTTCCGACTGCGGTGACCGCGGTGGCCGAAGCCACTGCGAATCCCCGGACCGAAATCCGGCTCACACGGTTTCCTTCCAGCATCGCCCGCCTCGGTGACCCTGGCGGACGCAATCGTGCCCCTGGCGCTGGCCTCCCAACTGCGGGGTCACGGAGGCGCGGGCCCGGTGGGCAACTCCCTTGCGGGGAGCGCCGCGTGGTGCTCGGGCGGCATACGACGACGCTATGGAGTTGACCGTGGTGTTGCTGTGGTTCCGTACCGCTGGGGGTACGGCTGTGTCGTATGCGGGGCCTGACAGGAGTGAGACTCTGCCGTAACCCGGTGTCGCAAGGCAATTCGTAGGTGCGTGTGAAAGCTCACACCTCGTTTGGCCCCAGGGATTCACGGAAACGCCCACATGCCGAAGCGCCGCCCGGCTAGGCTCATCGCCTTTGCCGGACGGCGCCAAGAGGTCCATCGGTGACCGGATTTGACCAAAGTTGGTCAGATCGTCCGGAACCGGCAGAACCGTTAAATCTGCCCGTCCTCCAGCATTTCGGTCACCAGGGCCGCGATCTGGGAGCGTTCGGACCGCGTCAGCGTGACGTGGGCGAAGAGCGGATGGCCCTTCAGCTTCTCCACCACCGCGACGACACCGTCATAGCGGCCGACGCGCAGATTGTCGCGCTGGGCCACGTCATGGGTCAGGACCACCCGTGAATTCGCCCCGATCCGGGACAGAACGGTCAGTAGGACGTTCCGCTCCAGCGACTGGGCCTCGTCCACGATGACGAACGCGTCGTGGAGCGAGCGGCCGCGGATGTGCGTGAGCGGAAGGACCTCCAGCATCCCGCGCGCGGTGACCTCCTCGATCACCTCGCGGGAGGTGACCGCGGAGAGCGTGTCGAAGACCGCCTGCGCCCAGGGGCTCATCTTCTCGGCCTCGCTGCCGGGCAGATAGCCGAGCTCCTGCCCGCCCACCGCGTACAGCGGCCGGAAGACCATCACCTTCTGGTGCTGGCGCCGTTCGAGCACGGCTTCCAGGCCCGCGCAGAGCGCGAGCGCGGACTTGCCGGTGCCGGCCCGGCCGCCCATCGACACGATCCCGACGTCCGGGTCGAGCAGCAGATCCAGCGCGATGCGCTGCTCGGCGCTGCGGCCGTGGATGCCGAAGGCCTCACGGTCGCCGCGGACGAGCCGGATGTTGCCGTCCGCCGTCACCCGGCCGAGGGCCTTGCCCCGCTCGGACTGGATCGTCAGACCCGTGTGGACGGGGAGGCCGCTGACCTCGGGGACGTAGACCGTCCCCTCCTCGAAGAGGATGTCCACCTGGTCGCCCGGCAGGGTCACCTCGGACATCCCGGTCCAGCCGGAGGCGTCCGTGATGGCGAGTTCCGCGCGGTACTCCTCGGCGAGGAGGCCCACGGAGGACGCCTTGATCCTGAGGGGCAGGTCCTTCGACACGACGGTCACGTCGTAGCCCTCGGCCTGCAGATTGCGGGCGACCGCCAGGATGCGGGAGTCGTTGTCCCCCAGGCGGTAGCCGGTCGGCAGGACGCTGGGGTCCGAGTGGTTGAGCTCGACGCGTACCGTCCCGCCGAGGTCCCCGATCGGGATGGGGGCGTCGAGGCGGCCGTGCCGTACCCGGAACTCGTCGAGCAGACGCAGGGCCTGCCGGGCGAAGTAGCCGAGTTCGGGATGGTGCCTCTTCGCCTCCAGCTCCGTCACCACGACGATCGGAAGCACGACCTCGTGCTCGTCGAAGCGGCTCAAAGCGTTCGGGTCGGCCAGCAGGACGCTGGTGTCGAGGACGTAGGTGCGCCGGTCTGGCTTGTGGCGCTTTGTGCTGGTCACCACGGAAGGACGTACCCCCTCGGATGAGGTCGGGGAGCGACGGGATGGAACTGGGCCGGTCGACGGCGCCGTTGCACGGGCCGGTGACCGGCCCTCCGCTGCTTCGTCCGTGCTGTGACCGCACGATCGGGCTGGTGCAAAGGGCCTCCCGGGCGGACGGCCCCGAGCCGCCCGCTGAGATCCGACACCCGTGGTTCGGGTGTCGACCTGACTGGCTTATGCCCTCGAACATGCGCCGCCATGCCACGCCGTACGGGGGCCCCGGTGAACTCCTCGTTACGTCTGCCGCGAAGGGGGTGGTGGACACCTCATCGGTAACGCGGGGGAAATGCGGAGGTTCAGCCTCCGTAGCGCCGGTGTCGTACGGCGTAGTCACGCAGCGCGCGCAGGAAGTCGACCTTCCGGAAGGCCGGCCAGAAAACGTCGCAGAAGTAGTACTCGGAGTGCGCCGTCTGCCAGAGCATGAATCCGGACAACCGCTGCTCGCCGCTCGTACGGATCACCAGATCCGGGTCGGGCTGGTCCCCGGTGTACAGATGGCGGCCGATCATGTCGACGTCGACGCTCTCGGCGAGCTCCTCCATCGAGGTGCCCTTGTCCTGGGCGTCGAGGAGCATGGACCGTACGGCGTCGGCGATCTCCTGGCGGCCGCCGTACCCGATGGCGACGTTGACCAGTATCCCGTCGACGTGCGCGGTGGCCTCCTCGGACTCCTTGAGGGCGGTCTGGAGCTGCCCGGGGAGCTGGTCGAGGGTGCCCACGTGGTGCACCCGCCAGCGGCCGTCGGCGGCGAGGGAGCGCACGACGTCCTCGATGATGCCGAAGAGCGGGACCAGCTCTTCCTGGGGGCGGCCGAAGTTGTCGGTGGAGAACAGCCAGAGGGTGACGACCTTCACGTCCGTCTCGGTGCACCAGCCGAGGAACTCCTCGATCTTGTCGGCCCCGGCCCGGTGTCCCTGCGCGGTGGTGGAACCCGCGGCCTTCGCCCAGCGCCGGTTGCCGTCCATGATGACGCCGATGTGCTTGGGCACCTGGGCGTGGTCGAGGTGCCCTTCGACCCTGCGTGCGTAGACCTTGACCAGCAGGCCGCGCAGTGTGTCGCGCAGGTTCACGTGAAAGCCCCTCCGGTGTCGCGGCAGTCCCCTTGGCTGCCAGAGCCTACCGGTGGTGGAGGCCAAGTCCGCCAAGGGGTGTTCGGGGGTGGGGGCCCTCGGGGGCCCGTCGCCCGGGCCGCGGAGAGGTGTCCGCGGACGGGCAGAAAAAACGGGCCGGTCCGTGGGGGGGAGACGGACCGGCCCGAGGGGGGGTTTCCACCATAACCCTTCGTGAGTGATGCTGCGTGCATCGGCGTGCCACAACTACTCTGCGGAGTCGGACGACAGCGCGAGGGTGAGCGCGGAAGCCTTCATTCAGGGTGTGATCGAGGGGTGATCATGGCCGGATCGCGACTGATTCGAAGGAGAAGAGAAGGAATCCTGATGGATTCATGAGGTTCGCGCATTCTTGTGCGACTCTCGGGGAGGGAGGGGGGAGCGCGCTCGTGTGGGTGAAGCGCCCCCGGAACGCCCGCTTGACGGACGGCTGCCGTCTCGGCCCGGCGCGGCCGCTGGTTCACGGCACCGCGCAGCCCCCTCCACTGCGCGGTGCCGCCCCGCGCAGCTTTGCTCACGCGAATTACCTTGGTCTGAACCTACGCGAGAGTAGCCGTCCTCGCCAAGTCGCGAGCGATAACGATGTGGACACCGGGAGGGGACGGGGGCAGGCCGAGGTGTCGCCGCCGGGCGGCGAGGGACGCCCCCTCACCCGGACGGCTCACACGCAGGCGCCCCGAAGTGCCGTTACCGCCGGACGAAGTTGGCGAAAGGGAAGGCCGTGGGTGCGGCTTCCGGGGCGTAGGACCGGCTAGGGCCCTTCTGATGGATCTCCGCGGCGTCGCGACGCCCGGCACGCCCTCTCGCCGCACCGCGCGAAAGCCCAAGTACATCCAGTACGAGGGCTTCCGCGCGGCACGCCGAGAGCACGCACCGGACGCCGCTCCTTCTCCCGCGGGGATCCATCAGAAGCGCCCTAGACGTCCGCCGCCTTGCGCGCCTCGAAGAGGTGGCGGGCGCTGTGGGCGACGAAACACCCCTCGGTCCGGATCCGCTCGTGCAGGGAGCGCAGCTGGGGGCGATACGCGTCGACGGTGAAGCCGGGCACCATCCAGACGACCTTCTTCAGGAAGTGCACGACGGCGGCGATGTCGTAGAACTCCATCCGCAGCCGCTCGGCCCGCAGATCCACGATCTCCAGCCCCGCCGCCTCGGCGTCGGCGCGCTCGCGCTCCGGGTCCCGGCCTGAGCGGACCTCGTCCGGCAGGGGGCCGGTGAAGTGCTCGACGAGCTCGAAGACGCTGGCGGGCCCCACATGCTGGGCGAAGTAGGTGCCGCCGGGCCTGAGCACGCGGGCGATCTCCGTCCAGTGCGCCTGGACCGGGTGACGGCTGGTGACCAGGTCGAAGGCCCCGTCCGCGAAGGGCAGCGGCGCGTCCTCCGGGCTGGCGACGACCACCGCCCCGCGCGGATGCAGCAGGGCGGTGGCCTTGGCGACGTTCGGCGGCCACCCTTCGGTGGCGACGGTCAGCCGGGGCAGCCGCGGGGCGGAGTCCAGCACCTCGCCGCCCCCGGTCTGGATGTCCAGCGCGGCCGACGCCCGCCCCAGCCGCTCCGCCATCCCCCGTGCGTACCCCCACGAGGGCCGGGCCTCGGTGGCCCGCCCCTCGAACCACGAGAAGTCCCACCCCGCGGTGGGCACGGCGTCGCCTTCGGCGACGAGCTCTTCGAAGGTGGGGGAGGTGGGGGAAGGGAGACCGGTCATGGGCAGGGATTTTTCCAAGGGGGAGCGCCCGGACGCGAGCGCTTTTCAGCGGGTCCGCGCCCCGGTGCGTCGGGTGGCCTGCGCCCTGAAGGGGCCGCAGGCCACCTTCAGGGGCGCGGGGAACTGTGCGACCAGTCACGACCTACCCGAGGTCGCCGACGCACCCGCACCTCCCACCCACAGGGCGGCCGGCGCCCTACTCGGAGAGAACCGCTTCCGCCTCAAGCGTGACCCCCACCGCCTGGATCACCGACGCGATCTTGAACGCCTCCTGCACGGTCTCCCGGTCGACCCCGGCCTTCCGCAGGACCTGCTCGTGCGAGTCGAGGCACAGCCCGCAGCCGTTGATCGCGGACACCGCGAACGACCACAGCTCGAAGTCGACCTTGTCGACGCCGGGGTTGCCGAGCACGTTCATCCGCAGTCCGGCCCGCAGATTGCCGTACTCGTGGTCCGAGAGCAGATGCCGCGTCCGGTAGAAGACGTTGTTCATCGCCATCACCGCCGCCGCGGACTTCGCCGCCGTGTAGGCCTCGGGCGACAGGTTCGCCCTGGCCTCCGGCGCGAGCTCCCGCAGCACCACGGCCGACCGCGAGGCGATCGCCGTGGCGAGCACGGTGCCCCACAGCTGCTGCGCGGGCAGCTCGGAGTTGCCGATCACGGACCCCAGGTTGAGGCGGAGGTCCTTGGCGTAGTCCGGTATCGCGGACTTCAGAGCGTCGAGGGACATGGCAGCCTCACTCCCCGGCCAGCAGCTTGACGGGGTCCAGTGTCTCGTCGCCCTTGCTCCAGTTGCACGGGCAGAGCTCGTCGGTCTGCAGGGCGTCCAGGACCCGCAGGACCTCCTTGGGGTTACGGCCCACCGACCCCGCGGTCACCATGGCGAACTGGATCTCGTTGTTCTGGTCCACGATGAACACCGCGCGCTTGGCGAAGCCCTCCTCGTCCTCGATGCCGAGGTCCCGCATCAGCTCGTGCCGGGAGTCGGCCATCATCGGGAACGGCAGGTCGCGCAGGTCGTCGTGGTCCTTGCGCCAGGCGTGGTGGACGAACTCGGAGTCACCGGAGAAACCGAGGACCTGGGCGTCACGGTCGGCGAACTCGTCGTTCAGCTTGCCGAACGCGGCGATCTCGGTGGGACACACGAAGGTGAAGTCCTTGGGCCACGCGAACACGATCTTCCACTGACCCTCGTAGGTCTTGTGGTTGATCCGCTCGAACTCCTTGCCCTTCTCCAGCGAGACGCAGGCCATCAGATCGAACTCGGGGAACTTGTCACCGACAGTGAGCACAGGCTCTCCTTGCAACGCGAAAACACCCCTTGGACCAGGGGTTTCCGACGGGTTGGACGATCACGATGGTGGCACAGGGTGCATTGATCAATGAAATAGCTACACTCGGTCGGGTTGATCGAATGTAGTTATCAGTGACTTTCAGTGAAAGGTGGGGTCATCGGTGCGGCCTCCCGTGAACGGTGCCGTCCGTCGCCGGCCCAGCCTCTCCCAGTTGCGGGCCTTCGCGGCCGTCGCCGAGCATCTGCACTTCCGGGACGCCGCGACCGCGATAGGGATGAGCCAGCCGGCCCTGTCCGGCGCCGTCTCCGCGCTGGAGGAGACGCTGGGCGTGACCCTGGTCGAGCGGACCACCCGCAAGGTGCTGCTCTCGCCCGCCGGTGAGCGACTGGCCGTACGGGCGCGGGCGGTGCTGGCGGAGGTGGCGGCGCTGATGGAGGAGGCCGAGGCGGTACGGGCGCCCTTCACCGGGGCGCTGCGCCTCGGCGTGATCCCCACGGTGGCGCCGTATCTGCTGCCGACGGTCCTCAACCTCGTCCACGAGCGCTACCCGGACCTCGACCTCCAGGTCCACGAGGAGCAGACCGCGAACCTGCTCGACGGCCTCACCACCGGCCGTCTCGACCTGCTGCTCCTCGCCGTGCCACTGGGCGTCCCGGGAGTCATGGAACTGCCCCTGTTCGACGAGGACTTCGTGCTCGTCACCCCGCTCGGCCATGAACTGGGCGGACAGGAGGGCATCCCCCGCGAGGCGCTGCGCGCGCTCCGTCTGCTGCTGCTCGACGAGGGGCACTGCCTGCGCGACCAGGCCCTGGACATCTGCCGGGAGGCCGGCCGCGACGACGTCCCCGTCACCACGACCGCGGCCGGTCTCTCCACCCTCGTCCAGCTCGTCGCCGGCGGGCTCGGGGTGACCCTGCTGCCGCGCACCGCCGTGACGGTGGAGACCAGCCGTAACCCCCAGCTGCTGACGGGACGCTTCGCGCACCCGGCCCCGAGCCGCCGCGTCGCCCTCGCCATGCGGACGGGGGCGGCGCGGGGGGCCGAGTACGAGGAACTGGCCGCAGCGCTCAGGGAAGCGCTGCGGCCGTTGCCGGTCCGGGTGCTGTAGCCGCGGCCCGCGAAGGGCCCCGACTGCTCTGTTACTCCGTGCGGAGCCCCTCCGGCCGCATCATCCTCAGCAGCGGCGGCATGCTCAGGGCCGTGACCAGGACGACGACACCCGCGCCGATGCCCGCCATCGACAGCACGCTCGCCCAGTCGACCCCCACGCGGACGTCCGTCATCTTCAGCAGGACGGCGCCCAGGGTCAGACCGACCGTCAGGGCGAGGACCAGGCCGAGGGTGATCGGGATCGCCGTCTGCCACAGCACGGACAGCCCGAGGGTGCGGCGGCGGGTGCCGAACGCGACCAGCGCGGACAGCAGCTTCCTGCGTTCCCTCAGCTGCTCCAGCTGGACGACGAGGAGGCTCGCGCCGATCAGAACGAGTACGGCGGTCGCGCCGACCAGCAGTCCGGTGCGGATGTCGGTGAACTGGTCCGCCTGCGTGGTCGACTCCCACTCCCAGGTCCGGATGAGCGGATCGATCGCCACGGCCGCGTTGCGCACCTCGTCGAGCGCGTCCGGGACAGCCGGGTCCGTCCGTACGTACACGGTGCTGGTGAAGTCCGCCTCGGTCTTCGCGGGCAGGGCGGCCGGGGTCACCATCAGCCCTGACGCCCCGATCCGCAGGGAGTCGGCGCGCACGGTCACCTTCTTCATCCCGGACGGCAGCTTCCAGGCGACCTCGGAGCCCGGTTCGTCCCCGCTGAAGGACGGGTCGAAGTACACGGTGCGTCCCGCGGTGGCGAGGTTCGTCGAGGCCGGGTCGGCCGGGTGGGGCGCCACGAAGACGTCGCCGTCGCGGCACGAGGGGATCCTCGCGAGCTCGCGCAGCGCGGCACAGTCGCCGACGGTCACCCCCAGCCACTGCTCGGGGTCCTTGGCCGCGGCGGCCACCTCCGTCGTGGACAGTGCCGCGGTGGCCGCCGCGCCCTTGGCCCCCCTCAGTTTCTCCCCGATGGCGACCAACGAACCGTCCTTCGGGAGGGCCAGCTCCAGGTTGGCGCGGGTGGTGTCCTTGCCGGTCGACGCCGTGAACCGGCCCTCGACCCCGGCGAACAGCATCTGCAGGGCGATCGCGCCGGCCACCGCCACCGCGATGCCGTTGACCATGCGGGCCGCCGAGCCGCTGCTCAACTGGAGTCGGCGGACGGCGAGTTGCCAGGAGACCGCGCCGGAGCCGAGCCGGGCGACGAACGCCTCGACGACCCAGGGCAGCAGCGCCGTGATACCGAACAGCAGCAGGACGACACCGCCGGTCACCTGGTACTCGTTGAACTCGCCGTTCTCCGAGCCCTGGCCGAGCATCGGGTAGAGCAGGGCGAGACCGCCGAGCGGCGGCAGCAGCCGCCACCAGAGCCTGCGGCGGGCCGGTTTGGCCGTGCGGACCACACCCAGGGGTTCGATGACGACGCCGCGCAGCGCGAACAGCGTGACGAGGACGGCGGCGGCCGGCACGGCGAGCGCGACCAGCAGCGCCAGACCGGGGGAGGGGTTGAGGTCGCTGGGGAACACGCTGACGCCGAACACCTCGACCGAACCGGCGACCTCCCTGCCGACCAGGAAGAACCCGGTCCCGAAGAGCAGCCCCAGCACGGACCCGGCGAGGGCCTCGCCCGCCGCGATCCGACGGGTCATCCGGCTGTCGGAGCCGACCAGCCGGAGCGCCGCGAGTCTGCGGTCGCGCCGCTCGCCGCCGAACCGTACGGCGGTGGCGATGAAGACGCCGACCGGCATCAGCAGCACCACGAAGACGACCACGGTGAGCAGCAGCAGGATCGGGTCGACCTCCTGCTCGGGCTGATCCGTCGAACCGAACCGGTCGATGCGGGCCACCACCGACCCGTCGAGCCGCTCGGCGAGCCGCTCGCCGCCGGCGTAGTAGGTGAGGTCGCCCGAGCCGATGAGCCCGGCCTGGCCGACGGTCCCCACCGTCTTGTACGGCAACCGCTCGCGCAGCAGTTTCCCGGCGTCGGACGCCAGCAGCTCGGACAGGGCGGGGGAGACGACCATCTCGCCCGGAGCGGGGAACTTCGCGACCCCCGGCGGCAGCGGCGCGTCGGCGCCCTCGGGTTCGAGGAGCCGGCCGCGGATCTCCTGGTACCGGTACTCGGTGTCCGTGTCGGCGATGAGCAGAGTGCTGTCGGTCGGCTTGGACTCGGCGTTGTTCTCGAGGTAGCCGATCCCCCGGTCCTGCCGGGCCTCCTCGCGGGCGTCCCGCGCGGACAGCACGTTCGGCACGGCCGCGGTGAGCAGGAGCAGCGCCACCCCGAGGCCCACACCGAAGGCGGTGAGCACGGCGCGCACCCATCCCTCACGGCCCCCGGTGAAGGCGAACCGCACGCCCATCGCCAGGTCCCGGTACCACTGGCCGACCACGGCGGACCTCATATGACGCGCTCCATGTCCCGCGACTTCCCGTCCCGTACGACGATCTCGCGGTCCGAGTACGCGGCCACCCGCGCCTCGTGCGTGACCAGGACGACCGCCGCGTTGGTGGACCGGGCCGCCTCCGTGAGCAGTTCCATCACCCGCTCGCCGTTGAGCGAGTCGAGCGCGCCGGTGGGTTCGTCCGCGAACAGCACCCGCGGGCCGGTGACCAGCGCCCGGGCCACGGCGACCCGCTGGCCCTGACCGCCGGAGACCTCGCCGGGGCGCTTGCGGGCGAGGTCGTCGACCTCCAGGCGTGCCATCCAGGACAGCGCGGTCCGCTCGGCCTCCTTGCGGGAGACGCCGTTCAGTCGGAGCGGCAGCGCCACGTTCTCCACACAGGTCAGCTCGGGCACCAGCTGGCCGAACTGGAAGACGAACCCGAAGTCGCTGCGGCGGAGCGCGCTGCGCTGGGCGTCGTTCATGGTGGCCATCTCGCGGCCGTTGTACGTGATGGACCCGGAGTCGGGCGGCACGATCCCGGCGAGACAGTGCAGCAGGGTCGACTTGCCGGAGCCGGAGGGCCCCATCACCGCGACGACCTCGCCGGGGTGGATGGAGAACCCGGCGCCGTCCAGCGCGGTGGTCGGGCCGTACGCCTTGCGCAGATCGGTCGCGACGAGCAGGGAGCCGGCGGGCGGCGGGGTCATCGGGTCACCACCTCGGCCAGCTTGCCCAGTCGGGCGGCGGTCAGCTCCAGCCATCGCAGGTCGGCCTCCAGATGGAACAGGGCGTGGTCGCAGATCAGTTGATCGGCGAGGTCGCCCTTGCGTTTGCGGTCGGTGAGGATGCGCATCATGCGCAGGTGCTCGGAGCGCTGGGTGTCGAGGATGTCCGCCGCGTCCCGGTGGGTGAGCAGGGCGAGCACGACCTTGGTGTAGAGGGTCGACTGCAGATACGGCTCCGGCTTCTCCGGCGTCGCGAGCCACCGCTGGACATCGGTGATGCCCGCCTCGGTGATCGCGTACCGCTTGCGCTCGGGACCGCCGCCGGGCTCGATGCCGTCGACCTCGACCAGGCCGTTCTTCAGCAGGCGCGACATCGTCGAGTAGACCTGGCCGTAGTGCAGGGGCCGGTCATGACCGAACTTCTCGTCGAAGGCCCGCTTCAGGTCGTAACCGTGTCGGGGCCCGGACTCCAAGAGTCCCAGGAGTGTGTGACCGATGGACATGGCATGACTGTACACACCGCGTATACACACCACGTATACCTGCCGTGTATAGGTCGTGTCGGACGGTGGATCCGCCGCTGGTCACACGCGAATGTCACGGTTCTGTCACCACTGCGGCCCGCAACTTGTGGGCCTGCTGGGGCAACCATCGCGCCTGTTGGAACGTCCGTTCCGGTGGGACGAGGTATGTGACCGTCCGTGTCGCGTGCGCATTGTCACGCCGGACGAGGCCCTATCGACTCCTCTTTGTCACTGTCCTCGGTGTTAGCTTGCTGAGCTGGCATTGACCTGAGTGACGTACGAGACCGAGCAGAGGCGGAGCGGACCGAAGTCATGGGACGAGCGGAAGAAAGACGAGCGCGGCAACGCGGCGGTCGCCGCGCGGCGCCCAAGCGCTCGTCCGGCGGTGAGGCAGGGACGACCGCGGTCATAGAGGCGCCCGCGGGCGGTGGCAGGGCGGCAGCCCGGGCCGCGGCCAAGGGCGGCAAGGGCGGCGGGAAAAAGAAGAAGACCGGTATACGCCGCTTCTTCACCTGGAAGAAGATCCTCGGCACGTTCTTCGGTCTCTGCCTGCTCCTCATGGGCGCGTTCGTCGTGCTGTACCTGATGATCCCCATACCCAAGGGCAACCCGGACGCGACCAAGGAAAGCAACGTCTACCAGTTCGAGGACGGCAAGCTCCTCGCGCGCACGGGCAACGGCACGACCGCTCGCGAGATCGTCGGACTCGACCAGGTTCCCCCGGACGTTCAGAAGACCTTCGTCGCCGCCGAGAACAAGAGCTTCTACGACGACCCGGGCGTCGACCTCAAGGGCATGACCCGCGGTGTGATCAACACGCTGTCCGGCAAGGGCAAGCAGGGTGGCTCGACGATCACCCAGCAGTACGTCAAGAACTTCTATCTGACGTCCGACCAGACGGTGACCCGCAAGCTCAAGGAGCTGGTCATCTCCCTGAAGCTGGAGCGCAACGAGACCAAGGACACCATCCTCGCGGGCTACATCAACACCAGCTACTACGGCCGCGGCGCCTCCGGCATCCAGGCCGCGGCCCAGGCGTACTACCGCAAGGACGCCAAGAAGCTCACGGTCGCCGAGGGCGCGTACCTCGCCGCTCTCCTCCAGGCCCCCAGCCAGTACGACCTGGCCGTCGCCACCCCGACCGGCAGGAAGCTGGTCATGGCGCGCTGGAACTACGTCCTCGACAACATGGTCGAGATGAAGTGGCTGGACGCCGACAAGCGCGAGGGTATGAAGTTCCCCAAGTTGAAGCCGCCGCAGGCCACGCCCGACATGGCCGGTCAGACGGGCTATCTGGTGGAGGCCGCCAACAGCGAGCTGGCCCGCCAGCTCGTCGCCAGCAACAGGGTGGACAGCCGTGAGCAGGCCATAGCGCTCATCGACAAGGGCGGCTGGACCATCAAGCTCAACATCGACCCGAAGAAGCAGGCGGCGCTGGAGAAGGCCGTCAAGCAGCGGCTCACCAGCAAGCTCGACCCCAAGAAGCGCAAGGTCGACGCGCACATCCAGGCCGGTGCCGTCTCGGTCGACCCGAAGTCCGGCAAGGTCCTCGCCATGTACGGCGGCATCGACTACGTGAAGCACTACCAGAACAACGCCACGCGCCGGGACTACCAGCCCGCCTCCACCTTCAAGCCGGTGATCCTCGCCGCGGCCGTCGACGGGCAGGCCGAGACGCAGGACGGCGACCCGATCGCCGCGAACACCCTCTACGACGGTGACAGCAGGCACCAGGTCCTCGACAACGGCACCAAGGTCGGCTTCGCCCCGCCCAACGAGGACGACGTCAACTACGGCGACGTCGACGTGCAGACCGCCATGAACAAGTCCATCAACTCCGTCTTCGCCCAGATGGGCGTCGACGTCGGGATGGAGAAGGTCATGGAGGTCGCCGGGAAGCTCGGCATGGACACCGAGGGCATGCAGGCGGTGCCCGCCCAGACCCTCGGCTCCATGGGCGCGAGCCCGCTGGAGATGGCCGGCATCTACGCCACCCTCGACAACCACGGCAAGAAGGTCACCCCGACGATCCTCGCCTCGGCCACACACCGGGACGGCCCGCTCCAGATGGCCGACCCGATCGGCGAGCAGGTCATCACCCGCGAGGCGGCCGACACGGTCACCTCGGTCCTCACGGGCGTGGTCGACGACGGTACGGCCAAGATCTCCGTCCGGGACAACCCCGCCCGGGGCGGCCAGCAGGTCGCCGGCAAGACGGGTACCTCCGACGAGAACCGCTCCGCCTGGTTCACCGGCTACACGCCGAAGCTGGTGACCTCGGTCGGCCTCTTCGGCGAGGACATGAGCAAGAACGGCAAGCACGTCCCGATGTACGGGGCGGCCGGCGTCGAACGCGTCAACGGCGGTGGCTTCCCCGCCCAGATCTGGGCCACGTACACCTTCGGTGTGATGGGCCAGAAGAGCAAGTTCGACCTGAAGACCACCCAGGGCGCCGCGGTCGCACCCACGGAGTCCCCGAGCCCGAGCCCGACCCCGTCGAAGTCCCCGGAGGCGAGCCCGTCGAAGTCCCCGGAGGCGAGCCCGTCGAAGTCCCCGGAGGCGAGCCCGTCGAAGTCCCCGGAGACGACGCCTGAGGAGACTCCCGAGACCACGCCGGAGGAGACCCCCAGCGACGGCGAGATCGACCTGCCACCGGACCCGAAGGACCCACAGACAGGCGGCTAGCCACCAAAGGCAACACAAAGAGGGGGCGCCCGGTGAAAACCGGGCGCCCCCTCCGTAGTTAAGGGGCGCGGGGAACTGCGCGATCAACCACACACAACCCGCGGTCCGTAGACCACGGCCGGCCCCGAACTCTGACCGGCCCCGAGCTGTGACCGACCTGGAGCTGTGACCCGCCCAGAGCTGTGACGGGCTCAACCCAGCGGAGCGCTCACGCCTGGTTCAGCTCGAACCAGACCACCTTCCCCGCACTCAACCGCGTCGCCCCCCACCGCTTCGCCAACCGGTTGACGAGGTAGAGCCCGCGCCCGCCTTCGTCGGTCGCCCGGGCCTGCCGCAGCCGCGGCAGCTGGGGCACGTCGTCGGTCACCTCGCACCGCAGCACATCGGTCCGCAGCAACCGCAGCGTCACCGGCCGCGTGGCGTACCGCACCGCGTTCGTCACGACCTCACTGATCAGCAACTCGACCGAGTCGGTCAGTTCCTCCAGCCCCCAGCGGGACAGGGCGTGACGAGCGAGACGACGGGCCCGCCCCGGAGCCATCTCCTCCGGTTCCAGGAACCAGTAGGCGACATCACTGGGAGCGATCCCATCGAACCGTGCGGCGAGCAGCGCGATGTCGTCGTCCCGGTCACCCGGACCGAGCATGTCGAGCACCTCGTCGCACAACGCCTCCAGCGGCGGCGGATGGTCCGGCCCGGTCAACTGCGCGGTCGCGGCGAGCTTCTCGCGGAGCTGCTCTATCCCCGTCCACACGTCCCGGAGCCGGGACTCCACCAGCCCGTCGGTGTACAGCAGCAGCGTGCCCCCGGCCGGCGCGTCCAGCTCCACCGCCTCGAAGTCCACCCCGCCCACACCGATCGGCGCGCCCGGCGGCACCCGCAGCACCTCGGCACGCCCGCCCAGATGCAGCAGGACCGGCGGCGGATGCCCGGCGTTGGCGATGGTGATGCGGTGCGAGACCGGGTCGTAGACCGCGTACAGACAGGTCGCCATCCGGTCCGTGCCCAGCCGCTGCGCCTGCTCGTCGAGGTGGTGCAGCACCTCCTGCGGAGGAAGGTCGAGACCCGCCAGCGTCTGCGCGGTCGTCCGCAGCTGGCCCATGATCGCGGCGGATGTCATCGAGTGGCCCATGACATCGCCCACGACCAGCGCGACCCGGCTCCCCGGCAGGGGAATCGCGTCGTACCAGTCGCCGCCGACCCGGGCCGTCTCCGCGGCCGGCAGATACCGGTGCGCGAGCCGGACGCCGGTGCACTTCGGCAGCGCCTCCGGGAGCATCGTGCGCTGCAACTCGTCCGCGATGTACGCCTCACGCCCGTACAGCACGGCCTTGTCGATGCCGAGCGCACTGTGGGTGGCGAGCTGCGCCGCCACCAGCAGGTCGTCCTGCTCGAACGCCATCCGCTCCGGGCGGCGCAGGAACACGGCCGCGCCGATCACCCGGCGCCGCCCGCGCAGCGGAGCGAGGATCGCCCGCTGCCCCGTCGGCACCGTCAGTTGCGCGTCCGGGCCGAGCAGTTCCGGCAGCGCGTCGTGCGCGGCGGGAGCGTCCGCGAAGACGGGTCGCACCCCGCGCAGCACCTCGGCGAGCGCCCCGCCGGGCCGCACCTCGCACTGCTCGGCGGTGACGACCGCCAGGTCGACGGGCTCGGGCTGGAGCGCCGGCATGAAGCCGCCCTCGGTGTCCCGTTCCTCCGGGATCCGGTCGGTGCGGCGCAGCCGCAGCAGCATGGGCCCGGTGGGCCGTTCGTCACCGACGGGCAGCGGCTCGCGCAGATAGACGAGGATCGCGTCGGAGAACGTCGGCACGGTCGCCCGGCACAGACCCATGACGATCTCGTCCAGGTCGATGCCGCGGGCGATCCGCCGGGTCGCGGCGCCGACGAACCGCAGCCGGTCGCCGTCACGCCGCATCGGCATGGGGGCGCCCGGCGGGACACCCTGCCCGCTGCGCCGCTCCAGGCCGCCGACCGTGCCGGCGGACCGCTCCGCCTCGCCGCCGGGCTGCGCCGGAATGGTCTCCGGCGCCGGGCGCGGGCGGTGCGGGTCGGGCTCGGTGGCCGCGGGCTGGGAATGCTCGGAGAGCGCCGGCTGGGCGTGCTCCGAGGGGGCTTCGCCGTTCTTCGGGCACGGGGTCGCCGTGCCCGGCTCGGCGGCCGTGTCGCCCGTACGGGCCTGCGCGTCACTCATGCGCGCCTGTGCGGGTAAGGCCCCGGCGGGCGCCGCGCGCAGCGGCTCCTGGGTACGCAGAACCGCCCCGCGGGCATCCGCGGGGCCGGCGCCGCTCTGAGGGCGCTCGTGGGAGGTGGGGTGCTCCGTCACGCGTGTCGAATCCATCCGTCCGGGACTGCGCGAGCTACGCGCAGTTCGTCCCGCAGCAAACCCGATACTTCGTCCCGCAGAAAGGCCGATACCCGGATTACGTGCCCCAGGAACGGATTTCCCGCGTGGTCAGAGGCAGTTCCTGTGCCACACACGGTACCGGCGGACCCGCCGAACGACAGTACTGACCGTCCGTCTGGCCTTCTCCGGATTCTGCCGGTGTGGCCCTCGTACCCCTTGATCACGTCCTGCCGCCCCTCGGTGACGTATGGTCAAGCACTGCGCGAACTGCGGGACTTACCCCTGTGGATCCTCGCGGAGGACGATCCTACGGTTGTGGACCGGGGGCGCATCAAGGGTCTCATGAGGACAAGTGCGCAGGCGTACGGTCCCAGTCGTCAGGGAGAGACGGTACTCCCCATGCGGGATTCGGGCGCCAGTGCTGCCATCCGTCCGAGAACGGCGGGCCCCAGGCGCGGATCGTCTCCACCGCCGAACGCCCCGCCTCCCGCACCCTTTCCGCCGCGTGCCCGTCCATCAGTCCGTCCTGCTGGGCCTGCGCGAACTCGTCCTCGTCGCGCCAGTCCCAGGACCGGTCCGGATACACGCAGATGTCCAGGAAGTGATCCACGGAGTCCACACCACCGTCCCAACGGGCCAGTGGCGTCTCCAGGTTGACGTACCAGTTCTTGAAAAGCCAACCCGGCTCCCAGAACAGCCACACCGACCACGGCTCGCCCGGCCGGGCCAGCTTCAGCACGCCCGTGCCGAACCAGCGGTCGCGCTGGACCTCGCGCGGCTTCTTGTAGCGGGTGGCGAGGGGCTCCGCGTGCGGCGGGGTCCCGTCCGCGAGGACGGGCTTCACGCACTCGGTGCCGGGGGCCATCCACACGGCCAGCAGTTCCTCGTCGTCACGGACCACGGTGACGGGGCGCGCGATGTGGAAGCGCTCGCCCGCGTTCTCCCGGTAGCGCCACAGGATGTGACGTCCCGGCTCCCAGAACGCCGTCGGGCCGTCCGCTTCCACTCGTCTCACCGCTCCACCATCCGCCATGGACAGATATTAGGTGTCATGCGCATATGACGCTGCGGTGCCGGTGATGGTTCACGCCTGGGCGGAAATCGGTTACCCCTGTGTCATCCGGGACGGCCGCCGTGCGCCGTCCTGTCACGGCCGCGTCATCCTGAGGACATCCAGCGCCTCGTCGAGCTGCTCCACCGTCAGATCGCCGCGGTCGACGTAACCGCTCTCCAGGACGACCTCGCGGATGGTCTTCCGCTCGGCCAGCGACCTCTTGGCGACCTTCGCCGCCTCCTCGTAACCGATGTACTTGTTGAGCGGGGTGACCACCGACGGCGACGACTCGGCGTACTCCCGGGCCCGCTCCCGGTGGGCGACGATCCCGTCCACCGTCCGGTCGGCCAGCAGCCGGGAGACGTTCGCCAAAAGCCGGATCGACTCCAGGACGTTCTTCGCGATGACCGGCAGCATGACGTTCAGTTCGAAGTTGCCGGAGGCGCCGGCGACGGCGACCGTCGTGTCGTTGCCCGTGACCTGGGCGGCGACCATGAGGACGGCCTCCGGGACCACGGGGTTGACCTTGCCCGGCATGATCGAGGAGCCCGGCTGGAGGTCCGGCAGGGAGATCTCGGCGAGCCCGGTGCGCGGCCCGGACGCCATCCACCGCAGATCGTTGGCGATCTTGGTGAGGGACACGGCGATCGTACGGAGCTGCCCGGACGTCTCGACGACGCCGTCCCGGGCGCCCTGCGCCTCGAAGTGGTCCCGTGCCTCGGTCAGCGGCAGCCCGGTGACCCGCGCGACCTCGGCGATCACGGCGGCGGAGAACCCGGGCGGGGTGTTGATGCCGGTGCCCACCGCCGTACCGCCGAGGGGCAGTTCGGCGAGCCGGTGCAGCGACGCCCGCAGCCGCTCCACGCCGTACCGCACCTGGGCCGCGTATCCGCCGAACTCCTGGCCGAGGGTGACCGGGGTGGCGTCCATCAGGTGTGTGCGGCCGGACTTCACGACGTCCGCGAACTCGTCCGCCTTGCGGGAGAGGGCCGCCGCGAGGTGGTCGAGCGCCGGGATCAGATCGTGGGTGACGGCGGCGGTGGCGGCGATGTGGAGGGAGGAGGGGAACACGTCGTTGGACGACTGCGAGGCGTTGACGTGGTCGTTGGGGTGGACGGGGCGGCCGAGCCGCTCCGTCGCCAGGGTGGCGATGACCTCGTTGGTGTTCATGTTCGACGACGTACCGGAGCCGGTCTGGAACACGTCCACCGGGAAGTGCTCGTCCCAGCGCCCCTCCGCGACCTCCGCCGCCGCTTCCTGGACGGCCTCGGCGATGTCCTTGTCGAGGACCCCCAGCTCGGCGTTGACCTTCGCCGCGGCGCCCTTGATCCTCGCCAGGGCCTCGATGTGGGCGCGCTCCAGGCGCTGCCCCGAGACCGGGAAGTTCTCCACCGCCCGCTGGGTCTGCGCCCGCCACTTGGCGTCCGCGGGGACCCGGACCTCGCCCATGGAGTCGTGTTCGACGCGGTAGTCACTCATGACCGGTACAGCGTCCGGGCCCGTCCCGATGTTCCCGGTTTCCCTCGGACGAGTGAGGGCGGAATTCGACGGGCCCTTGTCGGTGGTGTGCAGTAGCGTCGCTCCGTTGACCCAACGGTCGAACGAACTTCGACGAAAGAACGTGCATTGAGAAGCGCTGTCATACGCCGGTCCTGCGCGGCCGGTGTCGCCGTCCTGTCGCTGACCCTGCTGGCCGGCTGCTCGGACTCCGGGGAGGACGGGAAGGAGACGGGCAAGGGCGGCTCCGGCTCCGCCGGGAAGAAGACGCCCGCCCTGTCCGCCGCGGCCCTGGAGAAGGTCGTACTGAAGGACGGCGACGTCAAGGGGCACAAGGTCACCGCCCCCACCGTCACCGTCGAGCGGAAGGACATCACCACGGAGGACAAGGCGTGCGCCCCGCTGGCGTACGCGACGATCGGCTCGGTCGTCGACAGCCCCGGCGCCACCGTGCAGCGTGAGACGGCGAGTGTGCCGAACCCCGCGGACCCAAAGAGCCTCGACGTCACCCGCACCCTGATCCGTCTGTCCTCCTACGAGGGCGACGGCGCCGAGGCCGCGCTGGCCTCCCTGAACACGTCCGTGGACGCCTGCGCCAAGGGCTTCAAGGTGACCGCCGACGGTACGGACCAGCAGGTCACCAAGGTCGCGAAGACCGACGCTCCGGGCGGCGCCGACGAGGCGGTGGCCCTCGACATCGTGTCCGAGGCCGAGGACGCCAAGGTCCCGATGAAGGTCGTCGTGGTCCGCAAGGGCACCACGGTGGCCTACTTCACCGCGCTGAACATCGGATCCCTCGCCACGGGCAAGGACTTCGACTTCCCGACCGAGATCGCCGACGCGCAGATCGCCAAGTTGGCCTGACGGCCCGCCGGGCGACCGCGGCTCGTACACATTCCCGCGCCCTCGGAAGGCGATGCCTCCGGGGGCGCGGGGATCGTCCGGCTAGGCCAGGCCCGGGCCGCGGACCGGGATGGTGGTGAACGTGGGTGCGGGCGCCGGGTCCTTGAAGAAGTCGTTGCCCTTGTCGTCGACGACGATGAACGCCGGGAAGTCCTCGACCTCGATCTTCCAGACGGCCTCCATGCCGAGCTCCTCGTACTCGACGACCTCGACCTTCTTGATGCAGTCCTGCGCGAGGCGGGCCGCCGGGCCGCCGATGGAGCCCAGGTAGAAGCCGCCGTGGCTGCCGCAGGCGTCGGTGACCTGCTGGGAGCGGTTGCCCTTCGCCAGCATCACCTTGGAGCCGCCCGCCGCCTGGAACTGCTCGACGTAGGAGTCCATGCGGCCGGCCGTCGTCGGACCGAAGGATCCGGAGGCGTACCCCTCGGGGGTCTTCGCCGGGCCCGCGTAGTACACCGGGTGGTCCTTCAGGTACTGCGGCATCTCCTCGCCCGCGTCCAGCCGCTCCTTGATCTTGGCGTGCGCGATGTCGCGGGCCACGACCAGCGGACCGGAGAGCGACAGCCGGGTCTTGACCGGGTACTTGGTCAGCTCCGCGAGGATGTCGTCCATCGGCTGGTTGAGGTCGATCCGCACGACGTCGCCGGCCTCGTCGAGGTGCTCGTCCGTGGTGTCCGGCAGGAACCGCGCCGGGTCCGTCTCCAGCTGCTCCAGGAAGACACCCTCGGCGGTGATCTTCGCGACGGCCTGGCGGTCGGCGGAGCAGGACACGGCGATCGCGACCGGGCAGGACGCGCCGTGCCGGGGGAGGCGCACCACACGCACGTCGTGGCAGAAGTACTTGCCGCCGAACTGCGCGCCGATGCCGATCTTCTGCGTCAGCTCGAAGACCTTCTCCTCCAGCTCCTTGTCGCGGAAGCCGTGCCCGAGCGGCGAACCCTCGGCGGGGATCTCGTCCAGGTAGTGCGCGGAGGCGTACTTGGCGGTCTTGAGCGCGTACTCCGCGGACGTGCCGCCCACGACGATCGCGAGGTGGTACGGCGGGCAGGCGGCCGTACCCAGCGAACGGATCTTCTCCTCCAGGAACTTCATCATGGAGGCCTCGTTCAGGACGGCCTTCGTCTCCTGGTAGAGGAAGGACTTGTTGGCGGAGCCGCCGCCCTTCGCCATGAACAGGAACTTGTACGCGCCGCCGTCCGTCGCGTACAGCTCGATCTGCGCCGGGAGGTTGGAGCCGGTGTTCTTCTCCTCCCACATGGTGAGCGGAGCCATCTGCGAGTAGCGCAGGTTCAGCTTGGTGTACGCGTCGTAGATGCCCTGGGAGAGCGCCTTCTCGTCGCCGCCCTCGGTGAGGACGTTCTGGCCGCGCTTGCCCATGACGATCGCCGTGCCGGTGTCCTGGCACATCGGCAGGACACCCGCCGCCGCGATGTTGGCGTTCTTCAACAGGTCCAGGGCGACGAACTTGTCGTTGCCGGACGCCTCGGGGTCGTCGATGATCCGGCGCAGCTGCGCCAGGTGGGCCGGGCGCAGGTAGTGCTGGATGTCGTGGATGGCCTCGGCCGCCAGCTTGCGCAGCGCCTCCGGCTCCACCTTGAGGAAGGTGCGTCCGTCGGCCTCGAAGGTGGAGACACCCTCGGAGGTCACCAGCCGGTACGGAGTGGTGTCCTCTCCCATGGGGAGCAGATCGGTGTACTCGAACTCAGGCATCGGTGCCCATTCCTCACTAGACAGGCTGATTCAGGCGCGGCTCGCCTCCGGGGCGCCGAAGCCTGTGACTCACACCGGCGGCCGGCCTCCGTCGGCGGCGTCCACAAGCGTAGAACCTGCGGTCGGCGGCGGGCCTGTGAGGTAAGGCTCAGTTCCACACCTGCGGGGTCTATCGCGATCTATCGTGTGTGGGTACGCTGCTGCCGTGGACCTTCAGAAGCAGACCGGCGCGCGCGTCGCCGCCGCCGAGTTGCGCGCCTCGGACGCCGACCGTGACCGCATCACCGACATCCTTCGGGACGCCCTCGCCGAGGGGCGCCTCACCGCCGAGGAGCACGCCGAGCGGGTCGAGGGCGTGCTGGCCGCCAAGACGGTCGGCGAACTGGACGTGTTCATCCGGGACCTGCCCGCCGCGCACAAGCCGTCGGCGTACGCGCCGCCGTCCTCCGTGCCCCACCGCCCCACCCCCGGCGCCATCCCGATCGACGCGGACGAGCGTCTGCTCGCGGTCTTCAGCTCCTCGGTCCGCAAGGGCCGCTGGCGTGCGGGCCGCCGCATCCACGCGTACGCCGTGTTCGGCAGCGTCGAGATAGACCTCAGTGAGGCCCTCTTCGAGCACCGCCAGGTGATGATCAGGGCCGTCTCCCTCTTCGGCAGCGTGGAGATCCGCGTCCCCGAGAACGTCTCGCTGCGCGGCAGCGGCGGCGGTGTCCTCGGCTCCTTCGAGGTGGACAACCTCGATTCCGGTGAACCGGACGCGCCGGTGGTCTATGTGGACGGCTTCGCCGTGCTCGGCAGCGTCGAGGCGAAGCCCCGGCGCGGCAAGATGATCGCCGACCTCCTCGGCCGGGTCGCCGATCATGTCGTCCGCAAGGTCGACGGTGGTTTGCGCAAACACCTGGACCGTTGACGCCTGTGAAGTGGATCACTTTCCGGCCGTTCCTGAAGGGGTTCGGTCCACTTGTGACCGCTTGGTGAGAGCCCGGAATTCCGGCGGTTGGGGACTCAGTGCATAGGCCCGCGCACAGCGGGTAGGCCTTGCTGCATCGTCTCTCGCTCGCGAAGCCGTCGTCAGGAGTAGACCGTGCTGCAACCGCCGCATTCGTCCCTGCAGGTCGCTGCCGTTCCGCCCCAGCGGGTGCCAGTGCGAGACAGGGATCAGGAAGCCCCTTGGCATACGGAGGCCGTGTGCCGGCGTGACGAGGCCGGCCTGTTCTTCGCCCCCTCCAAGGAGCCCACCGCGGCCCGGCTCTCCCGCGAGGAGGCCGCCAAGCGGGTCTGCGCCCGCTGCCCCGTCATGGTCGAGTGCAGGGAACACGCACTCCTGCAACCGGAGCCGTACGGCGTCTGGGGCGGCCTGACCGCGGCGGAACGCCGGGTGGTGCTCGCCCGACGGCGCCGCCGCGACCTGGAGTTGAAGAAGGCGGCGCGGGCGGCGGGGACGATAGCGGCGGCCGGTTAGGCGTCAATTCGCGTGCTGAGGCGCCCTCTTCCGCACAAGAGGGCGCCTTCGTGACGCCGGTCGCCCGAAGGGCTTGACCCGAAGGTCTTGAGGGGCGCGGGGAACTGCGCGACAAGCCACGACGCATCCCGCGGACGACGGCGCGCACCGCAGTCCCCTGACCCTTACCGCCTGACCCCTACCGCTCGACCGGCGGAGCTACTTCGCCTTTTCGAAGTCGATCGAGCTGTAGGCACGCAGCTTGCTCAGCCGGTGCACCGAGTCGATCCGCCGCACCGTCCCCGACTTCGACCGCATCACGATCGAGTCGGTCGTCGCGGTCTCCGACCGGTACCGCACACCCCGCAGCAGCTCGCCGTCGGTGATCCCCGTGGCGACGAAGAACACGTTCTCCCCGGACACCAGGTCGTCCGTGGTCAGTACCCGGTCGAGGTCGTGCCCCGCGTCGATCGCGCGCTGCCGCTCCTCGTCGTCCTTCGGCCACAGCTTGCCCTGGATCGTGCCGCCGAGGCACTTCACCGCACAGGCCGAGATGATGCCCTCGGGCGTGCCGCCGATGCCGAGCAGCATGTCGACCCCGGTGCCCTCCCGCAGTGCCAGGATCGAGCCCGCGACATCACCGTCCGAGATCAGCTTGATGCGCGCCCCGGTCTCCCGGATCTCGTTGATGATGCCCTCGTGCCGCGGCCGGTCGAGGATCACGACGGTGACGTCCTCGGGCGTGGACCGCTTCGCCTTGGCGACCCGGCGGATGTTCACAGAGACCGGCGCGTCGATGTCGACGAAGTCGGCGGCCTCGGGGCCGGTGACGAGCTTGTCCATGTAGAAGACGGCGGACGGGTCGAACATCGTGCCCCGGTCGGCCGCCGCGAGCACGGCGATCGCGTTGGTCATGCCCTTGGCCGTCAGCGTGGTGCCGTCGATCGGGTCCACGGCGATGTCGCACTCCGGGCCGGTCCCGTCACCGACGCGCTCCCCGTTGAAGAGCATCGGGGCCTCGTCCTTCTCGCCCTCCCCGATGACGACGACGCCGTTCATCGAGACGGTGGAGACCAGGGTTCGCATGGCGCGTACGGCGGCGCCGTCGGCGCCGTTCTTGTCCCCGCGACCGACCCAGCGGCCCGCGGCCATCGCGGCCGCCTCGGTCACCCGGACGAGCTCCAGGGCGAGGTTGCGGTCGGGGGCTTCGGAGGGGACTTCGAGTTCGGACGGCAAATGATGATTCTCGGTCATCGGAGCGCACCTTTCTGATACGACGACGGCCGGATGAGGGTTCGGCTCGACTCTATCGTCAGGCTGACAAATTGAGCAGGGGACCCCACGGATGAGCAGACCGGTGCACCTGCGACGATGAGGGCGTGGCAGGTACGAAAGGCAAGCAGACCGTTCGCGACATGGTCCTCTCTCTGGGGCTCATCTTGCTCGCGGCCTGGGTCATCTATCTCTTCATCCCGCACGACGAGACCGAGCAGGAGCTCAAGCGCGTCGACTACCGGGTCGAGCTGCTCACGGCGCGCCGTGCCGCCTCCTACCCGGTGGCCGCGCCCGTCGGTCTGCCCGACACCTGGAAGGCGACCTCCGTCCGCTTCAGCGGCGCCGACTCCGACCACTGGCACCTCGGGTTCCACGCCCCCGACGGCCGGTACGTGGCCGTCGAGCAGTCCGCGGGGAAGCCGTCCCGGTTCATCCCGGACGCCACCCAGGACGCGAAGAAGACCGGCACCACGCAGGAGATCGGCGGCGAGACCTGGACCCGCTACGAGGGCGACCGCTACGACGCCCTCGTCCTGCGGGGCGAGGAGGCGACGACCGTGGTCGCGGGCAGCGCGTCGTTCGAGGAGCTGACGAATATGGCGAAGGCGCTGAGCACGGAGTGACGTGCCCGCTCCCCGGAGAGTGCGGAGGGGTGCGCCTCCGGGCGGTGCGGAATGACGCGCCCACGGACAGGGACGCGGAAGGGGCCCCCGGCAGTCGTGCCGGGGGCCCCTTCCGCGTGGTGCGCGAGGATCAGACGGTCGTGATGACGTCGTCGTAGGCGAGGCGCGGGGAGCGCGGGTAGGAGGCGCCCTCGCCCGGCTTGCCGATGTTGACGACCATCAGCGGGGTGTGGTCGCCGTCCAGGAACTCCTTCTGGACGCCGGCGGCGTCGAAGCCGGTCATCGGGCCGGCGGCGAGACCCGCGGCGCGGACGCCGATGATGAAGTACGCGGCCTGGAGGGCGGCGTTCAGTCCGGCGGCGGCCTCACGGGCCGGGCGCTCGGCGAAGAAGAGGTCCTTGGCCTGCGGGAACGCCGGGAACAGGGCCGGCAGCTCCTCGTGGAACTCGTTGTCCGCGGCGAGGATCGCGACCAGCGGGGCGGTGGCGGTCTTGGCCTGGTTGCCCTCGGCCATGTGCGCCACCAGGCGCTCGCGGGCCTCGGCGGAGCGGACCAGGACGATACGCAGCGGGGTCTGGTTGAAGGCGGTGGGGCCGAACTTGACCAGGTCGTAGATCGCCTGCACCTGCTCCTCGGTGACCGGCTCGTCGGTGAACGCGTTCGCGGTGTGCGCCTCGCGGAACAGCAGGTCCTGGGCGGCGGGGTCGAGAACGAGAGACATGGAACAACCTTCGTAAAGACGTGCGCTGACGACGTCGAAGGTACGCAATGGAAGTTCAAGGTTCAACCAAAAGCGGGCCGGGGTGATCCGCTTCACACAAACCAGTGATCTTCGCCGTACCTGGGAGCCGGTGTCGGGCCCGGAAGGGGTGAGCCGGTGCCCTACCCGAAAGAGCGAGCCGGTGTCGTACCCGAAAGGGCGAGCCGGTGTCGTACCCGGAAGGGTGCGGGTCAGCCTCGGCCGTCGCCGGAGGCGTCCGTCTCGTCGTCCTCCGCCAGGGCCGCGTCCAGCCGGGCCCGGGCGCCGTCCAGCCAGCGGCGGCACACCTTGGCCAGCTCCTCACCGCGCTCCCACAGCGCGAGGGACTCCTCCAGCGTCGTACCGCCCGCCTCCAGCCGCCGGACGACCTCGATCAGCTCGTCACGCGCCTGCTCGTAGCCGAGGGCCCGGTCGGCCTCGGACGCTTCGGCCGCCCCGCCCGTCACGGTCGTCTCCTCGGCCTCGCTCACGTTGCTGGTCATGCGGCCCACCTTATGCGTCCCCTCCGACAGTGCCGTCGCCAGCGCCGTCGACCCGGACGGCGAACTCACCCTCCGCGACCCGCGCCCGCAACGGCTCCTCGGCCGTGACCTCCCCGGGCGCGCGCACCACGTGCCCGTCCGCCTTCTGCAGCACCGCGTACCCCCGCTTCAGGGTCGCGGCGGGGGAGAGGGCCACCACGCGCGCGTGCGTGTGCGTCAGCTCCGAGACCGCCCGGTCCAGATGGTGACCGAGGCAGCGGCGCCCCCGGTCGAGCAGCGAGGCCACCTGGTCGGCCCGCTCGTCGATCATGCGGTGCGGATCCTCTATCGAGGGGCGCGCCAGGGCGTGCGCGAGCCCGCGTTCCTCCCGCTCCAAGAGCGCCTCCACGCACCGCCGCGCCCGGTCCCGCAGCCACCGCACCCGCTCGTACTCCTCGCCGACGTCCGGCACGACCTTCTTGGCCGCGTCGGTCGGCGTGGACGCCCGCAGGTCCGCGACGTAGTCCAGCAGCGGGGTGTCCGGCTCGTGCCCGATCGCCGACACCACCGGCGTACGGCAGGACGCGACGGCCCGGACGAGCTGCTCGTCGGAGAAGGGCAGCAGATCCTCCACGCTGCCGCCGCCGCGGGCCACGACGATGACGTCCACGCCCTCCATCGCGTCCAGCTCCTTCACCGCCTGCACCACCTGCGGCACGGCGTGCACGCCCTGCACGGCGACGTTGCGCACCTCGAAGCGCACGGCCGGCCAGCGGTGCCGGGCGTTCTCCAGCACGTCCCGCTCGGCCGCGGAGGCCCGGCCGCACACCAGCCCGATCAGCTGCGGCAGGAACGGCAGCGCCTTCTTCCGCTCCGGCGCGAACAGCCCCTCCGCCGCCAGCGACTTCTTCAACTGCTCCAGCCGGGCCAGCAGCTCACCCACGCCGACCGGCTTTATCTCGGTGGCCCGCAGGGACAGCTGACCGCGCGGCGCGTACCACTCGGGCTTCGCGTGCACGACGACCCGGGCGCCCTCGCTGACGACGTCGGCGATCGCGTCGAACACCTGCCGGTAGCAGGTGACGCTCACGGAGATGTCGTGCGACGGGTCCCGCAGCGTGAGGAAGACGACGCCGGCACCGGGGCGCCGCGACAGCTGAGTGATCTGCCCCTCGACCCACACCGAGCCGAGCCGGTCGATCCAGCCGCCGATGAGCCGGGAGACCTCACCGACGGGCAAGGGGGCGTCGGCGGATGTGTTGAGAGCCATGTGGGGAGCGTAACGGGGGGTGCCGACAGCGCCTTATAGCTCGGGGTGCGCTGTTTGTTCGGCTGGTGCGGGAGGGTGGGGGTCGGTCGCGCAGTTCCCCGCGCCCCTGAAGGCATGGGCCTGCGGCCCGCCTTCATCAGGTGGCGCCGTCGCTGGCGCCGTCGAAAAACACGGGGCGCAGCCCCGGCCGCTTTTCAGGGGCGCGGGGAACTGCGCGAGAAACCACACACCACCCGCACCCGGCACACCCACGCGCCCCCGAGCTCACCCCCGCTCCCACGGCGGAGCCCCCCGCGGGGAACCCCCTACGATGGGTGCATGACCGCTTCGCCTGGCCGCCGCCGTGTCCTCCTCGCCGCTCCGCGCGGCTACTGCGCGGGTGTCGACCGTGCCGTGATCGCCGTCGAGAAGGCCCTCGAGCAGTACGGGGCCCCGATCTACGTCCGCCACGAGATCGTCCACAACAAGTACGTCGTGCAGACCCTGGAGAAGAAGGGCGCCATCTTCGTCGAGCAGACGGAAGAGGTCCCCGAGGGCAACATCGTGATGTTCTCGGCGCACGGCGTGGCCCCCACCGTCCACGAGGAGGCGCAGCGCGGCAGGCTCGCCACCATCGACGCGACCTGCCCGCTGGTCACCAAGGTCCACAAGGAAGCGATCCGCTACGCGGGCGAGGACTTCGACATCCTCCTGATCGGGCACGAGGGCCACGAGGAGGTCATCGGCACCTCCGGCGAGGCCCCGGACCACATCCAGCTCGTCGACGGCCCCGGTGACGTCGAGAAGGTCGAGGTCCGCGACCCGTCGAAGGTCGTCTGGCTCTCCCAGACCACGCTCTCCGTCGACGAGACGATGGAGACCGTCGGCGCCCTCAAGGAGAAGTTCCCGCTGCTCGTCTCCCCGCCGAGCGACGACATCTGCTACGCCACGCAGAACCGTCAGCTCGCCGTGAAGCAGATGGGCGCGGAGGCCGAGCTGGTCATCGTCGTCGGCTCCCGCAACTCGTCCAACTCCAAGCGGCTCGTCGAGGTCGCCAAGCTCGCCGGCTCCCGCGAGGCGTACCTCGTGGACTTCGCGAGCGAGATCGACGAGGCCTGGCTGGAGGGCGTGGAGACCGTCGGCGTCACCTCGGGCGCCTCCGTGCCGGAGGTCCTCGTCGAGGAGGTCCTGGAGTGGCTCTCCCAGCGGGGCTACGAGGACGTCGAGCTGGTCAAGGCCGCCGAGGAGTCGATCACCTTCTCGCTGCCGAAGGAGCTGCGCCGCGATCTGCGCGAGGAGGCGGCCGCCCTGGTCGCCGAGCGCACCGGACAGGGCGCCACCGGCGTCTGAGCCCCCGCTGCCCCCTTACGGCCCCGGAACGTGAAGTTTCCGGGGCCGTACGCGTACGACGACGTGAGGGTTCCGGGGGCGGGAGGCGGCCTGGTGGCCCCTGGCCGTGACTGTCAGTCGTACGACGTAACGTAGGGCCATGCACATCTTCGGCGTGGACATCGGTGGATCCGGGATCAAGGGCGCTCCCGTGGACCTGGACCTGGGCGACCTGGCGGACGAGCGGTACAAGGTGCTGACCCCGCACCCGGCGACGCCGGACGCGGTGGCCGACGGGGTGAAGGAGGTCGTCGACCACTTCGGCTGGACCGGCCCCGTAGGCATCACCTTCCCGGGCGTGGTCACGGGCGGCGCCACGATCCGTACGGCGGCCAACGTCGACAAGGGCTGGATCGACGTCGACGCGCGCGCCCTGCTCGGTGACCGGCTCGGCGGCCTCCCGGTCACCGTGGTGAACGACGCGGACGCGGCGGGCGTCGCCGAGATGCAGTTCGGCGCCGGGCGCGACCGCCGGGGCACGGTCATCATGCTGACCTTCGGCACGGGCATCGGCAGCGCCGTCTTCTGCGACGGCATCCTCGTGCCCAACACGGAGCTGGGCCATCTGGAGCTGGGCGGCCACGACGCGGAGACCCGTGCCTCCACGAAGGCCAAGGACGACCACGAGCTGACCTGGGAGCACTGGGCCAAGCGCGTCACCAAGTACCTCGCTCATGTGGAGATGCTCTTCTCCCCGGAGCTGTTCATCATCGGCGGCGGCGTCAGCCGCAAGTCCCACAAGTTCCTGCACCTGATCGAGGGCATCCAGGCCGAGATCGTCCCGGCCCAGCTCCAGAACAACGCGGGCATCGTGGGCGCGGCGATGCGGGCGGCGAAGGCGGGCTGATCCGGGGAGGGCGCGCGGATCCGACCGGAGGGGCGGGGTGCTTCCCGAAGGAGGCGCGCGAACTCGTCCGTCGGCGGATCCGGAGGGGCGGGGCGCAGACCCGTCCGGAGGCGGACCCATCCGGGAAGCAGGCCGATCCGGGAGGCGGGCCGATCCCGGAGGGGCGCGCGGACTCGTTCCAGGGCCGGCTGATCAGAAGAGCGCCCTCGGCCCGCCGCTGATCACGGCCCGGCGGGGCGTCGGATACGGACTGGCATGACACTCCCCCGGCGGCTCCTCGCCAGGTCCCCGGCTCCCCGGCGGGCCCTGACTCCTCGCCGGGCCCCGGCGGCTCCCCGGCGGGCCCCGGCGGACCACGGCAGGGGCGCGGCGGCCCGGACCGGCCCGAGGGTGGGTCAGAAGCCGCGGGGCACCGTGCGGCGTGGCTGGGCCGGGGGCTTCGGGGTCCGGGGCCGGGCCGGGGCGTGGTCGTACGAGGGGTGGGGCTGGGCGCCGGGCGTTCCCGGTCGTCCGAGCCCTCGCGGCGCCTCCGATCCCCGGGGCGCCGCCGCCTCCCGGAACGCCTTCGTCCTCCCGGGCGCCGCCGCCCCTCGGGGCGCTTCCCCTCCCCGGGGCGCCACAGTTCCCCGGGACATCGACGCTTCCCGCTCCGCCGCCCGTCGGGCCATCAGGCGCAGCTTGCGTACGGTCACGATGACGCCGGCGATCAGCGTGCCGCCGTAGAGCCAGCCCGCGGCCATCGCGAGGGCGGTGACCAGGCCCATCAGATACGCGGCGGGTCCGCCCTCGCCCCCGGCGATCGGGGGCAGCCCGGCCGCGAAGGCGATGGGCACGACCACCGGCCCGCTCGCGAGGTCACCCCGCCGCACCCACACCGCCGTCAACGCGCTGACCGGCAGGAACAGCGCCCCGTACACCGTGAGCGACGCGCCGAACAGCAGCCGGTCCAGGCAGGCCAGCGCGAACATCGACACCGCGCAGAACAGGCCGCCGCCCAGCCCGGTCAGCCGGGGGTTCGGCATCCGGCGCACGGCGCGAGAGACGCGCCGCACGGCTCGGGCAGGGGCAGGGACGGGCCCGCGCGCGACCGGGGCACGACGCGGCGCCCCCGCGCCGCCGCGCTCCCGGCCGCCTCTGACCATCTGTGGCGGAAGGGGAGTGCCACGCTGCGGTCCGGTCCGAGGGCGATGCGTCCTGTGCTGCTCCACTCGACCAACTTAGGTCGGTTAATGTGCCGAATGGGTGCACAGACACGCCGTTGAGGGGACCTTGGCCAAGCGTTCGATACGCCGCCGGGCGGGGCGCGGGCACGCCGTAAACTGGGGGACCGGCCAGCCCTCTGGCCCCTGGGGCACGATCCGCCGGACCGCACCCCCAGGCCCCGCCGCCCCAGGCCACCGGCCGCCTGGCCCTCCTACGTACGGGAAGTCGTAAACGTGTCGCTCACGATCGGAATCGTCGGTCTGCCCAACGTCGGCAAGTCGACCCTGTTCAACGCCCTGACCAAGAACGACGTGCTGGCGGCCAACTACCCGTTCGCCACGATCGAGCCGAACGTCGGCGTCGTCGGCGTCCCGGACGAGCGCCTGACGAAGCTGGCCGAGATCTTCGGGTCGCAGCGCGTCCTCCCGGCGACCGTCGACTTCGTCGACATCGCGGGCATCGTGCGCGGCGCCAGCGAGGGCGAGGGCCTCGGCAACAAGTTCCTGGCGAACATCCGTGAGTCCGACGCGATCTGCCAGGTCATCCGCGCCTTCAAGGACGAGAACGTCGTCCACGTCGACGGCAAGGTCTCGCCGAAGGACGACATCGAGACGATCAACACCGAGCTGATCCTCGCCGACCTCCAGACCATCGAGAAGGTCCTGCCGCGCCTCCAGAAGGAGTCGCGCATCAAGAAGGACATCGCGCCGAAGGTGAAGGCCGTCGAGGAGGCCAAGGAGATCCTGGAGAAGGGCGACACGCTGTTCTCCGCGGGCATCGTCCAGGGATCCGGCAACGAGGAGCTGCTGCACGACCTGCACCTGCTGACGACGAAGCCCTTCCTGTACGTCTTCAACGTCGACGAGGACGAACTGGTCGACGAGTCCTTCAAGGAGGAGCAGCGCGCCCTGGTCGCCCCGGCCGAGGCGATCTTCCTCAACGCCAAGCTGGAGGCGGACCTCGCCGAGCTCGACGAGGAGGACGCGATGGAGCTCCTGGAGTCGGTCGGCGCCGAGGAGCCCGGCCTGGCCACCCTCGCCCGCGTCGGCTTCAACACCCTCGGCCTCCAGACCTACCTCACGGCGGGCCCCAAGGAGTCCCGCGCCTGGACGATCAAGAAGGGCGCCACCGCCCCCGAGGCGGCCGGCGTGATCCACACCGACTTCCAGAAGGGCTTCATCAAGGCGGAGGTCATCTCCTTCGACGACCTGGTGGAGACCGGTTCGGTGGCCGAGGCCCGTGCCAAGGGCAAGGCCCGCATGGAGGGCAAGGACTACGTGATGCAGGACGGCGACGTGGTGGAGTTCCGCTTCAATGTCTAGCAGGTGACTTGGCGCCACTTCATCTGGCAAACAAGCAGGTCAACAGGGGTCTGACTCTTTCGGGTCAGGCCCCTTGTCCCGCCCTCAGTGAGACCGCCGGCGCGGCATGTCGCGAGCAGGACGGGCAAGGGTGACCGACTTCCTACGGGGATTTGCGCCCCAGGGATCTACGGCCCTTCCGGGACCGACGGCAGCCGGGCTGTCGCCCAAGGGTTCCAGGTGCCGTAGTCGTCGGTCCCGGTGCAGCTGACCTCGCCGGTGCGGCAGTCGGCGATGCGGGCGAAGTCGCGCCGCCGTCCACCGGCTTTCGCGCGGGGCCCGCAGGGAGGCGAGGCCCCCGCCACTGTCGGCGAACGATGTGGTGACCGTGTGGCGTGGAGTGGTCGGATTCCCTGGCCTGGCGTCATGCCTCCTCGGCGCCGCGGACTGACAGGGAGCCGTACTGGCTGCGCAGGCGGGCCTTGAGGATCTTGCCGGTGGCGTTGCGGGGCAGGGCGTCGACGAGGACGACCGACTTGGGGAGCTTGTACTTGGCGAGTCGGCCGGACAGGGAGTCCAAGATGTCGTCGGGCGACACGTCGGCGCCCGCGCGGGGCACGACCAGCGCTCTGCCCACTTCGCCCCATCGTTCGTCGGGTACGCCGATCACCGCGCATTCGGCGACCGCGGGATGCTGGTAGAGGAGTTGCTCGACCTCGGCCGGATAGACGTTCTCCCCGCCGGAGATGTACATGTCCTTGATGCGGTCGACGATCGTGACGTACCCCTCCTCGTCGACAGTGGCCGCGTCTCCGGAGCGGAACCAACTTCCCTCGACGAAGGCGTCCTTGGTCGCTTCGGGCCACTGCCAGTAGCCCTTCATCACGTTGAGGCCCTCGATGATCACCTCGCCGACCTCGCCCGGTGCGACATCGGTGAGGTCGGGCCGTACCACGCGTACGTCGGTGAAGAAGCAGGGTTTGCCGGCCGAGCCGGCCTTGCGGATGCTGTCCGGTGCGCGCAGGCCCAGCGCGGCGGGAGCGGTCTCGGTCAGGCCGTACTCCTGGAGGAAGGTCAGGCCACGGTCCTGGTACGTGTGGATGAGGGCCTTGGGGACGGGTGCCGCCGCGCACATCAGGATCCGGACCGACGACAGATCGGCCGTCGCCCACCGCGACGACCGGGCCATGGCCTGGTACATCGCGGGCACGCCGAACATCCTCGTCACCCGGTGCTCGGCGATGACGTCGAGCACCCGGTCCGGATCGAAGCCGCGCATCAGCACCGACATCCCTCCTTTGAGGAAGCCCGGCAGGAAGACGGCGTTGAGGGCGGCGGTGTGGAACATCGGTGCCACCACCAGAGCGACGTCGTCGGAGGCGATGTCCACCTCCAGCAGGATGTTGAAGCAGTTCCAGGCGATGTTGGCGTGGGTCAACATGACGCCCTTGGGACGGCCGCTGGTGCCAGAGGTGTACTGGATCATGCACACCTCATCGAGGCCGACCGTCTCGTCCAGGGGGTTGTCCGGCGCACTCGCGAGCAGCTCCTCGTACGCCTTCCCCACCTCGACGTAGTGCTTCACCTCGACGTCGCCCCTGAACGCGTCGACGATGTCGGTGAGTTCGGCCGCGAACACCAGCACCGACGCTCCCGAGTCGCCCAGGATGAAGGCCAACTCAGGTGCCGCGAGGCGGGTGTTGAGCGGGACGAAGACGGCGCCCAGCGCGTTCGCGGCGAACAGCGTCTCCGTCAGGGCCGGATGGTTCGAGCCCAGGTAGGCCACCCGGTCGCCGTGTCCGACTCCCAGGGCACGCAGGGCGTGAGCGAGCCGCATCACGCGCGCGGCCAGCTCTCCGTAGGACAGGGATCCACCGTCGTGCACGACGGCGGTGGCCTCCGGTGCCATGCGGGCACGCCGCGCGGGCCACGAGCCGAGCCCTTGATTGCGCATGGTGCGTCTCTCTTCTCTCAGAGCTCTCAGAGCCAGTCGGGCCATGTGTAGTCGGCCGATTCGTCGTGGTCCCGGCGGGGCGGCAACGGGGCGAGCCGCCCCCGGGAGAAGACCAGCGGCGAGACGCCGGTCTTCTCCACCCCGAGTTCCCGCACGTGGCCGAGGACGAAGTAGTGGTCGCCGAGGGTCCACACGTCGGCGATGTCGCAGTCGATCCAGGCGACGGAGCCCGCGAGGACGGGGCTGCCCGAGGCCGCGCCGCGCCACGGGTGGCGGTCGAAGACGTCGGGTGCCTTGGCGCTGACGTCCCGGCAGAGGCCCTCCTGGCCGGCGGCCAGCACGTTCACGCAGAAGGAGCCGCCGGCCATGATCCTTGGCCAGGTCGTGGAGGATCGGCCGGGGAGGAACGCGACGAGCGGAGGGTCCAGGGACACCGAGGTGAACGAGCCGATCACCATGCCGACCGGGGTGCCGTCGGGTTCCTTCGCGGTGACCACCGTGACACCCGTCGGGTAGTGGCCGAGCACGTGCCGGAACAGGCCGGGGTCGTCTGCCGGGCCACCGCCGGGCGCCGTCGCGGCGGGCGTCGGGCGGTTCACGCCGAGTTCTCCACGCCGAGCAGAGAACGGGCGTACGCCGTGGCCCACGAGCCGTGCTGCGCGTTGATGTGGGTCTTGTACGTGGCGACGTCGCGCAGGTACCGCTGCATGCGCTGGCCGTTCGCCAGCGCGCTGGAGCCACTGGCCGAGGCCAGCATCTCGACGGCCTGGCAGGCGAGTTGGCCGGACTGCCGGGCCGTGAGGGAGAGGGCCTGGTCGTCCAGTTCGGAGAAGGGCTCGCCCCCTGCCAGGCCTCGGGCGGCGTACGCGGTGTAGTCGTCGGCGACCGACAGGATGATCCGCTGCGCGCTGTCGGCCAGGGCCGTGGCCAGGCCGAGGTTGCGCTGGTGTTCCGGATCGTGGCTGCGCGGCTTGAAGGGCGGCAGCTGGCTGTTCTTGGTGGTGATGATCCGCTGGTACTCGTCGACCGCGGCCCAGGCGGTGCCCGCCACGATCGAACACAGCTGGATGTTGAAGAACGGCATCAGCCGGCCCGCGTACATCGGGTTGCCGTGCAGTTCCACACCCGGCCCGTCGGTGGCGTCGGCCGCCGCGAGGTGGGTCCTGGACACGTACTCGTACGGTACGAGGACGTCCTCGGCCACGACGCTGTTGGAGCCGCTGCCGCGGAAGCCCAGGATCTCGCCCCAGTTGTCGAGCATCCGCCAGCCGGAGGGCACGAGCACCATGCCCGGCGTGGGAATGCCGCCCTCTTCGTCGACGATGAGCACGCCACCCAGGAAGTGCGTGGAGACGTTGACTCCGGAGGCGTAGTCCCAGCGGCCGTTGACCAGGTACCCGTCGGGGGTCCTCGTCGCGGTGGCGCTCGGGGCGATCGGCAGCGGCGCCCGGAAGTCACCGTCCGGCCCGAACACCTCGCGCTGGGTGCTCTCGGGGAAGCGGCCGGCCACCACCAGGCTGTGGGAGGCGGCCAGACACAGGTTCCAGCCGCTGGACGGGCAGCCGCGGGCCACCTCGGTGACCATCCGGGAGTAGGTCCGCAGGTCGAACTCGTAGCCGCCGAAGCGGCGTGGCTGGAGGGACCGGTAGAAACCCGCCTCCAGGAACGCCTTGTGCGTGTCCTCGGAGATACCGGTCCGCTGTTCGGTCTCGTCCTGATGATCACGTAGCCAGGCCCTCATGTCGGCGGCCCGGCGCACCAGTTCCTCCGGTGTCAGATCCGGCTCCGGCTGCGGAATCTCGATGATTTTCTCGGCTGCCTCGGTTGTCTCGGACAATTCGCACCCCATCCGCTGCTGTTCTGGGTCGGCCTGAAGCGAGTGTCGGCAGCGCGGCGAAGGACCGTCCAATGCCGGTAACTGGGGGCTTGATGAGTGTCGTGCATCACAGCAGGTCGGAGGGGGTGACGGGAATGCCGCACATTTCTGCCTGGTGACGTGCGGGGAAGCGCGCTGTAACCTGGCGCGACCACAACGCCGTGGGCCTCGCCTTTCTGGAGGTCAGAGTGGAACTCCGGAACCTGCGCCATTTCTCGGCGCTCGCCGAGACCTTGAATTACCGGGTCGCCGCCGAGCGTCTGCACCTGACGCAGCCCGCGCTGACGCGATCGATCGCCGCCCTCGAGCGTGAGCTGGGCGTCCAGCTGTTCGACCGCGACAAACGGCATGTGGCGCTCACCGCCGACGGCGCGGAACTGCTCGAACGGGCGGGCGAGGTGCTGGCCGACGCCGACCGGCTCGCCGCCGCCGCGGACGCCATCAGGGCCAGGCAACGGGACGAGGTGCGGGTCGCGCTCTACGGGGTGGCTCTCGCGGAGCTGACGCATCCGGTCATCGAGGCGTTCTGCGAGCGGTATCCCAGCGTCACGATCCGGGTGCATGAAGCGGACTTCCACCAGGGTCTCGCCCCGCTGCTGGCCGGCGAGCACGACGTGGCGCTGTTGCCCCTGAACGTCGACATGCCGGGCGTGACACGAGTACCGATCTTCACCGAGCCCGCTTCCCTCGCGCTGTGGAAGGGGCATCCGCTGGCCGGGGCAGCCGCGGTAGACGTGACCGAGGTCTTCGATCAGCCCTGGGTCACCCCCGAGCCGGGCCTCGACTTCTGGGTGGGCGGGCGAAACGGGGACGACGACGCCCCGACGGTCGGCTTCCACGCCCGCTCGGCCCAGGACGTGTCCTTGAAGATCGCCTACCAGCACATGGTGGGACTGATGCCGCTGTCGGCCACCCGGATGTTCCCGCACCCAGGAGTGGAGAACGTCGCTCCGAAGGAGCCCCTCGGCTTGGTGGCCGCCGTCGCCTTTCCGGAGGCCGGTCACTCGCCCGCCGCCCCGGCCTTCGCCGAGGTCGCACGCCGGGTGGCCCGACGCGCGACCGGCGTTCCGTACGCCGAGATCTCCTAGGGCCTGCCCGGCGGATCAGGCCGGCTACAAGAAACGGCAGGCACATTCCGGGCAAGCCGAGCGGGGCGTGGTGCGTGCAGCTGCAAGGCGGAGGAGGGCGGCGACGCGATGGGGGCCCCCGCGCGAGGTTGTTCGAGCGTGGGGGAGTCGGCAACCGACGACAACGCGGCAGATGCGCGTGCCACGCCCCGCGACGCCGGCATGATCCGCCGGGCGGGCCCCAGTAGGGGGGTCAGCCGCCGTACGGCCGCTCGCCCGCCCAGGCCGCGTGCAGGACGGCGCGCAGATCGTCGGCGGAGGCCGGGCGGGGATTCGCGTACGGCGCCCCGAGAGCGACATCGACCGCACGGTCCGCGTCGGCGGCGGTCAGGCCCAGGTCGGCGAGCGATCGCGGGATGCCAAGACGCTCGCCCAGCTCGCGCAACTCCCGTACCGGATCCGGGACATCGAGCGCCCGGCGCAGCGCCGCCAGTGCCTCGGGAACCGCCGGCGCGTTGAAGGCCAGCACATGGGGCAGGACGACGGCGTGTGTCTCGGCGTGCGGCAGGTCGAAGGTGCCGCCGAGCACATGGCAGAGCTTGTGGTGCAGCCCCATGGTGGTGGCGCCGAGACAGGCACCGCGCAGCCACGCCCCGTACAGCGCGCGGCTGCGCGCGTCATGCCCCGAGGGGTCGGCGACGATCTCGGGAAGGGCCGCGGCCAGCGCCCGCACACCCTCCTCCGCCATGAGGGAGACGATCGGAGTGGAGTCCGGGGCGTACAGAGCCTCGACGGCGTGCGCGATCGCGTTCATGCCGCTCGTCGCGGACCCCACGGGCGGCATGGTGAGCGTGAGCAGCGGGTCTTACACGACGCTGCGCGGCAACACCTTCGGGTCGCGCCCGGTGCGTTTGACCGCGCCCTCGGTCAGGCCCCAGACGGGTGTCATCTCCGATCCGGCGTACGTCGTCGGGACGGCGACGATCGGCAGGCCGGTCCTGAGCGCGACGGCCTTGGCCAGGCCGGTCACCGAACCGCCGCCGACCGCCACGCAGCCGTCGGCCCGGGCTTCGCGAGCCGCTTCGACGGCCAGGTCGGCGACCTCCACCGGGACGTGCGTCACCGCCCCCGCGTGCAGCCCGGCGCAGGCGTCGCCGAGAGACGCGGCGACGGCATGGGCCGTGTCCAGGCCATGGTCGTCGCACAGCACGAGGACGCTGCCGAGGCCGAGAAGCGCGACCTCGTCGGGCACCGCGTCCGGGACGGCACCCGACCGGAAGAGGACGCGCATCGGCTGGGCCTGGTAGGTGAAGTCCAGGGCCTCGTCCTTCACGCGATCACCGGTTGCAGCACGATGTCGAAGCGCGCCCGGCGGAAGGGGTTGGCCAGGCCCAACTCCGCGGCTTCCTCGGGGGAGTCCACCTCGACGAACTCCTCGACCAGGCTCTCCTTCACGGCGAAGACGGCGTCCGACTCCAGATAGTCGCTGCCCGCCACGAAGATGTGCGTCGTCACCGGGCTGTACCCCTCGGCGCCCACGATGAAGTGGACATGGGCCGGACGGTAGGGGTGACGGCCGGTGGCCTCCAGCAGGGAGCCGACCGGCCCGTCCGTCGGGATCGGATACGGGCTGGGCACGCACGAGCGGAACCAGAACCGCCCCTCCGCGTCCGCTGTGAACAGCCCGCGCCCATTGCCCGGCGGCTGCTTCTCCGGCTGCTGGACGTCGTAGAAGCCCTGGTCGTCGGCCTGCCACACGTCCAGCGTCGCGCCGGGCAGCGGAGTGCCGTCGACGGAGACGACCCGTCCGCTGATCACACACGGCTCGCCGCCGCCGACCAGATCGATGTTCGCCCCGAGTTCACGGACCGGGGACTCGGTCATGTGGAAGGGGCCGAGCACCGTCGAGTCGGTCGCGGCGGACGCCTTGTGGTCGTTGATCGTCTCGACGAGCATCGACACACCCAGGACGTCCGACAGCAGGATGAACTCCTGCCGGGTGTCGTCGCACATGTGCCCGGTCGCGGTGAGGAAGTCGATCGCCCGCTCCCACTCGGCCTGGGTCGGCTCGATGTCCCGTACGAAATCGTGCAGGTGGCGCGTCAGGGAGACCAGCACCTCGCGCAGTCGGGCATCGGAGGTGTGGGCGAAGCTTTCCAGCACCGCCGTCGTCGTCGCGGAACTCGCGGTCTTCGCGGTCTTCGCGGTGAGGTCCATGGCCGCTCAGCCCCGCCCGAGGATCTGCAGCAGTGCGTCCCTCAGTGCGGCCGTGACGTCACCGGTGGCGTCCTGGCGGCGGAAGGCCACATGGTTGTCCGGCCGCACCAGCAGCGCGCCCGAGTCGCCGATCTCCCGCAGCCGGGCCCAGTCCCCGTACGGGTCCTCGTACTCCTGGCCGGGGCCGATGACCGCCGTGGCGATCTCCAGGCCGAACTCCTTGCCGAGGATGCGGGCGGCCTCCGTCCAGGGCTCGCCGCCGATGCCGGTGATCAGGGTGAACCGGCCGTTCCCGCCCAGGTCCAGGGTGGACGGATTGCGGGTGCCCGCGGAGAGCCAGGCGTGCGGGAGCTTGGCGCCGGGGCGGGTGCTCGGCTGGAAGTACAGCTCGGGGTCGCGTGCGAAGCCGGGGTCCTCGGTTCCGTCCGGGACGATCGCGGCGGAGGTGTAGCGCTGGTTGAGGTCCACGCCGTGGGCGTTGAACTCGTATGCCTTGAAGGCGATCGCCTCCCGCAGCCGCGCCCGCTGCTCCTCGGCCTCCGTGGTGGCGTCCTTGCGGGCGGCGATGTTCCGCCACAGCTGCTCGGGGGTCTGCGGCGCCAGGCCGCCGAGCGCTTCGAAAACGGGTGCCGTCTCACCGATGGACTGGTTGGCCCGGGTGACGACCTGCTTGCCGACCGGTGCCCGCTCGTCACTGTAGGTGTCCAGCAGGGACGGGGACGCGGTGCCGTCCAGGACGAGCTTCAGCTTCCACGCCAGGTTGTAGGAGTCCTGGATGGAGGTGTTGGAGCCCAGCCCGTTGGACGGTGGGTGCCGGTGGCAGGCGTCGCCCGCGCAGAACACCCGGCCGCTGGAGTACGTCTCGGCGTACATCTCGTTGACCGTCCACGCGGAGGACGACTTGATGGTCACCGGGATCTCGTCGTCGCCGATGAGCTTGCGGACGACGGACAGGGCGTACTCCTCGGTGAGGTCCGGCGGCCCGGCGTCGACGTCGTAGCCCCACACGATCAGCCACTCGTTCCACGTCCGTACGCAGCGCACCAGGCCGGCGCCGATGCCGCCCACGGTCGCGCCGGGCGCCAGCACCCAGTAGAGGGTGGCGGGTCGGTGCGCCACGTACTTGCTGAGGTCCGCGTCGAAGACGATGTTGATGCTGCCGGCCACGCCCATCTGGCCGCCCATCGGCAGCCCGGCGTCCTCGGCCACCTTGCTGCGTCCGCCGTCCGCGCCGATCAGGTACTTGGCGCCGATGGTGTACGTGTCGCCGCGCAGCCGGTCGCGGACCGTGGCGGTCACGCCGTCGGCGTCCTGCTCGTGCGACAGGTACTCGGTGCCGAACCGCAGTTGGCTTCCGCGTGCTGTGGCCGCGTTCACGAGCACTGGCTCCATGAGGTGCTGCGGCATGTCGCACATGCGGGTGGGGCTCGCCAGCTCGTGCGCGGCCTGCACGAGCGGTTCGTTGCCCCAGGACCTCAGCCGGCCGAGCTCCTCGCCCGCGATGGCGGTGCAGAAGACGGTGTTGCCCATCAGATGCTGCGGGGTGGCCTGGGCGATCACATCCTCTTCGACACCCAGGTCACGCAGCACTTCCATGGTGCGCTGGTTGGTGATGTGCGCCCGGGGCGTGTCCGCGAGGCGTGAGTAGCGGGTGACCATGACGTTCGGCACGCCATAGGTGCTCAGCGCCAGTGCGGCGCTCGCTCCCGCGGGCCCGCTTCCCACGATGAGCACATCGGTCTCGACGATCGGCACGGCTGTCATCGGGACGTTTCCTCCGCATCCGCCAGTCGCTTGTCCAGCCAGGTCATCAGTGCCTCGGCCACGTCGTCGGAGTTCTTCTCGCCCATGGGCAGGTGACCGTTGCCCGTGAGTCCCAGGTCCGCCAGGCGCAGCAACTCGACGTCGGCACCGGCCTGGGCGAGGTAGTCGGCGACACCGTGCTGGAACGCCGCGAACGGCGAGACGTCGGCCGCGACCACGGCGATCGGGAAGCCCTGGAGCCCCGGCAGGGACCGCACGGCGCCTGCCTCTTCGTCCTGGACGAGACAGTCCTGCAGCCCGTCGCCCCCCGCCTCGCGCAGCCGAAGGCGCAGTTCGGCCGGGGTCGTTACCGGCGGCTCGTAAGTGATCGGGGCGGCGGTGAGCCCCCACTCCAGCTTTCCGAGGCCGGGCAGTTCGGTGAACGGCGGCCCGATCGGCTCGATGGAGACAACGGCCTTCACCAGCCCGGGCCGGGCATCGGCGACCAGCCAGCCGAACGGCCCCCCCATGGAGTGGGTGATCAGCACGGCCGGTCCGATACGGTCCAGCAACTCGGCCCCGCAGCGCCGCATCTGCTCCTCGTTCTCGGCGAAGGTGGGCAGCGTCGGGCCCTGGCTCGCCATCAACTGGTCCAGCGCGGAGTCGTCGCCGATCTCGCCGCTGCCGGGCCACTGGCTACCGGGTCGTCCCGCCCCCTCGCAGAACAGCCAGCGGATGAACTCGTACGTCGGCGCAGCGCCCTCGACGGGCCCGAGGACATCGGGGTGGTACGGGGAGCGCCCGTGACCAGGACGGTCGACCACGTACACGGCGTAACCGGCCTGGAGGAACCGGGTGGCCCAGCCGGGGCGCCCGTCCGGCGTCGACAGGTAGTCCGTGCCCTGGCCGCCGCCTCCGTGGACCATCACCACGGGCAGCGGATGCCGGAGATCGGCCGGGATCTGGTACTGGACGTACATCGCGGCCTCGGCGGCCGTCCCGGCCTCGGTCGGCTTGCGCCCGACACCGACCCAGAACGCGCCTTGCTCGCTGATCGTCAACGGCGAGGCGGCACGGGCCGGCTCGGCGGTTGCGGGTGTGGGGGAGATGGTTATCGGCGAACCTCCGTCACGGCGTCTGCGCCCATCCCCAGCACTATTGGTGACCGGCTCCGGGCCGGTCCAATGCCGGTTGGGGACGCCGTGATGCATGGCGCTCATCAGCGCCCCCGAGGGCGGCTGCTTCACCGGGAAGGTGCGCGTGGCGGCGAGGGTGACCAGGGCGTCGGTGCGGAGCGCGGCCTCCAACTGCTCGACGACCGACAGTTTGTGCGTGAAGCTGAGTGAACCTCGGCGGCTGCGTCCCCAGCCGCTTCGGCTGCCAGGTGAACGCCGAGAATGACGCCGACCTCGCCACCCCCGCCGAGCACTGGCGCGGCTGCGCCCGCCACATCGACGAGCCGTGCACGTCCTCGCCGGCCGGCGCACCGGTGCCGGGATGATCGTCGGCGGACGGCCGCACCGGGGTCCGAACGGCGCCGCCGGCGAGATCGGGAACCTGCGCCTGCTGGGCTGGTGCGACGCCCCCGACGACCTGGAGGCCCACGGTGCCGACGTCGAGGCCGTGTTCAGCGCCGCGCCGAGCGACCTCGAGGCCGCCGACGCCGTACGCGCCTACGCGTCCGCCCTCGCCAACGGAATCTCGGCCCTCGTCCTCACCCTCGACCCCGACCTCGTCTTGGATGTGCGCGTATTTCCGCAGGCCAGTGCCTTGTCGGGTGGTTTCGTGCGGGTCAGCAGGGGCCGGGCTTCGGCGAGCCCGGCCCTTCTGTCTCTCCGTGCTGACTCCTAGGTGCGCCTAGGCGGGGTGAGCTTGTCGAGATCCAGGCTGATCTCGAAAGGCACGGGGCGCTTGAGGGTGCCCCGGAAGATGCCCGCAGGCGCGTAGACGCCCGTCGGTTCGTCGAGTTCGTAGACGTGGACGACAGAAACACCGTTCTCCTCGTCGACACACCAGTAGTGCGGGATCTTGGCTTCTGCGTACTTGTGCAGCTTCACCGTGCGGTCGCGGTGGGCGGATTCCGGTGAGACGACCTCGACGACGAGCTGGACCTCTTCCGGCGCGTACCACGTGCGGTCCGGGTCGTACGGCGCGGTCGTCACGAGCAGATCCGGCTCCGGGCGGTTCCGCTTGTCAAGGCGGATCGTCATCTCCCGTTCGACCTCGAGACCGGGGGGCGCGGTGGCCATGAGCGCGGTGGTGAGAGAGGTGACAAGGCGGCCGTGCCAGGACCGTTGGGGCGACATCATGAAGACGAGGGCTCCGTCGATCAGCTCGGTATGGCGAGGCGCCTCGGGGAGGCGGTCCAGGTCCTCCGCGAACCAGCCTTCCGCGCGCGGCGGGCGCATCCAGTCGGGCAGTGCGGTCATGGCTCAACCGTAGCGACTCGGTGGCGCCCGGGCGACGAGAGCGTCAGCAGTGCGACTGCCCCTCGACTCCCAGCAGGCCGGGTAAGTCCGACCGGCGGCGGACCGAGAGTTTTCGGTACACGCGGGTCAGATGTTGCTCCACCGTGCTCACCGTGATGTACAGCTGGGCGGCGATCTGCCGGTTCGACCTGTGCGCTGCGGCCAGCGAGGCAACCCGCCACTCGGCTTCCGTCAGACCCCCGGCGCCAGTGGCGCGCCTCGGCGCCGGACCGGTTGCCGCCGGCTGTCCGCCCTCCGCCCAGGCCGGCCGGGGCGGCGCCAACGGCTCGTCGAGTGGGCTCGCGGGAGACCGTAACCGATGGGGCGCACCGCATGCGGTGGCCAGGCTCAGTGCCTCTTTCCGGCGGGCCCGCGCGGTACGGGTGTGACCGTCCGCCAGGTCCACCTGGCTGAGCTGGGCCAGCACCTGGGCGAGCGGGAGACGGCTGTGCGCCCCGCGCAGGGTGCGCTCCGCCTCCTCCAGATGAGCCCTGCGGTGCTCGGGGGCGTCGACCTCGGCCAGGATCCGCAGGGCTCGACCTCGGGCGTCGGTCGGCCGGTCGCCCCGCAGGAGCTCCGCGTCGGCCATCCGTCGGGCCTGCTCCGGCTCGCCGAGGGCCAGATACGCCTCTGCGGCGTGGGCGCGCCAGCCGGAGCAGCCGAGGGGGTCGGCCGGTCGGTCTTCGCCCTTCGGGGCGCAGGCGAGGAACTCGTTCAACGCCATGTCCGGACGGCCCGTCTCCAGGAGGTAACAGCCGAGGGCGATGCGGTACAGCGGGCCGAACGACGAGTCCCACATCTCGTCCGGGACGGGTCGCTCCAGGTAGCGGGCCGCCCGGCTCGGATCGCCCATGAGGGTGTGGGCGGAGACCAGGACCGACAAGGGTAAGCCGACAGCGACGCCCCAGCCCTGCTCGTCCAGGAGGGCCAAGGCCGACTGGGCACACTCCGAGGCCGTACGCGGGTCTCCCAGGTTCCATCGGACGTGGCCGCGCAGAGCGGCCAGCCACGCGTGCCGCGCGGGGAACTCGTCCGCGGGCAGGCGGGTCAGCCTCTCCTCGCAGAGCCGGTCGGCGAGGGTTGTCTCACCCTCTTGCATGAGTTCCAGCACGGCCGCGAGATCCGAGTTCCAGAACGGCCGAGCGTCCATGTCCGCTGAGGCGGGCGGCCGCCCGGCGGCCTCGTGGTCGTCGCTCCACTCCGTGGCGGCCACGGGCGACACAAGGTGCCGCAGGCGGCCGGAGTGGACCACCGCGGTGCGAGACGGAGGTATCGCCGTCGCACCGTGCCGTGTGGCAAGGGTGCTGTCCTGGGCGGTGCGGAAGTAGTCGCGTACCGCGGGGTCACCGAGGACTTCCGGCCACAGGCAGCCGATCAGGGCGGACAGCTCCCGTTTCCCGTCGTCCATGTGGGACGGGTCGCAGGTCTCGGCCAGCTGGACCAGCACCTCCCGTGCCCGATCGCGCCGGCCGAACCAGAGGAGCCAGGCGACGAGGAGGCGCAAGGCACGGCAGTCGGCTCGCCCGGCGCGCGCCGCGGCCAGCAGCCGGCCCACCTCGGGCTCCGCCGCCAGGGGATCGACCGAGACCAGGGTGTGGACCAGCTCGGCAGTGATGTCGGCGCGCTGCTCTTCCCCTAACTCGGCCTGGTCGGCCAGGCGCAGACAGGCGAGCGCCCGGTCCGTCTGCCCGGCCACGAGCAGCTGCCGCCAGGCACGTCGCAGCACCGGCACCAGGGATGCGTCGGGCCGCTCCTGCGCGGCCAGCAGGTGCTGGGCGACGGCGAGGGCCGGTGCCCCCTCCGCGACGAGCAGCGCGGCGGCCCGCCGGTGCAGGCTCGCCCGTTCGGCGCCGAGCATGCCCAGGACGGCGCCCGGCACGGTTGGATGCCGGAAGCCGCCCTCATCGAGGAAGCCCGCGCATTCGAGTGCCGCGATGTGCTTCGCGATCTCACGGGGGCGGCTCCCCAGCAACTGGGCGGCCCGTGCCGGGGTCGCGTCGTCACCCAGCACTGCGAGGGCCTGGACCGTCCTCGCGAGACACGGGTGGTGGGCGAGACCGGCGAGGTAGGCGGTCCGAAAGGCGTCCCCGACCGGGACAGGCGTCTCGGGCTCGATGCTTCCGGCCACGCGCAGGTCCCGTACCAGCGCTGCGGCCAGGGCGGGGTTGCCGCCGCTGATCCGGTGCACCGGATCAGCCAGCCGTGTGGCCTCCTCGGCACCGAGCGCGCGCTCCAGCAGCGTCCTGACATCGTTTTCCCTCAGGCCGGTGGCCTTGAGCAGACAGACGCCGGGGAGTGCCAGGAGGTCCAGCCAATCACCGACGCCGTCGCAGAAGGCATCGGGTGAACAGGCGACCACCAGGGTGATGTTGTGGGACTGGGCGCGGCGGGCGAGATAGAGCAGACAGGAGTGCGAGTCCGCGTCCAGGTACTGGGCGTCGTCGATGAGGATGACCATCCCGGTGTGTTTCGCCGCCGCGACCAGCGCGGAGAAGAGGTCCTGAAGGAGGTGTGCGGGGGCGAGGCCGGACGGGGTCGCGGACGTCGTACGTCGCACGAGCCGCCACACGGCCGACCGTACGGTGTCGGGAATACCCGGAACGTGAATGAACTGCTCGAAGGCGGAAAAGGGGACTTCATGCTCTTCGTGAAACCCGGTGGCGTGCAGGCATAAGGAATTCGACGCAATGGCCAGTCTTTTCGCCTCTTCCAGCTGGAAAGTTTTTCCAGTTCCTGGACCTCCTTGCAGGACGAAGATTCCGCCACGCTGGTTGATTAGATTGCTGGGGTCACCGAACGGCGTCAGAAATAAATCGCCGATTTCCGTTCGCATTGTGTCGTCCTGTTCACGTGCGTGGAGCCGCCCGGGTTCCTCCTGGGTGGCGAGCATCCCCCGTCCAACGTTGATCAAGTGTAGGGCTGGTCGGATGGGGTGACGGATCGCGGTTCAGAATTTTTCCATGTGCTTTACATGTGCATAGGGAAGGAAAGGGGTGGCGGCTGGTGGAGTGGCGCACGTGATGGTGTTCAAGGGGTGTGAGCGCGAGGGCCTCGGGCGGGAATGCCGCCTTCCCGGCTTTACCTTCTCGTGGTCCCTGTTGGTCCTCTGCTGGGCGCCCTTCGATGATTCCTTGGTGAAGCGAGGGGCAGGGGTGACGCGTTCTGGGACTGTGGGGTGTCCGCGCAGTGGCGCCGCAGGACATCGATCAGGGAGAACGGCACGCGAACGCGACCCCTGGTGATCAAGGGCTTCGGCAGCCTTGATCACCAGGGGTCGCGTCTGTCGTTTCGGAACCGGGCGAACCACACGCGGCGGCGCGTCCGCGCGATCAGCTCATCTCGCCGGCCCAAGGGTTCCGATGTCCACCCGCTGTGGTCGGCCGGTCCTGGCGGATGCGTAGATCGCCGTCACCACGGCCACCGCCTGCCGTCCTGCCACCCCGTCCACCAGCGGGGGCCGTCCCTCCCGCACAGCGTCGCAGAAGTCCAGGAGCTGGTCCCGGTGCGGCTGGTACAGCAGACCCGAGGCGTCCCGGGCAGGGTCCCGCACCAGCGCCGCCGCATAGTCGGCGGACTGGTCGGCGGCACCGAACGCTCCGTACGCGGGCGCGTCCTCGCCGGTTCGGGCAAGGTGCAGATAGGCGAGTTCGTCGTCGTCGATGACCACGGACCCCCGGTCCCCGTTCACGGCCGTCCGGGCGGTGCGCCCCGGGTAGGCGGCCGTGGTGGCGAGCAGGGTGCCCAGGGCGCCGTTCGCGAAGCGCAGACTGGCCGTCGCCACGTCCTCCACCTCGATACCGGGGTGGGCCAGCCGCGCGGTGTGCGCGGCCACCTCCACCACCGGCCCGGCCAGCCACTGCACCAGGTCCACGGCGTGGATCGCCTGGTTCATCAGCGCTCCGCCGCCGTCCAGGGCCGGCGTGCCGCGCCAGGTGCCGGAGGAGTAGTACGCGGAACCGCGCCACCATGCCAGCTCGGTCATGACGCTGGTGACCTGGCCCAGCCGCCCGGACGCGATCGCCGTACGGGCCAGCCGGGCGGCCGGGTCGAAGCGGTGCTGAGACACCACACCGAGCGTCCGTCCCGCCTCCCGGGCCACGGAGATCAGCCGGTCCGCGGTCTGCGGCGTCACGTCGACGGGCTTCTCCACCAGCACGTGCTTGCCGGCGCGCAGTGCCTCCTCGGCCAGCCGCGCATGGGTGCCGCTCGGGGTGCACACCAGTACGGCGTTCACGTCCTGCCTGGCCAGCAGCCCCGCCACGTCGGTCGCCCCGCAGCGCACCTCGGCCGCCAACGCGCCGACCCGTGCCGGGTCCCGGCCGGCGACCGCGGCCAGCCGCGCCCTGTCGGCCAGTTCCTTGTCCTCACGGGTCAGCAGCCGGGCCAGAAAGCCGCCGATCGAACCGCAGCCGATCACTCCGAACGTCAGCACGGAAACTCTCATCCAGTCAGGGCCGTGGCGTCGGCCAGGTGGTTGGGGAGCGCGGTGAGCCGACGCTCCAGGTCATCCAGGTCGGCCGGGTACTCCGCCCGGTACCGCCGGGTCACGTGCCTGACCTCCTGCCAGGTCGCGGGCGGAGTACCGCCGTTGAGGCCCGGGGCGAGCCTGGAGTACAGGGGTGTACCGGGACGCGGGGAAACCAGGTCGAGCGCGAACCGGGCGGGGAGTTCCGCCGCCCAGTCGACCAGCCGGTCCGGCACGTGGACCGCGTCGCCCGGCAGCCCGATCAGCACGGAGGCGAACGGGGTGATACCCGCGTCGCGCAGCTTCAGCACCGCGTCCCGGAACGGCTGCCCGGCGTCGTCCCCCGAGGGCGGCTCGGCCCGCAGCCACATGCCCCGGCAGCCCGCCTCGGCCCACCGGGTGACGTCGGTCCTCAGCACGGCCTCGGTGCTCGTCCGGGCCACCCAGTCGATGCCCTGGCCGCGCAGCCGTTCGCAGATCATCCCGTAGTACGACGTGTCGATACCGAAGACCGAGTCCAGGAAGGACTGGGACGGCAGACCGGCAGCCCGCTGTGCCGCTACCTCGGCGACGACCCGGTCGACCGACCGGGTCCGAGGCACGGCACCGAACGGGGGATGGCCGCACGTGTCGTCGTGCGTGGCCAGCACCGTGCCCGCCGGCCCCGGCCGCGGTACGCCGTCCACGACCACCTCCGCCGTGTACCGCTCCAGGGGCACCAGGTCGTACGCGGGCATCGGCCACCGGTCCTGGTCGAGGTCCGGGTAGGGCCGGGGATGGTTGCCCACCACGGTCACGGGTGCGGCGGGCCGTGGCAGGTCGCCGTAGAGGACGGGTGCGGCGATCCCCGCCCCGAGGTCGCGTACGCCGTGCACGGTCGCCGAGCCGGCCTCGCCGACCGCGACGTGGTCCACTGCCAGGTCGAGCAGAGTGGCTCCCGGCAGGTGGGTGCCGTGCGGGCCGACCGCCATGGTGGGGGCGCCCGGGAACCACCGCCGGGCACGGTCGGTGGCGGCCCGGACCGGTGCCAGGTCCAGGGGGTAGCGCCGGGCGCGGCCGACGGCGGCCGTGAAGACCACCAGCAGGTCGGGGTCTTCCATGACCGGGGGTGTGTCCGGAAGGCGCTGGTCCCATACGGTGACCTCGTGGCCGTCGGCACGGAGCCCGGCCGCGGCCGCCAGGACGTCCAGCGGGACCCGGACGACGCACCGGTCGACCGGGTCGGCGGGCACCACCAGGCAGAGGCGCAGCGGGTTCACGTGCGCAGCTCGGTGCGGACCGAGGAGGGCCGGGCAGCGGGGTGGGCGGTATCGGCGAGCAGGCCGATGCGCGCCACCCCGCGCAGGTCGAGGCCGGGCGGCCCGGCCGGGGACAGCAGCGCGGCGACCGACCAGCGCAGGGCGTTGTCCAGGGGCGAGTCATGGATGAGCCACTCGCGCCGCAGCTCCGGCCCCCGCACCACGAGCCGGTGGGTGTTGCGCGGGAGCCGGCTGCCCCGGGGCAGCGTCACCGGGTCCAGGTCCAGCTCGAAGCACACCGGCCCGGTGCGCACTTCCACATGGCGTTGTCGGCTCTCCCCGGCCGCGGCGGGCAGGCTGAACCAGGTGGGAACGGCGACCTGCCCCGACGGGTCGGAGCCGACGATGGTGGAGTACAGCTCGATGTCCACGCCGTCGGCCACGGCCCGCTCGTGGGCCGCGGTGCTGGTCAGTTCGGGGTCGGTGGCCACCCGCAGGCCCCACTCCTCGGGGCCGGTGCACATGTAGCGGTCGTATGTTCCCGACGGCAGTACGCCGCGCACCAGGGCCAGCATGTGCAGCCACTCATAGCCGAAGACGCCGTAGTCGTGGTCGACGAAACGGCCCGCCGCGATGTCGGCCCGCCGGTCCTTGCCGAACCCGACGCGGACCGCCCGCAGCTCGTCCCGGGGCGCCAGCTCCTGCCGCAGGGTGCGCAGCAGAGCCATCGCCTGGGAGTGCCGGTACTGGTCCATGACCACCAGACGGGCTTCGGGGTGGTGGTCCAGAAGAGCGGTCAGCTCGGGGATCTCCCAGGTGCGGCACAGCGGCTTCTCCACGAGAAGCCGGGCCGTGGGGTCGACGGCGAGCACGTCCGCCACGGTCGCCACGTGGGTGGCGGTCGGCGAGCACACCGACCAGACGTCGACGGGGCGGTGGCGGGCGGCCTGCTCGGCCCGGTCGAAGACCGGGATCGCGGTGGGCGGGACGCCCGGGGCGGGATCGACCACGCTCACGTCGAACCCGAGGTCGCTCAACAACTGTTGGTGCAGCCGGCCGGCGGCCCCGTAGCCGATCACACACACATGGGGGCCGAACGCGCGGGGGGTCATCGGGTCACCGGGACCGGGGCGGCGGGCACGGCCGTGTCGGCCGGGGCGGCGGCGCGGCGGGTGCCGGAGGCCAGGTACTCCTCGTAGTAGGCGGAGAACAGACCTGCCTCGTCGATCGCCCGGTCCACGGGTTCCAGATGGAGGCCGGGCCCGAGCCGGCCGGCCTCGCGGCACAGCGTCTTGGCGGCGATCAGTGTGCCGGCCCGGTAGGCGTCGTAGCCGTGGTTGGCGATCCCCTCGTACTCGAAGAGGTTGAGCGAGCGGCCGTCGCCCAGCAGGGTGGCCGTGGTGCCGGTGGGCAGGACGTAGCGGACGCCGACGTGGGGGATCACCGTGGACCGCAGTCCCTCGAACCCCTCGCTGAGCAGGCTGAAGTCCTTGGTGGCGAAGCCCGCGAGGTGGACCCCGTCGGGCAGCAGCGGCAGATCCGCGTGGGTGAGGGCGAGTTCACCGGTGTTGCCGATGATCAGGAAGGGGGCGTGGGCGCTCAGTGCCTCAGCCGCGCCGGTGTAGGTCTCGTACCCGTGTTCGGCGGCAGTGATCAGCGCCAGGATGTCCGTGTCCACGACGGCGACCCTGCAGCCCAGCGCGCGCAGCGCGTGCGCCACCCGGGCGCCGAGCGTGCCGTAGCCCAGCAGCAGGACATGGCGGCCGATGAACTTCTCGCCGGGCAGGACGGCACGCAGCCGGCGTACGCAGGAGTCGGCTATCTCGTTGTAGCCGAGCATGCTCTTCAGCCTCGACCGCGCCATGTTCAGCACCGGGATGGTCAGTTCACCGGGGGCGCCGGCGATGCGCTTCAGCCCGCTGACGGTCAACTCCAGGGCGCCGTCGATGCGTTCGTCGAGGATGCCGTCGGCTCCGTACCCCTGCGCGAGCAGGCCGCCGTCGTCGACCACCAACACCTTGCGGCCCGCCTGGTGTGCACGGCGGACGAAGTCGTCCACCCGCTCGTTGACTGCCAGGGCGTACGCCCGCGCGGCGGTGTCGGCCGAGCCGTTGATCACCGAGTTGTCCAGGGTGTCGCTCTGGTAGCCACGGTGCAGGAACCAGGCGTGGACGCGGTCGCGGTGCAGGGTGCGGTCACCCTTGTTCAGCGCGAAGATCCACTCCCGGTCGATTCCGGCGCGCTCCATGCCGAGCAGGAAGCCGACGCTGTTCTCGACATAGTGGTCGCGGAAGATCAGTGCCCAGTCGCGGAAGGCCGGCTCCTCGGTGGCGTAGCGGGCGACCAGCGGCATGCCCTCCACGATGGAGTCGATCTCCGCGGCCGTGTAGCACCGGCCGCGCAGGGTCAACGCCTCGACCAGGCGGTCGAAGACGGCATCGGCCCTTTCGGACAGTGGTCCGGCGGCGGTGAGCAGCACCTGGGTACGGCCGACCGGGGGATCGATGGGGGCAAGGGTGTCCGGGGCCGCGTCCGCGATCTGTCGGCTGCGCAGGTGTACGAGGGTGCCGTCCAGGTCGATCAGGCGGCCACCCGGCTCCGGTTCCGTGAGGTCCCGAAGTGGCACTCCCTCTCCGCGGAGTACCGAGCGGACCGTCTCGTCGACGTCCTGAGGCGTCATACGGCCGTCGAGGATCTCGTACCGGCCGGCGCCGCGATCCGCCGCGGTGCCGGCCTCGACCGCGACGCCCAGGGACTCGCTCTCGGCAAAAGCCATCGTCTCAACCTCTTCTCGTCGTGGTGACGGGGCATCGATACGCCGGGGAAGGACAGGTGGCGCCCCCTTCCGCGGCGTGGGGAGCTGTGCGAGGACGGGGTGTGCGGGCGCCGTGACACCCCGTCAGCGGCAGGGGCGCGGGCGGAGGCCGGAAGAGCTGTCCGAAGCCGGCCGGGCCGCACAAGAGCCATCTCGCATCCGCGAGCCTATGAAGATCATCAGCCGCTGCCCCAGCCCCTATGGCCCCTACGACCCCCTACCAGCCGGCCGCACGCTTGGGGGTACGCCGACGTGCGCCGGAGGATCGCCAAAGGGGGGCGCACGTCGCACTTCGGGGCGCTCCGCCGACGGGCAGCGGGGCGCACGGACGGGCTCTTCTCAGAGACCCTCGCACTCGCCTCCGTGCCCTCGGCCCGGTTCGCCGCTGAACGGCCGCGTCGGCTCTCGCCCAGTGCGCGATAGGGGTTCGTAGGGGCCGTAGGGGCTGGGGAAGCCCAGGATGATCTTCGTAGGCTCGCGGTGAGGAGGCGGCCCGGGTGCGGCCGGGGCTCCCACATCCCGTCCTCGCACAGCGCCCGCCCCGCGGAAAGGGGCACCAGCCGGCCCTCCCCCGTGTGCCGGTCACCCATGACCGACGGCCTGATCCACGACGACGAGAAGAGGTTCGAGATGATGGTGCGGCGCTTGACACGTCCAGTGCGCCCCCGTCGACGGCGGTGAGCACATCGGCCGACGGGCGTTTCGCCCCCTGGCCGGCTGCCGGGGCGAGCACCGCGACCCGACGGGTGCTTCCTCGCCGCGCACGTTCCGGTCACCCGTCCGCGTACACCGGAGCGCCGGTACGCACCACCGCTCCCGCCTTCCTCCCTCCGCACCCCCTGGTGCGACCGCGGCAAAGCCGGCGGCGACCGGGCCCCGTCCCGTGCCCCCGTCCCAGGCCGCTGCCCGCCCGCGCCCATGATTTTGCCCGGGAGTCCCCATGACCCACGTCTGTTTTGCCATCCCCGACGACGAATTCGAGCGTGACTTCCTTCAGCTCCCCCTCGACGTGGCCAACGCCTGCGCTGCCCTGCGCGCCGAGGGCATCGGCGTGTCCGTGTGGGACAGGCGTCTCACCGACACTCCGCCCGACACCGGCCCGGACCCCGACATCGTGGTCGTCGTCACTGCCATCGCCGACCGCGCCCAGTGCTATCCCCTCGTACTGCACCCGGTCAGGGAGCTCGTGGAGAGCAGCCGCCGACAGTGGCCGGGGGCGACCGTGCTCGCCTGCGGACCGCACGCCACCCATCTGCCCGAGGCCACCCGCGCCGAACTGGGCGCCGACTTCGTCGCCCGGGGCGAGGTGGACTCCGCCGCCATCCAGGCCGTACGCGACCTGGCCGCCGGCCGCCCCGCGCTGCCGGTGATGCCGCTGGTGGACACCTATCCGCAACTCGCCCCCGAGCAGTGGCCGCTGCCCGCCTACGACCTGTTCGACCTGACCTCCTACACCGCCGAGGTGTTCATGGACGGGCGGGTGCGCCGCGGCTCGTGCGGCATGGTTCTGGGGGTGCGGGGTTGCACGTACGGCTGCACCTTCTGTCATCTGCCCTTCGGCACCCGTATGCGCCCACAGCCCGTCGAGCGCACCCTCGCCGAGATCGCGGCCATGCGGGAACGCGGCGTCGACTTCGTCTTCTTCCTCGACTACGTCTTCGGCCTCCACCCCACCTTCTACAAGGACCTGTGCCAGGACCTGACCGGACAGGGCCTCGGCTGGACCGGCCAGAGCCGGGCCGAGGTGGTGCTGCGCACGGATGTGGAGCAGTGGGCGCGGGCCGGCTGCAAGGGCATGTGGCTCGGAGCCGAGTCTCCGGGCATCGCCGAGACGCCGGTCGGGAAGCGGGTCAAGCCCGGCGTGACCGACGCGGCGGTACGCAGGTTGCAGGACGTCGGGATCACCCCGTTCGCCTTCGTCCTCCTCGGCCTGCCCGACGACCCCGCCTGCCAGAACGGCGAGTTGCTGGACTGGGCCACGAAACTGCCCGGCTATTTCGGGCTGAACCAGCTCTTCCTGCGCCCCGGCACCACGCTGTACGAGCAGCTGGCGCCCCGTTACAACGACGGCAGGATGCCGAGCACCTGGTCCGAGGTGGAGAGCGTGACCCGCCGCTACCGGGAGAGCTACCCCGTGGACCTGAACGAACTCTGGGACCGGCTGGTACGGCTCCCCAACTACATCGGCAACGCCATGGCCGCGCTGTGACCCGCCCGCGCCCAGCAGACCACCGCCCCCACCCGGCGCCCGCCGACGACGCGACGGCACCCACCCCGAGCCCACGCCTACCCGGCTGTCCGGCACACACAGAGGAACGCACCGTGAACGAGCACACCCGCCCCCACTCGCCGCACGACATCATCTCCCTCGCCACCGCCTTCTGGACCTCCAAGGCGCTCCTGAGCGCCGTCGAACTCAAGGTCTTCGCCGCGCTCGCGGAGAAGCCGCGCACCGCCGACGAACTCCGCGCCGACCTCTCCCTGAAGGGCCGCGGCGCACCGGACCTTCTCGACGCGCTGGTCTCCGTCGGCCTGTTGGACCGCTCGGCCGAGGGCGTCTACCAGAACACCCCGCTCGCCGACACCTATCTGAACCCTCAGCGCCCCGCCACCGACATCACCGGCTACCTGGAGTACCTCAACTCCGCTTTCCCGGCCTGGTCCCAGCTGTCCGCCGCGGTGCGCAGCGGTGGCCGGCTGAACCGCAACGAGGCGCTGGCCGCGGCGGCCGACGGCGGGCGTGAGACCGTGCGCGGCGGAGTTCTGCTGGAGGGCGACCCCACGGCCGACACCTTCGGCGAGGCGTACTCCACCCCGGAGCAGGTCACCGGTTTCGTCCGGTCCATGACCGGGTTCAGCCTCGGTGCGCACCTGGCGCTGACCACGAGGTTCGACTGGTCAGCGGTGCGCTCGGTGGTGGACGTGGGCTGCGCGGAGGGCGCCTTCCTGGCGCACATCCTGACCGCGCACGAGCACCTCGACGGCATCGGCTTCGACCTGCCGCAGGTGGCCGACAGCTTCGCGGCCTACCTGGGCGACTCGCCCGCCGCCGATCGGGCGCGGTTCGTGGCCGGTGACTTCTTCCATGAACCGCTGCCCTCCGCCGACGTCATCGTGATGGGCCATGTCCTGCACGACTGGAACCTCGACATCAAGAAGATGCTGATCCGCAAGGCGTACGAGGCGCTTCCCCCGTCGGGCTCCCTGCTCATCTACGAGATGTTGATCGACGACGACCGCAGGAAGCACACCACGGGCATGCTGACCAGCCTCAACGTTTCCCTGGCCTCCGCCGGGGGGCTTGGCTACACCGGGGCCGAAGCCACGTCCTGGCTCACGGAGGCGGGATTCCGCGAGGTGACCGTACGTCACCTCGACGGGCCGGACCACATGGTGATCGGCACGAAGTGACGCCCCGCCGCCGGCCGCGCGGGTCCCGCCCGCGCGGCTCCGCCCCGGCCCCAGAGATCGGAAGACACCGTGAGAACCCACCCGCTCGCTGATGCCCGCCCCGACACGGAGGCACGTGTGCGCACCCCCCGCGATTCCGCCGCCGACGGCGCGGTGCGCGGCGCGCACGGGACACACCGGTCCTTCCGTTCCCGTCGCCACACCGGCCGGGTCGACGAGGCGATACGGCCCGGGCGAGGGCGCGAACTGCCGTCGGCCGACCCGCTGTGCCGACGGCGGTTCGCGCCGCGATGAGCGCGGCACCGTCGGCGCCGCCGCGGCCGGGCCGGCTGAGCACGGCGCTCGGTCTGCCCCGGCTGGGTGGTCAGCGGCTGCTGCTGGCCGCCGTGCTGGTCGACAGCACGGGCAGCGGCCTGGCCGTGCCGTTCCTGCTCCTCTACCTGACCGGCCAGGGCCGAATGACGGCGGCGACCGCCGGCACGCTGCTGACAGTGGCGGGGGTCACCGCCCTGGCCGCGGGGCCGCTGTCCGGGCCGCTCATGGACCGGTGGGGCCCACGTCGGCTCGTCCAAAGTGCCCATGTGCTGCGCGCGACGGCGTTTCTCGGCTACATGACGACCGACTCGTGGCAGGCGGTGCTGCTCCTGGCCACCCTCGCGGCGCTGGGCGACAACCTGTTCTGGCCGGCCAACCGGGCGTTCCTGACCCGCCGCTGCCGACCCGATGAGCTGCTCCGCTGGTACGGCCTCGAACGCACCTTGCGGAACGTCGGGATGGCGGTCGGCGGGCTCGCGGCGGGCTTCCTGGCCGGGCTCGGCCCGACCGGGCTGCGGCTGGTCATGGCGGGCAACGCGGTGAGCTACGCCCTCGCCACGGTCCTGATCGCCCTGCTGCCGACAGTGGTCCGGACCCCGTCCCCGGGCTCGGCTCCGGCGGTTCTGAGGCCCCGCCCGGCCCGGCCCCGGCCCGACCGCGCGTACGTCACCATGGTGGCGGCCAACACGCTGCTCGTCCTGGTCTCGGCGGCGCTTCCCGTGCTCGTACCGCTGTATGTCGTGCGGTGGCTGCACCAGCCCTCCTGGGTCGTCGGCGCCGTGTTCGCGCTGAACACCGTGCTGGTGACGGCCGGTCAGGCCCTGGCGGTGCGGTGCCTGGAACGGCGCGAGTACCTGCGCGTCCTTCAATGGGCGGCCGTGCTGTGGTCCGCGGCGGCCGTGCTGTTCGGCACGGCGAGCGGGCTGCCGCGCACGGCGGTACTGCCGCTGCTCGCGGTCGCGGTACTGGTGTTCACCGCGGCGGAACTGATGCACGCCCCCACCAGCGACGTCGTGGCCGTCCGCATGGCCCCCGAGGACGTACCCGGCCGGCACCTGGGCCTGCACCAGCTGTCCTGGGGGGTCGGCTCAGCGATCGCCCCGCTGGTCCTGACCGGGGCGCTGACGCTGGGTCCCTGGTGGCCGTGGGCCCTCCTGGCCACCAGCGCGGCGGCGGCCACCGCCGCACTGGCCGCCGTTCGCCGTGCCGTCGGCCAGGTCCGCCAGGACGGGATCGGACCCGGCGACTGAAGGCGCCTGACCAGCGCGGCGGGATCTGTCGCGGACGACAGGCATCCGAACGAGACGAACTGCAGGAAGAACGAAGTGATGTCCGACGACATAACGTTTTGGGACTATTCGAGGTCGCAGGCGCTCAGCCGCTACAACGGATCGAAGATCGACGTGCGAGAGATAGCGGTGCTGTGCGGCATCCGTAAGGACGCCGAGTCGGTTGACACGCGGCTTCCTTCCCCGGACGAGATCGCGGGAATCCATCCACTGGCGCTCAAGCGGCCACGCCGGTGGGAGGCTGCGATCGCAGCGATGATCTACGCCGGCAGCGGTCAGCTCGCCGCACGTCAGGAGATCATCAAGGCGAGAGAGCTACTGGACCGGCTGCCCAGGGCCGACCGCGGTGCCCTCAGCGTGTCGCGCATGTTGGCGTTGGTCCCCACGATGATCGCCGGCTTCCGCTTCACCCGGCAGAGCGAGACGTTCAACCCGGAGTCGAACCGCTATCGGGAAGGCGCGCGTTTCCTCTCGACGCTGCTCGAGGACAGGCCCGCCCTCGACGTGGAGATCGGACTGTGCGCACATCGGGCCGGTGTGACCGACCCGGTGCTTCCCGAGCACGTCAGCGGTCCGGGCACGGCCCGCATGATGGCGTTCGTCAGTGCGCTGATGGACAACTCGCTCGCCAGGAAGCGGAGGGTCAACGTTTCCCAGCAGACGGCGACCGACCGGGCCGCCAGTACGGTGAACTCCCTGGTCTTCCTGCACTACGCGAACGAGGGACGGGTGGAGCATCTGCTCCGCATCCTCGATCAGCACGCGGACGACCTACGGGCGGCGCTGGCGCGCCACAACGCCGTCTCGAGCACGGAATTCCGGTTCACACCGCTCGATCCCTTCAGCGACCTGGTCGAGCGTGACATGGACGAGGTCTTCGGCCCGGACTGGTCCGGTCCGCCCGCCGAACCGCACTGGAGCAGCGGGCAGACACTGCACTCGGCGGTCGAGGCGGCCATGGGGACGATGCGGCGGTTCATGCGGAACGAACGCCACGACCTCGACCATCTGCTCAGGCTGCACAAGAACGGCGGACATCCCAGTGAGCGGGGCGCGTCGGCGCTGTGCTGGTTCGACCGGTACGAGCGGCGCCCCCTGGAGGTCCGGGCCCGTTACCACGTCGCCTTCCACCATCGCCTGGCCCTGACCACCTTGAGCAAAGACGGCGTGGGAATCGGTATGGAGCGGGGATGGGACGCGTACCAGTGGCTCGCATGGAGCGCCGCGTACGGCTCGCCCCAGAAAGCGATGCCGCTGCTCTACGCCAGGAGTTCGACCGAACCTCCGAGCAACATCTCCTTGAGAAGCTTCAACCTCCGGCAGTTCTGGTGAGTAGCGGCGGGGCAGGCGAGTCGTGGGCGTGATGGGGAGAAAACTGATCGATAGCGGGCAGATCGCGAAGTAAACGTGAAGTTCTTCACTCTGCAGCTTCAGATGATTGGGTTCACTCGTGGGATTTGCCCCCGTGTGAGTCCCTGGTAAGTGGGCTGTCGATGCTCGTATGTTGCGGTTTCATCGATCGACCGCACACGACCAGTCGCGGTTCAGTACCGCTTCGCGGGGGAACTCACATATGAATACGTACGGGGGAAGACGTCGGCTGCGCACAGCCGGCGTGGTGCTCGCCGCGGCCTTGACGCTGGTGGCGAGTACCGCTGGTGATGCCATGGCCGTGGCCGGCGGGCGCGCCGACGCGTCGGCCGTCAAGGCCGGTAAGGCCGGCAAGCCCGGCAAGGGGGCCAAGGCCGCGGGGGTCGTCGACGAGACCGGGGAAGCCGCAGCGGGTGAGGACACCAAGGCGCTGGCCAAGGCTGCGCGTACGGGCAAGCCGGTGGAGATCGTCTCACTGCGCGGTGAGAGCAGCGAAGTGTTCGCGACGCCGGAGGGCAACCTGGAGGCCCGCGAACATCTGCGTCCGGTGCGGACGCGCGTAGATGGCGAGTGGCGGGACATCGACACCACGCTGACGCGCGGCACGGACGGAACGGTCGCGCCCAAGGCCACCACCGTCGGGCTGACGTTCTCGGGCGGGGGTTCCGACCCGCTCGTACGGATGACGAAGAACGGCCGCGAACTGGCGTTGAGCTGGCCGGAGAAGTTGCCTGCCCCGAAGTTGAGCGGAAACACCGTCACCTATCCGGACGTGCTGCCCGACGTCGATCTGCGGATGACGGCGCAGCAGGACGGTTTCACCCAGCTTCTGGTCGTCAAGTCGGCCGAGGCCGCGGCCAACAGCGACCTGAACGAACTCCGTCTGAAGCTGGACGCCGACGGCATGCGGGTCGAGGAGACCAGGACCGGTGGCCTGGCCGCGATCGACAAGGGGGCCGGAAGCGCGGTCTTCGAGGCCCCTCGCCCGGTGATGTGGGACTCCAGCGACAAGGCACCCGCCGACAAGGCACCCGACGCCGGGGAGCAGTCCGCGACGCGCTCCGCCGACCAGGGCGCCTCGAAGGTGTCGTCGTTCTCCGGGCGGCGTGCCGCGGCCACCACGGCCGGCCCTGCCGCCACCACCAGCCCCGCGGCCACCGTCGCCCCGGCCGCCGACGACGGCGGGGACGCCCCGGAGGCCGTCGCCGCCGAGTCCGCGAACGTGGCCGCGGTCGGTGTGGACGTGCCCACCGCGCAGGACGCCCTGGTGCTGACGCCCGACCGGGACGTGCTCCGGGGCAAGGACACGGTGTACCCCGTCTTCATCGACCCCCAGTTCTACTCCCCGAAGGCGTCCGCGTGGACGATGGCCTCCAAGTACTGGGCGTCGTCACCGCAGTGGAAGTTCAACGGCGAGTCGGACGCGGGCCTCGGGTACTGCAACTGGGCCTACTGCGCCCCGCACGACACCAAGCGGCTCTTCTACCGCATCCCGACCTCGAAGTTCGCGGGCCGGAGCGTGCTGGAGGCCGAGTTCGTGGTCCGCAACACATGGTCGGCGTCCTGCTCCGACCGGAGTGTGGAGCTGTGGCGCACCAAGGACATCTCCTCGTCGACGACCTGGAACTCCCAGAACGCGTCCGGCTTCTGGATCGACCATCTCAAGACCGAGTCGTTCGCCTACGGGTTCACGGGCTGCGCCGCCAAGGACGCCGAGTTCAACGTGAAGTCCGCGATCCAGCAGGCGGCGGACAAGAAGTGGTCGACGATGACCTTCGGCATGAAGGCGGCGAGCGAGTCCGACGCCTACGGCTGGAAGCGGTTCTCGGACGACGCCTTCCTGCGGGTGCAGTACAACCGGCCGCCGCCGCAGGTGAAGATGTCGCAGCTCGTCATGGAGTACGGCGGTACGTGCAAGAAGCCCGAGAACGCCCCGCGCGTGCGCAGCCTGGGCACGATCCGCGCGAACGACGTCACCGACCCCGACGGGGACGACATCAAAGTGGAGTTCCGGGCGAGCTGGGACACCGGCGACGGCAAGGGCGCCATCACCCGCTGGAGGTCGGGGCTGACGAAGGCGAAGAAGTCCGGCTCGGACTTCGTGATCAACCTGCCGACCGCCATCCCCGCCAACAAGACGGTCAACTGGTACGTCCAGTCCTACGACGGTGCCCAGTACTCGCCCTGGTCGTACACGGGTGACGCGACCTCCTGCTACTTCGTGTACGACACGAGCGTGCCGAAGGCACCGAGCATCTCCTCCGCCATCTACCCGGCCTCCAACCCGGAGGACCCCGAGGACCCCTGGTACGACGGAGTGGGCCAGTACGGCAACTTCGTGATCACCGGCGCCGTCTCCGACGTGACGAAGTACTGGTACGGCGTCAACGGCGACCCGGTCGCCGCCAACACGGTCACCACCTCGGGCGGCGCCGCCAGGACCGTCCCCGTCCTGCCGCTCAAGCCCGGTCTGAACACCTTCACCGCACGCTCGTTCGACGCCGCCGGCAACGGCTCCGAGATCCGCACCTACCAGTTCCGCGTCAAGGCGGGACAGCTGGAACGCGCCAACTGGTCGATGGACGAGGCGGCCGGTGCCACCCAGGCGGCGGGCAGCGCACCCGAGCAGCCCGCGACGCTGTACGGCGGCCCGACACGGAACGTGGACGGCAAGATCGGCAAGGCGGTGCAGTTCGACGGTGTCGACGACTACGCCGCCACCGACATCGCCACCATCAACACCGATGTGAGCTTCTCGGTGTCGGCGTGGGTGAAGCTCTCGTCATTGCCCTCCGGGGGAGCGGTCGTCGCCTCCCAGCGAGGCAACAACGCGCCCGGCTTCGAGCTGTACTACTCCAAGGGGTACGACCGCTGGGTGTTCAACCAGTACAGCTCGGACAGCACCAGCGCCAGTCCCGTCCGGGTCATGCAGCCCGCCGCGGGCGGGGCCAAGGCCGGGGAGTGGACCCACCTGGTCGGTGTGTACGCCGCCGGTGAGCAGCAGCTGAAGCTGTTCGTCAACGGAACGCTGGCCGGGACCACGGCGTACACCAAGGCGTGGAACGCGCGGCGCGGCATGATGATCGGCGGCAGCTTCCTCAACGGCGCGGTGACCTCGTTCTTCCCCGGTGTCATCGACGAGGTGAGGACCTACGAGAAGCCGCTGTCTGCGGCCGAGGTGTCGGACCTCTACACCTCGAACTCGATCGGCGCGGGCCGTCCCGCCCGAGCGGCCTTCTCCATGGACGACGCCGCCGACGCCACCGCGCTGAGCGGCCGGGCCGATGTGAACCCCGCGGTCCTCAAGGGAGGGGCGACCACCGGCGGGGCAGGAGTGGACGGCAACGCGCTCACCCTGGACGGCACGGACGACTACGCCGTCACCAGCGGCCCGCACATCAACACGTCGTACAGCTACGCCATCTCCGCCTGGGTGAAGTTGCCGAAGACCAAGCCGAACCACGCCGCCACGGTCGCCTCGCAGATCGGCGCCACGGTGACGGGTCCGGAGCTCTACTACTCCAGTTCCTCCGACCGCTGGGTGTTCAACCAGCACAGCGCCGACACCGCCGACTCCACCGTGGTGAGGGCGATGCAGCCCACGGGCACGACCGCGTACGGCGGTGAGTGGACGCACCTGGTCGGTGTCCAGGACACCGTGGCCGACAAGCTCTCGCTGTACGTCAACGGCACCCTGGCCGGCACCACCGCCACGACCACCACCTGGTACGCCGGCGGCTCGGTGCAGATCGGTGCCAGCGCGTTCGAGCGCAAGCCCACCTCGTTCTTCCCCGGCCAGATCGACGACGTACGGCTCTTCGACCGTCCGGTGTCCGCCGGTGAGGTGCAGCAGCTGTTCAAGCAGCGCGCGGTGGTCAAGGGCCGCTGGAAGTTCGAGACGGCCGCCGGTACGCCGCCGACGTCGCCGGACGCCTCGGCCTCCGCCAACGCCATGACCCTCTACAACGGTGCCCAGACGGGCTCGGGCTGGGTCGACGGTGCCGTCACCCTCGACGGCACCAACGACTACGCGGCGGCGCCCGTCGTCCCGGTCGACACCGGCGCCAGTTTCACCGTCAGCGCCTACGTCCAGGCGGCCGCGACCCCGACCGGCCCCGTCACCGTGGTCAGCGCTCCGGGAGCCAGGAAGAGCGCGTTCGCGGTGCGCTACGAACCGGGCGCCACCCCGGCGACCGATCCGGGCCGTTGGCGGATCTCCATGGCCGACTCCGACAGCGACACCGCCGCGGTCTCCGACGTCGGCAACGGCATGTTCTACAGCCCCACCGACTGGAACCATCTGGCACTGGTCTACGACGGGTTCTCCAAGGAGATCCGCCTCTACGTCAACGGTGAACTCCAGGAGACCGCCTGCGCCGACGCCGACGACGACGGCGTGCAGGACGACGCGGGCTGCGCCGACGTCGTCTCGTGGGCCGACGACGTACTGACGTACAAGGCCGCGAAGACACTGCAGCTCGGCCGGGACACGACGGGCACCACGTCGGGTCAGTACTTCCCCGGCTCGCTCTCCGACGTCTGGGTCTTCCAGGGCGCGCTGACCGAGACGCAGATCGATCACCTCGCTGTCGGCATGCCGGGCGTGGAGACCGCCGTTCCCAGCGGCGACTGACCGGCCCGATCGTCTGGAACGGGGCCCGCCGTCGCACACGGCCGGCCCCGTTCCGCCCTCTACTTTTCTCGCTCCGCCCCGCATGGCCCTGTCCTGCCCGCGGAGCACCCAACGGGAGAAACAGACGCGCATGACTACCAGACCACGCAGGAGAACAGGCAGGCCGTGGCGCCAGGTGGCCCTGGCCACGGCCGCGGTGCTGACGGGCACCCTCATTCAGGCGGCGGGTGCTCCCGCGGTCGCCCAGGCGTGGCAGAAGCCCGCGCTGCCGAAGGCGGAGAAGCCGGTCGCCGGGGGCCCGGCGGGCAAGGCGGTGCCCCGCAAGGTCATGAAGGGTCCCCGTACCCCCGCCGAGGCCCCGGCCACCGCCTGGCCGAAGGCCACCGCCGCGACGGTGACCCTGCAAGAGGACACCACCCGCGTCAAGGGCACCCCCCTCACCCTGGACACCCGGGGCACCAGGGCCAAGGACGCCGCGGACGGTACCTACACCGTCCGGGTCCTGTCCAGGAAGGCCGCGCGCAAGACCGGTGTGGACGGGCCCGTCTTCACCCTGACACCCCGCCAGAACGGCGAGACGCGCGAAGGAAAGGTCCGCGCCGGACTCGACTACTCCTCCTTCGCCGGCCTCTACGGCGGCGGCTACGCCTCCCGCCTGACCCTCGTCGAACTCCCCGCCTGCGCCCTGACGACGCCGCAGAAGAAGCAGTGCCGTACGACGCGGCCGGTGACGACCGTCAACAACGCCGACAAGCAGACGCTGACCGCGAAGTCGGTCGCCGTCAGCTCCGGCGTCCCCACCGTCTTCGCCGCCGTGGCGGACACCAAGAGCGTGGGCAGCGACTACAAGGCCAGCCCGCTCTCCCCCTCCGCGGCCTGGAACACCAACCTCAACACCGGTGACTTCACCTGGTCCTACGAGATGGCCGTCCCCGAGGTGCCCGGCGGCCTGAAGCCCAACGTCGGGATGACGTACTCCTCCGCCTCCGTCGACGGGCGCACCGGGAACACCAACAACCAGGCGTCATGGCTCGGCGACGGCTTCGACCTGTGGCCCGGCTACATCGAGCGGCGCTACAAGCAGTGCGACGACGACGGCGCGGAGAACGCCGACGGTGGCAAGCCGGGCGATCTGTGCTGGGCCTACGACAACGCCTTCCTCAACTTCAACGGCAAGGCCGGTGAGCTGGTCCCCGACGGCACCAACTCCTGGAAGCTGAAGAAGGACGACGGGACGAGGGTCGCCCGGATCTACGGGGCCGCCGACAACGTGCGCGGCAATGGCGCACGCAACGACGAGTACTGGCGGGTCACCGCCCCGGACGGCACCCGCTACTACTTCGGCTACAACCGTCTGCCGGGGTGGGCGGACGGCAAGGAGACCACGGACTCGACGTGGACGGTGCCGGTCTTCGGCAACAACGCCGACGAGCCCTGCCACGCCTCCACGTTCGCCGCGTCCTGGTGCCAGCAGGGCTGGCGCTGGAACCTCGACTACGTCGTCGACGCGCGCGGCAACGCGGTCGCGTACTACTACGACAAGGAGACCAACTCCTACGGCCGCAACCTGAAGGCCGCCGACGACACCCGCTACGTACGCGGCGGCACGCTCGACCGCATCGAGTACGGACTGAAGTCCAATGCCATGTACTCGGCGAAGGCACTGGCCAAGGCCGACTTCACCAACAGCGAGCGCTGCATCCCGGACGCGCGGACCAACTGCGACTCCATCGCCAACGACGCCGCCTACTGGTACGACACCCCCTGGGACCTGAACTGCGACGCGGGCACCGACTGCGACGCGGGCCGGTACTCCCCGGTGTACTTCACCCGCAAGCGGCTCACGCAGGTCGCCACCCAGGTCTACGACGGCAGCGCCTACAAGGACGTCGACTCCTGGAAGCTGACGCACCGCTGGGGCATGGCCGACACCGACTACCAGCTGCTGCTCGACTCCATCCAGCGCACGGGTCACACCGCCACCCCGGCGATCACCCTGCCGAAGACCACCTTCGCCTACAAGCAGCTCGCCAACCGCCTCGACAGGACCGGCGACGGCTACGCCCCCTTCATCAAGTCCCGGCTGTCCACGATCGCCGACGAGTCCGGCGGCCAGACCGACGTGAACTACTCGGCGCCGGTCTGTGACGCGGCCGCGCTGCCCACACCGCAGACCAACACCACCCGCTGCTTCCCGCAGTACATCGGCGGCAGTTCCACCGCCGATCCCGAACTGCAGTGGTTCAACAAGTACGTGGTCGACTCCGTCACCGCGACCGACCGCACGGGCGGCTCCCCCGACCAGGTCATCACCTACGACTACAAGGACGGCGCGGCCTGGCACTTCGACGATGACGACGGGCTGACCAAGGAGAAGCACAAGACCTGGTCGCAGTGGCGCGGTTACGGGCATGTCCGCGTCCAGACCGGCGGCCAGGGCGGCGCCTCCGCGATGAGGACGCAGGAGGACACGTACTTCCTGCGCGGTATGGACGGCGACCGCAAGGACCGCTCCGGCGGCACCAGGTCCGTGAGCGTCTCCCTCGGCGAGGGCGAGGGCGACCCGATCACCGACCACGAGTCGGCGGCCGGCTTCGCCTACAAGACCGTGGCCTTCTCGGGTCCGGGCGGCAAGGTCCTGGCCAAGACGGTCAACCGCCCCTGGCACCACGAGACGGCGAAGAAGACCCGCGACTGGGGCACGGTGACGGCCAACCTCACCGGCACCGGCCACACCAAGACCTTCACCTCGCTCGACGACGGTGCCGGCGCCTCCTGGCGGACCACCTCCCTCGCCACCACCCACGACACCGCGGCGGGCCGCGTCACGCAGGTCGACGACAGCGGCGACAACGCCACGGCCACCGACAACACCTGCACGACCACCACCTACGCCACCAACACCACCGACAACATCCTGAACTTCCCCTCCCGCGTGGAGACGGTCGCCAAGTCCTGTGGCGCGACGGTCAGCCGTCCCGCCGACGTCATCTCCGACGTGCGCTCCGCCTACGACGGCGGCACCTACGGCGCGGCCCCCACCAAGGGCGATCTGACCGCGACCGCCGTACTGAAGAAGTACGACGGCACCACCGCGGTCTACCTGGAGTCCGGGGCCACCTTCGACTCCTACGCCCGCCCGCTGACCAGCACGGACCTGACCGCCGACGTGAAGGTCACCGCCACCGGGGTCCTCACCCGTACGGCCCGCGGCGACGGCCGTACGACCACGACCGCCTACTCGCCGGCCACCGGGTTCGCCACCAGCACGAAGGTGACCTCGCCGCCGGCCACCGCGGGTGACGCGACCACGGCGCTCTCCTCGACGACCACGTACGACATCCTCCGCGGTCAGCCGCTGACCCAGACCGACACCAACACCAAGGTCACCCACCTCGCCTACGACGCGCTGGGCCGCTCCTCCAAGGTGTGGCTGGCCGACCGGAGCACCGGCCAGACGCCGTCCTTCGAGTTCACGTACACCATCGCCGACGGCAAGCCGGCCGCGGTCGGCACCAAGACGCTCGGCAACGGCGGAGCGCAGCGCACCTCCTACGTCCTGTACGACGGCTTCCTCCGCCGGCGTCAGACCCAGGAACCCGGCCCGGACGGCGGGAGCCTGCTGGCCGACACCTTCTACGACGAACGAGGCCTGGTCAGCAAGGAGTTCGCGAGCTACTACGCGGACGTCGCACCGTCCACCACCCTGTTCAAGCCCGAGAACGCGCTCAGCGTGGAGACGCAGAACCGGTACGCCTACGACGGTCTGGGACGGCAGACCGAGATGAAGCAGCTCGCCGGGAACGGTGACGGCGGAGCGGTCCTCGGCGTCACGAAGACCCTGTACGGCGGCGACCGCACCACGGTCGTCCCGCCCGTCGGAGGCATCGCCACCACCCAGGTCACCGACGCCCGCGGCCGGCTGTCCGAGCTGCGCCGACACCACAGCCGCAGCGCGACCGCCGCGTACGACACCACCAAGTACGGCTACACGGCTGGCGGCAAGCTGGAGAAGGTCACCGACCCGGCCGGCAACACGTGGGAGTACCAGTACGACCTGCTGGGCCGGCAGACCAAGGCAGTCGACCCGGACAAGGGCACCACCTTCAGCGCGTACGACGACCGGGGCCGGATCACCACGACCGACGACGCCCGCCCCGACGCCGAGTCCCCCGCCCTCTGGTACGGCTACGACAACCTCGGCCGCCGCACCGAGATCCGCGAGGGCTCCTCCGGTGGCGCCCTGCGCGCCAAGTGGGTGTACGACACGGTCAGCGGCGCCAAGGGGCAGCTCGCGGAGTCCATCCGCTACAGCGGTGGTAACGCCTACAGCACCAAGGTCGTCGCCTACGACCGCCTGTACCGTCCGCTGCGCACCTCCGTCACCGTCCCGGCCTCCGAGGGCGCCCTCCAGGGCACCTACCTCTCCTCGACGACGTACAACGTGTCGGGCACGGTGCAGGGCGTCGGCTACCCGAAGGCCGGCTCCCTGCCGGCGGCGACGGTGGCCTTCACCTACGAGGACGAGACCCAGCGCCTGACCGGCGTCGACGGCAGCCAGGGCCTGAAGTCCACCACCAGCTACAGCCTCACGGGTAAGCCGCTGCAGTACGGGCTGTCGAACAGCGGCGGCAAGAAGATCTGGGCGACCAACACCTACGAGTGGGGCACCCAACGCCTGGCCACCTCCCGGGTGGACCGTGAGGACGTCGCGGGCGTCGACCAGCACAACACCTTCCGCTACGACGAGGCGGGCAACGTGCTGTCCGTGTCGGACGTCTCCCGCTCCGGCACCGACACCCAGTGCTTCACCTACGACTACCTGCGGCGCATGACCGAGGCGTGGGCGCAGTCCGCCACCGGCTGCGCGACCGCGCCCAGCGCGGGTGTCCTCGGCGGCCCCGCCCCGTACTGGCACTCCTACACCTACGACAAGGTGGGCAACCGGCAGCACGAGACGATCCACGACACCACCGGAGACACGGCCAAGGACACCAAGAGGGCCTACGACTACCCGGACCCGGGCGCCGCGCAGCCCCACACCCTGAAGTCGGTCGTCACGACCGACGCGACGGGCACGGCGAAGGACAGCTACGGCTACGACGAGACCGGCAACACCGAGACCCGCACGCTGAACGGCGACACCCAGACCCTCATCTGGGACGCCGAGGGCCATCTCGCCAAGGTGACCGAGCCCGTCGAGGGCGGCGGCAGCAAGGTCACGGAGTACCTCTACGACACCGAGGGCAACCGCCTGATCGGCCGCACCCCCACCGAGACCACGCTCTACCTCGGCTCCACCGAGATCACCCTGGCCAAGGGCTCCTCCACGGCCAAGGCCACCCGCTACTTCGACCTCGGCGGCGGCCACCAGGGCGTCCAGAAGGACGACGGCAGCGTCTCGATCACCCTGGCCGACCACCACGGCACGTCCCAGCTGGCCGTCGACACGGCCACTCAGCAGCTCACCCAGCGCCGCACCCTGCCGTTCGGCGGCCCCCGCGGCAACCAGCCGGCGAACTGGCCCGGCACCAAGGGCTTCGTCGGCGGCACCGACGACACCAAGGTCACCGGCCTCACGCACATCGGGGCCCGTGAGTACGACCCGTCGATCGGCCGTTTCATCAGCGTCGACCCGGTGATGGACCTGACCGACGCGCAGCAGATGCACGGCTACACCTACAGCAACAACAACCCGGTGACGTTCTCGGACCCGACCGGCCTGTGGTGCGACAGCTGCAACGACGGCAAGGGCTGGCCGACGGCGGACGGGTACGAGGGCGCGTCCAAGACCACTACGAAGAGCACCACGAAGAAGAGCAGCAACGACGACAGCGTGTGGATCTCGCAGCACGCGCCGACCACGTCCGACCAGGACAACCTCGACGCCTGGTTCTCGGAGTACTCGCCGAGCGGTCGCGCACCGGACGGCGACTACTGGAGCACGCCGATCATCCAGGACGACGGCAGCCACGGTCAGGCGTGCTTCGGCCGGCTGGCCTGCCTCAAGGCGAACAACTACCTGACGGGGCTGGGCCGCAAGCTCACCGACGCCGACTACACCAAGGCCAAGCGGATCGCCGCGACCTACTGCCTCGACAACGCCTCCAAGTGCGTCGACGACGCGGAGGCGTGGGAGCGCGGCAAGGTCATCGAGGGCCTGATCGCCATGGCGTTCGGTGGCGGCAAGGGCGGAAGGGTCACCAGGTCGCTGGGCGGCTGCAAGTGTTTCCTGGCCGGCACGGACGTCCTCATGGCCGACGGAACCACCGAGGACATCGAGGACATCGAGCTCGGCGACGAGGTCATGGCCACCGATCCCGAGACCGGCGAGTCCGGCCCGCGGAAGGTGACCCGCCTGATCGTCACGGAGGACGACAAGCACTTCAACGAGCTGTCGATCGCCACCGAAGAAGGCGTCGAGAAGCTCACGGCGACCCACGAGCACCCGTTCTGGTCCCCGTCGGAGGGTGACTGGATCGAGGCGGGCGACCTCGCCGCGGGCATGACCCTGCTCACCGACACCGGCGACACGGTCATCGTGACGGCCAACCGCTCCTTCACGAAGCGGGCCCGCACGTACAACCTCACGGTGGCGGGGCTGCACACGTTCTTCGTGCTGGCGGGTGAGACTCCGGTCCTCGTTCACAACAGCAGCTGCCCGCTCAACATGACTCCGCTCGGAAACGGATCGATGTTGTCGCCCGCGGGTCTGATCTACAACCGTGGTTCTGTCGATGGGCACCGCCTGAGGCACGTACTGAAACACGGGAATCGGGGGGTGACCGACCCCTCGAAGGTGACTCACACCCAGTTCAACAGCCACGGCCGCGATCTCTTGCACACCATTGATGAAGCCTGGCTGCTCAGGGGAAAGCCACTCACCGTCAATGGACGAGACGAGTACATCGTCCCTATGGGCAGACCGGTCGGTACACAGGGGCAGACTTCCGTCAAGATAATTACCGAAGAGGGTTCGAGTAGGATCGTCACGGCGCACCCGGTATAGGTCGCTCCTAATCGCCTTGAGGGGATGCAATCCGTGATTCTGTGCAATGCCTGCAACGTGGGTCGCGTTTCAGCGTTTCGATTCACTGGCGACGGACGTCGCCTCTGGGTCTGCCACGAATGCGATGCCGTGTGGCTCGGTGACGCAGCGCCCGAGGGGCCCCCGGACGGAACGCTCTATCAATATGTCCAGCCCTACCAGGGCCCGGGAACTCCCACGGATTGGGAGCAGATCGAACCCGTCAGGGAATGATTCTGAGCCGCTGTGCATTCAGTTGGCCCTGAATGCACAGCGGCTCAGGTGCATTTTTCAACCCGCTTCAGGGAACGAAGCGGCGTTGCAGCCCGACCTGACCTTCATAAAGGGAACGATGATGCGCATGTCGTACATCCGCCGTGCGGTGGCCGCGGCGATTGTCGCTTGTCTTACCGGTGCGTGCGGGCAGAGCACCGGAGCGGGCAGCGTGGCTACCGCCGACGGGACGCCTTCGGCGAACGGCACTTCACGTCAACCGTGGACCGAGGCGGATCTTGATCGAGTCGCGTTGGACAAAAGCGACGGCGAGAAGTTCGGCAGCATACCGATGAGCACGAGCCCGTCCGAGAGAAGGGCTCAGCCTGTCGAGTGCAGTCCGATCGCCCAGACTCTCGGGCGGAGCAGCAGTGCCTATGCGGCCAACGCGCGGATCAATCGCACGTACAGCGGCAAAGGGGCCCGCCGTGGGGCCGTCATGACCCTCGCCTCGCACAGGATCGGCGATGCGAAACGGGTCGTGCAGGAATTCAGGAAGTCGGCCGACAGCTGCACCGACTTCACGGAAGGCCGAATGTCCTACGAAGAGGTCGAGGTGCAACCCGACCCAGGATACGGGGACGACTCGGTCTCCATTCGGTTGGTCGAGGTCGTTTCGTATCCGGACGGCGTGAAGATCCGCGTCCCCCACGCGGTCGTGGTGCTGAGGGAAGGCACGACGGTCGCCATGTTCCACAACTTCGAAAGGCCGAACTCCTCGGTCAGGAAGAAGCCGACCGGAATCCCGGACGAGCTGATCAAGGCGCAAGTGGAAAAGATCCGACACTTCGACGGAGCGAAGTAACTGTCGTCCGTCCGTCGCCGCTCGCCACTCGATACGCAACACCCAACGGGAGAAACAGACGCGCATGTCTACCAGAGCACGCAGGAGAACAGGCAGGCCGTGGCGGCAGGTGGCTCTGGCCACGGCCGCGGTGCTGACGGGCACCCTCATTCAGGCGGCGGGTGCTCCCGCGGTCGCCCAGGCGTGGCAGAAGCCCGCGCTGCCGAAGGCGGAGAAGCCGGTCGCCGGGGGCCCGGCGGGCAAGGCGGTGCCCCGCAAGGTCATGAAGGGTCCCCGCACCCCCGCCACGGCCCCGGCCACGGCCTGGCCGAAGGCCACGGCCGCGACGGTGACCCTGCAAGAGGACGCCACCCGCGTCAAGGGCACCCCCCTCACCCTGGACACCCGCGGTACCAGGGCCAAGGACGCCGCGGACGGTACCTACACCGTCCGGGTCCTGTCCAGGAAGGCCGCACGCAAGACCGGTGTGGACGGGCCCGTCTTCACCCTGACACCCGGTGAGGGCGGCACCCACCGCTCCGGAAAGGTCCGAGCCGGGCTCGACTACTCCTCCTTCGCCGGTCTCTACGGCGGCGGCTACGCCTCCCGTCTGACCCTCGTCGAACTGCCTGCCTGCGCCCTGACGACGCCGCAGAAGAAGCAGTGCCGTACGACGCGGCCGGTGACGACCGTCAACAACGCCGACAAGCAGACGCTGACCGCGAAGTCGGTCTCCCTCACCTCCGGCTCGGCGACCGTCCTCGCGGCCACCACCTCCGCGAGCAGCGACAAGGGCGACTACAAAGCCACGTCCCTGTCGGCCTCCTCGACCTGGAACACGGACCTGAGCAGCGGCTCGTTCGCCTGGGCGTACGACATGGCGGTGCCCAAGGTGCCCGGCGGGCTTGTGCCGCAGGTCGGGTTGTCGTACTCCTCCGGCGGTGTCGACGGCCGGACCGGCAACAGCAACAACCAGGCGTCCTGGGTCGGCGACGGCTTCGACCTGGCGCCCGGCTTCATCGAGCGCAGCTACAAGAGCTGCGAGAAGGACGGGGCGACCAACGCCGACGGGAAGGACCCGGGCGACCTGTGCTGGGCGTACGACAACGCCACCCTGTCGCTGAACGGCTCCGGCGGTGAGCTGGTGCCGAACGGCACCAACTCCTGGAAGCTGCAGAACGACGACGGCACGAAGGTCGACCGGCTCCACGGTGACAGCGACAACGTGCGGTCCAACGGAGCCCGCGATGACGAGTACTGGCGGGTCACCACCCCCGACGGCACCCGCTACTACTTCGGCTACAACCGGTTGCCCGGCTGGGCCAGCGGCAACGAGACCACGGACTCGACGTGGACCGTGCCGGTCTTCGGCAACAACGCCGACGAGCCCTGCCACGCCTCCACGTTCGCCGCGTCCTGGTGCCAGCAGGGCTGGCGCTGGAACCTCGACTACGTCGTGGACCGGCGCGGCAACGCGGTCGCGTACTACTACGACAAGGAGACCAACTCCTACGGCCGCAACCTCAAGGCCGCCGACGACACCCCTTACGTCCGCGGCGGCACCCTGGACCGCGTCGAGTACGGGCTGAAGTCCAACGCCATGTACTCGGCGAAGGCGCAGGCCAAGGTCGACCTCACCAGCAGCGAGCGGTGCATAGCCGACAGCTCCACCACCTGCTCGTCCATCTCCACGGGCTCCCAGTACTGGTACGACACACCCTGGGACCTGAACTGCGAGGCGGGCACCGACTGCGACAACGGCCGGTACTCCCCGGCGTTCTTCACCCGCAAGCGCCTCACCGAGGTCGCCACCCAGGTGTACGACGGCAGCGGCTACAAGAACGTCGACTCCTGGAAGCTGACCCACCGCTGGGGCATGGCCGACACCGACTACCAGCTGCTGCTCGACTCCGTCCAGCGCACCGGTCATGACGGCACGTCCTCGATCACCCTGCCGAAGACCACCTTCGCCTACAAGCAGCTCGCCAACCGGCTCGACAGGACCGGCGACGGCTACGCCCCGTACATCAAGTCCCGGCTGTCCACGATCGCCGACGACTCGGGCGGCCAGATCGACGTCACCTACTCGGCCCCCGTCTGCGACTTCGACGCGTTGCCGACCCCGCAGACCAACACCACCCGCTGCTTCCCGCAGTACATCGGCGGCAGTTCGAGCGACGACCCCGAGCTGCAGTGGTTCAACAAGTACGTCGTCGACTCCGTCACCTCGACCGACCGTACCGGCGGCTCGCCCGACCAGGTCACCATGTACGACTACCTGGACGGTGCCGCCTGGCACTACGACGATGACGACGGCATGTCCAAGGCGAAGCTGCGGACCTGGTCGCAGTGGCGCGGATACGGCCACGTACGGGTGCGCACGGGAGGCCAGGGCGGCGCCTCGGCCATGAGGACGCAGACCGACTCGTACTTCCTGCGCGGCATGGACGGCGACCGCAAGGACCCTTCCGGCGGCACCAAGTCCGTCAGCGTCACCCTGGGCGACGGCGAGGGCGACCCGATCACCGACCACGAGTCGCAGGCCGGGTTCGCGTACAAGACCGTCACCTACTCCGGCCCCGGCGGCAAGGTCCTCGAGAAGACGGTGAGCCGGCCCTGGTACAAGGAGACCGCGAAGAAGGTCCGCGACTGGGGCACCGTCACCGCCAACTTCACCGGCACCGCCTCCACGAAGTCCTGGACCTCGCTGGACGACGGCGAGGGCGCCAAGTGGCGGATCACCTCCGGTTCCGAGACCCACGACCCCGCCACGGGTCTCGTCGTGCAGAGCGAGGACCTGGGCGACACGACGACCGCCGCCGACAACCAGTGCACCCGCACCACCTATGTCGCCGGCAGCGTGCCGCTGGCCACCCCGGCCCGGGTCGAGACGGTCGCCAAGGCGTGCGACGCCACCCCCAGCCGTCCGGCCGACGTCATCTCCGACGTCCGCACCGCCTACGACGGCGGGGCCTACGGCGCCGCGGCGACCAAGGGTGACCCCACCAGGACGGCGAAGCTCAAGACGTACAACGGCACCACCGCGGTCTATCTGGAGTCCAGCTCCACCTTCGACGGCTACGGCCGGGCGCTGACCACCACCGACCTCACCGCCGACGTCACGGTCACGTCCTCCGGGGTGCTCACCCGGACCGCCCGCAGCGGCGGACGGACCACCACCACCGCGTACACCCCCACCTCGGGCTTCCCGACGAGCAGCACGGTGACCACCCCGCCGGCCACGGCCGGGGACAGCGCCACCGCCCAGACCTCGACCACCACCTACGAGGCGCTGCGCGGACTGCCGCTCACCGAGACCGACACCAACAGCAAGGTCACCTCCTACGCGTACGACGCGCTGGGCCGTGTCACCAAGGTGTGGCTGCCGGACCGGACGACGGGCCAGACCCCGAGCAGCGAGTTCACCTACACCATCACCGACGGCAAGCCGGTCGCGGTGGGGACGAAGACCATCGGCAACTCGGGTGCCCAGGACACCTCCTACACCCTCTACGACGGCTTCCTCCGCCCCCGCCAGACGCAGTCGCCCGGCCCGGACGGCGGAACGCTGCTGACGGACACCTTCTACGACGAACGCGGCCTCACGACGAAGGAGTTCGCCACCTACTACGTCACCGCCGCGCCGTCGACCACGCTCTTCAAGCCCGCTGACGCGCTGAGCGTGGAGACCCAGAACCGGTACACCTATGACGGCCTCGGCCGGGTGACCGAGCTGAAGGCGATCGCCGGCAACGGCGACGGCGGAGAGGTCCTCGGCGTCACGAGGACGCTCTACGGCGGCGACCGCACCACGGTCATCCCGCCCGTCGGAGGCACCGCTCAGACCGCCGTCACCGACGCCCGCGGCCGCACCACCGAACTGCGTCTGCTGCACTCCCGTTCCGCCGACGCCGCCTACGACACCACGTCGTACGCGTACTCGCCGCGTGGTGAGCTGATCAAGGTCACCGACCCGGCGGGCAACGCCTGGACGTGGACGTACGACCTGATGGGCCGGCTCACGGACACCACCGACCCGGACAAGGGCGCCGGTCACCTGGAGTACGACGACCGGTCCCTGATGACCACCTCGAAGAGTCCAAAGGGCGTCCTGGCCTACGTCTACGACGGCCTGGGCCGCAAGACCGAGATGCGGGACAACTCCGCGTCCGGGACGCTGCGTGCCAAGTGGGTCTACGACACCATCAGCGGCGCCAAGGGGCAGCTCGCCTCCAGCTCCCGCTTCAGCGGCGGCCAGGAGTACAAGACGAGCGTGGTCGCCTACGACCGGCTGTACCGCCCGCTGCGCACCTCCGTCACCATCCCGTCCTCCGAGGGCGACCTCCAGGGCACCTATCTCTCGTCGACCAGCTACAACGCGTCGGGCACGGTGCAGGGCATCGGTTACCCCAAGGCAGGTGACCTGGCCGCCAACACCGTCACCTACACCTACGAGGACGGCACGCTGCGGCCCATCGGGATCAGCGGGCCGCTGAACATGACCGCGAGCACCCGCTACAGCCTCACCGGCAAGCCGCTGCAGTACTCCATGGCCGCGAACGGCGGGAAGGCGACGTACGAGACCAACACCTACCAGTGGGGCACCCAGCGGCTGGCCACCTCCCGGGTGGACCGCCAGGACATCGCGGGGGTCGACCAGCTCAACACCTACAAGTACGACGAGGCGGGCAACGTCCTGTCCGTCTCCGACACGTCCCGCTCCGGCACCGACAACCAGTGCTTCACCTATGACCACCTCGGTCGGGTGACGGAGGCCTGGGCCCAGTCGACCACCGGCTGCGTCGCCACCCCCAGCGCGAGCACCGTGGGCGGTCCGGCCCCGTACTGGACGTCCTACACCTACGACAAGGTGGGCAACCGGCTCACCGAGACCCGGCACGCCACCGAGGCAGGCGCCTCCGACACCAAGCGGGAGTACGACTACCCGGACCCGGGTGCCGTGCGCCCGCACGCGCTGACGTCGGTGGACAACACCGCCGGGACCGTCAAGTCCCGCGACAGCTTCACCTACGACGACGCGGGCAACACCCGCACCCGGCTGCTGGCCGACGGCACCTCCCAGACCCTGGACTGGGACACCGAGGGCCACCTGACCAAGGTCACCGAACCCGTGGAGGGCGGCAGCGACAAGGTCACCGAGTACCTGTACGACTCGGAGGGCAACCGCCTGATCGGCCGGACCCCGACCGAGACCACGCTGTACCTCGGCCCCACGGAGATCACCCTGGCCAAGGGGTCCACAGCCCCCAAGGCCACCCGCTACTTCGACCTCGGCGGCGGTCACACGGCCGTCCAGGCCAACGACGGGAAGATCTCCTTCACCCTGGCCGACCACCACGGCACGGCCCAGCTGTCCGTGGACGCCACCACCCAGGCCCTGACCCAGCGCCGCACCCTGCCCTTCGGCGGCCCGCGCGGCACCCGGCCGACCTCGTTCGCCGGAACCAAGGGCTTCGTCGGCGGCACCATCGACAAGGCCACCGGCCTCACGCACCTCGGCGCCCGTGAGTACGACCCCGACCTGGGCCGCTTCCTGTCGGTCGACCCGGTCTTCACGGCCGACGACCCGCAGCAGATGCACGGCTACGCCTACGCCAACAACAACCCCCTGACCCACTCCGACCCGGCGGGCACGGAGATCGGGTCCAAGCCCAACTCCTGCCAGTACTCCCTCGCGAACTGCAGCAAGAAGACCCAGAAGGAGGTCGGCTACGACGCGAAGTCGGGCACGACCGACTACCGCCGCGGCAACATCTACAAGCGCTCCCAGGCGGCGAAGAAGTACTGGGTGTCGGCGAACACCCCTGTGTCGAACGACCTCGATCACCTGGCGGACGATTACTGGAGCCCCCGGATGAACGGGGAGTTCACCGACGACTTCTGGTACAACCCGGTCTACGAGTCGTCCCAGAAGGGCCGGGAGGGCACCGCCTGCTTCGGGCGTGAGGGTTGCCGTCAGGCCTACCTGTACGTGCTGCACGGCGGCAAGGACGTCGAGAAGGCCAAGGAACTCGCGGCCACCTACTGCGTCTACAACGCCGACGAGTGCAACGAGAAGGCCGCCGCCGTCGCCCGGGGCAACGTCATCAAGGACGCCGTCGCCACCGCCGTACTGGGCTACCTGGGCGGGGCCATGGGCGCGAGGCCCTGCAACAGTTTTGTCCCCGGCACCAAGGTTCTGATGGCCGACGGCACCACCAAGCCCATTGAGGAGGTCAAGACCGGCGACAAGATACTCGCCACGGACCCCGAGACCGGGCGGACCACGGTCAAGACGGTCACCGCGGAGATCACCGGCAAGGGCCGGAAGAACCTGGTCAGGATCACGCTGTCAGTGGAGGTCGACGGCGAGAGGCGGACCGCCACGATCACCGCGACGGACGGCCACCCGTTCTGGGTTCCGGCGCTGAACGCCTGGGCCGACGCCACCGACCTGACCGTCGGCGAACGGCTCCGCACGTCCACCGGGGCTCTGGTCGAGATCACTGCGGTCGACCGCTGGACCCGGCCGGCCACCGTCCACAACCTCACCGTGGCCGACTTCCACACGTACTATGTGCTGGCCGGCGTGACTCCGGTGCTGGTGCACAACTCCACCGCCTGCGGTCCTGCTCAGTCCGTCAGGAACCTGCCGGAGGTCGCGGCGCCCAAGCCCCTCAAACCCGCTCAGGTCGAACAGGCATGGGCTGATTTCCTGGGCCCCGGCCCGTACACGAACATCCACCCGCGTACCGGGCAGCCGGACCCCAGCCGCCTCGTCTCCGCCGACGGACGCCGCAGCATCCGGATGGGGGACCACGAGATGAACAGCAAGCCCACCAAGTTCCATTACCACCAGGAGACCTGGGACTGGAACTCCGTCACGAACGAATGGACGGTCAGCAACACCATGCAGCGTGTCCCGTTGGGAGTGAAGTGATGCGCGTGGAAGTCCTCGAGATCCTGGATCCCGCACAGCGCATCGTGCGCTTCCGCTGCGAGTCCGGTACTGCCTCGGGCCGCTGGATGGGGTCGGCCCTCGTCGAGGCGGGTCGATATGACGTCGAACTCGAGGTTCCGGAAGAAGTCGTTGAATGGACGGCGGAGGCTTCGGGCACTGCGTCCCTCGCCGAGGCCGCCGGGACGGAGCGCGCCGCTCTGATCACGGGTCAGGTCGTCGGGTACGACGACGGCGACGACCCGGTCGTGGAGATCAGAGTGGGGCCGGACATCCTGCTGGTCGAGATCCCGGAGCGCAGGCAGGAGTTGCTGCGAGAGGGTTTCATCTCTTTCCGGGCACCCGAGATCCAGCTCTACCCGTACGACCTGTGACCGCTTGACCTGACGGCGGCAGCGAGGTCACGACACCGATGCCGCCGCCGACGACGCCCCGGACCCCACCCGGTCCGGGGCGTCGCGGCGTGTCAGGCGGCGCGCCCAGCGCTGGGCCGGTGCCTCGACGCAGTAGTACGTCAGGGCGCACACCGGCAACAGCAGTACATAGAAGGCCACCTCGCGGATCAGGTCGTCGTGGGGGCGGCGGCCGAACGTGTGGTCGCTCACCGCCAGCAGCAGCGGATGCACGAGGTAGACCGAGTAACTGATCGTGCCCAGGAACGTCAGCAGACGTGGGATCCGCCGACGGCGCACCGCCAGCCCGATGCCGAAGGTGACCACGGCCAGCAGGAACGACACGATCCACGCGCGCCGAGTGAAGTGCCCACCGTCGCCGTCGACATACGCGCTCCCGACCGCGCAGGCGACCACCAGGGCCGCCGCGCAGCCCGCCCACGCCCAGCTGCTCTGCCCGGTGTCGGCCCGGTACACCGCCGTACCGAGGAACATCACGGCGAGGATCACCAGCCCCTCCCACACCGGGACCGTGCCGTTGAGGGCGACCAGGGTCAGCGCGAAGCCCCCGCCCAGCAGGCCCCCGAACACCCGCAGCACGCCCGACCCGGTGCTCGCGCAGCAGATGGCGACGGCCATCACGACCGCCGCGAGGGCGATCAGCCGACCGGTGCCGAACTCCTCCGAGAGTGCCGAAGCCGGCAGGGCGAACCCCGCCGCCACACTCAGCGCGGCGAGCCCCGCCAGGGTGACGGCTACCGCGCCGGACCGCCGGTGCTGACGCACCGTGAAAAGTCCGACCACCAGGAGGTAGAAGGCCATCTCGTAGGAGAGCGTCCACAGGACGAGCAGCAGGTTGGGGGTGCCCAACAGCTCCTGGAAGAGGGTGACATGGGCCAGCGCCACCGAGGCGAGGCTCTGTCCGTGGAACTCCCGGATCTCCGCCAGACCCAGGTGGTCGGCCAGCAGCAGACCGGCGACGACGACCGCGCACAGAGGGTAGATACGGAAGAAGCGGCCGGTCCAGAACGTCCCCACCGAGCCCCTGCGTTCCAGCGACGCGGGGATGATGTAACCGCTGACCAGGAAGAACACCATGATGCCGTAGCGGCTGGTGTTGAACTCCGGCATCAGCTCCCGTCGGAACTCCGCCATGAAGGAGTACGACGAGTGGTCGAACACCACCACGAGCGCCGCGATACCGCGCAGCGCGTCCAGCCAGCCGAGCCGCGACACACCGGACGCGGCCGGCCGGGGCGTCGCGGGGAGTGAAGACTTCATACCCGTTCTCACGTGCGGCCTTTCCCTGGTGTTCAGCCCGGCTGTCACCTGCCGGCGGCGAGGACTGCGGGCTCGCCCCGCCATCCTCCACGGGGGCCGGCACTCCTGACGAGAAGGGCCCCGCCGCGCGACTCCCGCTGCCCTCGCGGGTCTCGAAGGGCGGCATTCGGCGCGATGTCTGGCTCGTGGTGATTCGGGGGATGTCGATCTCTTCGCGTGGGCAGCTCTCGGGGAGGGAGACCGGAAGGCCGGGGGAGGGGCACTCATGTGGGTGGCGTTGGCGATTCTCGGGGTGCTGCTCGTGTTCAACGGTGAGGTGCGGGTGCTCGCGGTCGCCGCCGCGGTGCTCCTGCTCTGGCTGGGGCACAAGCGCAGCAACATGCTGATGACGGCGGCCGGGGCGGGGGCTCTCGCCCTGCTGTGGTTCGTGGCGTTCTAGGTCGTGTCCGCAAAGTCCCGTCGTCCGCCCGGAGGGCGGGCCCCGCTGCGCCTGCCGCTCGGCGACGACAGTACGTGGGTGGGCGAGAGGACCTCAGTCCGTCGCGGGGCGCAGCCGCTCGTAGCAGTCGTAGTTGCGCTGGGCGGTGATCTTTCCGTCGCGGAACTCGAGGAACGTCGCGATGTGGGCCCGCAGCACCTGCCCGGCGGCCAGGTCGCCGACGGGTACGGCCAGGGCGCCGGACCAGGTGACCTCCAGGGCGACCTGGGTGCCGGAGGCGACCGCGTTGATCACGTCGAAGTGCTGGCCGGCGAGCAGGGACCGGCCCTGCCGCGACGCGGCGATCAGGTCGGGCAGCCGGCGGACGGTGCCGTCCGGGAAGAGGGCGTTGGGCAGCTGCGTGTGGACGGCGTCCGGGTGGAAGAAGGCGGCTAGTTCCTCGTCCGGGGCGAAGCGGGACACCGCCTGGTGGTAGCGGACGGCGGTACGGACATCGGGGTGCTCAGCGAACTCCGGCATGCCTACAACCTTAGTTGTGCAACCATGGTTGCACAATCCGGGTTGTCCAATGGCAGAGTGGGTCCATGCAGCAGCAGCCACTCGACCCGCACGATCTCGACACCGGCACCCTCGCCCTCTTCGCCGGTCTCGCCACGGCCTCCACCGTCCAGGACGAACTCGCCGACCTCGGCTTCCCCGACCTGCGGATGTCCCACGGCTATGTCTTCCAGCACCTCCTCCACGCCCGGCCCACCATCGGCGACCTCGCCGAGAAGCTCGACATGACCCAGCAGGGCGCCTCCAAGGCGGTCGCCGAACTGGAGCGCCTCGGCTACGCCGAACGCCTGCCCGACCCCGAGGACGCCCGCGTCCGGCGCGTCACGCTCACGCCGCGCGGTCACGAAGCCGTCGCCGCCGCCCGCCGTGTGCGGGCGGCGCTGGAAGACCGCCTCCGGCAGCGGTTCGGCGCCCCGGCCCTCGATGCGGCGCGCACCCTCCTCGCCGACCTCCTCGACACGCTCGGGGGCGCCGCGGCCGTCCGTCGCCGCGAGGTGAGGCCGCCCCGCTGACCCCGTGGCCGGCGCTCCCTCAGCCCCCTGCCACTCCCGACTTCAGCCCCGCCCCGCACAGCGGGACCACCGCCGTGCGGGTCCCCAGCGCCCCCTCCCGTACGGCGGCCCAGCAGGCCACTCCCGTCGCCTCGACGAACAGGCCCCGGGAGGCGAGATCGCGCTGGGCGTGGCGGAGTTGGTCCTCGGTGACGGTGAGGAATCTGCCGCCGGAGTCGCGTACGGCCCGCAGGATCTGGCGGGCCCGGGGCGGGCGCGGGATGGCGATGCCCTCGGCGTGGGTCGGCGCCATGGGGGTGGTGCCGACGAGATCGTCCGCGCCCTCGGCCCACGCGTGGGCCAGGGGGGCGACCGCCGCCGACTGGACGGCGTACAGGGCCGGCCGGCGGTCGATCAGGCCCGCCGAGTGGAGTTCGGCGACGGCGAGAGCGGCGCCGAGCAGCAGCGTGCCGTTGCCGACCGGGACGACCAGGACGTCCGGGAGCCGGCCGCCGAGGTCCTCCCACAGCTCGTGGACGTAGGTCTTCGTGCCGTGGAGGAAGTAGGGATTGTAGACGTGCGAGGCGTAGAAGACGCCCTCCTCGTCCGCCGCCTCGCGGGCCGCGGCGGCCGCCGCCTCGCGGTCCCCCTCGACGATCCGGAGCTGCGCGCCGTGCACGTCGATCTGCTCCAGCTTCTTGGCCGAGGTGCCGACGGGGACGTACACCGTGCAGGGCAGCGCGGCGCGCGCACAGTACGCGGCGATCGCCGTGCCCGCGTTGCCGCTGCTGTCGGCGACGACCCGGCTCGGCCCCAGCCGCAGGGCCAGTTCGGCGAGGAGCACCGCGCCCCGGTCCTTGAAGGACAGCGTCGGCATCAGATAGTCGAGCTTCGCGGAGACGCCGTCCGCGAGCTCGACGAGCGGGGTGCGGCCCTCGCCGAGAGAGACCGACGGTGTGGCGAGGGGAAGGCACTCGGCGTACCGCCAGAGCGAGTTCACCCGGCCGGCCAGGGACTTGAAGGGCGCGGGGGTGGGCGCGAAGTCGAGGTCCAGAGGGCCGTGGCAGGCCGGGCAGCACCAGGCGAGGGAGGCGGCGGGGACGCGGGTGCCGTCCGTCGGGCAGAAGCGATCCGGCAGAGGTGTCATGCACGCAGGGTAAGTGGGTGCGTCGCCGACGGTGATGTATGACGGTGTGTCATGGCAGTGGCATGGCAGTGGCATGGCCATCGTGTTGCGGTCGCCGTTCCCTGGTGTGCGGGGGCTTGTGCAATTCCTTCAAAGGCCTCAATCTTTCGGCTGACGCACAGGAACCCCACAGAGTTTTGACATGGGCATGATCTTCATGGCGCCCTCTCGCGCGTCCGCGTGTGTGCGTCGCCCCCACCAGCGCACCACCGATCGAGGAGGACCCTCAGATGGCAGTGATGCGTCAGAACCGGCGAAGACTGGCCCTGATCGGCGCGGCGGCCACCGCGGCGCTCGCCTCCGGGCTGGTCTCCGCCCTCCCCGCCACCGCCGCGACGGACGGCCGGATCCAGTACGCCGGCGCGGCCGACGCCGTGAAGGACAGCTACATCGTCACCCTGAAGACGGACGCCAAGGCCGGCTCCGGCAAGGGCAGGGCCCTGGCCGAGCGGTACGGCGCCGAGATCGAGCGCACGTACACCAAGGCACTCAACGGCTATGAGGTCGAGGCCACCGAGACCGAGGCGAAACGATTCGCCGCAGACCCGAACGTCGTCTCCGTCGTCCAGAACCGCACCTTCCGCATCACGGCGACGCAGCCCAACCCGCCCTCCTGGGGCCTGGACCGCATCGACCAGCCGGCGCTGCCGCTCAACCAGAGCTACAGCTACGACGACACCGCGGGCGAGGGCGTCACCGTGTACGTCATCGACACCGGTGTGCGCATCTCGCACAGCGACTTCGGCGGCCGCGCCGTGGACGGCTACGACGCCGTCGACAACGACAACACCGCCCAGGACGGCCACGGCCACGGCACCCATGTCGCGGGAACCGTCGCCGGCACGGCGTACGGCGTCGCCAAGAAGGCCAAGATCGTCGGCGTGCGCGTCCTGAACAACTCGGGCCAGGGCACCACCGCGCAGGTCGTCGCGGGCATCGACTGGGTGACCGCCAACGCCGTCAAGCCGGCCGTCGCCAACATGAGCCTCGGCGGCCCGGGCGACACCGCGATCGACACCGCCGTCCGCAACGCCGTCGCCTCCGGCGTCACCTTCGCCGTCGCGGCCGGCAACGAGACGACCAACGCCTCCACCCGTTCGCCCGCCCGCGTCACGGAGGCCATCACCGTCGGCGCCACCACCAGCTCCGACGCCAAGGCGAGCTACTCCAACTACGGCACCGTCCTGGACCTGTTCGCCCCCGGCTCCTCCATCACCTCGGCCTGGCGCACCAGCGACACGGCGACCAACACCATCTCCGGTACGTCGATGGCGAGCCCGCATGTCGCCGGAGCCGCCGCGCTGTACCTGGCGGACAACCCCACGGCCACCCCGGCGGCCGTCCAGGCGGCCCTGGTGAACGCCGCCACCACCGGTGTCGTCACCAGCCCCGGCACGGGCTCGCCCAACCGTCTGCTGAACGTGGGTGGCGGTGGGACCACACCGCCGCCGACCGGGCCGCGCTTCGAGAACACGGCCGACTACGCGGTCAACGACAACTCCACCGCGGAGTCGCCGATCACCGTCAGCGGTGTCACCGGCAACGCGCCGTCCTCACTCAGCGTGCCCGTGAACATCGTCCACACCTATATCGGTGACCTTCAGGTGCAGTTGGTCGCTCCCGATGGCACCGCGTACACGCTGAAGGCGTACGGCGCCGGCGGCAGTGCGGACAACATCAACACCACGTACACGGTGAACGCCTCCTCGGAGGTCGCCAACGGCGTGTGGAAGCTCCGGGTGAGCGACAACGCCGCGCTGGACACGGGCCGCATCGACTCATGGGCCCTCCAGTTCTGATCCCGGACCCCGGTCTCTGACCCCCTGGCCCCGGGCTTCCCGTCCCGGGGTCGAGATTCCGGATCCCGGCCGTACCGCTTCCCGGTCCGGCCCCACCGCGGGGCGGGCGGGAGCGACACCACCGGTGCCGGGCCCTCTGGGTCCGCGCCCCGCGTGTCGCCCCCGCCCGGCCCGCGCTTACCATGCGCCAAGCCGTACGAAAGTCGTACGCCAGTTCCCCTGACTCCGGCGCAAGGAGCATGCGACCCGTGGCCACACCCCCGCCCCCCGGGGCCCAGCCGCCCCAGGGCGGCCCGTTCCCGCCTCCGGGGCAGCCGCAGTCCGGGCAGCCGCAGTCCGCGCCGGGACAGCCGTACCCGGCCTGGCCCCAGCCCTGGGGCCAGGCCTGGGGACGGTCCTACCCGGCGCCGCTGCCCCCGCAGGTCAACGGGCTCGCGATCGCCGCGCTCGTCCTGGGCCTCATCTGTCTGCTGCCGGGCGCGGGTCTGCTCCTCGGCGTCCTCGCCCTGGTGCAGATCAAGCGGAAGGGGGAGCGCGGCAAGGGCATGGCGGTGGCCGGAATCGCCCTGTCGGCGACCGGCGCGCTGCTGATGACGCTCGCGCTCACCACGGGCGGCGCGCGCGACGCGTGGGACGGCTTCCGGGACGCGGCGAGCGGCGCGGGCACCACCTTCTCGGTGAAGAAGGGCGAGTGCTTCGACGCGCCCAACGGCTCCCTGGAGGGCTACGCGTACGACGTGGACGTGGTGCCGTGCGAGGGGAGGCACGACGCCGAGGTGTTCGCCGAGTTCTCGCTGCCGGACGGGGCGTTCCCTGGCGACGACGAGGTCGAGGACGCCGCCGGCGACCGGTGCTACGACCTCTCCGCCTCGTACGTCATGGACACCTGGGCGATGCCGGCCGACGTCGACGTGTACTACTACACGCCCACCCGGCAGAGCTGGCGGTACGGCGACCGCCAGGTGGCCTGCGTGTTCGGCAACGAGGACGCGGAGGCCGGCCTGACCGGCTCGCTGCGTCAGGACGGGACCACCCTCGACGCCGACCAGTTCGCGTTCCTCCAGGCCGACGCCCTCCTCAACGAGGCCTTCGAGGGCCTGCCCGACACGGACTACGTCAGCGACGACCTGCCCGCCCACAAGGCGTGGGCGCCCGAGGTGGCCGACGCCCTGGAGCAGCAGGCGGCGGCCCTGCGGGCGCACGACTGGGAGCCCGGCGCCGAGAAGGCGGTGACCGCCTACGCCAAGGCTCTGGACCGGGCCCGCGAGGAGTGGCAGGGGGCCGCCGACGCGAGTGACGCCGACGAGTTCAGTGACCACTGGGACCGGGCGCACCGGCTGACCGACGGCCCCAAGGCGGTCACGGCGCGCGAGGCTCTGGGTCTGGCCACCACCCCGGAGATCGGCGACGAGGAAGGCGCGGGCGAGGGCGGCGGTGAGGGTGAGCCCCGCGCGCAGGTGTGACGTTCGTCCATAGCGGGGAGAAAGTGCCTGCGTAAAGGCCTCCCCGGGCACATGTCATCACATCGAGTGATTCCTTGGCCTTTGCTTGCATGGCACAACCGACGGTTGCCAGGCTGTTGCTGTCTGTACAGCCTGATGGGAGCGGCCAGTGACTTTCGGTGAGCAGCCGGCGTACCTGCGTGTCGCGGGTGATCTCCGCAAGAAGATCGTGAACGGATCGCTGCCACCGCACACCCGTCTCCCCTCCCAAGCGCGGATCCGCGAGGAGTACGGCGTCTCCGACACGGTCGCGCTGGAGGCGCGCAAGGTGCTCATGGCCGAGGGGCTGGTCGAGGGCCGCTCCGGATCGGGCACCTATGTGCGGGAGCGGCCCGTGCCGCGCCGGGTGGCCCGCTCCGGGTTCCGTCCCGTCGGCGGGGCGACGCCGTTCCGGCAGGAGCAGGCAGACGTCGCCGCACGCGGCACCTGGGAGTCCCGCAGCGAACAGGTCGAGGCGAGCGGCGCGATCGCGGAGCGGCTGGCCATCCAGCCCGGGGACCGGGTGATGTGCACGAAGTACACGTTCCGGGACGCGGGCGAGGTGATGATGCTCTCCACCTCCTGGGAGCCCCTCGCCCTCACCGGGCGGACCCCCGTGATGCTCCCCGAGGAGGGCCCGCTCGGCGGTATGGGCGTCGTCGAGCGCATGGCCGCCATCGACGTGATCGTGGACAACGTCACGGAGGAGGTCGGCGCCCGCCCCGGCCTCGCGGAGGAACTCCTCGCCCTGGGCGGCGTCCCCGGGCATGTCGTCCTGGTCGTGCAGCGGACGTACTTCGCCTCGGGGCGCCCGGTGGAGACGGCGGACGTGGTGGTGCCGGCCGACAGGTACCGGGTCTCCTACCACCTGCCGGTCAAGTGAGCGACGCCGTCGGCCTGTCGGGGCCTGCCCGCCCGTCCCGGGATTCCCTGCGTTCCGTGTGTATCGGACGGTGACGCGGGCATGGGTCAAGTGGCCTCTGCCTGAGGGAAGTTGGAGACGTCGGGGCTTTCGGGGGTGTCCGAACACCGTTCGAATCCGGTCGTTCTTGCCGTCGGGGCGACGGTGTGCCCGAATGGCCTCCCGGAATGCCCTGGAGGCGCTGGACGGCTGCTCGTTGGGGCGCGGAAAGGCGCGCAGGTGGTGAGCGGCGGCGCGTTCGACGGGGTGCGCCCCTCTCATCTTGGCTTGTTGCGTACCTCTTTGTGAAAAGACGGATTCGCTGCGTAAAGGTTAGGCGTACGCTCGGGCATATGCGGATTGCGGTTTCCTTAGGTGGCGGGGTGCGGCGGAATCCGGGGACGGGACTCGGATCGGCCGAGGCGGGAAGGAGCGGTGGGGGTCGATGAACGACGGCACGATCACTCTTCCCTGGCTCGTCATAAGGCAGGACGACAACGGCAACCGCTATCGCGTCGGCCGGTACGCGACCCGCGCCGAGGCGCAGAAGATCGCGGACAGCCTCGACAATCGCGGACACAAGCAGCTCTACTGGGTCGAGCGCATCGGGCAGAACGGCCAGAACGGCCAGAGTGGGAGCAAGTGATTCACCCCGCCCGACGCCTCCGCCCGCTCCCGTAGGCTCCCGCGCATGACCGAACCGATCGTGGTGGTGGGTGCCGCCCTGCTGAAGGACGGCCGGCTGCTCGCCGCGCGTCGCAGCGCGCCGCCCGAGCTGGCCGGACGCTGGGAGTTGCCCGGCGGCAAGGTGGAGCCCGGCGAGTCCCCCGAACAGGCCCTCGTGCGGGAGCTGCGCGAGGAGCTCGGCGTCGAGGCGAAGTCCGCCGAGCGGGTGCCGGGGGAGTGGCCGGTGGGTTCCGGCTATGTCCTGCGCGTCTGGATCGCGCATCTCCTCTCCGGGGAGCCCCGGCCACTGGAGGACCACGACGAGCTGCGCTGGCTCAGTGCCGACGAGGTGTGGGACGTCGACTGGCTCGACCAGGACGTTCCGGCCGTGATGGAGACCGTGCGGCTGGCCTGGGGGCCCGGGGGCGTCTGAGCGCCCCGTATCGACGGAGCCGTCCGCGAGTATCCCGGCCGCGCCCGTCGTGCTCGCCTGCGCGCCGCGCGCCTGCTGCCCTTGCCGACGTGTCCTGCTGTGTCTCCTCGCCGCGCCCCTGCCGCCTTCCCTACGTGTCCCGCCGTACCGTCTTGCCGCGTCCTGCCGTGCCTCCTCGGCATGCCCTCAGGTCCGCGCTCGTCGCGCCCTCGGGTCCGCGCTCGTAGAGCGGTTCCGTGCGCCCTTTTCTGACGCGTCGCGTGCGGGGGGATGCGCTCACTGCGCTCTTTGTGCCACAGTGCGCCCTCATGCGCGGTACTCGAGGTTGGATATCGGGTATGTGCCCATTAACCCCATGAAACCGGACAGGGTCCGCTTCTGACTGGGAAGTGATCGGCGTGATCGACAACGGTGACGACTGCGCCGAGTGGACCTTTCCCGCGGAGCCCGGCGCCGTGCGGACCGCTCGTGCCGTGGTTCGCGACCGGCTGCGCGCATGGGGGCTCGACTCCGTCGGGGACATCGCCGCCCTGCTGGTGAGCGAGTTGGTGACCAACGCCCTGCGGCACGCCACCGGCCCCATAGGCGTACGTCTCGTACGCTCCGACGGCTCGCCGGGCACCCTGCTCGTCGAGGTCTCCGACCCGCTGCCCGACCCGCCGCGCGAGCGGACCGCCGACCTGGACGACGAAGGTGGCCGAGGACTGCGGCTCGTGGCCTGCTCCGCGCGGGACTGGGGTACCCGGCCCGGTGAATCGGGCAAGACGGTCTGGTTCGAGTTGACGGTTCCCGACTGACCGGACCCATGGGCGTACGAGGTGAAAGACCTGGTGCACGACCGGCGTCCACGGCGTACGGACCGGGCAAGGGGCGGCTCCCCGGGGCGCGCGTGCGACCGATGGGTTCAAGCCAGTAGCGCTGGCTGGAGTCTTTGGTTCGAGCGGGCAACGCCTGGTTAGAAGACTTGGGAGTATGTCCCAGCCGGTCCAAAAACGATCGGGACCGTGCTGTGATCGTGAACACCGTGTTGTGCGGCGCCGTAGTGCTGGATACTGCGGGCAGCCGCCCCTGGTGACCGAAGCCGGACGCGGTGAGCTGGAGGGGACGGTTCGCGTGAGCGAGATACCAGCGAAGGCCACGGAGTCCACGGAGCCGAAGGGCCCGACGGACCGCGCGAGGCCCGAGGCCGCAGACGATTCCGGCCTGGGCCGCGCCACACGCGACGACGTCACGCGCGAGGGCGGAAGCGCTTCCGTCGAGGCGGGCGGCGACGCCCAGGGGCCCGCGTCCGGAAGTCGACCGTCGGTCGGCCGTCCGGCGGCGGCCGGGGATCGGGCGGCCGACGCCGTCGCGGCCGCCGGTGTCCTGGCCGGTCAGGGGCCCGGTGATCCGATGTGGCAGACCAGCCCGCCCGGCTCGATATACGACTACATCAAGGTGGCCTCGTTCTCCATCGGCCCGGACGGCCTCGTCGACCAGTGGAGCCTGCGCGCCGAGCAGTTGTTCGGGATCTCGGCCGCGCGGGCCGTGGGCATGGACCCCATTGAGGCGTTCGTCGACCCCGACCGGCGCGAAGAGGGCCAGCGGAAGATGGCCGAGGTCCTCGACGGCCGGGAGTGGACCGGAGTCGTGCCCTTCCGGATGCCTGGCCCCGAAGGGGTCGAGGGGCTCGCTGAGGTCTATGTGATGCCCACCACCGTCGAGGGCGGCGAACGGGCCGCCGTGTGCATCGTGGTGGACGTGCGCACACTGCGGCGCATCGAGACCGACCTCGCCGCCTCGCAGGCGATATTCGGCCAATCTCCTTTTGGTTTCCTGCTGATAGACACCGACCTCCGGGTGCGGCGCGCCAACCAGCGGTTCGCCTCCATCTACGGCGGCCACGTCGACGACCATCGCGGCCAGGGCGTCCACGACTACCTCCAGTCCCCGGAGGCCGAGCGGGTCGAGGCGACCCTGCGCCGGGTCCTGGAGACCGGCGACTCCATCACCGACATGCACATCTCCGGGTTCGTGCCCGGCTCCGAGGAACGCCGCCACTGGTCCGTCAACCTCTACCGGGTGCACAGCGGCACCGGCCGCCCCATCGGCATCGCCTGGCTCGGCATCGATGTGACGGCCCGCCGCTCCGCCGCCCGCGAGGCCGCCGCCGCACGGCGCAATCTCGCCCTCCTGAACGAGGCCGGTTCCCGCATCGGCAACTCCCTCGACCTGGAGACCACCGCCCGCGAACTCCTCGACGTCGTCGTCCCCAACTTCTGCGACCTCGCCACCGTCGACCTCTACCAGGGACTCCTCGTCGGCGACGAGACCCCGCCCGGACTCGCCGACGGCAGCGCCGAACTGCGCCGCGTCGCCTTCGCCAGCGCCGTCTCCGACGCGCCGTTCGTCGGCGGGCCCGCCCCGGTGCGCGTCGGCGCGGTCCACCACTACCCGTTCAACTCGCCCTGCGCGGACGCCCTGCGCACCGCCCGCCCCCAGCAGGTCCCCGAAGAGGGCAACCTCATCCAGACGACGCTCGCCGTGCCGATGGTCGCCCACGACACCGTCGTCGGGCTCGTGCAGTTCTCCCGCACCAAGGGCAGCGAACCCTTCGGGGAACGCGACCGGGCCCTCGCCGTGGAACTGGCCGCGCGCGCCGCCGTCTGCATCGACAACGCCCGCCTCTACCGGCGCGAACACGAACGCGCCCTCATCCTCCAGCGCTCCCTGCTGCCGCCGGGCGACCCCGAGGCGTCCGGCCTCGACATCGCCTGCCGTTATCTGCCGGGCAACGCGGCCACCGAGGTCGGCGGCGACTGGTTCGACGTCATCGAACTCCCCGGCCACCGCACGGCACTTGTCGTCGGCGACGTCATGGGCCGGGGCCTGCGCGCCGCGGTCGCCATGGGCGAACTCCGCACGGCCGTACGCACCCTGGCCCTGCTCGACCTCGAACCCGCCGAGGTCCTCTCCGCGCTCGACGAGATCGCCCGCGGCCTCGGCAACCCCGGCGGCGTCCAGTCCGCCTCCCGCACCGCCGCCAGCCGGCCCCGCGACAAGGACCTCTCCGAGGTGTACCTCGCGACCTGCGTGTACGCCGTCTACGACTCGGTCACCCGGCGCTGCACCTTCGCCAATGCCGGGCATCTGCCGCCCGTGCTGGTCGAACCCGGCGAGAGCGCGCTGATGCTCGACGTGCCGCCCGGCATGCCGCTCGGCGTCGGTGGTGAGCCGTTCGAGGAGGTCGAGGTCGAACTGCCCGAAGGCGCACTGTTGGCGCTCTACACGGATGGACTGGTCGAATCACGCGACCATCCCCTCGACGAGGGCCTCCAGGCATTCGTCGGCGCCCTCACCGACCCCGCCCAGCCACCGACGGGGCGCTCCGACGGCCCTCGGTCGCTGGAGGACGTCTGCGACCACGTGCTCAACACCCTCGACACCCATCACGGCGAGGACGACATCGCCCTTCTGATGGCACGTGTCCAGGGACTGCCGTCCGACTCCGTCGGCGACTGGACCCTGCCCCGTGAGCCGCGCAGCGTGGGACGCGCCCGGGAGTACGCCCGGGGCCAGTTGCTCAGCTGGGACCTCGAACCCCTGGTCGACACGGCCGAGTTGCTCGTCAGCGAGCTGGTCACCAACGCGCTGCGCTACGGCGAGGGCGAGATACGGCTCCGCCTGCTCCTCGACAGGACCCTCGTCTGCGAGGTCTGGGACGCCGGGCTCGTCCAGCCGCGCCGCCGACGCGCCCGCGACACGGACGAGGGCGGCCGGGGGCTCCAACTCGTCGGCCTGCTCTCCGCCGCGTGGGGCTCCCGCCGCACGCCCCGCGGCAAGACCGTGTGGTTCGAACTGCCGCTCCCCGGAGAAGAGGGCGGCCTCACGGACCCGGCGGAGGCGTTGCTGAGCCTGTTCTAGGGGGAGGTGACACGCGGTCCAGGGCCTGTCGTTTGGATCACGCCGACTTCGGGCCACGGCACCTTCACGCTGCCGGTGAGTGGGGCTTGGTGCGTGCAGCTGCAAGGCGGAGGAGGGCGTCAACGCGGAGCGTTGGCTACCGACGACAACGCGGCAGATGTGCGTGCCAAGCCCCGCGGCCCAGACGTGATCCCAACGACAGGACCTAGCCGAAGCTCGCCGCCCTGCGGGCGCGGGTCGCGGTGCCGCCGAAGCAGGCCGGGCCCCGTGGGGTGATCCGGCCGCCCTCCTGGGTGTCCCCGAGGAGGATGCCGCCCAGCAGCGCCCCGGCCATCCCGTCGCCGATCGGCCCCTCGTACGGCTCGCCGTACTCCCGCACGTCCTGCTCGGCCAGCCGCCAAGCCTCCCGGGCCAGGGAGTGGGCACGCCGGGCACGCTCGACATCAGCGGTCTCCACGGCGGCGACCTCATCGCCCAGGGGCACCGCCTGGTCGGCTGCGCGGTCCTCGGCGGTTTCGTCCTCCGGGGGTGCCGCCTCCCCGGCCGCGCCGTCTTCGGCGGCCTCATCGCCCAGGGGCACCGCCTGGTCGGCTGCGCGGTCCTCGGCGGTTTCGTCCTCCGGGGGTGCCGCCTCCCCGGCCGCGCCGTCTTCGGCGGCCTCATCGCCCGGGGGCACCGCCGGGGCCGCCGCGCCGTTTTCGGCGGTCTCGCGCTCCGGGGGTGCTGCCTGGTCGGCTGCGCGGTCCTCGGCGGTTTCGTCCTCCGGGGGTGCCGCCTCCCCGGCCGCGCCGTCTTCGGCGGCCTCATCGCCCGGGGGCACCGCCGGGGCCGCCGCGCCGTTTTCGGCGGTGTCGTCCTCCGGGGGTGCCGCCTCCCCGGCCGCGCCGTCTTCGGCGGCCTCATCGCCCAGGGGCACCGCCGGGGCCGCCGCGCCGTTTTCGGCGGTGTCGTCCTCCGGGGGTGTCGCTTCCCCGGCCGCGCGGCCCTCGGCGGTTTCGTCCTCCGGGGGTGCCGCCTCCCTGGCCGCGCGGTCCTCGGCGGTTTCGCGCGCCGGGGGTGCCGCCTCCCCGGCCACGCCCTCCCCGGCGGTCCTGCCCCCGGAGGGCGCAGCCTGGCCGGCCGCACCCGCCTCGGTGCTCTCGTCGCCCGGAGACGCCGCCGCGTCGGCCCGCTCGGCCCCGCCGACCCCAGACCCCTTGGCCCTCCTGTGCACTCCGGACCCCTCGGCGCCGCCAGCCCTCTCGGTCCCGTCGGCCCCAGCCCTCTCGGTCCCGTCGGCCCCAGCCCTCTCGGTCCCGTCGGCCCCAGCCCCCTCGGCCCTGTCGACCCCGGTCCCGCCCGCCCCGGCCCTCTCCGCCCCGGCCCCCTCCGCTCCGGTCGGCCCTTCCCGGAGTGCCGCCGTCTCGGCGATGGCCGCGCAGCGTTCCGCTTCTGTGAGGCGGGTTCTTGCCGTTGCTCCCACTGCCCCGCGGTGCGTGGTGACGTAGTCCCTCGTGGTGGCCACCGCGCTGCGGGCCGGGAGCAGCCAGCGGTCCTCGCGGCAGAGGGCGTCGAAGGGGTTGGCGTACGTGCCCTCGCGGGGCGCCCCTTGTTTCGCCGCGGCGGCGGCGCGCGCCACCTCCGCGGCGAGCCGCTCCACCCCCGTCACGAGGACGTCCGCCTGGTCGATGGCGCCCTCGGCGGCCCGCAGATGCGCGGCGGCCGTGAGCGGGTCGCCCGCGTAGGCGAACTGGCGGGCCCGGTTCAGCTCGGCCGTCGCGAACACGAGGCGGTCCTCCGCCTGTTCGGCGTGACCGGCGACGGGGAGCACGACGTCGGGGGCGTAGTGCGCACGGAGCCCGGCGAGGGTGGCGGCCGCCGTCGCCGTACGGCCGGTCAGCTCACGGAAGCGGGCCTCCGCGCTCTGCAGGGCCGGGACCGCGTCGCGTTCCAGGGCGCGCAGCTGGTCGAAGGCGGGCGCGGCGATGTCGAGGCGTCGCTGGGCCATCGTGCAGCGGGCGAGGATCTCCTCCAACAGGGCCCGCTCCTCGCCCGGCGGCAGCGTGCCGGTGGTCTCGTCGAGCCGCTGCCGGAGCCGGAAGGCCGCCTCCACCTCGCGGCGCGCGTCCGCCAGGGCGTCGGTGAAGGGTTGGGCCGCCACAGGGCCCGACCGGGCGACGGCGAAGCGGAGTTCCTCGGCGCTCGTACGGACGCAGTCGTCCGTCTCCACCAGCAGTCGGCGGCCCCGCTGGTGCAGGTCCGGCAACGGGGGCAGATGCTCTTCGAAGGTTCCGGTCGGCGTCGTCCGCAGCGCCGCGCGCCGCTTGCGCCGGACGAGTGAGTACGCGGCGAAACCGGCGACCACCGCGGCGACCGCGACCGGCAGGATCAGATCCGTCGCCGAACTCCCGTCGTCACCGGGCGCCGCGCCGCCCACCCCGACGACCACGGCACGCCGGGCGCCGACCGGGAACGGTGACGGGCCGACGCCGTCGGACCCCGCAGGCCCCGCAGGCCCCGCAGGCCCCGCGGACCACTCGGCGACGGTCGGGGACGCGGCCGCCGCCGCGGGCGTCCGGTGGCCCGTGTCCGGCGAGTCCGTGAACGGGACCAGCAGCAGCCAGACCAAGGCGGTCATCCCGCCGAACGCGGCGTGCGCCACCCGCACCCCTATGTGCGACGTGGCGCCGCGCGACCGGTTACTCCTCGAACGCGACGTCACATTTGGGAGCGTATGGCCGGACCCGCCGGGTCGCGACCGGGAGGAGGCAAAGACGTCCCGGACGCGGCCCGGCCGCCCGCTTCACGGTGCGGCGCCCCGGCCGCGGGCGGCGCTCAGTCCGCCGAGGAGCGCCTCCTGATCTTCGAGCCGAGCCAGACGAGCGGGTCGTACTTGCGGTCGACGGCCCGTTCCTTCAACGGGATGAGCGCGTTGTCCGTGATCCGGATGCCCTCGGGGCAGACCTCCGTGCAGCACTTGGTGATGTTGCAGTAGCCGAGGCCGTGCTCGTCCTGAGCGGTGCGCTTGCGGTCCAGGCCGGTGTCCTCGGCCGCGTCCAGCGGATGCATGTCCAGCTCGGCGACGCGCATGAGGAAGCGGGGGCCCGCGAACGCCGGCTTGTTCTCCTCGTGGTCGCGGACCACATGGCAGGTGTCCTGGCACAGGAAGCACTCGATGCACTTGCGGAACTCCTGCGGACGGTCCACGTCCTCCTGCATCATCCGGTACTCACCCGGACCGAGCCCCTCCGGCGGTACGAACGCCGGAACCTCCCTCGCCTTCTGGTAGTTGAAGCCGACGTCCGTCACCAGGTCCCGTACGACGGGGAAGGCCCGCAGGGGCGTGACCGTGATCGTCTCGTCCCGCTCGAACACCGACATCCGGGTCATGCACATCAGCCGGGGACGGCCGTTGATCTCCGCCGAGCACGAACCGCACTTGCCGGCCTTGCAGTTCCAGCGGACGGCGAGGTCCGGGGCCTGGGTCGCCTGGAGGCGGTGGATGATGTCCAGCACCACCTCGCCGTCGTTGACCTCGACCTTGAAGTCCTCCAGGCCGCCGCCCCCCACATCGCCCCGCCACACCCTGAAGTGGGCCGTGTAGCCGCTCATGACCGTGGCTCCTCGTGGCTGCTCACTCGTACAGCTCCTCTTCGGCGAGGTACTTGACCAGCTCCTCCTTGTCGAAGAGGGCGAGCAGGTCCGGGCGGATGGGATCGGTGGTCTCCCGTGTCAGGGAGATCTGGCCCGCGACGGGGTCGGTGGCCGCGAGCCCGCCCGTCGGGTCGGTGAGCCGGCACAGCAGGTTGAGCCGGCGCCAGTCGCGGTCCATCGCCGGGTGGTCCTCGCGGGTGTGGCCGCCGCGCGACTCGGTGCGCTCCAGCGCTGCCCGCGCCACGCACTCGCTGACCAGCAGCATGTTCCGCAGGTCCAGGGAGAGGTGCCAGCCCGGGTTGAACTGCCGGTGCCCCTCGACCCCGGCCCGGCGCGCCCGCACCCGGAGATCGGCCAGCTTCTCCAGGGCCTGCTCCATCTCGCCCTCGCGGCGGATGATGCCGACCAGGTCGTTCATGGCCTGCTGGAGCTCCTGGTGCAGGGTGTACGGATTCTCCGGCGGCTGCCCTTCGGGGCGGCCCTCGCCCTCGGCGGAGAACGGGCGCAGCGCCTCGGCGGCGGCCGCGTCGACCTGCTCGTCGTCCACCGGGGGCCGTGCCCCGGCGAGGCCCGTCGCGTACTCGGCCGCGTGCAGTCCGGCCCGGCGGCCGAACACCAGCAGGTCGGACAGGGAGTTGCCGCCCAGCCGGTTGGAGCCGTGCATCCCGCCGGCCACCTCCCCGGCCGCGAACAGCCCCGGCACCCCGCGCGCCGCCGCCGTGTCCGACTCGACGGCGATGCCGCCCATCACGTAGTGGCAGGTGGGGCCGACCTCCATGGCCTCCGCGGTGATGTCGACGTCGGCCAGCTCCTTGAACTGGTGGTACATCGAGGGCAGCCGGCGGCGGATCACCTCGGCCGGCATACGGGTCGACACATCCAGGAAGACCCCGCCGTGCGGGGAGCCCCGGCCCGCCTTCACCTCCGCGTTGATGGCGCGGGCCACCTCGTCACGGGGGAGCAGCTCGGGGGGCCGCCGGTTGTGGTCGGGGTCCTCGTACCAGCGGTCGCCCTCCTCCTCGGACTGCGCGTACTTCTCCTTGAAGACGTCCGGGATGTAGTCGAACATGAACCGCTTGCCCTCGGAGTTCCTGAGGACCCCGCCGTCGCCGCGCACCGACTCGGTGACGAGGATGCCCTTCACCGACGGCGGCCAGACCATGCCCGTCGGATGGAACTGCACGAACTCCATGTTCAGCAGCGGCGCCCCCGCGAGCAGCGCCAGCGCGTGCCCGTCGCCCGTGTACTCCCACGAGTTCGACGTCACCTTGAAGGACTTGCCGATGCCACCGGTGGCGATGACGACGGCAGGCGCTTCGAGGACGAAGAAGCGGCCCGACTCGCGCTCGTAGGCGAAGACCCCGGAGACGCGGCCGCCGTCCTTGAGGACCCGGGTGACCGTGCACTCCTGGAAGACCTTCAGCCGGGACTCGTACTCCCCGGTCTCCTTGTGGTCCTCCTGCTGGAGCGCCACGATCTTCTGCTGGAGCGTGCGGATCAGCTCAAGTCCCGTCCGGTCGCCGACGTGCGCGAGCCGCGGGTACTCGTGGCCGCCGAAGTTGCGCTGCGAGATCCGGCCGTCCTTCGTACGGTCGAAGAGCGCGCCCCAGGTCTCCAGCTCCCACACCCGGTCGGGCGCCTCGCGGGCGTGCAGCTCGGCCATGCGCCACTGGTTGAGGAACTTCCCGCCGCGCATGGTGTCGCGGAAGTGGACCTGCCAGTTGTCACCGGAGTTGACGTTGGCCATGGCGGCCGCGATGCCGCCCTCGGCCATCACCGTGTGGGCCTTGCCGAACAGCGACTTGCAGATCACCGCCGTACGGGCGCCCCGTTCGCGGGCCTCGATCGCGGCGCGCAGTCCGGCTCCGCCGGCGCCGACCACGACGACGTCCCACTCCTGTCGTTCGACCACGGACATCTCAAGCACCTTTTGTCGTCAGAAGAGGGTCGGGTCGTCGAACGCGCCGGACGCGAGCAGATACACGTAGAAGTCGGCGAGCGCCACGCTCACCAAGGACGCCCAGGCCAGCTGCATGTGGCGTGCGTTGAGCCTGCCGACCCACTGCCACATCCGGTAGCGCACGGGATGCTTGGAGAAGTGCTTGAGCTTGCCGCCGACGATGTGCCGACATGAGTGGCAGGAGATCGTGTAGGCCCAGATCAGCACGATGTTGATCAGGAAGACGAGCGTGCCGAGGCCCATGTGGCCCCACGCGTAGTTCTCGTCGCGGAAGGCGAGGACGGTGTCGTACGTCAGGATCCCGGCGACGACGATCGCGGCGTAGAAGAAGTAGCGGTGGATGTTCTGGAGGATCAGCGGGAAGCGGGTCTCACCCGTGTACTTCTTGTGCGGTTCGGCCACCGCGCAGGCGGGCGGGGACGCCCAGAAGCCGCGGTAGTAGGCCTTGCGGTAGTAGTAGCAGGTCAGGCGGAAGCCCAGCGGGAAGATCAGGATGATGATCGCCGGTGAGATGCCCCACCAGCTGCCGAAGATCTCCCAGTTGGGTCCCGCGTGCATCGGCTCGCAGCGCTCCGCCAGACACGGGGAGTAGAACGGCGAGACATAGGGGGCCGCGTAGTAGTGCGCGTCCGAGAAGGCCCGCCATGTCGAGTACACGATGAAGGCGAGCAGACCGGCCGCGGTGCCGGCCGGGGCCAGCCACCAGCGGTCGGTCCGCAGATGCGGTGCGGTGATCGCGGCGCGTGTACCGCTGTGCACGCCGCCGCGCTGGGGATGGGGTTCTGTGCCTGGAGGTTCCGTACCAGTGGCCAACGGGGACTCCCGGTCGGTTCTTTTCGGTTGTCGGGCGCTCGGCGTGCCGGGTGCCCGGGGTCAGGGGGCGCGGCGGTCGCGGGCGCCGAGTCCCTCGTCGTCCGAGTCCGTCCACAGCGAGTCGTCGTACGGGGTGTCGGGGATGGGGACGAGTTCGGGGTGCTTGGTCGACGAGCGGGCGACGGCCCCCTCGCGCAGCAGCGCGACGCTTTCGCGCAGGTGATCGGCGTCGGCGCGGACCCGGCGCATGTCGAGCCCACCGCTGCCGATCTGTTGTTCCAGGCGTCCCACCGACCGGTAGAGGTCGTCGAGGCAGCGCTGGACCGATGTCAGTTCATCTTGCACGGACATGACTTGCCCTCACTTCCGCGGATCGTCGAGGACCGAGGCGGCAACGTTCATGCGCCTGCGAGTGTTGCGCGTCACACGTTGCGCTGGGAAGGGATGTGCATCGATTGGCGGATTGCGGGCCTCCTCCGCACGCCTGTGCGCGCTCGGTGTGCGCCGGGGATCACCTACGGCGCATTGCGCCGCACGGGTGGCTTTTCGCTCCCCGTCGCCGTGTCTCCCTCGGTCGGTGAACCCCTTCCTCTTCAGTGTGTGGCCGTAGATGTGATCAGCTCCATATGCACCCAAAAGTGATCATAACGCCCTCCTGGTGAGGGTGCGGTCCTCCGGAGGTAGCAGTGATGTCCCACCACGGCGTCGGACCGCGTGCGGTGATGCGCTCGGTCGCCTTCCTGACCGCGGGTGTGCTCGCGGCGCCCCTGCTCACGGCCTGCGGCGAGGAGGACCCCGCGGGCAGGCCGGCGGCCGGCCCCGACATCGCGCCGGCCGCCCGTGACCGGATCGCCGACGGCGGCACCCTGCGCTGGGCCGTGGACGCCGTACCGGAGACGTTCAACACGTTCCAGGCGGACGCCGACCCCACCAGCGCACGCGTCGCCGACGCCGTCCTGCCGTCGATGTACCGCCTCGACGCCGGGGGGCGCCCCCAGGTCGACACCGACTACCTGGAGTCCGCGAAGATCGTCGAACGCGAACCCCGGCAGGTCGTGCTCTACAAGCTCCACCAGGAGGCGGTGTGGAGCGACGGCCGGGAGATCGGCGCCGCCGACTTCGTCGCCCAGTGGCGGGCCCTGGCCGGCAAGGACTCCGCGTACTGGACCGCCAGGAACGCCGGATACGAACGCATCGAGAAGGTCGAGCGCGGCGGCAACGACCTGGAGGTCCGTGTCACCTTCGCCCGCCCCTACGCCGACTGGAAGTCGCTGTTCTCCCCGCTCTACCCCAAGCAGGTGACGGGCACCCCCGACGCCTTCAACGACGGCGCCCGCAAGAAGCTCAACGTCACCGCCGGCCCCTTCGCCGTCAAGGACGTCGACCGCAAGGGCGGCAAGATCACCCTCACCCGCAACCCCCGCTGGTGGGGCCGCCAGGCCAAGCTGTCGGAACTGGTGCTGCGCGCCGTCCCCCGCGACAAGCGGGCCGAGGCGCTCGCCAAGGGCGAGGTGGACATCGCCGAGATCGACTCGTCCCAGGCGCAGCGGGTCATGCTGGCCGGCAAGGAGGCCCAGGGCCCCGAGGGCTCCGCGAGCCCGCGCGGCTCAGCCGCCCCGCAGGGCTCCCCGGAGGTAAGGGGGGCGGCGCAGGGACTCGGCGGTCCCCTCGCCGGGTCCGGCGGCACCCTCGCCCAGGGGCCCGGCGCCGCGCTGACGCCCGCGCAGTCGCTGCGGTCCTGGGCGATCGCGCACGGCTCCGACCAGAAGGCCGCCGACAAGGAGGCCGGTGCCCGGAAGAAGCGGCGGGCGGCGCTCGCCGAGTACACCGCGCAGCAGTCCGCCCTGCGTGGCTACGAGGTGCGCCGCTCCCTCGAACCGGCCTTCACCCAGCTCGCCCTCAACGGTGCCGACGGCCCCCTCGCCGACGAGCGCGTCCGCCGCGCGGTGGCCCGCTCCCTCGACCGCAAGGAGCTCGCCGGTCTCGTCCTGAAGCCGCTGGGCCTGCCCGCCGTCCCCGTCGGGAGCCACCTCGCCCTGTCCGGCCAGGCCGCCTACGCCGACAGCAGCGGTGCCCTCGGAGGCCAGGACACCGACGAGGCCCGCGCCCTTCTCGCCGACGCCGGCTGGGAGGAGGGCGGCCCGCTCCGGGAGACCGAGAAGGCCGCCGGGGCGGAGGGCGAGAAGACCGCCGGGTCCAAGGAGGAGAAGCCCGAGAAGAAGACGGAGCAGAAGTCCGAGAAGAAGTCGGACGACGAGGCGGACAAGAAGGCGGAGAAGAAGACCGGCGACGAGGACACGTACGTCGTCGGCGACGACAACAAGCCGTACGAGACCGACGACGACAGCCCGCTCGCCCGGGACGGCAGCCAGAACGCCCCCGGCGCCTACGCCCCGCGCGGCACACGGGCGCCCGGCGACGCCGCGCGGGCGCCGCTCGCCAAGAACGGCAAGCCGCTCACCCTCCGCTTCGTCCTGCCGTCGGGCCCGGGCACCGAGTCCCTGCGCACCGTCGGCGAGCGGATCGCGGTGATGCTGGAGCAGGTCGGCATCCGCACGGAGATCTCCAAGGTCGCCGACGACAGCTACTTCAAGGACCACATCGCGAACGGGCAGTACGACCTCGCCCTGTACTCGTGGCCCACCTCCGCGTTCCCCGCCACCGACGCCCGCCCGATCTACGCCAAGCCGGTCCCCGCGGCCGACGGCTCGCTGAGCGTCGAGCAGAACTACACCCGCGTCGGTACCAACCAGGTCGACCAGCTCTTCGACCAGGCGATCTCCACCCTCGACGAGTCCGAGACCCGCTCCCTGATCCGCAAGGCCGACGCCCGCATCTGGGCCGCGGCCGGCTCGATCCCCCTCTACCAGCGCCCCCAGCTCTACGCCGCCCGCCCGCACCTGGCGAACGCCGGAGCCTTCGGCTTCCAGACCCCCGTCTACGAGGACATGGGCTTCCTGAAGGAGGGCACGACGGCGTCGGAGAGCCCCGCCCGCAACTGAGTGATCGACCTCCACGTACGTTCCGACCATCGGACGCGCCGCCCCGCACGACGCAGGGCGGCGCGTCCGGTGGTCGGGGGCCGTCAAGAGGGTCTGACCTGCGGCGGAGCAGGGGGCGTCCGGGCCGGGGAGCCCTCGCTGCCGCGGGCCCGTACCATGGGGTGAGGCCGTGGCGTGTCCAGCCCGGCAGGGCCCGCGTAACACAGACGTACGCAGCAGGGCCGTCCTCACACTCCGGGAGAACGCCGCAACATGGCTGTGACCACACGTCACGACATCCGCAACGTCGCCATCGTCGCCCACGTCGACCACGGCAAGACGACCATCGTCGACGGCATGCTGAAGCAGGCCGGTGCCTTCGCCGCGCACCAGCTCGACTCGGTCGATGACCGCATGATGGACTCGAACGACCTGGAGCGTGAGAAGGGCATCACGATCCTCGCCAAGAACACGGCGGTCAAGTACCACCCGAAGGACGGCGGGGAGCCCATCACGATCAACATCATCGACACCCCCGGCCACGCCGACTTCGGCGGCGAGGTCGAGCGCGGTCTGTCGATGGTCGACGGTGTCGTGCTGCTCGTCGACGCCTCCGAGGGCCCGCTGCCGCAGACCCGCTTCGTGCTGCGCAAGGCGCTCCAGCAGCGGCTGCCGATCATCCTGTGCATCAACAAGACGGACCGCCCGGACTCCCGGATCGACGAGGTCGTCAACGAGACCTACGACCTGTTCCTGGACCTGGACGCCGACGAGGACCAGATCGAGTTCCCGATCGTCTACGCCTGCGGCCGTGACGGCGTCGCCTCGCTGACCAAGCCCGCCGACGGCACCGTCCCGACCGACTCCACCAGCCTGGAGCCGTTCTTCTCGACGATCCTGGAGCACATCCCCGCGCCGACGTACGACGACGCCGCGCCGCTCCAGGCCCACGTCACCAACCTCGACGCCGACAACTTCCTCGGCCGTATCGCGCTGCTCCGCGTCCACCAGGGCGAGCTGAAGAAGGGGCAGACCGTCGCCTGGATGAAGCGCGACGGCTCCGTCACCAACGTGCGCATCTCCGAGCTGATGATGACCGAGGCGCTCACCCGCAAGCCGGCCGAGAAGGCGGGCCCCGGTGACATCTGCGCCGTCGCCGGTATCCCCGAGATCATGATCGGCGAGACCCTCGCCGACGTGGAGAACCCGATCGCGCTGCCGCTCATCACGGTCGACGAGCCCGCGATCTCCATGGTCATCGGTACCAACACCTCCCCGCTGGTCGGCCGCGGCGGCACCGGCAAGGGCGCGGACGCCAAGGCGGCCGTGAAGGACCGCAAGGTCACCGCCCGCCAGGTCAAGGACCGCCTCGACCGCGAGCTGATCGGCAACGTCTCGCTGCGCGTGCTGGACACCGAGCGCCCCGACGCCTGGGAGGTGCAGGGCCGCGGTGAGCTGGCGCTGGCCATCCTGGTCGAGCAGATGCGCCGCGAGGGCTTCGAGCTGACCATCGGCAAGCCGCAGGTGGTCACCAAGGAGATCGACGGCAAGACGTACGAGCCGGTCGAGCGCATGACGGTCGACGTGCCCGAGGAGCACATGGGCGCCGTCACACAGCTCATGGGTGTCCGCAAGGGCCGGATGGACAACATGTCCAACCACGGCTCGGGCTGGGTCCGCATGGAGTTCGTGGTGCCCTCGCGCGGCCTCATCGGCTTCCGTACCGAGTTCCTCACGCAGACCCGCGGCACGGGCATCGGGCACTCCATCCACGAGGGCTTCGAGCCCTGGTTCGGCACCCTGCAGACCCGCAACAACGGTTCGCTCGTCGCCGACCGCTCCGGCGCCGTCACCGCGTTCGCGATGACGAACCTCCAGGAGCGCGGTGTGCTGTTCGTGGAGCCCGGCACCGAGGTGTACGAGGGCATGATCGTCGGTGAGAACTCGCGCGCCGACGACATGGACGTCAACATCACCAAGGAGAAGAAGCTGACGAACATGCGGTCCTCGACCGCTGACGTCGCCGAGTCCATCGTCCCGCCCCGCAAGCTGTCGCTGGAGCAGTCGCTGGAGTTCTGCCGGGACGACGAGTGCGTCGAGGTGACCCCGGAGGCCGTGCGCATCCGCAAGGTCAACCTGGACGCCCGCGAGCGCGCCCGCGCCGCCAGCCGCGCCAAGCACGGCTGACAGACCGTCATCCGCGGTCCCCGAGGCCCCGGTCCACCGCTCAGCGGCGGGCCGGGCCTGCGGTGTGCCCGCACATGGGGAGAGCCCGTGAAGGGACCGGGGCTCCCGGACCACTCGTGAAGGAGCGGTGGGCGAGGGCCGGCCTCACGGCCCGAACCCCTCCGCGGGCTGTCGATGCGCTGTGAAGCGCTGTTCGCATATCGGTGCTCCGGCGATCAAGTTTCGGACATGTAAACAAAAATCCTTCATCGAATGTCCGATTTGCCGGAATCCCGTCTCGCTTGTCAAGCGCGACCAGATGTCAATCTTTGCAATTTTTGCTCAAAATATGGACGGTAGGGAGATCCCTATGCCTTCCGCCCTTGACGCGCGTTGACTCACTTGGCGAAAGTTCCCCCAAAACGCAGAACCCGCCGGTAGCCGGATCTGTGCTGCGCTCAACTCTCCAACCCCCCGGGGGAAGAACACACATGACCAGTCCAACCAAGGCCGAGGGCTCCGGGCCCGCGGTCGCCTTGGACCCCGAACTGGCGGCGACCTCCGAGGTCGACAAGCCCAAGACCCTTGAGGGCCGTTCCCCCGGCCAGCTCATGTGGCAGCGTTTCAGGCGTGACCGTACCGGCATGATCTGCGCCGGGGTAGTGATTTTCTACTTCGTCCTCGCCCTGTGCGCGCCCCTGATGACGGCCCTCAGCGGGACCAACCCGTACACGCTGTACGGGCAGGACCCGACGTATGTCGACACCAACCCGATCCTGGACGACTTCGGTCTGCCGCTCGGCTACTTCGGTGGCGTCTCGGGGGACCACTGGTTCGGAGTCGAGCCGCAGTACGGCCGTGACCTGTTCGCCATGCTGATGTACGGCATGCGCACCTCGCTGTACATGGCGCTGGGCGTGACCGTGCTCCTGATGATCACCGGCGTCATCATCGGTCTCATCGGCGGTTACTTCGGCGGTCGCACCGACTACTGGATCGGCCGGGTCACCGACTTCTTCCTCGCCTTCCCGCAGCAGCTGTTCTTCATCGCCTTCATGCCCGTGGTCACGGCGTTCTTCGTCGACCCGGAGGAAGAAACCCCCACTTACTTCCGGGCGGTGGCGATCCTGATCGTGCTGTGGCTGCTGGGCTGGATGGGTATGGCCCGCCTGGTCCGCTCCACCGTGCTCTCCCTGCGTGAGCGGGAGTTCGTGGAGGCGGCCAAGGTGTCCGGCGCCTCGCCGTGGCGGATCGTCCGCAAGGAGATCCTGCCGAACGTCGTCTCGCCGATCCTGGTGCAGTTCACGTATCAGCTGCCCAGCACGATCCTCACCATCGCGTTCCTCTCCTTCGCGGGTGTCGGCTTCGTCGAGCCCACCCCGGACTGGGGACGGCTGTTCGCCGCCGGCGCCAAGTACGCCGAGCAGGACCCGGCGTTCATGTTCTTCCCCGGCCTCGCGCTGGTGATCTTCATCCTGTGCTTCAACCTCCTCGGAGACTCCGTACGGGATGCGTTTGACCCCAAGTCCGGGCGCTGATCGTCCATTGGTGGGGGGTGGCTGCCGCCCCCGCGTCGGCCTACCAGCCGCGTCAGGCAGTACTCATGGATAACAAACGACAGGTAGGTGCATACACCGTCATGAAGTCGCTCACCTCGCGCAGAGCGCGCGCCATAGTGGTCGCCGTCGCGGCCGGCTCCCTCGTGCTCACGGCGTGCTCGGAGAACAAGGGCAACACCTCGGGGACCGACTCCAAGAAGGACCAGAAGAAGGCCGCCCAGCAGTCGAAGGCCATCACCTACGCCGACGCCGCCGCGTCGACGGGTCCCGCGGCGGAGGTGGCCGGCGCGAAGAGCGGCGGCACCGTCGAGGTCTACCAGGAGGCGGGCCTCTCGCACCTGGACCCGGGCCAGATCTACGTCTCCGACGGTGGCCAGGTCGCCAACCTGATCTTCCGCGGGCTGACGAACTTCCAGGAAGACAGCAAGGGCAACATGTCCGTCGTCGGTGACATCGCCACCGACGCCGGCAAGTCGTCCGACGGTGGTAAGACCTGGACGTACACGATCAAGGACGGCATCAAGGACCAGAACGGCAACGAGATCACCTCGGCCGACGTCCGCCACACCGTCGAGCGCATGTACGCCGAGTTCATCTTCGACGGCCCGAACTACCTGCAGACCTGGCTGAGCGGTCCGAAGTACCGCGAGGCGCTGAAGGACGGCGGCTTCGGCAAGAAGCACCTGCCGGCCTCGGTCCTGGACACCCCGGACGACAAGACGGTCGTCTTCCACTTCGACAAGCCGCGTCCGGACCTTCCGCAGATGCTGGCCATGTCGGGCTACTCCATCGTCCCGGAGAAGACCGACACGAAGGAGAAGTACGACAAGGCCCCGGTCTCCCTCGGCCCGTACAAGATCTCCGAGTACAAGGTCGGCAAGGCCCTCAAGCTGGTCAAGAACGACCAGTGGGACCCGAAGACCGACTCCGTGCGCCACCAGTACGTGGACGGCTGGAACTTCGACTTCGGTGTCACCGAGTCGACCCAGACCAAGCGTCTGATCGCGGACCAGGGCGCCTCCAAGAACGCCATCCAGTTCACCGGCAGCGTCGAGTCCACCCAGATCCAGGACGTCATCACCGACCCGGCCGTCAACAAGCGCACCATCAAGGGCTACCAGCCCTACGTCATGGTGCTGAACTTCAACCTGGACCGGGTCAAGAACAAGAAGGTCCGCGACGCCGTCACCTACGCGGTGAACTCCAAGTCGCTGATCGCCGGTGAGGGTGGCGCCTACGGTGGCGACCCGGCCCCGAACCTGTTCGCCCCGACCCTGCCGGGCTACGAGGCCAAGTACGACCCGTACGGCCGTCTGAAGACGCCGTCCGGCAACATCGAGATGGCCAAGAAGCTCCTGAAGGACGTCCCGGCGTCCGAGAAGAAGCTGGTCTTCGCCTACCGCAACACCGAGAACGAGCAGAAGCGCAAGGTCGCCCTCGAGGACGCGCTGTCCAAGGTCGGCATCGAGGTCGTCGGCAAGGAGATCGACGCCGCGAGCTTCTACGAGCAGATCGGCAAGGTCAAGAACTCGTACGACATCTACGTGACCGGCTGGGGCCAGGACTGGCCGTCCGCGGGCACGGTCGTCACCCCGATCTACGACGGTGACCAGATCGCCGACGGTTCGCCGAACTACTCGCACGTGAACGACCCGAAGGTCCAGGAGCTGATCAAGAAGGCCCTCTCCGAGGAGCCGACCGCGGCCCAGAAGACCTGGCAGGAGGCGCACCACTACATCCTGGAGAAGATCAACCCGGCTGCTCCGCTGTGGTACGCCAAGCAGTTCCAGCTCTACGGTTCGAACATCGGCGGTGCCCGCTACAGCACCGAGTCGAGCTACATCGACGTCAACAACCTGTTCCTGAAGTCGTAACTCCCTACGGCTGATCGCGGGGGTGCGCACCAGGCGGAGCGCATCCCCGCGGTTCCGTGAAACCGTCCACCCTCTCTGCAGAGAGCAGCCTCCCCGCCATGCTTCAGTTCATCATCCGGCGCCTGGCCGGTGCCGTCGTCACCTTGTTCCTGATCGGCGCCGTCACGTTCTTCCTCTTCATCGCCGGGCCGTCCGACTACGCCTCTCTGGCCTGTGGCAGGGACTGCTCCCCGACGAGGATCGCGGACATCCGCGAGGCGCTCGGCCTCAATCTGCCGGTCGCCACGCAGTTCTGGCAGTTCATGTCCGGCATCGTGATGGGCCGTGACTTCCCGGACGGCCACTGCGCCGCCCCGTGCCTCGGCCAGTCGTTCTACTCGGGCGACATGGTCTGGGACACGATCATCGACCGCTTCCCGACCACCCTCACGCTGACCGTCGGTGGCACGATCTGCTTCCTGATCTTCGGTGTGGGTGCCGGCATGGTCTCCGCCTTCCGGCGCGGTTCCACGCTCGACAAGGTGGCCACGGGCTCGTCGATGGTGCTCAGCTCCTTCCAGATCTACTTCCTCGGCCCGATCGCGCTGACGGTCCTCGTCTACAGCACGGGCTGGATGGAGGACCCGAAGTACGTCCCCATCAGCGAGGACCCGGTCGGCTGGTTCGTCGGGATGTCCATCCCGGTGGTCGTGATGGCCACGATCTTCACCGCGCAGTACACGCGTATGGCACGCGCCTCCATGATCGAGCAGCTCGCCGAGGAGCACGTACGCACGGCTCGGGCCAAGGGCATGACGAAGAAGTACGTCTTCTTCCGCTACGCCTGGCGCGGCTCGCTCATCCCGATCGTCACGGTCCTCGGCATCGACATCAGCTCCATGCTGGGCGGCGCCGTGGTCACGGAACTCACCTTCTCGCTGCAGGGCATCGGCCGCCTGGCCGTGAACGGCGCCATGACGAGGGACCTCCCCCTGACGATGGGCGTCATGATGTTCGGGGCCTTCTTCATCCTGATCGTGAACATCCTCACCGACATCGCGTACGCCTGGATCGACCCGCGCGTCCGGCTCTCCTAGGAAGAACGAACCACCGTGACCACACTGACCAAGACCGAGGACGCCCCGGCCCCGACCGGGCCCGAGAGCTTCCTCTCGGTCCGTGACCTGCGGGTGCAGTTCTCCACCGAGGACGGCATCGTCAAGGCCGTCGACGGGCTCTCCTTCGACGTCGAGCGCGGCAAGACCCTGGGCATCGTGGGTGAGTCCGGCTCCGGCAAGTCCGTCACCAACCTGTCGATCCTGGGCCTGCACAACCCGAGGACCAGCACCATCGACGGTGAGATCCTGCTCGACGGGCAGGAACTCGTCACCGCCACCGACAAGGAGCTGGAGCAGCTCCGCGGCAACAAGATGGCGATGATCTTCCAGGACCCGCTGACGGCCCTGTCGCCGTACTACACGGTGGGCCGGCAGCTGTCCGAGCCGTTCATGAAGCACCGCGGCGTCTCCAAGAAGGAGGCCAAGGACCGGGCCATCCAGATGCTGGAGAAGGTCGGCATCCCGCAGCCCAAGGTGCGCTTCGACGACTACCCGCACCAGTTCTCCGGCGGTATGCGCCAGCGCGCGATGATCGCCATGGCGCTGATGTGCGACCCCGACCTGCTGATCGCCGACGAGCCCACGACCGCGCTCGACGTGACCGTGCAGGCCCAGATCCTCGACCTGCTCAAGGACCTCCAGCAGGAGTTCGGCTCCGCGATCATCTTCATCACCCACGACCTCGGCGTCATCTCCAACATGGCCGACGACCTGCTGGTGATGTACGCGGGCCGCGCGGTGGAGCGCGGCAGCGTCAAGGAGGTGCTGCGCACGCCCCAGCACCCCTACACCTGGGGCCTGCTCAGCTCGATGCCGCGCCTCGACGGCGACATCCACGAGATGCTGACGCCGATCCCCGGCTCGCCGCCCTCGCTGCTCACCCCGCCCCCCGGCTGCCGCTTCCACCCGCGGTGCGCGTTCAAGGACGAGGTCGCCGGCACGCTGTGCAGCGACACCCGTCCGCCGCTCGCCGACGGCCGCGCCGCCGCGTGCCACCTGACCGCGGAGCAGAAGCAGACCATCTTCATCGACAAGATCCAGCCCCGGCTGCGCTAGGGAGAACCGAGATCATGAGCGACAACCTCACCCTCCCCGCACAGCAGGGCCCCACCGACTCCTCGACGGAGACCCTCCTCGAGGTGCAGGGGCTCACCAAGCACTTCCCCATCTACGGCGGCTTCCCGATCAAGCGCAAGGTCGGCGCCGTGCAGGCCGTCGACGGTGTCGATCTGACCGTCGGCGTCGGCGAGAGCGTCGGCCTGGTGGGCGAGTCCGGCTGCGGCAAGTCGACCACCGGCCGGCTGATCACCCGGCTGCTGGAGCCGACCGCCGGCAAGATCAGCTACATGGGCCAGGACATCACCCACGCCTCGCGCAGGCAGCTGGCGCCGGTGCGGTCCGAGATCCAGATGATCTTCCAGGACCCGTACTCCTCGCTGAACCCGCGGCAGACCGTCGGCTCCATCATCAAGTCGCCGATGGAGGTCAACGGGATCGAGCCCGAGGGCGGCCAGGAGAAGAAGGTCCGCGAGCTCCTGGAGCTGGTCGGCCTCAACCCGGAGCACTACAACCGCTTCCCGCACGAGTTCTCCGGCGGCCAGCGCCAGCGCATCGGCGTCGCCCGCGCCCTGGCACTGAACCCGAAGCTGATCGTGGCGGACGAGCCGGTCTCCGCGCTGGACGTGTCGATCCAGGCGCAGGTGGTGAACCTGCTGCAGAAGGTGCAGCAGGAGCTGGGCATCGCCTTCCTGTTCATCGCCCACGACCTCGCGATCGTCCGGCACTTCTCGCAGCGCGTCGCGGTCATGTACCTCGGCAAGGTGGTCGAGGTCGGCGACCGTGACTCCATCTACAACCGGCCGCGCCACCCGTACACCCACGCCCTCCTCTCCGCGGTCCCCGAGGTCGCGGTCGACGACGAGGCCGGGGACAAGGAGCGGATCCGTCTCTACGGCGACGTCCCCTCCCCGATCTCCCCGCCGTCCGGCTGCCGCTTCCGCACCCGCTGCTGGAAGGCGCAGGACAAGTGCGCCAGCGAGGAGCCGCCGCTGCTGCAGATCTCCGGCAACCGTGACGGCCACCTGACGGCCTGCCACTTCCCGGAGGACCCCACCACGGAGGCCCGCGCCGAGGACGTCGTGCTCGACCCGGCGCTGAAGGCGCTGGAGAAGGACACGGCCGACGACGCCGAGTCGAAGCCGGCCAAGGACTGACGGCCGACCGATCCAGGGGCCCGGGGGCGGAGTTGCACGACTCCGCCCCCGGGCTGTTTCGTCTTTCCACGGCGAATGTCCACGGCGAAGTCGTCTGTACGGGGGTGGCGAGCAGGTGCGACGCGTGACGGAGGGCCGGACGGCCGAGGCCGTTCTGTTCGATGTGGACGGGGTGCTGATCGACAGCGCCGATGCGCACAGCCGGGTCTGGCGGGCCTGGGCGCGACAGCGGGGGCTGGACCCCGAGGCGGTGTGGGCGGCGACACAGGGGCGGCGCCGGGCGGACATCCTGCGGCTGGTGGCGCCCGAGCGGGAGCCCGCCGAGGAGCACCGGGCACTGGACCGGCTGATGGCCGCCGAGGAACCCGGCTTCCGGGCCTTCGCCGGGGCCGCCGAACTGCTGCGCGCGCTGCCGGCGGGCCGCTGGGCCGTCGTCACCTCCAGCCGCGCGGAGCCCACCCGGGCCCGGCTCGCCCGCACGGGGCTGGTCGTGCCCGGGGTACGGGTGTGTGCCGAGGACGTCTCCGAGGGCAAGCCGTCGCCGGAGGGGTACCGCACCGCGGCGGCCCGGCTCGGCGTCGATCCGGCCCGCTGTCTCGTCGTCGAGGACGCGCCCGCCGGCGTCGCGGCGGGCATCGCGGCCGGCTGCACCGTCTACGCGGTGGCCTCCACGCACGCTGCCCGGGAACTGGGCGCGGCCCACGCCTGTTTCGGGTCGCTGGCGGAGGCCGCGGAGGCCGTGCTGCGCGCGGTGGCCGGGAGCGGAACCGGGACCGGTGAGGACGGCGTGGTGAAGGACGTAGCCGATGCGACGTCGACGTCACGCGTCACCGAGGAGTGATCCGTCCATGTCCGAACCCGACGAGCTGCGCGACCACGACCTCTCCCTGCTCCCGGAGGACACCGCGCAGGACCTGGACTTGGCCGAGGGCATCCTCGGTCTGCTGACCGGCTGGTCGGCGGAGCGGCTGCGCCTCGCGCGGGAGGCCGCCGAGCCGGACCCGGAGCAGGTGGCCCGCTGGACGGCCGACAGCGAGAGGTACGCCGTGCTGCTGCGGCGCGTGGGCAGGATGAGCCCGCCGGAGCTGCGCGGTGTGGTCGAGGAGCTGGGGCCGGTGGCCCGGCGGGCCGTGGAGGAGGGCCGGTGACCGACGGGCGGCCGCCGGGCACGGCCGGGGAACCGAAGGCCCCCGACCCCCTGCTGCACGCCCTGTCGCCCGAGCGGCACGCACAGGTCTACCGGGACGTCGTCGCGCCCGCCGTGCTGGTGGGAGAGGCGTCCACCCGGCCGAAGGTGACCGTGCTGGGCGGGCAGCCGGGGTCCGGGAAGTCCAATGTCGCGCGGGCGCTGATCGGCGACCGGGACGTCGCGCGGATATCCAGCGATGCCATTCGCGAACTCCACCCGAAGTGGCCCGAGCTGCTGCGCGCGGACGACACCACCGCGGGCTTCCACACCCACCACGACGCCCGCGCCTGGGTCGAGACCGCGATCGGCGACGCCGTCGACCGGCGGCTCGACGTGCTCTTCGACACCGCCCAGGACGACCCCGAGCGCACCCGCCGTCTGCTGAACCGGTTCCGTGAGGCCGGGTACGAGATCGACGTGGTGTTCGTGGCCGGCGGCTCCGCGCTCAGCCGGCTGGGGGTGCTGGAGCGGTACCACACCGACCGGATGGCCCAGGGCGGCGCCCGTTTCGTGGAGGACCCCGACCGTTCCTTCCCCGGCGTGCTCGCCAGCGCCCGGGTCATCGACGGGGAGCGGCTGGCGGACTCGGTGACCGTCTACCGCCGCGACGGCACCGCCCTGTACCGCAACACGCTCGGCGCCGACGGCGACTGGACGCGGCCCGTCGGCACGGATGCCGCGCTGCGCACGGAACGCGAGCGCGGCTGGACGCGGGCCGAGTCGGAGTGGTTCGCCACCACGGCCGAGAAGCTCGCCAAGGTGAAGCCGGAGGAACTGGGCGAGCCCCTCCGGCCGCGCTGGCGGGGGCTGGTGTCGGACGCGATCGCCGCCGCCCGGCCGTACGCCGACCCGGCGGTGGCCGACCGGCTGTCCCGGCTGAGGACGAGCCTGGGGGCACCGGCCGCCCAGGGCCCCGGAATCTCCTCGGCGGCGACCATGCGATCACCGGGGACCACCGCGAACCGCCCCCAGGGGACGACCGCGCCACAGGCAACGCCGGGCGCCCGACCCCCCGACCGCCCGACCACACCGCCCCCACCCCCGACCCCAGGACCGCCCCGAAGCCGCTGAGTCGGCCAGGTGTCCGGGCGAAGAGGTGAGGGTGGCCGGGCGAAGAGGTGAGGGTGGCCGGGCGAAGAGGTGAGGGAGGCGGGCTGACCGCAGAGGCGACCGCGCGGGAAGCGGATGCCTGACAACGGCCCTTGGCGGGCGCCGGGGTGAGCGGGGTGGGCTGGCCGCGGTGGTGACGGCGCGGGAAGTGGGTGCGTGACTCCGGTCCCCGGCCGGGGGGCCACCGCCCGACGAGACGATCGCCGCGCCCCACTCGTGGGCACCGCCTACCCCGCGCATCCCCGTACCCCGCCCGCGTCCACCGCACCCCCCGGCCCCTACGCCAGTCGTACCCTCGGGTCGATCACCGCGTACACCGCGTCCACCACGATGTTCGCCACCACGATCGCGGTCGCGGCGACCAGGACCACGCCCAGGAGGAGGGGGAGGTCGTTGTCGCGTACGGCCTTGATGGACAGGGCTCCGATGCCGTGGAGGCCGAAGGTCTCCTCCGTGATGATGGCGCCGCCGAGGAGGTAGCCGAGGTCGAGGCCGAGGATGGTCACGATGGGGCCCATCGCGCCGCGCCAGGCGTAGCGGAAGAAGACGGTGCGGCGGCCCAGGCCCTTGGCGCGGGCCGTGCGGACATAGTCCTCGGCGAGGGTCTCGACGAGCTGGGAGCGGGTCATCCGGGTGTAGTTGGCGGTGAAGATGAGCGCCAGCACCAGCCAGGGCAGCAGCAGCCCCTTGAACCAGGCGGCCGGGTCCTGGGTGAAGCCGACCGCGTCGGAGGGGCGGGGGAGCAGCCGCCACTGGTCGGAGAGGTAGTACATGGCGACCACCCCGACGATGTAGATCTGCAGCGACGAGCCGACCAGGGACGCGGAGGACGCGATCTTGTCCAGTGCACGGCCCTGCCGGACCGCCGCGACCATGCCGGTGCCCACCCCGAACAGCACGAACACGACCGCGCTGCCGAGGGAGAGGGAGAGCGTGGTCGGGAAGCGGTCGGTGATCAGGCCGAGGACCGGCTCGTGGTTGGTGAAGGAGTAGCCGAGGCAGGGCGCGGGGCACCGGCCGAGCCCGGTGTAGTCGCGGCCGACGAACAGGGCCGTGAGCCAGTGCCAGTACTGCACCGGCAGCGGATCGTCGATCCCGAGGTTGTGCCGGACCAGGGCGAGCGTCTGCGGGGTGCACAGCTTGCCGCAGGCGGCGCGGGCGGGGTCGCGCGGGGCGACGTAGAAGAGGGCGAACGTGAGGGCGCTGATGACCAGGAGGATCAGCAGCGCGCTCAGCGTCCGGCGTGCGACGAAACGGAGCATGGCCGACCGGGATCCTCGGGCTCAGGACTTGGCCTACAGCTTGTAGATGAGGAACGCCGAGAACAGCGGGTCGAACTGGGCGCCGCCCACCTTGGTTCCGTACAGGTAGTAGCGCCGCTGGTAGGTCTCCGGGATGATCGGCGCCTCCTTGGCCATGATCTCCTTGTCGAGCGCCGCCCAGGCCGCCTCCTGCTTGACGGTGTCCGCGATGCCGGCGTCCTTCTTGATCGCCGTATTGACCCAGCCGACGTTCAGTTGCGAGACGTTGGGGGCGTTGTCGGCGATGGTCGCGCCGTCGAAGAGGGGCTGGATCAGGGTGTAGGCGGCGGGCCAGTCCGGCGACCAGCCGTACCACATGACGTCGAACGTGTTGTCGATCTGCCCGACCTGGTCGTAGTAGCTGGTGGACTCCACCGGTTTCACGACCGGGTCGAAGCCCGCCTCCTTCAGCGCGTTGACGATGACCACCTTGGTCTTGTCGTACGCGTCGTTGCCGCCCTGCGGATAGGTGTAGACGATCTTCTGGCCGAGCTTCCCGGCCGCCTTCAGCAGCGACCTGGCCTTGGCCGTGTCCCCGCGCGGGTTCTTGAGCTTGCCGTACACGTCGAACTTCACCCTCCCCGCGATGTCCGGGCTGAGGACGGTCGTCGCGTAGTCACCGGCGGACGGGCCGCCGTAGATGGAGCGGATCTGCTCCAGGGGCCAGGCGTGGTTGAGGGCCTGGCGCACCTTGACGTCCTTGATGCGGCGGCAGTTGATCGCGTAGTAGTACAGGCCCGTCAGCAGGCCGTTGACCGTGCGCTTCTGGAGGTCGGGGGTGCCGATGACCTTCTGGATGCGTTCCGCCGGGACACCGCTGTAGGCCATGACGGCGTACTGGTCGGTCCCGGAGTCGGCGATCAGTCGGTCGGTGGCCTGGAGCGCCTCCGGGCCGAACTCGAAGACCACGGAGTCCGGGTAGGCCGTGCGGATGGGGTCCGTCGTCGGATCCCAGTGCGTGTTGCGCACCAGGGTCATGGACTTGTCGACGGAGTGCTGCTTGATCCGGTACGGGCCGCAGGAGACCGGGTCCTTGTCGTACTTCTCCTTGCTGTCGTGCGCGACCGGCACGGCTCCGTAGGAGTGCATCGCCAGCGCCCAGTTGAGGTCGGGGCGGGCCGTCTTCAGCTGGAAGGTGATGGTCTTCTTCGCGGTGTCCGTGACGACCGAGTCGAGGTGCTTGCCGCCGTACGGGCCCTTGTACAGGGAGCGGAAGTCGGTGGAGCCGGTGAGCCAGGTCTGGACGTAGGTGGCGCCCTCGGTGGTGAAGCTCGCGAAGCCGCGCTCGATGCCGTGCCGTACGTCGTCGACGGTCAGTTCGCTGCCGTCCTCCCACTTCAGGCCGTCCTTGAGGGTGAACGTCCAGGTCCGGCCGCCGTCCGTCATGGTGCCGGTGTCGGTGGCGAGGTCGCCGACGAGCTTCATGGAGCCGTTCGGGGCGATCCGGTACCCGGTGAGGCAGCGGACGTAGAGGTTCGCGACCGTGGAGTTCCAGGCGAAGTAGATGCGCTGCGGGTCGAGGTGGGAGAAGTCGTCGGGGCCGAGCGCGTGGAGGGTCCCGCCCTTGCGGGCCCCGGTGACCTCCGGTGCCGGGCCGGTGGAGTCCTTCGCCGTGCCGACGGTCACCTTGGAGTACGAGGCGGAGGCGGCCGAGCCGCCCTGGGCGCCGCCGCCCCCGCTGCTGCACGCGCTGAGGACCAGGGAGCCGCCGGCCGCCGCGACCGAGCCGGCGATGACGAAGTTTCTGCGGGAGATCGACATGGGTGTCCTGCCTGAATCAGGGGTGAGGAGGGTGAAGCCCGGAGGGAGAGAGGGGGCTCAGCGTCTGGCCTTCGGGTCGAGCGCGTCGCGGACCGAGTCGCCGAGCAGGTTGAACGCGATCACGAAGATCACCATCGACAGGCCGGGGAAGAGCATGTACGTGATGTCGTTCTGGTAGACCTGCGCGCCGCGCTGGATCATCACGCCCCAGTCGGGCGTGGGGTCGCTCAGCCCGACGCCGAGGAAGGCGAGGGCCGCCTCCGTGGTGACGTACATGGGCAGCGCCAGGGTCGCCTGCACGAGGATCGGCGTCCACAGGTTGGGCAGCAGCTCCCGGAAGACGATCCGGGCCGCGGAGGCGCCGGTGACCTTGGCCGCCTCCACGAACTCCCGCTCGCGCAGGGCGAGCACCTCGCCGCGCAGCAGCCGGGCGATCGGTGCCCAGCCGAACGCGGTCATCACCGCGATCAGGCTCACGACCGTCAGCCAGGTGGGGGTGTTCTGGTCGGGCCGGACCAGGATCGAGATCAGCACCGGCCACATGGCGATGAAGAACAGCGTGGAGGGGAACGCCAGCAGGATGTCGACGAGCCGGCCGACCAGGTTGTCGACCCGGCCGCCGTGGTAGCCGGCCGTGATGCCCACCGTGATGCCGAGGGCGGTGACCAGGAGGGTGGTCGCGGTGGCGATCAGCAGGGAGTTGCGGATGCCGTAGAGGAGGAGGGTGAGGACGTCCCGGCCGAGCTGCGGTTCGACGCCGAACCAGAAGTCGCCGCTGATCCCGCCGTTGGGCGCGATCGGGAAGCCGAACTGGTTGAGCAGGCCCGGCTGGTTCTGCCCGTACGTCGTGTACGGGTCCTTGCCGTACACCTTCGCGATCAGCGGGGCGCCGATGCCCGCGACGAAGAACAGCAGCACGATGTACGCCGACACGACCCCGGCGCGGTCCCGGCGAAACCGCCGCCAGGCGATCCGGCCGGGCGAGCTGGTGCCGCCGCCGCGGGGCGGAGCGGTGGACGCCGGGGGTGCGGCACCGGTGTCGGGGGCCGCCTCGTACGGCGTGGCGGCGGAGGGTATCGGCGAGGTCATGGCGCTCCCGGCCCGCAGGTGTCAGGGACGAGCGTGAGGTGGGGGGCGCCCGGGTGACGGGCGTCCCTGACGTGACCCTTCAACTCGCCCCGCGCCGCGTCAATGCGCCTTCCACGGCTTTGAGCTGGACTTTTGCCCCTTGACCAGCGGCTGGCCCACCGGTTGACGCCCCTTGGCCCCGCCATGACCGGCCCGAGGGCCACCCCGAACTCCGCTCTTACCGCCCCGAACCCCGCTCTTACCGGCCGAAGCCGGACCCACGCCGACGAACGCGCCCCGCCGAATGTGCCCCGCCGAATGTGTCACGCCGTCACGACCGCGCTCCCGGTGCCCTTCTCGGTGCCCCTGCCCGGTGCCCCTCTTACGGACCCCGCAGACGTGCGGTATGCGTGCTCTCCGCCGATATTGGCCGGTAACGGGATCACTGAGGAGGAGGCACTCCATGCGCGGAGCCACGCATGCCAGATGGGCCGCGGGCGCGGTCGCGGTGGCGCTCACCGCGACCGGCTGCGGCGGTGGGGACGGCGGCGGCAGCGGCGGCGGTGACAGCGGCGCGGTGCTCAGCTCCTCCTGGGGTGACCCGCAGAACCCGCTGGAGCCGGCCAACACCAACGAGGTGCAGGGCGGCAAGGTCCTCTCGATGATCTTCCGAGGGCTGAAGCAGTACGACCCGAAGACCGGCGAGGCCGAGGACATGCTCGCCGAGAAGATCGAGACGACGGACTCGCAGAACTTCACGATCACCGTCAAGGACGGCTGGACCTTCAGCAACGGCGAGAAGGTCACCGCCAAGTCCTTCGTGGACGCGTGGAACTACGGGGCCAGCCTGAAGAACAACCAGAAGAACGCGTACTTCTTCGAGTACATCCAGGGCTACGACAAGACCCACCCGGACGACGGCAGCAAGCAGACCGCCGACACCCTCTCGGGCCTGAAGGTCGTCGACGACCGGACGTTCACCGTGGCGCTGACGCAGAAGTTCTCGACGTTCCCCGACACCCTCGGCTACAACGCGTACGCCCCGCTGCCCCAGTCGTTCTTCACCGACCACGACGCCTGGCTGAGCAAGCCCGTCGGCAACGGCCCGTACGCCGTCGACTCGTACACCAAGGGCTCCCAGCTGTCGGTACGGAAATGGGACGGCTACCCCGGCGGGGACAAGGCCCAGAACGGCGGCGTGGACCTGAAGGTCTACACGGACAACAACACCGCCTACACCGACCTGATGGCCGGCAACCTCGACCTCGTCGACGACGTCCCCGCCGCCCAGCTGAAGAACGTCAAGGCCGACCTCGGCAACCGGTACATCAACACCCCTGCCGGCATCATCCAGACGCTGTCCTTCCCGTTCTACGACCAGGCCTGGAACAAGCCCGGATCGGAGAAGGTCCGCGAGGGCCTGTCCCGCGCGATCGACCGCGAGCAGATCACCGACACCATCTTCCAGAAGACCCGCACCCCCGCCACCGACTGGACCTCACCCGTGCTCGGCGAGGAGGGCGGCTACAAGGAGGGCCTGTGCGGTGACGCCTGCGAGTACGACGCGGACGCGGCCAAGAAGCTGATCAAGGAGGGTGGCGGCCTCCCCGGCGGCCAGGTCAAGATCACGTACAACGCGGACACCGGCTCCCACAAGCAGTGGGTCGACGCCGTCTGCAACTCCATCAACAACGCCCTCGACAACGACCAGGCGTGCGTCGGCAACCCGGTCGGCACCTTCGCCGACTACCGCAACCAGATCACCCAGCGGAAGATGAGCGGCCCGTTCCGCGCCGGCTGGCAGATGGACTACCCGCTCATCCAGAATTTCCTCCAGCCGCTGTACTACACCAACGCCTCCTCCAACGACGGCAAGTGGTCCAACGCCGACTTCGACAAGCTCGTCGACGAGGCCAACGCCGAGGAGGACACCGCGAAGGCCGTGGAGAAGTTCCAGCAGGCCGAGGAGGTCGTCCGGGACAACATGGCCGCCATCCCGCTCTGGTACCAGAACGGCAGCGCGGGCTACTCCGAACGGCTCTCCAATGTGTCGCTGAACCCGTTCAGCGTGCCGGTGTACGACCAGATCAAGGTCAGCTGAGCCGTCCGGGCGGGCGCCCCGGCGCCCACCCACTACCTCCGGAGCCCGCATGGGACGGTATGTGATCCGGCGCCTGCTGCAGATGATCCCGGTCTTCGTGGGCGCCACCCTCCTGATCTTCCTGATGGTGAACGTCATGGGCGACCCCATCGCGGGCCTGTGCGGCGACCGGGAGTGCGACCCGGCGACCGCCGCCCAGCTCCGCAGGGAGTTCGGCCTCGACAAGCCCGTGTGGCAGCAATACCTGACCTACATGGGCAACGTCTTCACCGGCGACTTCGGCACCGCCTTCAACGGGCAGGAGGTCACCGAGCTGATGGCCTCCGCCTTCCCGGTCACCATCCGGCTGACGATCGTCGCGATCCTCTTCGAGATCGTCATCGGCATCACGCTCGGCGTCGTCACCGGGCTCCGCCGCGGCCGGCCCGTCGACACCGGCGTCCTGTTGACCACCCTGGTCGTCATCTCGGTCCCCACCTTCGTCACCGGTCTGCTGCTCCAGCTGCTGCTCGGCGTGGAGTGGGGCTGGATCAGCCCGTCGGTCTCCTCCGACGCCCCCTTCGACGAGCTGATCGTCCCCGGACTCGTCCTCGCCTCCGTCTCCCTCGCGTACGTCACCCGGCTGACCCGTACCTCGATCGCGGAGAACGCCCGCGGCGACTACGTCCGCACCGCCGTCGCCAAGGGCCTGCCCCGGCACCGGGTCATCCGCAAGCACCTGCTGCGGAACTCCCTGATCCCGGTGGTCACCTTCATCGGCACCGACATCGGGGCCCTGATGGGCGGGGCCATCGTCACCGAGCGGATCTTCAACATCCACGGCGTCGGCTACCAGCTCTACCAGGGCATCCTCCGCCAGAACACCCAGACCGTCGTCGGCTTCGTGACCGTCCTCGTCCTCGTGTTCCTCCTCGCCAACCTGCTCGTCGACCTCCTCTACGCCGTACTCGACCCGAGGATCCGCTATGCCTGAGCCGCTGCCCGAGGAGCCGCACGTGTCGGGCGGCCAGCGCGCCCCCGAGGGCGGGGCGATCGCCGCGACGGGGCAGGACGGCACCATGGATCTGGCCACCACCGAGGGCGAGACCCTGGAGAAGGGCCTCGGCAACGCCGACGCCGGCGGCCCGGCGGACAAGGCCCGCAGCCTCTGGTCCGACGCCTGGCGCGACCTGCGCCGCAACCCCGTCTTCATCATCTCGGCGCTCGTGATCCTCTTCCTCGTCGTCATCTCCCTGTGGCCGTCGCTGATCGCCTCCGGCAACCCCCTCAAGTGCGACCTCTCCAAGGCCCAGGAGGGCTCGCAGCCGGGCCATCCCTTCGGCTTCGACGGCCAGGGCTGCGACGTGTACACGCGGACCGTGTACGGGGCACGGATCTCGATCTCCGTCGGCGTCTGCGCCACGCTCGGCGTCGCGATCCTCGGGTCGGTGCTCGGCGGGCTCGCCGGCTTCTTCGGCGGGATCTCCGACTCGTTCCTGTCCCGGATCACCGACGTCTTCTTCGCCATCCCGGTGGTGCTCGGCGGTCTGGTGCTGCTGTCGGTGGTCACCAGCAACAGCGTCTGGCCGGTGATCGGGTTCATGGTGCTGCTGGGCTGGCCGCAGATCTCCCGCATCGCCCGCGGCTCCGTCATCACCGCCAAGCAGAACGACTACGTCCAGGCCGCCCGCGCGCTCGGCGCCTCCAACTCCCGCATGCTGCTGCGGCACATCACCCCGAACGCCGTGGCCCCGGTCATCGTCGTCGCCACCATCGCGCTGGGCACCTACATCGCCCTGGAGGCCACCCTGTCCTACCTCGGGGTCGGTCTGAAGCCGCCCAGCGTCTCCTGGGGCATCGACATCTCCGCCGCCTCGCCGTACATCCGCAACGCCCCGCACGCCCTGCTGTGGCCCTCCGGCGCCCTCGCGATCACCGTCCTGGCGTTCATCATGCTCGGCGACGCGGTCCGCGACGCCCTCGACCCGAAGCTGAGGTGAGCCGTCGTCATGCTGCTCGAAGTGCGTGATCTCCGGGTGGAGTTCAGGACGCGGGACGGGATCGCCAAGGCGGTCAACGGGGTCGAGTACGCGGTCGACGCCGGACAGACGCTCGCGGTGCTCGGGGAGTCCGGGTCGGGGAAGTCGGTCACCGCGCAGGCGATCATGGGGATCCTCGACATGCCGCCGGGGCGGATCACCGGCGGCGAGATCCTCTTCAAGGGCCGGGACCTGCTGAAGCTCAAGGAGGACGAACGCCGGAAGGTACGCGGCGCCGAGATGGCGATGATCTTCCAGGACGCGCTCTCGGCCCTGAACCCCGTCCTCACCGTGGGCGACCAGCTCGGCGAGATGTTCGTCGTGCACCGGGGCATGTCGAAGAAGGACGCCCGCGCCAAGGCCGTCGAGCTGATGGACCGGGTCCGCATCCCGGCCGCGAAGGAACGCGTACGGGACTACCCCCACCAGTTCTCCGGCGGTATGCGCCAGCGCATCATGATCGCGATGGCGCTGGCCCTGGAGCCCTCCCTGATCATCGCCGACGAACCGACGACGGCCCTCGACGTCACCGTCCAGGCCCAGGTCATGGACCTCCTCGCGGAGCTGCGCCGCGAACTGGACATGGGCCTCATCCTCATCACCCACGACCTCGGCGTCGTCGCGGACGTCGCCGACCGCATCGCCGTCATGTACGCCGGCCGCATCGTGGAGTCCGCCCCCGTCCACGACATCTACAAGGCCCCCGCCCACCCGTACACCCGCGGCCTGCTCGACTCCATCCCGCGCCTGGACCAGAAGGGCCAGGAGCTCTACGCCATCAAGGGCCTCCCGCCCAACCTCACGAAGATCCCACCCGGCTGCGCCTTCCACCCGCGCTGCCCCATGGCCCGCGACGTGTGCCGCACCGACGTGCCCCCGCTGTACGAGGTGACCCCCTCGGACGGCACCCGGGTGAGCGCCTGCCACTTCTGGAGGGAGTGCCTTGATGACCGAGTCGACCGCCACGTCAACGGTTGAGCCGATCCTGGAGGTCAGTGGACTGGTCAAGCACTTCCCGTTGACCCAGGGTGTGCTGTTCAAGAAGCAGGTCGGCGCGGTGAAGGCCGTGGACGGGGTGGACTTCACGCTAGGCGCGGGGGAGACCCTCGGCATCGTCGGCGAGTCCGGCTGCGGCAAGTCGACCGTGGCCAGGATGCTGGTCAACCTGGAGCGGCCCACCGCCGGGACGATCAAGTACAAGGGCGAGGACATCACCAAGCTCTCGGGCAGGGCCCTGAAGGCGGTGCGCCGCAACATCCAGATGGTCTTCCAGGACCCGTACACCTCCCTCAACCCCCGGATGACGGTCGGCGACATCATCGGCGAGCCGTACGACATCCACCCCGAGGTCGCCCCCAAGGGCGACCGGCGGCGCAGGGTGCAGGAACTCCTCGATGTGGTCGGCCTCAACCCCGAGTACGTCAACCGCTATCCGCACCAGTTCTCCGGCGGCCAGCGCCAGCGCATCGGCATCGCCCGCGGGCTGGCGCTCCGCCCCGAGATCATCGTGGCCGACGAACCGGTCTCCGCGCTCGACGTGTCCGTCCAGGCCCAGGTGATCAACCTGCTGGAGCGGCTCCAGGGGGAGTTCGGGCTGAGTTACGTCTTCATCGCGCACGACCTGTCGATCGTGCGGCACATCTCCGACCGGGTGGGCGTGATGTACCTCGGCCGGATCGTCGAGATCGGCCGCGACGCCGAGATCTACGACCACCCCACCCACCCCTACACCCAGGCGCTGCTGTCCGCCGTGCCCGTCCCCGACCCCGAGGCCCGGGAGCACCGCGAACGGATCATCCTCTTCGGCGATGTGCCCTCCCCGACGAACATCCCCTCCGGGTGCCGCTTCCGCACCCGCTGCTGGAAGGCCCGCGAGAAGTGCGAGCGGGAGGTGCCGTCGCTCGCGGTCCCGGCGGAGTTCCGGCACGGGTTCGGTCCGGCCGCCCATGACTCCGCCTGCCACTTCGCGGAGGAGAAGCAGGTCGTCCCGCCGGAAGAACCGCTGGAAGAACCGCCGGACGATCATGCCGGGGGAGCCGTATAGCGGTACAAACGCACACCAATCGCGTTAACAAGCAGGCAACTTGACTGACGTCGTTCCGATATACGGACGCGCGAAGCTGAACAGCGTACGGCCGTGCGGGTGCCGTAAACGGGCCGGGGCGCGCCATGTCGCCCCGGCCCGTTGCTGTGCCCGCTCCCCGGTTCCTACTCCAGACCCAGCGACCGCTTCAGGAAGTCCACCTGGAGCAACAGCAGGTTCTCCGCCACCTGTTCCTGCGGGGTCATGTGCGTGACCCCGGAAAGCGGCAGCACCTCGTGCGGGCGGCCGGCCGCGAGGAGCGCGGAGGACAGCCGCAGGGCGTGGGCGAAGACCACGTTGTCGTCGGCCGTGCCGTGCACGATCATCAGCGGCCGGTGCGGCGGCTCGGGCGAGGAGAGCCCGCCGTCCGTCACCAGCGAACTCCCCGTGTACGCCTCCGGGTTCGCGGCCGGGTCGCCGAGATACCGCTCCGTGTAGTGGGTGTCGTACAGCCGCCAGTCGGTGACCGGGGCGCCCGCGATCCCGGCGTGGAAGACGTCCGGTCGGCGCAGTACGGCCAGGGCGGCCAGCCAGCCGCCGAACGACCAGCCGCGGATCGCCACCCGTGACAGATCGAGGGGATGCGACCGCGCGAGGTCCTGCAGCGCGTCCACCTGGTCGTCCAGGGAGAGCGTGAAGTCGCCGTCGATCGCCTTCTCCCACGCGGGGGAGCGGCCGGGCGTGCCCCGCCCGTCGGCGACCACCACCGCGAAACCCTGGTCGGCGAACCACTGCGAGGTGAGGTGCGCGTTGTGTGCCGCCAGCACCCGGGGGCCGTGCGGACCGCCGTAGGGGTCCATGAGGACCGGCAGGGGTGTGACGCCGTCGTAGTCCGTCGGCATAAGCAGGGCGCACGGTACGCGGCGTGCGCCCCCCTGTGTGAACTGTACGCGCGGGGACATACCGGGGTCTTCCGCGCAAGTCGCCACGGTGGCCACCTGCTTGCCCTCCCGCAGCACCCGCACCTGGGACCCCGCCCGGTCGGGCACGGCGGACACCAGGACCGTCACACCGCCGGAACGCACCGCGGAGTGCACGCCGGGCTCCTCGGAGACCCGCTCCACTCCCAGCTCGTTCACGCGGTAGACGTGCACCTGGCCGATCTCCGGCTCGGCCGCCCTCTCGCCCGCCGACGCCGAGACCAGTACATCGTCGTCGGACACGTCCAGCACCGCCCGGACGTGCAACTGCGGTCCCGTCAGAGGGCGTTCGCCCACCGCCAGCACCCGCGCGCCGCCCTCGTCCGCGACACGCACGAGCTGCCCCGACGGACTCCACGAAGGCACTCCGGGGAAAAGATCAAGCCAATGTGGATCTTCGTCGGCGTGCACCATCCGGGTCGCCCCGGTGTCCGGGTCCACCGCCAGGAACAGCTGGCTGCGCTGGTCCCGCGCCTGCACAAGGAGCAGCGGCGCCCCCGCCCCTGACCAGTGCACATGCGCCAGATACGGATAGCGGGCCCGGTCCCACACGACCTCCGTGCGCGTCCCCGCCAGGTCGATCACGAAGAGCCGCACCTCCGCGTTGGCGGTGCCGGCCGCCGGATACGCCACCCGCCGCGGGTCCCTTTCCGGCTGCGCGGGGTCCGAGATCCACCAGCGACGCACCGGCGTGTCGTCCACACGCGCCACAAGCAGCCGGTCCGACTCCGGCGACCACCAGAAACCACGTGAACGGCCCATCTCCTCGGCCGCGATGAACTCCGCCAGACCGTGGGTGACGTTCTCCGTGCCCTCCTCGGTGAGCGCCCGGTCGTCGCCGCCCTCCGCCTCCACCACCCGCAGCGTGCCGCGGGCGACGTACGCGACGTACCGGCCGTCGGGGGAGGGGCGCGGGTCGATCACCGGTCCCGGGACGTCGAGTCCCCGTGCCGTACCGGCCCGCAACTCCGCCACGAAAAGCCGCCCTGACAAGGCGAAAGAGGCCAACTCCACGGCCGCGTCGGTGGCATAGCCGACGATGCCGGCGCCGCCCTCACGGCTGCGCTCGCGGCGCGCCCGTTCCTCGGTGGACAATTCCTCGGACGAGCCGCGCAGCAGCGCCCCCGGGTCGGCCGCCATCCGCTCGGCACCCTCCGGGAGGTCCAGTACCCACAGCTTGTTGGCCCGGTCGGTACCGGACGAGGAACGCAGGAACACGACACGGGAACCATCGGGAGCGACGGAGAACGCGCGCGGCGCGCCGAGGCTGAACCGCTGTGTCCGGGCGTGCCGACGGGGGAAGGACTCGGGCTCGGTCGTCATGTGCCGACCATATTGGCCATGCGCCCCCTTGTGCGGCCGTGCGCCGATCGATGCGCGCGTTTGGATAGTTATGATCACTACCGCTGAGTGGGTATGAACCTGCTGGCCGCTGTACGGATTCACAACTGCGTCACCCGCGTCATCGTCCGACGACGTTCTCACCGTCGCCGTTCGACAACTGCTTCACTCCCCAGGTCCCAGGGAACTTTTTGGAGGTGAGCCGCCGTGGCACTCTCGATTTCGGCGGTGGTGCTGCTGGCGATCATCGTCTTCATCCTGATCAAGAAGTCAGGGCTGAAGGCACCACACGCGATCATCTGCATCCTGCTCGGGTTCTACCTCGCCTCCTCGACCATCGCGCCGACGATCAGCGAGCTGACCACCAACATCGCGGGCATGATCGGCAGCATCAAGTTCTGAGACCTCAGGCCGCCCCCGGGCCCGCCCTCGCACCCGTCCTGGTGAATGCCCGCGCCCCGCGCGGGCACGGATCGGGCGCCTCGTAGGGTGGGCCCATGACCGATCTGCCCGCCCGCCGACTGCTCCTGGTGCACGCGCACCCGGACGACGAGTCGATCAACAACGGCGCGACCATGGCCAAGTACGCGGCCGAGGGAGCACGGGTGACGCTGGTGACCTGCACCCTCGGTGAGGAGGGCGAGGTCATCCCGCCCCACCTCGCGCATCTCGCGCCCGACCGCGACGACGCCCTGGGCCCCTACCGGGTGGGCGAGCTGGCCGAGGCCATGAAGGAACTCGGCGTCACCGACCACCGCTTCCTCGGTGGCCCCGGCCGCTACCGCGACTCCGGGATGATGGGCGTCGAGCAGAACGAGCGGCCCGGCGCCTTCTGGTCCGCCGACGTCGACGAGGCCGCCGCCCACCTCGTGGCGGTCGTCCGCGAGGTGCGCCCCCAGGTCCTCGTGACCTACGACCCGAACGGCGGCTACGGCCACCCCGACCACATCCAGGCCCACCGCGTCGCCATGCGCGCCGTCGACCTCGCCGCCGACCCCGGCTTCCGCCCCGACCTGGGCGCCCCCTGGGAGATCGACAAGGTCTACTGGAACCGGGTGCCGCGCGGTGTGATCGTCGAGGGCTTCGCCCGGCTCCGCCGCGACCTCGCCGAACCCGGCCGGCTGCCCTTCGAGCGGGCCGCCGACGTCACCGAGGTGCCGGGCGTGGTGGACGACCACCTCGTCACCACCGAGATCGACGGCACCGGCTTCGCGGCAGCGAAGGCCGCCGCGATGCGCGCCCACGCCACCCAGATCGAGGTCGCCGAACCCTACTTCGTCCTCTCCAACGAGCTGGCCCAGCCCCTCCTCACCACCGAGTACTACGAGTTGGTGCGCGGCAGACGCGAAGGCGGCAGCCGGGAGAACGACTTGTTCGAGGGGATTCCCGGCAGGTCTTTCGAGGAAGTCCAGAACGGAACGGGCCTGTGATGCGTACGACTGTGTATGACGAACGAGTGGCACGTCCGTGCGACGGCCGAGAGGCGGTCGCGCGATGAAGCCGACCCAGCCGCCCGCGGGCGGACAAGGCAGCATGCTCGCCCAGCCGTTGACCCTGCCCTCGCTCCCTCGGATCGCCGCCTACCTGGGCCTCCTGCTGCTGGGAGCCGTGCTCGGGGTGGCGGGCGGGCTCGCCCAAGCGGCCTGGTTCCCGCTCGGATTGCTGCTGGCGCTGATCGCCGCGGCCGGGCTCTTCCTGGGCGGCGCCCGGGCGACGGGCGGCCGGGCGGGGGCCGTTGCGCCGGCCGCCGGCTGGATGATCTCCGTGGTGCTGCTGACCTCGACCCGGCCGGAGGGCGACTTCCTCTTCGCCGCGGGAGTCGGCTCGTATCTCTTCCTGCTCGGAGGCATGGCTGTGGCTGTGATGTGCGCCACCCTTGGGTGGGGGCGGCAACCGGCCGGGTCCGACGCCCGACTTGGGAAGTGACGTACCACTTCGCCGCAGTCGGGGGGTGCGGGTCCGGTGTGGGTTTCCCACGCGGTCGTGGGATACGCGCCGGAAGTGGCCAGTATGGTGGTGCGCGCCGCCGAGCTGCCCGCTGAGTTGAGGTCGTGACGGGCGGCGGAGCAAACCGGGAGAACCTGCCTTGAGTCGTGAAACTGACACTTCGTCCTCCGGGGCCAATGGGCGCGGCAGCACCGCGTACCCGTCGGGGACACCGCCGTACGGCACACCCATGGCCACCGAGGCCGGTGCCGAAGCGGCCCGGTCGGCCGCAGGCGAGCGGCCGGACGGCCCCAAGACCGAAACCACGCTGACGACCCGGGTCCGGATCAACATCCCCGGGTCCCGGCCCATCCCGCCGGTCGTCGTGCGCAAGCCGGTCGGTGACGGCGAGGTCCCGGCGGACGACGCCGGCTCCGAGTCGGAGACCACCGGCACCACGGCCATGCCCGTGCTGACGAACACCCCGGCACCCGTGCCGGAGCCGTCCCCGGCGGCCGACGACAAGCCGGCGAGCGACTGGTTCGCGCCACGCAAGAGCGCCCCCGCGGGCAAGGGCCCGAGCGGCGGCCACAGCAATGGCGCCGGGTTCTCCGCCGGTGCGGCGGCCGCGGCCGGCGGCCCGGCCCCCCGTCCCGGCGGCGGCAACGGCGCAGGCAGGCCGCCCGGCGC
>NZ_JAMGBG010000075.1 GCF_023516595.1 Streptomyces neyagawaensis | reverse complement strand
CGAACCCGGAAGCTAAGCCTCACAGCGCCGATGGTACTGCAGGGGGGACCCTGTGGGAGAGTAGGACGCCGCCGAACAATATTTGAGAAAGCCCCTGCCGGGAAACCGGCGGGGGCTTTCTGTGTTTCCGGCCACTTCTGCCAGTTCGGTCGGTTCGGTCAGTTCGTTCAGCTCTGTACGTCCGGATTCTGAAGATGTATTCCGTACTTCGTGAGGAAACGGCCAAGCGGTTCATTGACCGCCCCTTGCAGGCTGATGAGCTCCGCCTGGTTCAGTGGGCCGGTCAGGGTGTCGCGCCACCGCGGTACATCCGTCTCCACGAGGCCGGGAAACAACGTGGGCGACGAGCGTTCCGTATGGTCCGCGGTCGCGTTCACATACGCGAGGACGAGAGCGCACTCCTCCTCGTTGATGCCTTCACCCCTCGCCTGGTACAGGTCGATGAGCTGGGAAAGGCCCTTCAAGGCGTGGCCTGCCTCGAAAGCCTGGACGATCATGGTGTTGTGCCTGACCGAGAGGTCGTCGCGGATGGCCAGGCGGGTGCGGTGCATCTCCGCCAGGGCTTCGTCGGTGTCCAACTGCCGGCGGAGCAGGTTGATGCTGTCCTGGGAGACCTCCAGCTTGCCCAGGTTCTCCAGCAGGCGGATGCGGACGCCGTAGAAGTTGCCGCTGAACTGCGGGTTCTCCTTGTGCGGGGCGAGGAACGACAGATAGATGAAGTCGCAGCCGACGAGCGCGCAGAGCTCCAGCAGCGGGAAGTTCTCGGCGACCCGCACCTCGTGCAGAGTGGTGCGGGCGTCGGGGGCGCGGCCGAGAACACCGTCCACAAGGTACTGAAAGGGCTCCTCGTCGGCGAGGTCGTCGAACTGCACCCAGGTGTTGGCGGCGATGAAACCCTCGGGCGGCGTGGCACCGGGCAGGAGAACGGGGATGACGCGGAGATCGGAATCCTGGACCTGGCGGTCCAGGGCCTGACGCATTTCCCTCTCCTGCCAGCCGCCGATGCCCGGAGGGCCGATGAACACGGCGATCGTGCGGCACTGGGCCACGGCGGTCTCGATGGCGGGCTGCCAGGGGAGGCCCGGTGTGAGGCTCCACCTGTCGAACCAGACCTTGAGGCCCTGGTCACGCAGCCGGGTGGCGATGGTCTGGACGGCCTGACCGTCCTGGCGGCGATAGCTGGCGAAGACGTCGTACGAAGACTCCACAAATGGAGAGTAGAACCAATATGAGCTGATTGACAGGGAGTTGACGGCATTGATCGGGTTCGGTGGGCGGGCGTCGGGTTCGTAGAGTGCTCGGATGCGCTACGACCTCGTGATCTTCGACAACGATGGTGTGCTCGTCGACAGTGAGCCCATCTCCAACCGGCACCTCGCCGCCTATCTGACCGAGCTCGGGCATCCCACCTCGTACGAGGAGTCCATCCGTGACTACATGGGCTCCGCGATGCACCGTGTGCATGAGCTGATCCAGGAGCGGACGGGGCGGCGGCTGCCCGACGACTTCGACGAGGTCTTCCACGCGCGGGTGTTCGCGGCGTTCGAGCGGGAGCTGGCGCCGGTCGACGGGGTCTTCGACGTGCTGGAGAAGCTGGTGGCGGAGGGAGTGCCGTACTGCGTGGCGTCGTCCGGGAGCCATGAGCGGATCCGGGTCGGGCATCGGACGACGGGGCTCGACCGGTGGTTCGGGGAGGGGCTGGTGTTCAGCGCGCAGGATGTGGGTCGCGGGAAGCCGGCGCCGGATCTCTTTCTCTACGCCGCCGAGCGGATGGGGGTCGCGCCGGAGCGGTGCGCGGTCGTCGAGGACAGTCCCCTCGGCGTCCGGGCGGGGCTCGCGGCAGGGATGGACGTGTACGGGTTCACGGCGATGACTCCCGCGGAGAAGCTGACCGGGGTGCGGGGGCACTTCTCGGACATGGCGGAGCTGCTCCTGCTGCTTAGTTGAGCAATCTTCAACTTCCTCTACCCAGGGGTAGCGGGCGACCCCTACTGTTCCGCCATGACAGATGTGCTGCGGCGCGGCCGGGCCGCGTTGGCGTTCAGCTTCTTCGCTCAGGGCGTCGCCTTCGCACTGCTCGTGACGCGAATTCCGGCCATTCAGGACCGGTACGGGGTCTCCGACGCGCTGCTGCCGGCCTTCCTCGCCGCGGTCCCGGTGCTCGCCGGTGTCGGCAGCGTCTGCACCGAGCAGCTGGTGAAGAAGATCCCGGCGAGCCAGGTGCTGCGCTGGTCGCAGCCCGTCGTGCTCCTGGCGCTGCTGGGCGTCGGCGCCGGTGGGCACATGGTCGAGCTCGGGATCTCGCTGGCCGCGTTCGGGCTGGCGGTCGGGGCGCTCGACGCCTCGATGAACATGCTCGGGGTGAGCCTGCAGCGGTCGTACGGGCGGAGCATCATGCTCGGGTTCCACGCCGTGTACAGCCTGGGCGGGATATCCGGGGCCTCGCTGGCATGGGTGGGGGCACACTGGGATCTGCCGCTGCTCGTGTCGTATCTGCCGGTGGTCCTCGTGCTGCTGCCGGCCGCGCTGGTCGGGAGCCGGTGGTACGTCGACGGGGGCGGGCCCGAGGACAAGGCCGCCGCGGAGGCCGGTGCCGCGGGCGGGCATGTCGCCTTCTCGCTACTGCTGCCGCTCTGTCTGGTGATGTGCTTCGCCTACATCGGGGACTCGACCGTCTCCAACTGGAGCGCCAAGTATCTGGAGGACGTCCTCGGCAGCTCGGACGAGATGGCGACCGTTCCGTACAACGTCTACATGGTCACCACGCTGCTCGGGCGGTCCATCGGGGACCTGGGGGTGCGGCGGTTCGGGGCCGCGGCCGTCGTACGGGCCGGCGCGGTGATCGCGGCCGTCGGGTTCGCGGTGGTGGCGGGGGCGCCAGGGGCCTGGGTGGGGATGCTCGGGTTCACGCTGCTGGGGCTCGGGCTGTGTGTGCTCGTTCCGCAGACGTTCGCGGCGGCGGGACGGCTGTTCCCCGGGGCTTCGGACGCGGCCGTGGCGCGACTGAACATCTTCAACTATGTGGGCTTTTTGATCGGTTCCCCATTGGTGGGGGCGTTGGGGGACGCCTGGAGCTATCGCGGGGCGATGCTCGTGCCGATGGCGTTGGTGCTGGTGACGTTGGTGTACGCCAGGTCGTTCGAGACTGAACCGGACCGATACGGTGGCGAGCATGAGCGGCCGCGCACAGCTGATGTGGGACGAGGCAGTAACGGGCTATGACTTCGGCCCGGACCATCCGATGGATCCGGTCCGGCTCGCGTTGACCCGGAGTCTCGTGAGCGCCTTCGGGCTCGACCGGGAGATGGACGTCGTCGCGGCGAAGCCGGCGGGGGAATCGACCCTGCGGCTCGTGCACCGTGAGGACTACGTGGCGGCGGTGAAGGCCGCGTCCGCCGACCCCGGTGGCGCCGACGGCTCGTACGGGCTCGGGACCATGGACGATCCGGCGTTCGCCGGGATGCACGAGGTGTCCGCGCTGATCGCCGGACAGTCGGTGGGGGCGGCGGAGGCCGTGTGGCGCGGCGACGCGCTGCACGCCGTGAACTTCGCCGGCGGCCTGCACCACGCCATGCCGGGCGGCGCCTCCGGGTTCTGCATCTACAACGACGCCTCCCTCGCCATCGCCCGGCTGCTGGAGCTGGGCGCCGAACGGGTCGCCTACGTGGATGTGGACGTTCACCACGGGGACGGGGTCCAGGCCGCGTTCTGGGAGGACCCGCGGGTCCTGACGATCTCGCTGCACGAGCACCCCCGGACGCTGTTCCCGCAGACCGGCTGGCCGGAGGAGACAGGGGCGGACTCGGCCGAGGGATCGGCGGTGAACGTCGCGCTGCCGGCCGGGACCGGGGACGCGGGGTGGCTGCGGGCGTTCCACTCGGTGGTGCCGGAGGTGCTCGCCGAGTTCCGGCCGCAGGTGCTGGTGACCCAGCACGGTGCCGACACGCACTTCGAGGACCCGCTGGCGCATCTGGCGGTGTCGCTGGACGCGCAGCGGGCGGTGCAGGTGGCGCTGCACGACCTGGCGCACGAGCACGCCGAGGGGCGGTGGGTCGCGCTGGGCGGCGGGGGATACGCGGTGGTGGAGGTGGTGCCGCGGTCCTGGACCCATCTGGTGGGGATCGTGGCCGGGCGGGAGATCGCGCCGGAGACCATGATTCCCGAGGAGTGGCGGCAGCAGGTCTTCGCGCGGACGCGGCAGCTGGCGCCGGTGCGGATGACGGACGGGCGGTGGCCCGTGGAGTGGGCCGACTGGGAGGCCGGGTACGACCCCGCGGACCGGCTGGACCAGGCCGTGCTGGCCGCGCGCAAGGCGGTCTTCCCGCTGCGGGGGCTGCTGCCGTAGAGGCGGCGGCCGTTAGGCCAACTGTGTGGTTCGGCCAGGGATTCCGGTGGTGGCGTGGGGCGGGTGCGTCAGCATCGGGGTGTGTGGAGTGCGGGGGCGTTGCGAGCTCATCTGGTGGCGGTCGGGCTGGCCGGGAGAGTGGCCACCTCGCGGGAGTCGAGCCTGCGGAGCTACCGGCTGTTCGCGGCCCGCGATCCTCGGTTTCTGATCGGGCTTGATCCCGAAATGACCTGGCGGCAGCGGGATGTGCTCGGATTGATGGCCCGGAAGTGCGGGGTTTCGGCCGACCCTGGCTGTACGACCGGGCAGGATGTGATCGATCCGCGGTTCACCGTGGCGGCGCTGGACCGGTTCGCGGAGCGGCTCGCGGTGGTCGCTCGCCGTGGTGGACCGGTGCTCCTCGGCACCGGGCACCCGCATCGGCTGATCGGCTTCTACGGCGCTCTCGCGGACGCTTTGTCGGCGGCGGGATGTGAGGTCCTCACCCCAGCGACGGGTAGACGTGTCGACATAACGACCCGGTTCGGTCTACGCACGTACAACCTCGACTACGTACGAGGTGTCTCCGTCGTCCGGGAGGCGACCGCTTCGCGCTCCCGTTGTGCGACCGGCGTGCACACGCATTCGCCGCTCCCGATCCGGACGGTTCTGGCGGCCGTCGCGGAGGGCGGCGGGCCTCTCCCGGAACTTGTCGTCGGGGACCACGGCTGGGTCTGCGGGGCAGGTCAGCTGGGGTTCGAGGCGATCGGGCTGGCCGACACGGACGATCCGGCGCCCTTCGTGGGGGAGGCCGAGGGGCGGGTGTCCGTCGTCGTTCCACTTGATGACGGTGTGCGGTCTGATTACTACCGACCGCTGACCCGCTACGTACTCAATCGGGCGTGTCTGTCACAGTAGGCCGCCGATGGCATCCCCTCTTCCCCACTCGCATCACCCGCCCCTACATTGGGGAGTGAGCACGCAGCGACGAAGAGTCACCGGAAGGGGAAGCCGGTGGCCGTCGAGTGCGGAAGGTTCAGGTGTGTCATGGCTGCAGCTGGCGAGAGGCCTCTGAACGAGGTTCAGTTCCTGACCGTGGCGGAAGTCGCCTCGGTGATGCGAGTGTCGAAGATGACCGTGTACCGGTTGGTGCACAGCGGTCATCTGCCGGCGATCCGGGTGGGCAGGTCCTTCCGGGTGCCGGAGCAAGCGGTTCACGAGTACCTCCGCGAGAGCTATGTGGGGGTGGAGACTGCCTGACGGTCACCGGGTCCAGGAGTTCCCGGAGGCCCCGCGGGGCGTCCGGGATACCCCTGGTTCACCCTCGATTACGACCTCAGCGCTCGGGCGGGTAGGCTGGCCCCTCGTAGGTCGTATGGGCCCATGGCGCCCAAACACCGAGTGATGAGAAGTGAGCGAGGGTAGTCGTGGGCTCTGTTATCAAGAAGCGGCGCAAGCGGATGGCTAAGAAGAAGCACCGCAAGCTGCTCAAGCGCACCCGCGTTCAGCGTCGCAACAAGAAGTAAGGCGGCCAGGCCCCTGAGAAGGGGCCCGGTGGACGCCCGTCGCGTACGGGCGTCGCCCGCCTTGCACGCTTGTGCGAGCGCTGTGGAGAGCGCGTTGCTGAGACCCTCCACCGGATTCCGGTGGAGGGTCTCAGTGTTTTTGCCGGTCGTTGGCGGGGTCGCAGTCATCACAGCGCAACAACAACCCGCTAACGTGGCCGCACACGGGGAACGCGGCACAGGACGAGCAGGGATACGCCTACGGGCGCCGACGTTGGGAAGGAAGGCGCTGATCTTGGGGAAGGTCGTGCTCGTGACCGGGGTGGCCCGTCAGCTGGGCGGCCGGTTCGTACGTCGGATCCAGCGTGACCCGGACGTGGACCGCGTCATCGCGGTGGACGCGGTGCCACCGGAGCACCATCTGGGCGGCGCGGACTTCGTGCAGGCCGACATCCGCCATCCCGCCATCGCCCGTGTGCTGGCCGAGCACAACGTGGACACGGTGGTGCACCTGGACGTCACCGGCACCCCGCTGGGCAGCGGCGGCCGGGCCACGCTCAAGGAGACCAACGTCATCGGCACCATGCAGCTGCTCGGTGCCTGTCAGAAGTCCCCGCTGATCAAGCGTCTGGTCGTGAAGTCCAGTACCAACGTGTACGGCTCCGCGCCCCGCGACCCGGCCGTGTTCACCGAGACCATGCCGCCCAAGTCCCTGCCGAGCGGCGGCTTCGCGAAGGACACCGTCGAGGTCGAGGGCTATGTGCGGGGCTTCGCGCGCCGCCGGCCCGATGTGGCCGTGTGCGTGCTGCGGTTCGCCAACATCCTCGGGCCGAGCGCAGATTCGCCGCTCGCCTCGTACTTCTCGATGCCGGTGCTGCCGACCGTGCTCGGCTACGACCCCCGGCTGCAGTTCGTGCACGAGGACGACGTGATCGAGGTGCTGCGGATCGCCTCGCACGAGCCGGCGCGCGGCACCCTCAACAGCGGCACGTTCAACATCGCCGGCGACGGGGTCCTGCTGCTGTCGCAGTGCGCGCGGCGGCTCGGCCGGCCGACGGTGCCGCTGCTGATGCCGGCGGTCAGCTGGGTCGGCTCGATGGTCCGTACGCTGGGGGTGACGGACTTCTCGCCGGAGCAGCTGCGGCTGCTGACCCACGGCCGGGTCGTGTCCACGAACCAGATGCGCGAGACGCTCGGGTACCGGGCCAGGTACACGACCGCGGAGACCTTCGCGGACTTCGCGCGCGGCAGGGGACCCGGCCTGCTGCCCCCCGAGGCCGTCGCGGGGGCCGTGGACCGGCTCGCCGCACTCGCGGTGCCCGCTCCGGGCGGCGGCCACACCCCGACGCAGAGCGCCAACTGAGGAGCGCATCAACGATGGCGGATGCCAAGGTCATTCCGTTCGACGACGACCGGACCCGTGGGGGCGCCGCGCAGCGCCCGCCGCGCCGCCGGAGCGCGGGAAGCCGGCGCAAGGGCGAGAACACGGCCGTACGCGACGTCCGGGAATCCGGTGAGGTCCAGGCCCTCCCCGGGCTGGCGGGCAGCACGGATGATGTCCCTGTGACACGGGAGAAGCCGGAGCCGCCCCAGGAGGCCGCCGAGGCGATGGACGGCGGGGCGCTGGAGCGACGGATCGCGGGCGGTCTCGCCTTCCTGCGCAAGCGGCTCACCGGGGACTACGAGGTCGACGACTTCGGCTACGACGCCGAACTCACCGACCAGGTGCTGATGTCGCTGCTGCGGCCGCTGTACGACAAGTACTTCCGGGTCGAGGTGAAGGGCATCGAGAACATCCCGGCGGAGGGCGGCGCCCTGATCGTCGCCAACCACTCGGGGACGCTCCCGATGGACGGCCTGATGATGCAGGTCGCCGTGCACGACAACCACCCCGCCGGGCGCCATCTGCGGCTGCTCGCGGCGGACCTGGTCTTCATGCTGCCGGTGGTGAACGAGCTGGCCCGCAAGCTGGGGCACACCCTGGCGTGCGCGGAGGACGCCTCGCGGCTGCTGCAACAGGGCGAACTGGTCGGAGTCATGCCGGAGGGCTTCAAGGGCCTCGGCAAGCCCTTCAGCGACCGCTACAAGCTCCAGCGGTTCGGCCGCGGCGGCTTCGTCTCCACCGCGCTGCGCGCCGGCACGCCGATCATCCCGTGCTCGATCGTGGGCGCGGAGGAGATCTACCCGATGATCGGCAACTCCAAGACGATCGCCCGCCTCCTGGGCTTCCCGTACTTCCCGATCACTCCGACGTTCCCCTGGCTCGGCCCTCTCGGCGCGATCCCCCTGCCCACCAAGTGGACCATCCAGTTCGGCGAGCCCATCCCGACCGACGGCTACCCGCCGGAGGCCGCGGAGGACCCGATGCTGATGTTCAACCTGACGGACCAGGTACGGGAGCAGATCCAGCACACGCTGTACAAGCTGCTGGTGCAGCGGCGGTCGGTGTTCTTCTGAGACGTTCGCCGGCTGAGACGTTCTCTGTCTGAGACCTTCGCCGGCGTACGACGATGGGGCGCCCTTCCTCGCGAAGGGCGCCCCATCGTCGTGGCGGGTCAGTTCGTGTCGTCGCCGTCGATGCCCAGGCCGGGCAGGAGGCCCGGGAGGAGGGGCGGGAGGGTGACGTCGGGCTCTGGGGTGGGGGTGCTCTTGCCGGTGGGCGGGGAGGTGCTGGAGGTGTCGTTCTCGGGCGGGTCGAGCAGACGGCCGGTGGTGCCGCCGACGAGGCTCTCGCCGCCGCTGTCCGAGGCGGACGGGTCGTGCTTGCCGCCGCTCTCCTGGTTGTCCGCGGAGCCGCCACCGCCGGTGCTGGGCGCATGACGGCCGGAGTCGGCCGAGCCGGGGGCGCGGGAGCCCGGGGAGCGGCGCTGCTTGTCGTCGCCGCCCGGTGCGGGGGGCTGCGGCAGCTGCGACCGGTGCGGGGCGACCTCTTCGTCTATGGCGTCGAAGACCGAGGACACCTGCTGACTGACGTCCCCGAGCTGGACGGGCAGCCGCTCGCGCAGCGCGCCCCACGCCTCGCGGTGGGACCGGGAGAAGGCCGACAGGGCCTGAATGGGGCCGAGGGAGCCCGGATCGCGCTGGTAGGCCTCGTGCAGCAGGCGGTGGCCCTCTGCGGCGTCGTGCTTCATGCCGGTGAGGGCCCGGCGGACGTCGCCAAGGGACTCGTGGTCGAGGTGTCCGCCGCGGCCGCGCTCCATGAGCCTGCGGGCTTCGCTGAGCCGGGTGGACGCCTGGTCCAGATAGAGCCGGCCCCGGTCGTCGGTGTCGTCGGCCAGGGTGAGCTTGACGTCCTCGATGCCGCGCTTGAGGCCGTAGAGCGAGTCACCGGGAAGGGCGTCGGAGCTGGCGGCGGCCACACCGCCGAAGGCTCCGGCGGCGACTCCGACGCTGAGCCCGCCCGCGGCGAGGCCCTTCGTCAGCCGTGAGCGTGGTCGCAGTTTGCCCAGCGGGCTCGCCGGGTGGGCCCGCGCCTTGCCGGATCGCTGTTCGGGCACCGAAGAGTCCTTCGCCTCGCGCCCCGCGAGCGTGCCGTCCCGCAGCATGGCTTCCATCGCGGCCACCAGTTGGGCGCGCTGGACCACTTTGACCTCGGGGTCAAGCTCCGGCTTGGGCAGCTCGTCGAGACCGGTCGCCAGGGTCAACAGGCGT
>NZ_JAMGBG010000074.1 GCF_023516595.1 Streptomyces neyagawaensis | reverse complement strand
CGTCGAGACCGGTCGCCAGGGTCAACAGGCGTCCCTGGTTGGTCTGTTCCGCTGCCGGGGCCGGTGCCGATCCCTCGGGCTGCTCGGCCGCCGTGCCCTGGGCGGACAGCTCCTCCAGGGCCTGGGCGAAGGCGTTCGCCCGCCGGTGCGCCGATACGTTCGCGATCACTGGCGGCACCTCCTCTCGTCATGACGGTCGACTCCCCAGGGGGTCCTGAGGGTTGCACGTCCCCGACCAATGCACACGATCGAGTGATCGATGTCGGCCGAGCCGTGACCACAGGGAGCCTGTATCCCGCTCAACGAGTGGTGCGGCACTTGGGTTACGGACGGAGGGCGAACCGACGAAGAAGTCAACAGAAGGCGACCGATAGTGAGTTAGAGGTCGCCGAGTGTGTCCGGACGCAGCGTTCGGCGCGGGGTCGGCGATGGTTCGCCGGGGTGGGTCCTGCCGGGGCGGGCGGGTCAGCGGGCGTCGTCCGGCAGGAGGCGGGCGAGGGTGCGGACCGCGCGGTACTGGAGGGTCTTGATCGCGCCCTCGTTCTTGCCCATGACGCGGGCGGTCTCGGCGACGGAGAGGCCCTGGAGGAAGCGGAGGGTGACGCACTCCTGCTGCTGGGGGTTGAGGCGGCGTACGGCCTCGAGGAGGGCGGCGTTGGAGAGGGACTCCAGGACGGAGTCCTCGGGGGAGCGCTCGACCTCGTTGGCGTCGAGCATCTCGCCGGTGGTGACCTCCAGCCGGAAGCGGCTGGACTTGAAGTGGTCGGCGACGAGGTTGCGGGCGATGGTGACCAGCCAGGCGCCGAAGTCGCGGCCCTGCCAGGTGAACGTCCCGATGCGGCGCAGGGCGCGCAGGAACGTCTCACTGGTGAGGTCCTCGGCGGTCGCCTTGCCGCCCACGCGGTAGTAGATGTAGCGGTAGACGGTGTCGCTGTACTGGTCGTACAGGCGACCGAAGGCGTCGGCCTCGCCGGACTGGGCGCGTTCGACGAGGTCCATCATGCGGGCGCTGTCGCTGTCCGCGGCGGGACGGCGGGTGGTGGTGGCGGTGGATCCCGAACGGCCTCGTCTGCCCACTTCCCGCCCGTCACCCGACCTCCGCCCCCCAACGACGGCGCTGCGCGCCGACCCCTGTTCAATGCCGTCGGCGAGTGCGTAGCACGGGCCTACGGGCGCGGCGGCGGAGGCGAGGGCGGGGACGGCGTACGCGGTGGGGACGAAGCCGCGCAACAGGTTGTTGACCGTCGTGCGCAGCGTAGCCAGGCCCGAGGCGTCAACCCCGACGTGTGGGTACACGGGACTCCCAGAGGCAGAGCTTCCATCACGTGCAGTACGGAACCATTCACCCGTCGTAGCGACGGAGGGGTACCGGTTTGCGTTTGAGGAGAATAACGCTTCGTGCAGGCACTGCTACACCCAGTTGCTCAAATCATCGATTACGTCGCTTCTGTTACTGATTGACGGCTGCTCAAGTGCCGATGCGTGATCGATTGTTGATCGATTGGGTTCGTGTTCCGTCTGGGTGCGGGGCGTGTTGTGGTCGGGTGCGGTTGGCGCGACTGAGGGGCGCGCGACGGGGGTAGGGCAGCTGGAATGCGTGCGGGCGTGCGGGAACGCCGAACGCCGGGGGGCGGTTTCCCGCCCCCCGGCGTTCGAAAGAAGGTGTGGTCGAAAAAAGGTGTGAGCGATCGGGTGGATCAGCGGTAGCGGCGGCGGTGCAGCGCGATCGCGGCGGCCGTGCCGCCGGCCACCGCGCCCACGCCGGCCGCGGCCGGGAGGCCGACCTTGGCCGCCTTGCGGGCCGTGCGGTAGTCGCGCAGCCGCCAGTCCATGGAGCGGGCGTGCTTGCGGAGCTTGGAGTCGGGGTTGATCGCGTAGGGGTGGCCGACCAGGGAGAGCATCGGGATGTCGTTGTGGCTGTCGCTGTAGGCGGCGCAGCGGGAGAGGTCCAGGCCCTCGGCGGCGGCCAGGGCGCGGACCGCCTCCGCCTTCGCGGGGCCGTGCAGCGGCTCGCCGACCAGCTTGCCGGTGTAGACGCCGTCGACCGACTCGGCGACCGTGCCGAGCGCCCCGGTCAGACCGAGGCGGCGGGCGATCACCTGGGCGATCTCCACGGGTGCGGCCGTCACCAGCCACACCTTCTGGCCGGCGTCGAGGTGGGCCTGGGCGAGGGCGCGGGTGCCCGGCCAGATGCGCTCGGCCATGTACTCGTCGTAGATCTCCTCGCCGATGATGGTCAGTTCGGCGACGCGGTGGCCCTTGACGATGGAGAGCGCGGAGTTCTGGGCGTCCTGCATGTGCTCGGGGTCCTCGGAGCCCGCGAGCCGGAACCACGCCTGCTGCCAGGCGAATCGGGCGAGGTCGCGGGTCTCGAAGAACTTCCGCTTGTACAGGCCCCGGCCGAAGTGGAACAGCGACGCGCCCTGCATGACCGTGTTGTCGAGGTCGAAGAAGGCCGCGGCCTTCTCGTCGCCGAGGACCGGGAACTCCGGTTCGGCGGCAGGGGTGTCGGGCGCGGGAGCGAGGTCCTCCAGTTCCTGGGAGGACTTGCGCGCGGCCTCGGCTGAGGCCTCGCCTGCCAACACACTCCGTGCCGTGGCGGAGCGCCTACGAGGAGTGAGCCATCCTAGAGCGGCCATGGCGTGAGCATAGCCAGTCTGTTCGGTGGTTCCGGAGCCGAGAGGTTCGCAAGGTGTGAACTCTCCGCGACCTTGTCGTTAAAGAGGTGGTCCGTACGGCGTGTCGGGGCGCGGAACGGGTGACGAGGGGGCGCGTCCCGCGCTGCGACAATGGCGGCATGAGTGCCATGTTTCGGCGACGGTCGCGTGATCCGGGGGAGCGTCTCGTCACACTGATCGGCAAGCCGGGGTGTCATCTGTGCGATGACGCGCAGTCAGTGATCGAGAAGGTGTGCGGGGAGCTCGGGGTGCCCTGGGAGAAGAAGGACATCACCCAGGACGAGGAGCTGCACCGTGCGTACTGGGAGCAGATTCCGGTCGTGCTGGTGGACGGCGCGCAGCACACGTTCTGGCGGGTGGACGAGGCGCGTCTGCGCAAAGCCCTTACACAGATGTGACTGACCGGCCAGTCCAAGTGGTCCAGAAAGTCGCTTAGGATCGACGGGCTGATTGGTCTCGGGGGCGGGATTCGTGAGGAGAGTGTGCGGTTTTGCCCCCGTGGAGCAAGGTGCCGAGCTGGGCGGCGCGTGAGGAACGAAGGCACGTCCGTGCCGGTTCCGGGCGTGCGCGTCGGGCGTGCGTGACCCCGGTCACGTTGGCCGGGCAAATCGGACACCATCTTTGTGCACGCGTTCACAAAGACATAGCCTGCTGTCGACGGGGCGGTCTGGGGACGCATGACCGCCCGCAGCCCCGCTCTACCCGCAGGAGCACCGTGGCAACTGGCCGAACTCACCGACCGGCGACCCGCAGCCGAGGGATTCCCGAGGCCACCGTCGCCAGGCTTCCGCTGTACCTCCGTGCTTTGACCGCGCTGTCGGAGCGCTCGGTACCCACCGTTTCATCCGAGGAACTGGCGGCCGCGGCGGGGGTCAACTCCGCGAAGCTCCGCAAGGACTTCTCCTACCTCGGTTCGTACGGGACGCGGGGCGTCGGCTACGACGTCGAGTACCTCGTCTACCAGATCTCCCGTGAGCTGGGTCTCACCCAGGACTGGCCGGTCGTGATCGTCGGTATCGGTAACCTCGGCGCCGCCCTCGCCAACTACGGCGGGTTCGCCTCCCGTGGGTTCCGGGTCGCCGCGCTGATAGACGCCGACCCGGCGATGGCGGGGAAGCCGGTCGCGGGCATCCCGGTGCAGCACACGGACGACCTGGAAAAGATCATCGACGACAACGGGGTCTCCATCGGCGTGATCGCCACCCCCGCCGGCGCCGCCCAGCAGGTGTGCGACCGGCTCGTCGCCGCCGGGGTCACGTCCATCCTGAACTTCGCGCCCACCGTCCTGTCCGTGCCGGACGGTGTCGACGTACGCAAGGTGGATCTCTCGATCGAGTTGCAGATCCTCGCCTTCCACGAGCAGCGCAAGGCCGGGGAGGAGGCCGCGGGCGAGCCCGGGGCCGTACCGCTGGCTCCCAAGGACTCCGGGAAAGGGCCCGACGGGGATGTCCCCGCCGTGATGCCGGCATGAGTCTCCTGGTCGTCGGGCTGAGTCACCGCAGCGCTCCGGTGAGTGTGCTGGAGCGGGCCGCGCTGTCCCTGGACGCGCAGATCAAGTTGCTTCAGGACACGGTGGCCGCCGAGCCGGCCACCGAGGCCGCCGTCCTCGCCACCTGCAACCGCATCGAGCTGTACGCGGACGTCGACAAGTTCCACGCCGGTGTCGCCGAGCTGTCCACGCTGCTCGCCCAGCACAGCGGGGTGGGGCTCGACGAGCTGACGCCCTACCTGTACGTGCACTACGAGGACCGGGCCGTCCACCATCTGTTCTCGGTGGCCTGCGGCCTGGACTCCATGGTCGTGGGCGAGGGGCAGATCCTCGGGCAGATCAAGGACTCGCTGGCCCGCGCGCAGGAGCTGCACACCGCCGGGCGGCTGCTGAACGACCTGTTCCAGCAGGCCCTCAGGGTCGGCAAGCGGGCGCACTCCGAGACCGGGATCGACCGGGCCGGACAGTCGCTGGTGACCTTCGGTCTGGAGCAGTTCACCGCCGGTGGCGCCGTCGAGGCGTGGGCCCGGGGCAAGCGGGCCGTCGTGATCGGCGCCGGGTCGATGTCGTCGCTGGCCGCCGCCACGCTGGCGCGGGCCGGGGTCGCCGAGATCGTGGTCGCCAACCGGACGTACGACCGGGCCGAGCGGCTCGCGCAGATCCTCACCGAGCAGGGTGAAAAGAGCGAAACGGACGTGCTGGCCCGCGCGGTACCGATGGAATCGGTGCCTTCCGAGCTGACACGTGCCGATGTCGTCGTCTCCTGTACCGGTGCGACGGGCCTGGTTCTGACCGCCGACGCCGTCGCCGCCGCCGTCGAGGGGCGGGTGCCCGAGGGCACGGCCGCCGCCGGGCCCGACCAGCGCGCGGACGCGCGGGGCGGCATACGGCCCGTGCTGCCGCCGACGTCCATCGGCACCGACGAGGACTGTCCGCTCGACCTCCCCGCCGTCCAGGGCGGAGGCTTCTCCGTGCACGGCGAGGCCGCGGTCGCCGGGATGGACGCGGCGACGCTGGAGCAGCACGCCGCCTGGGTCGACAACGCGACCGTCGACCGGCGCACCGCCGCCCGCCGCACACCCGCCGCCGACGCCGAGCTGATCGCCGCGCTCGCCGCGACCTTCGCCGTCACCGGCCGGATCACCGAACTGCGCCGACCCGAGCCGGTCGTCGAGGCGCCCCGGCCCGAGCCCGTGCTCGCGCTGCTGGACCTGGCCATGCCGCGGGACATCGACGCGGCCGCGCACCGGCTGCCCGGTGTCCGCCTGGTCGACATCGAGTCCCTCGCCGAGGCCTCCGCCGACGCGCCGATGGCCGCCGACGTGGACATGGTGCGGAGGATCGTTTCGGACGAGGTGGCCGCCTTCGGCGCCGCCCAGCGGGCCGCGCACATCACCCCCACCGTCGTGGCGCTGCGCGCCATGGCCGCGGATGTCGTCGCGAGCGAGATCGCCCGCCTGGAGGGCCGGTTGCCCGGCCTCGACGACAAGCACCGCGGCGAGATCACCCAGACCGTGCGGCGCGTCGTCGACAAGCTGCTGCACGCGCCGACCGTACGGGTCAAGCAGCTCGCGGCCGAACCCGGCGGCGCCGGGTACGCGGACGCGCTGCGGACCCTGTTCGACCTGGACCAGGAGACGGTCGCCGCCGTGTCCCGGGCCGATGACAGCCAAGAGAACGCCGAGAACCGAGGGCGATCATGAGTGAGCAGGCACGTGAGGCGCCCCAGCGTCGAGCCGATGGGCCGCTGCGGCTCGGGACCAGGCGGAGCAAGCTCGCCATGGCCCAGTCCGGGCTGGTGGCGGACGCGGTCCGGCAGGTGACCGGGCGGCCCGTCGAACTCGTGGAGATCACGACGTACGGCGACGTCTCCCGCGAGCATCTGGCGCAGATCGGCGGCACGGGCGTCTTCGTCACCGCGCTGCGGGAGGCGCTGCTGCGCGGCGACGTCGACTTCGCCGTGCACTCCCTCAAGGACCTGCCGACCGCGCAGCCCGCCGAGCTGGCGCTGGCCGCCGTACCGCTGCGCGAGGACGCGCGGGACGTGCTGGTCGCCCGCGACGGCCTGACTTTCGCCCAGCTGCCGGACGGCGCCCGCGTGGGCACCGGCTCGCCGCGGCGGATGGCCCAGCTGAACGCGTACGCGCGCAGCCACGGCCTGACGATCGAGACGGTGCCGATCCGCGGGAACGTAGACACCCGGATCGGATACGTGCGGAAGGGTGAGCTGGACGCCGTCGTGCTGGCCGCCGCCGGACTGAACCGGATCGGCCGGATCGACGAGGTGACCGACTTCCTGTCGGTCGACACGGTTCTGCCCGCCCCCGGCCAGGGGGCACTGGCGATCGAATGCGTCGCGGACAACGCGTCGCTGGTCGCCGCGCTCGGTGAACTCGACGACCCGTTCACGCGGGCCGCCGTGACCGCCGAGCGGTCCCTGCTCGCCGCCCTGGAGGCCGGTTGCAGCGCCCCGGTGGGTGCGTTCGCCGACCTTCTGGCCGACGGGCAGACTGTCAAGGAGATGCGCCTGCGCGGCGTCGTCGGCACGACCGACGGCTCGACGCTGGTGCAGCTGTCCACCACCGGTCCCGTGCCCGAGACGCACGACCAGGCAATGGCGCTCGGCCGTGAACTCGCGGCCGAGATGCTCGCCAAGGGCGCGGCCGGTCTGATGGGGGAGCGAGCACATTGAGCCCCACCACCCTTTCCGCCGGTCCGGACCACGGTCACGTCACCTTCCTCGGTGCCGGACCCGGGGATCCGGGACTGCTGACCCTGCGCGCCGTGGAGGCGCTGGCGAACGCGGACGTCCTCGTCGCCGAGCACGACGTGCTCGACGTGGTGCGCGCGCATGCCCGTCCGGGCGTCGCCGTACTGGACACCGACACGGGCCCGCCGTCGCCCGTGGCCGCGGCGCCCTCGGCCTCTTCCGCGGCTACTTCAGCGGATACGTTTTCGGGCACAGGCACGCCTCAGCTGACGGTTGTTGACGGCGCGTCGACAACCGTTGGTGCACCCGCTGTGCGGGATGCGGCACATCTTGTCATGGAGGCCGCGAGGGGCGGCAAGCGGGTCGTCCGTGCGGTGTCCGGGGACCCTGGCCTGGACACCTACGCCACCGGGGAGATGCTGGCGTGCGCCGCCGCGGGTGTGCCGTTCGAGGTGGTGCCCGGTGTGGCGGCCGCCGTGGGCGTGCCCGCCTACGCGGGTGTGCCGCTGCGGGACGCGCAGGGCGCGGACGTGCGCTTCGTGGACGCGCGCACGGCGTCCGAACGGTGCTGGACCGAGGTCGGCGCGTCCGACGGGACCGTCGTGGTCTCGGCGACGCTGGAGACCGTGGCCGCCGCAGCCGGTGAGCTGGTCGCCGCCGGCCGCAAGCCCGACACGCCGCTGACGGTCACCGTCGCCGGTACGACGACCCGGCAGCGGACCTGGACCGCCACGCTCGGCACGATCGCGCAGGTGCTGAAGCAGGCCAAGGTGCTGCCCTCCCCGGAGGGCGCGCGGCCGGTGATAGCCGTGGTCGGTGAGCGTTCCGCGGCCGCCCAGCGCGACCAGTTGTCGTGGTTCGAGAGCAAGCCGCTGTTCGGCTGGCGGGTCCTCGTGCCGCGCACGAAGGAGCAGGCCGCCTCGCTCTCCGACCAGCTGCGGTCCTACGGGGCCGTGCCGCACGAGGTGCCGACGATCGCCGTGGAACCGCCGCGCACCCCGCAGCAGATGGAGCGCGCGGTCAAGGGCCTGGTGACCGGACGGTACGAGTGGATCGCCTTCACCTCGGTGAACGCGGTCAAGGCCGTACGGGAGAAGTTCGAGGAGTACGGGCTCGACGCCCGGGCCTTCGCGGGGATCAAGGTCGCCGCGGTGGGCGAGCAGACCGCCAGGGCGCTGGTCGCGTTCGGTGTGAAGCCGGACCTGGTGCCGAGCGGTGAGCAGTCCGCGGCCGGGCTGCTGGAGGACTGGCCGCCGTACGACCCCGTCTTCGACCCGATCGACCGGGTGTTCCTGCCGCGGGCCGACATCGCCACGGAGACGCTGGTCGCCGGGTTGATCGAGCTCGGGTGGGAGGTCGACGACGTCACCGCCTACCGGACCGTGCGGGCCTCGCCGCCGCCGGCCGAGACCCGTGAGGCGATCAAGGGCGGTGGCTTCGACGCCGTGCTGTTCACGTCGTCGTCCACCGTGCGGAACCTGGTCGGCATCGCCGGCAAGCCGCACAACGTCACCGTGATCGCCTGTATCGGGCCCGCGACGGCGAAGACCGCCGAGGAGCACGGGCTGCGGGTGGACGTGATGGCTCCCGAGCCGTCCGTGCACAAGCTGGCGGAGGCGCTCGCCGACTTCGGCCTGCGGCGCCGCGCGGCCGCGCTGGAGGCGGGGGACCCGGTGACACGGCCGAGCGAGCGGCGGCCGGGGGCTCGGCGGAGGCGGAACACGACCTGAGCGGGTCGATCGTAGGCGTACGGGTTGTACGGGGCGTACGGGAGGGGCGGCGGTTCTTGGGACCGCCGCCCCTCCGTCTTGTGCGCGCTGTGTCAGGCGCCGGAGACGTACGGCAGGAACGTCGACCAGGCGGCGGGGGTGAGGGCGAGGCGGGGGCCTCGGGGGTTCTTCGAGTCGCGGATGAGGATGGTGGCGGGGGTGGTGGCGACTTCGAGGCAATCGGGGCCGTCAGGGGTGCTGTAGCTGCTCTTTATCCACTCCGGTGCCTGTCCGTCCCCGGTCGGAGGCTTGCGGATCATGTCTCTCCCAGCATCTTCTCGATGAAGGCCGTCGACTCCCGAGGCGTGAGAGCCTGTGCCCGGATGATTCCATAGCGGATGTCCAGGAGCTGAACCTCTCTGGGGTCGGTGATCACCCGGCTCACGAGCTGGATCTCGTTGTGTCCCACCGCGCTGCCGTCCCGCAGTCTGAGCAGCCTGAACGAACCCGCCAACCCGGCGTTGTCCTCGCAGGCCAGTGGGAGGACCTGAAGGTCGACGTTCCTCAACTGGCCGACTTCCAGAAGGCGTTCGAGCTGCCTTCGCATCACCATTCTGCCCCCGATGGGGCGCCGCAGCGTCGACTCGCATTGGACAAAGCTGAACACGGGGAGCGGCGCTGCCGCTCGACCGAGGATCTCCTGCCGGGCCAGCCTGGCCGCCACGTGCTGTTCCAGTTCGTCTTCCCGGAAGGGGGGCCGTCTGGTTGCGAAGGACGCTCGCACGTACTCCTCGGTTTGTAGAAGCCCGTGGATGACCGAGTTGTTGTAGTTGCACAACTCGACCGCCTCTTCCTCCAGCTTCTTCAGGCCACGCACCTTCTTCGGATACCGGACCTCCGCCAAGTCCCGCTTCATCGCGATGATCCTGCCGTTCGCCCCCAGCGCCTCGTCCGCCTGGTCCAGGTACTCCGGCCGGGGAATCCGCCGCCCCCGCTCCACCGAGGAGACCAGCTCCTCGCCGTACCCGATCGCCGCCCCGAACTCCGCCTGGGTGAGACCCGCCGCCTCGCGCCACAGCTTCAGCTGGCGGGCGACCGTCTTGATCACCGCCCCGGCCTCGTCGTCCTCCGGTCCCGCGTCCCAGTCGCCCACGTCGTCCGCCGCCTTCCGTCACGACACCACTTGCCCAACTCCGTCGGCTCACGCCGCGTCACCCGGTGGGGCCGGACAACGGTCGGCCGCGCCCGGACAACTGATCTCCGCACGGGCAGGAGTTCTTCACAGGTTATGCATGTGTAACCACTCTGTGTGACATGAGCGATCAGATCACCCGAACCGGCAGTTCCGATACGGCGCTCTCCGCGCCCGCCGCCGCCGACCCGCCCCACCGGTTCTCGGTACCGCTGTCCGCGACGCGTCGCGGAGCCCGCCTGGCCAGACTTCTGGCCACGGAGCAACTGCGCTCGTGGGCGCTGCCGTTGGATCCCGCGCGGCTCATCGTCGCCGAGCTTGCCAGTAACGCGGCCTCGCATGGCCGGGTCCTCGGTCGGAGCTTTCGCCTCGCCCTCGAACTCACTCTTCCTGGCACGCTCCGTATCGAAGTGACCGACATGCGGGGTGATCGTCTACCCGTCCGCGCGCCGGTCGCCGGTGGGGCCCCGGCCCAAGGCGGCTATGGGCTCTTGCTCGTCGAGGAGTTGGCGGATCGGTGGGGTGTCGTGGCCGGGCCGGTGCCGTCCAAGACCGTCTGGGCCGAGCTGGATCTCAGGCGCTGAAGTAGCTTCGGCAGGGCGTCAGCGGCGTCAGTACTCTGACCGTATGGCCGACCTCTACGCAGTCGACGTCTCCCTGAACCTGGCGGCTACGGTGCCGGACGCGGTGCTCTCCGAGTTGCGCCGACACCTCGGCCATGAGGGGGGTGAGGGTCTGGCCGACGAGTCCGACGACCACCCCGTCTGGGCCGCCCGCGGTCCCGCCAGGCGCATCGGCGGTGTCCTGGTCGGCGAGCTGATCAGAACGGACCCGGGCTGGGCCCTGACGGTCCGTCAAGAAGTGCATGCCGAATCCATGCCGCAGATCGACGCCTTGATCGAAATGTTGGCATTCCACTCGGCTACGGAAGGCGTTATCGGCCAGATCCGGTTCTACGAGGACGAGATTCCCGATCTGCTTCTCAGCAGGTCCGGGGAACTGGTGAGGGCATCCCTGACTCGTCTGCCGGAAACGAAGGTCTAGGCGCCCCCGTTGGGAGCAGACGACACACGCAGAACCGCCTCGGCGTTCGCGAGCATGCGTGAGATGTCGATGGGCAGGTGCTCGAATTCCTCCATGACCACGTCATAGGGTTCGACCTGGTGTGCTTGCCCATCGTGTCCGGTGGCCTCGATGAAGAAGCGGTAGCCAGCGGGAACTTCCGGGTCGTCGACCTTCTTCCAGTGGGCTCCTCGTCGACGTACGAGTACATCACCGAGGAACGAGACGAGATCCGTGTGGAGCGTGATCCAGTCGGACTGTTCGAACTCGCCCAGTGGCAGTCGCGAGACATAGTTCTGGATGCCGGGCAGTGAGGCGAGCGGATCCGCTTCGAACCGCTCCCTCGTCACTCCGACCATCGCGGCGAGATCAGCCGCGTTGCCATGGGCCCCTTCCGCCCACTCTGAGACTTCGGCGGCAGATCCGTCCGACGTGTTGTTCCGCATGGCGTGCAGCCTTTCAGTTCTCCGGACGCTCCACTTCCACGATGGAGTGTCCCATCAGCCCTTCTTGGGAGCAGGCCCGTACTCCAAGAAAATGATCTTAACTTCGGTCAGATAATCCCGAAGCTCCTTGGACGGTCCGGCGTGCGTGAACGACCAGCGCGGGTCAAAGTCCGGGTTCATCTCCCGCAGGGCCAGATCCTTGTGGATCTGCTCCTTGATCCCCTTGCTCAAGGGGACTTCGTTCTTGATCGTCTCCTTGGTCCCGTCCTTCAGGGTGATGGTGCGGTATTCGCCGTACGTCTTCACTTCCACGGCGATGGTGCGGCCGTCGGGCAGGTCCACCGGCACATCGACCTTGCGCCCGCCGGAACCCGTCACCGGATACCGCCCCTCCCCTTGTACGGGAACCGGGTAGTGACGCTCGGGGCCGCCTCGCCATTGCTGCCTGTGCAGTTCTTCACCCGCCGCCCAGCGGAGTTTCGGGTTACGCATGTTGCGCACGTCCCGCAGAGTGAGCGGCCCGTCGCCCGGCGGCAGCGCCGGCCGAGACAGATCGGGTTCCATTCCGGCGTACGGGTTCTCATCTCCGCGTTTGACGGGAGCGGCCGTGTCCGCTCTGTGGGAGCCGGACGACTCGTCCGGCTCATGCGGTTCGGGGTCCGGATCAGGGCCGCCGTTGGAATCACGGTCGGTGACGGAGTGCCCGTCGGGTCGATCGTCACTCGTGCGGCCGGGGCCTTCGTCACCTCGACCGAGGTGGTCCGGACCGTCAGCGGCTCCCCCGGACCCGCCACCACGCCCCGCCGCCGCATCGCCTACGGCACGGCCTCCAGGACCTGTCGCGGCGCCGACCCCGCCCCGGCCACCCACTGCAGCGGTCTCCCCCGCATGTGTGCCCGCACCGACACCCGCAGGTTCCCGCACGTCCGCGTCGGCTGCGGGCTGCTCCTGCCTCGCCCCGGTCTCCGCCGTCCGCTGCTCCGCCGTCCGCTCGTGTCGGATGGCGTCCAGGGACTCCCGTACCGTCCCGTCCGCGTTGTGCATGATCAAGGTCTTGGTGTCGAGGTAGACGACCTCGCCCTCGGGGGTGGTCATGCGGACGGAGTTCTCGGGGGTGAGGCCGGCCGGGAGGTCGTCGGCGATGTTCGGGGTGTCGGCTATCTGGTACGTGCCTTCGCCGAGTCTGATGTGTGTGCCGTTCGTGATCCCCCGCAGCCCGGCCATGACGTCACTGATCTTCACGGCGGTCCCGCCGATGCCCTTCGCGATGTACGTCATCGGGTCGACGATCCGGCCCGCCCGGCCCGCGAAGGAGAGGGCCTTCGCGATCGCACCGGCCTTGCCGGTCGCCGCGACCGCTCCGCCCGTTCCACCTGTGAAGACGGTGGTGAGGACGTTGAAGGTGACCGCGCCGGCGGCGCGTGAGGGGTTCTTGCCCCACTCGTCGTACGCGATGAGGGCCTTGCCGGTCTCGACGACGGCCGTGCGGGAGTCGCGGAGCCAGGAGGGGAGTTTGTCGGCCGGGGTCAGCCAGTACGCGGCGCCGAGCGGCGTTCCCGTGATCAGGACGCCGGTCGCGAGCTTGCCGAGGCCGACCCATGCCTGTCCGGCCGCGTCCCAGCCGTTGAAGCCGACCAGTGTGCCCAGGCCCTTGATCGTGCCCCACACGCCGTCCACGACGAAGCCGACCGTGAAGTCCCAGGCGTGCTCGTGGAAGTAGTACCAGGGGTTGGACTCCTCGACGGGGTCCCCCCACGGCAGACCTCCGGCATTGTTGAGGTCCTCGGCCCGGTAGCCGTACATGTTCTCTTTGCCGGAGCCGTCGTCGACGACGAGCGGATCCCCGCCGACCAGTGCGACGATCTTGTTGTAGCAGGCCCGTTCGGCGGCCTGGAAGGCGGACCAGGCCGCGTTCACCGCGTTGCGGCGGGCCGTGTTCTCGTCGATGAGGTCGCCGTCAGCGACCCAGTCGTCGTCGCCCGCGACGCGCCGTTCGAACGCCGCCGCCTCCTCGCGGAGTGTGTTGAGCCGGTCGACCAGGGGGCGGACCTCGGCCGCGTAGTCGAGCAGGGCCTTGGAGACCGTGCCCAGCTCGGTGTGCAGGTCGTTGCCGGCCGACGCGACCGGCGCCGTCGTCGCGAAGAGCTGGTCGGCCTCGGGGGCCTTGTAGAAAGGCTCCAGCAGGTTGAAGTTGGCGTCGATCAGCAGACCCGCCGCACCGATCGCCATGCCGTCGAACGCGATGTCCCCGGCGTCCGTCTCCAGTTGCTCCAGATTCCCGGTGAACTCCGGTATCTCGGCCGAGACAACGGGCCTGTCCTCGCTCACGCCTACCCCCGTGGACGCCCTCGCGGATTCGTTCCCTCAACTCGATGCCACGCTCGGGGCGTCTGACGCTGTGACGCATGGACGCACATGAACGCCGAGTCGATCATTTGTACCAAAATTGCGATCGCGATCCCATGTACTTCTGGCCAAAGCTCGTCCTGCTCGTGGGACTTCGCCGTACTGGCGACCGGTTCACGCGTCCTGGCGGAACGTGCGCCGTCTCACTCCGGCTGTCATCGCCTGGTTCCACAACGGTGCCGGCGCGAGGGCGGTGCACCACGCCATGACGGCCGACCTGCCCGCCCTCGTCGAGCGTCCGGCCGGTTTCCTCGCCTGCGCAGGGGGGTGGCGTTCAGGGGGCGTAAGAAGGGCGCCTTGTGCGTCAGTTCACCCTCGCGCAGCCGGTGTTCGCGCTGGCAGAGTGGACGTGTAGCGCGCGGGCCGACGGGGGAGGCACGGGAGCATGACAGCGATGATCTCGGTGAAGGTCGAGGGGCCGGTCGGGCTGGACGAGCCGCAGGAGCTCCTGGAGGAGCTGGGCCGGGAGACGGGGCTCGACTGGCGGCTGGAGACGGTCGGGCAGAAGGGCACGCTGGGCGGCGATCTCGCCTTCACGCTGCTGGAGGCGCTGCTGGAGGGCGCGGTGGGAGCCGCCGTGGGGGTCGCCGCGCAGCGGGCGGTCGACACCTGGCGGGGGCGGCGGCTCGACCCGCCGACGGTCACGATCGTCTTCCAGATGCCGCAGACGCCGGGGGCGGCGCCAGTGCCGGGGGCTCCGGGCACACCGGATTCGCCGGGGACTCCGGGCACACCGGGTGCGCCGGGCGCGTCGGGTACTGCGGGTACGTCGGGCGCTCCGGGTACTCCCGAGCCGCCTCAGGTCTCCGAGCCGCCGCGGGGCGCCGGTGACGACGCCGGTGGCGGTGCGGGGCCCGGCACCGCCGAAGGGAGCTGACCGGTATGGCGTCGCGGGCGCTGGTCATCGGTGTCGGGGCGTATGACGACGACTCCGGCATAGACGGGTATCCGACGATCGAGGCGAGTGCCCGCGCGTACGGGGCGGCGCTGGCCCGGGACCCGCAGTGGGGTGCGGAGGCCGGTGCCGCCGTGCTGGAGCCGGAGCGGACCCGGACCGCGGACGGGGTGATGCGGGCACTCCATGACGCGGCGGCCGCCGGGGAGGGACCCCAGGACACCCTGCTCGTCGTGTACGTCGGGCACGGCGCCTACTGGCAGGACGTGCCCGGCGGACAGGTCCACTTCGCCGTCGGCTCGTCCCGGATCAACGAGCCCTGGACCTGGCTGTCCGCCTGGTACGTGTACCGGGCGATCAGGAAGAGCAAGGCCGGCCTCAAGGTGCTGATCACCGACTGCTGCTACTCCAACATGCTGCCCCACCTGGGACCCGAGTCCGCGCTGCCGGGCGCCCTCGGCACCCGCTACCAGGGCACCTGTGTGCTCACGGCGGTCGGCGGCACCGTCCACAACGCCTGGGCCGACGCCTGCGCGAACCTGCCGAGCCCCCTCGACACCTGCACCCCGTTCAGCGGGCATCTGCTGAACGTCCTCGGCGAGGGCATGCCCGACCACCCCGACGACCTCACCCTCGGCGCGCTCCGCGCCGGGATCGACGAGAGCATGCAGGAGTGCGGGGTCCACCACGCGCCCCGGATGCTGCTCAACGACGCCTCCGAGGCGGCCACCCTCTTCACCAACCACGCGAAGGGCCGCCGGCCCCGGGCGCGGGTCCTGGACACCGTGGACGGCTGGGTCCGCGAGCTGCTCCTCAACGGGGAGCGCAACCTGCCCGACCTGATGCGCCGCCCCGACCTCGCGGGCCGGGTCGTGGTGCGGCTCAAGGCGGGCGACGAGCAGAGCCGCGAGCTGGCCCACCGCGTGGACCGGCGGGCCGCCGAACTCCTGCCCGACCCGGTCGACTTCGTCAGGTACTGGGGCGAGATCGAACCCGCGATGCTGGGCGGCGGATGAGCGGCGCCCACGGCCAGGAGGCCGGCCGCCGGACCGAGCACCTGTTCCAGCTGGACCTCGCCGAGTCGCTCAACGAGGCGTACGCCTGGGTGACGCGGATCCAGGTCGCCCAGTTCACGGGCATCCTGAGCCGGATGCGGGAGGAGCACCGCGAGGCCATGGCCATGCGGGCCCTGCACGCCTTCGCGCTGCGCCGCCCCGTCCACGAACTGGTCCGGCTCGCCGATCACTTCGACGGGCGGGACGCGGTGATGCTGATGGCGACGGCGGCCCTGTCCCGGCCGGTCGGCGAGGCTGCCGAGCTGGCGCTGATGCAGTACGAGGCGGAGTCGGGCGGCGAGCGCGCCCCGATCACCGCGAGCATCGTGCACGACGTGGCCTGCCAGCGCACCGCGTTCGACGTGGCGGTGTTCGTGCGGGTCCTGGAGCAGCGGGAGCCGACGCTCGCCAAGCGGACCGTGCAGGTGTTCGCGAGCCCCGGTTCCGGCCGGACCAACCTCGACAAGGCGCTGCTGCACACCGCGCTGCGCGACGAGGGCTGCCACCGCGAGGCCGACCGGCTGCTCGGGCTGACCCTGCGGGCGATCGCCGACAGCCCGCCGGGTGGCGCGGGGCCGGGTGGGGCGGGCGAGGAGGGCGAGGAGATGGCCGACCTCGCGGGCGCCTTCCAGCACCTCAGCCCCGCCGGGCGGGTCCTGGAACGCTGGGTCGAGGAACGGCTGAACGCCTCCGACGCCACGGAGGTGGAGCGCACGAGGGAGTTGGTGGCGCGGCTCATCGCCCGGCGCGGCGCCGGACACGACGCCCTCGCCGAGCACATCGGCCGCACCGCTCAGCCCCGGCACGTGGTGAAGCTCTGCGCGCTGCTCGCCCGCGGCGACACGGCGTCCCCCGCCAAGTGCGCCCTGGTGCGGCGGTACGCGGCCCGGCACAAGACCGTGCAGGAGCTGGCCGTGCTGGTGACGTTCTGGCACAAGGAGCCGGCACTGACCCGCACGACCCGTGAGCTGCTGACGGACATCGTGGCGGGTGCGGGTGCGGGTGCGGGTGCGGGTGCGGGGGCCGGTGCCGGGGGCGCAGGGGTCAGGGGCTCCGGGGGTGCCGGGGGATCCGGGGCGGGCGCCGACGGGGCCTGGGGGGCCGCCGACGGTTCCGGGGCGGGCGCCGACGGGCCCAGGGATGCCGTCGGCGGTTCCGGGACGGGCACCGCGGGCTCGGGGGCGGGCGCCGACGGCTCGGGAGCCGTGCCCCGCACGCTGAACGAGTTGCGGCAGTTGGACGAGTGGCTGCGGGTGGAGGACGCCGACCCGCAGTGCTCCCAGATGCTGAGCCACGCGGCCGCCGTGCATGTGGAGGGGCGTTCCGGCGCCGACCTGGTGACCCTGCTGGGCCGGGTCGTCCGCAGCCGCGACCGGACCCGCGCCGCCGACACGGTGGGGCGCCGGCTCGCCATGGCCGTGATGCGGCCGGGCGCGGACCGCGACCGGTTCGTGGACTGCCTGCGCGCGCTGCACGACGCCCGGTACTCCGTCGCCGTACGCGCCGCGTGCCGTGAACTGTCCGATCCCTCCGACGCGTTGACGGTCGACGCCGCGCTCGTCGCCGATGTCGCGGGACGGCTGCACCGGGCCGGGCTGCACAAGATCGCCTGGACCCTGCTCGAACGGCTGCTGGAGAACGAGCAGTTGGTGACACCGGCCGATGTGGTCGAGGTCGTCGGCGGGGTGCTCGCGCTGCCGCTGCCGGACGCGGAACTGCTGCTGCGCGCCACCGTGGGCCGCTGGTCCGACGTCGGTCACCGGGACGACGCGGTGACCGCGCTGCGGGACGCCGGGCGGCGCGAGGCGGCGGAGTGGGTCATCAAGTCCCTGCGGTGACCGTCTCCCTCGGCGCCGGCTCCGTCTCCCGCCGGGGACCGGGCAGGGTCGGCGGCACGGAGGCCATGTAGCGGCGGCAGGCTCTGACCAGCAGGGGGAAGAGGACGGCCGCGGAGAGGGCGGCGACGGGCAGCGTCACCAGACCCACGCCGGGGAAGTGCTCGTCCAGGGCGTCCCGCAGGCCGGTGCACAGCACGAGCACCGCCAGATGGGTGAGGAAGAGCAGCACCGGCCGTACGGCGGGATCGTCGGGGCGGGCGAAGCGGGAGACGTGGTCCCGGGCGTCGTAACGGCGCAACAGGCGCCCCAGGAAGGGCAGATCGAGCCGGGCCAGCAGGGGCAGGCAGAGCAGCAGGGCCGAGCCCACCGCCACCGCGGCCATGCCCCGCCACACCTTGCCCCACCCGGCCTCGTGGATCACCACGGCGATCGCGACGAACGCGGTGGAGGACAGCACCAGGTGCAGTACCCGGCGTGCGCCCGGGAATCCCGGCGGTTTCAACGCCACCAGGACGACGCCCGGCATGGCGTACACCACCAGCGCCGGCACGCTGTTGAGGGCGACCAGGTCCTCCCAGCTGCCCTTGACCAGCAGCAGCATCACCAGGCCGATGGTGAAGTTGACCAGCAGGATCATCCAGAACGCGTCGATCTCGGCGCCCCGGAACCGGAACGACGCCCGCCGGGCGGTCTGCAGCCCCCGGTGGGTGAGGTGGGCGCGGCTGAGGGCGGCGACCTCGCGGGTCAGGGCGTGGGTGAAGACGATCCCCGATCCCATGGGGGACAGCACCGCGTTCAGCCGGATCAGCCAGACCAGCCACATCCAGCCGAGGGCCGTGGCGAACTGGGCGTACGGGGACGCCAGCATGTTGCCGGTCAGCTCACCGCAGAGCCCGCCGAAGATCCACTGGAGTGCCGTGTACAGCACGAACGCGCCGACGAGTGTGCCGTACACCGCCCACCGCAGCCGGGCCGCCTCGCCCCTGCCGCGGCGTCTGACGTTGCCCGCGAAGTCCAGCGGGGCCTGGAAGCCGATGTACGCGTAGATGATGCTGCCGCCCAGCACCATGTACAGGAAGTCCTGCGGCTCCGGGTGCCCGGCCCTCGCCTGGAGTGCCGCCTTGGTGTCCTCCTGCCCGCTCAGGTACCAGACGTCCTTCGGCACACAGCTGTGCGCGGTGTCGAGCGCGTACCGCCACAGGCAGACGACGATCAGCACCGGGATCAGGACCTTCACCACGGTGACGACGAGGTTCAGCCGGATCAGCCGGCGCTGTGGCAGCAGGTTCACGGCCATGATCAGGGCCATGAACGCCACCGCGCACAGCAGACCGCTGTTCGAGAGGTCGTAGGGCCGGGCCACGCTCCCGCCGAGCCCGCCGGCCTGCGCCAGCCGGTCCCCGTTCTCCAGCAGCCACGGGTACTCGTACGCCAGCCCGCGGACCATGGCCGCCGCCTCGCTGGCCGGGTTCGCTGCGTAGACGATCCACAGGCCGGCGGCCACGACCGTGGCCACGAGCGGTCCGGCGGCCTGGAGCGGCAGGAAGATCAGCCCGCCCGTCTTGGGCACGGCGATGCCCAGTTCGACCATCACGGCGGCGATCAGCAGCATCAGCGCCCCACCGGCCACCCACCCCCATATGGCGTCCGCGCCGAGCCCCCAGAAGGCGGGCCCCGCCGCCAGCAGCCACCCGGAGCCCACCACACCCCCGGCGGCCAGGCCGACGAGGTCGAGGGTGGACAGACGGCGTCGCTCGTCCGCGGCCTCGGCCGTGTTCTCACACGCGAGGTCACGCTCCCCCGTACGACCCAACGTCATCCCCCTTTGACCTGAGTACCGGCGCGCACTGCCCTCCTCGCAGGTTACGCACGCGTGGACACGCATGGTGAGACGAATGACGCGATCGTCACTGCGCGGGGGAGCGGATCGTTACCGTGCGGGGGAGCGGCGCCGCCGACGGTACGTCGGTAAAGGGGGTGCCGGGGCGGGCGTAGCGTAGAGGCATGTCGACGTACGGATCCTTTCCCGGTACGCGGCCGCGGCGGCTGCGCACCTCCCCCGTGATGCGCCGGATGGTCGCCGAGACGCGGCTGCACCCGGCGGACTTCATCCTCCCCGCGTTCGTCCGGGAGGGGGTCGGCGAGCCGGTGCCGATCGCCGCGATGCCGGGGGTCGTGCAGCACACGCGCGACAGTCTGAAGAAGGCCGCCGCGGAGGCCGTCGAGGCCGGGGTCTCCGGGATCATGCTGTTCGGGGTGCCGGAGGACGCGAAGAAGGACGCCGTGGGCACGCCGGGCACGGACCCGGACGGGATCCTCCAGGTCGCGCTCCGCGACGTTCGGGCCGAGGTCGGCGACGAGCTGCTGGTGATGTCGGACCTGTGCCTCGACGAGACCACGGACCACGGGCACTGCGGTGTGCTGGACGCCGAGGGCCGTGTCGACAACGACGCCACGCTGGAGCGGTACGCCGAGATGGCGCAGGTGCAGGCCGACGCGGGTGCGCATGTGGTCGGGCCCAGCGGCATGATGGACGGCCAGATCGGCGTCGTCCGCGACGCGCTCGACCAGATCGGGCGGGAGGACGTGGCGATCCTCGCCTACACCGCGAAGTACGCGTCCGCGTTCTACGGGCCCTTCCGCGAGGCCGTCGCCTCCTCGCTCCAGGGGGACCGCAAGACCTACCAGCAGGACCCCGCCAACGTCCGTGAGTCGCTGCGGGAGTTGGCCCTCGACCTGGAGGAGGGCGCCGACATGGTGATGGTGAAGCCGGCCGGCCCCTACCTCGACATCGTGGCGAAGGTCGCGGACGCGGTGGACGTGCCGGTCGCCGCGTATCAGATCTCCGGTGAGTACTCGATGGTCGAGGCCGCCGCGGAGAAGGGCTGGATCGACCGGGAGCGGGCGATCCTGGAGACGCTGACCGGCATCAAGCGGGCCGGCGCGCAGAACATCCTCACGTACTGGGCCGTCGAGGCCGCCCGCATGGTGCGCTGAGCGGCGGTGACCCGACGCGGGGGGCGGCCCCCGGCGACGCGGTGTGCGTCGGCCGGGGTCGTTCCTCGTCATGGGACGTTCGGTCAGTGCATCGTTTCGGTCAGTACAGCCGTTCGGTCAGTACATCAGGGCGTCGTCGATCGTCGACTGCCAGTAGGTGACGGCCAGGGTGCTGTCGTAGTAGACGCCCTTGGCGGGGAGGGACGGGGACGCGGTCGCGCCGCCGTTGCTGCCGGGCTTCTGGCCCTGGAAGCGGATGGTGGCCTTCTTGGCGGTGGTGCCGTTCTCCCCGCTGCCGTCGGCGGCGGAGAGCAGGACGCCCGCGTAGCCGGACTCACCGGGGGCGAGGGTCACCACGGCCTGCGGCTGGGACTCCTCCACGACCCGCGGGGCCCACTGGACCTGGTCGAAGCGGACGGTGGGGTAGTAGAAGAGGTCGCAGACCTTCGTGCCGGTGTTCTTGACCGTGATGAGCATGTGGTTGAGGGGGCGGGCGACCGGCTTCATGGTCACGGCGGTGTTCGATCCGTTGCAGGTGACCCGGTTCGCCGGGTCGAACGGGTCCCCGCCCTTCTTCGACGCTTGGTCCACGGTGCCCTTGCCCTGGCCCGCGCCCTGGCCCTGCTGCCCCCCAGCTGCGGAGGTCTCGGCGCCCGTCTGCCCGTTCGGGGTCGTCTTGTTGCCGCCCGTGCCGGTGTCCGTGCCCTTGCCCGTGTCCGTCTGCTGGGAGTCCTTCGCGACCGACACCGAGGTGCGCGCGGCGCCCTCGTCCTTCATGCCCGTGCCGTCGCCGCACGCGGTGAGGGAGAGCGCCGCGAGGGCCGCTCCGGCCGCGACGAGCAGACGGGAGGGGCGGACGGTGCGGGCGGTGCGGTACGTACGCATGACGGAGTCCCTTTCGGACAAAGCCGGTGGAGAAGGCTGAGAACAAGTGGTCGAACACGCGCAGCTCGACCGGACTTTCGGGAGCGGCGTGTTTGGATGACCAGAGCTTGCGGGGTGATCCGTCCCGGCCGCCACCTCCGGCGGGCCATCAGGGACGCTGGAATGCTCGCACCGCCTGTGACCTGGGCGAACGTCCCTTGCCTGGAACGCGGAACGGGACGCCGGTGATGTGAGGGGATGGAGAGAACGTGTCGGGGAGCGGTGCCGGGAACGGCATGGCGGCTGGTTTCGCGGAAATGCTGCGGGAGTTGAAGGAGCGCTCCGGGCTGAGCTACGGGGTGCTCGCCAAGCGCCTCCACATGAGTACGTCGACCCTGCACCGGTACTGCAACGGGGACGCCGTACCGACGGACTACGCGCCGGTGGAGCGGCTGGCCCGCCTCTGCAAGGCCACGCCCGGGGAACTGGTCGAGCTGCACCGCAAGTGGGTGCTCGCGGACGCGACGCGCGGACGCAAGGGGGGCGACCTTCGTGCGGCCGGCGGGGATTCCACGGCGGCTTCGGACGAGGGCGCGGTCGCGCGCGAGACGCCGACGCCGGCAGCGGGCACGGGGGACGCCACCGGTGAGCGCGAGACGCCGACGTCCACGCCGACACCGGCGGAGGCCGGGGCCCCCATGCCCGAGGGAGAGGTCGTCGAGGGCGGCCCGGGGGCCCGGTCGTTCCGTACGGCTCCCCGGCCGCGTCGGCGGGGCCGGGTCGCGCTCGTCGCGGGTGTGGCCGTCGCCGCCCTGGTCGGTGCCGTCACGCTGGCGGTGAGCCTTCCGCCGGGGGAGTCCGGGGACGACGGCGGTCGCCGTTCCCTCGCCGACGTGCCCGCCGGGGACCGGCTGGAGAAGGGCTCCCCGTCCGCGTCCGACGCCTCGCCCTCACCCTCCGGGAGCGAGACGGACGGGAAGGGCGCGAAGGACGGCAAGGGGGCGAAGGGCGACGGGAAGGGGGCGCCCGCGTCCACCGGTGCGGCCACCCCGACGGGTTCCGGGGCGGGCGGCGGTGACTCCGCGTCCCTCGACCCGCCGTTGTCCGTGAAGGTGGAGCCGTACACCTGGGAGAGCCCGTGCGACCAGCGGTATCTGGTGAACCGGCCGCCCACGGACGTCCCCGAGCCGCCGCCGGAGCAGGACGCGGCGTCCTGGGTGGCGCGGACGGGGGCGGTCTCGTCCGGCGGCCAGTTCCTGACGCTCACCGTCCAGGGCACCGGCAAGGAGACGGTCGTCGTGAACAGCGTCAAGGTCCGCACGGTCGCCAAACGGCAGCCCCTGCCCTGGAACGACTACGTCATGGGGTATCCCGGTGTCGGGTGCGGGGCCGGTGTGCCGACCCGGTCCTTCACGGTCGCTCTCGACGCCGCGCGGCCCGTCGTCAAGCCCAAGGCGGGGAGCAAGGGCTTCCCGTACTCCGTCAGCGAGTCCGACCCGGAGGTGTACTACATCACGGCCGACGCCTCGGTGTACGACGTCAGCTGGTACCTGGAGGTCACGTGGTCGTCGGGCTCCCGCAGCGACACGCTGAGGGTGGACAACGGCGGCCGACCGTTCCGCACGAGCGGCAACAACGGGCGCCCGGCCTACGAGTACCCGCTGAACGGGAAGCAGTGGGTGAAGGAGGGCACGACCCTCGGCGAGGACGGCTGAGCCGGGGCGGGGCGGGGCGGGGTGGCGGGGACCGGGCCGGGGGCGGGCGTCCGGATTTCGGCGTTGTGAACTCCCGTTTGCGGCTAGGTTGTTGTGCGTTCAATGACACCCCCCAGGAGAGGCTTCATGGCCGAAGACGCGCTCAGCCAGGACCCCACCGACCTGCGGAGGAGGATCGACACCACCAAGGCGCACCCGGCACGCGTCTACGACGTCTTCCTCGGCGGCAAGGACAACTACCCCGTGGACCGCGAGGCGGCCGGCGCGGCGCTCGCGGCCAACCCGCGCGGCTACCTCGACGTCCGGCACAACCGGGACTTCCTGCGCCGAGCCGTGACCACGCTCACCAAGGACGAGGGCATCCGGCAGTTCCTCGACATCGGCACAGGGCTGCCGACCGCCGAGAACGTCCACCAGATCGCCCAGGACATCACCCCCGGCACCCGGGTCGTGTACGTCGACAACGACCCCGTGGTCCTCGCGCACGCCCGAGCGCTCCTCACCAGCGGGCCCGAGGGCGCCACCGACTACATCGACGCCGACTTCCGGGAACCGGCACGCATCCTCGAAGAGGCCGCCAGGACACTCGACTTCGACGAGCCGATCGCGCTGTGCCTGGTGGCGCTCCTGCACTTCGTCGAGGACGAGGTCGCCTACCCCGCCGTACGCGAACTGATCGAGGCGCTGCCCGCCGGGAGCCGACTCGTCCTCACCCACCTCACGGAGGACCTCAACCCGTCGAAGATCCGCGCCGTGCGGGACACGTACACCAAGCGCGGGTTCACCTTCGTGCTGCGCTCGCGCGACGAGGTGGCGCGGTTCTTCGAGCAGAGCGGGCTCGCCGTGGACGAGCCGGGCGTCGTTCCCGTCCACCACTGGCGGTTCGAGGGGGGCGCGCCGCTGCCTCCCGAGATGGAGCCGCACACGCTGGCCGCGTTGGACGACATCGAGAAGGTCCGCTACCGGGACATCAACGACGTGACCGACGCGGACATCAACGTGTACGCGGCCACCGGCCGGAAGGGCTAGCGGCCGCCCCTCCTCCGTTCAGCTCAGCCTCCCGTGCCGAACCATGTCTCCGCCAGGGCCTCCAGGTCCTTGCGGGGCGGGGCCGGGAGCCTGCGCAGGTACCAGTTCAGGTCGCTGTAGACGTGCAGGAGGGTGTACGCCATCAGTTCCCGCGGGTCGAACGGGGGTTGGCCGTACGCCTCGTAGAAGAGTTTGAGGAGGACCGGGTCGGCGGCGGTCAGGAACAGGCCGACGCTGACGAAGTCGTACGCCGGCGCACCGATCATCGCGGGTTCGAAGTCGAACAGGCCGGTCAGGCGCCAGCCGTCGTGCGGGTCGACCGTGAGGTGCTCGCGCATCAGCTCCGTGTGGAGCAGCACCGGCCGGGCGGGGGCGGTGAGAGGCACCGAGCGCAGGAAGTCGGGGATCTGTTCCAGCCAGGGTTCCGGCAGGCCCCCGCTGGCCTGCTGCTCGACCGCGGCCGCCCGCTGACCGGCCAGGAACCGTGACCAGTCGGGCGGTCCGACGACGGAGGCCACCGGCCCCGGATCCAGGGCGTGCAGGGCGGCCAGGCACTCGGCGGTCTCCGCGACGATCCGCTCCTGGTCCGCCCTCGGGACGCGCGGCCAGACCTCGTTGAGGTCCTCGCCGGGCAGCCGGGACATCAGGACGTAGCGCCAGCCGTTCTTGTACTGGTCGGCGGCCTGCAACCGGGGCGTGGGGATCGGCAGTCGCCCCCACAGATGGGACAACAGCCGGGCCTCCCGCACGGCTTCCGATGCTTCGAAGCCCGGATAGAGCTTCAGGACGAGGGCGTCACCGACCGCGTACACCGGCAACGAGCCCTCGGGGAAACGCACGATTCGCGCGCCTGCGAGACCGAGTTGAGCACAGAGATCCTGGGCGGCCGGTCGCAGCAGTGCCTCGTCACCGACGACTTCTTCCAGTTCGTCGTTCGTGTCCACGCTGGGCAGCATGCGCGAAGCCTAGGGGGTACGGGGCAGCGTCCGCATCGCGAAATCAGTGAATGTAAGGGGCACGCATCTCTCTAGAGTGAGGGCGTGGGCGGGACCGAGCCGCCCTGAATATGCCATACGGGTGTGGGGTGGGTGCTGTGGACGCTGTGCGGGCCATGAACGACGTGGGATTTGTCGGGGGTTCGATCGTTCCGGGCGAAGTGCGCGCCGGGTCGGACGGGGTCGCCGCGGCGCCCGTGCCGGGTCTCGCCGAGCGCGTCACCTCCGTCGGGGGTTCCCCCGTACGGGACATCCTCGCCGTCACCTCACGGCCCGAAGTCGTCAACTTCGCGGGCGGTCTGCCCGCCCCGGAGCTGTTCGACACCGAGGGGATGGCGGCGGCCTACCGGGACGTGCTCGCCGAATCGGCCGGGCGCGCGTTGCAGTACGCGACGACCGAGGGCGAGCCAGTGCTCCGCGAGGCGCTCGCCGCCCGGTACGGCGCCCGGGGGCTCCCGACGGACGCCGACGGGATGCTCGTCACCACCGGGTCGCAGCAGGCGCTGTCGCTGCTCGCCACGGCGCTCCTCGAACCGGGCGACGTCGTCCTCGTCGAGGACCCCTGCTATCTGGCAGCGCTCCAGGCGTTCCGGCTCGCGGGGGCACGGGTGCTGGCCGTGCCCGGCGACGCGGACGGCGTCGACCCCGACGCGCTGGCCGCGCTGGTGACGCGGACCCGGCCCAAGCTCTTCTACACCGTGCCCACCTTCCAGAACCCCACCGGGCGCACCCTGCCGACCGAGCGGCGCGCGGCCGTCGCCTCCGTCGCCGCCCGGCTCGGGCTGTGGATCGTCGAGGACGACCCGTACGGCGAACTCCGCTTCGAGGGGGAGCGGGTGCCGTGGATCGCCGCGTGCGCGGGGGCCGAGGACCGTACGGCGCTGCTGGGCTCCTTCTCCAAGGTGATGGCGCCCGGCATGCGGCTGGGCTGGCTGCGGGCGCCGGCCGCGCTGCGGCGGGCCTGCGCGGTCGCCAAGCAGGCGGCCGACCTGCACACCCCGACCGTCAACCAGCTCGCCGCGGCGCGGTATCTGGCCGACCGGGACCTCGACGCGCACGTGGGCCGCGTCGCGGCGGCCTACCGTGAGCGCCGCGACGCGATGCTCGCCGGGCTGGCGGGGGCGCTGCCGGAGGGCTCCGTCTGGAACCGGCCCGAGGGCGGCATGTTCCTCTGGGCGCGGCTGCCCGCGGGGTACGACACGACGGCACTGCTGCCGCGGGTGGTCGAGCATGACGTGGCGTATGTGCCGGGGGCGCCGTTCTATGCGGGGGAGCCTGATCGCTCGACGATGCGGTTGTGCTTTGTGACGCAGGCGCCGGGGGAGATTTGGGAAGGGTTGCGGAGGTTGGGGGAGGGGTTGGGGGCCTAGTAGCTCGGGGGTTCGTGTGCGTTGGCGGGTGCGGGTGGTTCGTGGTTTCTCGCGCAGTTCCCCGCGCCCCTTCAGGGGAGCGGGGAACTGCGCGATCAGCCCCCACCGGCCCGCAGCTGCAGGCCCCTCAGTCCCACCAGAACGTCCATGTGTCGGCGTCGATCAGCGTCTTCGCGTACGTGTCGCGGGTCGCGTCGCTCGGGCCCTGCCAGATGTTGTCGGGGCAGAAGGCGAAGTGCTCGGCGGCCAGGTGACGGGCCTCGGTCTCCGTGGTGGGCGGGGTGGCCACCGAGACGACGAGGTGGTCGAAGCCGAGGGCGACGACACGTATGCCGAAGCGGTCCTCCCAGGAGCGCAGGACGGCGCACAGGCGGGCCACGTCGCTCTCGTGGTTCAGCGGGCCGCCCCAGCCGATGGCCGCCGGGATGTCGGCGCTGCGGCGGGCCGGGACCAGGGCGAGGCGGGGTTCCTTGAGCCGCGCACGGCCGGCCAGGAGCGCGTCGGCGACCTCGGCGGCGAGGGCGTCCGGGTCGGGGCCGCCGTCGTCCGGGCCGGCGGTGTCCGCGAGACCCGGCCAGTCCTCGGCGCCCGCCTCGTCCCCGGCCGTGTCGTCGTCCGGCGCGACGGTGTCCCAGAGGTCCGCCAGGACCTCCTCGGGGTCGTGGTCACCGGGGTACGACATCTCGCCCGGCATCAGTTCCCACTCCTCCGGGCCGCCCTGGCCGTCCCCGACGTCCAGTAGCACCGGGAGGAGGCCGGCCGTGCGGCGGGCGGGCTGCGCGGCCGTCCAGGCGCCGGGCTCGGCCGGCTCGTCCGCGTACCACAGCAGCGGTTCGTGCCACGGCCCCTCGTCCGTCGTGTCGATCAACCGGCCGGGCGGAAGGGGCCGTTCCAGCCCGAGGGAGCGGCCGGTCGGGTCCGCCGCGAGACCGGGCAGCGGGTTGGGAAGTGTCGCCATGCCGCGACTGTAGGGCCGGGCACTGACAACGGGCCCCCGGGCCGCCCGGGAAGGCCCCGCAGCCTCGCGGGCCACCGCCCTGTTTCCGCCCCGTCGTGTCCCAAAGGGCAATGCCCAAAGAGACGATTTCGGCCAACTCGCGCGGAATTTACGGTGGTCGCACCTTCACCACCGTCTCGAAAGGCCCCCTTCACCCATGCGTACCTTCGCCACCGCCACCCGCGCCGGTGTCCTCGCCGCCACCGCCGGCGCCCTGCTGTTCACCGGTGTCGCAGCCCAGGGCACGGCCGTCGCCGCGCCGCAGGGCAAGGCGAGCAAGCTCACCGTCGCCAAGTACCGCGACTGGTTGAAGAACAACGACGAGGGCGCCGCCTCCATCAAGGTGCTCAAGGCGTTCGACAAGCTCCCCAAGGCCAAGCAGCAGAAGTTCGTCGACTACCTCCAGAACCGGAAGGTCCAGGAGGCGTACAAGGTCCGGGCCGGCGGCTACATCAACCGCGGCGGCCACAACGAGGAGGCCTACAACAAGGACGTCCGCTTCGTCGCCGACGTCAAGGGCGTCCGCAAGGCCGCACCGGGCGGGTCGCACATCACGCTGACCTTCACCGCGAGCGAGCGGATCTACGGCATCACGGTCATCACCCAGAAGACCGTCCTGTCGTACGACTACGGCACCGCCGTGAAGTCGCCGAAGTACCAGCGCTCCGTCACCAACCTCAACGGGGCCTTCACGATCACCGCGCCGCAGAAGGACGCCGTCAAGGTCAGCAGCCGCAACATCCAGGCCACCACCGCGTGGCAGGCCAAGCCGCTGTACCGCTCCGCCGGCACCACCACGCTCGCCCTGCCGCAGACCACCTCCACGGTGAACGTGAAGTTCAACGCCTGGGTCGGCAAGCGCTGACCGACCTGCCCCCGCTCCGCGGGCCCCTCCTCGTCCTCCGCCCGAAAGGCATCCTCACCATGCGCACCCTCACCCGCGCCACCCGTACCGGTGTTCTCGCCGCCACCGCCGGTGCCCTGCTGTTCACCGGCGTGGCCGCCCAGGGCACCGCCCTGGCCGCGCCGCAGGCACCGAAGGCACCGAAGGCCAAGCTCACCGTCCAGGACTACCGGGCGTTCCTGAAGAAGGGCGGGGGTTCCTCCGCCAAGCTTCTGAAGTCGTTCGACAGGCTGCCGCAGGCCAAGCAGCAGAAGTTCGTCGGTTATCTGCAGAGCGCCGCCGTCCAGAAGGCGTTCGACGCGGGGCTCGGCGGCTATGTGACCACGAGCAAGCGCAACTGGGAGGACTACAACAAGGACGTCCGTTTCACCGGCGACGTCCGGGCCGTCACCAGGAGCGACAAGGCCGGACGCCACACGACGCTGACCTTCACCGCCACCGAGAGCATCTACAACCTCCCGGTCATCAGCCACAAGTCGGTCCTGAGCTACACCTACCGCCCCGGCGTCGGCTACAAGTCGCCGAAGTTCAAGAGCTCCCTGACCAACCTCAACGGCGCCTTCGCCGTCACGCGAGGAGCCGCCGACAGCGTCAGGACCAGCAGCGGTGTGTGGGGTGTCGCCACCTGGAAGTACACCCCGCTCTACAAGTCCGCCGGCACCACGCCGATCGTGAAGACGCAGACCACCCTCGGCACCAGCGCGAAGTTCAGCGCCCGGCTCGCGAACCGCTGATCGACACCGTCGCGCGGGGGCACTACGTGGGGGTGCCCCCGCGCGACGGGGTGACGCGTAGCGCGCTCAGAGACGCTCGGGCGTCCTGATGCCGAGCAGGGCCATGCCGCGGTGGAGGGTGCGGGCCGTCAGGTCGACCAGGAACAGACGGTTCTCCACGACCTCCGGCGCGTTGTCCGCGGAGAGCACCTGGCACTGGTCGTAGAACGTCGTCAGCAGCGTCGCCAGCTTGAACAGGTACGCGGCCAGCTTGTGCGGCTCGTACCCCTGCGCGACCTCGGCGATCGTCTCGCCGAACTGGTCCAGGTGCAGACCCAGCGCCCGCTCCGCCGGGGCCAGTTCCAGCTCCGGGTGCGCGGCCGGACGGGTCTCGCCCGCCTTCCGCAGGATCGACTGGATACGGGCGTACGCGTACTGCAGGTACACCGACGTGTCGCCGTTCAGCGACACCATCTGGTCCAGGTCGAACTTGTAGTCCCGGACGGCGGACGTCGACAGGTCGGCGTACTTCACCGCGCCGATGCCCACGTACCGGCCGTTCTCGACGATCTCCTGCTCGGCCAGGCCCACCTTCTCGGCCTTCTCCCGGACCACGGCCGTCGCCCGCTGCACCGCCTCGTCGAGGAGGTCCTCCAGCCGGACCGTCTCGCCCTCACGGGTCTTGAACGGCTTGCCGTCCTTGCCGAGGACCGTGCCGAACGCCAGCTGGTGCGCCTTCACGTCGTCGTTCAGCCAGCCCGCGCGGCGGGCCGTCTCGAAGACCATCCGGAAGTGCAGCGACTGCCGGGCGTCCACGACGTACAGCAGCGTGTTCGCCTTCTGGTTGAAGACCCGGTCGCGGATCGCGGACAGGTCGGTCGCCGCGTAGCCGTAGCCGCCGTCCGACTTCTGCACGATCAGCGGGACCGGGTTGCCCTCCGGGCCCTTGATGTCGTCGAAGAAGACGCAGAGCGCGCCCTCGGAGCGGACCGCGACCCCCGACTCCTCCAGCAGCCGGCACGTCTCGTCCAGCATGTCGTTGTAACCCGACTCGCCGACGATGTCCGGGTCCCGGATCTCCATGTCCAGCTTCTCGAAGACCGAGTAGAAGTAGATCTTCGACTCGTCCACGAACCGCTGCCACAGCGCGAGCGTCTCCGGCTCGCCCGCCTGGAGGTCGACCACCCGGCGCCGGGCCCGCGTCTTGAACTCCTCGTCGGAGTCGAACAGCGCCCGCGACGCCTTGTACAGGCGGTTCAGGTTCGACATGGCCTCCTCGCCGGAGACCGCCGTGTCCGCGCCGTCCGCCTTGTGGTCCAGCTCGTGCGGGTGCTCCAGCAGATACTGGATCAGCATGCCGAACTGGGTGCCCCAGTCGCCGATGTGGTGCCTGCGGACCACGTTCTCGCCGGTGAACTCCAGGATCTGGACGACCGCGTCACCGATCACCGCGGAACGGAGGTGGCCGACGTGCATCTCCTTCGCCACGTTCGGCTGGGCGTAGTCGATGACCGTCGTACCGGGGTGCTCCGCGAGCGGCACGCCGAGCCGGACCTCGTCCGCGTAGCGCTCCGCGAGGTTACGGGTGATCGCCGCGTCGGTGAGGGTGATGTTGAGGAAGCCGGGGCCCGAGACCTCGATCTCCTTGATCAGATCGCTCGTCACCCCCGACTCGACCTTCGCGACGACCTGCGTCGCCAGCTCCCGCGGGTTCGCCTTGGCCTTCTTCGCCAGGGCGAGGATGCCGTTGGCCTGGAAGTCCGCCCGGTCGCTGCGTCGCAGCAGCGGGTCCGCGGGGGCCTCCGGCAGGGTGGCCGAGAGGGCGGTCGCGAGGCGCTGGTGGACGGAGGCGGTGAGGGACGTGACCGGAGCCATGAGATGGGGAGCCGTTCTCCTCGGGGTACGGATGGATGTCGTTCAGTATCCCACGGGGGGTAAAGGGGTTTTTGGCGCGTCATAGCTCGGGCCGGGGGGTTCGTTGGCGGGTGCGGGAGGGTGGGGGGTTGTTCGCGCAGTTCCCCGCGCCCCTGAAGGGAACGGGCCTGCAGCCCGCCCTTCATATGAAAAGCATCGGGCGCAGCCCGTGCTTTTCAGGGGCGCGGGGAACTGCGCGAGAAACCACACACCACCCGCACCCGCCAACGAACACGCACCCCCGAGCTATCAGGCGCCCGGCCCCCTTCGAAACGCGGTTTCGTGGTTATGGCCAGAGCTGGGAGAATGGGCCCCGTCGGCCGGGGACCGTACCGGTCGGCCCCGGAGAACACTCAGAAAAAGAGGACGTGCCGATCGTGGCTCAGAGCACCGAGACCACCGACTGGGTCTCCCGTTTCGCGGATGAGGTCATCGAGGAGTCGGAGCGTCGGGCCCCGGGCAAACCGGTCGTCGTCGCGTCCGGGCTCTCCCCGTCCGGCCCCATCCACCTGGGCAACCTCCGCGAGGTGATGACGCCGCACCTCGTCGCCGACGAGATCCGCCGGCGCGGTCACCAGGTCCGGCACCTGATCTCCTGGGACGACTACGACCGCTACCGCAAGGTCCCAGGCGGTGTCGACGGCGTCGACGCCAGCTGGGCCGAGCACATCGGCAAGCCCCTCACCTCCGTCCCGGCCCCCAAGGGCTCCGCCCACCCCAACTGGGCCGAGCACTTCAAGGCCGCGATGGTCGACGCGCTCGCCGAGATGGGCGTCGAGTTCGACGGGATCAGCCAGACCGCGCAGTACACCTCCGGCGCGTACCGCGAGCAGATCCTGCACGCCATGAAGCACCGCGGCGACATCGACGCGATCCTCGCCCAGTACCGCACCAAGAAGGACCCGGCCAAGAAGCCGCAGTCCCAGAAGCCGGTCGACGAGGCCGAGCTGGAGGCCGCGGAGGGCTCCGGCGCCGCCGCCGAGGACGACGGCAGCTCCGGCTCCGCCGGGTACTTCCCGTACAAGCCCTTCTGCGGGCAGTGCGAGAAGGACCTCACCACCGTCACCGCCTACGACGACGACACCACCGAGCTGTCCTACACCTGCACCGCCTGCGGCTTCGCCGAGACCGTCGCGCTGAACGAGTTCAACCGCGGCAAGCTCGTCTGGAAGGTCGACTGGCCGATGCGCTGGGCGTACGAGGGCGTCGTCTTCGAGCCCAGCGGCGTCGACCACTCGTCGCCGGGTTCGTCCTTCCAGGTCGGCGGGCAGATCGTCGGGATCTTCGGCGGCAAGCAGCCCATCGGCCCCATGTACGCCTTCGTCGGCATCAGCGGCATGGCCAAGATGTCGTCGTCCAAGGGCGGCGTGCCCACCCCCGCCGACGCGCTGAAGATCATGGAGCCGCAGCTCCTGCGCTGGCTCTACGCCCGCCGCCGGCCCAACCAGTCCTTCAAGATCGCCTTCGACCAGGAGATCCAGCGCCTCTACGACGAGTGGGACAAGCTCGACGGCAAGGTCGCCGACGGCTCCGCGCTGCCGGCCGACGTGGCCGCCCACTCCCGTGCCGTGCGCACCGCCGCCGGTGAGCTGCCCCGCACGCCCCGCCCGATGCCGTACCGGACCCTCGCGTCCGTCGCCGACATCACCGCGGGCGCCGAGGACCAGACCCTGCGCATCCTCAGCGAGCTCGACCCCACCGACCCGCTGTCCTCCCTCGACGCCGTACGGCCCCGCCTCGACAAGGCCGAGGCCTGGATCAACACGCACGTCCCCGCCGACCAGCGGACCATCGTGCGCGACGAACCCGACGCCGAGCTGCTGAAGTCCCTCGACGAGCAGGCGCAGGGCTCCCTCAGGCTGCTGCTCGACGGACTCGCCGACCACTGGTCCCTCGACGGGCTCACCCACCTCGTCTACGGCGTGCCCAAGGTCCAGGCCGGGTTCTCCGCGGACGCCACGCCCAAGGAGCTGCCGCCGGAGATCAAGACCGCCCAGCGGTCGTTCTTCGCGCTGCTCTACCACCTGCTCGTCGGCCGTGACACCGGCCCGCGCCTGCCCACGCTGCTCCTCGCGGTGGGCCAGGACCGGGTACGGGCACTGCTCGGCGAGTAGCACCCGCCCATACGAGGAGGGGGCGCCCGGTGATCACCACCGGGCGCCCCCTCCGTCCGTGTCGTCGGTCCGTGCCGGGCATCGCCTACGCGATGTGGTCCTCCTCCAGCTCCGCGTTGTAGCGGTTGGTGAAGCGGGTGACCATGCGCTTGGACTGCTCCGGGGCGAGGGAGAGACTGAACTCGGCCTCCACGTTCTCGCTGAACTCCCGAGGCGTCGGGTAGCTGCCGTTGATCGACTGCTTGAAGACCTGGTAGTACGCCTCTTCGTCCGGCTCCGGGGTGCCGCCGCCCTCGCCCAGCTCACGGGTGCGGCCCGGACCCGCCGGGATGGGGAAGCTGCCGGTCTCCTCGGGCGAGGGCTCCTGCGGCTCGGCCTCGGGGCCCTCGAACAGCTGCTGCTGGTACTGCTCGGCCGGGTACTGCTCCCCCTGGTACTGCTCAGCCTGGTACTGGTCGGGCGGGTACTGCTCCCGCTGGTACTGCTCCGGGTCCTGCTCCTCGTACCACCGCTCGTACTCCTCCTCAGGGTCGTACGACGGGTCGTAGCCGCCCTGGTAGGGGACCTCCTGCGGGTGGCGGGCGTGCAGCCAGGGGCTCTCCTCGGGCGGCGGTTCCTGCTCGGCGTACCCCCGCTGCTCGTACTCGGGGCGCTCCGGCTGCCGCGGGGCGGGGACGCTCTCCAGCTGGCGGCGCTGCTCGGCGGCGGGCGCGGCCACCCCCGCCCGGGCCGAACCGGCGGCACGGTCCCCCGCGGCCAGGTCGACCTCGACCTGCGGCGCCGGCGGCAGCAGCGCCGGCTCGATGCCCGCCGCCGCCAGGCCCGCCGGGGCCGTGTCCGCCAGGGGGACGCCGTAGCGGGCCAGGCGCAGCGGCATCAGGGACTCCACCGGGGCCTTGCGGCGCCACGCCCGGCCGAAGCGGGAGCGCAGGCGGGCCTGATAGACGAGACGTTCCTGCTCCAGCTTGATCACCTGGTCGTAGGAGCGCAGCTCCCACAGCTTCATCCGGCGCCAGAGAAGGAACGTGGGAACGGGCGAGAGCAGCCAGCGCGTGAGGCGCACGCCCTCCATGTGCTTGTCGGCGGTGATGTCGGCGATACGGCCGATCGCGTGCCGCGCCGCCTCCACCGACACCACGAACAGGATCGGGATCACCGCGTGCATGCCCACACCCAGCGGGTCCGGCCAGGCCGCCGCGCCGTTGAACGCGATCGTCGCCGCCGTCAGCAGCCACGCCGTCTGACGCAGCAGGGGGAAGGGGATGCGGATCCAGGTCAGCAGCAGGTCCAGGGCCAGCAGGACACAGATACCCGCGTCGATACCGATCGGGAAGACGTAGGAGAAGTTCCCGAAGCCCTTCTTGACGGCCAGTTCCCGCACCGCCGCGTAGGAACCCGCGAAGCCGATCCCGGCGATGATGACGGCGCCGAACACGACCACGCCGATGAGAACGCGGTGCATTCGAGTCAGCTGCATTGGCGCGGCCACCCGTACTCCCCTCCCCTTGCGTGTTGTTGCGCGCAACAGGGTGGCACATGTGTACGGCAAACGGGTTGCCGGTACGCATCGGGCCCGGCCCACGAGAGGACCGGGCCCGGACGAAAGCCCTGGTGGGGGCGGGCGTCACCTGCCGCGCATTACGAGTTGGGCACTACGCCGGCCCGGCTCGACCGACCCGCTGCCGAACGGTCGTGCGCGTCCGCTACCGCGAGGTCTTCCGCGTGGACGACGAGCCGCTCGTCGAGGTCTTGGAACCCGAGTCGGATCCTGTGCCCAGATCCGAGCCGGAACCCGAGCCCGCCGCCTTCGTGGCGCCCTTCGACGGCGACTTCGACGCGGACTTGGACGGCGACTTCGACGCGCCGGCCGACGGGGACGACTTGCCGCCATCACCGTCGTTCGCGTCCTCGACCGCCTCCACGACCTCCTTGGCCGCGGACTTCGCCGACTTCAGCAGCCCCGCCGGGTCCGGGGTCTTGTCACCGGCCAGACCGGCGCCGTTGTAGTCGAGGGTGACGACCACGTTCTCCGTGCGCACGACGATCGTCTGCTGCTTGAAGGTGTCGCCGTCCTTCTTCAGGTCGTAGCGCACCGCCGTCGCCTCGTCGCCCGTGCCCGTCACCGGCTCCGTCTTGACGTTCTTCGCGCCCTTCACCGCCTTCGCGGCGGTCACCTTCGACTCGAACGCCTCGTGCGCCCGGTCCTCGCCCGGACCGTTCGCCGCGTCCGACGCCAGCAGATGCAGCGACACACTCAGCCAGCGGTACTGCGAACCGTCCACACCGTTGTTGTCGAGGCTGGTCCAGCGGCAGTCGCCGGTCACGTTCTCCTCGGCGGTGTTGATCGCCTTCCCCGACTTCGTGCCCTGCGGGACCAGCGACTTCAGCGACTTCGACGTGAACACCTCGCACGCGTCCGGCAGCACCGCGTACGCCGCCGCGACCACCTGGGGCGTCGCCGACTTCGTCGGCGTCGAGGTCGCCCCCGCGGACGGCTTGTCCCCCGACGCGTCGCCGGAGCCGGAGTCCGACGAACAGCCGACCGCCACCAGCATCACCGGGACGACAGCGGTGCCGACGAGCACCCGTGCCCGCCCCGGACGCCCGGCACGAGCGACGCCCGTGCCCCGCGCGGTACGCGACTGCTGCTGACGATGACCTGACTCTGCGGCTCGTTGCATGGTTCCTTCACTCATGACGTTCATCACGCTCGTGGTTCCTGCGGTCGGATCGGGTCCGAGGGGCCACGGTACGCGGTGAGGAGGAAACGCGGTCCTGAATCAGGGGGTTCGGCAGGCCGCCCGCCGCACCCCCGGAAACCGCTCACTCGTCGAACGCCTCCGCGAGCAACTCGGCCAGATTCCGGGCCTTGTCCTGCATTTCCTCGCTGTCCGGCACATCCGTCGTCGTCGCCGGCTGCTCCTCGTACTCGACCGTCACGAGCACATTCGACGTGCGGAACACCACAGTCACCGTGCGCTGCCGACTCGTCCCGAGCGCGTCGTCGAGGAACGCCTCGTCCCCGAGGCCGTCGAGCGTGCGGGGCTGAAGAGAGGCGGGAGTGGCGGACGCGGAAGCGGAACCGGACGCATCGGAAGAACTGGATGAATTAGGGGAACCGGAAGAGTCGGATGAACCGGAAGAGTCGGACGGCTTGGAGGACTTGGAGGACTTGGGGGAGTCGGCAGGGGAAGCGCTCTGCGACGGAGCCGCCGACGAGCCGGCGTCACCCTCCCCGCCATTCCCCTCGTCCCCCTCGGACGTGCTCGGCGACGGCTCCGGGAGGTCCGCGGCCGCCACCTTGCCGCCGTACACCTCCTGCGCCTTGCTGTCGTCGCTGACCGTGCCGTTGAACGACACCACGCGCTCGAAGTCGACGAACAGATAGTCGGTGGCGGTCGGCGACTCCACCTTCCAGCGGCAGCCGGCCTTCCGGTCCGTGTCGTAGGTGAGCGTCGCCCGTCCCTCGTACGCCTCCTCGCGCTGCTCCGCGTCCGGGAGTTGCTTCAGGCCGGGGAGGAGGGCTTCGAGGGTGTCGTCGTCGATGGAGCCGCAGGCTTCGGGGAGCGTGTCGTAGCGGCCGGGCTGCGCGGTCGAGGCGGACGCGGTGACCTCGCCGGGGCGTGGGTCGTCCGGGGTGCCGTCGTCGCCCGATCCCGTGCACGCGGTCAGCGCTGCCGCGAGGAGCACGGCGATGCCGGGTACGTACGCCTTCCGCTGCACCGTGGGGGCTCCTCTCGACGGGGTCCCTGGAGGACGCCTGCGCAGTTCTGTCCTGTGGTCTGTGGGTATTTCGCTTGCCGACCGGGGGTGACCCCCGGGCACCATGTGTATCGCACGCACTGCCGCGGACGCCGGTCCGGCATCCCTTTCGTTGACCTTGGCGCCGGTTTTGCGTTTTGAGACTTTTGCAGGAATTGCTGGGGGATGAGGCTGAGATGTCGTACGTAGAGATACCGGGCGCGAAGGTGCCGATCCGGATGTGGACCGACCCCGCGTCGGTGGAGGACGTCGCCCTCCAGCAGCTCCGCAATGTCGCGACCCTCCCCTGGATCAAGGGGCTGGCCGTCATGCCGGACGTGCACTACGGGAAGGGGGCGACGGTCGGGTCGGTCATCGCGATGCAGGGTGCGGTGTGCCCCGCGGCCGTGGGCGTGGACATCGGCTGCGGCATGTCCGCGGTGAAGACGTCCCTGACCGCCAACGACCTGCCGGGCGACCTCTCCCGCCTGCGGTCGCGGATCGAACAGGCGATTCCGGTGGGGCGGGGGATGCATGACGAGCCCGTCGACCCGGGGCAGCTGTACGGCTTCGCCTCGGCGGGGTGGGACGGCTTCTGGGGGCGTTTCGACGGCGTGGCGGAAGCGGTCAAATTCCGTCATGAGCGGGCACAGAAGCAGATAGGAACCCTGGGTAGCGGGAATCACTTTGTCGAAATTTGCACGGATTCGACCGGTTCTGTCTGGCTCATGCTGCACTCCGGCTCCCGCAACATCGGCAAGGAGCTCGCGGAGCACCACATCGGCGTGGCGCAGAAACTGCCGCACAACCAGGGCCTGGTCGACCGCGACCTCGCCGTCTTCGTCGCGGACACCCCGCAGATGGCGGCCTACCGCAACGACCTGTTCTGGGCGCAGGAGTACGCGAAGTACAACCGCTCGATCATGATGGCGCTCCTCAAGGACGTCGTCCGCAAGGAGTTCAGGAAGGCGAAGCCCACCTTCGAGCCCGAGATCAGCGCACACCACAACTACGTGGCCGAGGAGCGCTACGACGGCATGGACCTCCTCGTGACCCGCAAGGGCGCGATCCGGGCCGGCTCCGGCGACTACGGGATCATTCCCGGGTCGATGGGCACCGGTTCCTACATCGTGAAGGGCCTCGGGAACGAGAAGGCGTTCAACTCCGCGTCCCACGGCGCGGGCCGGCGGATGAGCCGCAACGCGGCGAAGCGTCGCTTCACGACGAAGGACCTGGAGGAGCAGACGCGGGGCGTGGAGTGCCGCAAGGACTCCGGCGTCGTCGACGAGATCCCGGGCGCCTACAAGCCGATCGAGCAGGTCATCGACCAGCAGCGGGACCTGGTCGAGGTCGTGGCGAAGCTGAAGCAGGTCGTCTGCGTCAAGGGGTGACCACGGGGCGGGAGGCGGCGGTGCGGCACCGCCGCCTCCCGCCCGCCGTGCTGCGTCAGGCGGGCGAGGAGCCAGGGCGGGTGTCGTACTCGGCGCGGGCGGCGCCGATGTGCGTCAGGTGCGCGATGCTCGACTCCAACTGCGTCGGCGCGGAGCCGGAAGGCGTCGTCCGACGGCCCGTCACCGGTGCACAGCCCAACGGCTCCCCCGGCACGGACACGGGAACTGCCGACCGGGCACGACTGCGTGATCACCATGCCGGGAGCCCTGAGCGAGCTGCTGCTTGGACCCACCCTCCGGTGGCGCTCGGTTCTTCCGGTGGGCAGCCTCGTCCTGTCCTGGTTGCTACTGCTTCAGTTCCTCCGGCAGCAGGCCCAGTTGGCCCAGGAACTCCATCTGGTCGAAGTACAGCCGGTAGCTGGTGATCTGGCCGTTCTCCACCTTCGCGAAGTCCACGCCGTGCAGGGTGATGTCCTTGTGGGTCGCCGGCAGGGTCGTGCCGTCGGGGAGTGCCAGGGGGCCGGTGTTCCTGCCGCTGTAGATGCCCTCGTCGATCGCGGTGTCGCCGACCTCGAAGGCGCTGAGCGGCTCGTAGCGGCCCTCGGGTACGGCGTCCGTCATCTGGCGCCAGTACTCGGCGATGTTCTCCCGGCCGCGTATCTCCCCGCCGTCCGGCGTGTGGGCGACGGCGTCCTCCGCGAAGAGGTTGCCGATGGTCTTCGGGTCCTGATGTGTGGTGAGGGCCTCGGTGAGCTGGTCCATGACCTCGCGCGCCTGTCCCATGATCCACCTCCTGAACAGGGGATCACCCGTCTCGTTCATCTCATTGTCCCACCGCATGCCTATCCTGGCCGGGCAACTCAGTCGCCGCGCACCAGGAGCACTCATGGCTACCGCCGCACCGTCCGCCGCCTCCCGTATCGCCGTCGTCACGGGTGCGAGCAGCGGCATCGGCGCCGCCACCGCCCGGGGGCTCGCCGCGGCGGGGTACCGCGTCGTGCTGACGGCGCGCCGCAAGGACCGGATCGAGGCGCTGGCGGAGGAGATCAACGCGTCGGGCGGCCAGGCGACGGCGTACGCGCTGGACGTCACGGACCGGGCGGCCGTGGACGAGTTCGCGACGGCCTTCCGGACGATCGGCGTGCTGGTGAACAACGCGGGTGGCGCCCTCGGCGCCGACCCGGTGGCCACCGGCGACCCCGCCGACTGGCGGCGGATGTACGAGACGAACGTCATCGGCACCCTCAATGTCACCCAGGCCCTGCTGCCCGCGCTGACCGCGAGCGGTGACGGCACGGTCGTCGTGGTGTCGTCGACGGCGGGGCACGGGACGTACGAGGGCGGCGCGGGCTATGTCGCCGCCAAGCACGGCGCGCATGTCCTCGCGGAGACGCTGCGGCTGGAGATCGTCGGGACGCCGGTGCGGGTCATCGAGATCGCGCCGGGGATGGTGAAGACCGAGGAGTTCGCCCTGACCCGGTTCGGCGGTGACGAGGCGAAGGCCGCGCGGGTGTACGAGGGGGTCGCGGAGCCGCTGACCGCCGACGACGTGGCCGACACGATCACCTGGGCGGTCACCCGCCCCAGCCATGTCAACGTCGACCTGCTGGTGCTGCGCCCCCGCGCCCAGGCCTCCAACACGAAGGTCCACCGGGAGCTGTGATGTCGGCCGAGCAGCGGGATTCCGACGCCGAGCAGCGACTCGGCTCCGAGCAGCGCCTTGACTCCGAGCAGCGCCTCAACTCCGAGCGGCGTCGGCTCGTCGAGGAGAAGAAGAACGAGCGGTACGTGTGGTGGTACCTGGCGTACTTCCTCTTCGGCATCCACCTCGTGGCGTTCGTGATGATCTACGCGGTCATGCACGCCAAGTGATCAGCCGGGCGCGGGCGGTGCGGAGGGTCCGGGGTTCACGGACGGATTCACGGACGGGGTCACGGCCTCCGCGTACGCCCTCGGCGGGACGCCCACCGTCGCCGTGAAGTCCCGCACGAGGTGGGCCTGGTCCGCGTAGCCGAGGTCGGCGGCGAGGGCGGCCCAGTCGACCGCGCGTTCGGTCTCGGCGCGTTCCAGGGCCTCGTGGATGCGGTAGCGGAGGATGACCCACTTGGGGCCGACCCCGACGTACGCGGCGAACAGGCGTTGCAGCAGCCGTACGGAGAGGCCCTCGGCGCGGGCGAAGTCGGAGACGCGGCGGACGCCGCGGTCGGTGCGGACGCGGTCGACGAGCGTCATGGCGAGCTCCGCCTGGGGGTCGGGGCGGGGGTCGAGGCCCAGCAGGAACGCGTCCAGGGCGGCGACGCGGGCGTCCTCGTCGTCGGGGGCGAGGACGGTGTCGGGGTCGGTGTCCGGGTACACCTCGGGGTGTCGTACGCGGCGGCCGGTCCAGTCGGACACGGGGGCGGCGGGGGCGAAGGGGCGGAAGCCGCCGGGCCGGAACTGGATGCCGCACACCCGGCCCCTGCCCTCCAGTTTCTGGGTGAAGAGGCCGAGCCCGACGCCGGAGACCTCGGCGAAGGGGGCCTGTCCCTCGTACCGCTGGAAGACGATGTTGACCGAGGGGTGCGGGACGACCTGCGAGAGGTACGGCTCGCGCAGGTCCCAGTCGATCAGCCAGTAGTGCTCCAGGTAGGGCCGGAGCGGCGCGGCGGGTTCGCGGCGGCGGAAGCGGACGCGCGCGAAGAGTTCCGCGGCGTCCACGATGCCTCGGGTGTCACGGCGTGGGGCGGCCATGGGGAGAGGGTAGGGACGGGGACTGACATTCTGCGGGGGCGTGGGGAGGCCGGTCAGGGGTGCCGGCGGAATAGTGGAAGGGGAGCACCTGTTTGGCGCTATGGTTGAATCGTAAACAACCTGAGAGGGTGGCAACGATGATGCAGTTCGGGATCTTCAGCGTCGGTGATGTGACGCCGGACCCCACGACGGGCCGTACGCCGACCGAGCACGAGCGCATCAAGGCGATGGTCGAGATCGCGCTGAAGGCCGAGGAGGTCGGACTCGACGTCTTCGCCACCGGTGAGCACCACAACCCGCCCTTCGTGCCGTCGTCGCCCACGACCATGCTGGGCTGGATCGCCGCCCGCACCGAGCGGCTGATCCTCTCCACCGCGACCACCCTCATCACCACCAACGACCCGGTGAAGATCGCCGAGGACTTCGCGATGCTCCAGCACCTGGCCGACGGCCGGGTGGACCTGATGATGGGCCGCGGCAACACCGCGCCGGTCTACCCGTGGTTCGGGCAGGACATCCGCCAGGGCATCAACCTCGCCATCGAGAACTACGCGCTGCTGCACCGGCTGTGGCGCGAGGACGTCGTGAACTGGGCGGGCAAGTTCCGCTCGCCGCTGCAGAGCTTCACGTCCACGCCGCGGCCGCTGGACGGGGTACCGCCGTTCGTCTGGCACGGGTCGATCCGCTCGCCCGAGATCGCCGAGCAGGCCGCGTTCTACGGTGACGGCTTCTTCCACAACAACATCTTCTGGCCGGCCGAGCACACCCAGCGGATGGTGGAGCTGTACCGGGAGCGGTACGCCCACCACGGGCACGGCACGCCCGAGCAGGCGATCGTCGGGCTCGGCGGACATGTGTTCATGCGGAAGAACTCCCAGGACGCGATACGGGAGTTCCGTCCGTACTTCGACGTGGCGCCCGTGTACGGCCACGGGCCGTCCCTGGAGGACTTCGCCAAGGAGACGCCGCTGACCGTGGGGTCGCCGCAGCAGGTGATCGAGAAGACGCTGGCCTTCCGCGACTACGCGGGCGACTACCAGCGCCAGTTGTTCCTCGTCGACCACGCCGGGCTGCCGCTGAAGACGGTGCTGGAGCAGATCGACATGCTGGGGGAGGAGGTCGTGCCGGTGCTGCGGGAGGAGTTCGCGAAGGGCCGGCCGGCGGACGTCCCGGACGCGCCCACCCATGGTTCCCTGCGTGCCGCCGCCGGGGTGAGCACGGGCTGAGCACGGGCTGAGACAGCGCGAAGGGCCGGCGGAGGACGACAGCTCCCGACCTCATCGGGGCGTCACCTCCGGCCGGCCCTCGTGGGCGTCCTGCGGGTGCGGTACTCAGCCGAGCGCGACGGCGCTCCATGACACCGGTGGCGCGCTACTTGACGGATCCTGCGGTGAGGCCCTTGCGCCAGAACCGCTGGAGACTGACGAAGGCGACGAGCAGGGGGATCAGCGACAGGAACGCACCGGTGATCGGCAGCAGCGGCGGCACTCCGTTGGCGAACTCCGAGCGCCACTGCACCAGGCCCACCGTGACGGGCTGGAGCGAGGGGGTGTTGAGCATGAGCGAGGGCAGCAGGTAGTTGTTCCAGATGCCGACGAACTGGAACAGGAAGACGGTCACCAGTGCCGGGGACATCAGCGGCAGGGCGATCCGGAAGAAGGTGCGCTGTTCGCCCGCTCCGTCGATCCGCGCGGCCTCCAGGAGTTCGTCCGGGACGGACGACGCGGCGAAGATCCGGCACAGGTAGACGCCGAACGGGCTGACACAACTGGGCAGCAGCACCGACCAGTAGGAGTTGGTGATGTCCAGCTTGGCCATGAGCAGGAACAACGGCAGGGCGAACATCGGCGCCGGAATGAGGACCGAGGCGAGGATGACGTTGAACACGCTTTCGCGGCCGCGGAAGCTGAACTTGGACAGCGCGTAGCCGGCCATCGCGGACAGCAGGGTGCCGACGGCGGCGCCGACGAGGCTGTACAGCGCGCTGTTGGCCAGCCAGGTGGAGAAGATGCCGCCCTCGAAGGTGAACACGTTTCTGATGTTGGTGACCAGGTCGAAGTGGGAGAACCACAGCGGCGTACCGGTGTAGAGGTAGCCCGAGGCCTTGGTCGAGGAGACGAACAGCCACCACAGCGGGATCAGCGTGTACAGGGCCATCAGGCCCAGCACGCCGTTGACGACGACCTTGCTCGCGATGTCGGTGCCGCGAAGGGCCGGTCGGGTCGGTCGGATCGGCCGGTCGGCACGGATCACGCTCACGCCATCGCTCCCTTGCGCTGGTTGTACTTGAGGAATCCGAACGAGAGCACGAGGGTGATGAGCGCGAGCACGACGGACTCGGCGGCGGCCAGGTTCTGGCCGCCCACGTCCATGCCCAGGGTCGTGTTCATGATCGGGGTGAACTTCGGGTCGACGCCCGGGATGCGCGCGCCGACCAGCACCGCCGGCTCGGTGTACATCTGTGCCGTTCCGATGATGGAGAAGACCGTGGTCAGCACCAGCGCGGGACGTACCAGCGGGATCTTCACCGCCCACGCCAGGCGCCATCCGGTGCAGCCGTCGAGCGCGGCGGCCTCCGTCACCTCGGCCGGGATCGTCTGCAGCGCGGAGTAGATGATCAGCATGTTGTAGCCGGTCCAGCCCCACGTGATCATGTTGCCGATCGAGACCGGAACCCACGACGGCGACAGGAAGTCGGTGTGGATCCCGAGGTGGGACAGCGGTCCGGTGAACGGCGAGAGGTCTTTCACCAGGAGGAAGGACCACATCACCGCGGCGATCGCACCCGGCAGCGCGTAGGGCAGGAAGAACGTGAGCCGGTAGGTCTTCCGCAGCCGGGCCGAGCGGGAGTCAAGGAGGAGCGCGAGCAGCAGGGCGAGGCCGAGCATGACCGGGACCTGGACGCAGCCAAGGAGCACGACCCGGACGATCGACGCGATGAAGTCGTGGTCGCGAAAGGCGTCGGCGTAGTTGGACAGTCCGGCGAACTCCGTGGACCGCGCACCGCCGAACAGCCCCGCGCGGCGGACGGTGAAGAAGCTCTGGTAGATCGCGTAACAGATCGGCGCGACCATCATGGTCAGGAAGAGCACCGCGAACGGCGCCAGGAAACCCGACGCGGTCAACGCGGCACGGCGGCCGGTGCGCCGAGGCCGACCGGCGGGGGAGACACGGGGGGTGACCGCGGGCACCGGCCGCGGCGGTGACGCGGTCCGGGTGCTGCTGGGACTGCTCATGGAAACCTCGCTGGGCGGTTCGTCGTCAGGGAGCGGGTCCCCGCGGCGCCGGGAGCGGGCGGCCGCGGGAACCCCTTGAGGCGGCAGGGCCCGCCGCCTCAGCCGTTGGTCACCGACAGTCCGAGCTTCTTGATCGCGGCGACCGTCGAGGCCTGGACCTTGGTGACCGCGTCGGGCAGGGTGCCCTTACCGATGGCACCGGTGAAGTCCGTCTCGACCTGCTGGAAGGTCGGGCCGTTGGTCCAGGTGCTGGGCACCTGCGCGGCGGAGGCCTTGTACACGTCACCGACCTTCTGGCCGCCGAAGTACGGGTCACCCCCCGTGAGCGACGGGTCGTCCTGTCCGGCCTTCGAGGCGGGGTACAGCCCGGTTTCGATGCCCGTCTTCACGGCCTTCGGGTCGCTGGAGAGGAAATCGGCGAACTGCACTGCTTCGCGGGGCGTCTTGCACCCGGTCATCACCGAGGTGGCCGAGCCGCCGCTGCTGGCGCTCTTGCCGTCGCCTGCCTCCCAGGTCGGCATCGGGGCGACCCTCCACTTGCCGGACAGGTTCTGCAGGTCCGACTTCAGACCGCCGGCGGCCCAGGCCGCGCCGACGAACGTCAGCACCTTGCCGGCTTCGGAGGCCTTGTTGAACTGCGGGTCCCAGGCATTGCCGGTCTTCGCCACCAGACCCTTGTCCTTCAGGTCCTGCCAGTAGGAGGCGACCTTGCGGGTGCCGGGGTTGTCGATGCTGACGGTCCAGCTGTCGCCCTTGGTCGAGTACCAGGACTGACCGGTCTGCAGGGTGAAGGACGCCAGACCGTTGGCGTCGCCGAGCATGGTGCCGAACTTCACCCCGGAGTCGGCGGCGGTGACCTTCTCGGCGTCGGCCTTGTACTCGGCCCAGGTGGCCGGGGGCTTGCTGATGTCGTACTTGGCGAACAGGTCCTTGCGGTAGAAGAGGACCATCGGGCCGACGTCCACCGGAACCCCGTAGATCTTGCCGCCGACGCTGGAGGCGGAGACGGCCGACGGGACGTACTTGTCCATGCCGTCGCTCGCGTACTGCGTGATGTCCATGACCGAGTTCTTCACGAGCATCGACGGGATGTTCTGGTACTCGATCTGGGCCAGGCACGGGCCCTTGCCGGCGGTGAGCGCGTTGCTGATCTGGGTGTAGCCGCCCTTGGGGCCCGACGGGATCTTCTTGAAGGTGATCTTGGTGTTCGGGTGGGAGGCGTTCCACTGGTCGACGATCTTCTCGTAGCCGGCCCAGCCCCAGAACTCCATCTTCACCGGCCCGCTCTGGCTCTTGTCGCCGGTGTCGGAGGAGCTGTCGGTGCTGCCGCACGCGCTGACCCCTGCCACGAGGAGTGCCGCGGTGGCGAACGTCAGGAGTCTGCGGGTGCGTATGGTGGTGTTGTCCATGCGAGGGAACCTTCTGTGACGGGGGCTGACTTGCTGGATGGCCGATGGGCGGGCGGGCAAGGCCCGCCTATCGGCCGGTGCTGAACTCGATGCCGAACGTGGTGGTGACCGCGGCCAGGACGTCCGGTGCCGACGGTCCCGGGCCGCAGGCCGCGCTGCCCAGACCGTGGTGCGCGTGGTCGAGGTGCAGATGGAGTCGGCCGTCGCGGACCAGGTCGTGCTGGTGGGCCGCGGCGGCCAGGGCTTCGGTGCTCCAGGGACGGACGGTCAGATCGATGACCGGGTCGCCGGTGATGAGCAGGGTGCCGCCCGGGGTGGTGATCCCGGCGCGGCGGACTTGGTGGCGGTTGCCGTTCTCCTGCGGGCGGATCTGGGGGACCTGCATCGCGGAGACGGTCGACCGGTGGCGGCCGACGCGAGCCGCGGCGCGGGAGTCGCGGTACGCCTCACCGGGGCCGGGACCGAACCACTCGACGTCGGCGTCGGTGCCGGGCAGCGACAGCGCGACGCCCAGTCGGGGCAGCGGCACCGACCACGGGCCGTCGGGGGTGACGACGGTGTCCAGCCGGAGCCGGTCCTGGCCCGCATGCGGTGTCGCGCAGGCCGTCCAGCGGTACACCACGCCGAGCCCGCAGGAGGACCCGGCGGCGGCCAGCCGGGCGGTGACCGTGAGGCCCGACGCGTCGGGTTCGACAGCCAGGACGTCGTGTCGCATCCGGTGCAGTCCGGCGGCGAACCAGGCGTCGGACTGCGGCTCACCGAAGGCGCTGAGCAGGTCGTTGTCGATCGGGGCCCGCCAGACGTCCAGTCGCGGACCGTCGAGCTCCAGGTCGCCGAGCCGTGTCAGCACCCCGCTGCGGGCGTCGAACCGCGCGGGACCCAGTGCGATGTAGCCGTCGTGGACGGTCGCCGGCGCCGGGGTGAAGGGCACGGGCGAGGCGGCCGGAGCCACGACCAGCCCCTGGGACCAGGCGATCTCGTGGCCCGCCCCCGCCCAGGTCTCGTCGGCGGCGAGCACCGCGGTCACGGTCAGCCACACCTCGTGGCCGGAGTCGTTCTTACGGGCCGCGTCGAGCGCGGCGGTGACATCGGCGGGCCACGCGACCGTCGTCGTCGTACCCGGAGCGGTCGCGGGCACGGTCAGGTCGCCGGAGCCCACCGGCTCGCCGCCGTCCTCGACGGTCCACCGGAAGTCCAGGTAGCCGCTGTCGCGGACGTGGTGCAGGTTGTGCACGCCGATCTGCCGGGTCGCCGGGTCGACGCGGATCCGGACCGGTTCGATGACCTTCTTGTACTCGACCAGGCCCGGCGACGGTGTGCGGTCGGGGAAGAGCAGCCCGTCGGCGACGAAATTGCCGTCGTGGACCTCCTCGCCGAAGTCACCGCCGTAGGCGTAGAACGAGTGGGGGTCCTCCTGCCCGGTGAGCCGGGCGATCCCGTGGTCGATCCACTCCCAGACGAATCCGCCGGCCAGACGCGGATGTGCCTCGATGACCTGCTGGTACTCGGACAGCCCGCCGGGGCCGGTGCCCATGGCGTGTCCGTACTCGCACAGCACGGCCGGCAGGGCGCGGCGGTGCGCGTCGTCGGCCGGATCAGCCGTCGGTGCCTCCTGGCCGCGTCCCACGGCGGCCAGCTCGTCCACGTCGATGTACATGCGGGAGTACAGGTCGACGTACGCGCAGCTCGCGAAGTCGCCCTCGTAGTGGATCGGGCGGCTGTCGTCGCGCTGCCGGATCCAGGCGGCCGAGGCGGCCAGGTTGGCCCCGGTGCCGGACTCGTTCCCCAGCGACCAGACGATGACCGAGGGGTGGTTCTTGTCGCGTTCCACCAGCCGCTCGGCCCGGTCCAGGTAGGCCTCGCGCCACGCGGGGTCGTCGCTGGGGTTGCGGCGCCAGCCGCCGGGTTCGAAGCCGTGCGTCTCGAGGTCGCCCTCGCAGAACACCCACAGGCCGTGCTCGTCGCACAGGTCCAGGAAGCGGTGGTCGGGCGGGTAGTGGCTGGTGCGCACCGCGTTGATGTTGTGCTGCTTCATGAGCAGCACGTCGGTCAGCATGGTGTCCTCGGTCAGGGTCCGCCCCGTCAGCGGATGCCATTCGTGGCGGTTGACGCCCCGCAGCGAGATCGGCCTGCCGTTCGCGGTCAGGACACCGTCCACGACGGCCACGGTGCGGAAGCCGATGCGCAGCGGTATCCGCTCCCCGGCTTCGGAGAGCAGTTCCCCCGTGTACAGGCGCGGCTGCTCGTCCGACCAGGGCTCGATGCCGTCGATCACGTGCGGGCCGGCCGGATCGGCGCCGGATATGCCGAGTTCGGGCACCGAAAGGGACACCCGGGTGGGGGCGGTGACGTCGACGGCCAGGGTGCCCTGCCGCGTCGTGTGGTCGTAGGCGGCGTGGACGAAGAAGTCCTCGACACCGCGGGCGGCCACGGTCACCGACCGGAAGATCCCGGACAGCCACCACATGTCCTGGTCCTCCAGGTAACTGCCGGACGACCACTGGTGCACACGGACCGCGAGTATGTTCCGGCCGGGCCGCAGGGCGGTGGAGACATCGAACTCGGTGGTCAGCCGGCTGCCCTTGCCGTCGCCGAGGCGGATCCCGTTGAGCCACACCGCGAACGCCGAGTCGACGCCCTCGAACCGGAGCACCGCGGCCGATGCCGGGAACCCGTCCGGAACGTCGAACTCACGGCGGTACTCGCCGGTCGGGTTCTGCCGGGGTACCCGCGGCGGGTCGACCGGGAACGGGTACAGGATGTTGGTGTAGGCCGGGGCACCGTAGCGCGGCTCGCCGGGCAGGCCGGCCATCTGCCAGCAGGACGGCACGGCGAGCAGGTCCCAGGCGCCGTCGTCGAACTCCGGCGCGGCGAAGTCCCCGGTGAGGTCGTCCAGCCCTGACGCCAGTCGGAATCTCCAGTCGCCGTCGAGCGCGATCGTGGGCAGGTCGGTGGCGAACGCGGCGCGCGGCCGCAGCCGTCCGGTGCCCGGCGACCGGTCTTCGACGTAGGCGTGGGGGTCGAGATCTGTCATCAGTGGCGGGCTTTCTGTGTCGGGGCTCGTGGCGGTGACGGGAAGCAGGCAGGCAGGACCGTGCCCTCGACCCACGGGGGGCGGCGCGCAGGGCGAGCGGAGCCCGGTGCTATCCGGTCTCCCGGGGCGGGGCGCTGCTGTCCCGGACGGTCAGGGTGGGGCGCAGCAGCGTCAGTACGTTGGTCGGCGGCCGACCGGAGTCGACGGCGCGCAGCAGCAGCTCGACGGCCTGCTGGGCCATCTCCCTCTTCGGGAAGGTGACCGTGGTCAGCGCGGGCTGGATCTGTCCGACCTGGGAGATGTCGTCGAAGCCGACGATGCTGACGTCGCTGGGGACCTGCCGCCCGGACCGGACGACCGCCTCGATGGCACCGACGGCCAGGACGTCGTGGGTGGCGAAGATCGCCGTCAGTCCCGGATCCGCCTCCAGCGCCGCACAGCCCGCGGCGAACCCGCCGGCGGCGTCGTCCCTGGTGCAGGCGAAGACCTGGCGGTCGTCGATGGTCAGCCCGTCGTCGGCGAACGCCCGGCGCAATCCGCGGACGCGCGGCGAGTGCGCGGGGAGGTCGGCGATCACCGCGACGTTCCGGTGGCCGAGATCCCTCAGATAGCGCCCGGCCAGGAACCCGGCGTGCTCGTAGTCGATGGACACCACCGGCAGCGTGGTGGGCGCGTCTCCCTCCCAGGCGCACAGCGCGACCGGGAAGGCGGCCTCGACGAGCATCGGCAACTGCTGTTCGACGCCGTTGTCCCCGGCGACCAGCAGTGCGTCCACCGAGCGCGCGGCGAGGTTCTCCAGATGGGCCCGGGTGTAGTCGGGGTCGTCGCGGGTCGTGGCCAGCAGCAGGTTGTACCCATGGCCGACCAGCACGTTCTCGACTTCCTCGACCACTTCCGAATAGAACGGGTTGGCCACCCGGGGCACGAACAGGCCCACCGTCGACGTGCTGCCGGTTCTCAGCGAGCGCGCCACCAGGTTCGGCTTGTAGCCGAGTTCCTCGATCGCCGTGTTCACCTTCGCCAGGGTCTCCGGCCGCACCTTCTTGCCGGACACCACGTTGGAGACGGTCTGCTTGGCGACTCCAGCCCGAGCGGCCACCTCGGCCATCGTCACCACGAGCCGCACCCCCAGAACATGTATCGATCCACGAAAGTGGCGACAGCGTAGGTCGGCAGTCGTAACAGGGCAAGACTTTGGACAGATTGTCGTGATCCAGCGGTTACGCGCACACGCTGAGAAGGGGGCACGTCGCACCCCGTTCGCCATCGGAAGGACGACGGAACCGTTGACGGCTCCAGAAATGCGACATTAACATCCCGGCCACATCGGTCACATGGATCGGTCAACGAGATAAACCGTCGCGGCCCCACCGCGCGGAACCACCCCCCCGTGTCACTCGGCGCCATCGCCCTCAAGGCGCCAGTGGTCCTCTCGGTCGCGACGGCGCCGGCGGCCGCACCCGGCCGTGGCGTCGCGCCATGCTCCGCGCCGTCTCCGGCAGGCGGGGAGCTCCTGAACAGACCTGTGAAGGTCTCGTCCTGAGGAGAGACAGGCATGATCCGACCGGCCGGCGACGACGCCGACCCGAACCCCGCCCCCGCGCGACGCCGATCGCGCGTGAAGCGCATCATCGCGGCAGCCGCGAGCGCCACCATCGCGGCGGCGAGCCTCATGCTCACCGGTGCCGCCCCCGCACAGGCCGCCACCACCGTCCACACCTACGCGGCGACCGGAGTGGGAGGCGGAACGACGACGTCCCCGGACGTGGCGTCCACCAAGTACCAGGTGCGAGTCGCCGGCACGCCCGTCCAAGCCGTCCAGTACACCCAGAACGGCCACAACTTCGACATCGCGCGCTTCGCGTCGGACTCCCGGACACCGACGATCACGGTCACGCTGCCCAGCACCACGATCAACACGGTGAACATCTACCCGGAGCGTTACTACCCGTCCAGCAGCGTCTCCGTGAGCGCGGACAAGCACACCCTGACGTTCCAGTTGTCGGCCGACGCCGGGTTGAACCAAGCGATCGTGATGGTCAACGGCGACTCGACCAACGCCACGGGACAGCCCTACCTGGCGGTCGTCAACGACCCCCTGGAAGACCCGGCGCGGCGCCCGGACACCACCAGCGCACCGGACGGTTCCGGCGTCAACCTGCAGACCGGTGTCCTCAACTTCCAGCAGTTCGCGGCGAAGTACCTCGCCGCGCACCCCAACAGCGCGGCTCAGAAGGCTCCCGCCGCGACGACGAGCTCCATGGCGGGCAAGACCGTCAACGGCACCGCCATACCCGCCGGTCAGAAGACCTCGGCCGGGAGTCTGGTGAGCGCGAGCAGCGTCAATGTGCGGTACCCGAATGTGCGGACGATGGCCGCGGGCGACGTCACGTACGCCCTGCGGGCCGCCATCGACACCATCAAAGCCAACCCCACGGCACTCAACACGCTCTACTTCCCGAACGGCACGTACGTGTGGTCCGGTCTCCTGGTCAACGGTGTGGACGGCAGCAAGCTCAAGGGCGGCAAGCTGAAGATCTACACGGACGAAGGGGCCCTGCTGAAGAACCGCGTCCAGGCGTACATGGAGGCGTTCGAGCCGGCGGTCGGGATCATCAACTCGAGCGACATCGAGATCGACGGTCGCGGCGTCTTCGACGGCAACGGCGTGGCGAACTACAACGCCCGCAGCGTCGGCGACTCGCACGACGCCTACCGCAGCCAGCACCAGGGCGGCGTCATGGTCATGCACTCGTCGGACATCACGTTCAACGACACCTATGTGCGCGACGCGAAGCAGTGGAACTACGAGACCCACACCGCCACCAGGGTGACGTTCAACAACATCAAGGCCCTCACCCCGTACCGTCAGCCGTGGATCGACGGGACGGACTTCGCGAGCGGCCAGGACATCACCGCCAACGGCGTCTTCACCCTCGGCAACGACGACGCGTTCGCCTCCGGCCACTACAACCCCAGCGACGGATTCACCCCGCTGGCCTCCGGCGTGTGGAACAACTTCCAGCTCGGCACCTCGACCCCCGACGTCCAGGGCTATGTCAACGCGGTGGGCGCCCACGACACCGTCGCCGACGAACTCGGGTTCGACAACTACCACTGGGACACCGCGGACACGAAGAACATCTCGGTCAGCAACACGCTGAACTGGTCCGTCGCCGCCGGCAACGCGATCCGCATCGGATGGCACGCGTACGGACACCGGCTCACCAACTACACGTTCGACAACTTCAACTCCGTGTCACCGTCGGCCGGCGGCATCTTCACGCACAACAGCCCCAACCCGTACCCGCGCTTCCAGAGCATCGTGGTGAAGAACAGCTCGATCGACAACTCCCGGTTCACCAAGGGACCGGTCGGGATCAACGGCGGCAACGGATCAACCCAGACCATCACCGCCGAGCAGCAGGCGACCTACGGGTACGCCCCCAACCCCGACGGGTCGGGCACCGCGTACACGTACACCAGGGTTCCGATCGGCACGCTCACCCTCGACAACGTGTGGTTCTCGAAGCAGAGCACCAGCAGTTCGATCACCGGCGTCACGAACGCGACGCTGAAGAACCTTCGCGTCGGGGGCCAGCTCGTCAGATACACCGGCCAGTTCCCGCTGACGACGAGCGGGGTCTCCACGCTGACCCGCACCTACACGGACGCGAACGGCCAGACCCAGAACGTCAAGGCCGGCGCCCCCACCGACGGCGACACCTGGGTGGGCGCGTGGACCGGCGACCTGAGCAAGAACAACTCCTCGGACCTCACGCTCATCACGCGCAACACCGGCGTGGGCCTGATGGGGGAGCAGTACACCACAGGGTCCGGAGACGGAAAGCTCTCCTACATCCAGTTCCCCCTCGGGAGCCTCACCAAGGCACCGACCCAGGCGACACTCCATCTCACCTACGTCGGCCACCGTTACTCGTCGGTCCCGTCGACCGACACCGACCAGCTGCTGGTGCAACCCGTCAGCAGCACCACCTGCACCGGCGGCGGCACGTCCTGCCCGATCACCACCATGACCTGGCAGAACCGGCCGAGCTTCACCGCGACGAACTCCTCCGTCGCGAAGTCCGCCACCTTCACCCTCGGTTCGACCATCGTCCCCGAGGGCGGCGGCACCCATCAGGGCAACGCCATCGACGGCCGCGACATCACCGTGGACATCACGTCCTTCGTCCAGAACGCCTACGCGGCCAAGCAGTCCACGCTGCTGCTCGCCGTCGGCAACGCGGGAGGCACCAACCACGAGCTGCGCTTCGTCAGCTCCGAAGGCGCCACCGGCTCCGGGAAGCTCACCAACGGGACCGCCGAGATGGCGCCCGCGCTGACCGTGACCCCGTAGACACACGGCCGGCCCGCTCCCGAGGGACGGGCCGGCCTCAGCCGTCCGGTTGCACTCACCGTCCGACAACGGAGTCGCCCCATGCCACTGCCCGAGCTTCCCCTCAACCGTCGGCGTTTCCTCACCACGGCCGCCCTCGCCGCCGGCGCCGCGACCCTGCCCGGCTTCGTCTTCGCCTCCCGTGCCGCCGAGGCCGTACCGCCCCAGGTCACCCTGCCCGACCGCGGCATCTGGGACAACGCCACCGCTTCCGCCTGGACCGACGGGTTCCTGACCGGAAACGGCGAGTACGGGGCCGTCTACTACGGGGACCCGACACTCGAGAAGATGATCTTCAATCATCACCGGTTCGTGCTGCCCAACGGCACCCGGAACGTCATGCCCCCGGTGCTCTCCGGGAAGCTCGAAGCCGCCCGGGACCAGGCACTGGCCGGCGACTACTCCGGTGCCTCCACCACCTTCGCCAACGGCTGGAGCCTGCGCTGGACGCAGACCTTCCACCCCGGCTACGAACTCCAGCTCAGCACCCCGGGCATGACCACCGTCAACGACTTCGCCCGCGTCACCGACTTCCGCACCGGAGAGGTCACCCACACCTGGACCGACCAGTACGGCACCTGGAAGCGCCAGGTCTTCGTCTCCCGCGCCGACCAGGTCATCGTCCACGAGCTGCTGCCCGCCACCGGCCGCACCGTGGACACCACCATCAGCGTCAACACCGCTCTTACGGGCGTGCCGACCAGAGTTTCCTTCTCCACCACCGCCACCGTCACCAGCGGCGACGGCTACCTGAACCTGCGCGGCACCTACCCCTCCGGCGGCGCGTACGGCTACGAGGGCGTCACCCGTGTCGTGGCCTCCGGCAGCGGCTCCTCCGTCACCGCCGACGGGCAGACCCTGGTGGTCGCCAAGGCCACCAAGGTGCTGCTGCTGACCAAGCTCGGCCGGTACGAGACCTCCACCGGCTGGAACAGCCGGCCCCTGCAGACCACCCTCGCCGCGCTGACGGCCGACTACGCCACCCTCCTGGGCCGCCACACCCCGAAGCACCAGGCCATGTACGACCGCTCCAGCATCGACCTGAACGTCTCCGCCGCCGACCGCCGGCTGGCCACCAGCGAGCTCATAGCCCGCCAGAACAACAACGCCTCCGCTGTCGACGTCGCCCTGCTGGAGCGGATGTACGACTCCGGCCGCTATCTCTTCATCAGTTCCAGCGGTGTCCTGCCACCACGCCTGACCGGCATCTGGACCGGCACCTGGAACGGCTCCTGGGCCGACGACTTCACCACCGACGCCAACATCAACCTTCAGGTCGCCGGCGGCAACATCCTCGACCTCACCGACGCCATGCAGGGCTACTTCGACCTGGTCCTCGGGCAGCTTCAGCACTGGCGCGACAACGCCACCAACCTCTACGGCGCCCGCGGCTTCCTCGCCCCGTCCCGGACCGACGGCGAGTACGGGCACATGCTGCACTTCAACAACACCAGCTTCCCCGGCGAGGCCTGGACCGGCGGAGCCGACTGGCTGCTCTACCCGCTTCTGGAGTACTACCAGGTCACCGGCGACGCGGCCTTCTACAGAGACAAGCTCGGCCCGGCCCTGATGGAACTGGCCCTGTTCTACGAGGACTTCCTCACCCGCACCGACGCCGGCGGCAAGGCCGTCTTCGTCCCCTCCTACTCCATGGAGAACAGGCCGCTCAGCACCAGCCAGGCGTTCTCCATCAACGCCACCGGCGACATCATGGCCGGCCGGCACGCGCTCCAGGCCGCGATCGACGCCGCCAACGAACTCGGCCTGGAACAGGGAAGCGGCAAGGGCGTGGCACGCTGGACCGCCCTGCTCGCCAAGCTGCCCGACTACACCGTCAACAGCGACGGGGCGCTCGCCGAGTGGTCCTGGCCGGGCCTGACCGACCGCTACGACCACCGGCACGTCCAGCACCTGTACGGCGCCTGGCCGCTGCACGAGATCAACCCCGAGGACAAGCCCGACCTCGTCAAGTACGCGGCCAAGGCCCTGGACAAGCGAGGCGACGGGGGTTACTCCGCCCACGGCAGCCTCCACCGCGCCCTGGCCCGCGCCCGCCTCAAGGACGGCCCCGGCGTCTACGGCAACCTGCTGAAGATCTACGGCAAGAACATGGTGTGGCGGAGTCTGATGACCTCCCACAATCCCAACCTGGACATCTACAACTGTGACGCCGCCAACGCCATCCCCGCCGTCCTCGGCGAAGCACTCGTCTACACCCGCCCCGGTGTCCTCGAGATCCTCCCCGCCCTGCCCGACCAGCTCGCGAAGGGCACCATCAAGGGCGTCCGCGGCCGCAACCGGATCACCGTCCAGTCGCTGTCCTGGGACACGGCGGCCCGCACGGCCACCGTCAGGCTCACCTCCGACATCGACCAGAACATCACCTTCATCTGCCGGCGCGGCATCACATCCGTCAGCACCGGCGCGACGGTCACCACGTCGTCGCTGGGCAACCACGCCCGCAGGGTGTCGCTGACCGCGGGAACGAGCACCACGATCACGATCGGCCTGCTGACCGGCCCCTTCAAGCTGGTCAACCGCAAGAGCGGCAAGGTCATGGACGTCTCCGGCTCCTCCACCTCCGACGGCGGGGCCGTCATCCAGTACACGTCGTCCGGCGGCGCGAACCAGCAGTGGAAGCTGCTCCCCGACCACGACGGCTCGTTCCGCCTGTCCAACGTCAACAGCGGCAAGGTGCTCGACGTCCCGGGCGGCTCCACCAGCAACGGCACAGCCCTGGACCAGCGGTCGGACGCGAATGGCACCCACCAGTGGTGGAAGCTCGTTCCGGCGGCCACCAGCGGCTACTACCGCCTCGTCAACATCAAGAGCGGCCTGTGCGCGGACGTGCAGAGTGGATCCACCGCCGACGGCGCCAAGATCATCCAGTGGCCCGCCAACGGCGGCTCCAACCAGGAATGGCAGCCAGTGGGCCTGTGACGGGCCTGGGCAGGTGAGCGGCGGCGATCCGACTCGCCGCCGCGGCCCGGCCCCGACCGATGCCGAGCGACGGCCCCGGCGTCGGCTCGGTTCAGGCCGCGTGTCGTTGCTGGTTGCTCGCGCCCGGGCGGCGGAGCCGCACCTGGGACAGTCCCGCACCCGTGAAAGCACGAGCCGGGCCCGTCCAGGAACGTGCCCTGCGGTGCAGCCAGACGCGCGCCCTCGCCGTCCAGCTCTCCCCGGCGCGCCGGAGCCGGGTCGCGCGGAGTTCCTCGAACAGTTCCTCGTACCGCGTCACGATCGGGGCCGGGTCGTAGCGGTGGGCCGACTTCAGGGCCGTCCGGCCCATGGCACGGCGCAGGGCGTCGTCGGTGACGAGGTCCAGGATGGCGTCGGCGAGGGCGTGCGGGTCGTCGACGGGGACGAGGCGGCCGTCGACACCGTCGGTGATGATCTCGGCGGGCCCGAGCGGGCAGTCGGTGCTGACCACGGGGACCCCGCAGCGCATGGCCTCGACGAGGGTCATCCCGAACGACTCGGCGTCGGAGGCGCTGACGACGAGCGACGCACGGGCGAACTCGTCCTCGATGGGGGTGTGCGGGCCCATCAGATGCGCGCGGCCGGTGAGGTCGAGGTCCTTGATCAGGGTCTGGAGGGCGTCCTTCTGTTTGCCGCCGCCGTAGATGCGCAGCTCCCACTCCGGTTCCTTCGCGGCGACCTTGGCGAACGCCTCCAGCAGGAGGTCGAAGCGCTTGCCGCGGGCGAGGCGTCCCGCGGCGGCGATGACGGGGGCGGTGCCGTCCGAGGGAGTGACGCCGGTGGCGGGGACGATGTTGGGCACGGACATCACCCGTACGCCCGGCAGCCTCATTCGCGCGCGGTACACCTCGGCGTCGGCGGCCGTCGTCGTGACGACGGCGTCGAGGGTGCGGTAGTGGCGGGCGAGGACCGCGCGCAGTTGCTGGGAGTGGGCGTCGTGGCGCAGGTGTTCCTGGCCGATGCGCAGGGCGCGGCGGGGCGCGAAGAGGGAGACGTAGACGTTGAGGCCGGGGCGGGTGCCGATGACGACGTCGGCGTCGCAGCCGGCCAGATAGCCGCGGACGCGCCGGTCGGTGAGGCGGCTGTACTGGCGGTGGCGCTTGTCGGCGGTCGGGAAGTCGACGGCGGGCTGCATCTGGGCCGGATCGCGCAGGTCGGCGCTGTTCGCGCGGATGTCGACCAGGGGCACGAGGGTGATCCGGGGGTCGACCGTGAAACGGGGTTCGTCGCGGTGGCGGGACATCGACGCGATCTCCACGTCGTGGTGGTCCGCGAGGGCCGACGCCAGGTTGAGGGTCGTTCGGACGGTGCCGCCGATGGCGTATGCGTTGTGCAGCAGGAACACGATCTTCATCCGACGGCTCATGCACTACCTTCCCGACGGTATTGACGATGTATCGGAGAATTGGGGAGGGTTCCGACCCTTTTTACTGCATCCACCCCTTCCACCCGGGTTCCCTTGCGGGCCGGTGTCACACGAACACCGTCCTGCGGCGGGGTAAGCCGACCGCGCGGTCGTGGTGAGAGGCCGGTAAGAAGGGGCGTTCGGGCGCACTCGGCGAGGTGGTGCGCGGCCGTGACCTTGGCAGACTGGTGGGGTGCCCCAGAACGTGCTGCTCGCCGAGGACGACCGAGCCATCCGCCATGCCCTGGAGCGGGCGCTGACGCTGGAGGGCTACGAGGTGACGGCGGTCGCCGATGGCGTCGAGGCGCTGGCGCAGGCGCACCGCAGGCAGCCCGACGTGCTCGTCCTCGATGTGATGATGCCCGGCATAGACGGCCTCCAGGTCTGCCGGGTGCTGCGCGCCGAGGGCGACCGGACGCCGATCCTGATGCTCACCGCGCTGGTGGAGACCGCCGACCGGATCGCCGGGCTCGACGCCGGCGCGGACGACTACGTCGTCAAGCCGTTCGACGTGGAGGAGGTCTTCGCCCGGCTGCGCGCGCTGCTGCGCCGGACCGGCAACGCCGGTGACCTCACCGGGAAGCCGTCCCCGGAGGCATCGGGTCCGGTCGCGCCGGGTGCCGCGGGTGCGGCGGGTCCCGCACAGGAGTCCGGGCTGGTGTCGGCGGCCGGGGTGCGGATGGACGTGCAGGCGCGGCGGGCGTGGCGGGGGTCGCGGGAGCTGGAGCTGACGCGGACCGAGTTCGACCTGCTCGAACTGCTCGTGCGCAACGCGGGGATCGTCCTCGACCACGCCACCATCTACGACCGTATCTGGGGCTACGACTTCGGGCCCGGCTCCAAGAACCTCGCCGTCTACGTCGGCTATCTGCGGCGCAAGCTCGACGAGCCCGGGGCACCCGCGCTGATCCACACCGTGCGGGGTGTGGGGTACGCGCTGCGGGAAGACTGAGGCGGCGGGCGGTGCCACCGCGTCTCGTCCGGCTGCTGTCGCGGGTGCCGGCCCGGCTGCGTCCGGTGCCGTCGCTGCGGGCGACGTTCACCATGTCGTTCGTGGCGGTGGCGTGTGTCGTCACCGTGCTCGTCGGGATCCTCAGCTACAGCGCGGCGGCGCGGCTGGTGCGGGTGGACCAGCAGACGGTGTTCGCCGAGGTGGTCCGCGATCTGCGGGAGCTGGTGGAGCAGGAGCGGCTGGGGCCCGAGGACTTCGCGCCCTCGGACAGCGGCGGCCCCCGCGACGACCTGATCCGCTCCGGCCGTACGGACGTCCAGGTGCTCGGCCCCGAGGGGCAGGTACTCGACAAGGGCGACCCCGGTCTGCCCGTCCGACCGGCCGACCGCCGGACCGCGGGCGCGAGGTTCGCCGGGACGATGGTCGAGCACGGCGAGGTCGAGGTGGGCGGCGGCCGGTACCGGGTGGCGACCGTCGCGCTCGGTGGCGGGCGTGGGGCCGTGCAGGTGGCCCAGGAGTTCAGTGACACGGAGGACCTGCTGCGGGAGTTGCAGCAGCGGACCCTGCTGTTCGTGTCGGGTGTCGTCGTCTCGGCGGGGCTGTTCGGCTGGTGGCTGGCGCGGCGGCAGACCCGGCGGCTGGTGCAGCTGGCCGGGGCGGCGGAGGACGTGGCCAGGACGGGGCACCTGGGGATCCAGGTGCCGGTGGCGGGTCGTGACGAGGTGGGGCGCCTCGGGCGGTCCTTCGACCGGATGCTGGTGCGGCTGGCCCAGTCGGAGGAGGACCAGCGGCGGCTGGTGCAGGACGCGGGGCACGAGCTGCGGACCCCGCTGACCTCCCTGCGGACGAACATCTCGCTGCTGCGGCGCATCGACGAACTGCCCGCCCGGGTGCGGGAGGAACTGGTCGACGACCTCGCCCAGGAGGCCCGCGAACTGACCGACCTCGTCAACGAGCTGGTGGACCTCGCCGCCGGGCAGTCGAGCACCGAGCCCGTGCAGCGGGTTCTCCTCGCCGACATCGCCGAGGACGTCGCGGCGACCACGCGGCGGCGGACCGGCCGGGAGGTCGCCGTACGGGTGGAGGGCGACACGACCGTCGAGGGGCGGGCGGGGGCGTTGCAGCGGGCCGTGTCCAACCTGGTGGAGAACGCGGCGAAGTTCGACCGCGCCGGGACCGGGGCGATCGAGGTGGTGGTCGCTCGGGGGCCGGCACGGGGCGGCGGTGACCTCGTCGACCTCGACGACGTGGGCCAGGGCGACGGGCCCGACGTGGTCCGGGTGGAGGTCCTGGACCGGGGGCCCGGCGTCGCCGACTGCGACCTCGAACGCATCTTTGACCGCTTCTACCGTGCCGCCGACGCCCGCAGCCTCCCCGGCTCCGGCCTCGGCCTGTCCATCGTCCGCGCGGTGGCAGCCGCCCATGGCGGCACCCCGTTCGCCTTCCGGCGGGCGGGCGGGGGGCTCGTGATCGGCTTCACGGTGCGGGGAGCCGACGCCTGACGGACCGGCCGGGCGGTGGATGGGTGGGGCGGTGGATGGGCAGTGAGCGCGACTGTCGGGGCGGGGCGGGGCGTCAGGCCGGGGTGCGGGTGGCCGGGGTCCAGCGGCCGAGGACGGGCTCGGTCAGGGTGCGGGCCGTCCGGCAGAGGGTCTGGCCGTGGCGGTCGAAGAGGGTGTCGCGGTCGTCGAAGTGGCCCAGGTCCGCGACGAGTTGGGCGGACAGGTCGCAGGAGCCCCCGTCGGCGGCACAGGCGCTCACCTCGGCCGGGGAACCACCGTCCCAGTCGATGCCGGTGCGGGCCACCGCGTCGAAGAGGGTCTCCCCGCCGGCGTTGGCGTAGTGGCGGCCCGCGGCGGGTCCTGTGAACAGTTCGCCGACCGGCAGCCACGCGCCGTCGATCCGGAACTCCGGCCAGGCCAGCAGAACCTGCGCCGGCACGAACGGCTTCAGCCGCGGGAAGCGCGGATACCAGAACGCGCCGTCGACGAGCAGCCCGCGGACCCGCGTCCGCACCCGGACCGCACGAGCGACCGCCTCCAGCGCCGCCATCCGCTGACTGCACGAGCCGCGCCCCAGCCGCAGGGTCCGGGACACCCGTCGCCGGTCCTCGACCGAGTACACGGGCCGCACGTCCCGCGCGATGATCCGGTGCGCGGCGCGCAGCGCCTCCAGCGGGGTCGCCTCGCTCACCACCCGGCCCGCGATCGCCTGCACCAGCGGGTCGTCGTGGTCCAGGATGGGCGTGGCCCGGGTGGATCCGCGGACGTCGTTCGCGCCCGGAACCGCCGCCCCGGCCCGCCTCTCCCGCGCGCCGTACGCCATGAGCAACCGACTGGTCATGCCCGTCCCCGTTCCCCGTGTGCCCCGCTGCTCCCCGTACGGGCCCCCCGCCCCCGTATACCCGGCGAGCGCCCGCCGTCCATCCTCACACGGGGCATGTCCGAGCCTGTGCCCGTCCCCCTCCCCGGTGAGCAGGCGCTCCGCTCACCTCCCGGGGCCCTGGCTCGGCACGCCCCGGCGACGCGCTTTCGTAGTACTTCCCGCGACCCCATTGCGGCGGTGCAAATATGCCGACTACGGTCATTCCTGCGCTCACGGAGAGTGCTCAACTGATGTACAAAGCGCAACCGTTCGGCAATTAACCCCTGAGTACCGCCAGTTGAAAGCGCCCCGGGCCGTCGACACCCGAGGAGGAGCCAGACGCGGTAGGGACCCACCCCATCCCTTCTCGTCGCAATGGAGTTGGTCAGCCATGCCCGATACCGCCCCGAACCTCCCCGCCGTCCCCTCTCCCCGCACCCCGTCCCCCACCCCCTGGGTCTCACCCACGGCGACGACGTACACCCTGTTCTGTCCGCCCCTGGAAACCTCGCCCCTCATCGCCCGCGACTTCGTCGCCACGGTGCTGCGCGCCCTCGGCCTGGACGACCTCGTCGACGCGGCCACCCTGTGCACCTCCGAACTGGTCACGAACGCGTGTGTGCACGCCAAAGGCGGAGGATCGGTTCTGTGGCTGGCGGTGGAGACCTGGCGGGTCCGGGTGATCGTCTACGACGGTGACGAGAGCCCCCCGGTCATGCGGGACCTGACCTCCGAGGGCTGGGAGGAGGGCGGCCGCGGCCTCTACCTCGTGGACGCCCTCACCGAGGGCCAATGGGGCACGGCCGCCGCCCTCCCCTACGGCGGCGGCCTGGTCCACCCCGACGGCAAGGCGGTCTGGTTCGACCTGGCGGCCCGCGCGTAGCCCCACCGGGCGGATCGCCCCGGCGGCGGCTTCAGCCTCGACGCCCGGCCATCCGCTGATCGGACCAGCGGGCGCTCCGACGGCGGGCCGCCTCCCCCCGGCTCTGGCAGAGTCGATGACGGTTCAGGGGCCCGTGGCCGACGGCGCCCCATCCGCGGTGACTCGGGGAGACGCCATGAGAGAAGCGGGGGGCAGCCCCTGGCAGGGAGTGACGCGGAGACGCTCCCTGGACGGACCCGTGGAACAGGGCGGCCTCGCCGCCGCCCCGCCCGTATGAGACGGCCCGAGCAGCACGCCGAGGGCGCCGGACCGTTCGTCACGCGGCTCACCTGGCAGCCGCCCGGCGGCGGTACCGCCGTCTGGGAGTCCCGTCTCGCCCGCCGCCGCGGCCTCATTACCGTCCGATCGCCCGGAGCGGACGCCGCCCACCGGGCCAGCGCCGACAGCACCTCCGTCGCCCGGCTGCGCAGGCTCAACGCGCTCGCCGCCACTGCCTTCGTCCTCGGCGGGGCGCTGTTCGCCGCGGGTGCCGCCGTCGCCCAGTTCAGCTCCCGCGACGCCACCACCTGCGCGTCGATCTACCTCGTCGGCGGGCTCTGTTTCACCACGGGCGGCTATGTGTCCCTGCTCCAGGTGGTCAACGCGCCCCGCCACGTGCCCGGGGGCGAAGGCGCCCTGGTCACCCGGCACTGGCGATGGTGGAGCTACGAGCCGGGGCGGGCCGACTGGTTGAGCACGTTCGTCCTGTTCAGCGGCACCCTGGTGTTCGGCGTCAACCTGCTCGACTCCTTCCTCCAGGGGCTGACCACGCAGCAGATCAACCGGCTGATCTGGACGCCCGACGTGATCGGCTGCCTGCTCTTCCTGATCTCCGGCCATCTCGCCCTCGTCGAGGTCTGCCATGGCCGGCCACGCCTGCTGCCGCGCGACCTCGGCTGGTGGATCGTCGCCGTGAACCAGCTCGGATCCCTCCTCTTCATGGTCTCGGCGGTCGCCGCCTACACCCGCCCGGCCACCGGCAGCCTGGTCAACGCCGACATCGCCAACGCAGGCACCCTCGCCGGCGCGCTCTGTTTCTGTGCGGGCGGTCTGCTCCAGTTCTTCGAACGGCCCTGATCTCCCGGCTCAGGTCCGGTCGATGTGGACGTTCGTGGACTTCACGCGGGCGGTGGCCTCCATGCCGACCTCCAGGCCCAGCTCCTCCACGGCCTCCCGGGTCAGGAGGGAGACCAGGCGGTGGGGGCCGGCCTGGATCTCCACCTGCGCGGCCACGTCACCGAGCTTGACGGCGGTGACGATGCCGGGGAACGCGTTGCGGGCCGAGGTGTAGGGGACGTCGTCCTCGGCGGCGTCGGCCGCGGCCAGTTCCACGGAGAACGCCGCGAGGTCCCGGCCGTCGATGAGCCGACGCCCGCTGTCGTCGCGCCGGGTCGCGACCCGGCCCGCGTCCGCCCACCGCCGCGCGGTGTCCGGGCTCACCCCGAGCAACCGCGCGGCCTGACCGATCGTGTAGGACTGCATGGGGTCAAGATAGGCGCCGGTCAGAGTATGCGCTCATGCTCCGTCTCCCGCCCGTGGACGACGGCCCGCAAGCGCCAGTACAAGGACCACCGGATCGGCAGCCCGGCCGCGCGAAGTGCCGATACCTCGCTGAAAGGCCGCGGTCTGCAGCTGCGGGCCAGGATGCCCAGCGCGTCGGACTCGTCCCGTTCCCGGCAGGCCTTCACGAACCGACTGAGTTCGTCGAACGGGGTGTGCGAGGCGATGACGGGGACGAGGTCGTCGACCCACCGCTCGCGCATCAGAACGTCGTGGACCTCGAACCCGAACCGCCGGGTCCGCCACAGCTTGCAGAGCGTGATCCCGTCGCAGCGCATCGACGTAAGGACGAGCAGCCGCTCTGCGTCGAGCCGGCGGTTCTCCGTGCGGAACGCCTGCCAGAGATCCGGCACCAGGTCGGGTGTCTCCTCGCAGACCCGGCGCAGTGCCTGGTCCGCCTCCTCGTCGCGGTCCTCGTCGCGCAGCCGCTCCACCAGCGCGACGAGTTCCTTCACGCGGACGGTCGGGTCAGGGGTGTGCTCCGGAACCTCCACCGGCTCGGGGGAGCCGTACCGGACGAGCTCTCGGGCCGTCGCCGCCGCCATCTCGTCCAGGTGGCGGGCATCGTCGTCGTGCAGCCGCAGCATCGCCTCGTGCTGCCTGATCTGCTCCTCCAGTTCGACGATCCGCTGCCGGGCGGCGTCGCGCTCCGCCGCGATCTCACCGATCTCCCGCGCGTGGTCGCCGGCGGCGGTGACCAGCCGTCCGAGGGCCTCCTCGGCTTGGCGGCGCAGGGTCCGTTCCCGCTCCAGTTCGTCCCGCATGGCGCTGAGATCGGCGGCGGTCCGCACCCGCAGTTGCTCCAGCTGCTCCCGCGTCTCCGCCAGGTCGAACTCCTTCGCGCGTAAGGGCTTCGCGCTCCGTTCGGCGTCGAGCACGGCGTACAGGAGCCGTTGGGTCTCCTTGACGGCCTCCGGCGCGGACTCGCCGCCGGCGGCGGCGTCGCACAGCCGGTGCAACACCGTCACCTGGGCGCGGCTGGGCACCTCGTGGCCGTTGAGGAACTTCGACAGGCGTGAGGCGCTGAGGGTCACGCCCTCCTTCGAGAGCCGTTCCACCAGCTCCTCGTTGGTCAGGCCGGACGCCTCACGCAACATGCGCAGGCGCGCAACCAGCGCACGGCGGGGGCCTTCGGGCAGATGGTCCAGGACGGCGAGCCCGTCAGGGCCCCGCTTCGCCCGCCCCGCGTTCAGCTCGCGGACCACCGGCACCCCCAAGTTTCCCGGTCACGCACATGCGCCCGTCTCGCGCATGTGGACCGGCGCTCTGACGCAACATCACCGTCGGCCGGTGAGGTGGGACTGTACTCAACGGCTTGAGCGGACCGGAGCGAAACATGGCATCACACCACTCGACCGAGCGTCCCACGACGCCCTTCATGGAGTTCCGCGCGGGAGGTGTGCACCTGGTGGTGCAGCGGCCGCCGTACCGACTGATCAGCCTGCTCGGGAGCCTCGCCGGGGTGCTGGGAGGGGCGTACTGGTTCGGCGGGAGGTGACGGACGGGGGTGGCGGGCGACCGGGGTGGCGGGACTGGCGGCCGGCCGGGGTGCCGGCCCCCGGCCGGCCGCCGTCCCGTGTCTGTCAGCCCAGGTCGGTGAGTTGGGCGCGGAAGCCGGGGGCGGTGCGCTGGATGTGCTGCTTCTTGTGGACGGGCTTGCCGAAGGACTTCACCTGCGGGATCGCGACCCAGAGGGTCTGCGCCTCGGAGCCGTTCACGACGACGCGGGGGTTGTCCTTGATGGCGATGGCCGCGTTGACGTTGGTGACCTTCGCCTTGCCGGTGACCTTCTTCGGCCCCTGCCCGGCGGTCGGGTAGCTGATGGTGAGCGTCTCGCTGGTGACCGGGATACGGAAGATCTCCTGGGTCACGGTGAAGCTGACGGTCGTGGTGCGGTCCTTGTCCTTGCCGACCTTGGAGGTCGCCTGGGTGACGAACCGGACCTCCTTGTTGTACGGGTCGGTGATGCTGACCGGCTTGCCGATCGGGGCCGCCACCTTGCCGAGGAGCGCCTTGTGGATCCGGCGGTCCTGGAGGTCCTTCACGAAGACGGTCTGCTGTCCCCTGGTGAGCGCCAGGAACCTCTTCAGCGCCTTCCTCGCCTCCGGCGTGGACTGCGCCTTGAGGTACTTCGTGTACCCGGCGACGGTCAGCCGCGGCGCCATCGGTTCGGCCGGACCCTGCTCCACGGCCTGGGCTGCGGGCGCGAGGACGGCGAGACCGGCCACCGTGGCGACGGCGGCGGACGTCAGACGACCTGTGGTGGAAGTGAACATGCGGGGCTCCCCGTGACACGTGGCTGTTGGCTGCGCCAACGACCCTACGAACCGCGGATCTTGGCCGAAATTGTCTCTCCAGCCACCACCCGAAAGGGCACCTCCCTGAAGGGCATCCCGAAGGTACGGAACGGGAGTGCCGCCAGGCGGGTGGCCGGCACCGTCGAGGCCGTCAGCGGCGTCGGGCGCGTGGCCGGCCCCCAGCCGCCGCCGTCAGCGGTGCCCGCCCCGACCGCCCGTGCGAACGGCGTGTCGAGCCGCTCGCCGTCGGCCGGGGCGGGCCCGGCTTCACTTCAGGTGCAGGCCCGGCCTCACTTCAGGTGCCGGCGGAAGAAGCGGTTACTGTCGTCCAGCTCGAACCACGGGGTGCCGGTGTGCCCGCCCAGGTTGGCGTGCAGCGTCTTCTCCCGGGAGCCGAAGGCGTCGAACATGTCCAGGGCCCGCTGCCGGGGATTCCCCTCGTCGTCCCACTGCAGCAGGAGCAGCAGCGGAACGGTGACCCGCCGGGCTTCCTCGCGCTGGGCGCGGGGCACAAAGCCCCCGGCGAAACAGCAGGCCGCCGCGATGCGCGGCTCGGTCACCGCCAGCCGGATACCGAGGGCCGTCCACCCCGAATACCCGACCGGGCCGCCGATCTCGGGCAGCGCGAGGAGCGCGTCCAGGGCGGTCCGCCACTCCGGGACCGCTTTCTCGACCAGCGGGCCGACGAGCGACTCGAAGATCTCGTCGACCGGCTCGCCGGCCCGCATCGCCCGCCGCAGATCGGCGCGGGCCTGCTCGTCGGCGGCGGAACGGGGCCGGTCACCGCACCCGGCGGCGTCGATGGTGGCCACCGCGTGGCCGTACGCGGCGGATTTCCGCGCCCGGGCCACCAGCCGGGCATCGCTCTTGGGCAGGCCGTTGTTGTGGGCCGTCAGGATCAGCGGGACCGGCGCGGCGGACTCGGGCGTCCACAGGGTGCCGGGGATCTCGCCGAGGAGGAACTCGCGTTCGATGACACCGTCGTCGAGGCGCAGTTCGGAAGTGAATCGCATGGTCGTGCCTTTCGGGAGTGCGTGAGAACGGCGCTCCCGGACGACCTACCGTCCGACCGTGACCCCAGAGGGGAGCACCCATGTCGATACAGCGCTCACGGGTACCACCTCCTCGTTCTCTCGCACGGCCTGCCGGAAAAGTAACAGCGGCCACCGCGGGCCGCCAAAGGGTTTTCACCACGATCCCCTGAAAGGCCTGGTCCTTATTGGCCTCGGGCTGCGCGAGTATGAATGGAAATGCGAGGCTCGTCAATAGGTGTCGAACGATGTTCGGCTAGTCGAACATGAGCTGACCTGGCTTGACGGATCGTCGCGTCACTCCCCGTCCCTCTTGCCGTCTCTGTGACCGGCTTTCTTTTTCCGCACGTCTTGACACCCTATTGCGGCACCTATAGCGTCTGGCCGCATTTTCAGACGGCATTCTAGATATCGAACAATGGTCATCTGTCGTCGATCTGCGCCACGAACCCGCAAGCAAAGACAGGAACGCGCATGCGCCCACTCCTCTCCCGACTGGCGACGATATTGGTCGCCGCCTGTCTGCTCTTCACATCCCAAGCCCTGACCACGCCGCAGCGGGCAGCCGCCGCCGATCCGGGCTACCTGATGGTGCACTTCACCGGGGAGGGGGCGACCAACCAGCAGATGTACCTCTCGCACAGCACGGACGGCGTGCACTGGAGCGACCTCAACGGCGGCGGCATGGTCCTGCGCTCCACGGTCGGTACGAAGGGCGTGCGCGACCCCGCACTGGTGAGATCCCCCGACGGCAGCAAGTACTGGATCATCGCGACCGACCTGTGCATCGCCTGCGGACAGACCTGGAGTCAGTCCATCAACAACGGCAGCCGCAACCTCGTGGTGTGGGAGTCGACGGACCTGGTCACCTGGTCGCAGCCGTGGCTGCTGAACGTCGCGGGCGCGATCCCCGACGGGCGCAACGCGTGGGCGCCGGAGGCGATCTGGGACCCGGCCACCAACGACTACGTCCTGTACTGGGCGACGAACGTGCCCCAGAACGGCGCGACGAAACACCGTATCTTCTACGCCCGGACCAGCGACTTCCGCACCATCAGCACCCCGCAGATCTACATTGACCGCCCCGGCACCCAGGAGATCATCGACACCCAGATCATCGAGGTCCCCCAGGGTGTCGGTAACTACCGTTACGTGCGGGCCTCCGGCGACGGGCAGATCACCATCGAGGGCAGTAACTCGATCCTCGGCACTTGGACCAAGCTCGGTGACCTCTCCGGCATCGGCCTGATCGGCACGCAGGGCCAGACCGGCACGCGGGTCGAGGGCCCGATGTGGATGAAGTTCAACGGCACCAACAAGTGGGCCCTCTACCTCGACCAGTACGCCACCAACGGCGGCTACATGCCGGTCCTGACGACCGACCCGTCCGACCCCGCCAGCTACCAGAAGCAGGCGTCGACCAGCTACAACATGGGCGGCACGAAGAAGCGCCACGGTTGGATCCTGAACCTCACCGCCGCCGAGGAGAGCCGCGTACTCGCCCGCTGGCCCAACACCGCGATCAACCGGCTCCAGTCGTTCAACTTCCAGGACCGGTACGTCCGGCACACCAACGGGGACGTGCGCATCGACCCGAACGTCAGCCCCGTCGACGACTCCCAGTTCCGGATGAGAACCGGCCTGGCCGGCACCGGCACCGTCTCCTTCGAGTCGGTGAACATGCCCGGGTACTTCCTGCGGCACTCCCACTACGACTTCCAGCTCGCCTACAACGACGGCACCGCCCAGTTCGCCGCCGACGCCACCTTCAACAAGGTCGCCGGGCTCGCCGACTCGACCTGGTCGTCGTTCCAGTCCTACAACTTCCCGGACCGGTACATCCGCCACTACGCCTACTACCTGAAGCTCGACCCGATCACCACCGCGACAGCGCGCAGCGACGCCACCTTCAAGGTGACGAGCTGACCCGTGGGTGAGACCCGGCCCCGGGGGCGAAGGCCTCCGGGGCCGGTCCATACAGGCAGAAGGAGGCCCTCACCGGTACTACCGGTGAGGGCCTCCTTCTGCTCCGTCCGGCTTCGGCTCAGGGCCACACCAGACAGTACGGCTGGTGCCCCGCCTCGTGGAGGCGGTGGCTGAAGTCCTGCCATTCGTGGAGCAGTTGGTACACGTTGAACGCGTCGCGGGGGCCGCCGCGGTCCGGGACCGTGGACCAGATGAAGGCCGCCGCGCCGACCGCTTCCTCGCCGATGCCGCGCAGCGGGTCCACGACGGTCATCGGCAGCTTCACGACCGCGTAGTCGGGGTGCAGGACGACCAGCTCCAGCGGCGGGACCTTGTGCAGGGGGACGCCCTCGATGCCGGTCAGCACCATCGCGGCCATCGTCTCCGGCTTGATCTTGGTGAACATGCCGTTCATGCCGAGCTCGTCGCCGCCGAGTTCCTCGGGGCGCATCGAGATCGGGACGCGGGCTGCGGTCGCGCCGTCGGGCGCGCCGAAGTACTTGTACGTCACCCCCACCCGACCACCATTCCTGCTCCCGGCCGTGTGGAGCCGGTTGACCACCTGGTCGAGGCGGTCCGTACGGCGCCTGCGCGCCGCACGGCTCTCACGGTCGACGGCGTCAGGCCGGTCCGTCTGGCCCGTCTGATCCATTCCGTCACGATTGACACGATCCACATGCTCGGCGCGATCCATACGGTCCATACCCTCCATACGGCTGCGCCGCCCGATCCGCTCAGGGCCGCCGCCCTGGATCCGGTCGGCACCGCCGGGTTCGAGTCGGTCGGAATCGTTCTCCGGCAGGTCAGGACTGGTCTCGGCGCGGTCGGAACCGCCCTCGACGCGGTCGGAACCGTTGCGTGTGGCTCGCCGACGGCGCGAGAACCGCGAACCCTCCTGCTGCGCGTCGTTCGCTCCGTCCCGTCCGGGCATGCCGACGGACCCGTCGGCCGGGTTCGCCCTGTCCTGGGTCTCGTATGTGCCGTGCGCACCCTGCGGACCGTACACGCCCTGCGGGCCGTGCGGAGCGTACGGGGGCTGTGACCCCGGCGACCCTTGGGGCGCCGACGGTGAGGGCGGCGAGGGGAGTGAAGGGAGAGAAGGGAGTGAGGAAGGGGAGTGAGGTGACTGGGGGGACCGGGGTGACTGCGGGGTGCCACCGAGCGGGGGCTGTGACGGGGGACCCGACGGCGTCGGCGGCTGCGCGTCGCCCGACGCCGATGCCCCGCCCGACGCCGGCTGCGCGCCCGAGGTCGGCTGCGCACCGCCCGACGTCGGCTGCTCGCCCTGAGATCCCTGCGGCCCTTGTCCGCCGCGCAGCCTCCGGGAGCCCAGCGCTCCCAGGGAACCCAGCGGACCCAGGCCGCGCAGGGGGCCCGTCGGTGTCGTGGGTCCGTTCGCCGGTCCTGTGGGGTCCGCGGATCCGGTGTCCGCTGCTGCGTCCCGGCCACCCTGTCCGGCGGAACCTCCCGGACCGCCAGGACCGCCAGGACCGCCAGGACCACCAGGACCACTCGGGCCGTCCTGTGCGCCGGGTCCGATCACGCCGCCGGGGCCGTCCGACGGCGTACCCGTCCCGGTCGACGTGCTCGACCCGGTCGAACCGCTGGACCCACCCGGCCCGGCCGAACCGCTCGATCCACCGGATCCGCCCGGTCGACCCAGCCCACTCAGCCCACTCAGCCCGCCCAGCAGTCCACCCAGTCCGCCCGTACCGCTACCGCTCGACGCGGTGCCGGACGCGCCGGACCCGCCTCGTTCCTGTCGTGGGGTCTCCGCAGTCTCCTCCGCGTCGCGCCGGTGCCTTCCCCGCCGGGCACGACGAGGGCCGAGGTCACCGGTCCCGTCGCCCAGTCCGCCACCGCGATGCATATCTCCACCCGAACGCATTTCTGGGCCACGTGATCCCCGCCGCGCAACCCGATCATCGTGTCAGTGACCTCCCCCGCGACCGCTCGCCGAAACGTGCGCGCAAACACCAGTCGGCAGGATCTTCGGAGCCTCTGACACCATGGCCTGTGTGAGCTATCCGTACGAAGCCCCAGTTTCGCAGACTCTTTTCGAGCGCGCGGCGGCCGTCACGCCCGGCGGCGTGAACTCTCCCGTGCGCGCCTTCCGCGCCGTGGGCGGTACGCCCCGGTTCATGGTGTCCGGTACCGGTCCCTACCTCACCGACGCCGACGGCCGTGAGTACGTCGACCTCGTGTGCTCCTGGGGGCCGATGATCCTCGGGCACTCCCGTCCCGAGGTCATCGCCGCCGTTCAGGACGCCGTCTCGCGCGGTACGTCCTTCGGCACCCCCGGAGAGGGCGAGGTCGCGCTCGCCGAGGAGATGGTCGACCGCGTCGGGCCGCTGGAGCAGGTGCGGCTCGTCTCCAGCGGGACCGAGGCCACCATGTCCGCGATCCGGCTCGCCCGCGGCTTCACCGGCCGTAGCAAGGTGGTCAAGTTCGCCGGCTGCTACCACGGCCACGTCGACTCGCTGCTCGCCGCCGCCGGGTCGGGGGTCGCCACGTTCGCCCTGCCGGACACCCCCGGCGTCACCGGTGCCCAGGCCGGCGACACCATCGTCCTCCCCTACAACGACCTCGACGCCGTGCGCGCCGCCTTCGCCTCCCACCCCGGCGAGATCGCGTGCGTGATCACCGAGGCGTCCCCGGGCAACATGGGCGTCGTACCGCCGCTGCCCGGCTTCAACCAGGGACTCAAGGACGTCTGCGCCGAGAACGGGGCCCTGTACATCTCCGACGAGGTCATGACCGGCTTCCGCACCAGCAGGGCCGGCTGGTACGGGATCGACGGGGTCGTCCCCGACCTGATGACCTTCGGCAAGGTCATGGGCGGCGGCTTCCCCGCGGCGGCCTTCGGCGGCCGTGCCGACGTCATGGCGTACCTCGCGCCCGCCGGGCCCGTCTACCAGGCCGGCACGCTCTCCGGGAACCCGGTCGCCACCGCCGCCGGGCTCGCGCAGCTGCGGCTGCTCGACGACGCGGCGTACGACGTCGTCGACGCGGTGTCCCTCCAGATCCAGGGGCTCGTCACGGAGGCGCTCACCAAGGAGGGCGTCGCGCACACGCTGCAGAACGCCTCCAACATGTTCTCCGTGTTCTTCACGGACACCCCGGTACGGAACTACGAGGACGCCAAGACGCAGGAGTCCTTCCGGTTCAACGCCTTCTTCCACTCGATGCTGTCGCAGGGCGTCTATCTGCCGCCGTCGTCGTTCGAGTCGTGGTTCGTGTCCACCGCACACGACGAGCAGGCGGTCCAGAGAATCGCCGACGCCCTCCCGGCGGCGGCGCGAGCGGCAGCGGAGGCCACAGCAGCATGAGTGACATCACCGTCGTCCACCTGATGCGGCACGGCGAGGTCGCCAACCCGGACGGGATCCTCTACGGGCGGCTCGCCGGGTACCACCTCTCCGACCTCGGGCGCCGGATGGCCGACCGGGTCGCCGAGCACCTCGCCACCCGTGACGTCACCCACGTCGTGGCGTCGCCGCTGGAGCGGGCGCAGGAGACGGCCACGCCGATCGCCAAGGCGCACGGGCTGGACCTCGCGACCGACGCGCGGCTCATCGAGGCCGACAACGTCTTCCAGGGCAAGACCTTCGGGGTCGGCGACGGCGCGCTGAAGCGGCCGGAGAACTGGAAGCACCTGGTGAACCCCTTCAAGCCGTCGTGGGGGGAGCCGTACGTCGACCAGGTCGTCCGAATGATGGGGGCGCTGGACGCGGCGAAGGACGCGGCGCGCGGGCATGAGGCCGTGCTCGTCTCGCACCAGCTGCCGATCTGGATCGTCCGGTCGTACGTCGAGCGGCGGCGGCTGTGGCACGATCCGCGGCGGCGGCAGTGCACGCTCGCGTCCCTGACGACGTTCACGTATCAGGGGGACAAGATCGTGTCGGTGGGGTACAGCGAGCCGGCGCGGGATCTGGTGCCGCCGCATCTCCTGGCGGGGGCCAAGCCGGTGAAGGGGAAGGACAAGGCCTTCGGAGCGTGAGCGCTCCGCTTGGGGGCCGGGTGCCTTCGGGCTACCGGGTGCCTTCGGGTTGCCGGGTGCCTCCGAAGTGCCGGGTGACTGAGGTCGGTGGGTGACTGCGGGGCCGCCGTGGCTGGTCACGCAGTTCCCCGCGCCCCTTGAAAGCGTGCGGTTGCCCCTCGGTTCCCATGGCACCCGGCGTCCCTCGGGTCCCTGAAAGCCGCGCAGTTCCCTGTGGCCCTGACGGCGCCCTCTTCCTTCTCCTCAAGTCGCAGCCCTTTGGTCTTGATCAACTGGAACCCCGCAGTCCGTACGTCTGTCCTATGAGGCGTGCTCTTTCGTTCGGGGGGTCGTGCCTACGCGTGTGCCCCCGGCGTGCGCTTCGGTGTGAGGCGTACGGAGGGCGCATACAACCGTTTTCGGTCAAAGGCTCTGCAATATGTGCCAGATCGGCGGAACCCCGGCGATTCCCCTGACCTCTAAAACGGTGTGCTTCACGTCGAGCGGGGCGTGACCTGAACAAGGGGGACGTAATGGGCCACATATCGCGTAGGGGAGTGCTCGGGCTCGGGGCGGGGGCCGCCGCCGGGCTGGGGCTGACCGGCTGCGGCACGGGGCTCGGGGGCAAGCCCAGCGAGGCCGGCGGTTCCGGGGGGTCCGGGGGTGGCGGCAAGGGCAAGGGGAAGCCCGAGAAGAAGGTGACGCCGATCGGGGACGGTTCCACCGCCCGTACCGGCAAGCAGCCCCACCAGCCGGAGAAGCCCCGGCCGTTGGAGCCGGGCGAGACCCCGCCGCAGTTCGTGGTGTTCTCCTGGGACGGCGCCGGCGATGTCGGGAACGGCCTCTTCGAGCGGTTCCTGAAGGCGGGCCGGGACCACGACGCCCACATGACGTTCTTCCTCTCCGGGATCTACCTCCTGCCCGAGTCGAAGAAGCGCAAGTACCTCCCGCCGAACAACGCCCCCGGCGCCTCCGACATCGGCTACCTCACCGACGAGCACATCAAGTCGACGCTGGGGCACCTGCGGACGGCGTGGCTCGACGGCCACGAGATAGGCACCCACTTCAACGGCCACTTCTGCGGCGACGGCTTCGGGTCGGTCGGCAAGTGGACGCCCAAGCAGTGGCGCAGCGAGATAGAGCAGGCCAAGTCGTTCGTAACGGAGTGGAAGACGAACAGCGGCTGGACCGACCTCGACCCGCTGCCCTTCGACTACGAGAAGGAACTGGTCGGCGGACGCACCCCGTGTCTGCTCGGCCAGCAGAACCTGCTGCCCACCGCGCGCGAGCTGGGCTGGCGCTACGACTCGTCCTCGCCCGGCGGTCTCCAGGTCTGGCCCCACAAGAAGCAGGGCATCTGGGACCTGCCGTTGCAGTCCGTGCCGTTCCCGGGCCGCAGCTTCGAGGTCCTGTCGATGGACTACAACATCATGTACAACCAGTCCCAGAACTCCACCCAGGCCCCGCCCGCCAACTACCCGGCCTACCGCACCCAGGCCACCGGCGCGTACGTGGCCGGATTCCAGCGGGCGTACGAGACGAACCGGGCGCCGCTGTTCATAGGCAACCACTTCGAGGAGTGGAACGGCGGGGTCTACATGGACGCCGTCGAGGGGGCCCTCAAGCACATCGCGCGGGCCAAGGAGAAGGCCAAGGACGGGGAGATCCGGATCGTCTCCTTCCGGCAGTTCGTCGACTGGATGGACGTGCAGAAGCCGGAGGTCCTCGCCAAGCTCCGGACCCTCGGGGTCGGGCAGGAGCCGACGGGCGGCTGGAAGGACTTCCTGAAGGCGGGCTCGGCCGCCTGACCTCGGCGGACGCAGGACCGGGCGGGCTGCTCGACCCCGCCGCAGGTCGACGAAACGGGCATGCGAAACTTTTCACATGAGTGTCCGTACGAGCCGTAGTCGTGCCGCTTTGCTCTCCGCCGGGGCCGCGGCCCTGGCGCTGGTGCTGTCCGCCTGTTCGGGCGGAGGCATCGAGGGCGGTGGCGGCGGTACCGGCTTCGTCGCCGGCTCCGACGGCATCGCGACCGTGAAGAAGGGCGAGCGGGACAGCGCGCCCAAGCTCGCCGGCCGGACCATCGACGGTGGCGAACTCGATGTGGCCTCCGCCTACAAGGGCAAGATCGTCGTCCTGAACGTCTGGGGCGCGTGGTGCCCGCCGTGCCGCGCGGAGGCGGCCAACTTCGCCAAGGTCTCCAAGGACCTCGCCGGTCAGGGCGTGCAGTTCGTCGGCATCAACACCCGCGACACCAGCACCCGTCCCGCGCTGGCCTTCGAGGAAGAGTTCAAGGTCACCTACCCGAGCCTGTACGACCCCACGGGCAAGCTGCTGCTCCGGTTCGAGAAGGGTACCCTCAACCCGCAGTTGATCCCCTCGACGATCGTCGTCGACCGGGAGGGCAGGCTCGCGGCGCGGGCCCAGACGCCGCTCACCGAGAAACTGCTGCGCAAGATGATCAAGCCCGTCCTCGCGGAGAAGTGACGTGCCGGGAACGACGACCGCGACCGTGCTGAACACCGCCCTCACCACCAACGCCTCCGGGCTCACCGAGACCGTCTCCAGCGGGGCCCTGCTGCTCGCGCTGCCGGTCGCCCTGCTCGGCGGTCTCGTCTCCTTCTTCTCGCCCTGCGTCCTGCCCCTCGTGCCCGGCTATCTGTCGTACGTCACCGGCGTCGGCGGCACCGACCTCGCGGACGCCCGCAAGGGGCGGATGGCGGCCGGCGCCGGGCTGTTCGTGCTCGGGTTCACCGCGGTGTTCGTCTCCAGCGGGGCCCTGTTCGGGTACTTCGGCACGACGCTCCTGGAGCACCAACAGGTGCTGACCAAGGTGCTCGGCGGGTTCATGATCTTCATGGGTCTCTTCTTCATGGGGCTGATGCCCTGGCTCACCCAGCGCGAGTTCCGCTTCCACACCAAGCCGGCCACCGGACTGGTGGGCGCCCCGGTCCTCGGTGCGCTCTTCGGCATAGGGTGGGTCCCCTGCATCGGCCCGACCCTCGCCGCCGTGAACGTCCTCGCGATGCAGGAGGGCAGCGCCGTGCGCGGCGCGCTGCTGATGGTGGCGTACTGTCTGGGGCTGGGCCTGCCCTTCGTGCTCGCCGCGGTGGCCTTCCGCAAGGCGCTCGGCGCGTTCGCCTGGGTCAAGCGGCACTACGCGTGGGTGCTGCGCATCGGCGGCGGCATGATGATCACCATCGGCGTGCTCATGCTGACCGGCGCCTGGGACCGCATCGTGCAGGAGATGCAGGTCTGGTCCACCGGCTTCACCCCTGGGATCTGAGCCAATGACGACGACCGACTCCGGCAAGCGCGACGACAGCGAACTCGACGTCGTCGGCTCGCGGCTGTCCACCGCCCCGCAGGAGGACGCCCTCAACGTCCCCCAGCTCGGAGTGATCGGCTGGGCCCGCTGGTTCTGGCGGCAGCTGACCTCCATGCGGGTCGCGCTGCTGCTGCTGTTCCTGCTGTCGCTCGCGGCGATCCCCGGCTCGCTGATCCCGCAGAGCGGACAGGACGAGACCCGGGTCGCCGACTTCATGAAGCGGCACGACACCCTGGGGCCGGTCTACGAGAAGCTCGGGCTGTTCCACGTCTACAGCTCGGTGTGGTTCTCCGCGATCTACATCCTGCTGTTCGTCTCGCTCATCGGCTGCATCGTGCCCCGCACCTGGCAGTTCGTCGGCCAGCTCCGGGGCCGCCCGCCGGGCGCGCCGAAGCGGCTGACGCGCATGCCCGCCTACGCGACCTGGCGCACCGGGGCCACCCCGGAGCAGGTCCGCGAGGTCGCGCTGAAGGCGCTGAAGCGGCGCCGGTTCCGCGCGCATGTCGCCGGGGACGCGGTCGCCGCGGAGAAGGGCTACCTCAGGGAGGCCGGCAACCTCGCCTTCCATCTCGCGCTGATCGTGATGCTCATCGCCTTCGCCTGGGGCCAGCTCTACAAGTCCGAGGGCAACAAGCTGATCGTCGAGGGCGACGGGTTCGCCAACACACTCACGCAGTACGACGACTTCAAGTCCGGCAACCTCTTCTCCGCCGACGACCTCAACCCGTTCAGCTTCGACCTCAAGAACTTCCGCGGCACCTATGAGGCCACCGGGCCGAACAAGGGCACCCCGCGGATCTACGAGGCGAACGTCGTCTACGCCGTCGGCGCGGACGGCAAAGAGAAGACCACCCGGATCGAGGTCAACAAGCCGCTGGAGATCGACGACTCCAAGGTCTACCTCGTCAGCCACGGCTACGCGCCCGTCATCACCATCAAGGACGGCCGGGGCAAGGTCGTCTTCGAGGACGCGGTGCCGCTGCTGCCGCTGGACTCCAACGTCACCTCCACCGGCGCGATCAAGGTGATGGACGGCTACCGCGACGGCAAGGGCACGTGGGACCAGCTCGGTATCCAGGCGTTCTTCCTCCCGACGTACGGCGGCAAGGACTCGGCGGTCGTCTCGCAGTTCCCCGCGCTGCTGAACCCGCGGCTGAACCTGACGCCGTACCACGGTGACCTGAGGGTCAACGCGGGCCTCCCGCAGAGCGTGTACCAGCTCGACAAGTCGAAGCTGAAGGCGTTCCGCGACGCCAAGGGCGCGCAGGTGCGGGAGAACCTGGAGATCGGCGAGTCCATGACCCTGCCGAACGGTGCGGGCACCATCACGTTCGACGGGGTCAAGGAGTGGGCCGGCTTCCAGGTGACCCAGCAGCCCGGCAGCGGCTGGGCTCTTGGCGGCGCGATCACCGCGATCCTCGGTCTCGCCGGGTCCCTCTTCATCCAGCGCCGCCGGGTGTGGGTCCGCGCGGTCGCCGGGCCCGACGGGGTGACCGTGGTCGAGATGGCGGGCCTCGGCCGCAGCGAGTCCGCGAAGGTGCCGGAGGAGCTGGGCGACCTGGCCGGAGTGATCCACGACGAGGCTCCCACCGCGCCCGACCCGGACGTCGACCCCGACCCGGACCCCGACCCCGACTCCGAACCCCCAGTCGTCACTGCCGAAGGGGCTGAGAAGTGACTCTCGCCGCCGCGACCAACGAGAATCTCGCGAACATCAGCAACACGCTGATCTACTCCGCGATGGCCGTGTACACGCTGGCCTTCTTCGCGTACATCGCCGAATGGCTGTTCGGCAGCCGCAGCAAGGTGGGCCGGACGGCCGCCGCGCTCACCTCCCAGGACGGCGCGGCGAAGAAGGCGGCCGCGCCCTCGGTGACCGTGAAGTCGGCCGGGGGCACCTCCGTGCTGGAGCGGCCGAAGGTGGTCGTGCGGGCCGCCGCCGGCGCGCGGGACGTGCCGGACGGACCGGGCGCCCACGGCGGGGACGAGCAGGGCGACCTCTACGGCCGTATCGCCGTGTCCCTCACGGTGCTGGCGTGGGCCGTCGAGGCCGCCGGTGTGCTCGCGCGGGCGCTGTCGGTGCAGCGGGCGCCGTGGGGCAACATGTACGAGTTCAACATCACCTTCTCCACCGTGGCCGTCGGGGTGTACCTCGTGCTGCTCGCGCTGAAGAAGAACGTGCGCTGGCTGGGCCTGCCGCTGATCACCACGGTCCTCCTCGATCTCGGTCTCGCCGTCACTGTCTTGTACACCGCCAGTGACCAGTTGGTTCCCGCCCTCCACTCGTACTGGCTGTACATCCACGTCTCCACCGCGATCTTCTGCGGCGCCGTCTTCTACGTGGGCGCGGTCGGCACGATCCTGTACCTGTTCAAGGACTCCTACGAGAGCAAGCTGGCGAGCGGCGGCCGGCCGGGCCGGTTCGCGACCTCCGTCATGGAGCGGCTGCCCGCCTCGGCGTCCCTCGACAAGTTCTCGTACCGCGTCAACGCCGCCGTCTTCCCGCTGTGGACGTTCACGATCATCGCGGGCGCCATCTGGGCGGGCGACGCGTGGGGCCGCTACTGGGGCTGGGACCCCAAGGAGACCTGGTCGTTCATCACCTGGGTCGCCTACGCCTGCTACCTGCACGCCCGCGCCACCGCCGGCTGGAAGGGCCGCAAGGCCGCGTACATCGCGCTCGTCGCCTTCGCCTGCTGGCTGTTCAACTACTACGGCGTCAACATCTTCGTCAGCGGCAAGCACTCCTACGCGGGCGTCTGACCGCAGGGGCCTCGCGGGCCTCTCCCGTACAACTTCATCCGCCGAAGGCCGGTCTTCTGTGACGTGGGTCACGGGAACCGGCCTTCGGCGTGCGGACAGGGGGAGGACGTGGAGACGAATCAGGGGGACCGGAGCGCGTTGCGCGCCCGGATCAGGGACGGGGACGCGGAGGCCTTCGGCGAGGTCTTCGACGCGTACGCGCGTTCCGTGTACAACCATGCCTTCCGGCTGACGGGGGACTGGTCGACGGCCGAGGACATCGTGTCGCTGACCTTCCTGGAGGCGTGGCGGCTGCGGGACCGGCTGGACCGGGAGGGCGGTTCGCCGCGACCGTGGCTGCTCGGCATCGCCACGAACGTGACCCGCAACAGCCGCCGCACCGCCCGGCGGCACGCCGCGGCCGTGGCCCGGCTGCCGAGGCCCGAGTCCGTGCGGGACTTCGCCGACGACGTGGCCGGGAAGGTCGACGACACGGCGTATCTGCGGGCGGTGCGCACGGCGGTGGACCGGCTGCGGCGGCCCGAGCGCGAGGTGCTCGCGCTGTGCGCCTGGGGCGGCCTCGACTACGCCGCCGCGGCGGAGGCGCTCGGCGTTCCCGTGGGCACGGTCCGCTCCCGCCTCTCCCGCGCCCGCGCGAAGCTCGCCGCGGCGCTCGCCGGGGAACCCGCCGCCGGGCGCGGACAGACACAAGGCGGCCGCACCCCTGTGGCCGGGCCCATCCAGGAGGGGAACCAGTGAACGAGAACCCGTCCCCCCACGACACCCCGTCCCCGCCGGAGGCCACGGCTTCCCCGGAGACCGAGTCCTCTCCGGAGGTTCCCGCCGCCGTGGAGCGGGAGTTGCCGCCGGGCCGTCACCGTGTCCTGAGGGAGCAGCTGATGCGGGAGATCGAGAACCGTACCGAGAGCGCGGACACCTCGCGTCCGGTGGCCGTACGGCCGCTCTGGCGGCGGCCCGCCTTCGCCGCGCCCGCCGTGGCGGCCGCCCTGACCGTCGCCGTGGTCGTCGGCTCCGCGGTGATCGCCGAGCCCCCGGCGCCCAGTGTGCTCAAGCAGGGGGACCCGTCGGGCGGCACCCTCAGCGACCGGAGGGCCGCCGAGGTGCTGGAGCGGGCCGCCGAGGCGGTCGGGAAGCGGAAGCAGCCCGCGATCGAGGACGACCAGTTCGTCTACATCAAGCAGGAGGACTACCACTGGAAGCTGGACGAGGACTTGATGCGTTCCGACTGCGACAGCACCGACGAGGGGCATCCGTTCGGGACCCGGGAGTTCTGGAGGTCGGTGGACGGCAAGCACGCCGGGCTGGCCCGCGATGAGCAGTTCGGGGAGCGCCGTCTCCACGTGCTGCCGCGCATGAAGGGCTTCATCACCTCCTACCGGCAGGCCGAGGACGAACTGCCCGACGGGGTCGAGGGGATGTACCGGTACCTGTACGGGGCCAAGGCCGGCAAGGAGCCGAAGGCCGGCGACAGGCGCGCCGACCGGAAGGCGTTCGCGAAGGGCGCCGAGCTGCTGGCCGGGCAGCTGCTGCCGCCGAAGGAGGAGGTCGCGCTGTACCGGGCGCTGGCCCGGATCCCCGGGCTGACGGTGTACGAGGGGGCGCGGGACACGGTGGGCCGCTCGGGTGTGTCCGTCGGGATCGCGGGGTGGTTCAACGACTTCGGGCAGGGCCGGTCCCGCTACGAACTGCTCTTCGACGAGCGGACGTCGGCGTTCCTGGCGTTCAACTCGGTCAACCTCAACGCGCCGGACGGGGACTGCGAGTCGCTGCGAGTCGGGGACCTGGTGTCGTCGGCGGCGATCCTGAAGCGGGGGGTGGTGGACCGCACGGGGGAGCGGCCGTGAGGGGCGCCCAGTAGCTCGGGGTGCGCGGTTCGGCGGCGGGCGCGGGTCGGATGACGTGGTCTAAGCCTGGGCGTAGGGCCAGTGCGGCAGCATCTCTCGGACGTGGGGCCCGCCGGTGATGTCACGGCTGCGGGGTCGGCCGGCGGCTCGCCCAGGCGCGGGCGATGTGCTCGCGCATCGCGCGGGCGGCTCCGTCGGCGTCACGTCGGCGGAGCAGCTCGAGTATGGCCACGTGCTCGGCCAGTGACTCGGTCAAGCCGTCGCGGGTTGCGTGACCGACATAGAGGCGTGACAGGCGGGCCTTGCCGTGAATGCTGCGGATGATGGCTTGACCCAGGAGGTTTCCGGAAGCCCTCATGATCATCTCGTGGAAGGTGGCGTCTTCCTCGGCGTAGCGCACCGGGTCGTCCAGTGCCTCCCGCAGCGCGGTGGCTTGCTCCTCGAGCCCGGCGAGTTCGAGGTCGGTGATGCGGCCGGCCGCGTCGGCGGCCATCTCGGCCTCCAGGGCGGTCCGCACGCTGACCAGCTGGTCGAGGATCGTCAGCGTCCGGTCGTGACGGATCTGGGCCTCCAGGACGACAGGGTCCAGGAGATTCCACTCCTGCGGCTCACGCACCCGTGTACCGCGCCCGGGCGCCGCCCTGACCAGCCCCTTCTCTTCGAGTACCTTCACCGACTCGCGCACCACGGTCCGACTGACGCCGAACTCCTCGCACAGCACCGCCTCGATGGGCAGCGCGGAGTCCGGCGGATAGGCCCCGCCCACAATGCGGTCGACGAGATAGGTCACCACGGTGTCGCTGAGCCGACCGGTCTGCCGTCGGGGAACGGCTCCCAGCGACCCTTCCGAGGGCGCAGGCGCCAGTCGTTGACGACTGGCCGGGGTACGGGGCACGCGCGGCTCCTCATGATCAGGAAATACCACAGCATACACCTTGCGGATTATGTCATTCGTATGATGAAGTTCCTCCGCCCCGGCGAAACGCCGGTGAAACATGGCCGAATTCCCGCCGGGTCGCGACCGAGAGGGGACCAGGCACGGTGCGCATCACCGAAGGAGCTCTCGTGCTTTCACTCCGAAGAACGATCCCCTCACGCGGCCCCCGGCTGCGGATACGTGCCGCGACCGTGGCGACGGCGCTCGTCGGCGCCCTGCTCTCCGCGGTCGCGTCCGCCGGAACGGCGCAGGCGGCGACCATGACGACGCTCTACGCGTCACCCTCGGGCAGCGGTACCGCGTGCTCCTCCGCCCAGCCGTGTTCGATCACCCAGGCGAAGACCTCGGTGCGTGCGGTCAACTCCGGCATGACCGGCGACATCGTCGTGCAGTTGGCGGACGGTACCTACCGTCTCTCCGACCCGCTCTCCTTCACTGCCGCCGACTCGGGCAACAACGGCCACACGGTGGTGTGGAAGGCCGCCCCCGGTGCTGACCCGATCATCTCGGGGGCGCGGAAGGTAACCGGCTGGTCGCAGTTCGACGCGGCCAAGAACATCTGGCGCGCCAACGTCGGCACCGGCTTCGACACCCGCCAGCTCTACGTCGACGGCCTGCTCGCCACCCGGGCGCGCACCCAGGTCAATCGCTCCGACTTCACGTTCAACCCGACCGGGTTCACCTTCACCAAACCCGCGCTGAGCTACCTGAACACGCTGGCCAACCAGAGCCGGGTGGAGCTCGAGACGCTCAACAGCTGGACCGACCGCTACATGCCGGTCCAGAGCATCAGCAACAACACGTTCACCATGCAGCAGCCCGCCTGGGACAACAACACCTGGGGCTGGGACGTCGTCCAGAACGCGTTCCGCAAGGGACCGGCGTACCTGGAGAACGCCTACGAGATCCTCGATGCCGGTGGGGAGTGGTATCTGAACACCGCCACCGGCTACCTCTACTACAAGCCGCTGGCGGGGCAGGACATCAGTACTGCTGACGTGGAGCTGCCGCGGCTGGAGTCGCTCATCAGCGTCGGCGGCACCTACGATGCGCCGGTCCACCACCTGTCCTTCGTCGGTGTGCAGTTCTCCCACACGAGCTGGCTGCACCCGAGCTCCAACGACGGCTGGGCCGACCAGCAGACCGGCGGGTACATCAAGGGCAACTGGAACAGGCCGTCGGACGCCTTCACCTCCTGCAAGGCGGGATGCAGCCTGTTCGAGGCGACCCGGCCGAAGTGGCTGCAGATGCCCGCGGCGGTACAGGTGTCCGCCGCGAACCACGTGACGTTCAGCAACGACAAGTTCATCGGCCTCGGCAGTTACGGCCTCGGCATCGGCCAGGACGCCAACGCGCACACCTCAGGTGTCGGCCTGGGGGCCGGCGACATCACCGTCGTCGGCTCGGTCTTCAAGCAGATCGCGGCGGGCGCCATCATCGTCGGCGGACTCCGGGAAGACGCGCATCATCCCAGTGACGTCCGGATGACGAACAAGGACATCACGATCAAGAACAACCTCATCCACGACGTCGCCATCGACTACCGCGACAACCACGCGATTCTCGCCACATACACCACCAACAGCGAGATCAGCCACAACGAGGTGTACGACGTCCCCTACGGCGGCATCAGCATCGGCTACGGATGGGGAGTCAACGACCAGGGCGGAAGCCCGGAGTACCAGCGCCGGGGTCTGTACAACTACCAGCCGGTCTACGACACCCCGACGACAGCCAAGGGGAACAAGGTCGTCGCCAACTACGTGCACCACTTCCTGCAGTCGATGAACGACGCCGGCTGCTTCTACACCTTGTCGGCGAACCCCTCCAGTGTGATCGACCGGAACTACTGCAGCGTCGGCGGCAACGGAGGCATCTATTTCGGCATGTATTTCGACGAGGGGTCGCGATACCTGTCCGCCACCAACAACGTCTTCGACCGGGTGGGCGCCTACGCCCACCAGAACGTCGCCAGCAACTTCAACACCGGCAATTTCACCCTGACCGACAACTGGGCCACGAAGGCCGGTGACGTCACTGACGGCAACCGTGGCAGCGTGGTCAGCGGCACGCAGATCATCACAGACGGTGACTGGCCGGCGGGCGCCCGAACGGTCATGAACGACGCCGGCCTGGAACCCGCGTACCAGTACCTCAAGTACCCGGTGACCGCCCCCTACTCCACCTTCGCGGTGAACTCGCCCGCCACCTTCAGCCAGGCGAACGGCCAGTTCGCGATCACCGGGGCCGGGGCCGACGTCTGGGGCGGTACGCCGCAGCACGACGACCAGTACGGGGCCGTCTACCAGAACCAGTCGTTCACCAACGGCACCACCGTGACCACCAAGGTGAGCCAGCTGGACAACACCAACCCCTGGGCGAAAGCGGGCATCATGGTCCGCAACAGCATCAAGGGCGCCGGCAGCTCGGCAGGCTACGCGGTCATGGCCGTGACGCCCAGCAACGGAGTCGTCCTCGAGTACGACTCCAACGGCGACGGATACCTCGACGCCGAGAAGAAGACCACGGGCATCAAGGCACCGGTCTGGTTGCGGCTCACCCGCACCGGCAACCAGGTCAGCGGGTACTACTCCACCAACGGAACCACCTTCACCCAGGTCGGCTCGGCGGTGAACCTGTCCGGAGCCAACGCCACCCAGGACGCGGGCGTCTTCCACACCTCCCAC
>NZ_JAMGBG010000073.1 GCF_023516595.1 Streptomyces neyagawaensis | reverse complement strand
ACCGGTCTGGTTGCGGCTCACCCGCACCGGCAACCAGGTCAGCGGGTACTACTCCACCAACGGAACCACCTTCACCCAGGTCGGCTCGGCGGTGAACCTGTCCGGAGCCAACGCCACCCAGGACGCGGGCGTCTTCCACACCTCCCACAACGTCAACGTCCCGGGCACGGCCGCCTTCGAAGGCCTGAGCATCACCACGCCCCCATACGCCGGATACGCGAACATCCCGGCCATCCTCACCCAGCACGAGAGCGACATCGCGATCACCGGCGCCGGGTCCGACGTCTGGGGCGGTGCGCCGCAGCACAACGACCAGTACGGGGCCGTCTACCAGAACCAGTCGTTCAGCAGCGGCACCACCGCGACCGTCAAGGTGGACCAGCTGGACAACACCGACCCCTGGGCAAAGGCGGGCATCATGGTGCGCAACGACATGACCGCCGCGGGCAGTTCAGCGGGGTACGCGGTCATAGCCGTGACGCCCAGCAACGGAGTCACGCTCGAATACGACTCCAACGGCGACGGATACCTCGACGCCGAGAAGAAGACCACGGGCATCAAGGCACCGGTCTGGTTGCGGCTCACCCGCACCGGCAACCAGGTCAGCGGGTACTACTCCACCAACGGAACCACCTTCACCCAGGTCGGCTCGGCGGTGAACCTGTCCGGAGCCAACGCCACCCAGGACGCGGGCGTCTTCCACA
>NZ_JAMGBG010000072.1 GCF_023516595.1 Streptomyces neyagawaensis | reverse complement strand
GCACCGGTCTGGTTGCGGCTCACCCGCACCGGCAACCAGGTCAGCGGGTACTACTCCACCAACGGAACCACCTTCACCCAGGTCGGCTCGGCGGTGAACCTGTCCGGAGCCAACGCCACCCAGGACGCGGGCGTCTTCCACACCTCCCACGACAACAAGATCTCGGGTACGGCCGAGTTCAGCGGCCTGAGTATCACCACGACTCCGTAGGTCGCGGCAGGCTGGGCGCATGCGAGTGGGGCCTCCCGCTGCTGCTCTTGGTGTCGAATCACCGGGCAGTGGCAGGAGGCCCCTGTGTCGCAGTCATGACGCGGAGAGACACTCGCCCGGCGCCCTCACTGCGGCAGTGACACCAGCAGC